>NZ_JAGPXT010000005.1 GCF_018070465.1 Micromonospora sp. C95
GGGGTGGGGTGGGGTGGGGTGGGTTACCAGAGGGGGCGGGTGGCGCCTACGGGGAGGGTGGCGCCGAAGATCGGGAGCTCGGCGTACTCGGTCAGCACCGGCGCGTCGACGGCGAGTCGGCGCAGGGCCGAGACCAGGACCGGCATCCGGGCCCGGCCGGCGCCGTCGTCGATCTTCAGCGCCACGGCGCCGACGCCGGGCAGCGCCGTGGCGATGACACCCTCCGCGCCGATCTTCGCCAGCAGCCCGGGTACGCCGCGCATCAGTCGGGTGTCGTCCGCCTGGGTACCGCCCACCACCTCGGGGTGGGCCCGCATCGCGCCGGCCACCTGCCCCGCTCCGCTGTCGCCGTCGGCGGCGACCATCCGCAGGTACGCCGTGGCCAGTCCGGTCAGCGACGCGGACAGCACCGGGGCACCGCAGCCGTCCACCCCGACGGCCACCGCCTCCTCGCCGGTGAACTCCTCCACCGTGTCGCGCAGCGACCGCTGGAGCGGGTGCTCGGGACGCCAGTAGCCCTCCATCGGCCACCCGGCGGCCCGGCAGGTCAACAGCATCCCGGCGTGCTTGCCGGAGCAGTTCATCTGGAGCCGGGTCGGACCGCCGCCGGCCCGCAGCACGGTCGTTCGCGCGAGATCACCCACCGGCAACTCCGGCGGGCAGTGCAGGGCTTCCTCGTCGAGCCGGGCACCGGCGAGCAGCCCGGCGACCCGGGCCAGGTGGAACTCCTCCCCCGCGTGGCTGGCCGCGACGATGGCCAGGTCGGCCGGTTCGGCAAGCGACAGCCCGGCGCGGAGCATCCCGACCGCCTGCATCGGCTTGTTCGACGAGCGCGGAAAGATCGGCGAGGTGACGTCACCCGCGGCGGCCAGCGGCGCGCCGGTGCTGTCGAGCACCACCACCGAGCCACGGTGCACGCCCTCCACGAAACCGGACCGGACCACCTCGGCGAGCGGCACACCGCCCTCGTACGTCTTTCCCACGACGTGGACGGTACCGAGGTGTCCGGCCGCGTTCACCCCGGGGTGAGCTGGTACTCCACCTCCGGGGGTAAAGAACGCCGGGCGACCCGTGCCTTACAAACCGAGCAGCTCCCGAGCCTCGGCGGTGTTCAGCGGTGGGCGCTGCGCGAGCTGGGCGAAGCCGACCGCCCGCGCGACCAGCTGCATGTTCGACTCCACCGGACGGCCCTTCGCGTACGTGACCGTGTCCTCCATCCCGACCCGTAGGTGACCACCGGTCGAGAGCGCAGCGAGCAACACCGGAAGGCTGGTCCGGCCGATGCCGGTCGCCGAGAAGGTGGTGCCCTCCGGCAGGTCCCGGAGCATCTGCTGAGCCGCGACGAGCGTCGCGGTGGTGCCCGGCATGCCGCCCGGCACTCCCATCACGAAGTCGACGTGGACGTGACCGCCATGCGGCAGGCCGTACTTGCCCAACAGGCGTTGCAGGGCGCTGAGGTGACCGAGATCGAAGATCTCGTACTCCGGCACGATGCCCCGCTCCTGCATCCGGGTGTGCAGCTCGACGACGAACTCCCACCGGTTGAGGAAGACGTCGTCGCCGAAGTTGACCGTACCCATGGTGCAGGAGGCCATGTCCGGTGCGGCGTCCAACACCGCGAGCCGGTCGGCCTCGGGGTCGGTGACCGCGCCTCCGGTGGACAGCTGCACGATGAGATCCGTGCTCTCCCGCAGCGCCGCCACGGTCGCGCGGAGCCGGCCCGCATCCAGGGTCGGTCGTGCCTCGTCGTCGCGGATGTGCACGTGGATCACGGAGGCACCGAGCGCCGCACACTCCTTGGCGGTGAGCAGCAGCTCGTCGAGGGTCACCGGCAGCGCCGGCACCTCGGTCTTCGCCGACTCCGCGCCGGTGGGGGCAACCGTGATCAACGTCCCTGTCGTCATGCCGGCGATCCTAGAGCGCCCCCGACCACCAGTGGCGTCGGCGTCTACGAGGCGTCGATGGCGGCGGCGCTGTCGCCGACCCGGAGCGCGGCGTCGTCGGGCACCGAGCGTTTGACCACCGCGAGCGCCACCTGGCCCAGCTCGTGATGAAGCACCGCGGTGCCGACGAAGCCGACCGTACGGCCGTCCATGGTCACCGGGCTGCCGGCGACCGGCAGCTGGTCGGAGGCCACCCCGTCGAGGTGCAGCAGCACCAGTCGGCGCGGCGGTCGGCCCATGTTGTGCACCCGGGCGACCGTCTCCTGTCCCCGGTAGCAGCCCTTGTCCAGGTGCACGGCCGGGGCGATCAGGTTCACCTCGGCGGGGATCGTCCGGTGGTCGGTGTCGACGCCGACCCGGGCCCGCCGGGCAGCCACCCGCACCGCCTCGTACGCCCACAGCCCGGCCGGGGGCACCCCATTGTCCCGCAGCCGCTCGACCACCAGGTCCATCGCGGGCCGGGGCACCAGCAGGTCCACGCCGAGCGGACCGCGCCGGGCCCAGCCGCCCTGCGGCAGCGGCTGCACGTGGTAGCGGGCGGTCGGGCGGAGCGGCAGCTCACCCGACCGGAACTTCGGGCCGGGCAGCCCGACCACGTCCGGCTCGGCGAGCGGCGGCACGTCGAGCAGGGCCACCGCCTCGGCGGCCTTCGGCCCGACCAGCGACAGCAGTGCGTGCTCGGGAGTGCTGTCCCGGGGATCGACCTGGCTGAAGAACCGCATCTTCTCCAGGTACGTCAGCAGCCCCGTGGTCGCCCCCGGCTCGGTGTCGAGCCAGGTGGTGTCGCCGTCCTCGGCCACCATGGCGTGCTGCTCGACATGGCCGTGCGGCGAGAGTACGAGAAGTTCGGTGCCCTGCCCCGGGCCCAACTCGGCGAGGTGCTGGGTGGTGAGGGTGTGCAGCCAGGAGATGCGCTCCGCGCCCGGCACCGCGACGACTCCCCGGTGCGATCGGTCCACCAGACCGACCTCGGTGTCCAGTTGGCGCTGCTCGCGCATCGGGTCGCCGTAGTGCGCCGCCACGCCCCGCACCCCGGCGGCGGCGTGCGCCGGCTCCGGCTGGTCGCGGCTGGCCTCGTCGATGCTCTCCACCGCCACCGCGCCCGCGATGTCGATCATGTCTGCTCCCCGTTTCCGCACCGCGCGCAGAGGCCGAAGAAGGAGACGTGCCCGATGTCCACCCGGAAACCCCGCTCCCCGGCCAGTTGGTCGGAGAGCGGGCGCATCAGTTCCGGATCCATCTCGTCGATCGCGCCGCACTCGCGGCAGACCAGGTGCACGTGCTGGTCCTCACCGGCGGCGTGGTAGGTCGGCGAACCGTGCGAGAGGTGGGTGTGGGTGACCAGGCCGAGCCGCTCCAGCAGCTCCAGCGTGCGGTAGATAGTGGTGATGTTGACCCCGGCGGCGACCTCGCGTACGGCGGTGTGCACCTGCTCGGGGGTGGCGTGCCCCAGGTCCAGCACCGCCTGGAGGATCAGCTGTCGCTGCGCCGTCAGCCGCAGCCCACGGGCGCGGAGCAGTTCCGCGAGGGAGGATTCGGACACCCCCCGATCATAGTTCGGGCCGGCGCGTACCTCCCGGCGCGATCGGCACCGCATTATGCTCGGCCTCCGTGGTGACCTCGCGGATCGGCGTGCTGGGTCGCGGGCGGCTGCCGACAGGTGAGCCGGTGCTGCGCGGCGACGATCTCGGCGTGCTGCGCGGCGACGGACTCTTCGAGACCATGCACCTACGCGACGGGCGGCCCTGGCTGCGCCAGGAGCACCTGACCCGGCTGCGGGCCGGCGCGGCGGCCGTGGAGCTGACCCTGCCGGCGGATGACGCCCTGGTCGAGCTGCTGGACGAGGTGGCCGCCGGTTGGCCCGCAGAGGTGGAGGGCGCGCTGCGGCTGATCTGCACCCGGGGGCCGGAGAGCGGCGGCCCACCCACCGTGTACGCCACCCTCTCGGAGGTGCCCGCCACGGCCCGGCAGGCCCGGCGCGACGGCGTGCGGGTGGCCACCCTTTCCCTGGGGGTGCCCGCCGAGGCCCGTCCGGACCTGGACTGGCTGCCGGCGGGCATCAAGTCCACGTCGTACGGGGCGAGCAGCGCCGCCCGGCGCTGGGCCGCCCGGGCCGGCGTGGACGACGTGCTCTGGATCTCCTCCGACGGGTACGCCCTGGAAGGCCCGACCGCCAACCTCGTCTGGCTGGCCGGGGAGACGCTGTGCACGGTCCCCGCCCGACGCACCGGCATCCTGCCCGGCACCACCGTCGCCTGGCTGCTCGCCCACAGCGCCGACGTCGGCTGCGGGGCCGCCGAACGCATGGTCACCCCCACCGACCTCCGCGAGGCCGACGGGGTCTGGCTCACCTCGTCGGTACGCGGTCTGGTCGCGGTGCACACCCTCGACGCCGAGCCGCTGCCGCCCAGCCCGCTGACCCGCCCGTTGCAGGAACTGCTCGGCTTTCCGCTGCCCTGAGGCCGCGTTCTCGCCGCGCGCCCGAGCCGAGGCCCCGGCAGACCCGTTTCGGAGCGGGCGGCTCAGCCGGCGACCCGGACGAGGCGGGCGGACAGATGCGGGGACAGCGGGTGGCCGACGGCGGCCATGTCCTGCGCGTAGAGCAGGGCACCCTCGACAATGCCGAAGAGACGGTGCCCGGCGGTGACCTCCTTGGCCGTGGAGGTACGCACCACCGCGTCGGTGACGAACTCCACCTGGGTGCCCTTGCGCCGGCCGACGTGCAGTTCCATCACGCCGGTCGGGGTGGTCAACAGGGCCTCCAACTCGTCGGTCGCCCGGTCACCGTCCAGCACCGGACGCCACCAGCCGACCTCCCGGCCGGCCGGCCGCACCGGCCGGCTCTGCTCGTCGAGGATCCACGCCCGAGACTCGTAGTGCAGGAACGGCCGCCCGTCGTGGCTGATCCGGATCTCCTGGGCGAAGTCGAAGTCCTCGATGGTGGGGAAGCCGCCCCGTCCCCGGCCCCGCCACACCCCGACGTACGGCAGCAGGCCGTCGAGCGTGGGGTGCAGTTTCGGGCCGACCCGCAGGTCGTGACTCTCCTCGAACGGGTACGCCTCCACCGGCGGTGCGTTCAGCCAGGGCGGCGGCGCCAACGGATTGTCGTCACTCACCGGACCACCTTCGTTCGCGACTGCGGGGCTCGCAAAACCGGCTCACTCCTCGCACTCACCGGACCACCTTCGTTCGCGACTGCGGGGCTCGCAAAACCGGCTCACTCCTCGCACTCACCGGATCACCACTTGCCTCTCGATATCCGTACCGCCAGGTAGACCAGGCCACCGGCGAGCGCGCCCAGGCCGGCGACCAGCAGGCTGACGAACCCGATCTCGGTGACCATCCGGGTCATCCTATGCTGGCGGGCATGGCCCGCACTCTCGTCGTCAAGGCCACCGCCGGTGCCGACGCACCGGAACGGTGCGCCCAGGCGTTCACCGTGGCGGCCACCGCGGCTGCCGCCGGGGTGCCCGTCTCACTCTGGTTGACCGGGGAGTCGACCTGGTTCGCGCTGCCCGGCCGGGCGCAGAACTTCGAACTACCGCACTCGGCTCCGCTGGCCGAACTGCTGCACGTGATCCTCGCCACCGGCACGGTGACGGCCTGTACCCAGTGCGCCGCTCGCCGGGACATCGACTCCGGCGACGTCATCCCCGGCGTACGGATCGCCGGGGCGGCGGTCTTCGTCGAGGAGACGATGGCCGAGGGCGCGCAGGCGCTCGTTTACTGACTCGCCGAACAGTGTCGGGGAGGGCCCCCCGCGTCCTGGCTGGGAAGGCGTCGGAACCCGCCCGACAAGTCGGGTGAATGCCTACGATTCGGGTGTGACCGAGGCGACCCAGCAGTTCTTCGCGACCCTGCCGGCCCGTGCCCCGGAAGTCCTCCGCGCTCCGGTCGCGGGCACCCTGCGGATCGACCTGTCCGAGGGGCACCGCACCGAGCACTGGCTGGTCCGGATGCGGCCGGGTGCCGCCGAGGTCGATCAGGGCGCGGACCCGGGCGACGCGACCTGGTACTGCGGCGTGGGTCTGTTCGACCAGCTGGTCACCGGCCGTGCACAGGCCATCTCCGCGGTGTTCCGCAACGAGAGCACCTTCCGCGGCGACGTGGTGCTTTTCCTCGCCTTCCGCCTGTTCTTCCCGTCCCCGCCCGGCACCCGGGATCCGCGCGAGGTCGCCCGCGAGCACGCCAGGTGGACTCGGTGAAGGAACTGGTCAGCATCCTTGACGGCAACACCTTCCTGGTCAGCGACCGTCGTGGCGATGTCGAGCCGTCGCTGGACTTTCCCACCGGGCTGTTCGCCTTCGACACCCGGTTCCTGTCCACCTGGCTGCTGTTGATCAATGGAGAGCGGCTGCACGCCCTCTCCATCGACGACGCCGAGTCCCACCGGACCCGCTACTTCCTGGTACCCGGCGAACCGACCCACTTCCTGGACGCGAAGGTCTCGGTGATCAGGAGTCGGGCGATCAGCGGCGACCTGTCCGAGGAACTTACCGTGCTCAACCACTCCGGGCAGGAGATGAGCTTCACCGTCCGGATGGAGATGGCCTCCGACTTCGCGGACATCTTCGAGATCAAGGACACCAAGAGCAAGAAGGGGCACAACACCGCCGCGCCCGGCGAGAACTCGCTCCGGCTGACCTACCGGCGGGACGCGTTCCACCGCGAGACGACGATTCGGAGCAGTGCCGCCGCCCAGGTCGACCGCCGCGGGATGACCTTTCCGATCCGGATCGGGCCGCACGGCGAGTGGACCACCCGGTTGACGGTCACCAGCGTCATCTACGGCGCCCGCGGTCAGGACGTCCGCGCGCTGCTGCCCTTCGCGGGCAGCCGCACGACGCCGGCGATCGAGGCGGAACACGCCGAGTTCGTCGCCCAGGCACCCAAGCTGGGTTGCGACCGCGAACCGATGGCCAGTGCGTACCGGCGCAGCCTGAACGACCTGGCCGCGCTGCGGTACGAGTCGATCGCGCTCGGCGTCCGGCTGATGGCCGCCGGCCTGCCGTGGTTCATGACACTGTTCGGCCGGGACAGCATCTTCACCTCGCTTCAGGTGCTGCCGTTCGTGCCGGATCTGATCCCGCCGACGTTGACCATGCTGGCCGGGCTGCAGGGCCACCGGGTGGACGACTTCCGCGACGAGGAGCCGGGCAAGATCCTGCACGAGTTGCGCTACGGCGAGTCCGCCGGTTTCGAGGAACAACCCCACTCGCCCTACTACGGCTCGGCCGACTCGACCGCCCTGTTCGTGATCCTGCTCGACGAGTACGAGCGGTGGACCGGTGACGTCGAGTTGGTCAAACGGTTGGAGTCTTCGGTACGGGCCGCCCTGACCTGGATCGACACGTACGGCGACCTGCTCGGCACGGGGTACGTCTGGTACCAGACCCGCAGCCCCCAGGTCGGCCTGGAGAATCAGTGCTGGAAGGACTCCTGGGACGCGATCTGCTACTCCGACGGTCGGCTGCCGAGCTTCCCCCGGGCGACCTGCGAGTTGCAGGGCTACGCCTACGACGCCAAGCTGCGTGGCGCCCGACTGGCCCGACTGTGCTGGAACGACCCGGTGTACGCCGACCGGCTGGAACGGGAGGCCGCCGAGTTGAAGGAACGCTTCAACCGGGACTTCTGGCTGCCGGACAAGGAGTACTACGCGCTGGCCCTGGACTCCGACGGCAGCCCGGTAGACGCGCTCAGTTCCAACATCGGGCACCTGCTCTGGAGCGGCATCGTCGACGAGTCCCGGGCCCGACGGGTCGCCGAACACCTGCTCGGTCCCCGACTCTTCTCCGGCTGGGGCGTCCGCACCCTCGCCGACGACCAGGGGCGATACAACCCGATCGGCTACCACGTCGGCACCGTCTGGCCGTTCGACAACTCGATCATCGCGTGGGGACTGTGGAAGTACGGTCTCCGGGAGGAGGCGGGACGGATCTGCGAGTCGATGTTCGCGGCGTCCCGCTACTTCTTCGGCCGGCTGCCGGAGGCCTTCGCCGGCTACGAACGTGACCTGACCGACTACCCGGTGGAGTACCCGACCGCGTGCAGCCCGCAGGCGTGGTCGGCGGGCACCCCGCTGCTGCTGCTGCGGGTGATGCTCGGACTCGAACCGCAGGGCGAACACCTGATCATCGACCCGTACGTGCCGGCCGGGATGGGCCGGGTGGAACTGCTGGACATCCCCGGCCGGTGGGGCCGGGTCGACGCGCTGGGTCGCAGTCGCGACCAGGGGCCGGCCCGACCTGACTGAGCGGCCGCGACGGGGTGCGGCTCAGCCGGCACAACCCGTCGTCGCGGAGACCACGACCCGGTCCGGCTGGAAATCGGCAAGCACCGCGACGCCGTCGCGCCGGTAGGCGTACACCTCGGGGGTTTCCACCACCGGTGTGCCGCTGGCCAGCGGCGCGAGCGTGGCCTGCGGCGCCGTGGCCACCGGCTCGACGACGGACCGGACGGTACGGGCCGTCGCACCACCGGGACAGGGGGCGCTGGTCACCGACTCGGGAGCGCCGTCGCGGCCGTTCAGCACCCGCACCGCCTCGGCCAGCACGTCGACCTCCGGGCCGGCCGGGGCGGACCCGGCGCCGTCGTAGCCGTCACCCACCGGCCGGCACCCGGTGTCGACAGTGAACCGGATCCGGCCGTCGGTCGCCGGCCGCCCGGTCACGGTGACGAACTCGCCCGCGTCGCCGCGCAGACGGGGGCCGTCCGGGGTGAGCCGGACACCGGCCCGCCACCGCGCGGGCAGCCGCTCGGCGATCTGCTCCAGCAGGGCCCGCTCCTCACCCACCGGCGCGGCCAGATCGACCGCGCGGGTAAGCGTCGCGCCGTCCGCGAACGGGCTGATCCGGCAGCCCCGGTCGACCTCGGGTGGGCTCAGTGCCGGCACACCGCCGCCGGCCGCCGCGACGAGTTCACCGATCGCGCCGTCGACCACCGGCCCGGCCTGCGTGAGGGTGCGCTGCTCACGGACGGTCGGCGGATCCTCGGCCGAGGAGATCCAGGTGAGACCGGCCAGCAGCACCGCCCAGGCCGCCGTCGCCGCGATCAACCAACGCGGCAGCCGGGAGCCGGTGGTCGGTGGTCGGGGACCGGTCGACGGAGGGTGCTCGGTGTGGACGGCATTGCTCACCCGGCCATCGTGTCACGCCTGGTGCGACCGTCCGTCGAGACGCCCGTCTCCGGCCTCCGGCGGCCCGCTCAACCGGTAGCCGACACCGCGTACGGTCTGCACCTGCGGCCCGTTGGACAGCGTCCGCAGCTTGCGGCGCAGCCGCTTCACCGCTGAGTGCAGGATCGCGGTGTCACCGAGGTAGGCACCGCCCCAGACGGAGGCGAACAGCCGTTCGTAGCTCCACAACGTGAGCGGCGGGCTCACCAGCCGGGCCAACAGTTCCCGCTCGGTGCGGGTCAGCCCCAGCGGCGCGCCGCGCCAGGTGACCAGGTGCCCGGCCCGGTCGACCACCAGGTCCCCCCAGGTCGCCGACCGTTCCGGGGGACGCTCGGCCGGCTCGTCGCCGGACCCGCCCGACTCCGTCGGTGGGGTGGGAAACACCGCCCGCAGTTGGGCCAGGTCTGCGCAGATCACCACCGGCCCGACCCCCTCCAGCCGTTGCACCACCCGCTGCCGGACGGTGGCGTCGGAGCTGACGCAGACCAGGATCGGAAACTCTGTACCGGACACGACGCCTCCCCCAGGGCACCCCGGACCTGCGACTCCCACCGATCGCCAGTGACGGTCACCGATGGCACCCGGTTTCAGCCTAACGGTCAGGATCGCGCCTCGTCACTGACCGAGTACTGACCGACGGCTTCCATTGATCACCGACGGTCGGGGCAAGAGCATGACTTTCAGCGGGCGGAGGCACCACCACCGGCCACCCACATCGCCCCGGCCGCTGCGCGCCGCCGCGTCGCGGCGCGCGGGTGTGCGGGCCCGAACGGATCGGGACCGACGACGTGGGGAGGAACATTGTTCACACGACCATCCACCCGGTCGCCACGATGGCGGGCGGTGGCGGTGCTGACCACCGCCGTGCTGGCCGTCACCGGCCAGCCCGCGCTCGCCGCGCCGGCCCAACCGACGGCACCGCACCGGGCCGCCGTCGACCCGGCGCTGCTCGACCAGCTCGGCACCACGTCGACCGCACCGTTCCTGGTCTATCTGGCCGACACCGCGCCGTTGGCGCAGGCCGCCCGGTTGCCCGACCCCGACGCCCGGGCGGGCGAGGTGCACCGGTTGCTCACCACCACGGCCAGCCGTACCCAACGCGACCTGCGGACGCTGCTCGACGAGCGCAAGGTGCCGCACACCGCGTACTGGATCGCCAACGCGGTGCGGGTCGAGGGCGACAAGGCGCTGCTCGACGAGATCGCCCGCCGACCCGAGGTGGCCCGGATCGAGCCGAGCCGCAGCTACCCCCTGATCCGGCCGACCGAAACCGAAACCGCCCGGGCGCGCACCGCCGCGGTCGAGTGGGGCCTGACCAACATCGGCGCGCCTCGGGTGTGGGACGAGTTCGGTACCCGTGGCGAGGGCGTCGTGGTGGCGAACATCGACAGTGGCGTGCGCTACGACCACGCCGCCCTCGTCGCCTCCTACCGGGGCAACCTCGGCGGCGGCAGCTTCGAGCACGCGTACAACTGGTTCGACCCGGCCGGCGTGTGCACCGGCACCGCGCCCTGCGACAACAACGACCACGGCACGCACACCATGGGCACCATGGTCGGTGACGACGGTGCGGGCAACCAGATCGGCGTCGCCCCCGGTGCGAAGTGGATCGCCGCCAAGGGCTGCGAGTCGAACAACTGCTCCGACGCCTCGCTGCTGGCCGCCGGTCAGTGGGTGCTCGCCCCCACCGACGCCAACGGCCAGAACCCCCGGCCGGACCTGCGGCCCGACATCGTCAACAACTCCTGGGGCGGCGACGGTGGTGACCCCTGGTACCAGCAGACCGTGGCCGCCTGGCGGGCCGCCGGCATGTTCCCCGTCTTCTCCTCCGGCAACGACGGACCGGCCTGTGGCAGCGCCGGCTCACCGGGCGACTACACCAACGCGTACGCCGTCGGCGCGTACGACGTGAACAACGTGATCGCCGGGTTCTCCGGACGCGGCTCCGGCACCGACCCGCTGAAGCCGAACATCGCCGCGCCCGGCAGCAACGTCCGGTCCAGCGTCCGCAACGGCGGATACGCCTCCTTCAACGGCACGTCGATGGCCGCGCCACACGTCTCCGGCACGGTGGCACTGCTCTGGGCGGCGGCACCGGGCCTGCGCGGGGACCTCGCCGCGACCGAGGAGTTGCTCGACCGTACGGCCCGCGACGTCGATGCCACCACCTGCGGCGGCACCCCGGCGGACAACAACGTCTTCGGTGAGGGGCGGCTCGACGCGTACGCGGCGGTGCGGGACGCACCCCGGGGAGCGGTCGGCCGGGTCACCGGGGTGGTCACCGACTCCGGCGACGACGACCCGCTCTCCGGCGCGACGGTGACCGACGGCACCCGCAGCACCACCACCGACGCCGACGGGCGCTACACGCTCACCCTGCCGGCCGGCGAGACCACGCTCACGGCCAGCGCCTACGGCTACGCCGACGAGTCGGCGACCGTGACGGTGCCCGACGGCGGCACCGTCGACCAGGACTTCGCCCTGCTGGCCACCCCGGCGGTCACGGTGAGCGGAAAGGTCACCGACGGTTCCGGGCACGGCTGGCCGCTGTACGCCAAGATCGAGGTGGCGGGACGGCCCGGCGATCCGATCTTCACCGACCCGGTCACCGGCCGCTACTCCGTCACCCTGCCCGGCAACACCGGGTACCGGCTGACCGTGACCGCCCAGTACCCGGGCTACCGCGTCGTCACCCGCGAGGTGGCCGTGGGCGGCGACGCCACCAAGGTCAACGTGGCGGTACCCGTGGACGCCGCCTGCACCGCCGCCGGCTACACGGCACAGTTCGGCACGCCGCTGCTCACCGAGAGCTTCGACACGACGAGCGCACCACCCGGCTGGCGGGTGGAGAACCGCACCGCCTCCGGCGGCTGGGTCTTCGACGATCCCCGCTCCCGGGGCAACCTCACCGGCGGAACCGGCGGCTTCGCGATCATCGACAGCGACGCCCTCGGCTCCGGCAACACGCAGGACACCGACCTGATCGCCCCGCCGATCGACCTGTCCACGACCGCCGCACCGGTACTGCGGTTCCGCAGCGACTGGCGCGCCGTCGGCATCAGTGACACCGCCGACATCGACGTCTCCACCGACGGCGGGGCGACCTGGACAAACGTCTGGCACCAGACCGCCAGCCGCCGTGGTCCCCGGGTCGAGGAGGTACCGCTCGACCCGGCCGCGAACGCCGCGTCCGCACTTGTCCGCTTCCGCTTCAAGGGCACCTTCGCCTGGTGGTGGCAGGTGGACGACGTGGCGGTGGTCAACCGCGAGTGCTCGCCCGTGCCCGGTGGGCTGGTGGTCGGCACCACCACCGACCGCAACACCGGCGACCCGCTCAACGGCGTGACGGTGGCCAGTGACCACCGTCCCGAGGACCGGGCGGTCTCGGCGGCCACGCCCCAGGATCCGGCCGAGCCGGACGGCTTCTACTGGCTCTTCTCCGGGCTCACCGGCACCCATCCGTTCACCGCCGAGCGCACCCCGTACGCGCCGCTCACCAAGGAGGTGACGGTCACCGCCGACCGGGTCAAGCGGGCCAACTTCGCCCTCGCCGCCGGTCGGCTGACGGTCAGCCCGACGTCGATCGAGTCACATCAGCCGTACGGCAGCACCCGCACCACCCGGGTGACGGTCAGCAACACCGGTACCGCGCCGGCCAGCGTTGACCTGCTGGAACGCGCCGGCCAGTTCGACCTGCTCAGGCGCGCCGGCGCGCCGCTGCGGGAGCAGAAGGTGAAGGGGATCAGCAAGGCCCGCACCGGCACCGCGTACGGCGGGGTGACACCGCAGGCGATCGTCGCCGAGGACGAGGCGTGGAGCGAGATCGCCAAGCTGCCGGCGGCGATCTTCGACAACGCCGCTGCCTGGCTGGACGGGAAGATCTACTCGGTCGGTGGTGGCGGTGGCACCGGCACCGAGCGCAAGGCCTGGGTGTACGACCCGGGGCCCGGCGCCTGGACCGCCCTGCCCGACCTGCCGACGGTGCGTTCCAAGCCCGCCGCGGCGGCGGTCGGCGGCAAGCTCTATGTGATCGGCGGTTGGGGCGCGGACGACGCCACCGTGGCCACGGTCGACGTCTTCGACCCGGCCGCCGGAACGTGGAGCACCCTGCCGGGAGCGACCAACCCGGCTCCGGTCGCGGCGGCCGGTTCGGCCGTGGTCGGCGGAAAGGTGTACCTGGTGGGTGGCTGCGCCGACGCCACCTGTACCGACAGCGACGGACTCGTGGTGTTCGACCCGGCGGCTGGCTCGTTCAGCACCGGTGCCGCCTACCCGCACCCGGTGTCGTGGCTGGCCTGCGGCGGCATCGGTGCCTCGGTCTACTGCGCCGGTGGCACGGGCAGCACCGAGTACACCGACGCCTACCGGTACGACCCCGCTGCCGACAGTTGGAGCCCGCTGCCGGAACTCCCGCTGGAGCTGTGGGGTTCGCAGTACGCGGCCGCCGGCGGGCTGCTGGTGCTGGCCGGCGGGGTGACCGACGGCTCGACGGCGGTCACCAACCGTACCGTCGGCTTCGACCCGGTCACCGGTGCCTGGCGGGACCTGCCCAACGTCCGGTTCAGCCGGTACCGAGGGGCCGCAACCTGCGGCGCTTACAAGATCGGCGGTTCGCCCACCTCCTTCGTGGGCAGCGCGGACAGTGAGCGGCTCGGTGGTCTGGAACTCTGCGCAGCCGAGGCGGACCTGCCCTGGTTGGACACGTCCCCGGCCACGTTCACCCTCGCGCCGGGCGAGTCGAGGACGGTGACGGTCACCCTGACCGCGACCGAGGCGGCGGGCGTCGCCCAACCCGGCCGGTACGCGGGCGAACTCGCCATCGCCTCGGACAGCCCCTACCCGGTGACCCCGGTCGCGGTGGAGATGAACGTGTCGCCGCCGGCCAGTTGGGGCAAGATCCGGGGCACCGTCACCGGCACCACCTGCGGCGGGGTCACGGTCGGCATCCCGGCGACGGTACGGGTGAACCTGATCTCGGCCGGTACCGGAACGACCCTCACGGCCGACGCCAGCGGCCGCTACGCCTGGTGGCTGCCGAAGGGCCGCTACGAGGTGATCGTGGCCAAGGACGGCTGGGTGCCGCAGGTGCAGCGCCACCGCATCGAGGCGGGCATCGTCGGCACGCTCGACTTCGCCCTGGAACCCGCCTCCACCTGCACCAGAGCCACCGGCATCTGACCCGACCCGACCCACACGGCGGGGCGCCGGTCCTCACGGGCCAGCGCCCCGCCCACAACTCCCGCCAACACCGCCCCTCGCCCGGTACTCGCCGCAGTTTCGGGGATAGTGCCGCATCCGGCGGCGCCGAGGCAGCAACATCAGCGAAGTTGCTCGTCGGGGCAGCACGGCGCGGTGCGCGGGGCGGGGTGCAGACGGCGGGTGGCCCGCATTCCTCCTGGGAGGGATGCGGGCCACCCGCCGTTCGACGTGGGGTCAGTCGGTGACGGTTACCGTCACCTCGTTGATGCCGCGGCCGGCGGTCACGGTGGTGTCTCCGTTGCCCTGGCGGGACAGCGCGCGCAACGTCCAGGCACCCGGCGCGGCGAAGAACCGGAACTGGCCGGCCGGTGAGGTCACCACCTCGGCGGTGAACTCACCGGTCGAGTCGAGCAGCCGGACGTACGCGCCGGCCACCGCCTCGCCCTGCACCGAGCGGACGACACCGGTGATGACGGTCTCCCGCTCCAGGTCGAGGCCGGCGGGCAGCGGGGCCGCCTGGTCGGGGGCCGCGCAACCGGCGGCGGTGCTTGCTGCGGTGGGTGCGGTCATCTCAGGCCTCCCCCGGCTCGTCGCCGAGCGCCACCGGCACCCCGACCAGCGAGCCGTACTCGGTCCACGATCCGTCGTAGTTCTTCACGTTGTCGTGGCCGAGCAGCTCCTGGAGCACGAACCAGGTGTGCGAGGAGCGCTCGCCGATACGGCAGTAGGCGATGGTCTCCCTGCTGTCGTCCAGCCCGGCCTCACCGTAGATCTTGCGCAGCTCGTCGTCGGACTTGAAGGTGCCGTCCTCGTTGGCTGCCTTCGACCACGGCACGCTGATCGCAGTCGGAATGTGGCCGCCCCGCTGCGCCTGCTCCTGCGGCAGGTGGGCGGGGGCGAGCAGGCGACCGGCGTACTCGTCGGGGCTGCGTACGTCGACCAGGTTCTTGGTGCCGATCGCGGCGACGACCTCGTCCCGGAAAGCCCGGATGCTGGTGTCCGGCTCGCCCGCGACGTACTGCGTCGCCGGGCGGGTCACGGTGTCGGTGACCAGCGGACGGGCGTCCAGCTCCCACTTCTTGCGACCACCGTCGAGCAGCTTGACGTCGCGGTGGCCGTAGAGCTTGAAGTACCAGTACGCGTACGCGGCGAACCAGTTGTTGTTACCGCCGTAGAGGATGACGGTGTCGTCGTTGCTGATGCCCCGCTCGGACAGCAGCGCCTCGAACTGGGTCTTGTTGACGAAGTCCCGGCGGACCGGGTCCTGGAGGTCGGTCTTCCAGTCCAGCTTGATGGCACCGGCGATGTGGCCGGAGTCGTAGGCCGAGGTGTCCTCGTCGACCTCGACGAAGACGACGCCCGGGGCGTCGAGGTTCTTCTCGGCCCACTCGGCCGAGACGAGTGCGGTGTCGCGACTCATCAGATCACTCCCTGTTGAGGATGGATGGTGAGCCAGCGCGCGGAGGTCGTGAAATGTGAAGGTGTCGCACCACGCGCGGGACCCATAGCTCGGAACGGATCACGGGTTCGTGCGACGGCGCCGCTGCCGGGCGTCCGGTGGGGTGCACCGGGAACAGGTACGCGTGCCCCGAGTGCCTTGGCCGCTAGGCGGCCCGAGACAGCCCCGCCGTCAGATGACGGGGCGACACAGGCAGGTGGCCACGCGGCACAGGTCGACCGCGCGCCGTTTGGTGAGGAGCGTCCCCATGAGCAGGGAGCCTACCAGCGATCCCAGAACTCTCTATCGGACCGACCAGCATCCGGGACGCCGGGCCGCTGGTCAGCCGGCCGAGTTGATCGGCACGTCCCGTGCGTCGGCGGTCACCGTCAGCCCCTGCGGCTGCGGTCGGACCTCGCGAACGGTGAGCTGGAACGGCAACTCCGGCAGGGGTACGTCGACCGAGATGCTGCGGGCGAAGTTGCTCACCAGGGCGCGGGCCAACGGCACGTCCGGCAACCCTTCGGCGTCCAGGTCGTCGAACTTCAGCGCCACCTGCCCCTGCTCACCGACGACGATGTCGGCGGTGCCGGTGACGGTCAGCCGCTGGCCGAGGATGTCCACCGGGGCGGTGACGGCGAGCTGCCCGTCCCGCTCGCCGAGGGTCAGCCCCTCCCGGTCGAGCAGGGCCGACAGGCTCTGGTAGCTGACGGTGCCGGTGCCGTTGACCGTCTCGGCCACCACCTCACCCTGGCCGGTGCGCAGGGTGTCCAGCGAGGCACGCACGTTCCGGGCGTCGACATCCAGGCTGGGCAGCGCGACCGCGTCGCCCTGTACCGAGGCCTGCACGTCCCGCAGCTTGATCGAGATGCGTTCGTACCGGCCGTCGAGCACCTGGGTGAGGAACGGGAAACCACCCACCTCGACCTCGGGTGGCGAGGACTGGGCGTTCTGTTGGGCGACTTGCTGGCGCACCTCGTCGGCGATGGTGCGCTCGGCCACGGACGCCGCCACCCGGTCGGCGATGGCGATGAGTCCGGCGAGCACGAGCAGCAGGACGACGAACCCGATCAACATCTTGCGCCCGCGTCGCCGCGGTCGCCGTTCGTACACCTGCGTCTGCTCCACGCCGCCTCCTGTCTCGTCGTACCTCGATGCCGCCAGCGGTGGACCGGTGGTACCCGTGGTCCGGATTTCTCAATCGCGCACGACCGGATCGCGCCGCCGCGCACCGGGCTGTCAGAGCAGCAACCGGCACATCAGGTACGCGGCGGGTGCCGCCATCGCGAAGCCGCCCAGCGGGCCCTGCACGTGCCGTGCGGCCCAGGCCGACGGCACCTCGCCGGCCATCAGCCGGCCCGCCTCCGCGTAGCTGACGGCGAGATCGGCCAGCACGGCGACAACGGCCGCCGCCAGGCCGATGATCGCGGCCCGGGTAGGCGTGAACGGGGTGACCAGGTAGCCACCGAGCAGCGCGCTGATCAGCGTGCCGACCATCGCGCCGCCGACCACTCCCGCCGCGCCCCTGGGCACCTGGGGCGCCAGTCGCGGCCAGGCCGCGACCGCGTCGGTCACCCGGGCGACGACGAGCGCCACCCCGGCCGCGGTCAGACAGACGGCGATCGCCTGGGTGCCGGCGGGGATCCGGGTGAGCACGATGAGCGTGGCGAAGGCGACGACTCCGAACACGGTGGTGGCGGTGGTCCGCAGCGAGTCGGTCACCCGGACCCGGTCCACCCGTCGGACCAGTTGCCCGAGCACTGCCGCGAGCACCCCGCCGACCGCTATGTAGAGCAGCGGCGCCAACCGGGCCTCGGCCGTCCGTACGGCCACCACGTCGGCCGCCAACGCGGTGACCGTGCCCACCCCGAGGACGACCGCCAGCGCCGGTGGCCGAGTGACCATGGTCCAGGCGAGCAGGAAGAACACCTGCACGGCGAACACCACGAGGGCGAACGGCAGGCGGTGCCCGGGGCTGGAGGTCTGCGCCGCGACCACCAGGCCGAGGCCGAGCAGCGCGGCGAAACCGCCGATGGCGAGCGAGATCTGCCGGCGTACCTCGACCGGCGGTTCCGCCTCCTCGTCGTCGGCGTCCGTCTCGTCGTCAGGGCGGCGAGCCGAACCGCCGCGGCGCAGCCGGCGCGGGCCGCGCGAGCGCCGCTCGTCGACCTCCACCGCCGGACCGGTACGCGGCGCCGGGCCGCCCGGGGCGGACGGGTCCTCGGTCCACGGGTCACGGCCGGGCTCGGGCGAGTTGGCGGGAAACACCCACCGATCGTGCCAGACCAACCTCACATCGCGGGTGCCAGCGTTTCCACGACGTTAAAACCTGAGCCGCGATCAGGGGCAGATGGGGCAAAAGAGGAAACCGCGCCAAGGTCGTAGGCGAGGAATCGGTTACGCTCAACGGCGAAACCCGCCCGTCAGCGACGCCGGGACCCACGGAAGTTCCCAGCGCCACACCCCGCAGGAGTGCCGCTGGTCGCGCGCGGCCGCAACGGCCGCCGGGACGGAGGTGATCGTGGAGATCCTGCTGTTGGTGACCGCACGGGCAGGCGAACCATCCGCAGTGCTACCAGCACTGGACCTGCTGCCGCACTCGGTGCGCACCGCACCCCGCGATGTCCGCACCCTGGTCGCCGGCCCGAGCCCGGACGCCGTGCTTGTCGATGCCCGCTCCGAGCTGAGCGAGGCCCGGGCCACCTGCCGGATGCTGCACGCCACCGGGCTCGGCGTACCGCTGGTCGCGGTGGTCACCGAAGCCGGCCTGATCGCGCTGAACGCCGACTGGGGTGTCGACGACGTGATCCTCGCCTCGGCCGGCCCCGCCGAGGTGGAGGCCCGGCTGCGGTTGGCGGTCGGCAGGCTGAGCAACGCGACCGCCGGTGCGGGTGGCTCCATCCGGGCCGGCGAGCTGATGATCGATCCGGACACCTACGCGGCGAAGCTCAAGGGCCGCCCGCTCGACCTCACCTACAAGGAGTTCGAGCTGCTGAAGTTCCTCGCCCAGCACCCGGGTCGGGTGTTCACCCGCGACCAACTGCTGCGCGAGGTGTGGGGTTACGACTACTTCGGTGGCACCCGGACGGTCGACGTGCACGTGCGTCGCCTGCGCGCCAAGCTCGGCTCCGAGTACGAGTCGATGATCGGCACCGTTCGGCAGGTGGGGTACAAGTTCGTGGTGCCGTCCTCGCGCACCCTACCGGAGACCACCGAGCACACGCCGCTGCCGATGCGAGCCCTCACCGTCGAAGGCTGAAATTCCTATATGCCCCTTTTGGTCGACTCGCGAGTCTTATGGTGACTGCCAGTTGACCAGCGGGGGGCATTGGTGGGCGGTAACCAGGTGGGGACGGCACGGGCCGTCGGCATCATCACGCTCGTGGTGACAGCGGTGCTCGGCTCGGCGTACCTGCTCGGACGGGGCCTGGTGCCCGACGCGTCGCGGACCGACACCGCCGTCACCGCGACCGGCGCCGACCACCCCGAGTACGCGGACCAGTCCGCCATCGAGGCCGAACCCGAGAGCACCCCTGCGCCGGACGCCGAGCCGGACGGGTCGCAGCGCGCCGACCCGCAGGAGCAGGACCCGAACATCGGCCCGATGGGTACCCGGGTGAGCACCGGCACCGCCGGTGTCGCGCTCACCTTCGACGACGGGCCGCATCCCGACTACACCCCTCAGGTTCTCGCGATCCTGCGGGACTACCACGTCACGGCCACCTTCTGCGTGGTCGGCAAGAACGCCCAGGCGTACCCGTGGCTCGTCGAGCAGATCGTCGCCGAGGGGCACACGCTCTGCAACCACAGCTGGGACCACGACGTCGCCCTGGGCGCCCGGTCCGCCGACTGGATCCGTGCCGACCTGATGCGGACCAGCCAGGCGATCCGCGCCGCGGTGCCTGACGCGCCGATCGCCTGGTACCGACAGCCCGGCGGGGCCTGGACCTACTCGGTCATCTCCGTCTCCCGGGACCTCGGGATGGCGCCACTGCACTGGACGCTGGACCCGTCCGACTGGCGGGCGCCGGGCGCGAGCCGGATCGCCACCTCCGTGATCAACGAGGCACGACCCGGCTCGATCGTCCTGCTGCACGACGCGGGTGGCGACCGTCAGGGCACCGTGAACGCGTTGTACCGGATCCTGCCCGAACTGGCCGGCAGGTTCGAGGTTCAGGCGTTGCCACCGCGCGGACTGTGACGCAGGCACCCACCGTCCCTCCGGGCGACCTGTCCACCATGCGGCTACGGTGATGCGATGAGCAGCACCCAGTCGGACGTCGACCAGGTCAGCCGACTCGACCGGCTCGGCCCGGCGGAGGTCACCGACGTGCTGGCGCTGGCCGGTGCGGCCAGCGCCGCCGACGGCGCGGACCCGATGGACGAACACGTGCTGCTCCGCCTGCGCGACGAGCACGCTGCGGCCACCCACCTGGTTGCCCGCTCCACCGACGGCACGCTGACCGGGTACGCACACCTCGACACGACCGACCCGGACCACGGCGTCGGCGTGGAGCTGGTGGTGCACCCGGCGTACCGACGGCGGGGCACCGGACGGGCGCTGGCCCGGGGGGTCTTGGCCGCCGCCACCGGGCCACTACGGGCGTGGTCGCACGGCGACCACCCCTCGGCCGCCGCCCTCGCGGTCGACCTCGGCTTCCACCGCGCCCGGATCCTCTGGCAGCTGCGCCGACCGCTCGCCGCCCCGCTGTCCGAACCACACCTGCCCGACGGGGTGACGCTGCGCGCGTTCCGCCCCGGCAGCGACGACGAGGCCTGGCTGACGCTCAACGCGCGAGCCTTCGCCGACCATCCGGAGCAGGGTCGCTGGACCGCGCAGGATCTACGGGTACGCCTCGCCGAGCCGTGGTTCGACCCGGCCGGCTTCCTGCTCGCCGTCGATGCGGCGACCGGCCGGCTGCTCGGCTTCCACTGGACCAAGGTGCACGAGCGAACCGGCTCAGCCCGCATCGGTGAGGTGTACGTGCTCGGGGTGGAGCCCTCCGCGCACGGTGGCGGGCTGGGCCGGGCCCTGACCACGGCCGGGCTGGCGTACCTGCGCGACCGACGCGGGCTGGACCGGGTGATGCTCTACGTCGACGAGTCGAACACCGGCGCGGTGGCGCTCTACGAGCGGCTCGGCTTCGCCCGCTGGTCGGCCCACGTCAACTACCAGCTCGGCTGACCCGTCCGGGTCACGGCAGGTAGAACCGGGGCCGCTCGGGGTCGGACAGGTCCAGCCGGGGCGTGATCGGGGTGACCGCGTCGCGGCCCGCCGCCGCCGCTGCCACCGCCGCAAGGTCCGTGCAGGCGGCCATCTCGCGGAGGGTGACCAGGGTCGGCGGGAGCATGGTCAGCTCACCGGCGGCGACCTGCCGCCCCGCTTCCTCAGGCCCGATCCACAGCGTGTGGTCGGCCTCACCGGAGACGTCGCGGGTGCGCTGCCCCTCGGGCAGCAGCGCCACGAAGAAGTACGTGTCGAAGCGACGCGGCTCGAATTCCGGGGTCACCCACCGGCTCCACGGCAGCAGCAGGTCCGACCGGAGGGTGAGCCCGCGCCCGGCGAGCAGGTCGGCGAAGCCGGTCCGCCGCTGCTCCAGGTCGGCCCGGACGGCCTCCCAGCCATCGTCGCTGACATCGCCGACGACCCGCGTCGCGTCCGGCCCGGCGAGCAGCACCCCCGCCTCCTCGAAGACCTCACGGGCCGCCGCGCAGACCACCGCCTGGGCCGCGGTCGGGGTCAGCCCGAGGCAGCTGCCCCAGTCCGTCGGGGTCGGGCCGGCCCAGTCCAGGTGGGTCGTGGAGTCCGAGGGGTCCACCCCACCGCCCGGGAAGGCGTACATGCCACCGAACGCCATCGCCGCGACCCGACGGATCAGGTAGACCTCGAAGCCGGCGTCGGCCGGACGGAGCAACAGCACGGTGGCGGCCACCCTGGGCACCGCCGGCACCGCGCCGGAGGCCCGGAACCGGCGGGCGTGCTCCACGAGCGCGGGCGGCGCCGGGAAGCCACGGTCCATCGTCATGCGCCGAGACTAGTCCCGACCCGTGGATGCCCAGTACAGCGCTCTGCTGATCTTCGGTAGCGTCGCGCCATGACTCGTTGGGGCATCCTGGCCACCGGCCACATCGCCGCCCGCTTCGCCGAGGATCTCCGGCTGGTGCCGGGGGCCGAACTCGTCGCGGTCGGCTCACGCACCGCCGAGACCGCGGAACGCTTCGCGGAACGGCACGGCGCACCACGGGCGTACGCCTCCTGGGCGGAACTGGCCGCGGACGCCGACGTCGAGGTGATCTACGTTGCCACCCCGCACGCCGCGCATCACGAGGCGGCCCTGACCTGCCTCAGCGCCGGCAAGCCGGTGCTTGTGGAGAAGCCGTTCACGCTCGACCTGGCCACCAGCACCGAACTCGTCGACACCGCCCGCGCCGCCGGGGTCTTCCTCATGGAGGCGATGTGGATGCGGTGCAACCCGCTGATCCGGCGGGTCTGCCAGCTGATCGCCGACGGCGCGATCGGCACTTTGACCGGGCTCCGGGCCGACTTCGGCATCGCCGGCCCGTTCCCGCCCGAGCACCGGATGCGCGCCCGGGCACTGGGCGGCGGCGCGCTGCTGGATCTCGGCGTCTACCCGATCAGCCTGGCCCACCTGCTGCTGGGCACGCCGCAGCACGTACGGTCCTGGGCGAAGCTGGGTCCGGAGGGCACGGACGAGAACACCGGCCTGGTCTTCGGGTACGACTCCGGTGCCGTGGCCACGTTGAGCTGCGGCATGGTGGGCGCCACCGGGCTCACCGCCTCGATCACCGGCAGCGCCGGGCGGATCGACCTTCCCGAGCCGTTCTTCCGGCCCGGCGGGTTCACGCTGCACCGCGCCGACGCGGCACCGGAGACGATCACCGATGAGCTGGTCGGCTCGGGCTATCAGCACGAGGCCATCGAGGTGCAGCGGTGCCTGGCCGAAGGACTGATCGAGAGCCCGTTGGTACCGCACTCGGCCACCCTGGAGATCATGGGCCTGCTGGACGACATCCGCGCCCAGATCGGCGTCTCCTACATCTGACGGCCGGTCGAAGGGCCCCTGGGCCGTCCCAGGGGCCCTTCGACACAGCTCAGCTGAAGATGGGACGGACCAGGAAGTACATCAGGGCACCGATCGAGCCGGCCGCCGGGAAGGTGAGGATCCAGGCGCCGATGATGTTGCCGGCCACGCCCCAGCGCACCGCGGAGAGCCGCTTGGTGGCGCCGACACCCATGATCGCCGAGGTGATCGTGTGCGTGGTCGAGATCGGGGCACCGAGCACCAGGGCGTTGAAGTAGAGCACGCCGCTGGCCACCGTCTCGGCCGCGAAACCCTCCGGCGGGCGCAGGTCGATGATCTTCCGCCCCAGGGTCCGGATGATCCGCCAGCCACCGGCGTAGGTACCTGCCGCCAGCACGGCCGCCGAGGTCCAGAACGCCCACTCCGGAATGTAGGTGGCGTCCTCCTGGTAGCCGCCGACGAAGAGGGCGAGCACCACGATGCCGATGGTCTTGGCGGCGTCCTGCATGCCGTGACCGACCGACATGGCTGCCGCCGAGGCGGTCTGGGCCCAGCGGAAGCCCCGGTTGAGCTTGCCCGGATGTCCGTTCCGGAAGATCCACTGCACCGCGATCATCACGATGTAGCCGAGGATGAAGCCGACCATCGGCGACAGGATCATCGGAATGATCACGCTTTCGCCGATACCGGTCCAGAGCACGGTGCCGGAGGCGGCGACGGTCGAGCCGACCAGCCCACCGATCAGGGCGTGCGAGGACGACGAGGGCAGGCCGAAGTACCAGGTGATGAGGTTCCAGGTGATCGCGCCGATCACCCCGGCGAAGACGATGCCGAGGCTGGAGACACCGGTGGGCAGCTCGACCAGGCCGCTGCCGACGGTCTTGGCGACCTCGGCGCCGAAGTGGGCACCGATGAAGTTGCCGACCGCGGCCATGGCCAGGGCGACCCGGGGTGTCAGCGCCCGGGTGGAGATGCTTGTCGCGATCGCGTTGGCGGCATCGTGGAAGCCGTTGGTGTAGTCGAACACCAGGGCCACCCCGATCACCGCCAGTACGGCGATGAGCTCGGGACTCACAGGATCAGGACTCCTTGACCGCGATGGTCTCGACCGTGTTGGCGACGTGCTCGAAGGCGTCGCAGGCGGCCTCCAGCTCGTCGGCGACCTCCTTCATCTTCAGCACGGTCAACGCGTCGTACTCACCGGAGAACAGACGCACCAGGAGCATCCGGTAGGCCTGGTCACCGTCGTTCTCCAGCCGGTTGATCTCGATCCAGTAGTCCTCGAGATCCTTCATCGACTTCAGTCGGGGCATCGCGTCGGCGGTCAGCTTGGCCTGCTGGTCGAGCACGTGCACCAGCTCGTGCATCTCCCGCGGCAACGACGGCAGCTTGGTCAGCCCGTAGAGGTAGAGCAGGTTGCCCACCGCCTCCAGGTGGTCCATCACGTCGTCCAGCAGCGAGCCGAGCCGGTAGATGTCCTCCCGGTCGAAGGGGGTGACGAAGGTGGAGTTGATCTTCTTGTACAGCTCGTGCGTGATCTGGTCGCTGTCGTGCTCCACCTCGGTGAGCCGCTCGCTCACCGACTGCACCTCGACATCGGGCAAGGCCAGCTCGTTGAGCAGCTCGGTACCCCGGACCAGATTCTGCGCGGCCCTGGTGAAGAGCTCGTAGAAAGCGCCCTCGTTGGGGCGGAAGGAAAACCTCACAGCACGGACCTCGTCGTGTCGGGTGGAAGGGGTGGCGGCCGTCGCTCCGGCGCCCTGCTGAGGGAATGCTAGGGAACCGTCAGACCGGCGATTTTTCGGCCCACCCCTGGCCAGATCGCATTCACCGCTCGTTCAACTTCCGTTCACCTTCACCGGCCCCGTGGTTCCCAGCAGCCGCTCCCGTTCCCGCACGATGTCGAAGTCGGCTGGCGGATACCCCAGATCAAGAGTGTCGAACGTCTCACGCAGCAGGTGCGCCACCGCCCAGTCCCGGTACCACTTGCGGTCCGCCGGCACCACGTGCCACGGCGCCAGGTCCGTGCTGCACCGGGCGAGCACCTCGGCGTACGCGGCCTGGTAGTCGTCCCACCGGGCCCGGGCGTCGACGTCGGACGGATGGTACTTCCAGTGCTTCGTCGGATCGTCGAGCCGGGCCAGCAGCCGCTTAGCCTGTTCGGCGTTGGAGATGTGCAGGAAGACCTTGACCACCGCCACCCCGGCGTCGGTCAGCTCCCGCTCGAACTCGTCGATCTCCGCGTACCGGGGCCGCCAGACGTCTTCGGGAGCCCGCTGCTGGACCCGGGGCACCAGCACGTCCTCGTAGTGCGACCGGTTGAAGACCCCCAGGCTCCCCGGTGGCGGCAGCGCCCGACGGATCCGCCACAGGAAGTGGTGCCGCAGCTCCTCGGCCGTCGGCGGGCCGAACGCCCGGATGTGCACGCCGAGCGGGTTCATCGCCCCGACCACCCGCTTGACCGTGCCGTCCTTGCCACCGCAGTCCATCGCCTGGAGCACCAGCAGCACCCGCCGTCCGGCGCCCGGGTCGGCCTTCGCACCGGCGAACAGCATCTCCTGTTGCCCGGCCAGCCCGGCACCCAACCGCCCGAGCTGCCGGCGGGCCCAGCCCTTGCGGTCCGGCCCGGTCACCTCGGGGCCGGGCAGCCCCGGGGTCGAGCGGGGATCGATCTCCGCGAGGTCCACCGGGCCACCGGGCCGCACCCGGAGCCGGTCGCGTACCGCGCCGCCGGTCGGCGCCACCACATCAAAGTCACCGTCGTCCACCATCGGAGCATCATCACCCGCCCGCCGTCGGTCCGCGCGACGGAGGTGGCCGCGGCGGTCAGACCACCAGGGCCAGCCACTTGCGGTACGAGGTGGCGAAGGGCTCAGTGCCGTCGCCGAGCGCGCCGAACAGCCAGCGCGCCGCCGCCTCGGCCGCCACCACCAGGTCGTCGGGGTACCCGAAGCGGACCCGGTGCTCGGCGAACTCGTCCTCGTCGCGCAACTCGACCAGACCGGTCTCCCGGCGCCGGACCACGTCCAGGTCGAGGTCGATCAGATGGACGGTGTCCTCGCCCTCCCAGCGGGCCGGACTGGCGATGTCGCAGTAGACCTCGCTGGTCCGGGGCGGCGGGTTGAACATGCCGGTCCACCAGGCGTGGTGGGGCACCAGCAGCACGAAGGGAATCTGCTCGACCGACGGCCGGCCGTGGTAGACCGAGCTGGTGCCGGCCGACACGCCGAGCCAGATGCCGAGGTCGTCCTCGGCCAATCGACGGGCCGGGTAGTCGCGGTGGGCGCTGCCGTCGAACTTGCGGTAGATCACCCGGATCACGTCGCTCGGCATGAGTCGCACCCTAGCCGATTCCGCCCACGCCTCGCCGTCGGGAAGTTACCGGACGACACGGCGACATTTCGTGCTCCCGACGACCGCGACACGGCCCGCTCGGTACCGACCGCGTCCGCCCCGGCGGGTACCGTGCCACGGTGACTCCGCCCCGCACCGCCACCGGCCCCACCCGCGACAAGGCCCGCCGCCGGGGCGACCGGCCGGGCGGGGCCGAGCTGTTGTCCGCCGCGGTCGGGGCGGTGCCCGGCGGTACGGCCCGTCCGGGGCAGCAGCGGATGGCCGCGGAGATCGAGGAGTGCGTCGCCAGCGGTGACCACCTGCTGGTGCAGGCCGGCACGGGCACCGGCAAGTCCCTGGCGTACCTCGCTCCGGCCTTGACGGTGGACGGACCCGTGGTGGTCTCCACCGCCACCCTGGCGTTGCAGTCCCAGCTGGTGGAGCACGACCTGCCCCGGTTGGCCGACGCCGTCGAGCCGTTGCTCCGGCGCCGCCCCACGTTCGCCGTGCTGAAGGGCCGCCACCACTACCTCTGCCTGGCCCGGCTGGAGAACTCCACGGCGGACGAACCGGAGGACACCCTCTTCGACGCCCCGGCCGAGCGTCCCGGCGGCACGCGCTGGCTCGGTGAGGCAGGCCGGCTGGGCAAGCAGATCCAGCGCCTGCGGGACTGGGCCCTGGAGACCGACACCGGTGACCGCGACGAGTTGGATCCGGGCGTCGACGACCAGACGTGGCGGCTGGTCTCGATGCCCGCCCGCGAGTGCGTGGGCGCCTCCCGCTGCCCGTACGGTGCGGAGTGCTTCGCCGAGGCCTCCCGGGCCCGGGCCCGGGAGGCGGACATCGTGGTGACCAACCACAGCCTGCTGGCGGTCGACATGCTCGCCGGTCGGCACATCGTCCCGCCGCACCGGCTGTTGGTCGTCGACGAGGCCCACGAGCTGGCCGACCGGGTCTCCTCGGCGGCCCAGGCGGAGCTGACCCCGGAGCTGATCGACCGGTCCGCCCGGCGGGCCCGTCCGCTGCTGCGCCCGGAGACGGCCGAGGCGTTGACCGCGGCGGGTGACGCCCTCGCGGTCGGGCTGGCCGAGGCACCGGTCGGACGCATCACCAGCGGGCTGCCCGGCCCGCTGCGGGAGGCCTGCACGCTGCTGGACGCCGCCACCCGGACCGCACTGGACAGCATCGGCGACGTCAAGGCCGACGACCCCGACCCGGTACGCAAGCAACAGGTCAAGGCCGTCCTCGACGAGTTGTCCACCACGGCCCAGCGGTTGCTGGAGGAGGCCGAGCACGACGTGGCCTGGGTGGAGCGCAACGACGTGACCGGACGCCGGGCACTCGTGGTGGCGCCGCTCTCGGTCGCCGGCACCCTGGCCACCCACCTCTACGACGAGCGGACCGTGGTGGCCACCTCGGCCACGCTCGCGCTGGGCGGCCGGTTCGACACGGTCGCCCGGGCCCTGGGCCTCGACTCGCCCCCGCCCGGCCCACCGTCACCGGCCGCCGCCGCCCTGGCCGGGGCCGTCCGGCCGCCGGCCGGGCCGGGCGACGCGGCGGGCGGTACCGCACCGACCGGGGCTCAGGACGCGGGCGCGGCGACCGACTCCGGGCTCGGGTGGCGTTCGCTGGACGTCGGCTCGCCGTTCGACTATCCCCGGCAGGGCATCCTCTACGTGGCCGCCCACCTGCCCCGCCCGGGGGCGTCCGGGCTGCCCGAGGCCGCCGGGGAGGAACTGCTCGCGCTGGTCACCGCGCTCGGCGGGCGTACGCTCGGGCTCTTCTCCTCGCGGCGGGCCGCGCAGCAGGCGGCGGAGCTGCTGCGCGACCGGACCGACCTGCCGGTGCTGCTCCAGGGCGAGGAGGCGTTGCCGCTGCTGGTCCGGCGCTTCCGCGAGGAGCGGGCGAGCTGCCTGTTCGGGGTGATGTCGCTGTGGCAGGGCGTCGACGTTCCGGGCGATTCTTGCCAACTTGTAGTGATCGACCGGCTTCCCTTCCCGCGCCCCGACGAACCGCTCGCCGCGGCCCGGGCGGCAGCGGTCGACGCCCAGGGCGGCTCCGGTTTCGCCGCGGTCAGCGTCCCGATCGCGGCGGTTCGGCTCGCTCAGGGCGTGGGCCGGCTGATCCGGGCCAACGGTGACCGGGGCGTGGTGGCGGTACTGGACTCCCGACTGGAGACAGCCCGCAGCTACGGCTCGTTCCTGCGCCGCTCGCTGCCCCCGTTCTGGTACACGACCCGCCCGGAGGTGGCCCGGGGCGCCCTGGCCCGCCTCGCCGCGAGCTGAGCCGGGCGGCGAGGGCACACCGGCGTCACGGACCGCGCCTGGCGCGCGGCTGGAGTCAGGGTGCCCGGGAGGCGACGACGACCGCGTCGGGTGGGGTGTCGGGGACGCGCCGGGCGGCGAGGCGGCGGACCGCCGTGTTGAGCACGGCGATGATGGGCACCGCGACCAGCGCGCCGGTGATCCCGGCGAGCACCACGCCGGCCGCCAGACCGATGATCACTGCGAGCGGATGGATGGCGACCGCCCTCCCCATGATCAACGGCTGGAGGACGTGCCCTTCCATCTGCTGCACACCGATCACCACGCTCAGGATGATCAACGCGGTCACCGGGCCGCTGTCCACCAGCGCCACGAGCACCGCGACACCTCCGGAGAGCGTCGCACCGACGATCGGGATGAACGCGCCGAGGAAGACCAGGGCGGCCAGCGGAAAGGCGAACGGGATGTCGAAGATGACCAGGAAGACGCCGATGCCGACGGCGTCGATGAAGGCGACAAGCACCGTCGCCCGCACGTAGGCGACGAGCGTCGCCCAGGCGGCCCGACCGGCGTCGTCGACCTTCCAGCGCGCGGCGACGGGCAGCAGCCGGACCAGGAACCGCCAGATGATGTTGCCGTCGCGCAGGAAGAAGAAGGTGGCGAAGAGGACAAGCACCGTGCCGGTCAACACCTCGGCCAGGGTGGCCGCGGTGGAGAGGGCACCGCTGGTGAACCGCTCGGTGTTGTTGTCGACCCACCGCTGGGTCTCCTCGAGGTACCGGTCGAGGTCGTTGTCCGACAGGTGCAGGGGCCCGGTCTTGAGCCAGTCCTGGATCTGTTGCAGACCCTGGGTCGACTTCGCGGTCAGTTCCGGAACGCCCTTGATGAACTCGTTGACCACCAGGGTGAGCGTGCCGATCACCGCGGCCAGCCCGGTGACGAGGACCACCGCCGTCGCCAGTGATCGTGGCAGGCGGGCCCGCAGCAGCCAGCCGACCGCGGGTGCCAGCAGCGCCGACAGCAACAGCGCCACCGCCAGGGGAATGATCACGATGCTGATCGTGCCGACGAGCTTCAGCAGCGCCCAGAAGACGATGCCGATGACGATCAGCCGCCAGCACCAGGCGGCGGCGATCCGCAGCGCGTGCGGCACGTCGGCGTCGTCGCGGCTGGAGGTGGAGTTGTGCACCGGCGCGGTCGGTTCGGCACCGACCACGGTCGCCCCGGCCGGTGCCGCCGGCCCGGGACTCGACGGCGAGGCCACGGCGGCCGGCTCCGGGACGTCCGACGGCGCCTGGCGACCCGCGCGAACCGATTCCCGGCCCGACTCGTACGCGCGACGCAGCCGTCCGCGTATCCGCTCGAAGCGGCTCAAGCACACCTCCTGGCAGATCTTCGCCTGCGCACTGCGTCAGGTCGGACAGGATACGCCCGACCAGGCAACGGTAGGACGAATTCGCCACCCACAGTGCCCCGCCCGTCCGGTCCGCTAACCCGGTGACCACCGGCCGGCCGGCGCGGGACGACACGGTAGCGTCTGCGGCGTGACCGCCGACAACCTCGACTCCGGCCTGCCCATCCGGCTGCTGCACGACCGCGTGCTGGTGCGGATGGAGGGCAGCGAAGGTGAGCGGCGTTCCAGCGCCGGCATCGTGATCCCCGCCACCGCTGCGGTCGGCAAACGCCTGGCGTGGGCGACCGCGGTCGGGGTCGGCCCCAACGTGCGCTCGATCGTCTCCGGCGACCGGGTGCTCTTCGACCCCGACGACCGCTCCGAGGTCGAGTTGCACGGCCGCGGCTACGTGCTGCTGCGGGAACGCGACGTGCACGCGGTGGCCGCCGAACGGGTCGAGGAGAACGCGACCGGCCTGTATCTCTGACCGGCCTCGAGTCCCTCGACCGGCCTCGCGTCGTTTGCCGCGCTCCCCGGCGGGAAGCCAGCCGCACCACCGGCCTGGGGAGGGACGATGCCGGTATTCGTGAAGAAGGTGCTGGCCTGGGGAAGCCTCGCGTTTCTGATCTACTTCATGGCGTTCCGGCCGGAGGGCGCCGCACAGATGTTCAAGGCCATCGGTGCGGCCCTGATGATGATGGCCCAGGGGCTCGGGGACTTCCTCACCAGCCTGATGACCTGAGCACCGCCGGCCGGGCGGCCCGCCGCCGGCCGGCATCGACGGTCAGCGGTGACCCGGTGGCCAGGGGGCGGCCGGACGTGGGCCGTACCAGCCGGGCCCGCCGTAGCCGGCGGGGAACGGCGGTGGCGGGGGCGGTGGGGTGAGCACCACCGGGATCGGCACCACCGGCTCCTCGGGGGCCTCCACCGCCCGCTGCGACCCGTCCGGGAAACGCAGGTGGTAGCGGTGTCCGTCCCAGACACCGACCGGCGACTGCGGATCCCGGCCGACGAAGTACGACCGGTACGCGGCGATGGAGTGCAACAGCTCCTGTTCCTCCCGGGCCGTCCGGTCCCGGTCGACGGGCCGGCGGTCCAGCCCTCGGGTGGCACCGTCCCGCAGCAGCGCCAGCCGGGTCGCCGCGAACTGGTAGCCGCGCATCGCCCGTAGGCCGGCGTCACCGGCCACCCGCCGGGCCCACACCCGGGCCGCGTGTCGTCGGCCGAGGCTGCTCAACGCGGCCACCTCCGGTGGCGTGAGCCAACCGGCCCGGACATAGTCCGGCAGCACCCGCTCGGTCAGCCGCCCCTCCCAGGCCCGCAGCCACACGGCCAGGCCGACCATGCCGAAGAAGATCGGCACCATCACGCCGACGAAACCGAAGAGCGAGATCAGCACCTGCCCGGTGGCCTGGGTCAGCGTGGGCAGCAGGTTCCACGTCCCGTGCAGCATCATCGCCAGCAGCAGCCCGGCGACCGGGGCGAAGAACCGCACCCGACGGTCCGCCGACCGCGCGGCGATACCGAGCCCGATACCGGCCATCGAGGTGAACAACGGATGGGCGAACCCGAAAAGCAGGATCCGCACGATGAAGATGGCGATGACCTGCTGCGCCCCGGTCGCCGGCCCGTACTGCTCGACCCCCGAGGCGTACCCGTACCCACCCAGGTAGAGGATGTTCTCCACCATGGCGAAGCCGATCGCGGACAGCCCGCAGTAGACGAGGCCGTCGGTGATGCCCGACCACTCGCGCCGACGGAAGATCAGCAGCAGGATCGGCCCGAGAGTCTTGGTCAGTTCCTCGATGAAGGGCGCGACCAGGACGGCGGTCAGGGCGACGGGCAGGTTCTGGTCCTCGAACCAGCCGGCCGCCGTTTCGTTCACCGTCAGTGACGCCGCGGTGGCGACGAACGCACCCCAGGCGAAGCAGAAGATCAGATACTTCAGCGGCTCGGGTTCGTAGCGGTCGAGCCAGAGGAAGCAGGCCACCAGTACCGGAACCGGCAGTACCGCCGCGGCGGTACCGACCAGCAGCGCCTCCGGGCCGAGGCTGGTGCCGAGCGTGAAGAGCATGAAGATCGCGCAGGCCGCGATCAGGATGATCACCCCGATCAGTACCAGCGCCCGCCGCCAGTTGAGGCGACGGCGTGGCATTCCGGGTGCGCCATCACCCGCGCCTGGCGCGACGGGCACGGACGGCGACGGCGGCAGCGATCCGCCGGACGGGGTGACGGCCATGCGGTCAGCGTAGTCATGCACGACCCGTCCGGCCGGGCGCATGGCCACCCCGGCGGACTCAGCCGACCGGGGGCGCGGCGGGCCGCCGCACAGTCGGCTCCGGCCCGGCCGGTGCCGCCGGTCGGTCCAGCTCACCGAAGGAGCGGCGCACCAGCCGGTTCGCCTCCTCCTGGCTGATCCCGGAGGCCACCAGCAGGTCACTAGCGGTGGTACGCACCTGCGCCACCACCACGCTGCCGGAGAACCCGACCCCCTCGCCGTACGCCCGACCGGCCTCGCTCACGGCGCGCAGCGCCCGCTCCCGGGCCTGTTCGGGCTCCTCGCCCTGAGCGAACTCCTTCTGCAGCACGCGCACCGCCTCGGCCAGGTGACCTACCGCGTCCGGCATCGGCTCCGGGACCGGCTCCTCGTCCTCCACCAGGGTCACCGCGCGTCGGATCAGGGTGCCGCTGTTGCGCATCGCCCGGTCGATCGGGTCGGCGGCCTCCGCGTAGTGGGTGAGTTCACTGCGCCGGTGCCACCGCGCCGGGGAGAGCAGCGCCGTCTCCTTGGCACCCTCGATCGCCTCGGAGAAGGTGGCCAGTTCCTCCTTGTTGTTGCGCAGCCGGTCCAGGGCGCTCTGGATCTTGCTCTGATCGCGCTCCCGCAACCCGTCGGCGGCGGTGTCGAGCTGGGCGGCGAGCAGATCCAGCGCCGGCCGGGCCGCCCGGTTGAGCACCCGCAGCGGGTTGAGCGGCAGCAGGATCGCGGTGACCAGCAGCGCGATGCTGCCACCGACGATCGCGTCGATGAACCGGGGTATCTCCAGGTCCTCCACCGACGGGCTGAGCGTCACGATCAGCACCGCGGTCGCCGCGGCCTGGATGACGATGGCGACGCTCCCCCCGGCGAAGACGGTGAGCACGATGGCGGAGGTCACCACCAGCCCGAGTTGCCACGGCCCGGTGCCGAGGAAGTAGACCAGCAGGTCGCCGACGAACACCCCGACGCCCACCCCGAGAATCAGCTCGATGGTCCGGCGGAACCGCTGACCCACCGAGACGGCCAGGGTGCCGACGGCGGAGATCGGGGCGAAGACCGGTTGCGGGTTGCCCAGCAGCTCGTGCGCGGCCACCCAGGACAGCCCGGCCGCCAGACCGGCCTGGGCGGCCAGGCCGAGCGACAGACGCACCCGGTGCAGCCGGTCCCGCAGGGTCGCCTTGCTCCGCTGGTGCAGCTGCGCCATGGTCCCGGCGATCCGGGCCGTGTCCACGTCGGACCGGCCGTCGCGCGCGCCGTTACGGCGCAGCAGCCGGGAAAGTCCGCGCCGGGCCACCGCCATGGCCGGGACTACCCGTCTGACGCCCGGACATTCCCGCCGAAGCGGCAGATGGTCGCGGACCGGCGCCACGTCGCCGAATCGGGCAGACTCGGGCCGGTGACGGGATTGATCGCACGATGGCGGACCGCCGCCCGGGCGGCCGGGGCCGGTGACCCGGCGTCGGTCGACGCGGCCGGGGCGGAACTGCTCGAACGGTGGCAGGAGCCGCACCGGCGCTACCACACGGTCGCGCACCTGACCGCCGTGCTCGACGTGATCGACCGGTACGCCTCGACCGCACCGCGACCCGAGTTGGTGCGACTCGCCGCGTGGTGCCACGACGCGGTGTACGACCCCCGCGCGTTGGGCGACCGCAACGAGCGTGACAGCGCGGCGCTCGCCGACGCCCTGCTCACCCGGTTGGGGCTGCCCGCCGACGAGGTGGCCGAGGTGAACCGGCTGGTCCTGCTCACCGCCGGTCATGTGGTGGCACCGACAGACGCCGACGGCGCGCTGCTCTGCGACGCCGACCTGGCCGTGCTGGCCGCCCCTGCACCGGAGTACGACCGCTACGCCACCGCGATCCGCCAGGAGTACGCCCACGTTCCCGAGCCGGACTACCGCACCGCCCGCACCCGCGTGCTCTCCGGCCTATTAGCCCTGCCCACCCTCTACCGCATCCCCGAGCTGGCCGCCCACTGGACCCGCCCCGCCCACACCAACCTCACCCGCGAACTGACCCGACTGTCCCCATAACTCCACGTCGATCTTGCACTTTTCGTCGGGACATAACGGTGTCAAAGCCGCGTATGAGGGACCGAAAGTGCAAGATCGCGGAAGTCTGGGCGAGGGTGGGAGAGGTGTTTGGGGCGGCGGAGGTTGGCGGCGCGCAGGAGGCGGACGATGTCGCGGCTGGGCACGATCTGGGCGCCGAGCCAAACGGCCATCGGGAAGCGCTCGGCGGGAATGTCGTAGTGGTCCCGGTCGAAGCCCCGGCGGGGGGCACCCAGCATCTCGGCGAAGGCGTGCAGTTCGGCGAGGGCGACGTCGCTGATCAGGTGCGACCAGAGCCGGCCGCGCCCCGGCCAGGACGGCCGGTCCACGTAGATCACGCAAGCCACCGTACCGGGCGTCGACCCAGGTTGATGATCACCAGTCGCGGTCGTAGCCTCGGCCGCATGGCCACCTCCCCACTCCTCGACGACCTGCGTGCCGCGCTCGGGCCGGACGCGGTGCTCACCGATCCTGACCTGCTGCGTGGGCACGAGCGGGACGAGGCCGACCTGTGTGCGTCGGCGACACCGCTGGTGGTGACCCGGCCGCGCGGCACCGAGGAGGTCGTCGCGGTGGTCCGGGCGGCCGGGCGGCACGGCGTACCGGTGGTGCCGCAGGGTGCGCGTACCGGGTTGGCGGGCGGGGCGAACGCGGTCGACGGCGCGGTGGTGATCAGCACCACCGCGATGACCGCGATCCTGGAGATCGACCCGGTGAGCCGGATCGCGGTCGTCCAGCCGGGAGTGGTGAACGCCGCGCTCACCGCGGCGGTGGGTGAGCACGGCCTGTGGTACCCGCCCGACCCGGGCTCCTGGGAGTCGTCCACCATCGGCGGCAACGTCGCCACCAACGCGGGCGGGATGTGCTGCGTCAAGTACGGCGTGACCACCGAGTACGTGCTCGGCCTGGAGGTGGTGCTCGCCTCCGGCGAGGTGCTGCGCACCGGACGGCGGACCGCCAAGGGGGTGGCCGGTTACGACCTGACCCGGCTCTTCGTCGGCTCGGAGGGCACCCTCGGAGTGATCACCGAGGTGACCGTGGCGCTGCGGCCCGCGCCCGCGGAGTCACTGACCCTGGTGGCCGTGTTCGGCTCGACCGCGAACGCCGGCGAGGCGGTGGCCCGGATCGCCGCCCAGGGTCTCTCCCCCAGCCTGCTGGAACTGCTCGACCGCACGCACCTGGCGGCGATCGAGGCGTACCGGCCGATGGGGTTGCGCACCGACGCCGAGGCGCTGCTGCTGGCCTCGGCCGACACCGGCTCCCGGGCGGCGGCGGACCTGGCCGAGTTGGCTGCGGTCTGCGAGGCGGCCGGTGCCGAGGAGGTGTACGCGGCAAGCGACGCGGTGGAGGCCGCCGCGCTGTTGCAGGCCCGCCGGTCGGCGCACCCGGCGATGGAGAAGTACGCCGCGGACGTGTACCCCGGCGGCAGGGGTGGTCTGATCATCGACGACCTGGCGGTGCCCCGGGGAGCCCTCGCCGCGCTGCTCGACGGGGTGGCCCGGATCGCGGCGGAGTGTCGGGTGCCGATCGGCGTGGTCGGTCATGCCGGCGACGGCAACATGCACCCGAACATCGTGGTCGACCGGGCCGATCCGGCGAGCCTGGAGCGCGGCCGGCGGGCCTTCGACGAGATCATGCGGTTGGGGCTGGACCTGGGTGGCACGTGCACCGGTGAGCACGGCGTCGGCCTGCTCAAGCGGGACTGGCTGGCCCGGGAGATCGGTCCGGTGGGCGTACGGGTGCACCAGGCGATCAAGGCGGCGCTCGACCCGACCGGCCTGCTCAACCCCGGAAAGGTGCTCTGACCACGCCGCACCGGCGCCGCTAGCTGACCATCTCGGCCGGCGTGTTCTGGGTGAGCAGCAGCAGGATCTCCTCGGCCACCGGCGGCCGTTCCTCCCCCGGGCAGTCCTGCGAGGTGATCAGACCGGCCGCGGTCAGCAGGGTGGAGGTGAGAGCGCCGACGCAGCTGACTCGATAGCCCCGCGCCTCGTCGGTCTCCCGGGCCAGGTCCGGCTCGGCCAGCAGTTGCTGGAGACGCTCCCGATGCTCCGCAGTCAGCTCGCCGGTCGAGGTGACCCCGTCGCCGGCACAGTCGATGCACTCCCAGCGCCCGTCCGGCTCCACATTGAGGGTACGCAGCGGACCGTCGGGCCCGTCGTTCTGCAGCAGGCTGACCCGTCCCTTGCCGGTGGTGGCGGCCCCCGCGCCACCGGGTTGCTCGGCGGCCGGCGCACTCGCCTCCGCGGACGGTTCGGAGTTGTCGCCGAAGGGTGCACAGCCACTCGCAACGATCGCCAGCAGAGCGATGCCGGGCAGGAAGGCCAGTCGTGATCGGGAAAGCGCCATCACTCGCGGAACTTACCCCACCGTAGGTAGGCAGCGTAACCCGTTGGATGGACATCCATGCCCGACGATCTCCAGAGTGGAGCGGTCAGCGGGTCAGATCCGCCGCGCCGTCGTCGGCCCCCCGATCCGCAGGGTAACCGCGCACGTCCGGAGCGCCGAGCCGGGCGGCATCCGCGGTGGCGTCGTCCGGCATCAGCTGGGACTGTCGCTCGGCCTCCACCCGGGCCCGGTAGTGGGTCACCTCCCGCGCCCGGCGGGCCGCGTCCCAGCCCAGCACCGCACCCATCAGCTCGGCCGCGTGCTCGGCCGACTCCAGGCCCCGGTGTGCGGTCTCGATCGAGATCCGGGTACGCCTGGTCAGCACGTCCTCCAGGTGCAACGCCCCCTCGGCGCGCGCCGCGTACGTCACCTCGGCGGCGAGGTACTCCGGCGCACCGGCCAGCGGGGAGGCCAGCAACGGATCGGCGTCGACCAGGGCGAGCAGGTCGAGGGTGAGGCTGCCGTAGCGTTCCAGCAGGTGCTCCACCACACCCACCGGCAACCCGTGGCGGCGGGCCAGATCCGCCCGGTCCCGCCACATGGCCGCATACCCGTCCGCGCCGAGCAGCGGCAGGTCGGCGGTACGCGAGACCCGGGTACCGCCGAGTCGACGCACCGCCCGGTCGACCACGTCGGCGGCCATCACCCGGTACGTCGTGTACTTGCCGCCGGCCACCAGCAGCAGCCCGAGCATCGGCTCGATGACGGCGTGCTCGCGGGAGAGCTTCGAGGTGGAGTCCGCCTCGCCGGCCAGCAGCGGACGCAGCCCGGCGTAGACACCTTCGATGTCGGCGGTGGTCAACGGGCGGTCCAGCACCGTGTTGACCTGCCGGAGCAGGTAGTCGATGTCGCTGGCTGAGGCCGCCGGGTGAGAGCGGTCCAGCCGCCAGTCGGTGTCCGTGGTGCCGATGATCCAGTGCCCACCCCACGGGATGACGAACAGGACACTTGTGGCCGTACGCAGGATCAGCCCGGTCTCGCCGGTGATCGCCGAGCGGGGCACCACCAGGTGTACGCCCTTGGACGCCCGTACCCGGACACCCGGCCGTAGCCCGACGTCGTTGAGCATCCGGGACATGTCGTCGGTCCAGACACCGGTGGCGGCGATGACCGTGCGGGCGCGTACCTCGAACTCGGCCTCGGGTGCGCCCGGGGGTGCCTCCAGGTCGCGAACCCGGACCCCGGTGACCTCCCGGGCCTGTCGGATCAGGCCGACCGCCCGGGCGCTGCTGACCACGGTCACGCCCAGGCTGGCGGCGGTGCGGGCCAGGGTGATCACCAGGCGGGCGTCGTCGACCTGCCCGTCGTGGTAGCGGATCGCGCCGGCCAGTCCGTCGGAGCGCAGGCTCGGGAAGACGCGGCGGGCACCCTCCCGGCTCAGGTGCCGGTGCAGCGGCATGCCCCGGCCGCCGCCGAAAAGGCCGGCGAAGGCGTCGTACGCGGCCACCCCGGCACCGTAGTAGGCCCGCCGCAGCAGTCGGGCGGGCAGGTCGCGGGCGCCCTGACCGGCGGGCAGCGGAACCAGGAACGGCACCGGCCGCACCAGGTGCGGTGCCAGCCGGGTGGCGAGCAACCCGCGCTCGGTCAGCGCCTCGTGCACCAGGCCGAACTCCAACTGCTCCAGGTAGCGCAGGCCGCCGTGGATCAGTTTGCTGGACCGACTGGAGGTGCCGGCGGCGAAGTCGCGGGCCTCGATCAGGGCCACCTTGAGGCCCCGGGAAGCGGCGTCGACAGCCGCGCCGGCACCGGTCACCCCGCCCCCGATCACCAGCACGTCGAACCGCTCGGCGCGCAACCGACGCAGGTCGGCGGCGCGGCGAGCGGGCGAGAGCTGCCCGGCAACGGACCGCTGAACGTTCGGATCACGCACCCGTCCACGTTAACCGTCCCGGTCCGCCACCGACACGTGCCGGCCCGGGCACCCCGATCAGTCGCCCGACAGATCCGTCCCGACGGCTGGCTGGCTGCGTCGTACTGTGTGCGGATGCGGGCGGAACCCACCACACCCGGCTCGACCGGTAGCCCCTGGGCGATCGTCGCGGCGGTCTTCGCCGGCTGCTGGACGGTCATGGTCACGGTCCTGGCGCAGACCGGCGGCTGGACCGTCGACCAGGTGGTGCTGATCGGCGGCCTGGACCGGCTGGTGCCGCTCTGGCCGGTGGTCTGCCTGCTCACCGTGCTGCTGATCGCCACTGCGACGCTGCCGTTGGCCCTCGTTCCCCGCTCGGCGGTGGTCCGCGTCACCGGCCGGGTCTGGGTTGCCGGCGCGCTCGTGCTCGGCCTGCTCGGGCTGCTGCGGACGATCCCCCCGGTGCACCACGAGGCGTACCTCGCCGCGCTGGCTCTCGTGGCCATGCTGCTGGCGGTGGTGACGACCCGGCTGCCGTTCGGCGGTCCGGGGAACGGGACCGGGCCGGACCCGACGGCGGTCGGACGACCGGCCCGACTCGCCGCGCGCCCGTCGGTGGCGGCCCTGCTCGCGGTGACCGCCGGGCTCGCCCTGCTGCTGCCCTGGGTCTGGTGGGGCGCGCTCGGCGGGCTGTTGGAGACCATCCTCGCCGGGCTGGCCGCAGCGGCCGTCGGCGTGCTGGCCGCGACGCTGCTCGACGCTCGGTTCTGGGGCCGTTTCGAGGCCGGCGAAACACCTCGGCCGGCCCGGCTGGTGCTGCTGGGTGGGCTCGTGGCCGGGGTGGTGCTGCTGCTGGTGGGTGCCGGCACCGGCCACTCCGGCGCGCAGCTGCCGCTGCTGGTGACGCTGCCGCCGGCCGGCTTCGCGCTGGCCGCGCTGCGGGCCATGAGCTGCCGGCCGGTCGCCGGACGCGGCGTCGCCCACCCCGGTACCGGGCACGACGTGCCGGATCAGCTGGCAACCGCCGTCGTGGCCCGCCGTCCGGCCGGGGTGACCGGCCGGGCACCGGCTGCCTGGCTGGTCGGGCTCGGCGTGTTCGGCCCGCTGGCGTTCACCGATCCGGAGGAGGTCAGCCTGCTGCTGGTCGGCACCCGCGACGTACCCTTCTGGGTCGCCGTCGCGGCCGGGGCCGGACTCGCCGTCGCACTGGTGCTGGCGGCGGGATACGGCCTGCTGCTGGCGCGATGCGCGGCCAAACCGCCGAGCCGGGCGCTGGCCGGGGCCAGCGTGCTCACGCTGCTGGTCACGGTCGGTTTGGTCGGCGCGACCGCTGGCCAGCCGGGACTGCACGGGGAGCGGCTGTTCGTACTGCTGCGGGAACAGGCGGACCTGAGCGGTGTGAGCGGCGGGCCAGGTCGGGCCGGCCGGGACGCGCGCGCCGGGGAGGTCTACCGGCGGCTTGTCGACACCGCCGACCGAACCCAGGCCGACCTGCGCCGGGACCTGCGCCGGGCCCACTTGCCGCACACCCCCTACTACCTGGTCAACGCGATCGAGGTAGCTGGCGGCCCAGCGGTACGGGCCTGGCTGTCCCGCCGGCCCGAGGTGGCCCGGGTACTGGTCAGCCAACGCCTTCGTCCGTTGCCGGCGCCCGCCGACACCGCCACCGGCAGCGCCCCGGCCCCGTCCGGCCCGCCGTGGCACATCACCATGATCGGCGCGGATCGGGTCTGGTCCGAACTCGGCGTCACCGGCGCGGGGGTGACCGTGGGCAGCTCCGACTCGGGGGTGGACGGACGGCACCCGGCCCTGGCCCCGGGCTTCCGAGGCGGCGACGACTCGTGGTTCGACCCGTGGAACGACACCGGGCCACCGACCGACCGCAACGGACACGGCACCCACACGATGGGCAGCGCCGTCGGGCGGGACGGCATCGGCGTGGCCCCCGGCGCCCAGTGGGTCGGCTGCGTCAACCTCGACCGCAATCTGGGGAATCCCGCCGGCTACCTCGACTGCCTCCAGTTCATGTTGGCGCCGTTCCCGCCGGGCGGTGACCCGTTCCGGCAGGGGCGGCCCGCCCGGGCACCGGAGATCCTGACCAACTCGTGGGGCTGCCCACCGATCGAGGGCTGCGATCCTCGGGCGCTACAGCCGGCCACAGCAGCGCTGGAGGCGGCCGGGATTCTCGTCGTCGCGGCGGCCGGCAACACCGGCCCGTTCTGCCGCTCGGTGCAGGATCCTCCCGCACCGTACGCGGACGTGCTCACCGTCGGCGCGGTGGACGACCGGCGGCGGGTCACCGCCTTCTCCTCCCGTGGCCCGACGGTCACCGGGACGACGAAACCGGATCTGATGGCGCCAGGGGCGGAGGTCATCTCCGCGATGCCCGGCGGCGGGTACGCCGTGCTCGACGGCACCTCGATGGCCACCCCGCAGGTGGCGGGGGTGGTCGCGTTGATGTGGTCGGTCAACCCGGAACTCGTCGGCGATCTGGATCGGACGCGGCGGATCCTGCGCGAGACGGCCGAACCGATCGGGACCAGCGACTCGGCCGGGGGCCAGACCGACGAGTGCGGCGGTCCGGCGAATCTCGTCGGCGCCGGCCTGGTCGATGCGTACGCGGCCGTCTCGGCGGCTCGTGGTTGATCGGCCACGACCGATCGCACCCAACGCGAGCAGTACTCGCCCAAGGGTTATCCGACCCGCTCCGGACCTGCTATCTTGCGGCTTCATGCACGGTCATTCGTCCGGGTCGGCGGCTCCCCTCCCGCCGTCGTCGGCAGCCCGCTGGCGGGGCATGGCCCTGCTGATCCTGCTGGGGGTACCGGCTCTCGTCGTGGCGCTGTGCTGCGGGGTGGTCCACGTGGTGACCAGGTCCGCCACCGACGACCCGTTCGGCCAGCGCGGTGGCGTCACCGGCCCACCCTGACCCGGGGTCGCCTGCGCGGCGCGACGGCCATTCATGTTTGATGGGCCGAACCGGCCAAAAAGGGCAGAAGGTAAGATAGATCCCGATAACGCCATTCGCCCGTCGCGGCGCCCGACGCGCCCTACCGTTTCGGTAGAGGAGGCAGCGATGAGCATGGACGACGACGAGGCCCGGGAAGCCCCACCGGCCACCTGGGCCACGGTCCACGGACTCCCCGGCCAACTGCCGATCGACCGGCTCGACTACGGCGACGCCGAGCAACTGGCCGAGATGACCGGGGTGGACGAGCCACCCGAGGAGCCCCTCATCCTGGTGGACGAGCCGGTTCAGCACCGCCCGCCGTACGACCGGGCGCGGAAGCGACGAAACCAGCGGCCGCTGCCGACGTAGCGCCCGGGCGACCGCGCCGACCAGGGCCAGTGGCCATCGACACAGCGGAAGGGGCGGACCGCTGACGCGGCCCGCCCCTTCCGGCGTTGGAGCTGGACTCAGAAGTCCATGTCCCCGCCGCCCGGGCCAGCCGGGGCGGCCGGGGTCTTCTCCGGCTTGTCCGCCACGACGGCCTCGGTGGTGAGGAACAGCGCGGCGATCGACGAGGCGTTCTGCAGTGCGGAACGGGTCACCTTGGCCGGGTCGATGATGCCCGCGGCCAGCAGGTCGACGTACTCGCCGGTCGCGGCGTTGAGACCGTGACCCGAGTCGAGGTTGCGGACCCGCTCCACCACGACGCCGCCCTCAAGGCCGGCGTTCACGGCGATCTGCCGCAGCGGGGCGTCCAGCGCGATCTTGACGATCTGCGCGCCGGTCGCCTCGTCGCCGGCCAGGTCGAGCTTGTCGAAGGCGGTCTTGCCGGCCTGCACCAGCGCGACACCACCACCCGGGACGATGCCCTCCTCGACGGCGGCCTTGGCGTTGCGGACCGCGTCCTCGATGCGGTGCTTGCGCTCCTTGAGCTCGACCTCGGTGGCCGCGCCGACCTTGATCACCGCAACGCCACCGGCCAGCTTGGCCAGCCGCTCCTGCAGCTTCTCCCGGTCGTAGTCGGAGTCGCTCTTGTCGATCTCGGCCCGGATCTGGTTGACCCGGCCCTGGATCTGCTCGGCGTCGCCGGCACCGTCGACGATCGTGGTCTCGTCCTTGGTCACCACGACCTTGCGGGCCCGGCCCAGCATGTCGAGGCTGACGGCGTCCAGCTTGAGGCCGACCTCCTCGCTGATGACCTGGCCACCGGTGAGGATGGCGATGTCGGTGAGCATGGCCTTGCGGCGGTCACCGAAGCCCGGCGCCTTGACGGCGACCGACTTGAAGGTGCCCCGGACCTTGTTGACCACCAGCGTGGCCAGGGCCTCGCCCTCCAGGTCCTCGGCGATGATCAGCAGCGGCTTGCCGCCCTGCATGACCTTCTCCAGGATCGGGAGCAGATCCTTGACCGACGAGATCTTGCTGTTCGCGATCAGGATGTACGGGTCGTCGAAGACGGCCTCCATACGCTCCGGGTCGGTCATGAAGTAGGCCGAGATGTAGCCCTTGTCGAAGCGCATGCCCTCGGTGAGCTCAAGCTCCAGCCCGAAGGTGTTGCTCTCCTCGACGGTGATGACGCCTTCCTTGCCGACCTTGTCCATCGCCTCGGCGATGATCTCGCCGACGCTGGTGTCACCGGCGGAGATGGAGGCGGTGGAGGCGATCTGCTCCTTGGTCTCGACGTCCTTGGCGAGCTTCAGCAGCTCCTCCGAGACGTTTGCGACCGCAGCCTCGATGCCCCGCTTCAGGGCCATCGGGTTGGCACCGGCGGCCACGTTGCGCAGGCCCTCGCGAACGAGTGCCTGAGCCAGGACGGTCGCCGTCGTCGTGCCGTCACCGGCGACGTCGTCGGTCTTCTTGGCGACCTCCTTGACCAGCTCGGCGCCGATCTTCTCGTACGGGTCCTCGAGCTCGATCTCCTTGGCGATGCTCACACCATCGTTGGTGATGGTGGGGGCACCCCACTTCTTCTCGAGCACGACGTTGCGGCCCTTGGGGCCGAGGGTCACCTTCACGGCGTCGGCGAGCTGGTTCATGCCCCGCTCGAGGCCGCGGCGCGCCTCTTCGTCGAACGCGATCATCTTGGCCATACGGCGTTGTCCTCCTGGACACTCACGGGCCACCCGAGTGTGTGCCCCGGATGGGCCGTCTGGTGTACGCACCTTGGGACGTCGCCACCTGGCGACGGCGACGTCTCCTCGGCCGGGCCGGATAGCCCGCGACGACCGGCCACGTGCCTCACCCGCGGTTATGTCACGGGTGCGACCGCAGCCCCACCGTCCCGACCAGCTGGCACTCACGCCATGCGAGTGCCAATGACTTGTTTAGCACTCTGCCCTGCCGAGTGCAAGCACGACGGCCCGGGTCAGCCGAGTTCGGCCGCCAGTTGGCTGGCGTTCACCGGGCCCTCGTGCGCCCGCTGCTCGGCGTAGGTGACCACGAGCCCGACCAGCTGCGCGAGGTACGCCGGCAGCGCCACCACCGCGACCACCGCGATGGTCAGCACCACACCCACCGTCGTACCCGGCGAGTCCAGCGGAGTGGCACCGAACGGCAGGATCGCCAGCGACTCGATCAGGCTGGCGATCACCGAGACACCGATCACGGCGGCGCCAACCAGTGCCACCCGACCGAGCAGCAGCCCCAGCCGGTCACGCAGCATCCGATGCGACCGGCTGAGCGGATCGTGCCGCTCGAACAGGTAGACCGGGCCGGCCATGGCCAGCGCGAACGCCGCGTACACGCCGGGCAGGAAGCACAGGCAGAACCCGAAGGTGACGATCAGGGTGATGAGCAGTGTCCAGCCCCACAGGCCGAGCGCCCGACGCATCCCGTAACGCAGGGCGGCGCCGACGCCGACCGGCTCGCCGGCCGCCTGTCGGGCGATCACCCAGGTGCCGGCGGCCCAGCCGACCGACTGCACCAGGCCGAGCAGCAGGCTGCCGCCGACCAGCACGAACAGGAGTGTCGCGAGATCCGTCCAGAAGTTGGCCGGCAGCGCGGTGGAGTCGCCGGCGAGTTGGGCGTCCCAGCGGGCCGAGGGGTCCACGGCCAGCGCGAGCACCGACAGCACCGTGGCCGGCAGCACCTGGGTGAGCACGAGAATCGGCAGCAGTGGTCGCCAGCCCCGACGGGCGGCGCCCACACAGCGCGCGAACCAGCCACCCAGCCCGACCCCGGGCGGGGTGACCAGGGCGTCAGCGGGGTCGAGACCGTAGCCTGCGGGGTGGTACCAGCCGTAGTTCGGCTGCCCTGGATATGGCGGCTGGCCGGGATACGGCGTCATGCCGACGTGAGGCGGCGGCGCGGGATGGCCCGGCTGCCCGCCGTACGGCGGCGGACCGTAACCGGGCGGCGGACCGTAACCGGGCGGCGGACCGGGCGGCCCGGGCGGTTGCGGTTGGTCCCCAGGCGAGGAGGACGGACCGGTCGGGGGCGGCTGGTCGGACATGGGATCTCCTCAGCAACGGCTGGTTCGGCCCATGATCTTCCCTTGTGGGGCACCGGCACCGCAGCCCCCTCCGGCGATGGTCACGCCACCCCGACGACGATCGGTCGCCTGGGGTGGGTCGTCCGCGCTCAGGCGATGACGCGTACCCGCTCGGCCTGCGGGCCCTTCTGGCCCTGGGCGATCTCGAACTCCACTCGCTGACCGTCGTCCAGCGCCTTGTAGCCGTCCATCTCGATCGCGGAGAAGTGGACGAAGACGTCCTGCCCGCCGTCGACGGCGATGAAGCCGTAGCCCTTTTCGGCGTTGAACCACTTCACGGTGCCTTGTGCCACGGTGTTTTCCTCACTCTGCACGGCGTTCCACTACCTCGGGCGCCGGCGCACCGGCACCCGGAAACCACCGGTTTCGGCAAATCCGCGACGACCGCTGAAACGGGTGACCGAAATCGCACGCTACACGAAGAGTGACGACGGCGCACGACCACAAATCGGGCGTATTGCGATCACCCGTATCGTCGTACGTCATTGTGATAAGCATGCCGGCATGACGAACCTCGCCGACGGAACCGGGCTGCGCCGGGCCGTCATCCGCCGGGTCGAGCCAGCCGACGCAGCTCGGATGCGCGCGCTGCGCCTGGAGATGCTCGCGGACGCGCCGCTGGCGTTCCTGGAGACGATCGCCGAGGCCGCGGCCCGACCCCACGCCGAGTACGCCGCCCGGGTCGCCCGGGTCTCCGCCGGCCCGGACACGGCGCAGTTCGTGGCGGATCCGGGCGGCCGGCTGGTCGGGCACGCCGGTGGGATGGCGCACCCGACCGAGCCGGGGGTGACCGTGCTCTACGCCGTCTACATCACCCCGGAGTGGCGGCGCACCGGCCTGCTCGCGGACCTGGTGAGCGGGGTGGCGGGCTGGTCCCGGGCCTGCGGACGCCCCGAGCTGATGCTTGAGGTGGTGGTCGGCAACGACCGCGCCTGTCGGGCCTACCAGCGGCTGGGATTCGTCGACACCGGCGTCCGCGTACCGCACCCGAACATCCCCGCCCTGCGCGAACTCCAGATGCGCCGGGCGGCGTAGGTCCGACGGCCGATCCCGGCCTGGTGGTTCCGAGGCGGGCCCGGAGCCACCACCGCAACCCCTCAGACGTGCCGGCGGCTCTGCACGATCCGGAACCGGTTCGCCACGTACGCCCCGTCGGTCAACGCCGAGTTCGCCGCCGCGTTCGCGCCGCTGCCGTGGAAATCGGAGAACGCCGCCGACTGGTTCACGAAGACGCCGCCGGTGAGGTTGGCCGACAGGTGCACCCCGACCTCGATCGCCGCCGCCTCGGTGGCGTCCAGCACCGCGTCGTCGGTGGCGTAGACCGCCGCGGTGAGCGCACCCTGCTCACCCACGGTCGAGCGGAGGATCTCCAGGCTGTGCGCGGTGGAGTCGGTGGCGATGGCGAAGGAGATCGGCCCGAACCACTCCCGGGAGTAGGTCGCGGTGTCGCCGGCGTCCAGCTTGACGATCGTCGGCGTACGCACCACGGCGTCCGGGAACGACGGGTGCTCGACGGTACGCGACTCCAGCACCGGCGAACCGACCTTGGCGACCTCGTCCAGCCGCTCCAGCACCCCGTCGTTGACGATCGCCCCGGTCAACTCCACTCCCCGGGCCGGATCGCCGGTGAGCTTGCCGACCGCCGCGGCGATGCCCCCGGCCACCTCGTCGAAGCTCTTGTGTCCCTGGTCGGTGTCGATGCCGTCCCGGGGGATGAGGATGTTCTGCGAGGTGGTGCACATCTGCCCGCTGTAGAGCGTCAGCGTGAAGCCAAGGTTGCGACACATCCCGGCGAAGTCGTCGGTGGAGTCGATCACCACCGTGTTGAGCCCCGCCTTCTCGGTGTACACCGCCGCCTGGCGGGCGTTGGCCTCCAGCCAGTCGCCGTACTCGGTGGAGCCCGTGAAGTCGACGATCCGGACCGCCGGGTGCAGGGCGAGGGTCGACGCGAGCTGCTCGCCCGGCGCCTCGGGCGCCAGCAGCACCAGGTTCGGGTCGAAGCCGGCCTCGGCGAGCACCTCGCGGGCGTACCGCACGGTGACCGCCAGCGGCAGCACGGCGCGCGGGTGCGGCTTGACCACGACGGGGTTGCCGGTGACAAGCGAGGCGAACAGGCCCGGGTACGAGTTCCAGGTGGGGAAGGTGTTGCAGCCGATGACCAGGGCCACACCCCGGGGCACCACGTGGAAGGTCTTGGACATCCGCAGCGGGTCGCCCTTGCCGGCGGCCTTCTCCCAGCCGGCGGTGCCCGGGTGCCGGGTCATCTCCGCGTACGCATAGGCGAGCGCCTCCAGCGCCCGGTCCAGCGCGTGCGCGCCGCCGGCCTGGAAGGCCATCACGAACGCCTGGCCGCTGGTGAACTGGACCGCGTTGGCCAGCTCGAAGATGTTCTTGTGCAGCCGATCGAGGATCTCCAGGCAGACACCCACCCGGGCCTGCGGGCCGGCGTCCCGCCAGGCCGGCAGCGCGGCGGACGCGGCGGCGACCAGCTGGTCGGCCCCGGCGTGTGGGTACCGCACGTTCAGCGCGACGCCGAACGGGCTGTGCTCGGTGGCGACCCGGTCGGCACCGCCCGGCTGGTCGAGCGGAAAGTCGGCGCCGAGGTACGCCTCGAAGGCGGCCTTGCCGTCGGCGGCGGCGGTCTCGCCGTACACCCGTGGGCTCGGTGATTCCGGGTAGGCGGACCAGTATCCCCGCTCCGTGATCGCGGTCAGCGCGCGGTTGAGGGTCTCGGCGTGCCTGGCGTAGCAGGGGTGCGGGGTCTCCGTCATGCCCGCCATCATGCAACACGAAGCCCTCAGATCAGTAGGGGCGTGTCACAACTTCAGATGGTCAGCTGCCAATCGGTCCAGGCGTCGACCGGACGGAACCCGAGCTGCTCGTTGATGCTGATCATGTGATCGTTGACCGCCGCGTTCCAGGTGTCGATCGCGGCCAGGGCCGGCTCGTGGGCAAGTGCGTGCCGAAGGTTCTCGACCTTGACGAGCAGGCCGAGGCGGTGCCCCCGGTGTGCGGGGTCGACGATGGTGATCTCCTGCCAGGCGTGCCACGGCGTCGAGGGGCCCCTGTCGATCATCGTCCAGGCGACCATCCGGCCGGTCGCCTGGTGCACCGCGCCGACGTGGTAACGCCGTCGGCCCCGCAATCGCTGGATCCGCTCGATCTCCCGCAGCCGCGCGGCATCCACCTGCTCCGCCTCGATCGCGAGATCTCCCATCGGCGCGTCTACGAGCAGCCGGCTCTCCAGCCGGGCGATGTCGACCACGTATTCCTCGGCCACCGGCCCCCGCCAGGCCACCGTCCGGTAGCCGGCGGCCCGGGCGCGGGCGGCGTCGTGCAGGGCGGTCAGGGCCGCCGGGTCGAGTCGCGTGGTGTCCAGTCGACGCCGCACCTCGGCCAGCGCGGCCTGCGCTCCGGCCGCCGCCGCGAAGGCCGCCCCGGGCGCCTCGCGCGCCGGTCCGCCGGGTAGCGACCCGGAGGTCTCACCGATCAACCGCTCCCGGCCGTGCTCGGCGGCCACCTTCCGGGCGTACGCCAGCAGTGCTCGGCCCACTCCCCGCCGCCGCTGCGCCGGATCGACGGTCAGCTCGACGGTGGCGATGCCGGTGTTCTCCAGTTGCGGCAGCCGCATCCGCAGGTGGCCGGCCACCTCGCCGGCCCGCCGGGCCAACGCCTGATGGATCACGTTGCCGTGCGGCGGATGGGCGACCAGGAGCCCGAACTCGGTCCGGTCTCCCACCGGCAGATCGGGCAGGTCGACCGCCTGCGCCGCCGCGACAACGCGGTACGCCTCGTCGAGCGCCGCCTCGTCGGTGGACTCGTACGGCATGACGGCGATGTCCATGGCCGTGAGCGTGCCGGCACCGCCCCGGCGCCGCCACCAAATTTCGCCGGTCAGAGGTTGAGCTGCCAGTTGCTCCACCGGTCCCGCACCCGGAACCCGAGCTGCTCGTTGATGGCGATCATGTGGTCGTTGCTGGCCGCGTTGAAGGTGTCGATCACCCGGACGCCCGGCTCGTGGGCGAGCAGGTGTCGCAGGTTTTCGATCTTGGAAAGCAGGCCCAGACGGTGACCCCGGTGCTCCGGGTCGACGATGGTGATCTGCTGGAACGAGTGCCAGTCCGCGGCGGCACCGACGTCCAGCAGCGTCCACGCGACCAGCCGACCGGACGCCGCGTGACGGACTCCCACGTGGTAGCGCCGCCGCCCGCGCGCTTCCAGCGCCAGCTCGGTGCCGCGTAGCCGTTCGGCGTCGACCCGCTCCGGCTCCCACGCCAGGTCGCCCATTGGCGCGTCGGCCAGCAGCCGCCCGTCGAGGTACGCCACGTCGGCCGCCAGGTCGTCGGGAGTACGCCCGCGCCAGCGCAGCACCTCGTAGCCGACCGCCCGGCCCCGGGCCTCGGCCAGCAGCGCGTCCAGCGCCACCTGGTCAAGATCAGCGATGTCGAGACGCCGCCGCACGTCGGAGAGGGCATCGACCGCGCCGATGGCTGCAGCGAACGCGTTACCCGGCGATCGACGGCCGGGCTCGTCGGCAAGCTCCGCCCGGCTCATCGCGCTCACCCGTTTGCGCCCACGCTCGCGCAGCAGGCCGAGCCCGTGTTCGGCCAACGCTCGACCCACGCCTCGGCGGCGTTGCGCCGGATCCACGATCAGCTCAGCGGAGGCGTTCTCGGTGTTGTCCAGCTGCGGCAGGTCCAGCCGGAGGAAACCGGCCGGCTCACCATCGATCCGCGCCAGCAGCATGATGGTTTCGTAGCCCGGCATCGGATGGCGCAGCAGGGCGGTGAATCGTTGCCGGCAGAGGGGTGGAAAGTCCGGCTCATCGGCGGCCACCTGCGCGGCACCGACCTGATACGCCTGCTCGATGGCCGCCTCGTCGGCGGCCCCGACCAGGGTGATGGTGATGGTCATGCCGGCAGCCTGCGCCAGTGACAGACGAACGGGCCAGCGAATTTCGCTGGCCCGTTCGGAACGTTGGTCGGGAGGGACGATCGCACAACGCCTCCGGCGCTGGGTCGTAAAGACTGAAAGTCTACGGCGAAGCGCCCTCCCGCACGGAGCATTTTGCGCCGTCCGTTTGCGGCCGTCAAGTCCCTGGCGGCGTGTTTCGCTCACTCCCTGCGAATTCCCGCTTACTCAGCCGCCATCACGGTCAGCTCAGCAGGCCCGCATCCCGAGCTGCCCGCAACGACGGCTTGATCCGGTGGGTGGGGCCCACCTCACCGGCGACCGCGTCGAGCGTCTTCAGCCCTTCGCCGGTGTTGAACACCACTGTTTCGGCGGTCGGGTCGAGCCGCCCCGACTCGACCAGCTTGCGCAGCACCGCCACGGTCACCCCGCCGGCCGTCTCCGCGAAGACCCCGGTGGTACGCGCCAACAGGCGCACACCTGCGCGAATCTCGTCGTCGTCGGCGTAGTCCATCCAGCCGCCGGTGCGACGCACCGCCTCCAGGGCGTACAGCCCAGCCGCCGGATCGCCGATGTTCAGCGACTTGGCGATGCCGGTGGGCTTGACCGGGGTGATGGTGTCGGTCTCGGCGTGCAGCGCGGTGGCGATCGGGTTGCAACCGGCCGACTGCGCGCCGAACACCTTCCAGCCGCCGGCCGGGGCCTCGACCAGGCCGATCTCGACCAGCTCACTGAACGCCTTGTCGATCTTCGTGAGCAGTTCGCCCGAGGCCATCGGGATGACCACCTGGGCGGGGATCCGCCAACCGAGTTGCTCGGCCACCTCGTAGCCGAGCGTCTTGGATCCTTCCGCGTAGTACGGCCGCACGTTGACGTTGACGAACGCGGTGTCCTCGAACTCGTCGGTCTCGACCAGCTCGCCGCAGAGCCGGTTCACGTCGTCGTACGAGCCGTCGATGGCGACCAGGTCGCCGCCGTAGACGGCGGTGGTGACCACCTTGCCCTGCTCCAGGTCACCGGGAATGAAGACCACGGACGGCGTACCCACCCGGGCGGCGTGCGCGGCGACGGAGTTGGCCAGGTTGCCGGTGGAGGCGCAGGCGAACCGGGAGAAGCCGAGCGCGCGGGCGGCGGTGAGCGCCACCGACACGACCCGGTCCTTGAACGAGTGGGTGGGATTGGCGCTGTCGTCCTTGACCCACAACGGGGCGGTGATGCCCAACTCGGCGGCGAGCCGGTCGGCGGCCACCAGCGGGGTGAACCCGGGATCCAGGGTGACCCTGGTGGCCGGATCCTGGCCGACGGGCAGCAGGGCGGCGTACCGCCAGAGGTTGCGCGGGCCAGCCTCGATCTGCTCGCGGGTGACGGTGGCGAGCGCGGCCGGATCGTAGTCGACCTCCAGCGGGCCGAAACACTCGTAACACGCGTGCTGGGCGGCGAGCGGGTAGCGGGCCGAACAGGCCCGACAGACCAGGGCGCGAGCGGGGCTGGCGGCGGTGTCGATGCCGGACGGGGCGAGCGTCGACGTCATGTCGAAGTCCTCTCATCTTTCCCCGCATCGCACCCTGCGGCGGGGACGGAATTGGCACCTGCCCCGCCGGACGCTCATCGATGAGCGCGCGGGGTGGTTGCCGGGGCGTCGTCGGGCCGTATCCCTCAGCCCCTCTGGATGAGGTATGCAGTTGTGTCGCCGAGTCTAGGCAATCCGGACGCGGCCGTCGCCTGACAATCCCAGCCTGTGAGCGAAACCTCAGCGGCGCCGTTGCCGTACCCCCCGGCGCCGCTGAGCATCGCCGTCAGGCCGGCACGGACCGCGGTTCAGCCTGATCCAGGGTGACCGTCGCCGCCCCTCGGCGCCACAGGTTGTCCACCGCCCAGGTGCCCGGACCGAGCACCGCCACCAGGAAGAACGCCCAGCAGAAGAGGACGGACAGTTCGCCGTTGTTCCGCAGCGGCAGCAACGCCTCGGGCTGATGGACCACGAAGTACGCGTAGGCCATCGAGCCCGATGCCAGCAGGGCCGCCGGCCGGGTGAACAGCCCCAGGAGCACGAGGACGCCGCAGACCAACTGGATCATCGCGGCGTACCAGCCCGGCCACTGGCCGAGCGGCACCGCCTCGCCGCTACCACGGTTGCCGCCAAAGACGCCGAAGACGGACGACATGCCATGAATGAGGAACAACAGCCCGATGACAATACGGAACAGGGACAGAGCCGGCCCGCCGAACCGGTCAGTGCGCATTGGTACCTCCTACGAGTGGGTGGTGGTACCAGAATGCGGACTTCATATATAGTTGTCGATGCAATCTCTCTTGTTGGGAACGCTCCCATATTCAGTCTAGCGGCCGAAACTTCCGGGAGCACCACCACGGCCGGCGCCTTGCCGCCCGCTACCCGTTCAAGCGGCGGGCGACAGAGTCGGCGCCGCCAATGCGACGATGCTCCGATGCCACGCACAACGGTCCGCAGCTCGGCTCCCGGTGGTTGTCGGCTCCGCTCGGTGCCGATCTCGATCGCGGCAGCGTTCGGCCTGCTCTCCGGGTGCGCACCAGCCGGCGACATCGTGGCGGTGCCGCCCGGCCCGGTCCCGGGCTCCAGCGGACCGGGCGCCGCAACCTCCGGCGCCACGCCGCCCAGCGACGGCGGTCTCGGCGGCACGCCTGCCCGCGACGGCCATCCCGGCGGGAGCAACGGTCCGACGTCCGGCTGCCCGGACTCCGGCGTGAGGATCACCTATCGGGGCGTCAGCGCCGCGATGGGGCTGCGGGCGATGGGCCTGGAACTGGTCAACTGCGGCGACCGCCCCTACCGGCTGCGTGGATATCCGGAGCCGAGCCTGCGGGACGCGGACGGCAAGGCCATCCCGGTCCGGGTGATCCGGGGCGCGAAAGGGATCACCTCCGGCTTCGACGATCCACCGCGGTCGCTGGTGCTGGCCCCCGGTGAGGCCGCCGGCGCCGCACTGCTCTGGCGCAACCTGGTCGACAACCCGACCGTGGTAGCGACGAACGCCGAGCACCTCGACATCGCCCCGTTGCCCGGCCGGCCCGCGCAACGGGTCGTCATGGAGGGGCGGATCGACCTGGGCAACACCGACCGGCTCGGGGTGAGCGCCTGGCGGAAGCAGACGCCGAGCACGCCGGAGCCGACGCGCGCCATACCGGTCCCGCCGCCCACCACACCGGTCCCGCTGCTCTGACCACGTACGGTGCGCTCAGCTGGTGATGTCCTTGCGGGTGAAGCGCCAGAAGGCCAGGCCCCAGAACACGGTCGCATAGCAGATCGCCGAAACCGTGCCCCGGACGATGTCGTCGGTCTGCACGGGGGTGGAGAGCAGTCCCAACCACGCGGTGCTGTAGTGGGTCGGCAGGAACGACCGGATCGCGCCGAGCGCGGTGATCTGATCCAGGATGCTGGAGAGAATCCACAGCAGCACCGCGCCACCCACCGCGCCGAGCGCCGCGTCGGTGGTCACCGAGAGCAGGAACGCCAGGCCCGCGACCACCAGCAGGACGATCGCCAGGTACCCGAGCACCGCGAGCAGCCGCAGCAGTCCCTCGCCCGGCTCCAACTGCGCGGCGACCGTGCTGCGCAGCGGTGACCAGCCGTAGCGCAGGGTGCCGATGGCCAGTGCCGTGCCGGCGAGCAGTACCAGCGCCAGCGCCGAGTACGCGAGCGCGACCAGCAGCTTCACCGTGAGCAGTCGGGCGCGGGGCACCGGAACCGCCAACAGATAGCGCAGACTTCCCCAGCTCGCCTCGCTCGCCACCGTGTCGCCGCAGAACAGCGCGACCACCACGACCAACAGGAACGAGGCCGACACGAAAATCGTGAAGAGGGTGAAGTTCAGCCCGCCGGAGGTGGCGAGATCGATCAGGCTGCCGAACTCTCCGCCACCGTTGTCGTCGTCGTTGGGGTCGAACTGGAACGCGATCAGGATGATCAGCGGCAACAGCACCATGAAGCCGAGCGCCAGCTGGGTACGCCGACGCGACGCCTGCCGGCGGAACTCCGCGCCGAACGGCAGCGTCCGGGCGGGCCGGTAACCGGCCGCCGCCCCCGAGGCGGCAACGGTTGTCGTGTCCCGCGTCGGCTCGACAGTCGATCCCGCCATCACCGGTCCCCGCTTCCCCGAGAGTTCTCGCCCACCAGGGCGAGGAAGGCATCCTCCAGGCGACGCCGGGGCACCACCCGGTCCACCGCGATCCCGGCCCGGACCAGTTCGGCGACCACCTCGCTGCGGGCGGTGCCGTTGGTGTCGACCACCAACTGCCCGTCGGCGTCGTCCAGGACCCGTACCCCACCGAGGCCGTCGAGCACGGTCCGGGCCGCGCCCGGGTCACTCACCTCGAACAGCACGCTTGGCGAGTCACCGACGATTTCCCCGACCGGCCCGGAGGCCACGATCCGGCCCTTGTTCACCACCACGGCGTGGGTGCAGGTCTGCTCCACCTCGGCGAGCAGGTGGCTGCTGACCAACACCGCCCGGCCGTCGGTGGCGTAGCGCTGGAGCACCCGGCGCATCTCGGCGATCTGCGGTGGGTCCAGCCCGTCGGTCGGTTCGTCGAGCACCAGCAGTTCCGGCAGCCCGAGCATGGCCTGGGCGATGGCCAGGCGCTGTCGCATGCCGTGGCTGTACTTGCGCACCCGTCGGTGCACCGAGGAACCCAGCCCGGCGATCTCCAGGGCCTGCTCGAAGTGGGCGTCGGCCTCCGGCCGGCCGGTCGCCCGCCAGTACGCCCGCAAGTTCTCCAGGCCGGACAGGTGCGGCAGGAATCCCGGCCCCTCCACCAGGGCGCCGATCCGCGACAGCACGGGCGAGCCGGGCACCAGTCGATGCCCGAAGACGTAGATCTCCCCCGCGGTCGGCTGGGTCAGTCCCATCAGCACCCGCAGGGTGGTGGTCTTGCCGGCGCCGTTGGGCCCGAGCAGGCCGACCACCTGACCGGGGTGCACCTCGAAGTCCACCTCGGAGACGGCCACGAAGCCGTCGGCGTACTCCTTGCGCAGTCGGCGCACGGCCAGCGGGGTGTCCGCGTACTCCGGATGCACGGAGGTGTCCTGGCGACGGTGCCGGCGGCGCAGCACGGCCACGAGCACGACGACCCCGAGCACGATCGCGGCGAGCAGCCCGACCAGGATCCAGCGCCAGAGCGCCGCCTCGGTGGGGATCGGGTCGGCGTCGACCGTCGGCAGGCTGACCGGGGTGTCGCCCACCGCGACCGCGTAGACAGTCGGCTCGATCGGGGTCGTGTAGGCCTGGTCCGAGGTGGCCACCACCAGCCGGAGCCGGTGACCGGCCGCCACCCGGTGCACGATCGCCGGCAGGGTCACGGTGACCGGCGCGGCGGCGTCGACGCTCGCCGGCAGGCCGCTGAGCCGGATCGGCGCGATCAGCCCGCTGGGCAGGGTGGCCGCCCCCTCCGGGTCGACCACGTAGAGCTTGGCGAAGAGGACGGCCTCGCCGCTGCTCGACGCGGCGCGCAGCGACACGGTCGGCGCACCGACGATGTCGACCGCCTCGGTCAGCGGCTCGGACTCGAACCGGGCGTGCTGCCCGGGTATGTCGGCGGCCACCCCGCTGAGCAGTGAACTCAACGAGCCGGCGAACGGCACCGAGGAGATCGCGGCGGGGTTGCCGCGGGGCGGGTTGGCCACCGGCTGGGCCGGGCCGGCCACGGCCACCTCGACGCGGGACTCGCCGCCGAGACCGGGGTATTCGTCGATGCGGTAGCCGGTGGCGACCAGCCCACGGTCCATGGCGTCGAAGCCGGCGATCCGGGAGAACGTGAAGGTGTCGCCCGGTGAGTCACCGTCACCCGCGACGTAGTGGTCGAGCCACTGCGCGGTGAGGAACTTGACCCGGTCGGAGTCCGTTTGTGGTCCGGAGCCGCCGTCGTGGCCGCCGGTGAACCAGGCCACCCGGACCGGGGTGCCGTTCGCGGCGATCCCCCGGGCGTTGGCATCGGCCTCGGCCAGCGGGAAGAGGGTGTCCGCCGCGCCCTGCACCAGCAGGGTGGGCGCGGTGATGCGGTCCAGCGCCCCGGCCGGACTGGACCGCCGCAGCAGGTCGACGGCGGCCTGGTCGGCCCGGCCGCTGGCGGCGATGCGCAGGTACGCGGCGCAGACGTCGGCAGCGAACCGCCCGCAGGACGGATCGGGCAGACCGCCGACGGCCGGTGCACCGGGGGCGGTGCCAGGCCCCTGGCCCGGGGCGGGGCTGGGCGGCCCGGCGCCCGGCGCGCCCTCCGGCGTCTCGGCGCCGGTGCCGGAGATCCCGGCCGGGCCGGAGCCGACGTTTCCGCCGCCGCCGAAGAAGATGCCGGCCCAGCCGGACTTGAACACGCCCTCGGTCGGCTCGCCGCCGGTGCTCTCCGGCAGGAAGGCGCGGGACAGGTCATTCCAGGTGATCATGGGAACGATCGCGTCGACCCGCTGGTCCTGGGCGGCGAGCAGCAGTGCCAGCGCCCCGCCGTAGGAGCCGCCGACGACGCCCACCCGGGGGTCACCGGCGGCGTCGGTACGAATCTCGGGGCGTGCGGCGAGCCAGTCCAGCAACCGCTGGGCGTCGCGTACCTCGTGGTCGGGACTGTCCAGGTGGATCTGCCCGCCGCTGCGGCCGAAGCCGCGCGCGGTCCAGGTCAGTACGGCGTAGCCCCGGTCGGCCAGGTCCTCGGCGTCGGTGCGGACCGACTCCTTGGTGCCGCCGAAGCCGTGCGCGAGCAGCACCGCCGGCACCTCACGGCCAGCGCCGGCAGCACGCGGAAGATACAGAGTGGTGTCCAGGTCGACCGGCTCGTCGCCGTCCGGTCCGGACCGGACGGTGAGCATCGCGGACTCGGTACGGAAGCCCGGCCGGTCCGGCCAGACCGCCCACACCACGGCCGCCGCCAGCAGGACGACAGCCGCCGTGGCGGCGAGGGCCCGGCGACCGGTGGGCAGGGCACGTCGCAGCCGCGCGGCCGAGAACGGCGATCTCATTGGGCAAACGGTACGGCCCGCAACCTGAGTATTAGCTGAGATCCGCCGTACGTCCGTTCTGATAGCCCGATCGTCATCCGGCGAAGGTCGTCTGCACAGCATGCAGTCGGCGAACCTTTGGGATGACTTCGCATCGCGGGAATTCCTGCCTTTCATCTTAATCTATACTCAAGTACGCCTATCTCCCGGGTCAGCGGTACTTACCGTGAGCGAATTGATCGCCGTTAGTCACATCGCTCGAAGTGACGCAAACCTGACCGTCGCCGACCGAGCCCAGACCAGCAGGCTTCGATTAGTTTTCCGGTCCGGCGCACGGGACCGGCTCGTCGACGCCGTCGGACAACCTGCGCCACGCCGGAGGAGACAACCATGACCGTTCCCGCTCCGCGGGTCCGTCGCCGGCCCCGGACACCGGGCCGGCTGTTGCCGCTGCTACTCGCCACCGCGCTGCTGGCGCCGGTGGCGTTCCTCGTCGGACAGGCACACGAACTCGTCGACACCGACCGTGACGTCGTCGCACGGGAGCGTCTCGGTGTCGAGTACCTGCGCGCCCTCGGCCCGGTGACCGACGCGCTTGTCGACGCGCAGAGCGCCGCCGTCACCGGCCGGCCACTGCGGCGGGACACCCTCGACCAGGCGGTCGAGCGGGCCGCCACGGTCGACGCGCGCATCGGTGGCGAGTTGAGCACCAGCGAGCGGTGGGCCGGACTCCGCGCGAAGTTGGAGGCGCTGCCCGAACGCGCGCTCACCGACCGGGAGGCCGCCTTCACCGTGTACGGCGAGGTGACCGATCTGCTGCTGGCCCTGCACGGAAAGGTCCGGGAGACCTCCGGCCTGATCCGGGACACCGGTGTCGACGCGTACTTCCTTCAGGACGGCGTCGCGGAGGAGATGCCGGAGGCCATGGTGGCCGCCGGTCGCCTCACCGACCTGGCCGTACTGATGAACCGCCGGTCCGACGCCGAACGGATCCAGTCGCTCAGCCAACTGGCCACCCTCCGGGCCGCCGCCCTGCAACCCGCGAACGACCTGGCCAACAACCTGCGCGCGGTGGTGGAGAACACGGAGAGCGCCGACCTCGGCGCGAACGTGCTCACCCCCTTCGACGCGTACCAGCGGGCCGTCGAGACGATGGCGCTGCACTCCCAGCCGATCGACCGGGCCGGCACGGTCGACACGACCCGACTCCTCGCGGCCCGCAACGAGGCCCAACAGGCCGCGAAGCAACTCCAGCCGGTCCTTCTCGACGAGATCGACCGGCTGCTGGTGGAGCGCCTCGACGGATTGGACCGGGATCGTCTGCTGATTCTCGGCGCGGGCGGTCTTGCCGCACTGCTGCTGGTCGGGCTCGCGGTGAGCGGCTGGATGTCCCGTCCGCGAGACACTTCAGCCACACCCACGGCCGGCGGCGCACCGGCACCGCCGGCCGGTGGCCGGTGGGACGCCGCCGGGGCACGCACCGTCGAACCGCCACCGGCGCTACAGCCGGTGGGACAGGTCCATGATCCGGATCGGTGGAGGCCCTTCGATGCTGCTCGATAGGCTCCGGATCCGGGGCAAGCTCACCCTGCTGGTGACCATTCCCCTGCTCTGCATGCTGGGGCTGACCCTGCCGGTGGTCCTGGAACGAGCCGGAGTGGCCCAGCGGGCCGGCGAGATCGACCAGACCGTCCAGCTCGCCAGCCGGGTCGGCACCCTGCTCCAGCACCTGCAGCGGGAACGCATGCTCGCCATCGGCCTCCTGCTCGGGCAGGTCGAACGCAGCGCGCTGGTGCAGGAGATCGCGGAGGTGGACGACCGGATCGTCGACCTGCGGGTCGACTTCGACGACGAGCTGCCGGCCGAGGTGGACAGGGCACTCGACGGCGTGGCGCAACTGGCCGAGGTACGCACGGCCGTACTGGCCGGCGAGGCGACGCCGCCACAGGTGATCGGGGCGTACGGGCCGATTCACCTTGCCTTGATCGACTCGTTGCGGCTGCCCTTCGACGTGGACACCCGGACCCCGGCCGGACGGCAGACGCTGGCCCTGGACAGCATCCTGCGCAAGAGCGAGGGACTCAGCGGCGGTGGTGCCCTGATCGTGCTGGTCGCCGCCGCACCGAACCCGCAGCTCGCCACCGCATTCGTGGCCAACATGGCGACCCTGCAGTCGGAGAGCAACAAGATGCTCGGCCTGCTCACTCCGGAGCAGCAGGCGCTCGTCAACATCGAGCAGACCGCGGTGGACGCCCGGACCAACCCGGAGTTCCTGCAACAGAGCGCGCTCGACCCGGCGGCGGCGGTGGCGGACATCCCTGTCCAGGCGCTCTTCCCGACCGTCTCCTCGCTGATCACGCTGGGTCAGTTCGTCGAGAAGAAGCTGGTCGCCGACGTGACCGCCGAGGTACGCGCCCAACGGCAGGCGGCGCTGGCCGGGGCGTACTGGGTGACCGGCCTGGTCGCGATGATCCTGGTCGGCGTGGTGCTGCTCGCCCTGGCCATCGGCCGCACGGTGACCGGGCCGCTGACCCGGCTGACCCGTTCCGCGGACCGGGTCGCCCGGGTCGCCGAGTCCGAACTGGTCCGGGTGGCCGACGACGAGACCGACAACGCCCAACCCGTCCGACTCGATCCGGTCGACGTCCGCGCCCGGGACGAGGTCGGCGACCTGGCCCGGGCCTTCGAACGGGTGCAGAACACCGCCGCCAGGCTGGTGGAACGGCAGGCGGCGAGCCGACGCAACGTCGCCCAGATGTTCGGTCACGTGGGCCGGCGTACCCAGAACCTGGTCGGTCGGCAGATCGCCCTGATCGACCGGTTGGAGCAGCAGGAGACCGATCCGGGACGGCTGGAGAACCTCTACCGGCTCGACCACATCTCCAGCCGGCTGCGGCGCAACGCGGGCAACCTGGTGGTGCTCTCCGGAGCGGTGGGCGACGTCGCGCACGTCGCGCCGGTTCCACTGGCCAACGTGGCCCGCCTCGCCCTCGGTGAGATCGAGGACTACACCCGGGTGGACGTCCAGGTGCCGAGCGAGGCCGCGGCGGCACCGGCGATCGTCGGCGACCTGGTGCTGGCGCTGGCCGAACTGATGGAGAACGCCACCGTCTTCTCGCCGCCGCACACCAGGGTGCTGGTCAGCGGCGAACTCACCGAGAGCGGCGTACAGCTCACCGTGGTGGACCACGGCATCGGCATGACCGAGGCGCGGCTGACCGACGAGAACGCCCGACTCACCCGCCGGGAGCGGCTGGACCTCGCCCCCACCGAGGTGCTGGGGCTGTTCGTGGTGGGGCGGTTGGCCCGCCGGCACCACTGGGCGGTCGGTCTGGCCGCCACCCCGGGCGGCGGTGTCACCGCCACCCTCCAGATTCCCCGTACGTCACTTGTCCTCGGGACGCCCGAGCCGGCCGGCCTACCGGTCCCGCCGGTCGGCCGGGCCGCGCCGGTGGCCGCCCTGCCGGCCCGACACCAGCTTGAACCGGTGCCACCGGCCCGGGACGCCCCGACGGCGGTGAACCTGTCCGTCCCTCCGACGGAACCGGCGGTGGCTTCGTCCGGGTTCAACCCCACGCTGCTGACCCGGGCGTCCGAGAGCATGGAGGTGTCCGAGTCCTGGGATGCGTTCGCCACCGGCCCGGAGCCCGCCGGGAACACCGACCTGGAAACCGTGACGGTGCCCCAGGCCGCACCGGTGTCGGCGGCTCCGCCGGCCCCGATGCCCGGCATCCGGCAGCGGGTCCCCGGTGCCAGCCTGCCGAGGACGGCACCGAAGGTGGGCCCGGTCGACGCCGGTGGCGTCGATCCGAGCGCCGCCCGCGCCGCTGTCGAGGCGTTCGAGTCGGGGGTACGCCGGGCCGAGCAGAGTCAGGCCGACGCCCTGCCACAGCCGGTCGCACCGCCGGCTCCCCCGGGGCTGTCCCAGCTGTCCCGCAGAGTGCCCGGCGCCAACCTGATCGAGCAGCTGCCGCAACAACCGCTCACTGAGGACCCGGGTGATCCGGCCGAGGTCCGCGATCGCATGACCGCGTTCGAGACGGGCGTGGCCCGGGCTCTGCGCGACGTCCGTAACCACCGCAGCGACGACGAAGGAACGCCACGTTGACCAGCCCGCACGTGCACGAGAACCTCGACCACCAGAGCCACGGAGACCTCAGCCCCGAGGCCCGCACCTTCAACTGGCTGCTGGACTCCTTCACCTCCGGAACCGCGGGGGTGCTGGAGGCGATCGCCGTGTCGTCGGACGGCCTGCTGATGGCCATGTCCGCGATCAAGGACCGGTCCAACGCGGAACGTCTCGCCGCGGTCGTCTCCGGCATGACCAGCCTCGCCGGCGGTGCCGCCAGCTGGTACGCGTTGGGCGGCCTGAACCGGGTGGTGGTGGACATGGCCGAGGGCTATCTCCTGATCAGCGCGATCAGCAGTGGTTCGGTGCTCGGCGTGGTCGCCGACCGGTCGGCGAACCTGGGCACCGTCGCCTACGAGATGACCCTCTTCGCCGGCCGGGCCGGTGGGGCGCTCACCCCGCGGCTGATCGCCGAGCTCAAGAACTCCGTACAGCAATGAATCCCGACGCCGCCGGTGCCGAACAGGAGCCGGTGATACGCATCCGGCCCTACCTGCGCGAGTCCTCCCCGGCCGGCTCCGCCGGCCCGGCAGGCGCACCGGCGGCGATCGGACCGGAGACGGAGGAGGTCGGGCCGAGCGGACCTCGCCCCTTCGTGCTGACCGCCGGCCGGGTGGCCGGTGCCGATCCGACGATCGGCCTGGAAACCCAGGTGACCGCCCGACCGACAACCGAATCCTGGAGCGTCACGGCCGCCCGGCTGGCCCCGGAACTCCAGGCGATCGTGGCGCTCTGCGGTGAGCCGATCTCGGTGGCCGAGATCTCCGCCAAGACCCGGTTGCACTTCGGCGTGACCCGGGTGCTGGTGGGCGATCTGCGCGCCGCCGGCCACCTGGACGTACACGTGACCGACGCCGACGACGCCCTCGACCCCGACGTCATCCTGCGAGTGATTGATGGACTCCGTGCAATCTCCTGACTGGCCCGCCGCGCCACCGGGCGCGCTCGCCGCCAACAGCGCCGCGGCCCGCTACAGCGGCCCCGCACCGACCCCGCCGTCGATCGGCCGGGCCACCGCGCCACCGCCACCGCCCCACGCCGCCACGGCACCGCCACCGTACCGGCCGCCCGCCGCGACGCCCGCCGCGCCGGGTACCCACCGGGCGACACCGCCGATCCCGGTGAAGATCCTGGTGGCCGGTGGCTTCGGTGTCGGCAAGACCACCACCGTGGGATCGATCTCGGAGATCGCCCCGCTGACCACCGAGGCGGAGATGACCACCGCCGGGATCGGGGTCGACGACCCTGGTCAGCGCTCCGGGAAGACCACCACCACGGTGGCGATGGACTTCGGTTGTGTCACCATCGATCGAAGCCTGAAGCTCTACCTGTTCGGCACACCGGGCCAGACCCGTTTCGGGTTCATGTGGGACGACCTGGCCCGGGGAGCACTCGGCGCACTGGTGGTGGTCGACAGCGCCCGGCTCGACGACTGCTACCCGGCGGTCGACTTCTTCGAACGGGCGGGACTGCCGTTCGTGGTCGGGGTGAACGCCTTCGACGGGCGGTTGGCGCACGACCTCGGCGCGATCCGGTGGGCTCTGGCGATCGGCGAACATGTACCGATGGTGCAGTTCGACGCGCGGGACCGGCTCTCGGTCCGGGACGCCCTGCTGGTCGTCCTGGATCGTGCGCTGGACCGGGCCACCCGGGAGAAACGGGCCTGAGCCGACCGGCTCGCGGGCCCCTCGTGGGAAGGGGTGAGGCGGATGAGAGGCGGACTGGACGAGACTCTGGCCCGGATGCGTCGGCGTGAGGAGGCGCTGCGCCGACGGGCTGCGGACCCGACCGTGCCGGCCGACGAACAGCCCGGTCCGGAGCCGGGCCACGGGTCCGGTTCCGGTTGGGGCCGGACCGACAGCCGCAACGCGGGACCCGGCTGGGCCGGTATCCACGAACCGGCCCACGAGGCACCGCCCCGGCACCCGGTGGAGGACGTGGCCGAGGCGCTGCGCGCGGCCGTCGCCGCGCATCCGGGGGCATCCGTCGCCGCTCGGGTCGAGCACGACGGGCAGGCGTACGACCTCCGGGTGGCCTGGGTCGACCAGAAGGTCACGGTGAGCGGACAGCCCGCCGCACCGCCACCTTCCTGGCCGCTGTCGGTGAAGACCGTCCCCGGTTGGTCCACCGCTCAGGAGGGGCTGAGCGACGACCCGGCGGCCCGGCTGGCCGAGCTGATCCGCCGGGATCCGTCCCTGCTCACCGGGGAGGAGCCGGCGGGCTGACCGGACGACGGGTGACCAGGCGCTAGGGTCGGGCGGTGGGCGAACCCGAGCTGACCCTGATCGCGAGCCTGCGGCCGGCCGCACTGGACGCCCGGCGGGGCATCGTCCGGCTGCACCCGGAGGCGCTCACCGCCCTCGCGCTGCGCCCCGGTGACCCGGTCCGGCTGGCCGGGCGACGGGTGACCGCCGGCCTGGTCGCGGCGGCCGACGGCACGGCCAGCGCGGGACTGCTGCACGCCGACGACCTGATGCTGGGCAACCTCGGCGTCCGCGACGGCGGGCAGGTGCGGCTGAGCCCGAGTCCGGTGACTCCGGCCCGCCGGGTGCTGCTCGCCGGGCCGGCCGAGATCGTCGCGGTGGTCTCCCCGGAGATGCTGCGGCTGGCCCTGCTCGGCAAGGTGGTGACCACCGGCGACGACGTCTCCCTGCTGCCTCAGGACGTGCTGCCGGACGCCTCGACCCGCACCCTGGTCGAGGTGGCCCGGCGTAGCCTCGCCACCCGGGTCGGCTACGCGTGGACCAGCACCCTGCTGCGGGTACTGGCCGCCGAACCGGATCCGGGCGCGCTGGTCACCATGGACACCCTCGTCGGCTGGGAGCACGGCCCGACGACCCACGGTGGCGCCGGGGCCGGCTCGGTTGCTCCCAGTCCGACCGGAGCAGACGGGCCGGGCGACGGCGGCACAGGGGGCGCCGGGACGAACGGCGGCCGACCGACGGGCACCGGGACGGTGGCCGACGGCCGGGACGGGAGCACGACCGGTCTTGACGTGCCGTCGGTGGACGAGTTGCCCGGCCTGCGCGCCCAGGCCGAGGAACTGACCGAGCTGCTCGACCTCGGTTTCCACCATCGGGAGGTGCTCAGCCGGCTGGGCACCACCGTGGCGCTGGGGGTGCTGGTGAGCGGTCCGGCCGGCTCCGGCAAGGCGGCCCTGGTCCGGGCGGTGGCCGCCCAGGTCGGTGCCCGGATGCATCCGCTCTGGGCGCCGGAGGTCGCGGCGTTGACCAACGACTCGGCAGCGGCCCGGCTGCGGGCGCTGACGGCGCAGGCGCTGGCCGGCGGGCCGGCCGTGCTGCTGGTGACCGACGTGGAGGCGCTGGCCCCGGCGGAGGCTGCCGGACCGGTGGCGACGGTGTTCCGGCAGTGCGTGGCACGGCTCGTCCAGGCCGGCGCGGCAGTGGTCGGCACGACCAGCCGGCCGGAGGCGGTCGACCCGGCCCTCCGCTCACCCGACCTGCTCTCGATGCGGATCGACGTACCGCTGCCCGACGCCACTCTGCGCCGGGAGCAGCTGACCGTGCTGACCCGCCCGGTGCCGCTCGCCGACGACGTACGGCTGGACGAGGTCGCCACACGTACCCCCGGTTTCGTCGCCGCCGACCTGGCCGCGCTGGTCCGTGAGGCCGGGGTGCGCGCGGCGCTGCGGCAGAAGTCGGCGCAGACTCCCACGGTGCTGATGGCGGACTTCACCGCCGCCCTGGAGGTGATACGGCCGACCACCATGGCCGCCGCCACCCTCGAACTGGCCCGGGTCACCCTGGACGATGTCGGTGACCTGGTGGAGGTCAAGCAGACGCTTACCGAGTCGGTGCTGTGGCCGTTGACCTACCCGGACACCTTCGCCCGGCTCGGCGTGCAACCACCACGCGGGGTGCTGCTCTACGGCCCGCCGGGCTGCGGCAAGACCTACCTGGTGACCGCGTTGGCCGGGACCGGCCGGGCGAACGTGCTGTCGGTCAAGGGCGCGGAACTGCTCTCCAAGTGGGTCGGCGAGAGCGAACGCGCGGTACGGGAGCTGTTCCGTCGGGCCCGGGAGGCCGCCCCGACGCTCGTCTTCCTCGACGAGGTGGACGCCCTCGCCCCGATACGCGGCCAGGCCACCGACGGTGGGACCGCCGACCGGGTGGTGGCCGCGCTGCTCACCGAACTCGACGGGGTGGAGGCGCTGCGCAACGTCGTGGTGGTCGGCGCGACGAACCGTCCCGACCTGGTCGACCCGGCGCTGCTGCGCCCGGGTCGGCTGGAACGGCTGGTGTACGTGCCGCCACCGGACGCCGAGGCCCGGACGGAGATCCTGCGCGCCGCCGCACGCAACGTGCCCCTCGCCGAGGGCGTCGACCTGCCCGCCGTCGGTACTGAGTTGGACGGGTTCTCGGCCGCCGACTGTGCGGCGCTGGTCCGGGAGGCCGCGCTGGCCGCGATGCGCGAGTCGCTGACCGCCTCCACGGTCACCGCGGAGCACGTCGCGGCGGCCCGGTCGCGGGTCCGTCCGTCCCTGGACCCGGCTCAGGTCGCCTGGCTCGCCGCGTACGCCGAACAGCGCGGCTGAGCGCACCCGGTCAGCAGGCGGTCGCGTCGTCCAGCGAGATCTCGGCGTACACCCGGTCGTCGGCCTCGCGGAGCTTCGCGCCGCACTTCTCCAGCACGGACAGCGCGCCGCGGTTCTCCGGCGCGGTGTCCGCGACCACGGTCCGCATGCCGGCCGCCGCCGCCAGGTGCAACAGTTCCCGCAACGCTGCCGCGCCGATCCCCTGACCACGGGCCGACCGGCCGAGCCACATGCCGACCTCGGCGACACCGGGCTCGTCCCGTCGGCTCATCCGGATCATGCCGACCACCTCGCCGCCCGCCACGATCGCGTACATCGCGCGACGGGTGGACGCACCCAGCCCACCGAAGCTGGCCCGGTGGAACTCCCGGAACGCCTCCCGCCGCGCGTTCGACCAGCCGGCCGGCGCCTCCACCGGCGGCATGACGTCGGCCGGCTCCGCCTCGGCCACCGCCACCGAGAGCAACGGTTCGAGGTTCCGCTCGTTTACCGGCTCCAACCGGACCGCACCAGTCACGTGCCGCAGTCTTCCGCGCCCGGCGCCGCACGTCCACCCGGTTGGCGACGACCGGCCCCTCCGGTGAAGCGGACCGACCGGTCGGGTCGAATCAGCTCCCGGGTCACGCTCCGCGATCGTCCGGCCGGGCGAACTCGCAGTACACGGCGGAGGCGTCGTCGGCCGCCTTGTGCCGACGCCGTCGGTCGGGATGGTCCCGTTCGGCGGCGCGGACCCGGTCGATGAGCGCGTCCGGGCCCTGCGTAGCCACCACGTCCAGCAGGCCGGACCAGTCGAGCAACCCGAATTCCTCGACGACGGCGGAGGCGCCGTCGGTGAGCAGCACGGCGCGACGCAACGCCGCAGGTCCGTGCCGGGGCACCGTGCCGACCACCGCGTGGTAGGCGGCGTCCGGATCGGCGGCGGCGACCCAGTAACCGTGGGTACGGTTCATCCGCTCCCGCTGCGCGGTGACGGCACGCCGGAACCGGGTGGCCCGGTCGGCCGAATCGGGCAGCAGGTCGGCGGTATCCCGCAGGTCGGCCGCCGAGGTGGCCAATCGGTCGTCGACCACCACGTCGACGCGACCACCGGTGTCGAGCACCAGCGGGCTGTCACAGAGCACCAGGTAGTCGACCTGGTCGCCGCCGTCGCGGAGCAGGCACACCGTGCTCGACGGGGTGCCGGGGTGATCGAGGTCGCACTGCTCGCCGTGGTCGGAGCGGACCGCGAGGATAGCCGCGGCCAGGTTGCTCACCAGCGTCGCGGCCGGGCGGGCGGCCTCCGCCAGGCCGAGCCGGGCGGCCAGGTGCCGGACATACCACTGCGGGCCGTGCACGCAGCCGGTGTCGAAGCCCTCCGGTACGGTGGCGCCGTCGAGCACTCCGACCAGCGGCCCGAACCGGAACACCAGGTCCTCGTTGACCGTCCGACCGGGTGGCGGGGCGGACGCGGACCGTACCCGCAGGTCGGGTGCGGTCCCGATCACCGCACCCCGGCGGCGCTCGTTCGAAGCCGCCTCGGGCACACCGGTCTCCGGGTGCGCCGTTCGTGCCGGTTGTCTGGGCCCCCCGCCGGTCATCGCCACCTCCCCCCGCCCCGGCTACCCACCTGGCGCCGGAAGACACTCCTTGACGTTGCGGGCACGACACGCGGGCTCGTCGCCGATCCACGGCTGAGGGTGTGGTCGGCCCGCCCGTCAGCGACGGCGGGTGCGGGCCCGGGAGGCGCGCAGCCGCACCAGGCGACCCACCAGCACCGGGTCGGCAGCGAGGGCCGCCGGCTTGTCGAGCAGTGCGTTCAGCAGATGGTAGTAGCGGGTGGCCGAGAGCCCGAACCGGTCGCGGATGGCCTGCTCCTTGGCACCGGCGTGCCGCCACCACTGCCGCTCGAAGGCGAGCATCTCCCGCTCCCGCTCGTCGAGCGCCTCGGCCGGCCGAGCGGCAGTTTCCTCGGCCTCGACCCCGGCCTGCGGTTCATCCTGGGTCGGGGCCGTCTCGACCTCGGGGGCGGACCTCGGCGGCGGCACTGTGACGGCGTCCGGACCGGTCTGCGCTGCCGGGGTGGCGTCGGCGGGCTGCATGTGGCTCCTCAACGCGGGGGCGGCCGGCTCGGGCGACGCCAACCGGGCCCACCAGCGTAACCAGGGCCACCACCCGGCGCATCCGACCACGCAGCCGGTGGGCGCGACCGACGGCGGTCGCGCCCACCGCCGGCTCAGGTGATGTCGCGTCGGCGCATCGTCCACAGCGCCGCGCCGAGGAAGAGCACGACCCCGACGGTGAACAGCACCGACGAGTGCTGCCAGGTGATGTCCAGGGTGGCCGGCTCGCACTGACCGGTGTACGTCGCGTTGCACGACCGCCAGTCCTGGAGCGTGATCGTCTTGGTCATCCAGGCCAACGCGTAGGTGGGCAGCAGCCACGCCTCGGCGAAGCGGACCCCGGCGACATCCAGCAGGATCCCGAGCCCGACCTGACCGACCACCATCACCGCGATGGCACCGCCGAGCGCCATCGCGGTGTGCCGGCCGAGCGATGCCAGAGCGAAGCCCACCGTCGCCGCCACCAGCGCCAGCACGATGCCGCGCAAGCCGGTGAGCAGGAACGACTGCCAGGTCCCGGAGGTCATCCCCGCGGTGGTGCCACGCAGATTGGCGATCAGCCACATGCTGCCGAACCAGGCCGCCGTGGCGGGCAACGCCAGCGCGAGCAGTCCGGTGAGCAGGGCACCCAGCTTGGTCAGCAGGACGGTCAGCCGCTTGGGCCGCCAGAGCAGCAGGTTCATCATCCCGCCGGTGTTCCACTCGGCGCCGACGAAGGAGGCACCGACCACGAAGCCGACCATGCCCAGGATCGCGGCGAGCGGGATCAGCATCTCCCCGAAGGTCTCCCGGAAGTCGAAGGTCGAGGGCAGGTACCACCTCGCCTCGAACGCCTCGCGCGGCGGCGGGTTGATGCTCGCGCAGTCGGTGGTCCAGAACTCGGTGCCCTCCGCCTTGGCCCGCTCACAGGCGACGCGATCCTGCTCGCTGGCCCGGACCGCCTCCTGGTGGTCCGCCGCGGCGGCCCGTTCAGCCGCCGCCCGCTGCTCCGGGCCGATCTTCTCGTTGCTCAGGAACATGCCGGCCGCCACCAGGACCAGCACCAGCAGGCCACCGGCGGTCATCCAGCGGGCGAAGCGCCGCTTGGCCAGCCGGCGCAGTTCGGTACGGAAGAGACTCACGCGCCCCAACCTCCTCCGGCGGGCGCGGACGGCGCCGTCCCGTCGACTCGTACGGACTGGTCGACCTGCCGGTGCTGACCGGGTACCGGCGCGGTGGCGGTCAGTTCGAGGAAGACGCTCTCCAGATCGACCGCGATCGGCGCGAGTTCGCTGACGTAGAGGCCCTGCTCGGCCAGGAGTCGGGTGACCGTGGCGGGCTTGTCCACCCCGGCGAGCATCAGGTGGTCTTCGTTCGTGGTGACGCGTACGCCCGCCCGGGTCAGCGCGGTGGCGGCGGCCGGCAGGTCGGTGACCGCCTCCAGCCGCACCCGGACCGCGCCGGACGAGTGCTGGGCCAGCACCTCGTCGACCGGGCCGAACGCGACCCGCCGGCCCAGCGAGATGATGGTGACCGAGTCGCAGATCAGCTGGATCTCGCCGAGGATGTGGCTGGACAGCACCACCGTCATCCCGGAAGCGGCGAGATTGCGCATGAGCGTGCGCATCTCCCGGATGCCGCCCGGGTCGAGGCCGTTGGCCGGCTCGTCCAGAATCAGCAGTCGCGGGTTCTTGAGCAGTGCCGAGGCGACCGCCAGCCGCTGCTTCATGCCGAGCGAGTACGTCTTGACCCGCTCACCGGACCGGTCGCGCAGGCCGACCAGTTCGAGCACCTCGTCGACCCGCTGCTGGGGCAGGTCTCCGGCGCCGGCCAGCAGCGACAGCGTGTCCCGCGCGGTGAAGTGCGGGAAGAACTGCGGGCTCTCCACGATCGCGCCGACCTGCGGTGCGACCTGGTCCAGCGTCCCGGGCACCTCGTGCCCGAGGATCGCCATCCGGCCGCCGTCCGGCCGGATCAGGCCGAGCAGCGTACGCAGCGTGGTGGTCTTACCCGACCCGTTGGGCCCGAGGAAGCCGTGTACCTGGCCCGCCTCGACCCGCATGTCGAAGCCGTCCAGGGCGTTGCGGGTGCCACGGCGTCGACTTCGATACGTCTTTCGGAGACCTTCGATTTCCAGGACAGCTGGCAAGCTGCACCTCCCCCGTTGGTGTGTGGGCGACCACGACACCATACGCGGTATGCAAGCGTAGGCAATACCCGGTATGCAGCGCCACGCCGCAACAAACCTCAGGCGCAGATGACGTGCACCCCGGCCGCGCGGAAGGCGTCGACCACCTCGGGCGCGGCTCCGGAGTCGGTGACCAGCGTCTCGACCCGGTCGACCGGGCAGATCCGGGCGAAGGCGTGACCGCCGAGCTTGGACGAGTCCGCGATGATGACCACCCGCTTGGCCCGCGCCACCATGAGGTTGTTCATCGCCGCCTCACCCTCGTGATGGGCGGCGGCACCGAGGAGCGGATCGATGGCGTCCACCCCGAGCAGCGCCACGTCCAACGTGACCTCGCGCAGCAGCGCCCCGCCGAGCGGGCCGACCAGCTCGAAGGACTTCGGCCGCACCACGCCGCCGGCCACCACGACCTTCATCCGGGACCGGACGAGCAACTCGTTGGCGATGTTCAGCGCGTTGGTGACCACGGTCAGCTGGGCACCGTCGGCGTTCGTGTTGAGATCCGGACGTACCGCAAGCGCCCGGGCCACCTCGGTACTCGTGGTGCCGCCGTTGAGGCCGACCACCGTGCCCGGGGAGACCAGCGCCGCGGCCGCCGCGCCGATGCGCTGCTTCTCCGCCGAGTGCTTGGCCGTCTTGTAGCGCAGCGGCAGGTCGTACGAGACGCCGTTGGCGACCGCCCCGCCCCGGGTGCGCGTGATCATCTGCTGTTGCGCGAGTTGGTCGAAGTCCCGGCGGATGGTCGCCTGGGAGACGTCCAGCCGCTCGGCGGCCTCCTCCACGGTGACCCGGCCCGAGTCGGTGAGCATTTCGAGCAGGGCGTTCCATCTCGCGTAGCGGTCCACCCCGGGCCTCCCGTGTCTGCACGATCGGTGCTTGGTTGCGTGCACACTAGTGCTCGAAACTACGAAGACGCAAAAACCAGCTCTGCGCGATCGCGTCTCCGGTTGCCATTTCCGATGGGTTTCACGCAGAATGACGCGCGAAAGACGGGATTAGCGAGCCGTAATGCGCAAGGCTCCGGCCTGCGAGGAGTTCTGATGGCGTACGTCCACGCGGAGATCGCGAGCCAGCCGGACTGCTGGCGCCAGGCGAGCGAACTGGCCCCGGCGATGCTCGACCGCCTCCCGCGCCCCGGTGAGCGGGTCGCCGTCGTCGGCTGCGGCACGTCCTGGTTCATGGCCATGGCGTACGCGGCCCGCCGGGAGGCCGCCGGCCAGGGCGAGACCGATGCCTTCCAGGCCAGCGAGTTCCCCGCCGGCCGCCACTACGACCGGCTGTTGGCGATCACCCGCTCCGGCACCACCACCGAGGTGCTGGAGCTGATCGCCGCGCTGCGCGGCCGGATCCCGACCACGGTGCTGGTCGGCGACCCCGGCTCACCGGTGGTGGAGACCGCCGACGCCGCCGTCACCATGCCGTTCGCCGACGAGCGCTCCGTGGTGCAGACCCGCTTCGCCACCACCGCGCTGGCGCTGCTGCGCGCCCACCTCGGCGACAACATGACGGCCCTCGCCGCCGACGCGGAGGTCGCCATCCGGGCCCCGCTGCCGATCGATCCGAGCCTGATCGAACAGGTCACCTTCCTCGGTCGCGGTTGGACCATCGGACTGGCCCAGGAGGCCGCGCTGAAATGCCGCGAGGCGGCCACCTTCTGGGCCGAGGCGTACCCCGCGATGGACTACCGGCACGGTCACATCTCGGTGGCCGCCCCCGGTCGGCTGGTCTGGGCCTTCGGCGAGTTGCCCGACGGGCTGCCGGAGGACGTCGCCGCCACCGGTGCCTCGTTCGCAGACAGCCGCACCCACGGTTACCGAACGGTCCTCGGCAGGTGGGCCGCCGGGCGTACTCCGGTCGATCCGATGGCCGACCTGATCCTGGCCCAGCGCTTCGCCGTCGCGCTGGCCACCAGCCGCGGCCTCGACCCCGACGCGCCCCGGCACCTGAGCCGTTCCGTGGTACTCACGTGATCGAAGAGGTTGCCGTCGCGCTCGACGTGGGTGGCACCGGGATGAAGTGCGCGCTGGTCGGCGCGGACGGTGTCGTGCGGCACGCCGAACGGCACCCCACCGACGCCGGCCGCGGTCCCGACGCCGTGGTCGAGACGATCCTGACGGTGGCCGAGGGACTCGTCGGCAAGGCGCAGGCGGACGGGCTCACGCCGACCGCACTCGGCATCGTGGTGCCGGGCGTCGTCGACGAGGCGCGCGGCGTCGCGGTCTGGTCGGCGAACGTCGGTTTCCGGGAGGTGCCCCTGCGCGACCTGGCGTCCGCGCGGCTCCGCCTACCCACGGCGCTCGGCCACGACGTGCGCGCCGGCGGTCTCGCCGAGGCGCGGTTGGGGGCCGGCCGGGACGCCGGACACGTGCTCTTCGTCGCGATCGGTACCGGCATCGCCGCCGCGCACGTGGTGGCCGGCTCCGCCGCCACCGGTGCACACGGCGCAGCCGGGGAACTCGGCCACATTCTGGTTCGTCCTGTCGGGCCGATCTGCGGCTGCGGACGCTCGGGCTGCCTGGAGGCCGTCGCCTCCGCCTCGGCCGTCGCCCGCCGTTACGCCGAGCTCACCGCGACCGGCACGGTTGCCGACACCAGCACCAGCACGGCCACGACCCGAAGCACCGCTGGCGCGTCGGACGACGGGTCCGCCGCCGGACCGGGCCGGGAACAGACCATGGTGACCACCGCCGAGGTGGCCGCCCGGGCGGCGGCCGGTGAGGAAGTGGCCACCCGCGTCTGGCGGGAGGCGGTCGAGGCACTGGCCGACGGCCTCGCCACCGCCCAGGCCCTGTTCGACGTGGCGACCATCGTCCTGGGCGGCGGCCTCGCCCAGGCCGGCGCCGGGCTGTTCGACCCGCTGCGCGCCGCACTGCGGAACCGGCTGACCTTTCACCGGGAGCCGCGCCTGGTCCCGGCCGTCCTCGGCGACGAGGCGGGCTGCCTCGGTGCCGCCCTGCTCGCCCTCGACCAGTTGGAGACGCCATGACCACACGGGTGAACGGCAAGGTGGTGACCCCCGGCGGGGTCATCTCGCAGGGTTGTGTCGAGGTCAGGGGCGACCGGATCAGCGCGGTCGCGGAGTACCCGTCGGTGCGCGACGGGCACTGGATCGTCCCCGGCTTCGTGGACATCCACAGCCATGGCGGTGGCGGGCACACCTTCACCACCGGCGACGCCGATCAGGCCCGGGCCGCAGCCGCGTTCCACCTGGGACACGGCACCACCAGTCTGGTGGCCAGCCTCGTCAGCTCCCCGTTCGAGCTGATGCGCTCGGCCACCGCCGCCTTCGCGCCGCTGGTCCGCGAGGGCGTGCTGGCCGGCATCCACTTCGAGGGGCCGTACCTCTCCGCCGCCCGGTGCGGCGCGCAGAACCCGGAATTCCTGCGGGATCCCGCCACCGACGAGCTGACCGAGCTCATCAAGATCGGTGACGGCGCGGTCCGGATGGTCACCCTCGCCCCCGAGCGGGCGGGCGCGCTGGAGGCCGTGGAACTGCTCACCCGGCATGGGGTGGTCGCCGCCGTCGGGCACACCGACGGCACGTACGAGCAGACCCGCGCTGCCGTGGCGGCGGGCGCGACCGTCGGCACCCACCTGTTCAACGGGATGCGCCCGGTGCACCACCGCGAGCCCGGCCCCGTGGTGGCGCTGCTGACCGCGCCGAACGTGATCTGCGAGCTGATCGCCGACGGGGTGCACCTGCACGAGGGCACGCTCACCTTCGCCACCTCGAATGCCGGACCGGAGCGGTGCGCGCTGGTCACCGACGCGATGGCCGCCGCCGGAATGCCGGACGGCGAGTACGAGCTGGGCGGCCAGGCGGTGACCGTGAGCGACGGGGTGGCCCGGCTCGCCCGCGACGGGGCGATCGCCGGAAGCACGCTGACCATGGACACGGCGCTGCGCCGCGCGGTCGCCGCCGGGGCCCCGGTTCCCGACGCGGTACGCATGGCGTCCACCACGCCGGCCCTCGCCCTCGGCCTCGGCGACCAGGTGGGCACCCTCCAGGCCGGGCTCCGCGCCGACCTGGTGGTGCTCGACGACGACCTGCAGATCGTCCGGGTGATGCGGGCCGGCGCCTGGGTGGAATGACCCGGCAGCCGCCGGGTCATTCCGCGGAGATCTCCACGCCGAGAACGGCCTGTTCGTCGGGGCGGTGCACCAGCACGTCCGACAGGAACGAGTGCACCGCGTGACGCATCCCCACGTCCCGGCCGGCCTGCTCGGAGAGCAGCCACTTGTGCTCGATGATCTGGGCGAACAGCTCCTGCGGCTCCAGCTTGCGCCGCAGGTGTGCCGGCACCGCCCGGACCACCGGCTCGAACACCTCGGTCAGCCAGCGGTGCGCGGCCTGCTGCTCGTCGGTCAGGTCGCTCTCCGCCCGGTACGCGTCGAGGTCGTTGAGCAGCTTGCGCGCCTGGTTCTCCTCGGCGTCCAGCCCGGTGAGGCGGAGCAGCCGACGGTGGTGGTACCCGGCGTCGACGACCTTCGGCCGGATCAAGTACCGGCCGTTGTCGATGCTCGACATGGCCACCTCCGCCACGTCGAAACCCAGCTCGTTGAGCCGGCGGATGCGCCCCTCGATGTCGTGCCGGGCCGCGCGCTCGACCTGCTGCTCGTAGGTGATCTCGTGCCAGAGCCGCTCGTAGCGCTGCACCACCTCCTCGCAGACCACCTCCGGGTCGATCGAGTCGTGCAGCAGGCCGGCCGCCTGAAGGTCGAGCGCCTCGCCGAAGATGTTGACCCGGGCGATCTCCAGGTCCTCGCCACGCTGACCGTTGGAGAGCACGCTGCGCAGCGCACCGGTCTCGGCGTCGACCAGGTACGCGGCGAAGGCACCCGCGTCCCGCCGGAACAGCGTGTTCGACAGCGAGCAGTCGCCCCAGAAGAAGCCGGTCAGATGCATCCGGACCAGCAGCGCGGCGAGCGCGTCGAGCAGCCGCCCCATCGTCGGTGGCCGCAGCGTGTGGGAGAACAGCGCCCGGTACGGCAGGGAGAACTGGAGATGACGGGTGATCAGTACCGGGTCCAGCGGCTCGCCCGCGTCGGACTCCCGGTCGGCGACGATCGCCACCGCCTTCACCGACGGAAAGTCGATCCGTTCCAGGGCACGCAGCAGGTCGTACTCCCGCTCGGCCACCCGCTCGCCGGTCTCCTTGACCGCGTAGACGTGCCCACCCAACTGCACGAACCGCACCACGTGCCGGGAAATGCCCTGCGGCAGCGCGACCAGGTGCTCGGCCGGCCACTGCTCCAGCGGGGTCGACCAGGGAAGGTCGAGCAACGCCGGGTCGACGAGAGCCGAGGTGATCCGCACGGCGTCAAGTTTGACGTTTCCGCCGCCGGAACGCCTCCCTACGTGGCTCGGCCCACAGTCGCCGGCCACCGAACGCCACCCGCCGGCCGGTAGCGTGATCGGGGTGCGGGAGACGACATCGGTACGGCGGAGCATCCGCCCGGCACCGGTACGCCCGGCCGGCTGGTGGTTCGACGCGCTGCTGCTGGCCGGGTTCGTGGCGCTGACCGCCACGCTCGCCGCCGGTCACCTGCTCGATCTCGACCTCGCCGTCAGCGAGTGGGCCTTCACCCACGACCCGGCCCCGCTGTACTGGACCGCCCGGGCGTTCAACCTGCTCGGTCAGGGCGGCGGTCTGCTGCTGCCGCTCTCCGGGGCGCTGGCGGTCGCGGTGGCCTGGCGTCGCCGGACGATCCGGCCGTTCCTGCTGGTCGCGGGTGCCCTCCTGGTCACCATGGTGACCATCGGTCCGCTCAAGCTCTGGACCGACCGGGCGGCACCCACCGCCTCGGTCAAGGAACCGTTCCTGGCTCCCGAGGAGGCCGTACAGGTCTTCAACCACCTGCCGGTCGGCGCCTACTCGATGTCGTACCCGTCGGGGCACGTGGCCAACGCGATCGTCTGGTACGGCGTGATCGCCCTGCTGCTGATGTCGCTGACCGTCGGTCGGCTGCCGGCCGGCCCGTACCGGCTGGTGCGGTACGCGCCGCCGGGGATCCTGCTGATCACCACCACCTACCTCAACTTCCACTGGCTCACCGACGGGCTGGCCGCCCTGCTGCTGGGGTTGCTGCTGGATCGGCTGCTGCACCGGGTGCCCTGGGACGACCTGCCGCTACCAGGTCGCCTTCGGCAGTGGGACCGGCCGTTCATCCGGCGCCACTAGGCTGCCGCCGTGGACCGACTCGCACGCCGGCTGGGCGTACCGGACGCCGTCGTCATCGGGCTCGGGTCGATGCTCGGCGCGGGCATCTTCGTGGTCTTCGCACCCGCCGCCGCGGCGGCCGGCGGCACCGGCCTGCTCGTCGCCCTTGCCCTGGCCGGGTTCATCGCGTTCTGCAACGCGACAAGTTCCGCCCGGCTGGCCGCTCGTTACCCCGAGTCCGGCGGCACCTACGTCTACGGTCGGGAGCGGCTGAACCCGTTCGCCGGGTTCCTCGCGGGCTGGGGTTTCGTGATCGGCAAGACGGCCAGTTGTGCGGCGATGGCGCTGACCATCGGCGCGTACCTCTGGCCGGGGCAGGCCCGGCTCGTCGCGGTGCTGGCGGTGGTCGCGGTCACGGCGGTGAACCTGCGCGGCATCGGCAAGACCGCCACCGCCACCCGGATCCTGGTGCTCCTGGTGCTCGCCGTGCTCGCGCTCGTCGCGGCGGCCGGCGCGACGAGCGTCTCGTTCGACCGGATCGACCAGCCCGGCGGCACCGCCCGGGGCGTGCTCACCGCCGCCGGGCTGCTCTTCTTCGCCTTCGCCGGATACGCCCGGATCGCCACTCTTGGTGAGGAGGTACGCGATCCGCAGCGCACCATTCCCCGAGCGGTGCCGCTGGCGCTCGGCCTGGTGCTGGTGATCTACCTGGTCCTGGGGGTGGTCGCCGTCGGCGTGCTCGGCGCGGACCGGCTGGCCGCCTCCGCCGCGCCCCTGGCCGACGTGGTGGGCGCGGCCGGGCTGCCCGGCCTGGAGTGGGTGGTCCGGGCCGGCGCGACGATCGCGGTGACCGGGGTGCTGCTCTCCCTGCTGGCCGGGGTGGGCCGCACCACGCTGGCGATGGCCCGCCACCGGGACCTGCCCGCCGGGCTGGCCGCGGTGCACCCCCGACACCGGGTGCCGCACCGGGCCGAGCTGGCGGTGGCCGCCGTGGTGATCCTGGTCGTGGTGCTCGGCGACGTGCGCGGGGCGATCGGCTTCTCCGCCTGCACCGTGCTGGTCTACTACGCCATCACCAACGCTGCCGCCTTGACCCTGGGCCGGGAACCGGAGCGGAAGCTGCCGGTGCAGACACTCGCCGTGGCGGGGCTGGTCGGCTGCGTGCTGCTCGCGGTCAACCTGCCGCTGGCCAGCGTGCTCGCCGGCTTCGGCGTGCTCGCCCTCGGCGCCGCCTGGTACGCCCTCCGGTCAGCCCGCCGCTGACCGGGTCACTCCGTCGCTTCGCGTGGCACCGGCGCGCCGGAGGGCGGTGTCGGCTCCGGTGGTGCGACCTCGCGCAGCAGGGCGTTCAGGCCGGCCCGGCGGGCCACCACGGTCAGCCGGTCGCCCGCCACGATCACCATTCGTGGGTCCGGCGACCAGTCGAGGCGCTGCCCGGCCCGGGCGTGGGCGAGCAGGCGGACGCTGCCGGCCCGGCCGACGGTGGCGAGCGGACGACCGTCGAGGTCCGAGCCGGCCGCCACCGGAACCTCCGTGACCAGCAGCGCGTGCCGGCCCACCGGGATGGTGGCGATCACCGCCCGGTCCAGCAGGGCGGCGGCGAACGACGGCGCCGCCAGGTAGGAGACGCTGCGCGAGGTGCCGATGCCGAACGCCCGCTGCACCCGCTCGGCGAAGTCGCCGTCGAAGAGCCGCAGCACCACCCGGAGCTGGTCGTCGAGGGCGCGCGCGTTGAGCGCGGCGCGGAGGTTGGCCCCGTCGTCGGTGGAGACCACCACCAACGCCTGGCAGGTCGCCACCGAGGCGGCCCGCAGCGTCTCCTCCTGCGCCGCGTCGCCCACCACGAGCGGTACGCCGAGCCGTCGGGCCAGCCCGGCACCGCGCGCGTCCGCGCTCTTGTCGATCGCCACCACCTCGACGCCGAAGTCGTTGAGCTGGGCCATCACCCGGGTGCCGATGTTGCCGAGCCCGACCACCACGACGTGCCCGGAGCGCTCGGGCAGGATCCGCCCGGTGTGCAGGGCCAGCCGGGCGTTTACCACCCCGTCGACCACCACCGCCGTGATCAGCGGGATCAGCGCCAGCCCGGCGAGGTTGAGCACCACCTGCATGACCTGCTCGGCGGCCGACTTGGCGGTGTCCGGATCCTGCCCGGTGAGGGTGGTGACGAGCGTCAGGTAGAGCGCGTCGCCCCAGCCGACGTGCGCCGCGTTCGCGTACAGCCCGCCGAGCGCGGCCACCATCGCGAGCAGCAGGAGCACCGCGATCCCGATCTTCCGGGTGGCGAAGCTGCGGACCGCGCGGAGCAGCACCGCCACCGGCCGACGCCGCCGCCGCGCCCGGACCAGCCGCCGCGCGGCCAGCTCGGTGCCGGCCGGCCGGCCTACCGCCTCGGCGAGCACCACGTCGGCGTCCCGGTCGTCGGCCGGCAGCACCAGATCCTGCTGGGCGTCGCCGGTGTCGGCCACCCCGCAGACGATCTCGCTGGGGCGTACGTCGTCGCGGCGGGCCACGTAGAGGGTGCGTCCGCCGTGCCGGAAGTGCGTCGGCGCGACCTCGCCGAGCGCGGCGGCCACGAAGGCCGGCGCGGCCATCGAGGCGTCCGAGAGCACCGCCGAGTCGGGGAAGATCTGCCGGACACCGTTGGCCAGGCCGGTGTTGAACATCCGCACCACCAGGCGCAGCCGGGGCTCCACCTCCTGTGCGCAGAGCGCGGCGTGCATGTTGCCCACGTCGTCCTGGTGCAGCAGGGCCAGGCCCGCGGCGTCGACCAGCCCCGCCCGGCGGAAGGTGGCCTCGTCCAGCCGGTCCGCCCGGATCACCTCGATGCCCGGCAGGTCCCGGCCGTCCGGCCCGGGTGAACGCCGTCGCTCCGGCACGATCAGGGTGATCCGTACCCGGCCGGCCTGTGTCTCGCCGGCCAGCATCGTCCGCACCACCCAGTAGGCCAGCGGATCCTGCCCGCAGATCACGTAGTGCGCCCGGGACTCCCCGTTGACCCGCAACCGGCGGCTGGCCCGCAGGGCCCGATCGAGCAGCGGCTCCGCCATGACCCGCATGGTAGTCAGCCGGTCGCAGCCCGCGCAGCCCGTCATGATCGTGGCAGCCGCGACACGGCATGTCCGGCCCGGCGACGGGTAGGGCAGCGGCATGCAGACCTTCCTGCCGTACCCGGACTTTCTGGCCAGCGCCCGGGCGCTGGACCAACGACGGCTCGGCAAGCAGCGGGTGGAGGCGATCCAGGTGCTACGCGGGCTGACCTGGCCGACGTACGGCTGGCGCAACCACCCGGCGGTGAAGATGTGGGCCGGGTACGAGGAGGCGCTGACCCGGTACGGGCTGGACATCTGCGCGGTCTGGTGCGCGGCGGGCCGGGCCGACACCTGCGCCACCACGTTGACCGTCGACCTGGCCGCGGCCTGCGGCGTCGATCAGGTCCGCACCCAGCAGGAACTCGCCGTCGCCGGCGAACTGCCGCCGTGGCTCGGCCGGACCGAGGTGCACCTGAGCCACCGATCGTCGCTGCTGCGCAAGGATCCGGCGCACTACCGTCCCCTCTTCGGCGACGACGTTCCCGACGACCTGGACTACGTCTGGCCGGCCTCCGACCGCCCCCGCCGCTGCCTGCCCTGACCGGCGGAGCACACTGGCCGGGGAGGTCCCATGGCACTGTCGCAGCTGATCGGGCGGTTCATCGGGGTACGCCGGCACCGGGTCGACCCCGGCGGAGGTGGCGTCCCCCGGGTGCCGCATCCGGTCACCGCGGTGGTCGTCGGCGGCGGCATCGCCGGGATGTCCGCGGCGGTGGTGCTCGCCGAACGCGGCATCGAGGTGACCGTGCTGGAGGCCGCACCCACCCTGGGCGGCCGGCTCGGTGCCTGGCCGGAAACCCTCGCCGACGGGACCGGCCAGGTCAACGAACACGGCTTCCACGCCTTCTTCCGGCAGTACTACAACTGGCGCAACATCCTGCGCCGCATCGACCCGAGCCTGCGTTTCCTGCGGGCCGTCCCCGGCTATCCGGTGCTCAGCGCCGAGTGGCCGACCGAGGAGTTCGGGCGGCTGCCACCCGCGCCACCGGCGAACCTGCTCACGCTGCTCGCCCGCAGCCCCAGCCTGCGCCTGCGGGACCTGCGCGGGATGGATCGGGACGCGGCCCTGCCCCTGCTGACGTACGACCCGGCACGGACCTACGCCGGGTTCGACCACACCACGGCCGACGAGCTGCTCGACTCGTTGCGGCTGCCCGACCGGGCCCGGGCGATGCTGTTCGAGGTCTTCTCCCACTCGTTCTTCAATCACGAGGCGGAGATGTCGGCCGCCGAGATGATCGCGCAGTTCCACTTCTACCTGCTCGGCAACCCGGAAGGGCTGGCCTTCGACTGCCCCGACGAGGACTACGCCACGTCGATCTGGAAGCCGTTGACCCGGCACGTCGAACGACACGGCGGCCGGATCCACACCGGTGAGCCGGTCACCGGTCTGCACCGCGAGCCCGACGGCTGGCGGGTGGACAGCACGCACGGCACGTACCGGGTCGGACACGTGGTGCTCGCCGTCGACCCGCCCGCACTCGCCGCCCTGGTCACGGGCTCACCGTCGCTTGTCGAGCAGGCCCCGGCACTCGTGGCGGCGATGCCCGCGTACGGTCGGCCCGGCCCACCGTACGCGGTCGCCCGGTACTGGTGCGACGGGGACGTCGACCCCGGACGGGCGATCTTCAGCGGGGTGTCCCGACAGGCCACGCTGGACTCGGTGACGCTCTACCACCGGCTGGAGCGCGAGTCCCGCGACTGGGCCGAGCGGACCGGGGGCTCGGTGATCGAGTTGCACGCGTACGCCTGCGAACCGGACGTGCCCGCCACCGAGCTGGCCGAACGGATGCGTGCCGAACTGGCCGTGCTCTGGCCGGAGACGGCACGGCTGCGGGTACGGGAACTACGGGCCCGGGTCGAGGCCAAGGCACCCGCCTTCACGCCGGGTAGCCACGCCTGGCGTCCGGGTGTCCGCACCGACGCCGCCGGTCTCTATCTGGCCGGCGACGGCATCAGCACCGACTTTCCCAGCGCCCTGATGGAACGGGCGGCGGCCACCGGCATCCTCGCGGCGAACCACATCCTGCGCGCCGAGGGCGGCGCCGCCGAGCCGATCCACTCGATCCGGCCGCGTGGTCTGCTCGCCCGACGCTGACCTCCCGGGACGGCGCTCACCGCCGCCCCGGTCATCGAAATGCGTTGCCGCCTCACCTCGGCCGCACCTACCGTGATCGCGCTAGGTCAACCGCCGTTGCGGGGGGATACCGCCAGTTCCAGGCCGGCCGGCGGGCACAGGGGGCGGCGTTGCACATTGCCGCCGCGCCCGCCGGTCTCTCCCCGCTGGCCCGAGTGTCGCTGGCCGATCCGGGGCTGACTCCGGTCGACGGCTCAGGGTGCGACGGGCGGTGTCCAACCGAATTGCGGTGCACGGCGCTCGCGGAAGGCCGCCACGCCCTCCCGGGCCTCGCCACTGGTCCGCACCTGCCCGTGCCACCAGGTCATCCGGTCCTCGTCCGCCCGTCCGTCGACGATCTCCTTGGCGGCGGCGACGCTGAGTTGCGAACGCTCGGCGATGACGGCGGTGAGGCTGTCGACCCGGGCGGCCAGGTCGGCACCGGGCAGCACCTCGTCGACCAGCCCGATCCGCAGCGCCCGGTCGGCCGCCACCAACTCGCCGGTGAACAGCAGGTACTTCGCCGCCGCCGGGCCGACCAGCCGGGTCAGCCGGTTGGTGGTGGGCGCCGGGTAGACCAGCCCCAGCCGGGCCGGCGGTACGCCGAAACGTGCATCGGCCGCGGCTATCCGCAGGTCACAGGCGACCGCCAACTGGCAGCCGCCACCGACGCAGGCCCCCTGGACGGCGGCCACCGTCGGCTTGGCGAAGGTGGCCAGCCGTTCCTCGGCCGCGACCGCGATGCTGCCGTCACCGGCGGACAGCAGCTCGTCCAGGTCGCCCAGATCGGCACCGGCGCAGAAGGTGCCGTCGGCGCCGGTGAGCACCACGACGCGTACCGCCGGGTCGGTCTCCAGTCCGTCGAGCAGCAGCGGCAACCGCCGCCACATGGCCGGGGTCATCGCGTTACGCCGGCCCGGATTGCGGATCACCACCGTGGCCACCGCACCCGCGACCTCGACCTCCAGGTCCGCGTCCGCCACCACCCACCGTCCCCTCGCCGCACCACGCCGTACGTCACCTGCGGCGACCTTAGCGACGTCCGACCCGCGCCGGGCCGGGTGGGCCGGTCCGGTCGACGACCACCGCTGTACGTCTGAGCGCAGCCCGGCATTCACCTCGGGGCCGCCCACGCCCCCTAACGTCACCGTGCGCGCACGTCGTATCCAGCACGAGTGAGCAGGTGGTCATGCCATCCACACCCGAGGTCAGCGTGGTCGTCCCCACCTTCGCCCGCCCGGCGTTGGTGAGCCGCGCGGTGCGCAGCGCGCTCGCGCAGACCGTCACCGACATCGAGGTGATCGTCGTGGTCGACGGTCCGGACGAGGACACCGGCAAGGCCCTCGCCGAGATCGGCGACCCCCGGCTGCGGGTGGTCGAGCTGCCCGGCAAGGGCGGCGCACCCAACGCCCGCAACACCGGCGTACGCGAGGCGCGTGCCCCCTGGACCGCCCTGCTCGACGACGACGACGAGTGGCTGCCCACCAAGCTCGCCGCGCAGCTGGAGCTGGCCCGCGCCGCCACGGTCGGCAGCCCGATCATCGCCAGCCGGCTGATCAACAAAACGCCCCGGGCCCAGTTCGTGATGCCTCGACGGCTGCCGGAGCCGGGCGAGCCGATCTGCGAGTACCTGACCCTGCGACGCGGACTGTTCCACGGCGACGGGTTCATCCAGACGTCGACCATCATGGCGCCGACCGAGCTGCTGCGCCGGGTGCCGTTCACCGTCGGTCTGCGCCGGCAGCAGGAACTGGACTGGACCGTACGCGCGATCAGCCACCCGGACGTCGACCTGCTCATCGCCGCCGAGCCGCTGGTGCTCTGGCACCAGGATGAGGACCGGCCACGGATCAGCCTCAGCTCGCCGTGGGAGGCCCAGCTGGAGTGGCTGCGCGGGATCCGGCCACTTATCACTCCACGGGCGTACGCTGCGATCACGATGAGCATCATCAGCTCGATGGCCGCACCCACCCGCAGCTTCAAGGTCTTCCGGCTGCTGCTCGCCGAGGCGCGCCGGCACGGGCGGCCGAGTCTGGTCGACTACCTGACGTTCCTGCAGATCTGGCTGCTTCCGCCGCAGCTGCGGCACCGGGTACGCGACCGGATCCTCGGCCGGCGCGGTGGTCCGGCCTCGCCTGAGCAGCCCGCGAGCCCGGAGCCCGGTGCCGAGACCGGCCGTCGAGCGCCAGGTGACACGGCGACCGACGCGGCGGGGATCGCCGGCTCGGCGACGTCGACCGGGACGACCGGCACCGCCGGGACGGCGGGGATCGAGGCCGATGTCCGGCGATAGGGTCGCCGTGATCTGGCGCAGCTGCCTGCTACCCGGCTCGGAGACGTTCGTCCGCAACCAGGCCGACGCGCTGCCCACCTGGCGTCCGGTCTACCTGGGTGCCGTCCGGGTGGACTCACCGCTGTCCCGGAACGACGACGTGGTGCTGTGCCCGGACACGCCGCGTGGCCGCCGCGAGTGGCTGCGGTTACGGCTGACCGGCGGCTCACCCCGGCTGCGTCGGCTGCTGGCCCGGCTACGCCCCGGGGTGGTGCACGCGCACTTCGGCGGCGACGGCTGGTTGGTCAGCCGTACCGCCGAACAGCTGGGCATCCCGCTTGTCGTCACCCTGCACGGTCTCGACGTCACCCGGCAGGCGGCGGCACCCGGCCCGCGTGGCGCCCGGCACCGGCGGAACCTGCGGACCGTGTTCGGTCGGGCCGCGCTGGTCCTGGCCGTCTCCGGTGCGATCCGGGACCGGGCGGTGGCCCTGGGCGCGGACCCGGAGAAGATCCGCGTCCACCACACCGGAGTGCCGGTGCCGCCGGAGCCGGCGGCCGGGCCGAAGCGGTGGGACGTCGTGTTCGTCGGCCGGTTCGTCGAGAAGAAGGGGGTCGAGGATCTCGTCGAGGCGCTGGGCATGCTCTCCGAACTGCGCCCCCGCGCGCTGCTGGTCGGCGCCGGGCCGCTGCACGAGCGGGTACGCGTGCGCGCCGCACAGTTGGGCGTGGACGCCACGTTTCCCGGCGCGCTGCCGCCACCCGAGGTGATGCGGCACATCGCCGACTCCCGGCTGCTCGCGGCGCCGTCGCGCACCGCGTCGGACGGCGACACCGAGGGGCTGCCCACCACCATCCTGGAGGCGTTCAGCCTCGGCGTGCCGGTCGTCGCGACCTACCACAGTGGTATCCCGGAGGCGGTCACCCACGAGTCCAACGGCCTGCTCTGCGCGGAAGGCGACCGGCCGGCCCTTGCCACCAACCTCCGCCGCCTGCTCACCGACGCTCCGCTGCGCGACCAGCTCGGCAAGGCCGCCCGCCAACGCGCCGAAACCGACTTCGACCTGCACCAGCAGACCCGCCGCCTCGAATCCCTCTACGACTCTCTCCTCCCCCCGCCCTGACCCCGCACGCAACGGTCAGGACCGTCAGTCGGTGGGGCGGATGCGGCGGACGGCGGAACGGGCGGTGCGGCGGGCGGTGCGGGCGCCGGCCAGCAGGAGACGACCGGCTCGTGCGGTGGGGGTGCCGTGCAGCAGCGAGACGATCCGGCGCAGCCGTTTCACCTCGTCCTCCCGCTCGGTCAACGTCCGTTCGTACCAGTCCTGGAGCGCGCGCGCCTCGGACAGCTCGCGGGCCAGCCGGTCCCGGTCCGTCAACAGTTCCCGCCAGCCGCCGGCAGCCGCACCCACCACCTGGTCGACCGACGCCCCTGGCTCCCGACCGGACATCGTGGTCAGCACGGCGGTCAGCTCACCGGCCGGCCAGAGGTCGGCGAGCCCGGCGTCGACCAGCCGGGACGCCAGCCGCCGCAGCACCGACATCGGCCCGGTGGCTTCGGCCGGCCCGTGCCAGGTGCCGGCCGGGGTGACGACCACGGCGTCCGCCGGGATCCCCGCCGCCGCACCGGACTGCCAGGCGGTGAGCAGCGCCCGCACCGCCGGCAGATCCCGCCGCAGCGTCGCGGCCACCATCAGATCCTCGACGGTACGCCCCGACGGGACGGTCTCGCCGTCGGCGAACCGCCACCCGCCGGCCGGATCCCGGCGCACCTGCCGGAGCCGACCGTCCTGCACCAGCAGCGCCGCAGGCGGAGACGTCTCGGCCCGCTCAGCCTCAGGGTGGGCACGCGCCGCGGGCTGATCCGCCGAGGTCGGCGGATCCGGCAGGCGTTCGCCGAGCAGCACCCAGGCCGGCGCGAGTTCGACGGCGATCCCGTTCCGGACGGCGGATCCGGCCAGCCGAGCGGGATCGGCCAGCGGTGGTGCGGCCGGCACCGTGCCGGCACGTCCGGTGGCCGGGTCACGCGTCCTTCCGCCGCCGTCACCGAGGACGGCCTGGCCGCTGGACACGGCCTCGTGGCTGGACACGGCCTCGTGGCTGGACACGGCCTGGTCGCTGAGGACGGCCTGGAGGAATCCGGTCAGGTCCGGGTCGGCCAGCAGTTCCGTGCCGATCAGAGCGGCCGGCGCGACGGGGGACGGAAAGACCGCCCAGGTGTCCGCGATCCGCAGCCCCGACGCCGTCAACCGGGCCCGCAGCCGGGCGGGGCCGGCCGGACGGGTGTCGTCGTACTCGGCGAGTGCGGCCCAGTCGGAGTCGGTGCTCGGTGACGGCGACGCCAGCAACCGGTGCAGTCCGAGCGGGTTCTCGGCCCCGAGCAGCAGCCGGCCACCGGGCCGCAGCACCGACACCAACAGGTCGAACACCGCACCCCAGGACAGCTGTGTCCCCTCGACCGAGTCGAGGCGGTCCAGCCCGTCCAGGGCGACCACGCTGTCGTACGGGGTGGTGCCGGCGAGCTTCTCCGGGCTACCGCAGCACACCCGCACCCCGGTCGATCCGGCATAGCGGGCCGCCAGCGCCTCGGCGTCGGGCAGTCCGCGTACCAGCACGGTCAGGTCGGCCGAGGGCAGCGCGTCGAGCAGTTGGGGATCGTGTGGCCCCACCACAAGCGTGCGGCCGGACGCGACGGACAACAGGGCCGCCAGCCCCGGACCGCGTACCGGGCCGGGACCGTGCGTGCCGTCGAGATCCGACCAGCCGAGCATCTCGCCGCCGAGCAGGTGCACCTCGCTCATCGCGCCACCTCGCTGCGCTCGGCGTCACGGACCATGGGGACCTGGTGCCGATCGGCGGGCTCGGGCCAGCGGAACAGCCGGCGCAGCTCGGCCGGGGGCAGCAGCCGGTCGGCACCCAACTCGGCGACGGCCAGGACACGGGCGCTGTCCGGGTCGACCTGCGGGCCGTGCAGGTCCGCCCACTGGCGGCGGATCCGTGGCTGACCGCCCCAGATCGGCGCCTCACCGGCCAGCTGCATCGGATCGCCGTAGACGGCCGGTTCGCAACCGGCCAGGATGCCGTAGAAGACCGCGCTGCACAGCCGGTTCGAGGCGACCCGGCGATGCCGGCGCAGCTCGGCCAGCTGCCGGTGCAGGAAGCCCGGGTCGAGGTCACGCCACCGGCCGCCCCGGTAGCCGTGGCAGATCACCCGGAAGCCGGCCCGCTCGTAGTGCTGGCGTACCCGGGTGGACCGGTACTCCTGCCAGTAGAGGCAGACCGTCACCGGCCCCGGTTCGACGGCCCGGATCTCGTCGATCAGCCGGTCGTGGTCACCGACGATCCGCTGCCCCTCCCAGCCGTGGAAGGGATACCAGATGGTGCCCTCCCGCCGTTGCGGGCCGTCCGGTTCCATCGCCAGCAGGTACGCCCACGGGGAACCGACCACGTACGTCTGTCGGCGGCCGAGGGACCAGGCCCGCCGCCGGGTCCGCTCCGACCACAGGAACAGAGGTACGCCCGGCACGAACTCGTGGTCGTACGCCATGCCGTCGCCGATGTTCCAGCCGTGCTGGAGGTAGCCGTGGATGCGGGGCGGGTCCCGGTCGTCGAGCCCGCAGTAGCGGGCCAGCACGTGGGAGTGCCCGTAGTAGTGGTTGGCATGGTGCACGGTGGCGGGCGCCCCTGGTCGTGGTGACGGCATGACGGGTGGAGGCGGAGCCTAACGGGCCCGTCTGAACACCCGGCCACGCCGAGGTGTCCGCTCGGTGCGCCATGCGTGATACGGATGGAGCCCCCGGCCGGGATCGAACCGGCGACATCCCGCTTACAAGGCGGGTGCTCTGGCCAGCTGAGCTACAGGGGCGTTGTGTCGTGGCCAGCATAGCGACCGACGTCCGGTTTTCCTGCTCGGCAGGGGTCCCGAGCATGGGAAACGTCAACATCCCGACCCGTGGACGTCGATTCGTGTCCGACCGTGCCCGAGTGACCGGAATGCGAATGCTTCGGAAGTACCGCTCGACCGTGGACCTTGGCATTGCGGCGAAAGCCGTTTACCGTGCAGTGACACGGCCGACATGGGTTCGCCCCGCGCAGGTCGTGGCGCCGGTACGGGCACCCGTGCCGGTCGCTCCTTCACTCGGATCGTCCGGCACGTTCCTGCCGGTGAAAGGAAGCGTCCCCTCATGGCTACGGTCACCTACGCGAAGGCGTCCCGGATCTACCCGGGCACCGAACGCCCCGCGGTCAACCAGCTCGACCTTCAGATCGGCGACGGCGAGTTCCTCGTCCTGGTCGGCCCCTCCGGTTGTGGTAAGTCCACCAGCCTGCGCATGCTCGCCGGCCTGGAGGACGTGGACGACGGCGCGATCTACATCGACGACCGGGACGTCACCCACCTGCCGCCGAAGGCCCGCGACATCGCGATGGTCTTCCAGAACTACGCCCTCTACCCGCACATGACGGTGTACGAGAACATGGCGTTCGCGCTCAAGCTGCGCAAGACCTCCAAGTCCGAGATCGACCGGCGGGTCAAGGAGGCGGCGGCGCTGCTCCAGCTGGAGGAGTACCTCAGCCGCAAGCCCAAGGCGCTCTCCGGCGGTCAGCGCCAGCGGGTCGCGATGGGCCGGGCCATCGTCCGGGAACCGCAGGTCTTCCTGATGGACGAGCCGCTGTCGAACCTCGACGCCAAGCTGCGGGTGCAGACCCGTACGCAGATCGCGTCGCTGCAGGCCAATCTCGGCATCACCACCGTCTACGTCACCCACGACCAGGTCGAGGCCATGACCATGGGTCACCGGGTCGCGGTCATGCTCGACGGCGTGCTCCAGCAGGTCGACACCCCGCGGACGCTCTACGACACCCCGGCCAACGTCTTCGTCGCCGGCTTCATCGGCTCGCCCGCCATGAACATCAAGACCGTGCCGTTCAGCGAGCAGGGTGCGTCGTTCGCCGAGATGTCCGTGCCGCTGACCCGCGAGCAGGTCGAGGCGGCAAGCGCCGAGGGTGGCAACGGCAAGGTCACCGTGGGCTTCCGCCCGGAGGACTGCGACATCGTCAGCCCGACCGAGGGTGGCATGCCGGTCGTGGTCGAGCTGGTCGAGGACCTGGGCTCCGACGCCAACGTCTACGGCCACGCCGCGCTCGACGGTGCCTCCGAGCGGTTCGTGGTCCGCACCGACCGCCGGACCATGCCGAGGCTCGGCGACACGATCTTCGTGAAGCCGCGTACCGGCCAGAGCCACGTCTTCCACTCCGCCACCGGGCAGCGCATCTGAGGTAGCACCGAAAAGGGGCGGTCCGCCGATGGCGGGCCGCCCCTTTCGCGTACGCTCGGCGGTTTCTCAGCCCCCGACGGCCCGGCGGCGTGCCACCTCGGCCAGCGTGACCGCGGCGGCGACGCTGGCGTTCAGTGACTCCACCTCGGAGATCATTGGGATGCTGACGGTGAGGTCGCAGGTCTGCCCGACCAGGCGGGACAGCCCCCGCCCCTCCGAGCCGACCACCACGACCAGCGGGCCGACGGCGGCCTCCAGGTCGTACAGGTCCGTCTCCCCGTCGGCGTCCAGGCCGACCACCATGAACCCGGCGTCCTGGCAGGCCTTCAGCGACCGGGTGAGGTTCGTCACCTGGGCCACCGGCACCCGGGCCGCCGCGCCCGCGCTGGTCCGCCAGGCGGTCGCGGTGATCCCGGCAGCCCGCCGCTCCGGTACGAAGACACCCTGCGCGCCGAACGCGGCGGCGGAGCGAATGACCGCGCCGAGGTTACGCGGATCGGTGACCCCGTCCAGCGCCACCAGCAGCGGTGCCGGCTGTTCCAGTGCGGCGGCGACCAGATCCTCGAACGGCTCGTACGCGAACGGCGGCACCTGGAGACCGACGCCCTGGTGCAGCACGCCCCCGGTCATCCGGTCCAGCTCGGCGCGGCTCACGTCAAGGATCGCGATGCCCCGGTCGGCGGCGGTACGGATGATCTCCTTGACCCGGTCGTCGACGTCGATGCCCTGCGCCGTGTAGAGCGCGGTCGCCGGCACCTGGGTACGCAGCGCCTCCAGCACCGGGTTGCGACCGACAAGCAGTTCCGGGGTGTCCTTCGCCGGGTTGGACTTGCGACCCGGCGCCACCCGGGGTCCGCTGCGCCCGGCGGGCTGCTTGCCCCGGGCCGGCTTGGCGGTGGCCGCGCCCCGGCCGCCGCCCCGGCCCCAGGTGGTGTCCTTGCTGCCGGGTTGGCCGATCTTCGGGGCCCGCCCCTCCTCGGCCGCCGCCCGGCGTTCCTTCTCCTGCTTCCAGGCGGTGCGCTGCGGCAGCTTCTCGGTGCCCGAGTACGCCTTGTGCCAGGGCCGCTCGTCGGCCGGCAACGTCCGGCCACGCCCGGCGAGGGAGTCCCGGTTCTTTCCGCCAGACCCCTTCGGGGCACTGGCCTTGGACGCCACCCGTCGACCACGGCGCTGCGAATTGCCGGCCATCAGTCCTGCTCTCCAATAGTCCAACGCGGCCCCTGTGGGGTGTCCTCGACCACCACTCCGGCCCGCTTGAGTTGATCCCGCAGCGCGTCGGCGGCGGCCCAGTCCTTGCGGACCCGGGCCTGCGCGCGCTGTTCCAGTGCCAGGGCGATCAGGGAGTCCACCACACCACGGAGGTCGCCAGCCCGGGCTCCGCCGGTCCAGGCCGGGTCGAGAGGGTCGACCCCGAGGATATCCAGCATCGCGCGGACGCTGGCGAGCGTGGTGCGGACCGTCACATCCTCCCCGCCGGCCAGCGCGTTGTTGCCGTCCCGCAGCACCTCGTGCAGCGCCGCCAGTGCGGCCGAGGTGTTCAGGTCGTCATCCATCGCGGCGACGAACGCGGCCGGCAGCTCGCCGAGCCCACCCGCGCCGACCCGTTCCACGGCCCGCGTCACGAAGCCCTCGATCCGCCGGTACGCGACGGCCGCCTCGCGCAACGCCTCCTCGGAGTAGTCGATCCGCGAACGGTAGTGGGCGGCCACGTAGTAGTAGCGCAGCTCGACCGGCCGCACCCCGAGGGACGCGACGTAGTCCAGATCGAGGGCGTTGCCCAGTGACTTGCCCATCTTCGTCCCACCGATGCCGAGCAGGCCGTGATGCACCCAGTACCGGGCGAAGGGCAGGCCGGCGGCCTGGGACTGGGCCAGCTCGTTCTCGTGGTGCGGAAAGGTCAGGTCGAGCCCGCCGCCGTGGATGTCGAACTCCGCGCCCAGGTAGCGCCAGCACATCGCCGAGCACTCGATATGCCAGCCGGGTCGGCCCCGCCCCCACGGCGACGGCCAGTAGGCGTCCGCCGGCTCGTCCGGCTTGGCACCCTTCCAGAGCGCGAAGTCGCGCGGGTCGCGCTTGCCCCGGTCCGGTGCGTCACCGGCGGACTGCATGTCGTCGGGCTGCTGGTTGGACAACGCCCCGTACGGCGGCCACGAGCACACGTCGAAGTACACGTCGCCGGAGCCGTCGGTGGCCGGGTAGGCGTGCCCACGCTCGATCAACCGCGCGATCAGCTCGTGCATCTCCGGGACGTGACCGGTGGCGCGCGGTTCGTAGGTGGGTGGCAGCACGTTCAACGCCCGGTACGCCTCGGCGAGCTTCAACTCGTTGGCGTACGCGATCGACCAGAAGGGGCGTTGCTGCTCCTGCGCCTTGACCAGAATCTTGTCGTCGATGTCGGTCACGTTGCGGATGAAAGTGACCTGGAAACCGGCCGCCGACAGCCAGCGACGCAACACGTCGTAGTTGACACCGGAGCGAAGGTGGCCGATGTGCGGCGGTGCCTGGAGCGTGAGACCACACAGGTAGACCCCCACCTTGCCGGCTTCCCGCGGGACGAAGTCCCGCACCGATCGGGCGGCGGTGTCATACAGGCGTAGCGTCACCGTACAAGGGTAGCCGTCCGCTGTTGCCCGCTCGGCCGGAGCCTGGTGGCGCCCGGCCGCTCGGCGCCTGCCGATGACCGACCCGCTGGCCGTACGCTGCTGGTCGTGAGCACTTCCGCGACACCCGGTCCGGCCCCACGGCCGACAGTGCCGGACGGCCCGGCGCCAGCCGGATCGGTCCCCGGAGGATCGATGCCGGCCGGTTCAGCGGTGGGCGGCGCGGCGTCCCAGACCCTGGACCGGGGGCTGCGGCTGCTGCACCTGGTGGCGGAGGTTCCCGGCGGGTTGACCGTCACCGAGGCCGCGAGCCGGTTGGGCATCGGTCGGGCCGCCGTCTACCGGCTGGTCGGGCCGCTCGCCGGGCACGGCATGCTGCGCCGCGACGCCGACGGCCGGCTGCGCCTCGGTGCCGGGGTGCTGCACCTGGCCCGGCGGGCCCAGCCGCTGCTCGCCGAGGGTGCGTTGCCCGCGCTGCGGCGGCTGGCCGAACAGGCCGGAGCCACCGCTCACCTCACCGTGGTGGAGGGTGGTGAGGGGGTCGCCCTGGCGGTGGTCGAGCCGAGTTGGACCTCGTTCCACGTCGCATACCGGACCGGGGCCCGGCACCCGTTGGAGCGCGGTGCCGCCGGGCGGGCCATCCTGGCCGGCCGGTCAGGCCACGTCGGCCCGGTGAGCACCGCCGGCGAGCTGCAACCCGGCGCGTACGGGGTGGCCGCCCCGGTGCTCGGGGTGCCCGGCCTGGAGGCGAGCGTCGGGGTGGTGGCCCTGGCCCCACTGGACGCCGAGGCGGTCGGCGCACAGGTGCTGGCCGCCGCCACCGCCATCGCCACCGCCCTGACCTGACCCACTGCCTTCGCCCACCCGGCACGCCCCCACCGTCCGCCGCGACCCGCACCGCCCGCCGCGACCCCCACCGGCCCGGCACGACCCCCACCGCCCGGCGCGACTTGCCGCAAGTCGCGGCCAAACTCCGGCTTGAGACCCCGACTTGCCGCAAGTCGAGAGGGAGCCACCCCGCCACACAGCCGGCTCCGGGTGTGTTCAAACGTGGCCTCATAGCACACTCGGCGACGATCGGGGCAGTTATCCACAGGGGACGGGCGGCGCGCCGTCCTTGGTTGTCCACAGGGGCTGCCGTGGCGGCACCAGGGCCCGCAGGCTCTTCTGCATGCCAGTTCGAGTACACCGACCCGGAGCCCTGGCGTGGCAGGTGTTCCGCGGCTCGGACGCCGTCGACCAGGGCCTGCTCACCGCGCACCAGCTACGCAGTTCCGTCTGGGTGCGACTGCGGCGGGACATCTACGCCGATGCTCGGCTTGAACGCGATCACGAGCTGGCCTGCCGCGCCGTGGCGTGGCAACTGCCGGTCACGGCAGCGTTCGCCGGCCCGTCGGCGGCGTACCTGCACGGCGTCGAGCACGCCGCGAGCTTCACCGACAACGTTCACGTGCTCGTGCCGGCCCCAGCCGGGCTGCGCAGCCAACCCGGCCTGCAAGTCCACACGATGTCTGAGGAACCCTGGCTCCAGGGCCTCGGCACGGGCACGCTCCGCCGCACCGACCCGACCCGGGCAGCCTGGGAGAGCGCCGTCTGGCTCCAGCCGACCCGCGCGATCGCCATCATCGACACCCTGCTCGGCCGGGGACTCACCACACGGGCAGCTCTCACCAGGTTCGCGGCCCTGCACGACGGCCGTCCCGGGATACGCCGGGCACGCTGGTTGTTCGATCTGGCTGAGCCGGCGGCCCAGTCGCCGGCCGAGTCACAGCTGCGCATCCGCCTGGTGCTGGCCGGTCTGCCTCGACCGGTGGTTCAGCATCCGGTGCAGGTGTCCGGCGGCCGGGTACTGCATCCCGACCTCGCCTGGCCCGCTTTCCGGGTGGCGGCCGAGTACGACGGCCACTGGCATTCGGACCGCGAGCAGTTGCATCGGGACCGACAACGCCTGAACCGTCTCGTCGGTGCCGGCTGGCTGGTCCTGCACGTCACCAGTCGCCGTCTCCACCAGGACTTCCCGGGGATCGTCCGGGAGGTCAGCTCCGCGCTGCGCGACCGGGGATGGCGCCGATGACAGCAGGTGGCCGGGCTGAGATCTCCAGCCCGGCCACCGTGCCCCTGATCAGAGGCGTGCTATCGGCGCGGCTTGACCGTCACCGCCGCGTACGCGTCGACGATGCCGTGCCCGTAGAACCCGTTGAAGTTGCGCGAGCCGGCGCAATAGGCGTCGAACTCGGCCGGACGCTCCTCATTGGCATAGCTGAACAGCCGCGGCTCCGGGCAGGCCCGCTCGGCGGCCGTCCGAAGGAGCTGCTGCTCGACCAGGTCCGGCGCCATGCCGTAGCCGTCACGGCCCTGCTTCTTGCCGTAGCGGCTCACGATCAGCGCGACGACCCCGGAGGCGTGCGGTGCCGCCATCGAGGTGCCCTGGAGGTAGGTGTAGTACCCGCACTCACCGTTGCGCTTGCAGTCCTTGAACACGAAGGTCTCGGCGCCGGGCACGATGTTGCCGTCCTCGTCGACCGCGCCCTCCTCCTGGAGGACATGCTTCGGGTAGGTGGAGAGGATCATGTTGGCGTCGGTACGGAACGTGTCCGTGCCGAAGCCGTCCCGGTACCAGCCACCCGGCGCGGCCACCGCGGTCTGCTCCGTCCCGTAATTGGAGAAGTCGGACTTCTTGCCCGACGGGCCGACCGAGGAGACGCTGATGACGTGCGGCCCTTCGGTGGGCAGATCCCAGCAGCTGTCGTTGTCGATCTCGCGCGGGTACGGCGCGACGTCACCGTAGTTGGGGCTGGAGACGTCGGTACGCGGGTCGCCCAGGTCCTCGTGGTTGTTGCCGAGTGCGCCGACGAGCGTCACGCCCCGGTTGTGGGCGAAGGTCAGCGCCCGCCCCATGGCCCGGATGGTGGCCCGCTGCGCCGCCTGCGCCTCCGGCGAGTCAGCCGGGTTGGCCGTGCAGTTGTAGAGCCACGGGTCGACGTAGAAGGACATGTTGACCACGTCCAGACCGGACTTGCCCGCGTGCAGCAGGGCGTTCACCACCGGGTTCAGGAAGAAGTAGCCGGAGTCCTGGCCACCCTTCAGCTCGACGAGCGACACCTTCGGTGCGACACCGGAGAGGCCGAACCCGTTGGCGGCGGCACCGATGGTGCCGGCGACGTGGGTGCCGTGGCCGCCGTCGTCGGTGCCGACCGGGTCGAGGCAGCTCGCCACCTCGCACTCCCCGTCGATCTCGGGGATGTCGGGGGCGAAGTTGCGCGACAGCGCCCAGTCGAAGTTGGGGGCGATGTCGGGGTGGCCGGCGTCGACGCCGGTGTCGAGGACGCCTACGGTCACCCGGCGGTCACCGGGCTCGACCTCGCGCGCCTTGTCGGCCCGGATCATCTCCAGACCCCAGAGCTTGTCGTCCAGCGGGTCCATCTTCTTGCCCCGCTGCTGCTTACCGGCGCCCTTGGCGGCCGCGGCGGCCAGCAGGTGTTCCTGCTCGACCCGGTCGAGGCGCGGCTTGCGCCCGATCGCCTTCTCCTCAGCCGCACCGATCAGGGCAGCGGCGGAGGTAGCCTTCGTCGCGAAGTCGGCCCGGTCGGTCGTCACCTGGTAGACACCGACCTCGTCGCTGCGGGACACCACGGTCCCGCCCGCCGACCGGATCGCGGCCAGCGCCGCGTCGGTGGAGACGCCGTCCTCGGCGACCACGGTAAAGGTCCGCAGGTCCGCCGGCTCGGCGCTGGCGGGCACTCCCAGACCTGTGACCGTGAGTGTCAGCGCCGTCGCGGTCGCGACGGCACCGACGGTGAAGCGCTTGCTCACCACATCGGATCCTCTCGTTGAGGGACGTGGCGTCATCAGACATCAATGCGTGAGGTTTCGCCAGAGCCGCGCCGGATAAGCGGTGGAAGATCCGCTTCGCCGGGAAGATCGGCGAGCACGCCGGGCAGCTCGGCCAGCGTCGTGACCACGGCGTCCGGCGCCACCCCCGCCGGCAACCGCTCGCCTCGGCGATTGAGCCACACGGCCCGCAGGCCGGCTCGCTGTGCGCCGACCACGTCATGACCTGGGTTGTCGCCGACGTGTACCACCTGCGCCGGGTCCGCCCCGGCGGCCGCGCACACCGCCGCGTAGAAATCCGGGGCGGGCTTCTTCGGCACGCCGTCGCAGTGCGCGTACACCTCGAAGGCGAACTCGCCGGCGAGGCCGCAGCGTTCGGCGCGGCTGTTGCCGTTGGTGGCGAAGCCCAGCGTCCATCGTTGCCGCAGGGCGGCCAGCGCCGGCAGCGTGTCGGCGAACGGCCGGGTCAGCGCGAAGCGGCGGGCGAAGAACATCGCGCTGATCTCGTCCAGGTGGGCACCGAGCCCCGCCCGCTCCAGCGACCGGGCCAGCGCGGCCCGCCGGATCTCGGCCACCGGCGCGGCGGCCAGGTCACCGAAGACCGCGCCCCAGTCCGATTCCAGGTCCGCGAGAGTGACCCCGGCCGCCGCCGGGGTGAGCCGCCGCATCTGCGCCAGTACGACCTCCAGCCCGGCGGTGACGGCCGGCCGCAGATCGACAAGGGTCTCGTCGGCATCGAACACCACTGTGGTCAGCATGCCGGACAGCCTGTCACCGCAGGGCTGGCTCGGTAACCTCCACCCGCGCCGGCTGGACGGGCTTGCGCAGCTCGTCGAGGCGGACCAGCGCCACACCCGCGACGATCAACAGTCCGCCGAGCAGTTGCACAATCGTCGGCAGCTCACCCAGGACCAGCCAGGCGATCAGGACCGCGAACATCACCTCGGTCAGCCCGACGAACGAGGCAAGCCGGGAACCGAGCACCCGCACCGCGGCGATCCCGGCCAGGTAGGCGATCACCGCGGCCACCAGCGTCAGACCGGCGATCGGCACCAGCCAACTGGTCCGCGTGCCGGCGAACTGCACGGTGTCGAAGGTGGCCCGCAACGGCAGCACGCCGGTCAGGCCGAGCAGCAGCAGCACGCCGGCGCCGGCAGCCATCCCGCCGCTGGCCATCACCATCGAGGGCAGGGCGGGGTCGACCCGGCCGGCGAGCACGAAGTACCCGGCCAACCCCACCGCCGCGCCGAGGCCCCAGAGGACGCCGACCACGTCGAGTCGTCCGGCCCCGGTCAGGTCGAGCACGAAGACCAGCCCGGCCACGGCTGCCACCGAACCGGCGACGGTCAGCCGCCGGGGGCGCTGGCCCTGCACCAGCCAGGTCCAGCCGACGACGAGGACGATGCCGAGGTATTCCAGTAGCAGCGCGACACCGACCGGCAGGTACCGCACGGCGTTGAAGAAGCACGCCTGGGCGACCGCGACCCCGAACAGCCCGAACACGCCGATCGAGGCGAGATTACGGCGCAGCACCTGCCATCGCCCCCGCAGCACGAGAATGGCCGGCGCCATCAGGATCAGGGCGGCGATGCCGACCCGGGCGATGACGACCGCTTCGGCCGACCAACCATCGTCGATCAGGGACCGGGCGAAGGTGCCCGAGGTCGCGAAGGTGATCGCGGAGAGCAGCGCGAGTGCGAGGCCGGCACCTGCGGCGGGCGGTTGACGCATGGGCTCTCCTTGGCACGACCGCCCGCCATGGGCAAAATAGATTATGCCGATGACGCTAGGCGGAGCTACGACAGGAGTCAAGTTGCTTTTCGCTCATGACACCGAGTGTTCGCTGATCGCCGCCGCGGCGCTGGTGAACACCGCCGGCTCCGACGGCGAAGGGCTACCGGACGTCGCCGCCCTGGACGCCTTCTACACCAGCCACTCCTACAGCGGGCGGCACGAGCACACCGAGGCCGAGCTACGGGCGGTACGCGCGCTGCGCCCCCGCCTCCGCCGGATCTGGTACGCCGAGGTCGACGAGATCGTGTCGATCGTCAACGCCCTGCTCCGCGAGCACCGGGCGCTGCCCCAGCTCATCACGCACGACGCCGAGCCGTACCATCTGCACGCCGTACCCCGGGACGCCCCGCTGGCCACCCGGATCGCGGTCGAGGCGGCGATGGCGATCGCGGACGTGGTACGCGGTGGCGAGCTGCGCCGGCTGCGCACCTGCGAGCACCCCGACTGCGACAACGTGCTCGTCGACCTGTCCAAGAACCGCTCCCGCCGGTTCTGCGAGGCCGGCTGCGGCAACCGGGCTGCCGTCAGCGCCTACCGCGCCCGCCGGGCCGCCGCCCGCTCCTGACCTCCGACACGTCGGCGCGTGACGCAGGTCAGCGGGCGCGACCGGCCATCAGCCAGCGGGTCACCACGACCCGGAGCAGCACGTAGCGGCCGTCCGGGCCGTCCACCGTGACATCCCAGCCGCCGTACCGGCGCCGAAGCGCCTCCACCACCTCCGGTGGGAACGGCTGGCGGACGATGCTCGCCTCGCCCTCCGCGACGACCGGCGCATCTCCGTCGGGCAGCGCCAGCGACACCCGGGGGTCGGCGGCGACGTTGCGTACCTTCCGGTTACGCTCGCCGGTGCCGATCCACCACTCACCCTCGACAAAGTGGAACCAGACCGGCGTCAGATGCGGCGAGCCGTCCGGCCGCAGCGTGCAGAGCCAGACCACCCGCTCCCGCGCCAGCCGCTCCAGCACCTCCGCGCCGGGCAGGGCGGTCACGTCCGGCGCGGAGGTGCCGCGACAAAGGCCCGCCAGGCGTACGCGCCAAAGCTCAGCACCGGCCCAGCCGGGTCCTTACTGTCCCGCACCCCCACCACCCGAAGACTGGTCGCCACCTCAACACATTGGTCACTGGAACCGCTGCGGCTGCTCTTACGCCACTGCGCACCGATCAGTTCCACGACTCCGCGATCTCCTTCAGCAGTTCCGTCGACTCCTGCTGCGGCAACGCCGCGCCGAGAGTAGCCTCCCAGACCCGCTGGAGCATCGACAGATCCGACGCCTGATCCAGTTCTCGGCCACCGATTTGACCACCGAGATACGCGACATCGGTCCCGTCACCGAACCTGGCGAGGATGAACGGACCGTTGAGGCCCGGGTACTCATCGGCCGACAGTGGTACAACGTGCAGTCGAACCGAGGGGTGGTCGGTGCCGATGGTGATCAGATGTTTCGCCTGGTCGAGCATCACTTTCCGACCACCGACCCGCCGCCGCAGCGCAGACTCGTCGAGCACGAACACCGCTCGCGGCGGATGCTCCTGGCATAGGACAGCCTGGCTGGCCATGCGGTCGGCCAGGCGCTCCTCGCGCTCGACACGGCTCAGCGAGTCATCAGCCTCGAAAATCGCACGGGCATAGGGCTCGGTCTGGAGCAGACCCGGCACCCGCACCGGTTCGAACCATCGCAACGCCTGTGCCTCTTCGAGGATGGCGCGCCAGCCGCGTAGCCAGATCTGGGCTTTGTCGAGGGCTACCAGGTGGGTGAGCATTCGAGCGAAGATGCCGCCGGTGTCGAGGGCCTTGTCGACCAGGTCCAGGTACTTCGGGGTGGGCGGCTGCTGGCCCAGCTCCACCGCGCTGACCATCGACGGCGAGTAGTTGACCGCCTTGGCCAACTCTTCCTGACTCCAGCCCTGCCGGACCCGTGCCCGGCGCAGCTCCGCCACCAGGAACGCCGCCGCCGTCGTCTGCCCACCCGCCATGTCCAGCCGCCCTCCAGGAACCGGTCGATCGACTCCAGCGCCACGCCACCGGTAACCCGGCCCTTCCGCAGTGGGCCTCGGGCAGCAGGCACAAACACTTCCGACCGTAGTGGTGTGGTCAGCAGACTGTGAAGCGCGACGCTCGCCGCTCATCCCCCGAGCCGCGGCGTCGAGGTGGGACCGCCCGCTCCCCCGGCCGGGCGGTCCCACCGCCGGGGCGATGACGCGAACGACTCAGCTCGACAGGAAGGCTGCGCCAATGTCCCGAGCCACGCCCCGTACCGCGCCCCGGACCGGACCACGCACCGCACCCCGGACCTCTCGGACCGCGCCGGACCGGACCATGCACTGCGTCCCGGGCGGCTCGTTCGGGCGCCGGTGGCCGAGGATGACGGCCCCGGCCGCGTCGCGCCGGGCACACCTGCCGTTGCGGCCACTCTGGCTCTGCCGGGTCTGCGCGGCGCCCTGGCCGTGCGCCGCCGCGCGGCTCGATCTCGTCGCCGAGTACGCCGACGACCGGATCTCGCTCAGCGTCTACCTCTGCGCGGTGCTGCACGAGGCCGCCGCCGACCTCTACCGCCTGAACCCGCAGGACGGTCCGGATCCGGCGGCGCTCTTCGCCCGCTTCCTCGCCTGGGCACCCCGGCGTCGGCCGGCCGACGACTGATCGACTCGTGTTGCGGCATCCTGGCCCCATCCGGGCTGCTGATGGCCGCAGGATGCCGCAACTGGAGTCGATCAAGCCAGGCCTCATCGGGCGAGAGGGTCAGGCCGGGCAGCTCGGATGGGGGGACGGGCCGGGCCAGCGGACGGGCCGGCGGGTCCGGCGGAGGGACCAGCGGGCCGGCGCGGCGGGGTCAGGGGTGGGTCATGCGGAGCAGGTCGAGCGCCTCTTCCAACTGGGTCTCGGAGAGTTTGCCGGAGTCGAGGTGGCCCCGCGAGATCACCACCTCCTTGATGGAGATCTGTTTCGCCAACGCCTCCTTGGCGATGGAGGCGGCCTCGTCGTAGCCGAGGTGCCGGTTGAGCGGGGTGACGATCGACGGCGAGCCCTCGGCGTACGACAGGCAGACCTCGGCGTCCGCGACCAGGCCGACCACGCACCGGTCGGCGAGCAGGCGGCTCGACGCGGCGATCAACCGGATCGATTCCAGGATGTTGCGACCCATCACCGGCAGCATGACGTTCAGCTCGAAATCGCCCTGCGAACCGGCGAAGGCCACGGTCGCGTCGTTGCCGACCACCTGCGCGCAGACCTGCCGGACCGCCTCGCAGACCACCGGGTTGACCTTGCCGGGCATGATCGACGAACCCGGCTGGAGGTCCGGGATGCGCAGTTCACGCAGACCGGCGCGCGGGCCGGAACCCATCCAACGGATGTCGTTGGCGATCTTGTAAAGCCCCACCGCGACGGTACGGAGCTGCCCCGACGTCTCGACCAGGGCGTCCCGGGCGCCCTGCGCCTCGAAATGGTTGCGCGCCTCGGTCAACGGCAGCCCGGTCGAGGCCCGCAGCTTCTCGATCACCCGGGCGGCGAAGCCGAGCGGAGTGTTGATGCCGGTGCCGACCGCCGTGCCGCCCAGCGGCAGCTCCGCCAGCCGGGGCAGGGCCGCCTCCAGCCGCTCGATGCCGTAGCGGATCTGGGCGGCGTAGCCGCCGAACTCCTGCCCGAGAGTAACCGGGGTGGCGTCCATCAGGTGGGTGCGTCCGGCCTTGACCACAGTCTCGAACTCCGACGCCTTCGCCTCCAGCGCACCGGCCAGGTGATCAAGCGCCGGGAGCAGATCCCGTACGACGGCCTCGGTAGCGGCCAGGTGGATCGAGGACGGGAACACGTCGTTGCTGGACTGCGACGCGTTCACGTCGTCGTTGGGATGAACGCTGCTGCCCAACTCCCGCCCGGCCAGAGTGGCGATCACCTCGTTGGTGTTCATGTTGGACGAGGTGCCGGAGCCTGTCTGGAACACGTCCACCGGGAACTGGTCGTCGTAACCGCCGTCGGCCACGTGCGCGGCGGCGGCGGCGATCGCCGCGGCAACGTTCGCGTCGATCACGCCCAGGTCGCCGTTGACCTCGGCCGCCGCGCCCTTGATCTGGGCCAGGGCGCGGATCTGGGCTGGCTCGATGCCCCGGCCGGAGATCGGGAAATTCTGCACCGCCCGCTGGGTCTGTGCCCGCCACAGCGCCTCGGCGGGCACCTCCACCTCGCCCATCGAGTCGCGTTCGATCCGGTAGCCCGTCGCCTCTGGAGTCGTCACGCGTACCATCCTGCCGCGCACCGCGACGACGTGCAGATGTTCGCGGTAGCCAGCTCACTCCAGCTCGGCGAGCAGCCGCTGCACCTCGTGCTGTTCCGGAACGTCGAGCTGCCGGAACAGAGCCAGCGCCCGGGTCCAGTGCGAGCGGGCCTGGTTCGGGTCCGTCGCGCGCAGGCAGCGGGCGATACCGTCCAGGGCCTCGGCCTGCTGATGCCGGAAGTCGGCTTTGGTGGCGTCCTCCAACACCCGGTCAAACAGGTTCCGGGCGCTGCGCACGTCGCCCTGTTCCAACAGCGCCCGAGCCAGCAGAGTCTGCGACGTGAACTGGCCCATCCGGTCGCCGGCCTGAGTGACCAGGGTCAACGCCTCCCGGTGGAACCTGGCCGCCAAATCCGGGTGCCCGGCCTCCCGCTCGATCCTGCCCAGATCGTTGAACACCTCGCCCTCGTTCGACCAATTGCCCGTCTGTCGATGCAGTCGCATCGCCGTTCGCAGCAGTCGGCGGGCAGGCTCGACGTCGCCCATCCGGTGGCGAACCGCGCCGATGTGACCCAATGCGTTTGCCAGCTGCCAGCGATCGCCCAGTATCCGGCTGAGCATGAGATGGTTGCGACTGCCCCGCAGCGCCTCCTCGTATCGTCCCCAGTGCAGGAGTAGATAGCTGACGTTGTTGAGCAGGATCGCCAGTTCGGCGGGCCGGTCGGCGGGCCGCAGCAGTCGCCCGGCCTCGTCGTAGGACTCCAGGCTGCGTTGTTTCTCCCCGGCGCCGAGATAGGCGCTACCGAGATTCCACACAATGCTCGCCAGCTGTTCCCCGGGCCGCTGCCGGCGACCCAACTCGACCGCCTGCCGAAGGAGCCGGATCGCGTGCGGAAACTGGGCTCTGCGGAACGAGACCGAGGCGAGATAGTTGAGCATCAGGGCCATCGCCCACTCGTCGCCCAGCACCTCGGCGGCCCGCAGCCCGGCATCGTGCATCTCGGTCAGCTCATCGAGGTACCCGCCGGTGAAGAAGGGCCACCAGCAGGCGCGCGCCAGCTGCCAACAATGCCGGGGAAAGGATCTTTCGGCCGCCCGGCACAACACGACCAAGGTGCCACGGTTCTCCTCGAACCAGGCCCGCCCCGGCTCGGCGGCCACCGACAGGAGGTCGGGGCGCAGCGGATCTGGCGGAGTGAAGTTTCGTAGGCTGCCGTACGACTCGAACTTCCGCGCGATCTGTACGGCCACGTCAAGGTGGTGGTGCAGCAACCGGCCCAGGCCATCGTCACGCTCGGCGCGGTTGCTCGGCTCGTCGAGCAGCCTACGGGCGTACTCACGGACCAGGTCGTGCAGCCGGTACCGGCCGGGCTCCGGCTCCTCGATCAAGTGCGCGTCGACAAGTTCGTCGAGTACGTCCTGCGCCTCACTCAGCGGCAGTTCGGTAAGCGCGGCGGCGACGGTCCTGTCGTAGCGTCCGCCCGGATGCAGGCCGAGCAGCCGGAACATCCGCTGCGCCAGCGGTGGCATCTGGGCGTACGACAGGGCGAAGGCCTCACCGACGGAGCGCTGCCCAGCCGCCAACTCGGCCAGCGGGTCACCGGCGTCGCGTAGCCGCTCGATCAGATCGCTGAGTTGCCAGCGGGGGCGATGGGCCAGGCGGGCACCGGCCAGCCGGATCGCCAGGGGAAGGTAGCCGCAGCGGCGCACCACCTCGGCAGCCGCCGACGGCTCCGCCGCGACGCGCGCCGCGCCCGCCACCTTGCCGAGCAGCTCGACCGCTTCCGCCGGATCGAGCAGCGTCAGCGAGTGGGGACGCCCCTCGTCGAGCCCGACCAGGCGCCGGCGACTGGTGATCAAGGTCAGGCTGTCCGCCCCGGTGGGCAGGAGCGGGGTCACCTGCTCGGCGTCGGCCGCGTTGTCGAGCAGCAGCAGGACCCGTCGTTCGGTCAGCTCGGAACGCCACATCGCGAGCCGGTCGTCCGGGTCCAGCGGTACCCGTTCGGGTGTGACGCCGAGTTGCCGCAGCAGGGACGCCACGGCGGCGGTGACGGCCAGCGGGGTTCGGGTGCTGTGGCCATGCAGATCGAGGAAGAGCTGTGCGTCGGGGTACCGATCTGCCAGCCCGGCCGCGAGGTGCACCGCGAGGGTGGTCTTGCCGCTGCCCGGCATCCCGTCGAGCAGCAGGACCCGGGCCTGCTCACCCTCGATCTCCTTGATCAGCCGCGAGATCACCTCCTGGCGTCCGGTGAAGTCGCTGATCCCTCGGGGCAGCGTCCGCACGGGTGGGCTCGGCAGTTGCCTGGGCCGGGCGAGGAGCAGGTCGCCCGCAAGCATCCGCTGGTGCAGGTCCTGTAACTCGGTGCCGGGATCGAGGCCCAGCTCCTCCGCGTACAGCCGGCGGCCGTCCTGGTAGACGGCGAGGGCCTGGGCCTGCCGGCCGGCGCCCCCCAGGGCCAGCATGAGCTGCCCCCGCAGCCGCTCCCGCAGGGGTTGCCGCTGCACCGCCTCGGTAAGCTCCTCGATCAGCTCGGCAGCCATCCCAAGCTGCAACTCGATGTCCACACAGTCTTCGAGGGTGTCGATGCGCCGTTCGTCCAGGGTCTGGGCCCGCATCTGCACGACGCGGCTGGGGACGCCGTCGAGGGCCGGCCCCCGCCAGAGCGCCAGCCCGGCCCGGTAGTGACGGGAGGCGTCGACGAGCCGGCCGGCGGCGAGGGCGTCCCGTGCCAGCCGCACCTCGTGCGCGAACACCTCGGCGTCGAGTTCGCCGGTGTCGGTACGGACCACGTAGCCGGCCGGGTCGGTGACAATCGTCTCCGCCGGGATACCCAGGCTCACGAGACGCTGTCGCAGGCGGGAGACGCAGGTCTGCAGCTGGGCGCGGGCGGTGACCGGCGGATCTTCCTCCCAGACCGCGTCGACCAGTTCCTCGACCGGCACGACGCGGTTCGCCCGCAGCAGCAGGACCGCGAGGACGACCCGGTCCCGACCTGCGGTGACGGTGGCCGCTCCCCCGCCCACCCGCAGGGGACCCAGGATCTGGAACCGCATCCGTACTCCCGCCCCGCACTCGTGGCAACCACAGCAGGGTAGCGGCCGAGTCACCCGCCGTCCCATCGACGTGAGAGCGACATGAGAGTGGATCGACAGCGGCATGTCGCACACTTCGTTCGGTTGCCGCTCCGGCGGCAATCAACGGGGGCGGTGCGCCCGCTCTGCTGAGCGGGCGCACCGATAGCGTGACTCGTCCGCCGTCAGCTACGGCCGATGGTGAGGACCGGCTTGGTGACCTCGGCGAAGAAGTCGTTGCCCTTGTCGTCGACGACGATGAAGGCGGGGAAGTCCGCCACCTCGATCTTCCAGACCGCCTCCATGCCGAGTTCCGCGTACTCCAGGACCTCGACGTGCTTGATGCAGTCCTGGGCGAGCCGGGCCGCCGGGCCGCCGATCGAGCCGAGGTAGAACCCGCCGTGTTGCTCGCAGGAGCGGGTCACCTGCGCCGACCGGTTGCCCTTGGCCAGCATCACCATCGAGCCACCGGCGGCCTGGAACTTCGCCACGTACGCGTCCATCCGGCCGGCCGTGGTCGGGCCGAACGAGCCGGAGGCGTAGCCCTCCGGGGTCTTCGCCGGGCCGGCGTAGTAGACGGCGTGGTCACGCAGGTACTGCGGCATCGGCTCGCCCGCGTCCAGCCGCTCGGCGATCTTCGCGTGCGCGATGTCCCGGGCCACCACCAGCGGGCCGCTCAACGACAGCCGGGTCTTCACCGGGTACTTGGACAGCTCCGCGCGGATCTCGTCCATCGGCCGGTTGAGATCGACGCGGACCACCTCGGTGGTGTCGAGCTGCGCTTCGGTGACGTCCGGCAGGTAGCGGGCCGGGTCGGTTTCGAGTCGCTCCAGCCACACGCCCGACGGGGTGATCTTGGCGACTGCCTGCCGGTCGGCCGAGCAGGACACGGCGATCGCCACCGGGCAGGACGCGCCGTGCCGGGGCAGCCGTACCACCCGCACGTCGTGGCAGAAGTAGCGGCCGCCGAACTGCGCGCCGATACCGAAGTTGCGGGTCAACTCCAGCACCTCGGCCTCCAACTCCAGGTCCCGGAAGCCGTGCGCGGTCATCGAGCCGGCGGTGGGCAGGGCGTCGAGGTACTTCGCGGAGGCGTACTTGGCGGTCTTGAGGGCGTACTCGGCGCTGGTGCCGCCGATCACCACCGCCAGGTGGTACGGCGGGCAGGCGGAGGTGCCGATCAGCCGCAGCTTCTCCTCCAGGAACTGCATCATCCGCGTCGGGTTCAGCAGCGCCTTCGTCTCCTGGTAGAGGTACGACTTGTTGGCCGAGCCGCCGCCCTTGGCCATGAAGAGGAACTTGTACGCGTCCGGGTGGCCGTCCGGGTCCTCGGCGTACAGCTCGACCTGCGCGGGCAGGTTGCTGCCGGTGTTGCGCTCCGCCCACATGGTCAGCGGGGCGAGTTGCGAGTAGCGCAGGTTCAACCGGGTGTACGCCTGCCACACGCCCCGCGAGATCGCTTCCGCGTCGGTCCCGTCGGTGAGCACGTGCCGGCCCCGCTTGCCCATCACGATCGCGGTGCCGGTGTCCTGGCACATCGGCAGCACCCCACCGGCGGCGATGTTGGCGTTGCGCAGCAGGTCCAGCGCGACGAACCGGTCGTTCGGGGAGGCCGCCGGGTCATCGATGATCGACCGCAACTGGGCGAGGTGAGCGGGGCGCAGGAAGTGCGCGATGTCGTGCATCGCCTCGGCGGTGAGCGCGGTCAGGGCGGCCGGTTCGACGGTCAGGAACCGGCGACCACCCGGGCCGTTGACCACATCGACGCCCTCGTCGGTGACCAGGCGGTAGTCCGTCTGGTCCGGCCCGGTCGGCAGCAGCGGAGCGTACGCGAAATCGGCGCCACTCACGACGGCACTCCGCTTCGCTCCGTGCCGCCGTGAGGCACCACCGCACTGCACCGATGATTCGCTCGCTGCCGCTCGCTCATGACGGCAAAGCCTAGGGCAGAGAGTCTGGTCCGTCCCACCCGCCGGGGGGCGCGCTCATTTACGGGGGTCAGGTGCGGCGCACAGCTCGTTCTTGGGACCGCAACTGTCCTGCGGCTGCGGCGCCGCGCCGCTGCCGGCGGGCCCGGGGTTCGCCCCGTCGGCCGCACCCGGCGTGCCGCCGGCGGTCGCACCGAAGCGGACGTACCCGATCTCCCGGCCCTCCCCGATCACCATGCCGGCGGGCCCCACCGCCAGGGCGTTCGCCGAGGTGCGCAGCACGGCCAGTTCCCGCCCGGTACGCGGATCGAGCGCGACCAGCCGGTTGGGCTTCTCGTCGGCGACGATCGCCGCGTACGGGGTGAGGGCGGCACCCGCCTTGTTTCCCGCCGGCCGCTTCCACCGGGTGCGCTCGGCGCCGAGTTCTCGGGCGGAGACGGCAGCACCGTCGGCGGTGCGGACCAGCGCGTACCGGTCGTCGACGGCGAGCACCCGTTCGCCGTTCGCGGTGACCAGCAACAGTCGCCCGTCGTACCCGTCGAGGACCGCCTCCCGGCCGTCCGGCGATACGCCGAGCAGCACGTTGCGGGCACCGTACGGGTCCTCCCGCTGCACGCAGCCGGCGCTGTCTGCGGTGCGGAGGTTGAGCCCGGACTGCTGCCACGCCTCCTGGCCGGTGGCCGAGTCCCGACCGGAGACGGCGTAGTAGCAACTGCCGTCCTGCGACCGGGCGGTGATCCGCAACAGGCGCCCACCGATCACGGCGAGCCGCTCCTCCCGGCCGGGTTCGACGTTCTGGAGCACCCGGCCGGTGGCGGTGTCCACCACGTGCACTCGGCCGTCGACCGGGAAGCCGAGCAGCGGCGGTACCGCCTCCGGGCCGGCCACCTCGCCGTCGATCCGGTGGCTGGTGAGTCGCCGGGTGTCGAGCAGGTTCGGGTTGTCGGCGAGCAGGCCGGTGCTCACCCCGGGCAGGAAGGCGGTCCACAGCGGCGCGGTCCCGCGCGGGTCCCAGGCGCTCAACGTGCAGTCGGTGGCCTCCACGCAGCGGGCGTCCAGCAGCAGGTTGCGGTAGGTCCAGACGGCCACCGCGTCGTCGTCGCGGCGACGGGTCACCCCGGTGGTCGGGTCGAGCACCTCGTACCCCTTGACCAGCAGCTTGCCCACGACGACGACGGCTTCCTGCCCGGCGCCGGTGACCGCGCTCCAGTCGGCCTTGCGCTCCCAGAGCTGGGTGCCGGTGGCCAGGCTGCGGGCCTCCACCCGGGTGCGCTGCTCGATCACCACGGTCTCCCCGGCGATGGTGACGCTGCGCGGGGTGCCACCGATCCGCTGCTGCCAGACCACGTCCGGCTGGGAGATCGGTTGGGGCCGGTTGACCCAGTCCCACATGGTGGGGAACGGGTTCCAGACTCCGGTAGCGGCGAGCACCACCACCGTGATCAGGCCGAGCAGGAGCCAGCTTCGTACGCCGAGGCCGCTCCCCTTCGCCACCGGAACACGGTAGCCATCCGCGCCGAGCACCGCCCGCACCGCCCCGCGTGTCGCGCCGGGAAGATCGCGTGGGCGACCCCACCGGCCGTCGCGCGGACCGTGGGGTCGACTCAGCGGTCAGCGGGCACCGTCGCAGCGGGCTCGGTCGGCGGGGGTTCCGCCGGGAGGGCCGGAGAGCGCCGGCCGTCGGGAGCGAGGACCGGCCACAGGGTCAGCGTCGCGACGAGCGAGGCAGCCCCGGCGCCCGCCATCACCACACCCGGGGCGAGCACCTCGCTCAGCGCGCCGGCCCCGGCGGCGGCCAGCCCCTGCGCCGCCATCATGCCGGTGTTGACCAGGCCGAACGCCTGCCCCCGGCGCGCCTCGGGTACCGCGTCGAGGAACCGCCGGGCCAGTCCGAGCTGGTAGGCGAAGCCGGCGGTCGCCACTGCGAACAGGGCCGCCGCGGGCAGCAGCGCCGGCCGGGCCAGGAAGGCCAGCATCGGTACGCCCAACAGCAGCGCGAGCCACGGCGTCAGGCGTTCCCGCCGGGCCGGTGCCACGAACCGCCCGACCAGCAGGTCACCGACGAGCATGCCGCCCGCACCCGCCATCAGCAGGACGCCGGCGCTGGCACCCGGCCCGAGGTCGGCCGCGTACGGCACCGCCACCCCCTCGGCGCCGACCAGCAGCGATCCGGGCAGCCACTGAGCGAGCAGCAGGCCACGGATCCGGCGATCGGCCAGCAACCGCCGGTTCACCCGCAGGGTCTCCCGGAACGCGCCCGGTTGCCGGCCGGCAACCGGGCGGCGGGCGCGGGCGGGACGAGGAGTCAGCCCGAACCGCACCAGCAACGCGGAGAGGCCACAGGTCACCGCGGTCAGCCAGAGCGCGCCGTACGGGCCGACCAGCCCGAGCAGCAGACCACCGACGGCGAAACCGGCCACCTGCGTGCCGCCGGAGGCCACGGTGAGCAGCGAACGACCCAGCACGTACGCGTCGCCGTGCAGCACCTCGGGCAGCAGCGCGGTGCGGGAGGCGCTGCTCACCGGCCCGAACAGGGCCACCACGGCGACCAGGCCGAGCATGGCCGGCGGGGAGAGCGCACCGGTGGCGAGTACCACCACCACGGCGAGCCGCACCAGGTCGTAGCCGACGATCAGGGTGCGGGCCGGCCACCGGTCGGCCAGGGCCAGCAGGAACAGCCCACCCAGCGCGTGCGGCAGGAACCCGGTGACGTACGCGAGCGCGGCCAGCAGGCCGGAGCCGGTGCGCTCGTAGACGAGGACGGAGAGGGCGAGCATCTTCACCGTCTCGCCGATGATGAAGATCCCGTAGCTCGCGAAGATCGCCCGGAACTCGGCGACGGCGAACACGTCCCGGAAGGTGGCTGGCCGGTCGGCCAGGGCCGGACCGCCCATGCTGGTGTCGTTCACGCCAGTCAGCCTGGTGGGCCCGTACCGGAGCGCTCTATCCTTTCGCTGGAGAACGAAAGGTCGGACGATGCGGATCGAGGTCACCCCGGCGGACGTGGCGGCCAGCCGGTACGCCATCTCGCCACTGGGCGAGGCGGTCTGGGCGCTGCGGGTGCACGCCGGCCAGCACGCCGTACCGGGGCTGGCCCCCTGGGTGGCCCGTACCCGGCCGGTCTTCGAGCAGCTGCGCCGGGACTGCCCGGCGGTGGGCGCGCTGATGGCGCTGCTGCGCCGGGGTGGCTACAACGCCGACTTCATCCAGCCGCCCCCCGGCGGCATCGGCCGCACCTTCGCCGACGAGCTGGCCGTGGTCCGGGCCACGCCGCTCGGGCAGGCCCGCGACGAGCTGTCCCGCAACCTCGCCGGACTGCCCACCCCACCGGCGTACGCCCGCCGCATCTACGACGCGCCGGATGTCGTGGACCGGCTGGCCGACGCGATCGAGGCGTCCTGGACGGCCCTGGTCCAGCCGGACTGGCCGCGACTGCGGGCCGTGCTGGAGCGGGATCTGGTACATCGCGCGGGCCGCCTGCTCGCGTACGGCTGGGGGGCCGCCGTGGCGGACCTGGACCCGAGGCTGCGCTGGGTCTCCGGCGGCGGCCTCGGCGCGATCGAGGTGGCCGACCGTGACTCCCGCAGCTACTCGCTCGGCGGTCAGGGGCTGCTCTTCATCCCCACGGTCTTCGGGATGATGATCAATTACGTCGAGCCGCCGTGGCCGTTCGCGATCGTCTACCGGGCCTCCGGGGTGGCCGAACTGCTCGGGCCGCCCGACCCGGGCCGCCCCGAGGATGCGCTGGACCGGCTGGTCGGGCGGTCCCGGGCGGCGGTGCTGCGGGCGCTCGCCCTGCCCGCCACGACCAGCCAGCTCGTCGTGCAACTCGGGATGAGCCTGGGCGGCGTCGGCGACCACCTGTCGGTGCTGCGCGACACGGGCCTGATCACCCGGGTCCGCTCCGGCCGGTCGGTCCGCTACCGCCGTACCCCGCTGGGCGACACGCTTGCGGAGAACTGACCGGACTCACCGCACCGCCGAGCGCAGCAGTGGCAGGACCCGGTAGGGGATCTGCTCGGCGAGCGCGATGATGGTGGAGGCGCGGGTGATCCCCTCGTACGCCACGATCTGGTCGATCACCCGTTGGAGGTCGGTGTTCGAGCGGGCCACGATCCGGCAGAGCAGGTCGCCCGAGCCGGTGATGGTGTGCGCCTCCAGCACCTCGGGGATCGCCGCCAAATGCCGGGTGACCGGGTCGTGCCCGTGCCGCTGGCTGATCTCCAGGGTGACGAAGCTGGTCACCGTGAAGCCCAGCGCGGCCGGGCCGAGATCCGGCCCGAACCCGGCGATGACCCCCCGCCCGACCAGCTTGTCGAGCCGCGCCTGGACGGTCCCCCGGGCGACCCGAAGCCGGCGCGAGCACTCCAGCACGCCGATCCGGGGTTCCTCGGCGAGCAGTTCGATGAGTCGCACGTCCAGCTCATCGAGCTGAGCAATCTGACCAGTGTTCATGCGTGAACACCATACCGTTTGCGCAACCTGACCAGCGTTCGCCGCGAGGGTTGCCCAGTGCGGCCGGTCCCCGCGATGCTCGGCACACAGCACACGATCCCGTCGGCCCACCAGGCCGGCCGGTACGCGAGGGAGGCCACCATGACCCAGGCGATCGACCGACCCCAGCCGACCGAGGAGGTGGACGTCGACGCCCTCGTCGGCGCCGTCGACCACGACACCAGCAAGGACCCGTTCCCGGTCAAGGGCCTCGACCACGTGCGCTTCCTGGTGGGCAACGCCAAGCAGGCCGCGCACTACTACTCCACCGCGTTCGGCATGACCTGCGTCGCGTACCGGGGGCCCGAGCAGGGCTACCGCGACCACGCCGAGTACGTGCTGACCAGCGGGTCGGCGCGGTTCGTGCTCACCGGCGCGGTACGCCCGGACGCCGAGGGTGCCGATCACGTCTCCCGGCACAGCGACGGCGTCAGCGACATCGCGCTTGAGGTGCCCCACGTCGACGCCGCGTACGCGCACGCCACCGCGCAGGGCGCGACCGGCCTGGTGGAGCCGCACGACGTGACCGACGAGCACGGCACCGTACGACTGGCCGCCATCGCCACCTACGGCGACACCCGGCACACGCTCATCGACCGGTCCCGCTACCAGGGCCCGTTCCTGCCCGGCTTCGCCAGCCGGGGCCCGATCGTGGACCGGCAGCCGATGATCGACGCCGGGGTCCAGCCGAAGCGCTTCTTCCAGGCCGTCGACCACGTGGTCGGCAACGTGGAGCTGGGCCGGATGGACGAGTGGGTCGACTTCTACCGCCGGGTCATGGGCTTCACGAACATGGCCGAGTTCATCGGCGACGACATCGCCACCGACTACTCGGCGCTGATGAGCAAGGTCGTCGCGAACGGCACCCGCAAGGTGAAGTTCCCGCTCAACGAGCCGGCCATCGCCAAGAAGAAGTCCCAGATCGACGAGTACCTGGAGTTCTACCGGGGCCCCGGTGCCCAGCACATCGCCGTGGCCACGAACGACATCCTGGCCAGCGTGGACGCGATGCGGGCGGCCGGCGTCGACTTCCTGGAAACCCCTGACTCGTACTACGACGACCCGGAGCTGCGGGCCCGCATCGGTGAGGTACGCGTACCGATCGAGGAACTCAAGTCCCGCAAGATCCTGGTCGACCGGGACGAGGACGGCTACCTGCTGCAGATCTTCACCAAGCCGGTGCAGGACCGGCCGACGGTCTTCTTCGAGCTGATCGAGCGGCACGGCTCGCTCGGCTTCGGCAAGGGCAACTTCAAGGCGCTCTTCGAGGCCATCGAGCGGGAGCAGGAGAAGCGCGGCAACCTGTAACACTGTCGAGCGTGACCCAGCCCCCACCCCACCCCACGTCGCCGGCGGGCGGCGGCGCACCGATCGGTGGGCCGCCGCCCGCCGCCGGTGACGCCCCGCCGCCCACCGGCCTCCCGCCGCAGTACGCCCCACCCCCCGCGGGTTGGGCCGGCAGACCACCCCCACCGGGCGTCCCCGGTGGCCCGCCGCCGGGCTGGCCTCCGGGTCAGCCGCCCCCGCAGTGGGCTGCCGGACCGCCACCGCCGGTCCTGGGGCCGGGTGGGCAGCCGCTGGCCAGCTTCGGTGACCGGCTGCTGGCGTACCTGATCGACACGGCCATCGCCGGCGCTGCCCTGTTGGTGGTGTTCGTGCCGCTTCTCGTGATCTTCATGGCCCGGGTCCTGGCCATGGATCCGGAGACCGACCCGGACGGCACCGTGACGGAGCCCGGGTTGTTCGTCGTGGAGATCCTGTTGCCGATGCTGCTGCTCCAGGCCGCGTCCATCGTGATCATGTTCGGGATCTACTGGCTCTACCACGTGGAGTACCTCAAGCGAACCGGGCAGACCTTGGGTAAGAAGGTGCTGAAGCTGCGGGTGGTCCCCCTCGACCCGACCCGCACCCTCGACCGTCGGACGGCCGGGAAGCGGTACCTCGTACAGTTCGTCGGCGGCTCCCTGGTGCCCGGTGGCAGTTACGTCGACGGCCTCTGGCAGTTGTGGGACAAGCCCTGGCAGCAGTGCCTCCACGACAAGTTCGCCGGCACCGTCGTCGTTAAGGTGTCGAGGTGACTGAGCGCAGCGAGGCCGCGCCGTGAGCGTGGCACCCGGTTGGTACGTCGACCCCGCCGACCCGGAAACCCGCAGATACTGGGACGGTGAGGGGTGGATCGGTGCGCCCATCCCGGTGGACGCCACGCCGCCCGACGGCCCACCCCCGCCCGAGCCGGAGCCGGCACCGGAGCCCACCTCGCCGGTGTCCACCTCGGCACCACCCGCAGCCGACCTGCCCTCCGGCGGCACCCCGTCGGCCACCTGGCCGCAGGGCCCGCCGACCGGGCAGCTGGGCGGCGGGGCGCCACCGGGTTGGCCCGGCGGTCAGGGATCTACGGGCGCGCCGCCGGCCTGGCCGACAGGTGACACGCCGCAGGGGCCGCCGCCCGGCTGGCCGTACCCGACCTGGCCTGGACGTCCGCCGGCCCCTCGCCCACACGGGATGCCGCTGGCCTCGTTCGGTGCCCGGCTGGCGGCCCGGCTGATCGACTTCGGCGTCGTCTTCCTGCTCAACGCCCTGGTCAACGGCTGGTTCGTCTGGCGCTATCTTCAGGAACTCTCGGCACCACTCGACGAGTTCTGGCGCCGGGTGCAGGACCAGGACCGCACCACCGAGCCGCTGCCCGCCGCCGGCGACCAGGCCGGCGCGCTGGTGGTGACGATCCTGCTCATCGCCACCTCGCTCTGGCTGGCGTACGAGGTGCCGTCGATGGCCGCCCGCGGGCAGACCTTCGGCAAGCGGCTGCTGCGGGTCCGGGCGGTGCCGATCGAGGCGGACCGGCCGCTGGGCTTCGGCCGGGCGCTGCGCCGCTGGAACACCCTCGGCCTGCCCACGCTGCTCTGGTACTGCTGCGGCCTCGGCCTGCTGCTCCAGTTGATCGACGCGCTCTCACCGCTGTTCGACCATCCGCTACGGCAGGCACTGCACGACAAGCGGGCGCAGACCGTCGTGGTTCAGCTTCCGCGTACCCCCGACGACCGCGCCAACCCCCCGGGAGAGATCTCATGACCGACCGAACACACCAGGCCGGGGTGCGGCTGACCCGCGCCGACCTGGACGCGCTGCCCAACTACGTGCCCGGCCGCAGCCCGGCCGACCTGGCCCGTGAGCTGGGTCTGCCCGAGGCGATCAAGCTGGCCAGCAACGAGGTGCCGTACGGCCCGCTGCCCGGTGTGGTGGAGGCGGTCGCCGAGGCGGTCGCCGGAGTGCACCGCTACCCGGACATGGGCGTGGTCGCGCTCCGCCAGGCGCTCGCCGAGCGGTACGGGGTGGACGTCGACCGGGTGGCGACCGGCTGCGGCTCGGTGGCGCTGGCCGAGCACCTGGTCCGCGCCACCTGCCTGCCCGGCGACGAACTCGTCTACTCGTGGCGCTCCTTCGAGGCGTACCCGATCATCGCGGCGACCAGCGGCGCGACGAGTGTGCAGGTGGCCAACGACGCCGGGCACGGGCACGACCTGGCGGCGATGGCCGCGTCGGTGACCGACCGCACCCGGATGATCCTGGTCTGCAACCCCAACAACCCGACCGGCACGGCGGTACGCCGGGCCGAATTGGACCGCTTCCTCGACGCCGTACCGGACGACGTGCTTGTGGTGATCGACGAGGCGTACCGGGAGTTCGTCACCGACCCGGAGGTGCCGGACGGGCTGGACTACGCCGACCGGCCGAACGTGGCGGTGCTGCGTACGCTGTCCAAGGCGTGGGGGCTGGCCGGCCTGCGGATCGGCTTCCTGGTCGCGCAGCCGCAGGTGGCGGCGGCGGTCCGCAAGGTCGTCACGCCGTTCTCCACGAGCATGGCGGCACAGGCGGGCGCGTTGGCCGCGCTGGCCCAGGCCGACGAGGTGCGTCGGCGGTGCGCGCTTGTGGTGGCCGAACGCGAGCGCGTCGGCGAGGCGTTGAGCAAGCTCGTTCCCGGCGTGCCGGCCAGCCAGGCCAACTTCGTCTGGCTGCCGCTTGGTGACCGGTCCGTGGAGTTCGGCAAGGCGTGCGAGTCGCGGGGCGTGATCGTTCGTCCGTTCCCCGGCAACGGGGTGCGGGTCACCATCGGCACCCCGACCGAGAACGACGCCTTCCTGGCGGCAGCCGAGGCCGCCCTGGGCTGACGCCCGGACGCACCGAGGAGCTACCGGGCCGGTCCGCCATCCCCCAGCGGACCGGCCCGGAGTCTCCTACCCCTGCGGCACCGGCTCCCGCTGTTGCGACCGCCGCCGGTACGCGAGGCCGAACAGCAGCGCCAGCACCAGCCCGGAGGCGACAAGTCCGCCGGCCAGCACCGTGCTCGACCGGTCGGCGCTGGCCGCCGCCGGGATGGTCGTGCCGCCGAAGCTGACCGTGCCGCTGGCGCTGCGCTTCGTCCAGCCGCTGGCCAGGTCGAGCTTTGCCGACCAGGGCCCGTCGGGCAGGCGAGGGTCGAGCGCGATACGGACGGTGGTGCTGCCGTTCAGCGGCAGCGTCGCGGCCTCGACCCGGACCGGATCGGCGGACAGACCACCCGGTCCGTCGGTGAGCCGGAGTTCGCCGGCCAGGTCGAGCGCCCGCTTGCCGGTGTTGCGCACGTCGGCGGTGACGACCGGCGTGCCGTCGGGCTCCCGCAGGCCGGTCAGCGGCCCGATCTCGAAGCCGGACGGCGGCTCGCCGCCGGGACCCACCGAGAGGTAGACCCGGATGCCGGCGCGACCCACGTTGCGGATCTGCTGGCCGTCCGTGCCCGAGATCTCGGCCCAGACCACCGCGTACCGCTCGCCGGCTTCGGCGGCGCGCGGCACCCGGATGGTGACAAGCGCCTCCGCCTCCTCACCGGCGGCCAGCGCCTCCTCGCCGGGCTCCACCCTGATCCAGCTGCTCAGCTCGTTCTCGGTCCGGTCCGGCGCGATGACGAAGCCCTTCTTCGTCACCGCCGCCGCGGCGGCGTAGAGCGCGACCTTGCGCTGGACCTCAGAGGAGTTCTTGACCACGATGCGTCGCTTGATCGTGGTGCCGGGCTTGACGTGGTCGACGATGTACTTGTGCGCCCGGGAGTCGTCGCGGCGGTTCAGCGGCGCGTCGAGCAGGCGCACTCCGACCGAGACGGCGGGGCCGCTGGGGCTCGGCGAGGCGCTGCCGCTCGGCTGTGGCGATTTGGATCGGCCGTCCCGTCGGTCGGCCGCCGGCACGTCGACGACGTCGGGCGGAGCCGGTTCGGCGCGGGCCACCGCCCGGGGCACCGGCACCGCCCCGGCTGCGGTCGACGCCGGCGCCCCGGCCGCGACCAGGACGGTCACGGCCAGGGCGAGGGCGCTGACCCGGTCATGCCACCGAATGGGTGATCACCCCCGAGTACGAGCCACCGACCGCTCCCCCCGGGATGGTGATCCGGATGTCCGGTGCCCAGGTCGCGGAGTTGTTGCCGGAGCCGGAGGTCTTGGAGAAGGCGACCCGCGACACGTTCAGCGTGACCGCGTCGGCCTGGGTCGGCTGTCCGGGCACGAAGGTTCCGGTACCGGTCGTCTCGATGGCGCCGCCGGACCAGTACTCGACCAGGTTCGGCAGGATCGTCTCCTCCGGCGTGCCAGTGCCGGTGGTGAACGAGCTGCTGGTCACCGTGGCCGTCCAGATGGCGTTCAGGGCGGCACGGCTGTCCGTGACGGTGACATTGCCCAGTTCGCCAGTGATGGAGTTGCCGGCGAACGCGGCGCCGAGGTTCACCGACGCCGGGACGGAGATGTCCAGGTTCGCGGTGGCGACCGTGAAGGTCACGATGGTGTCGCCGGACGGGGCGGCGGCGGCGGGTGCCGCCAGGGCCACCACAGCCGCCGCGGCGGCGGTCAGGGTAAGAAGTGGCTTCCTCATGCCGGTCACGCTAGAACCCCGAAACCGGCTATATACGTCATTAATAGGCAAATCACTCATCAGGTGACAGAGTGGGTGATGGTGCCCCGATAGGTTCCGGCCACGATCCCGGTCGGCACGACGATCCGGAGGCTCGGGTTCCAGGCGACCCGGTTGTTCCCGTTGCCGGAGGTCTTCCGGAACGCCTGACGGGTCACGTTCAGCGCCACCGCCTGCGCCTGGGTGGGCTGACCAGGCACCAGCGTGCCGCCACCGGTACTCTGCACCGCCGGCCCCGACCAGTAGAAGACCGAGGCGTTGGAGATGGTCCGCTGCGCCCCACCCCCGCCGGTGGTGAAGACGGTGGCGGAGACGGTGGCCACCCAGGTGTTCGGGTTGACCGGGCCACGGAAGTCCGTCACCTCGACCCGTCCCAGCGACCCGGTCAGCACCCCGCCGACGAAGGCGGTGCCGAGGTTGACCGTCGCCGGCACGGTGATGTCCACCCCCGGCGTCGCGGCCAACTGGACGGTCCGCCCGACCGGAGCAGCGGCCTCCGCCGGAGCGGCACCGACGAGAATAATGATCACGCCCAGCAGGGCTGCCAAGAGACGCACAGTGGGACTATAAGTAACTTATGTCCGTTTTGTCGATCTGACCGCACCGCTGATCGTCACGTCGCGGCGACGATCAACGATTCGGCGGTCAGGTAGTACCGCTGGTCGTCAGCGTCAGGATCGACCGGCCGGCGCAGCCGCTCCACCACCACGAACCCGTCGGCCGCGTACGCATCGCCCGGTGCCCAGCCGGTACCGTCGGAGCCGATGTCGAGAACGAAGCCGGACAGTCGCGTGCCGGTGACCGGGTCCAGCGTGACGAGTTCGTTCGCCTCGGTGAGCAGGTGCACCCGACCGGGCTGCACCGCGATCACCCGACCCGGGCCCATCTCGACCCGCCAGCGTTCCGCACCACCGGGAACGGTCTCGCCGATGACCACCCCGTCGACCAGGCGCACCGCCGTCCCGTCCACCAGTTCGGTGCCCGCACCGTCGAGCGCCGGCACCTGGACCGGATGCTCCGGGCCGAGCAGCCAACCCTGCGCGGGGCCGTCGCCGGGGCGGGCGGTGCGCAGCCCGGCACAGCCGTCACCGTCCGGCCGGCAGCCGAGCAACGTGGTGGTCAGCTCGTCACCGGCGTCCGGCGGTCGCCACCTGGCCGTCACCACGCCGGTCGCGGTGTCCCGAAACTCCACCACCGCCGGCCCGTCGCAGTCGTCCACGGTCAGCAGCCGACCACCGGAGCCGACCCCGACCGGCTCACGGCAGCCGGCGCGCACCGCCGCCCGCCACAGCGGCCCACCGTCGGCCAGGTCGACCGCCTGGACCGCACCGTCGCCGGAGCTGACGACCACGTGGCGGCCGTCGGTGGTCCGGCTCACCGCGAGGCCGCTCGGCTGCCAGACGACGGCCGTGCCGGTGCGTCGCGCCACCCGCTCCGCCGCCGGCTCCGGCCCCTCCGCCCGCCAGGCCACCCGACCGGTACGCGCGTCGATCGCCACGAGCTGCCCGTCCGACCACCGGCTCACCACCGTCGTTCCGCTCGCCACCACCGCGTCCAGGCTCGCCGGCCAGCGCCGGAAGGACCAGTACGGGGTACGTCGGCTGCGGCTGTCGACCGGTTGGTCGGCGTACACCTGCCGAGGGGCGGCATACACCCGTAGCCGGCCGTCGACGATCAGCGGAGCAACCGGCAGGCGACCGGTCACCCCCGGGTCAGGCAAGCTCCGCGCCGGGTAGTCGTCCCGGGCAGGGGTGCTCACCTCCGCCGGCGCCAGGACCCGGTACGCGATGACCCCGGCCGCCGCGGCGACACCCACCGCCGCCACCGCCGCCACGACCCGCCGACGACCCGCCGCCCACCCCATGCCGCACCTCCGCACGGCACCCTACCCAGGGCAGCGCCATGGCCAGCGGCGCGGGAGTGGGTCTGCTGCCGCCTCCGGGCCCACCCCTGGCCCCGAGGCCCTGCCAGGCCCACCGCCCACCGCCCACCGCCCGCCGAGCCGAGGAGCCGCCGAGCCTGCCGAGCCGAATTCGCCGCTGGCTCGTCGCGACATGCGGCATCCCGCGGCCTCTCGATGGGCTGAGGCCACTGCTTGCCGCAACTCGCGAGAACAACACCCGCCCGGTTCCGAGCCGGAGCGGGCGTGGGCGGCGGCGGTCAGGCGGCGTCGGCGTGGTGGGCACTGGCCGCGGCGGCCAGGGCGGCTATGTCCTGCCGCAGCACCCGCTCTGCCGCTCGCACCGCCAGCCCGCCGAGCAACAGTGCCAGCGCCCGGGTGGTGGCCGCGGCCGGCTGAACCCGCACCGTCACCGTCACGGAGGCGTAGCGGCGTCCACGACGATGGAAGTCTCGTAGCGCCCAGGTGATCCGGTAGTCGACTCCCGCACCGGGCGAACCGAGGACCAGCCGCCGGGGCGGCTCGGCGGCCAACACGACGAACTCCTCGGCCATCACGCCGCCGCCCGGTCTGGTCCGGAGCTCCCGCCAGGACGTACCCGGGCCGAGCGGACCCGGCGTCAGCAGTTGCACGGGTCGATCACCGCACCTGGACCGGGACAGGTCGGTGAGCACCCGCCACAGCTCGGCTGCGGATGCCGCGACCACCCCGTTGACCGCAACGGTCGACATGCCACCTCCCGTGGCACCGACGGTACGCGGCGTGAGCATGGCTCGGGGTCCCCGTACGGAGAATCCTCCGCCGGAGACCCCTGCTACGGGCATCAGCCGACGAACCGACCATCCCGGATCGCGTCGACGAATGCGGTCCAGCCCGGTGGACTCACCACGAGCACCGGTCCGGTCTGGTCCTTCGAGTCGCGGATACCCACCACACCGTGCACGGCGGCCAGGTTGTCGGCCACCTCCACGCAGAGACCCTGGTCGTTGGAGCGGCTGCTGGTCCGCCAGACCGCGTCCACGAGATCGTGCATCGTCGTCATCTCCCTCAGTTCTCGACGTTGCGCCAGCCGGAACCGGGCCGACCGGAAAGGGGGGCACCGGTCGGCCCGGCGCGGCATGGCGACGGAATTCCGAGGCGATCAACGAAGACGGTGACGGTCCTTGATCGCACCCGCTGTGCGATCAAGGACAGCTGTCGGGTTCAGGTCAGTTCGACGGCAGGACGGTGCCCGTGACCTCGCCCAACGTGAGGGTGGTGCCGTCCGGGCCGGGTGCGGTGGCGGTGATCGTCACCGTGTCACCATCGGCCAGGAAGGTGCGTTCCGTCCCGCCCACGGTGACCGGCTCGGTGCCGCCCCAGCTGAGTTCCAGGAACGAGCCCACCTGGTCGCGTCGAGCGCCGGAGACGGTGCCAGAGGCGTAGAGGTCGCCGGTGCGCAGCGAGGCACCGTTGACGGTCAGGTGCGCCAACTGCTGGGCGGGGGTCCAGTACATGCCGGCGAAGGGCGGCTCGCTCACCGCCTGCCCGTTCCAGATCACCTTCAGCCGCAGGTCCAGCCCCCGGTGCGGCTCGTCGCGCAGGTAGTCGGCCACCGGCGGATCCTGCGTCGGGCCGGCGACGAACGCCTCCCGCAGCGCGTCCAGCGGGGTGACCCAGGCGGCGACCGAGGTGGCGAACGACTTGCCGAGGAACGGCCCGAGCGGCTGGTACTCCCACGCCTGGATGTCCCGCGCCGACCAGTCGTTGACGAGCACCACACCGAAGACGTGATCGGCGAAGTCCTCGGCGGCCACCCGGCGGCCGAGCGGGCTCGGCACGCCGACCACGAACCCGACCTCGGCCTCGATGTCCAGCCGCGCGGACGGGCCGAACGTCGGCCCGTCCGGGCTGGGTCGCTGCCCCTGTGGGCGCACCACCGGGGTGCCGGAGACCACCACCGTGCCGGCCCGGCCGTGGTAGCCGATCGGCAGATGCTTCCAGTTCGGCAGCAGCGGCGGCTGGCCGGGACGGAAGATCAGGCCGACGTTCGACGCATGGTGTTCCGAGGAGTAGAAGTCGACGTAGTCGGCCACCTCGAAGGGCAACTCCATCCGCACCTCGCCCACCGGCACCAGCAGCGGCTCCACCGCCGCCCGGTGCGCCGGGTCGGTGAGCAGCTCGGTGATCCGATCCCGCACCGCGGTCCACTGCGGGCGCCCGAGTGCCAGGAACGCGTTGAGCGTCGGCCGGCGCAGCGCCCCACCGGCCAGCACCAGCTCCGCGGCCTCCGCGCCGGCCAGGTCCAGCACCAGATCGCCGACACGTACGCCGATTCGCGGTTCGTCGTCGCCCACCCGGAACACCCCGTACGGCAGGTGGTGCACGTCGTAACCGGAATCCGCCACACCCGGCACCCAGCTCGCCAGCCGATGCTCGCTCATGCCTCGAAGCCTCCGTTCACCAGCCCGAGCCGGACCAGATCGGTAAGTGGTTCCACGATGCTGCACGACCCGAACCCCACCCACAGCGGACGCGCCGCGTCGTACCGGCCCTCGACCGCCTGCACCAGCGGGCGCTCGTCGCGCACGGTGAGCAGTTCGGCGACGGCACCGACGGTCGCGCCGTCGGCGGCGGCCAGGGCCGCGGCGAGCACGTTGCCGAACCCGTGGTGGGTGAAGCCGGTCTCCGGGTCCACGTGCCGCACCGCGTGGTGCAGCCCGGCGGTCAGCTTGAACGGCAGCCTCCGGTCCCGGCAGGCACAGATCACCGCGGCCAGTTCGGCGGGCGTCGGGAACAGCTCGGCAGCCAGCCCACCGGTGCGGAACTTGGCGGCGACCGACACCCCTCGGGCCCGCGCATCGGCGATCACGTCCAGCGCGCCCATCAGACCGAAGGTGAGCGGGATCTCCGCGTAGACAGCAACGCCGTCCAGCCGCTCGGCCAGCTTCACCAGCTCGGTAAGGCCAGGTTGCGGGTCCTCGCCCCGGCGGGCGACCGGCGCCTCGACCTGCCGAGTGGTCACCCCGAGCGCGGGCAGCAACGACAACGCGACGGGCAGCCGGTCGAGACCGGTGTCACCGATCAGCCCGATGGCGAAGCCCTCCTCGGGGTCGACCAGACCGCTCAGCGCGCCCGCCGTGATCGCCGAGGCGGGCAGCAGCAGCGGGCCGACCAGGTCGGCGTACCACGCGGCGCGGTGCCGCCGGTGGGCCGTGACGGCCTCGGACAGCGGCGCGTTGCCCGGCGGGAAGACTGCGGCGTCGTCGACCAGGCCGGCGACAAGAGTGGGCGGCTGCGTTGACACGAGACAAGAATCTACGGGACGCTTCAAGAAGCGGACAACAGCGTCCGATTATCGGACGCGCAGCGGACCGGGAGGGCGAGATGCCGTACTACCGCAGCGTCGGCGAGCTGCCACGCAAGCGCCACACCCAGTTCCGGCAGCCGGACGGCAGCCTCTACACCGAGGAGCTGATGGGGCAGGAGGGCTTCTCCTCCGACTCGTCCCTGCTCTACCACCGGTACGCCCCGACCGCGATCGTCGCCGCCGAGGAGTTCACCCCGCCGGCCGTCGCCCGGATGCCGAACCTGCCGCTCAAGCCCCGGCACCTGCGTACCCACAAGCTCGACGGAACCGGCGCCGACCCGGTCCTCGGCCGGCGGTACCTGCTCGCCAACGACGACGTGCGGATCGGCTACGTCGTGGCCGACCGACCGTCCCCGCTGTTCCGGGACGCCACCGGCGACCACTGCCTCTACGTCGAGGCGGGCACCCTGCGGGTCGAGTCGACGTTCGGGGTACTCGACGCGGTGGCCGGCGACTACGTGATCATCCCGACCTCGACGGTGCACCGCCTGGTGCCCACCGGCGACGCACCGGCCCGGGTGCTCGCGGTGGAAGCCTCCGGGCACATCGGCCCGCCCAAGCGCTACCTCTCCGTACGCGGCCAGTTCCTGGAACACTCGCCGTACTGCGAGCGCGACGTCCGGGGACCGGACGCCCCGCTGCTTGTCGACGGCACTGACGTCGAGGTATTGGTCCGTCATCGGCGCGGTTGGACGCGACATGTTTTCGCCAACCACCCGTTCGACGTGGTCGGGTGGGACGGGCACCTCTACCCGTGGGCGTTCTCCATCCACGACTTCGAGCCGATCACCGGCCGGATCCATCAGCCGCCACCGGTGCACCAGACCTTCGCCGGCCCGAACTTCGTGATCTGCTCGTTCGTGCCCCGCAAGGTCGACTACCACCCGGACGCCATCCCGGTGCCGTACCACCACCACAACGTCGACTCCGACGAGATGCTCTTCTACACCGGAGGCAACTACGAGGCGAGGCGTGGCTCCGGAATCGAGCAGGGCTCCATCTCGCTGCACCCGTCCGGCTTCACCCACGGACCGCAGCCAGGCGCGGCGGAACGCGCCATCGGCGTGGACTTCTTCGACGAACTGGCGGTCATGGTCGACACCTTCCGCCCGCTCGACCTCTGCGACGCCGCGACGGAGTGCGAGGACGACGGATACGCCTGGACCTGGGCCCGCCGCCCCTGAGGTGGTCAGGCGACCGGTCGGCCGACGATCGCCAGCCGGGCGGCGGTGGCGATGGCGATGGCCAGGACCAGCGGCCACGGGGTGCCGAGCAGGGCGTAGAGCAGAATCAGCGCCGGCGCCGCTGCGGCGGCGTACACGGCCAGGGCCAGCGGGCGATCGGTACGCCGAAGGACAGGCAGGACGGTACGGGTCAGTCCGGGCAGCCGGGACGCCTGCTGCCGGAGCACGATGCCACCGCCAGCAGCCGCCACCACCGCCAACAGCCGGGAGAAGCCGGAGCCGGTCGCGGTCGAACAGGCGACCACGAGGGCGGCCACCGCCGACCAGCCGGCTCCCCAGAGCACGAACTGCCGCAGTGCCGCCGGCACCGGCTGGCGTGCCACGACCGGCCCGGTGCCGAGGTGGTCCGGCCCGGTCGGCCAGGCTTCGCCCCGCCCCCGCTCCGGGTCTGCGGCGCGGCCGGTCACCGGCCCGCCGGTGGGTACGTCTCCGCCCTGCACCGGCCAGCTCGGGCGGTCCTCCGGTCCGCCGGGACGGCTGGCGTCGACGTCGCCGGTAGCCGAACGCCCCGACTCGTCCTGGTCACGTCCGGGCCGCTCCGGACCGTCGCCGACCTCGTCCGGCCGGGCCGATTCGTCCGGTACCTCGTCGGCGCGGCGCGGGTCGGTCGGCGGCAGGTTCGCCACCGCCGCTTCGGCCAGTCGTTCCAGCGCGGAACTCCAGCGGCGCTGTTCCAGCCGCAGTACCCCGACGTCGTCGCCCACCTCCGCGAGCCGAGGGTCCAGCCGCAGCGCCTCCCGGTAGGCCCGCTCAGCCAGGTCGTACATGCGCATGTTGGCCGCGACCAGGCCCAGCACCAGGTGCCCCTGCGGCTCCTCGGGGGCCAGCTCCACGGCGCGCCAGGCCGCGTTCAACGCCGGCTGGCCGTTGCGGGAGCCGGCCAGGATCGCCGCCGCACTACGTTGGGCGTGCGCGTCCTCCGGCCCCAGGGCCAGGATCTCGTCGGCGGTACGGGCGGCCTCGGCATACCTTTCCAGGTCGCCCAGGGCCAGCCCGCGAGCGACCAGTGGGCCTACCTGCCCCGGCGCGGCGGCCACTGCGGTTTCGGCAGCAGCGAGCGCCTCGGCCGGCCGGCCGGCGGCCAGCTGCACCCGGGCCAGCATCGTCGAGATCGTGGCGTCGGCCGGATCGAGGGCCAACGCGAAGCCCAGCTCGGCCACGGCCTCGTCGTAGCGGCCCAACTCGGCGAGGAGCGTGGCGCGTTCGAGATAGCCGTCGGCAGCGGGCGGGTCGGCGGGGACGTCGGCGGACATCGCGGCGAGCCTAGGCGCTCGGCTGCTCGTACACCAGCGCTACCGCGATCCCGGCGAGCCCCTCGCCGCGCCCGGTGAAGCCCAGGCCGTCGGTGGTGGCGGCGGAGACGGTGACCGGTGCACCGACCGCCTCCGACAGCACCCGCTGGGCCTCGTCCCGACGCGGGCCGATCTTCGGACGGACCCCCACCACCTGCACGGACACGTTGCCGATGGCGAATCCGGCGGCGCGCACCCGGCGGGCCGTCTCGGTGAGCAGGGCCACCCCGCTGGCCCCGGCCCACTCGGGCTGCCCGACGCCGAAGTTGGCGCCGAGATCGCCCAGGCCGGCGGCGGAGAGCAGCGCGTTGCAGGTGGCGTGGGCGGCCACGTCCGCGTCCGAGTGCCCGGCCAGGCCGTCCTGTTCCGGCCAGTGCAGCCCGGCGACCCAGCAGGGCCGACCGGCCTCGAAGGCGTGTACGTCGGTCCCGATGGCCACCCGAGGAACGATCATGAGCCGAGGGTACGCGCTACCGCCCGGTCGCCAGCAGGTGCTCGGCCAACGCCAGGTCGAACGGTCGGGTGACCTTCAAAGCCTGCTCCGAACCCGGTACGCAGTGCACCGGTACGCCCTGTTTCTCCACCAACCCGGCGTCGTCGGTGAGGGCGTCTGCGGCAGCGGCGTGGGCGGCGGTCAGCACCTCCCGGCGGAACCCCTGCGGGGTCTGCACGACGCGCAACGCGGCCCGGTCGACGGTGCCGAGCACCATCTCGTCCCCGTCGACTTCCTTGATCGTGTCGACGACCGGCAGGACCGGGATCACCGCGTCGTGGCCGGCCCGCACCGCAGCGGCCACTGACTCCACCAGCGCGGGCGGGGCCAGCGCGCGGGCCGCGTCGTGCACCAGGACGATCGCGGGACCGGCGGGTACCGCAGCGAGCGCGGCGGCCACCGAGGACTGCCGTTCCGCGCCACCGGGCACCACCGTCACCGGGGCGACCGGTGCGAGCAGCTCACCCACGGCGGTGACCTCCGCGACCGGGGCGGCCACCACGATGCTGTGTACCGAGGGGGCTTCGGCCAGCCGACGGACCGCGTGCACCAGCAGTGGCTCACCGGCCAGCAGCCGAAGTGCCTTCGGTCGACCGGGGCCGAGGCGTACGCCGGAACCGGCCGCAGGCACGAGGACCGCGACGTCACCGCGCGGATTGAGCTGCGCGGTCACGTCGCGGTCCTCGACGGTTTGTTCACTACGAATCGGGTACGACGATGCGGTGCGGACTAGGCCTCCGTCAGCACCTTGTCGAGCAACGTCTCCGCCTCGTCCTTGGTGCTCTTCTCGGCCAGCGCGACCTCGCCGACCAGAATGTCGCGGGCCTTGGCGAGCATGCGCTTCTCACCCGCGGACAGTCCCCGCTCCCGTTCGCGACGCCACAGGTCACGGACGACCTCGGCCACCTTCAGCGGATTGCCGGAGGCCAGCTTCTCCAGATTCGCCTTGTAACGCCGCGACCAGTTGGTCGGCTCCTCGGTGTGCGGAGCCCGGAGAACGTCGAAGACCTTGCCGAGGCCCTCTTCGCCAACCACCTCGCGCACACCCACGATCTCGGCGTTCTCGGCCGGTACCCGGACCGTCAGGTCACCCTGCGCGACCCTCAGGACGAGGTACTGCTTGGGCTCGCCCTTAATGACCCGAGTCTCGATTGCCTCGATGAGTGCGGCCCCGTGGTGGGGGTAAACAACGGTCTCGCCGACACTGAAAACCATAGGTTCGAAACCCCTTTCGCTGTGTCTAGGGTAACACGCTCAGGCACCGATGTCTCACCACTGTCCTGACCGTTGGCGCAGCTCAGGGGCCCTGTGAGAGGTATTTCTTCGGCTTGACAGACCATCCAGACGATGATTCGGACACGTTGCGTAACCTTGGGATGACCCCTGGACACCACCGTGGAGATCCGGGAGAACAAGCGCCGAGGCCGTGCAACACACCCACTGAAGGTCAAGGGCTACGCACCCATTCCATGGTATCCCGCCGCAACCGGGCGCGGGCAGCGGTAGCGGTACCCGGCCCGGTGCGGGACGCTTGAGGAGTGCCGCGTCCGCGCACCCATGAGGTTCCAGGGGGTCGTAATGGGCAAGGCTGACGCCGATGGTCCGGGGCTGCCCGACCTGCCGCCGGAGTGGGGCCGGGTGGTCATCCCGGACGACCTGTCCGCCCTGGCCGACGAGGCTGAACAGGTCCGTCGCGAGCTGCGGCGGGCGGCTGCGGACCGGCGCCGTCGACGTCCGCCCGCCGGGCCGGTGCTCGTACTGATCGTCGCCGTCGTGACCACCATCGCCGGCCTGGCCGCCGTCACCTGGCCCCGGGCCGGCCGGACCGGACCGGCCACCGGCACCCCCGACCCGGCACCGGCGCAGCTGACCGGACGCCAACTACCCGCGCTCGACCTGGTCGACGGCGGACAGTCACCGGTGCCGCTACGCGGGCTGCTGCCGGTCGTGGTGCTGCTGGTGGACGGTTGTGCCTGCCCGGAGCAGGTGGCCGCAGCGGCTACCGCGGTGCCGCCGGGGGTGAGCGTGGTCACCGTGGCGGGCGCCCGGCCACGGGCAGCACCGCCGGGGACATCGGTGCGGTCACTCGCCGATCCGGCCGGCGGCCTACGCGCCTTCCTGCACCTGCCGGCCGGTCAGCTCGGCGTGACGGCCGTGCTCGCCGACCGTTCCGGCCGGATCACTCTGGTGGTGCCCGAGGTCACCTCGGTCGCCGACCATTCCGCCGAACTGTCCCGACTGGCCGATTGATCCCCGTGCCGTGGGCAGACCCGTGGGGGAACCATTCAGGTCAGGGCGACCAGCCGGGCCTCGATCTGGACCGGCTGCGACCCGGCCGGCGAGAACGACAACCGGGCCGCTGCGCCGGTGCCGGTGAGTTCCATCAGGACCTGCCCACCGTCGCAGCCCACCGTCATCGGGGCTGCTGACCGGGCTCCGCTGACGGCCACCAGCAGCTCACCCGGGCCGGTGCAGCGCAGCCACAACAGGTGCCGCTCATCGCGCTCCAACCGGGTCTGCCGAACCACCGCGCCGCCGGAACTGAGCCGCGCCGACTCGGCCCAGACCAGGTCGTTCGCACCCCGCCAGCCGTCCGCGACGGCGGAACTCGGGACGGTGCCGTCCACCGGGCCGCCGTCCGCCCCGACCACCGTTCCGGTACGTGGGTCGATCACGATGGTGGAGGCCGGCTCGGGCACCACGGCGACGGTGGCCGGGTTCTCCCGCCAGTAGGTGGCGGACGATGACCCGCCCGGCGCGACACCCAGGCCGGTCTGCGCCTGCGGCGCCTGCACCTGCCACCACCAGCCGCCGAGAGTCAGCACCGCCACCCCGACGGCGGCCAGCAGTGCCCCGCGCAGCCGATGGATGGCATCGACGTCCATACCTTGAAGAGTAACTCTGGGGACCGGTCAGGCGTGGCGTTCCAGCAGGGCGGCGTAGAGGGTCAGGCCAGGCCCGAAGGCCAGCATCACCACCTTGCGCGGTGCCGGTGCCGACCGGAACAGACGGTCGAGGATCAACAGCACCGTCGGCGAGGAACAGTTGCCGTGCTCGTCGAGCGTCTCCCGGGAAGCCGCCAACGCCGCCGGTGTCAGCCCCAGCTCACGCTCCACCACGTTGAGGATGCGCGGGCCGCCCGGGTGCACGGCCCAACCGTCCACGTCCGACCGGTGGGTGCCGTGCCGGGCCAGCACCTCGTCGACCAGCCCCCGGACGTGCGCCGACAGCACTTGCGGCACCTTCGGCGACAACCCCATCCGGAAACCGGTGTCGGTCACGTCCCAGGTCATGTGGTCGGCGGTGGAGGTGTCGGTCACCGAGGCGACCTCGCGTACCGCGTACCCCCGCCCGCCGGGCACGACCACCGCGGCGACCGCGGCGTCGGAGAAGAGCGCGTGGGAGACGATCTGCTGGGTGTCCATCCGGGCCGAGGAGGGCTGCAGGTGCAGGCTGGTCAACTCGGCGCAGAGCAGCAGCGCCGGACGGCCCCGGGCGGTGACGAAGTCGCCCACCGCGCCCAGTCCCGGCAGCGCCGCGTAGCAGCCCATGTGACCGACGAACATCCGCTGGGTCGTCGCGGCCATGCCCAGATCCCGGGCGAGCAGGATGTCCAGACCGGGAGTGGCGTACCCGGTGCACGAGCACACGACGAAGAGGCCGACGTCACGGGCGTCCAGCCCGGCGACGGTAAGCGCCCGGCCGACCGCCTCCTTGCCCAGCGGCAACGCCTCGACCTGGTAACGGCGCATCCGTCGCTCGGTCGGCCAGTCGGAGACGTCCTCGAGCAACGGATTGACCGCCGCCTGCCGCCGGGTCACCCCGGAATGCGCGAAGATCCGCTCGGCCAGGGCCCGGGTCGAGCCGGAAAAGTGCTGGGAGAAGAACTTCTCCCACAACTCCTGCTGGTCGGCCGAGGGCGGGTGGGCCGTGCCCAGGCCCGCGATAACCGGTACGGACACGGTCCCACCTTCCTCTCGCAAGCTGACTTCTCACCCTCACCGGTCCCGCCCTCGTTCGCGACGACGGGGCCCGCGAGTTCACTCCTCACGCTCACCAACGAGGACTCGATCCGTCCCGGTCCGGGTCACCGCCGAGCACGGCGATGCCGAGCCAGTCGGCACAGACGTCCGAGGTCGCCGGATGCAGCGACCCGCAGCGGGCATCGCGGTACAGGCGTTCCAGCGGGTGGCCCCGTCGGGTGGCGGAGGTGCCGGCCGCCTCCAGCATGGACGCGGCCACCTCCGCCGCGGTGGTGCCGGCCAGCAGCTTGGCCCGCCACACCCACCGGTTGGTCTCCTCGTCACCCGGTGCCTCGTCCACCCGCCGGGCCGCCTCGGCGACCACCAGCTCCGCCGCAGCCACAGCGGCGTCGGCACGACCGAGTCGGGCGCGTACCGCCGGCAGCCCGGCGAGGTTGCGGCTGTTGAGGTGTTCCGCCGCCGCGTCGATCGCCGCCCGGGCCACTCCCACGTACACGGCCGCATAGCTGGCCACCAGCCAGTGCGGCATGAGCTGGGCCACCACCAGGGCCAGCCCCTCCACCCCGCCGAGCAGCCGGTCGGCCCCGACGGTCACGTCGAGGTGCAGGTCGTGCGAGGCGGTGGCGCGCATGCCGAGGGCGTCCCAGGTCGGCTCGACGGTGAGCCCTTCCCCGGCCGGGACCAGGAACTGCGAGACCACCGACGGGTCGGCGGCACTACGGGCCGCCACCAGGTAGCCGTCGGCGTGGCCGGCACCGGAGCAGAAGGTCTTGCTGCCCTTGATCCGCCAGCCACCGTCGACCGGCTCGTAGACCGTGGCCAGCTGGGACAGCCGGGCGCCCGCGCCCCGTTCGCTCATCGCGACCGCGTACCACGCCCCGTCGGCCGCCGCGCGCAACAGCCGGTCGCGGGCGGCCAGCGCCTCCGCCGGTACGCCGAGCGCCTCGGCCAGTTCCTCGGTTACCGCCCCGAGCGCGCCGGTCACCGAGGCGTGCATGTTGAACACCAGAGCGGTGGCACCGTTGCCGCGGGCCAGCTCGGTGGCGACCGCCGCGTACCCCGCGAAGGTGGCACCGGAGCCCCCCAGTTCGGCCGGGACCATCAGCCCGAACAGCCCCGCCTCGCGCAGGTCGGCGAAGTCGTCCACCGGAAACGAGCCGTCCCGGTCATGCGTGGCGGCCCGCGCCGCCAGCCGGGGCGCCAGCCGCCGGGCCGTCGCCGGCGCTCCACTGCGCTCGGTCATGGATGGAACCCCCTCTTCGGACATTGCCATACCCTCACCTGGATCAGCTATCCGTCGCGCACCCCGTGACCCTGGTAGAGCACCGCCCTCGACCCGGTCGGCACGATGCGCGGTGCCTGACTGGTCGGCGTCGCCGCGCCCGTCACCTGCCGCAGTATCCACCGCAGCAGCCCCGGCACCCCGGGCCGGACACCACGGACCCGCAGGTCGACGCCGTGCCGGGCGCACTCGGCGACCAACTCGCGATCGTCGACGAACAACCGAGGGTCGTGGATGCCGCGCGGCACGGTGGGCAGGCGCTCGGCGACGCGAACGGCGACCAGCCGAGCCAGCGCGGTGTCGTTGAGGGTGTCCAGCACCAGCAGGCCACCGGGGCGGAGCAGGCGACATGCCTCGGCCACCGCCGCACGCCAGTCCGGAACGTGCTCCAGCAGCTCCCCGGCGGCGACCACGTCGGCGCAGCCGGTCACGAGCGGTATCGCCGTGGCGTCGCCGTTGACCACCGTGACGCCGTGTGCCGCCGCCTGGGTGAGCGCCGACCGGGTCAGGTCCACCCCCACGTGTCGGTAACCCTTGCCAGCCAGGTGTGGGGCGAGCAGCCCGGCTCCGCAGCCGAGGTCGACCAGGAGCGCGCCGGGACGCGCCGCCGGAGGCACCAGCGCGGCCCGTGCCCGGGCCAGCCAGTGCAGCATGGCGAACACGCCGTCCGGCCGCCACCATTCGTCCGCCAGGTCGTCGTACTGGCGCGGATCGTTGCGGGGCAGCACGAGGCCGGCGTCACGCATGGCAACGAGCGTGGCACGACTCCCCGGTAACGACCAGACTTCCGTTATGTCGTCGACGGTGTTAGGGCTGGTCAGAGCGAGCCATCCGGAGCCAACCGCGGCGGTCACCACAGTGGCCGGTCTGCTCGCCGTCGGTGTCGGGCATCCACCCACCGGCGTCGTCGCGGTGGTGCTCACCGTGGCGGCCAGCCAGTTCGCCGTCGGATGGACCAACGACCTGCTCGACGCGGACCGCGACACCACGGTCGGGCGTACCGACAAGCCGGTGGCCTCCGGCGCGCTCGGCCGGCGTACCGTCGCGGTCGCCGCCGCCGTGGCGGCCACCACGACCGTGGCGGTGGCCCTGACCACGAACCCGACGGCGGCGCTGTGCGCCACCGTCGCCCTGGTCTCGGCGCTGCTCTACGACTGGCCGCTGAAGTCCACCCCGATCTCGGTGCTGCCGTACGCGATCTCCTTCGGCGCGCTGCCCGCCTTCGTGGTGCTGGCACTGCCCGGCGCTCCACCGCCCCCGGCCTGGTTGGTCGTTGCGGCGGCCCTGCTCGGCGCGGGTGCCCACTTCGCGAACGTGCTGCCCGATCTCGCCGACGACGCCCGGACCGGGGTGCGTGGGCTGCCGCACCGGCTCGGCCCGACGCACAGCCGCGCGGCCGCCGTCGGGCTGCTGATCGCGGCGACCGTCACGCTTGTGCTCGGGCCGCCCGGACCGCCCACCGCCGTGGGTCTCGCGGCGGTGGTCGCCGCCGTCGTGATCTTCGTCGTGGCCTGGTACGCGGGCCGGGTCGGGCCGGGCACCGGAGCCCGACCGGTGGCCGCCTTCCGGGCGGTACTGCTGGTCGCCCTCATCGACGTCGTCCTGCTGGTCATGAACGGTCGGCTGGTCTGAGTCGCCGCCCGGCCGGTTGACCGCACCGGGTCGGCGTGCGGGCCACGATCAGCTCCAACTACCCTGGAGCCGGTCTGCGCGGGCATGGCCAGCGGTTCCGGCAGGCAAGCCGGTGTGATCGTGACGAGGAGGACCGACGTGAGGCGCTCGATCAGGGGTTCCCGGCGGGCTGCCGTGCTGCTGCCCGGGATCGCGGCGGCAGCCGGGCTGCTGCTGTCCGGATGCGGCGCCGGCCAGATCTCCGAGACGGCCAACAAGGTGCCCTCGATCCAGGGCGTCAATCTCCAGGCAGGTGACGGGCGGTACGCCGTACGCGCGGCCGCGTTGGCCTACCCCGGTGTCGAAGGCTATCAGGCCGGCGACAACGCCCTGCTCAACGTCGTCCTCTACAACGACTCGCCGGATCCGGTCACGGTGACGGTCAGCTCGCCGGACGCCCGAGAGGTGGTGCTCAGCACGGTCGCCGCCGCGACCAGCCCGTCGCCCACCGGCTCGCCGTCGCCGACCACCTCCCCCGCACCGGAGCAGTCTCCCGAGGGATCCCCCGCGCCGGACGACTCCGCCTCGCCGGGCAACTCCCCCTCGCCGAGCCCGACCGGGTCACCCACGTCCGGTCCGGCCCGGATCGAGATCCCTCCGCTGAGCTACGTGCAGCTGAACACCGAGGGTGAGCAGGTGCTTCAGCTGCTCGGGCTGAACGAGAACCTGCTCGCCGGCCAGAGCGTCACGCTGACCTTCGACTTCGGCGGGGAGACGGTCACCAGCCCCGCGCCGATCGCCGTGCCGCTCACGCCGCTGCCGCAGCCGTCGCCGGTAATCGAGCGGCACACCGAATACGAGGGCGAAGGCGGCCACTGAGCGACGCGGGCCGGCCGCGCCGGTCCAGGTACGTCCCGACGGCATCGTCGGCGTGGTGCGGCCATGCCGGGGGTGCCGTCGTCGTACCCGGGGGTTAGCGTCGCTCGGGTGAGCATCTCCCGATCGACCCCGTCCCGGGCGGGCACCGGCTCGCGAAGCCGGGCCGCCGCTCGCGAGCCCCGGCCCGCGTACGAGTGCGACGCCTGCGGGCATCAGCCGCCGAAATGGGTGGGCCGCTGTCCCGAGTGCGGCGAGTGGGGCTCCGTGGTCGAGTGCACGGTCACCGGTCCGACCGTCTCGGGCCGCGTGGTCAGTTCCCGGATGCCCGCCGAGCCGGCCCGGCCCATCGCCACCATCAGCGCGGCACCTGCCCGGGCCCGACCGACCGGGGTCGGCGAGTTGGACCGGGTCCTCGGTGGCGGCCTGGTGCCCGGTGCCGTGGTGCTGCTCGCCGGGGAACCGGGGGTGGGCAAGTCCACCCTGCTGCTCGACGTCGCCCAGCAGTGGGCGGCCGGAGCCGGCAGCCCGTCACTGGTGGTCAGCGGTGAGGAGTCGGTCAGCCAGGTGCGGCTGAGGGCGGAGCGGATGGGCACGCTGCACGATCAGCTCTTCCTCGCCGCCGAGAGTGACCTCGCGGCGGTGCTCGGTCACCTCGACGCGGTCAAGCCCGGCCTGCTCGTCCTCGACTCGGTGCAGACCATCTCCACCACCGGCACCGAGGGCGTACCGGGCGGGGTGACCCAGGTCCGGGCGGTCACCGCCGCCCTGGTCGCGGTCGCCAAGGAACGCGGCGTCGCCACCGTGCTCGTCGGCCACGTCACCAAGGATGGCCAGGTCGCCGGTCCTCGGGTGCTCGAGCATCTGGTCGACGTGGTGCTGCACTTCGAGGGCGACAAGCACTCGTCGCTGCGGATGGTGCGTGGGGTCAAGAACCGGTTCGGCGCCGCCGACGAGGTCGGCTGCTTCGAGATGCACGAGGGCGGCATCAGCAGCCTCGCCGACCCCTCCGGGCTGTTCCTGACCCGATACTCCGAGCCGGTCCCGGGCACCTGCGTGACGGTGGCGATGGAGGGGCGTCGGGCACTGCTCACCGAGGTGCAGGCGCTGATCGGGGCCACCGTGGCCGGCTCGCCCCGGCGTACCGTCTCCGGGCTGGACTCCGCCCGGCTGGCGATGGTGCTGGCGGTGCTCCAGCGCCGTACCGAACGGCTCACCCTGCACGACCGGGAGGTCTTCGCGGCCACTGTGGGTGGCATCCGGGTGGTGGAACCCGCCGCCGACCTCGCGGTCGCCCTCGCCGTCGCCTCCGGCGGGCTCAACCTGGCGATCGCACCGCACCTGGTGGCGATCGGTGAGGTCGGCCTCACCGGCGAGGTGCGGCGGGTGGGCGCGGTACCGCGCCGACTGGCTGAGGCGGCCCGGCTCGGTTTCCGGCTGGCCCTCGTGCCGCCCGGCTGCGGGCCCACCAGCACCGGTGCCGGGCCGGAGCAGATGCGCGTGATCGAGGTCACCGACGTCCGTTCGGCGTTGCAGGCCGCGGCGCGGGCGTCGGCGGAGTGAGCCGTCCAACGGGCGGGTCGGGCAGGGTGGGCGGAATCGTGACACATCACAGTAACCACAAGAGCACCCACCGCAGGGCAGTCCGTAGACTGTGCCAGTGCCGATCGACCGCGATACCACCAAGCCAGCCGGCGCGACGCCCCACGCCCGCACCGCTGGCGTGGGCTCGCCCGCCCGACCCATCAGCGTGAGCGTGACCGGGGGCGGCGTCGCCGGTGACCCGCTGCGCGCGAACCTGGCCCTGATGGCACCCGGCACCGCGCTGCGCGACGGGTTGGAGCGGATCCTGCGGGGTCGGACGGGTGCGCTTATCGTCCTCGGCTACGACAAGGTGGTCGAGGGGCTCTGCACGGGCGGCTTTCCGCTTGACGTCGAGTTCTCCGCGACCCGGGTCCGGGAGCTCTGCAAGATGGACGGCGCGGTCGTGCTCTCCAGCGACGGCACCCGGATCGTGCGGGCGGCCGTGCACCTGATGCCCGATCCCACCATCCCGACCGAGGAGTCCGGCACCCGGCACCGCACCGCGGAGCGGGTCGCCCGGCAGACCGGCTACCCGGTCATCTCGGTCAGCCAGTCGATGCGCATCATCAGCCTCTACGTCAACGGTCAGCGGCACGTGCTCGACGACTCGGCGGCGATCCTGTCCCGGGCGAATCAGGCGCTCGCCACGCTGGAGCGGTACAAGCTCCGCCTCGACGAGGTGTCCGGCACGCTCTCCGCCCTGGAGATCGAGGACCTGGTCACCGTGCGGGACGCGGTGGCCGTGGTGCAGCGGCTGGAGATGGTCCGCCGGATCGCCGACGAGATCGCCGGTTACGTGGTCGAGCTGGGCACCGACGGGCGGTTGCTGGCCCTTCAGCTTGACGAGTTGATGGCCGGCGTGGACGCCGATCGCACCCTCGTCATCCGGGACTATCTGCCCACCGGTCGCAAGCCCCGGACCCTCGACGAGGCGCTCGTCGAGCTGGATCTGCTGAGCGCCACCGAGCTGATCGACCTGGTCTCGGTCGCCAAGGCGATCGGCTATCCGGCCGCCTCGGACGCGCTGGACGCGGCGGTCAGCCCGCGCGGCTTCCGGCTGCTGGCCAAGGTGCCCCGCCTTCCGGTGGCCGTGGTCGACCGGCTGGTGGTGCACTTCGGCAGTCTGCAACGGCTGCTGGGTGCCACAGTGGAGGACCTGCAGGCGGTCGACGGCGTCGGTGACGCGCGGGCCCGCGGCGTACGCGAGGGGCTGTCGCGGCTGGCCGAGGCGTCCATCCTGGAACGCTACGTCTAGGCTGCGCCGCACCCGAGCGAGCCGGCGTCCCGTCGAGCGTCCGCCAGGGCGGGCTCAACGCCGCCTAGTTGAGGACGAGCTTCGCGGGTTGGCTCAGCTTGGTGCCCACCCGGGCGAAGACCTCGTATCTTCCGGCCGGCACGACTGGCCCGTTCGCCACCCCGTTGGCGCACCGGCTGCTGTCCCTGCCGTTCCAGTTGACCTGGTAGGAGCGTTCGAAGCCCGGGGTGAAGGACTGCACGTCCGACCCGGCGGCCGTGCCGCAGGTGTCCGAGGACCAGACCACCTCGGCACCGGCCTTGATGTACAACTCCTGGGCGGTCGCGCCGACGTCTCGGCTGCACGTCCGGTCGGACCTGTTACGGATCTTCAAGCTCAGGTCGACGGACGCCCCCGAGGCGGCCTGTGCCGGCAGCGCCACGGCGGTCACCGAGAGTTCGGTGTCCGCACAGTTGCCCTCGTCCGCGATCGGATTGGCCGCCGGTGGGTCGTTGCTGAGGCTCGGTTCGTTCTCCGGCTCGTCCTCCGCGTCTGCGGTCTCGCCCTCGCCGTCTGGATTGGCCGGGTCGGCCCCGGCGTCACCGGACGGGGGCGAACCGGTCTGCGGGGTCAGCACCGAGCCGGTCGGATCCGGCGTGCCGGTCGCCACGCCCGGCTCGGGCTTGCCGTCGCCGGTCGCATCGTTGCCCCCGGTGGGCCCGTTGCACGAGTAGAACAGGACAATCAGGAAAAGCAGCACCGCACCGAGCACGACGGCGCGACGCCGCCAGTACACGGTGGGAGGCAGGGGGCCGACCGTCAGACGCATGATGACCCCACCGTAGCGGCGGCGGGTGTGGCGCACAGCAGCGACGCGCCGGGGCTGCCCGGTCCCATCGGATCCGACCCTCCATTCACGACGGTTCGCCCGGCGACGGTCACTCAGGGCGACCGTCCGGCCCGGCTCAGAGGTATACCTTGCGCTGGTAGATCGCGTGTGCACCGGCCACCCGATCCAGAAACAGCAGGCCGGCGCAGTGGTCGATCTCGTGTTGCAGTGCGCGGGCCTCGAAACCGTCCGTCACCAGGCGTACGCTCTCACCACTACCGGGCAGCGCACCCTCCACCACCAGCCGGGTCGCACGCTTCACGTCACCGGTCAGGTCCGGCACCGACATGCACCCTTCCCGACCTGCCTTCCACCGGGTGGCCTCGACCACCCTGGCGTTGCAGAGCACGAAGACGCCGTGCCCGGTAACCGTCTTGGGATGCCCGGTGACGTCCACCGCGAAGATCTGCGCGCTCACCCCGACCTGTGGTGCGGCCAGGCCCACACAGCCCGGCGACACCCGCATGGTCGCGATCAGGTCGGCGGCCAGTTGCACCGTCTCACCGGCGGTCGGGTCGACCTCGCCTCCCGGCCGGCTGAGCACCGGAGCCGGGGCGGAGACCACCGGAATGACGCGGCCGGTGCCGACTGTCTCGGGAACCCAGTCACCAAGGCCCACGTATGCGTCGGCCTGCGCGTCCAGGTTGCCCGCGTCCGATGCGCCGCTCACAGCACGTCCGGTTCGGCGGGTCGGAGAGTCACCTCGACACCGAGACCGGCGGCCGCCTCCGCCAGTCGGCCGGTGAGCGCGTCGGCCGTACCCGGGGGCAGTTCCACCTCGGCCACCACCACGTACAGCGTCCCCGCCAGGCGGGTGCTCAGATCGGTGACATTGCCGCCGGCCTCGGCCAGCGCCCGGGTCATCGCGGCCACGATGCCCATCCGGTCGGCGCCGTGCACCGCCATCACGTACGGTTCGCCGGCGGGCGCCGTCTCACCGTCCGGCGTCACGGCGCGTACCGTCGCCAGCAGTTGGCCGTCGGCGGCCAGCGCCGCCAGCGCGGTCTCGACCTCGGCGGCGGCCGGGCCGACGCAGATCAGGGTCATCGCGAAATGTCCCCGCAGACGGGTCATGGTGCTGTCGGTGAGGTTGGCTCCGAGCCGGGCGAGCACCTCGGCGACGTCAGCCACGATGCCGGGCCGGTCCCGGCCGATGACGGTGATCGCAAGCTCGTTCATCCGGGCATTCTGCCCGATCGGCCGGCGTCGTCGGTGTCGGCCCGCCCGACCGCCCGAACGGCGGGACCGGGGCGCGTGACATCATCGGCGACGCGATGACAGAACCCACCTTCGCCGGCCGGGTGAGCCGGTGGTACGAACAGCACGCGCGGGACCTGCCCTGGCGCAGGCCCGAGGCGGGGCCCTGGGCGATCCTGGTCAGCGAGGTCATGCTTCAGCAGACCCCGGTCGCGCGGGTGCTGCCCGCCTGGCAGGCGTGGCTGGAGCGCTGGCCGACGCCCGCCGCGCTGGCCGGGTCGAGCCCGGCCGAGGCGATCCGCATGTGGGGACGGCTCGGCTATCCCCGCCGCGCGGTCCGGCTGCACGAGTGCTCGGTGGCCATCGTGGAGCGACACGGCGGTGCGGTGCCGGACCGGCTGGAACAGTTGCTCGCTCTGCCCGGCGTCGGCACCTACACCGCCCGGGCGGTCGCCGCCTTCGCGTACGGCCAGCGTCACCCGGTGGTCGACACGAACGTGCGCCGGGTGGTCTGTCGGGCGGTGGCCGGAGAACCGGATGCCGGCCCGACCACCCGCCCCGCCGATCTGGTCGCCACCGAGGAACTGCTGCCCGCCGAACCGGCCGCGGCCGCCCTGGCCAGCGCCGCCTTCATGGAGTTGGGCGCGGTCGTGTGCACCGCCCGGTCGCCTCGCTGCGGGGTGTGCCCAGTCGAGTCGACCTGCGCCTGGCGGGCCTCGGGCCGCCCGGCTCCAGCCGGTCCGACCCGCCGCCCGCAACGGTACGCGGGCACCGACCGCCAGGTACGCGGGCTGCTGCTCGGCGTGCTCCGGGAGGCCAGCGGGCCGGTGCCACACCAACGCCTGGACCAGGTGTGGGCCGACGACGTACAGCGGGCGCGGGCACTCGCCGGGCTGGTCGGCGACGGTCTGGTCGAGCCGATCGGTGCGACGTCGTTCCGGTTGGTCGGAGACGGCCCGCCCGCACCGGTGGCCAGCTGAGAACACGTTCGAGGGCCGGCCCCGATCGGGGCCGGCCCTCAGTGTCGGGCAGGTGGATCAGGCGGAATAGCCTCGGCTGGCGATCCAGTCGGCCAGCGCGTCGGTGCTGATCCAGTACTCGGCCCGGGCGGCGTCGGCCGAGTCGGCGATCTTCATCTGGTCGCCGCCGTCGCGGTAGCCGGTCACCGCGATGTAGTGGCCGCCGTCGAAGGTGTGGCTGCCCCCGTCGAGGTCGGTGGCGGTGCCCACCACGTTCGCCACGACGCCCCGCCCGCTGTCGACGGCGCGGACGACGTCTTCCCGCAGCCGGTCGGTCTCGGCCCGGTCGGCGGCCTGACCGGGAATCTCCACCGTGCGGTAGACGTCCTCGCCGGCCTTCCGGTTGAGGGCGTCGGTGATCAGAAAGGCCGAGTCGGTGCCCCGCTCGGTGGTGCCCATCTCGCGGGCCAGGTCATCCTGGGAAACGTCCTTGTTCAGGATGCTCAGGGTGTTACGCACCGCGGCCGGACCGCAGTAGTAGAAGTTGGGCTGGGCCTCGTAACGAAGCGTCAGCTGCCGCTCGCCCTTGCCGTGGCCTCGCGAGGTCACGGCGGCCAGCGGGTCGGCATTCGCCGGGGCAGCGGCGGCGCCCACCGGACCGGCGATCATCCCGCCGGCGCAGACGGCACCGGCGGCGGTCAGGGCTGCCTTACGGATCGGACCAGTCATGATCGTTGCCTTCCGTCTCGGGGATCGACACGACACCAGGAGATGGGAGGGTGCGGATACCGCGTCGGATGGAGGCGGGCACGGGTGCGCCTGCTCCGGGTCTGCAACGACCTCGGTGGGCCCGGCATTTCCGGAGCAGGCCCACTGGGGCGGCCGTCGCGGTTACTCCCCGTTACAACGACCCCCAGGAGCGGTCCATGCCCAGGCAAACCGTGACCGTCGTCACGACAATTACCCATAAAACGGACACTCGTTCATGACACGCGGATATCGCCCTCTACCCCAAAGACGGCGGCGGCCCGGTGGCATTCGCCACCGGGCCGCCGTTGCTTCGGCTGACGACCTACTCGTCCGCGCCCGCAGGAGCCGTCCTGCCGCCGAGATCGGCCGGTACGGCGTCCGGCACCTCCACCGGACGGTCGGACCCCTGGAAGACGAGCTTGGACTTGTCGATGTCGTTCGGGTCGCCCTCGCAGTCCACCAACACGATCTGACCCGGGGTCAGCTCGTTGAACAGGATCCGCTCGGACAGGTTGTCCTCGATGTCGCGCTGGATGGTGCGACGCAGCGGACGCGCCCCCAGCACCGGGTCGAAGCCCTTCGCCGCCAGGTACTTCTTGGCGTTGTCGGTCAGCTCCAGGCCCATGTCCTTGTTCCGCAGCTGGGTCTCGATGCGGGAGATCATGATGTCGACGATCGACAGGATCTCGGTCTGACGCAGCTGGTGGAAGACGATGGTGTCGTCGATCCGGTTCAGGAACTCGGGCCGGAAGTGCTGCTTGAGCTCGTCGTTGACCTTCTGCTTCATCCGGTCGTAGTTGGACTCCGAGTCCTCCGACGCCTGGAAGCCCAGGGAGACCGCCTTGGCGACGTCCCGGGTGCCGAGGTTGGTGGTCAGGATGATGACCGTGTTCTTGAAGTCCACGATCCGGCCCTGACCATCGGTGAGCCGCCCGTCCTCCAGGATCTGAAGGAGCGTGTTGAACACGTCCGGGTGAGCCTTCTCGATCTCGTCGAAGAGGACCACGCTGAACGGCCGACGCCGCACCTTCTCGGTCAGCTGCCCGCCCTCGTCGTAGCCGACGTAGCCGGGCGGGGCACCCACCAGCCGGGAGACGGTGTACCGGTCGTGGAACTCGGACATGTCCAGCTGGATCAGGGCGTCCTCGCTGCCGAACAGGAACTCCGCGAGTGCCTTCGACAGCTCGGTCTTACCCACGCCGGACGGGCCGGCGAAGATGAACGAGCCCGACGGGCGCTTGGGGTCCTTCAGGCCGGCCCGGGTACGCCGGATCGCCTTCGAGACGGCCTTGACCGCGTCCTCCTGGCCGATGACGCGCTTGTGCAGCTCGTCCTCCATACGCAGCAGGCGCGAGGTCTCCTCCTCGGTCAGCTTGTAGACCGGGATGCCCGTCCAGTTGCCCAGCACCTCGGCGATCTGCTCGTCGTCGACCTCGCTGACGACGTCCAGGTCACCGGCCTTCCACTCCTTCTCCCGCTGCGCCTTCTGGCCCAGCAGCTGCTTCTCCTTGTCCCGCAGCTGCGCGGCGCGCTCGAAGTCCTGCGCGTCGATCGCGGACTCCTTGTCACGGCGCACCTGGGCGATGCGCTCGTCGAAGTCGCGCAGGTCTGGCGGCGCGGTCATCCGGCGGATCCGCATCCGGGCGCCGGCCTCGTCGATGAGGTCGATCGCCTTGTCCGGCAGGAACCGGTCGGAGATGTATCGATCGGCCAGCGTCGCGGCAGCCACGAGCGCCGCGTCGGTGATGCTCACCCGGTGGTGCGCCTCGTACCGGTCTCGCAGACCCTTGAGGATCTCGATGGTGTGCGCCAGCGACGGCTCACCGACCTGGATGGGCTGGAAGCGCCGCTCCAGCGCGGCGTCCTTCTCCAGGTGCTTGCGATACTCGTCGAGCGTGGTCGCGCCGATGGTCTGCAACTCGCCACGGGCCAGCATCGGCTTGAGGATGCTCGCCGCGTCTATCGCGCCCTCGGCGGCACCCGCGCCGACGAGGGTGTGGATCTCGTCGATGAACAGGATGATGTCGCCCCGGGTGCGGATCTCCTTGAGCACCTTCTTCAGGCGCTCCTCGAAGTCACCGCGGTACCGGGAACCGGCCACCAGCGCGCCCAGGTCGAGCGTGTAGAGCTGCTTGTCCTTCAGCGTCTCGGGCACCTCGCCCTTGATGATCTTCTGAGACAGCCCCTCGACCACGGCGGTCTTGCCGACACCGGGCTCGCCGATCAGGACCGGGTTGTTCTTCGTCCGGCGGGAGAGCACCTGCATCACCCGCTCGATCTCCTTCTCGCGCCCGATGACCGGGTCGAGCTTGCCCTCCCGGGCCGCCTGGGTCAGGTTCCGGCCGAACTGGTCCAGCACCAGGCTGGTCGACGGCGCGGCCTCACCCGGCGCGGTACCCGCCGCGGCCGGCTCCTTGCCCTGGTAGCCGGAGAGCAGCTGGATCACCTGCTGGCGGACCCGGTTCAGGTCGGCACCGAGCTTGACCAGCACCTGGGCGGCGACGCCCTCGCCCTCACGGATCAGCCCGAGCAGGATGTGCTCCGTGCCGATGTAGTTGTGGCCGAGCTGCAGCGCCTCGCGCAGCGACAGCTCCAGCACCTTCTTGGCCCGCGGCGTGAACGGGATGTGCCCGCTCGGCGCCTGCTGACCCTGGCCGATGATCTCCTCCACCTGCTGGCGGACGCCCTCCAGGGAGATCCCGAGGCTCTCCAGGGCCTTGGCCGCGACGCCCTCACCCTCGTGGATCAGGCCCAGCAGGATGTGTTCCGTACCGATGTAGTTGTGGTTGAGCATCCGGGCCTCTTCCTGGGCCAGGACGACAACCCGTCGCGCTCGGTCGGTGAACCGCTCGAACATGCCCTCGTGCTCCTCACGTGCCGTGCGCACTCGATCTTGGTGGTCAAGACTCTCGGCGGGGCCGGATACACGGGCGCCCGGGACGGACGTCCGTGCCTCATTACTCTATCGCCGCGAGCCGACTCGGCTGACCTCGTGTGTCTGCGTCGTGGGCCCGGTACGCGTCGTTTTGCACAACCATCCACGCTCAACGGGTGTTCCGGGCATGGTCTGTGTACGCGCAGAGCGAAATTCGGCCCGGTCGCCGGGACCGCCGGGAACGCCGCACGGGGGCGCCCCGACCGGGGACGGCACCATCCACAGGTTGTGGACAAGACATCCACCGGCTGTGGACAACGCGCGGTACGCCCCGAAAAGTCCCGCCGACGCCGACGCCGGCCCGGAGAGCTCTCCGGGCCGGCGTCGTGGCCGCTCTGGTGCCTGGTCTCAGTGACCGGCCTTCGAGTGGTACTCGTCGACGATCTCCTGGGGGATCCGACCCCGGTCCGAGATGTCCTTGCCCGCCTTGCGCGCCCAGGCCCGAATGGCCTTGTTCTGCTCGCGATCGGCGGTGGCACCACCGCGACCACGGGCAGCCCGGCCACCGACGACCACACCGCCGCGACCGACCTTCGTGCCGTGGGCGATGTACGGGGCGAATACCTCACGCAATTTCTCTGCGTTCGAACCTGACAGGTCGATCTCGTACTGAACACCGTCGAGCGCGAACTTGACGGTCTCGTCCGCGTCCCCGCCGTCCAGGTCATCGACCAGCTTGTGAATGATCTGCTTGGCCACGCCACATTCCTTTCGAGCAGGGTCACTCCTGCCAACTGCACAAGCACAATAACCCGTCAGATGCTTGTCGCGTCAATAGGATGCGGTAACGAGGCGGTAAGTTTTCGTTCGACTACTCAGGGCGGACCAACGGGAAGAGGATGGTTTCCCGAATTCCCAGGCCGGTCAGCGCCATCAGGAGCCGGTCGATTCCCATTCCCATGCCACCAGCCGGCGGCATTCCGTACTCCATCGCCCGGAGAAAGTCCTCGTCCAGTCGCATCGCCTCGTCGTCACCCCGGGCGGCCAGTTGCGCCTGGGCCACCAGCCGTTCCCGCTGCACCACCGGGTCGACCAGCTCGGAGTACGCGGTCCCCAGCTCGAATCCGAGCACGTACAGGTCCCACTTCTCGGCCAGGCCCGGCTCGCTGCGATGCGCCCGGGTCAGCGGACTGGTCTCCTCCGGGTAGTCCCGCACGAAGGTGGGTGCCTCGAGACCGGGTACGACAAGTTCCTCGAACAGCTCCTCGGCCAGTTTGCCCGGCCCCCACTTCGGGTCGACGGCCAAGCCCACCTTGTCGGCGTACTCGACCAGGCGCGGCTGCTCGGTGTGGACCGTGACCTCCTCACCCAGCGCCTCGGAAAGCACGCCGAAGAGGGTGACCGTACGCCACTCGCCGCCGAGGTCGAACTCCCGACCGTCAGCGTGGGTGACCACCGTCGATCCGGAGACCGCGATCGCCGCCTGCTGGACGAGATTACGGGTCAACTCGGCCATCGTGTTGTAGTCGCCGTACGCCTCGTACGCCTCCAGCATGGCGAACTCGGGCGAGTGCGAAGAGTCGATGCCCTCATTACGGAAGTTGCGGTTGATCTCGAAGACCCGCTCGACGCCACCGACGACGGCGCGCTTCAAAAACAGTTCCGGCGCGATTCGGAGATACAGATCGGTGTTGAGTGCATTGCTGTGGGTCACGAAAGGACGGGCTGCGGCACCCCCGTGCAGCAACTGCAACATCGGAGTCTCCACCTCGAGGTAACCCTCGCCGTGCAACGAATCGCGCAGACTGCGCAACGCCGTCGCCCGGGTACGCACCATCTGCCGCGCCTGCGGACGGACGACCAGGTCGACGTAACGCTGCCGGACCCGGGCCTCCTCGCTGAGCGGCTTGTGCGCCACCGGCAGCGGGCGCAACGCCTTGGCGGTGACCGCCCACTGCTCAGCCAGCACGGACAGCTCACCCCGGCGGCTGGTGATCACCTCCCCGGTGATCCCGACGTGGTCGCCGAGATCCACCAGGCGCTTCCAGGCTTCCAGCCGATCCGCGCCGACCCGGTCCAGTGACAGCATCGCCTGCAGCTCGGTGCCGTCGCCGTCGCGCAGGGTGGCGAAGCAGAGCTTGCCGGTGTTCCGTACGAAGATCACCCGACCGGTGACCGAGACCCGGTCGCCGGTGGCGGTGTCCGTGGGCAGTTCCGCGTAACGCTCGCGCAGCCAACTCAGCGTGCTGGTACGCGGGTAGCCGACCGGGTAGGGCTGCACACCGTCGGCGAGCATCCGGTCCCGCTTCTCCCGGCGGACCTTCATCTGCTCGGGAAGGTCGTCGGCGGGGTCGACTGGCACGGGGCTCTGTTGGGTCACGGCACGCTTCCTCAGCGGGAGAATTCGGGCGGGGTCAGGCCCCGAGCGTACTCAAACGCCTCGCGGACCGTTACTGGATAGCCTGCCGGTCATGACCGAGCCCACCCAGGCCCTCTCCTTCGGCACCGCCGCCGCCGACTACGACCGCTACCGTCCCCGCTACCCCCAGGCGGCGCTGCGTTGGGCGCTCGACGGCATCGACGCGCCCGGGCAGCTTGTCGATCTGGCGGCCGGTACCGGCATCGTGGCGCGCGGACTGCTCGCCCTGGGGCACCGGGTGACCGCCGTCGAGCCCGACCCTGGCATGCGGGCCCAGTCGACGTCGGTCGGCACCGACGTGCGCGCGGTGGCCGGTAGCGCGGAGGCGATGCCGCTGCCCGACGGGTACGCCGACGCCGTCCTCACCGGCCAGGCGTACCACTGGTTCGACCGGCCACGGGCACACGCGGAGATCGCCCGGGTGCTGCGGCCCGGCGGGGTCTTCGCGCCGCTGTGGAACCTGCGGGACGATGCGTGCGGCTGGGTGGCCGAGCTGAGCCGGATCGCCGAGATCGGCGACACCGTCGAGCACCTACGGCAGAGCGTGACCGACTTCGGCGACTCCTTCACCGCCCCCGAGTGGGCCGAGTTCACCCACACCACCACGCTGACCCCCGACGAACTGCTCGGCCTGGTCCGCACCCGCTCCCACTACCTCACCGCCACCCCCGCCCGCCGCGCCGAGGTCGACCACCAGGTCCGCACCCTTCTACACACCCACACCGACCTGGCCACCCAGGAAACCATCACCCTCCCCTACACCACCCTGGTAGCCCGCGCCCAGAGAACCTGAACCACTCACGCACAAGACCGCAACAGACGGACGAACCCACCCCACCCCACAGACCCCTCCCTCAACGGACGGATGACGCTGCCCGGAAACCCCACCGCAAGAAGGAGCCGGTCGGGCTGCCCGGAAACCCACCGCAACCACAAAGCGTCAGACGTTCCGCTCGTACACCATGCGCAACCCGATCAGCGTGATCATCGGTTCGTGATGCGTGATCGTCCGGCACTCGGTGAGCACCAGTGAGGCCAGCCCACCAGTCGCGATCACCGCCTTCAACTCGCCCATCTCGGCAGCCATCCGCTCGACGATCCGATCCACCTGACCGGCGAACCCGAAGTAGAGGCCGGCCTGGAGGCACTCGACGGTGTTCTTGCCGATCACCGAGCGGGGCCGGGTCGCCTCGACCTTGCGCAGCTGGGCGGCGCGGGCGGCGAGTGCGTCGAAGGAGATCTCGATGCCCGGGGCGAACGCACCACCGAGGAACTCGCCCCGACCACTGATCACGTCGAAGTTGGTGGTGGTGCCGAAGTCGACGACGATCGACGGTCCGCCGTAGAGGGTGTACGCGGCCAGCGTGTTGACCACCCGGTCCGCGCCGACCTCCTTCGGGTTGTCGATGGCCAGCTGCACCCCGGTACGCACGCCGGGCTCGACGATGACGCTCGGCAGTTCCCCGTAGTAGCGGCTGAGCATGGTCCGCAGCGAGCGCAGGGCCGCCGGGACAGTCGAGCAGGCGGCCACGCCGGTGATCTCCACTGCGTCGCCGGCGAGCAGCCCCCGGAACATCAGGCCCAGCTCGTCGGCGGTCGAGCGGGCGTCGGTCTTGATCCGCCACGAGTGCACCAGCTTGTCGCCGTCGAAGGTCGCCAGCACGGTGTTCGTGTTCCCGATGTCGATGCAGAGCAGCACGCACGCAGCCTAGACGGGTTCACTCCGTACGCAGGTCCAGGGCGATGTCCAGGATCGGTGATGAGTGGGTGAGCGCGCCGACGGAGAGGTAGTCGACGCCGGTGGCACCCACCGCCGCGGCGTCGGAGAGGGTCAGCCCGCCGGTCGCCTCCAGCTCCGCCCGGTCTCCCACGGCGGCCACCACGTCGGCGAGTACCGCCGGGGGCATGTTGTCCAGCAGCAGGAAGTCGGCTCCGGCCTCGACCGCCTCCACCGCCTCGGCGAGGGTGTCCACCTCCACCTGCACCGCCACGTCCGGGAACGCCTCCCGGACCCGCCGGTACGCGGCGGTGACGCCACCCGCCGCGAACTTGTGGTTGTCCTTGACCATGGCGACGTCGTGCAGGCCCATCCGCTTGTTCGTGCCTCCGCCGGCCCGGACCGCGTACTTCTCCAGGGCACGCAGCCCCGGGGTGGTCTTACGGGTGTCCAGCACCATCGCCTTGCTGCCGGCCAGCGCGTCCGCCCAGGCCCGGGTGTGGGTGGCCACCCCGGACATTCGGCAGAGCAGGTTGAGAGCGGTCCGCTCGGCGGTGAGCAGCACCCGGGTCGGGCCAGTCACCGTGGCCAGCACGTCGCCCCGCGCCACCCGCTCGCCGTCGTGGACCACCATCGAAACCTCGACGGTACGCCCCATGCCGGTCGCCTCGGCGGCCAGCTCGAACACGGCGGCGGCGACGGCCAGCCCGGCCACCACGCCGTCGGCGCGGGCGACCACGTCGGCGGTGTCCGTCTGGGCAGCCGGGATGGTCGCGGTGCTTGTCACGTCGAGCCCGCCCGGGCCGAGATCCTCTACCAGCGCGTTCTCGATGATCCGGCGTACCTGGTCCGGGTCCAGCCCGGCCTCGCGCAGCATCCGCTCCGTCTCGCCGGTCATCGCGTCTCCTCCCACCGGGTGGTCAACCGTCCCGCTCCGCCGACGGCACCGACCAGGTGGCCGTGCCACCGCTCGTCGGCCACCGGGAAGTCCTCCCGCCAGTGGCAACCCCGCGTCTCCTGGCGGGCGTACGCCACGGCGACAAGGGTGGCGGCCACCGTGAGCAGGTTCGTCGCCTCCCAGTCGGCGGTACGCGGGGTACCGCGAGCGGCGCCCAGCTCGACCAGCTCGGCGGCGGTCGCGGTGAGCGTGGCGGCCGAGCGGAGCACACCGGCGCCCCGGGTCATCGCCCGCTGCAACACCGGCGTCGTGGCGGCCGGCAGCACCCAGCCGCCCGCACCGCGCCACGCTCCGGTGTCCGCCGGGCGGGCCTGCTCCGGCAGGCCGGACGCGATGTCGTCGGCGATCCGCCGGGAGAAGACCAGCCCCTCCAGCAGCGAGTTGCTGGCCAGCCGGTTCGCGCCGTGCACACCGGTGCAGGCGACCTCGCCGCAGGCGTACAGGCCGGGGATCGAGGTCCGGCCGTGCAGGTCGGTGCGGACCCCGCCGGAGGCGTAGTGGGCGGCCGGTGCCACCGGGATCAGGTCGGTTCCCGGGTCGACCCCGATGGCCAGGCACGACGCGACGATCGTGGGAAACCGGCGGGCCAGGAAGTCGCCGCCGAGATGCCGGGCGTCGAGGTGGACGTGGTCGGCGCCGGTGGCCAGCAGCACCCGGTGGATACCCTTGGCGACCACGTCCCGGGGTGCCAGTTCGGCCAGTTCGTGCTGGCCGAGCATGAAGCGCTTGCCGTCGGCGTCCACCAGGTACGCGCCCTCGCCCCGCAACGCCTCGGAGACCAGCGGCTGCTGGGCACGGCCGGCGCCGGGCACCCGGGAGTGCTCCGGCACGATCAGCGCGGTCGGGTGGAACTGCACGAACTCGATGTCGGTGACCGCCGCACCGGCCCGCATGGCCAGGGCGACTCCGTCGCCGGTGGAGACCGCCGGGTTCGTGGTGGCCGCGAAGATCTGCCCCATCCCGCCGGTGGCCAGCACGACCGCGCGGGCCAGCAGGGCACCGACGCCGTCCTCGCTGCCCTCGCCGAGCACGTGCAGCGTGATCCCGCACGCCGCACCGAGCCCGCCCGGGCCGTCCCCGGGCGCCCGGAGCAGATCCAGCACCAGCGCGTGCTCGACGAGCCTGATCCACGGGTCGCGGCGTACCGCCTCGTGCAGCGCCCGCTGCACCTCGGCACCCGTCGCGTCGCCGCCCGCGTGCACGATGCGGTCGGCCCGGTGCCCGCCCTCGCGGGTGAGCATCAACGAGCCGTCGGCGTGGCGGTCGAACTCGGCACCGAGACGCATCAGTTCCCGTAGCCGGGTCGGCCCTTCCTCCACCAGCACGCGGACCGCCGCCGGGTCGCACAGTCCGACACCGGCGATCTCGGTGTCGGAGGCGTGCATGGCCGGGGTGTCGGCCGGGTCGAGCACCGCGGCGATGCCGCCCTGCGCCCACCTGGTCGATCCCTCGTCGATGTCGACCTTGGTGACCACTGTGACGTGCAGCCCCGCCTCACGCAGATGCAACGCGGCGGTCAGCCCGGCCACCCCGGAGCCGACCACGATCACGTCGGTGGTCTCCACCCAGCCGGGCGCCGGGGCGGCCAGCCGGCTCGGCAGCGCCGGCAGGCCGACGGTCGGTAGCTCCATGCCTCCAGTCAACCCGAATGCCTTTCGCCTCGGGCGGCGGGGGCGGGACGAGTGGTTCCGGCTACTTCGTCCGGACCGGCAGTGCCGCCGGACCGGCGTCCTTGAGCGTTCCGGTCACCCGACGGTCGCTGAGCCACAGATAGCAGCGGATCCCCCGGTCACCGACCCGCCACCTACCGGCGCTGGGCGGTCGCACCACCAGGTCGGTACGGAAGATCAGATCGTCGTTGTCCGGCAGACCGGCGAAGCGGGCGAGGACCGAGCGGCACCCGGCGTAGAAGGGTGCCCACTGCGCACTGAGGGTCGGGTACGGGCGGTCCGGGGCCGACCAGACCCCGGCGAACTCGGCGTCGTGGCGGTCGGTGCACGCCACCGGCACCAGGGTCTGCACCACACCGTTCCCGCCGGTACGGGTCTGCTGGCAGCTCAGTCGCAGCGCCGACGCCGTCCGGAGCGCGTCGCGCAGCGAGCCGCTACGCAGCACGACCTCGGCACCGGCCTCCACCGTGCTGACCTCCATGAGGTCACAGCGGTACCAGCGCGACCCGGCGGCCCAGCCCGGCCCGGACGGCACCGCGACCGCCAACCGGAGCCGCCCGGCCCGCCAGTTGTCACCGACGTGGCCGTTGGCCCGGTTGTCACACTCGGCGAAGGCGGTCCGCAGTTCCGCGGAGCCGGTGGGCGGCGGCTCCTTCCGGGTGGCGGGGAAGGCGCCGACGTGCACCGTCTCCACCCGGTGCGGTGCGGCACAGTCCACCGGCGCGTACGCCCCGAGCGGCACCACCTCGGCGAAGTCGGCCTCGTGACAGACTCCGGCGGCAGGAGTGAAGAGCCCGGGTGGCGGCAGCGCGGCCCAGTCGTCCACCAGATCGCCGTCCAGCCCGCCGGTCGCCCCACAGCCGGCCAGCAGCGCCGCCACGATGAAGGCCGTGACCAGGCTCCTCGTCGCACGCTGCATGGCGCCGCCTCCCCCACTCAGCGGCCGTCCCCCGACGGCGCCTCCAGGGTAACCAGAAATGACCTTCCGGTGACAGACCGGAATCGCGGCGCGATGGTCGCGGCCGGTCGGCCCGAGCACCAAAGGGACGGCAAGGGTGCCGAGAGCCTCCGTTACACCGACAGCGGGTTCGGCACCGGAGCACCGGCAGTGCCGGGCGCGGCGGTCGACGGGTCGCCACCGAGGTCGACGACCTTGTTGTCCGCGTCCACGTGCACCACCCGAGGGCGGTACGCGCGGGCCTCGGCATCGTCCATCTGCCCGTACGAGATCAGGATGACCAGGTCGCCCGGCTGGACCAGGCGGGCGGCGGCACCGTTGATGCCGATCACGCCGCTGCCCCGGCGGCCCGGGATGACGTACGTCTCCAGGCGTGCTCCGTTCGTGATGTCGACGATCGCCACCTGCTCGCCGGGGAGCAGGTCCGCGGCGTCGAGCAGATCCTCGTCGACGGTCACCGAGCCGACGTAGTGCAGGTCCGCCTGGGTCACGGTGGCCCGGTGGATCTTGGACTTGAGCATCGTGCGGAACATCGGGACGCCTTTCGCGGGGACGGGTAATCAGGAAGCCGGGTCGAGCCGGAGCGGCGCGTTGTCGATCAGCCGGGTGTTGCCCACCCAGGCCGCCACGAGCAGCCGGGCCGGGCCCCGGACCGGACCGGGCTCCAGATCCGGATCGGTGAGCACCAGATAGTCGAGCCGCGCCCCGGACTCGCCGGCCCCGAAGGCGACGTGTGCCGCCGTCAGGACCGCTGCGGCGTCTCCACCGGCCGAGGCGGCCTCGACACCGGCCCGCAACGCCCGGGACAGGCTCAACGCCACCGACCGCTCGGCCGGCGACAGGTAGCGGTTGCGGCTGGACAGGGCCAGACCGTCCGGTTCCCGGACCGTGGGCACTCCGATCACCTCGACCGCAACGTCCAGGTCCCGGCACATCCGCCGGACCAGGGTCAGCTGCTGGTAGTCCTTCTCGCCGAAGAAGGTCCGGTCCGCGCGGGTGAGCTGAAGCAGCTTCAGCACCACGGTGAGCACGCCGTGGAAGAACCCCGGCCGGCTCAGCCCCTCAAGATCCTCGCCCAGCGGCCCCGGGTTGACCCGGACCGCCGGCTCGCCGCCGGGGTACATCTCGCCCACCGAGGGAGCGAAGACCAGGTCCGCACCGGCTCGCCGGCACACGTCAAGATCAGTTTCGAGGGTACGCGGGTAGCGGTCGAAGTCCTCGGTCGGCCCGAACTGCAGCGGGTTCACGAAGATCGTCACGATCACGTGGTCGGCGCGCGTCCGGGCCTCACGCAGGAGCGTCTCGTGCCCCTCGTGCAGCGCGCCCATGGTCATCACCACCCCCACCGTTCCGGTCAGGGCGGCCCGCGCTCTGGCCAGGTCGGCACGGGTGTGCACCAACTCCGTCACGTGCTCCACCTCGCTCGGCACCTGAGCTCCGCCGACCGTCACGCCGCCACCCCGCTCCGGTAGTCGTCCAGCACGCCCAACAGTGCCGCCGCGTCGACCGGACGCAGCCGGCCGGCCGCGACGGCCCGATCGGCGGTACGCCGCGCCAGCACGAGATAGGACTCGACCGACTCGGGTGCGGTGGCGGCGAGCCGCGCCAGGTGCCGCCGCACGGTACCGGCGTCGCCCCGGGAGACCGGGCCGGTCAATGCGTCGTCGCCCAGGCGCAGCGCGTTCTCCAGCGCGGCACGCAGCAACGGGGCGAGCACCTTCTCGGGCTGGCCCACCCCGGCGTCGCGCAGCCGGTCGGCGGCCTCGTTGACCAGGGTCACCAGGTGGTTGGCGCCGTGCGCCAACGCCGCGTGGTACAGCGGCCGGTCGGCCTCGGCGATCCACTCCGGCACCCCACCGAGGTCGGCCACCAGCCGGGCGGCCAGCGGGCGCAGGTCGGCCGGCGCGGTCACGCCGTAGGAGATACCGGGCAGCCGGCCGAGGTCGTCGGGCGTGCCGGCGAAGGTCATCGCGGGATGCAACGCCAGTGGACGGGCACCGGCCGCGCTGGCCGGCTCCAGCACCGCCAGGCCGTGTGCCCCCGACGTGTGCGCGACCACCTGGCCGGGACGCAACGCACCGTCGGCAGCCAGACCGGCCACCACCCCGGCCAGCGAGTCGTCCGGTACGGCGATCAGCAGCAGGTCGGTGGCGGCCCGCGCGACCTCGGCGGCCGGGCGGCGGGGAACCGTCGGCAGCAGCAGCGCCAGTCGGGCCCGGGAAGCACCGGACGACCCGCTAGCGGCGACCACCCGATGACCCGCGGCGACCAACGCGGCGCCCAGGGTGGCGCCCACCCGCCCGGCGCCGATGACGCCGACCGTGCGCAGGACAGGTGTGGCGACCTTGGCCGATGCCAAGGTCGCGGGCCGCCGGGAGGCGGCCGAGTGGGTGCGCAGCCGTGCGCTCATGTCACGATCCAGTCCTCGAGACGGGGTACCGGTCGGGGCAAGTATGCGTCGCTGACGCGGATCTGAAACAAGGTTGTGTGAAATCGTTCACCAGTGTGAGGAGGGCCCCATGTCGATGCGCTGGCGGGAGGCGATGCGGCGGGCCCTCTACGGGCCCGAGGGCTTCTTCGTCTCCGGCGCCGGACCCGCAGCCCACTTCCGGACCAGCGTGCACGCCTCCCCGATCTTCACCTCGGTGCTGCTCCGCCTGATCCACCACCTCGACGCCGCCCTGGGCTTCCCCGACCCGTTCGACGTGGTGGATGTGGGGGCTGGGCGGGGCGAACTCCTCTTCGCTCTCGCCGTGGGGGTTTCCGGGGAGCCCGCCCGCTCCGGGCTCGTCCCGGGGGTTTCCGGGGAGCCCGCCCGCTCCGGGCGGTCAGGCTTGATCCCTGCGCGGGCGGGCTCCCCGGAAACCCTGACCACCACGGCCGCCGTCCGTCCCGGCCCGGGTGGTGCCTCGTCCGGGTCCGTCGATTCGTCGCCGTCGGCGCCGGTTCCGCTGGCTCGGCGGGTACGGTTCACCGCCGTCGAACTCGCCCCACGCCCCGAGAACCTTCCCGACCAGATCGTCTGGACGAACGAGATCCCCACCAGCATCACCGGCCTGCTGCTGGCCACCGAGTGGCTCGACAACGTCCCCCTCGACCTGGCCACCCACACCGACCACGACTGGCACTACCTCCTCGTCGACCCCACCACCGGCGTCGAAACGACAGGCGAACCAGTAAGTCGAGACGACACAACCTGGCTGACAACCTGGTGGCCCTCCCCGACCCACCAGCCTCCCGGGACGCGGACCCGCACGGACGACCCGAACCTCCCCCCGCACACCCCAACGGACGGGTCGGGCCCGACCACGTCGGGTTTCCGGGCAGCCCGGCCGGCGCAGGGATCAAGCCTGACCGCCCGGCGCCGGCCGGGCTGCCCGGAAACCCCCACGGACCGCACCCCCACGGACCGCACCCCCACGGACCGCATACCGCCGATGGGGCGGGCGGAGATCGGGCGGACCAGGGACGAGGCGTGGTCGCACGCCGTGGGGCGCGTCGAGCGGGGGCTGGCGTTGGCGGTGGACTACGGCCACCTGCGGGCGGAGCGGCCGACCGACGGAACCCTCACCGGGTACCGGGCTGGGCGGCAGGTGCCGCCGGTGCCGGACGGCTCCTGCGACGTCACCGCACACGTCGCCATCGACTCGGTCGCCTCCGCCGGTGAGCGGGTCGCCCGGTGTGCGTACGTCCTGACCTCTCAGCGGGAGGCGTTGCGAGCGCTCGGGGTCGACGGTGGGCGACCGCCGCTGAGCCTGGCCGCCAGTGACCCGGCGGGCTACCTGCGGGCGCTGGCCACCGCGTCGGCGGCGGCCGAGTTGACCGACCCGGCCGGCCTCGGCGGCCACTGGTGGCTGTGGCAGCCGGTGGGACTGCCCGCCGACCAGCTGCCGTCTCTCGCGGCCCTGTCCGACGGTGCCGACGGGCGGCGCGGCTGACGGGCGACCACCGCCAGTCCCGGCGGTTCATGGCACGATGGCGGGCATGACCACGGGCGAGCTGCGCGAGCTGACCGTCGGCACCGGCGCCGGGCTGGTGGCGGGCACCGGCGGGGAGCAGCTCGGCGCGGACATGGTGCTGAACATCGGGCCGCAGCACCCCTCCACGCACGGCGTGCTGCGACTCAAGCTGGTGCTCGACGGCGAGCGGGTGCTCGCCGCGGAGCCGATCGTGGGCTACATGCACCGGGGCGCGGAGAAGCTGTTCGAGGTACGCGACTACCGGCAGATCATCGTGCTGGCCAACCGACACGACTGGCTCTCCGCCTTCGCCAACGAGCTGGGCGTCGTGCTCGCCGTGGAACGGCTGATGGGCATGGAGGTGCCGGAGCGGGCCACCTGGCTGCGGATGGCCCTGGCCGAGCTGAACCGGGTGCTCAACCACCTGATGTTCCTCGGCTCGTATCCGCTGGAGATCGGCGCGATCACCCCGATGTTCTACGCCTTCCGGGAACGGGAGACGCTCCAGGCGGTGCTGGAGGAGGTCTCCGGCGGGCGGATCCACTACATGTTCAACCGGGTCGGCGGGCTGAAGGAGGAGGTGCCGGCCGGCTGGACCGGGCGGGCCCGGGCGGCCATCGGCGAGGTACGCCGCCGGATGCCGGACCTGGACAACCTGATCCGCCGGAACGAGATCTTCCTGGCCCGTACCGTCGGCGTGGGGGTGCTGTCGGCGGCCGAGGCGGCCGCGTTCGGCGCGTCCGGGCCGGTCGCCCGGGCCTCCGGGCTCGACCACGACCTGCGCCGGGACGAGCCGTACCTGGCCTACGACCAGCTCGACGTGCCGGTGGTCACGAAGACGGCCGGCGACTGCCACGCCCGTTTCGAGGTGCTGCTCGACCAGGTGTACGCCTCACTCGACCTGGCGGAGCAGTGCCTGGACCGGGTCGACCGGCTCACCGGACCGATCAACACCAGGTTGCCGAAGGTGCTCAAGGCACCCGAGGGACACACGTACGCCTGGACGGAGAACCCGCTCGGCATCAACGGGTACTACCTGGTCTCCCGGGGCGAGAAGACGCCGTGGCGGCTCAAGTTGCGCACCGCGTCGTACGCGAACGTGCAGGCCCTGGCCACCCTGCTGCCCGGCTGCCTGGTGCCGGACCTGATCGCCATTCTCGGCTCGATGTTCTTCGTGGTCGGCGACATCGACAAGTGACGGCGCGTTCCGGGGTGGCTTCCGGATGGCGCACGCCGCCGGATCAGCGCCAGCGGCCAGCGCCGGCGTCGTACCCCGCCGGGCCGTAGTCGGGCTCCTCCACGCGGTGCCGGCGGCCGTACGGCTCCCCGCTCGGACGTTCTCCTTGCGAGTACTCGGACTGATACCCGTACGCCGGCTCCGACGCATAGCCGCGCGCCGGCTCAGGCTGGTGACCCCGCGCTGGTTCGGGCTGGTAGCCGCGCTCTCGGGGCGGGCGCCACTCGTGCGGCACCGGCACCCCACCCGCGGGTAGCGCCGGACGACTGCCCGGCTCGCCCCAGCCGTCGCGCCACCCGTCGTCGCCCGCCGCACGGCGTGGTTCGTCGCGACGTACGCTCGCCCACCGGTCCTCCACCCGGTACTCGGTGCCGACCGGATCGGCGTGCAGTTCGGCCCGGCGTTCGCCGACGCGCAACTCGCGGCCCCGCTCGTCGTCACGTACCGCCGCCCACCGGTCTCCGGCCCGCAGCTGCGCCCAGTACGCCCCGGTGTCGTCCGCCCGTAGTCCCTGAGCCGCCGGTGCCGGGTCCGCAGGCGTCTCCCACTGCTGGCCACCCGCGTCCCAACCCCGGTCGTCCCGCGAGCCCCAGTCGTGCCGCGAGCCCCAGTCGTCCCGCGAGCCCCAGTCGCGACCGTCGCGGTCGCCGGACGGCGCGTCCGGATGGCCCGAGCCGCCGCGGCTGGCGGACCAGTCGTCGTGCCCGGCGGACCAGCGGCTCTCCTCCCGCGCGGGCGACCACGCGCGGTCCTCCTCACGGGCGGGTCCGGACCAGGAAGGTTCCTCGTCACGGGAGGAGCCGGCCCAGTCGCGCGCCTCCTCCTGGGCCGTCCCGGACCAGGAACGTTCGTCGGAGCGCTCCGCACCGGACCAGCGACGACCCTCGTCCCGGGGGGAATGGTCATCGCCGTCGGACCACGGGCGGTCGTCCCCGTCGACGCCGTGTGCTCGCCCGCGCTCCCCAGGCTGCGATCCCGACCACGCCGCCGGGTAACCGCCGTACCGGCCGCCGGACTCGCCCACGATCGTGTGCCGGGTGGTCACATGCACCGTCTCGGTGTGCCGCACCACCCCGAGTGGCCTCGGCCCCGACTCACCCGGGCGATTGCCCTGCTCCGGGCGGACCGGCGAACCGTAGACCCCGGCTGAGCCGCTGGCCGGACGATCGTTGCCAGGCCCGGAACGCTCTCCGCCGTACCCGCCGGGTCGGCCGTGGGCGGGCTGCGCCGTGCCGTAGACCCCGGCCGGCGTGGCGGGGCGTTCGGTCTGCCGCGGCGGTGCCTCCGGTGCCGGCACCCGGGCTCGACCCGGGCCGGACGGCTCGTCGTTCCCGGCCGCACCTACACCGCCCGAGTCGACCCGTTGACGCAGTCCGGCCAGCGACTGCTGGACCCGTTGGATCTCGTCGAGCGCCTGGTTACCACGCTGGGCGGCAGCCACGATCTCACCGCGCAGCTCCCGCCGCAGCTCGTCGACCTCCGCACGGAGTTCCTCGGCATGCTGCCCACCGCCGTCGGTACGCAGTGCGATGGAAAGGCCGATCAGCACCACGGCCAGGATGGCCAGCACGGCGGCAAACCGCAGCGGCCCGTTGCCGTCAGCCACCAGGAGTATCAGCGCCGCGACCGGAGCGAGGGCCACACCGCCCCAGAAGAGCACGGTGAGCAGCTTGCGCGGGTCGGCGGGCACCGGGGCGGGCATGGGTCCGCAGCCTACCGAGAGTTGCGTCACGTGGGAACGGCTCGACGGCAGGTGTCCGTCGCGAGTGTCGAAGGGGTGCGCCGTGACGCTTTCGCGGCTGGGAAACGCGATGGCGCCCCGGCCGACTCGGCCGGGGCGCCATGGTGGCTGGCGCGGTTGCTCAGTTCTGCGCGTACGCCGCGTCGGTCGAGAAGATCAGGCCGACGCTTATCGTGCCGTTGCGCAACGCGGTCTTGGTCAACGGGCCACCGCCGTCGAGCGAGGAGAACGAGCCGACCGACAGCCCGTAGGTCTGCTCCAGACCGGGCTTGCAGAACGGGCGCTCCTGGCACTCCGGCGGACCACCCAGCACCGTCGCCGTACCCGAGCACTTCTCGGCGAGTTCGGAGAGGGTCCGCACGCTGTACTTGTCGGCGAACTCCTGGGTCACGGCGAAGGCGTTCTGGGTCTGTGCGGCCGCCGGCGCGCCGAAGGTCAGACCCACCTGCTCACCGAGGCCACGCAGCGCGGTGACGGTCTTGTCGACGTCCGGCGAGGAGACCGGCTGGCCGCCGCTGTTCACCTTCCCGTTGAGGAACTCGGCGAGGGTGGCGGCGTACTCCGGGACGACCTGGATCTCGCCCTTCTCCAACGCCGGCTCGTACAACTCCCGGTTGCCGATCTGCTGCACGGTGACCTGGTAGCCCGCGGCGGTCAGCTGGATCTTGTAGAGCTCGGCGATGATCTCGCTCTCGGTGAAGTTGCCCGCCCCCACCGTGATCCGCCCGCCCGGTCCCTGCTCCACGCCGTCGGTGAGCGAGTTGGCGTCGGCGAACTCCTGCGCCGCCGCCCGGGCGCTCTTGCGGTCCACGTCGACCGCCTTGTTGAGCTGCACCAGCTTCGGCGTGTCGAGCACCGCGGAGACCTTGTCGAGCGCGGCGATCAACTGCGGATTCGCCACCTCGCTGTTGACCGCCGGGATGATGTTGTCCGCGTTCTGCAGCGACTTGTCGTCCTCAAGTGCGATCAACTGCTCACCGGCCACCGGCGCACAACCCTCGCCCGAGGCACCCTGCTGGGGTGCCTCGGTGCCGGAGGAACCGGCGTCGCCGCATCCCGCCAGGACCGTCGCCGCCGCGACAGCCCCCGCGACCGCGATGGACAGTCTTCTACCTGCGCGCATGAGCCCGCCTTCCGTGTCCCGGCGCGGCCCGGGTGGGCCGGCCGCGTGTCCGACGGGCGATCTCGCCTGCCGCCCGCGATATCCACCCAACATCCTGCCGTGCCCCACCGACAAGCCGGGGAGGCATTCGTCACCGGAACGTCACCCATCGGGGTCGTCGCGCCCGCCGGACACCCTGCCGGTGGCGTGGCTCACCCGATCGTGGCGGCGGGCCGGAGTTGCTCGATGCCGTGGCCCCGGTCGCGAGTCGTCGCCTGGTCAGGTGCCGGCGACGGCATCCGCGGCGCGTCGCCCGGCACCACGCCGGGCGCGGCGCAGCGCGCGCGGGGTGACCAGCCGTTCGACGAGCGCGAAGAGCAGCTCGACGCTTACCGCGAGCCCGGCCACCAGCAGCCCGCCGGCCAGGATCTGGCCGCCACCGACCGCGATGCTCAGGCCGAACCCGAACCGGATGATCTCACCCAGGCCACCACCGTTGACGAAGGTCGCCAGCGCCGCCGTGGCGACCACCTGGACGGCGGCGGTCCGGAAACCGGCCGCGAGATAGGGCACCGCGAGCGGCAGTTCCACCCGGCGCAGCACCTGCACCCCGGTCATGCCCATGCCACGAGCCGCCTCCCGGGTCTGCGGATCGACCTGCCGAACCCCCGTGTACGCGTTCGCCAACAGCGGCGGCACGGCGAAGACCGCCAGCGCGACCACCACCGCCGGACGGCCGAAGCCGAGGAAGGTCAACGGAAGGATGGTCAGCAGGGCGAGCGTGGGCACCGCCAACGTGAGGTTCGAGACCAGCACCACCAGCCCGCCGCCCCGGCCGGTGTGGCCCAGCCAGAGGCCCAGCGGCCAGGCCACCAGGCAGCCGACCAGCACCGCGGCGGCCGACATGCCGACATGCTCGCCGAGCCGGTCCAGGATGCCCCCCGGGTTCGTCCAGTTCAGCGGGTCATTGAGCCAGACCACCGCCTGGGACACCGGGTTCGTCGCGGCGCTCATCCGGTCCTGCCACGCAGCCATGGGGTGAGCAGCCGACCGGCGCCCACCAGAAGCAGGTCGAGCACCAGCGCCAGCAGGACACAGAGCAACGTCCCGGTCATGATCTGCGCCTTGTAGAGGTTGTTCTGGAAGCCGGCGAAGATGATCTGCCCCAACCCACCCCGCCCGATCACCACACCGACGGTGACCAGGGCAACCGTGGACACCGTGGCCAACCGCAGGCCGGTCAGGATGCCGGGCACGGCCAGCGGCAACTCGATCCGCAACAGTCGCCCCCAGCGGCCGTACCCCATACCCTCGGCCGCCTCCCGGACCTCCGCCGGCACCTGGTTGAGCCCGGCGACGGTGTTACGGACTATCACCAGCAGCGCGTACAGCACCACCACGCTCAGCACGGTCGCGACACCGATGCCCAGATAGGGTGCGACGAATGCGAACAGGGCCAGGGAGGGGACCGTGTAGAGCACCCCGGTCAGTGCGAGAATCGGCCCGGTGAGCGGCCGGAACCAGTAGGCCAGCACGGCCAGCGGGACGGCGATCAACGCGGCGATGAGCACCGCCCGGAGGGTCAGCGTGGTGTGCTCACGCAGGGCGTTGAGCACCGTGTCAGAGTTGTCCCGCACGTACTGCCAGGAGAACCACGGGTTACCCGGATCAGCCCGGTAGCTCAGGCGGAAGGACATACGTGGACGTTACCCCGGGCGCCGACGATGATCGACGCGCGGCGTCGATCACCCTCGACGGCATCGGCAAGCGCTACCCGGACGGCACCGAGGCGGTCCGCGAGCTGAGCCTGCACGTCGACGAGGGCGAACTGGTCGTGCTGATCGGCCCGTCCGGCTGCGGCAAGTCGACCGTACTGCGGATGATCAATCGGCTGATCGAGCCGACCGCCGGCCGGATCCTGCTCAACGACTCCGACGTGACCCGGGTCGACCCGGTCAAACTGCGCCGCCAGATCGGCTACGTCATCCAGAACGTCGGGCTCTTCCCGCATCAGACGGTGGCCGCCAACGTCGCCACCGTGCCTCGGCTGCTCGGCTGGTCCACCGGGCCCGTCAAGCGTCGGGTCGAGGAACTGCTGGAACTTGTCGGTCTGAATCCGGGTCAGTTCGGCCGGCGCTACCCGCACGAACTCTCCGGCGGTCAGCGGCAGCGGGTCGGGGTGGCCCGGGCGCTCGCCGCCGATCCGGTGGTGCTGCTGATGGACGAACCCTTCTCCGCCGTCGACCCGATCGTGCGTACCCGGCTGCAGGAGGAGTTCCTGCGATTGCAGGCGGAGGTACGCAAGACCATCGTCCTGGTCACCCACGACCTGGACGAGGCCGTCCGGCTCGGCGACCGGATCGCGGTGCTCTCCGAGGGCGGCCGGTTGGAGCAGTACGACACTCCGGCGGCGCTGCTCGGCTCCCCCGCCACCGGGTTCGTCCGCGAGTTCGTCGGAGCCGATCGGGGCATCCGCCGGCTGGCCGTCACCCCGGTGACCCGGGAGGTGCTCGATCCGCTGCCGGTCGACGGCGGAGCGGATCTGCCGGCGGTGCCGCTGGGCGGGTCGGCGTACGACGCGCTGGCCGTGCTGCTCACCTCCGCCGGTGGTCGGGCCGTGGTCACCGAGGACGGACGGCCGGTCGGGACGCTCAGCCGGGAGCGCCTCCTGACGCTCCCGGAGTCGGCCGGCTGAGTGTCATGTCGACGTTGCCCGGCTGAGCCAGCTGGGCGGAGAGCCGCAGGTGCCGTCGCACGAGTGGCCGGCCGGTCAGCGCCGACCCCGGTAGCCGCCGAGGGTGGCGATGCCGATGATCCAGCCGACGAAGAGGCCGTACTCCGCGCCGTCCCCGGCGGCCTGGAAGGCGCCCAGCAGTGACGGGTTGGTCCGGATCAGCGTGGTGAACAGGGCCGCGAAGGCCCCGGCGAAGACGAACGCCGCCCAGCCGGCGAAGAACTGACTGATGGTGCCGCGGGCACGGGCGAGCTGGGAGCCCGGCAGCAGGTAGAGGAAGAGTGCGGTGAGGACGACCACGAGGATCGCCCTCAGGTCGTCGGCGAAGATCTCCTGGATGGAGTCGGAGGAGTCGAATCGCCAGGCCGGCCAGGCGAGCAGTCTCAGGAACCACCCGCCGGCGCTGTCCGGATCGGTGTTGTCCCTGGCCCAGTCGACGTACCAGGGGCTGCCGAAGACCAGGACCAGGATGAGCGCGGCGAGCGTGCCAGCGCCCGGTGCGGACTTGTATCGATTGGTGAGAGCCATGGCCCCGCTAATTCCCAGCGACTCGACGCAGGCAAACGCGAGGCGTCATTTATGGTGGTACGCGCGTTTGACGCCCTAGTGCTTCATCAGGTAGTCGATGAACGCGGCACGCAGCAGCGGCGCGGACTCCTCGTAACCGTGCCCGGTCATCTCGCGCCAGAGGGCCACCGCCTCGTCGACCGTCGGCCCCACCGAATTCGGCGCGCCGTCCAGCGCGGCGGCCTCGTCCGCGTTCGGCAGGTGCCGCAGCACCGACCAGAAGAACCGTACGTCCCGGCGCTCCCGAGCGAGGGTGAACGCCCGTTCACGCAGCTCCTCGGTGGAGAGGACGTCCAATTCCTCGAACGACCGGCCGCCGGGGATCGATGATGTGTCGGTCATGTGCCGAGCCTAGCCGTCGAGATCACTCCCGGCGCGCCGACGAACCGCCGATCGGTCAACGGTCGTCGGCCTCCCAGGTTCGGGAGCCGGTCTCCCAGCGCCGGGCCCCCCACGGATCCGTGCCGCCGACGGCGGGTTGGGCCGGCAGCACCGGCGGCCAGTCACCGACCGGCTGCGGCTGCGTCACACTCCACCCGCCCTCGACGGCCGGCTCCGGGGGCGGCGGGGGCAGTGCACCGAGCACCGGCGCCGGACGCCCGTACGTCTCGACCAGGCGGGTGACGACGAGCCCACCGGCCAGCGCTGCGCCGCCGACCGCCCAGTGGCTGACCGCCCAGCCGCGGGCCTGGGCGTAGGCCAGGAACAGCCCGATCGCACCGGCCGTCAGCAGCGTGCCGAAGACGCCGCCACGCAGCCCGAACGCACTGGTGCCGGCGAGCAGCGTGGCGCCCACCGCCAGCACCGTCCAGTCCAACCCGGCCGCCGGTGCCACCGTCCCCTCCGTCGAGGCGATCAGCACGCCGGCGAGAGTCGCGAGCACGGTGGAGCAGACGTACCCGGCGGTGACCACCACGGCGGCCGCCGCGCCCCGCCGGCGGGCCGGGTCGACGATCGGACGGAACCGACCGAGCAGCCGACGGATCGGGCTCACCGCTCCGAGGAGCCCACCGAACACCGCGATCGCGGCGAAGCCGACGAAGAGTTGTCCGGCGGTGCCCCGCGGGTCGTAATCGCCCTGCACCAGCACGGGCGCGGAGCGCTGCTCGATGTAGACGATGACACCGGCCGCACCACCGAGGCTCGCCGCCCAACCCGGCACGTGCAGCAGCACGACCACCAGCCCGAGCAGCAGTCCACCGACCGCGGCCACCACGGTGGCCGTGCCGACGGTGTCGAGCACCCCGCGGTCGCTCTGCTCGGCGAAGTGCAGCCCGGCCGCGACCGCCACCGGCCCGACAGCGAGGTTGACCGCAGCCGTACGCAGGGTCAGCCCGACGGCCAGGGCCAGCGCCCCCAGACCGACCACGTCGACGATGAGGTCCCGCAACCCGCTGCCGCGCAGCACGGCCGAATCCTCCCGCCACACCAGGTAGACAAGTGCGCTGAAGCCGAGCAGCAGGAACGTCTCCCAGACGATGTAGACGCCGAAACGGTCCCGGCCCGACTCGGCGTCGGGTTCGAGGACGGCCTCCGTGCCGGTCGCGGGACCGGCCGAGGCGGGCGCCGGCGGTCCGTCACGGTCCGGTTCGTCGTACCCCATGATTCCTGCCTCCCAGCGGCCGCCCGGACTCCACCGACGCACGGGCGGACCGGCGGCGGGCGTTGCCCTTCGGTCGGAGGCACCGTACCCGCGCCTCCGAGCCGGACGGAACCCCCTGCTGGGGCGGGTGCCGACGGCCCAGGCCGCGTCCGCCCCGCGCCCGTGCCCGGGTGAAACCTCGGGCGACACCGCACTGGGCCTTGCGTCGAAGTCCTCGGTCGAGCCGAGGCGGAGTCCAGGGACTTCGACACAAGGCCTAGCGATGGCCCGGGTGGCTCTCCCAGTCGTCCGGCTCATGTTCGTCGTCGGGCTGCTCCGGAACCCGGCACGCCCGCTCCAGCCAGAGCGCGGCGGCCACCAGGGCGGTCGAGGCCAGCACGCCGGCGATGGCCGCCGGGCGGTCATCGGCGGCCGCCCGCGTCGGCTGCACGAACAACCAACCCGTCAGCCCCGCGTACCCGCCGGCGAAGATGGCGCCGACCAGCGCGGACGCCTTGGCCAGCACGACGAACCGAGCCACCATCAACGGATTGACCGGATCACGGCCCGGTCGGCGGTCGATCCGACCCCGGGTGTTGATCGCGGCGTACGCCTCCAGCACGGCCAGCCCGGCCAGCGTCACCACCGGCAACCAGGGCAACGGCGGCAGCCGGTCGTAGTAGATGCCGCTGATCAACAGCCAGGCCGCCGCGGCGGCGGCGAGGGCGGTCACCACCAGGGTCGAGATGCGGGTGGGGCCCATCCGCGACCCGTCGGGCGGCGGGGAAACGCTCATGCCGGCACCCCACTGCACGCCGCACCGCCACGAGACCCGCTCGCGCTGAGCCTGATGGTCCGCTCGCTGCGCTCGCTCATGCCGTCGACTCTAACGTCAGATCGGGTCGGGGGCTCAGTTCCGGCACCTCGGCGGCGACCGGCCCGGTGGTGAGCAGGTCGGTCAGCCAACCGTGCCCCGGCAGTTGCCCGTAGGGCTGGATGTCGATCCACGGCCGCAGCACGAAGGCCCGCAGGTGTGCCCGGGGATGCGGCAGGGTCAGCTCGGGATCGGCGCTGAACACCGGACGGTCGTCGTCGGTCCACACCGCGACGACGTCGACGTCGAGCGTGCGGGGACCAAAGCGCCGCCCCGGGTCCCGGGCGCGGTCGGCGGCAACCTCCGCCGCCCGCGCCCGCGCCAACCAGTCGTGGGCGTCAGCGCTCGGGTCCGCCGCCAGCAGCACGGCGTTCAGGTACGGCGGCTGCTCGGTGTCGCCCCACGGCGGCGTCTCGTACACCCCGGAGACCACCAGAACACTGTCACCGAGAACAGCCAGGGCGGTGCGCAGGTGAGCGAGTCGGTCACCGAGGTTGCTGCCGAGGGAGAGCACGGCACGGGTCATCGGGTACGCCTCCGGCACATGGTCACGGCCACGTCGGTGAAGGCGTGCGGGACCGGAGCCTCGGGCTTGTGCACGGTGATCGTCACGCCTGTCACCCGCGGATCCGTAAGGCAGACCTCGATCAGCCGGTCGGCGAGGGTCTCGATCAGGTTCACCGGCTCGCCGGTGATCACCTCGACCAGCCGTTCGGCCAGCTCGCCGTAGTGCACGGTGTCCCGTACGTCGTCGGACCGGGCGGCCGGGCGCAGGTCGAGTTCGAGCATCGCGTCGACGACGAACTCCTGACCGTTGGCGCGTTCGAAGTCGTACACCCCGTGCCGGCCGTGCGCCCGTAGACCGGTCAGCTCGATCCGGTCGGTCATCGTCAGGCCCTCCCCTCGACGGCGGCCTCTCCGGTGGCGCCCGGCGGCACGGCGTCCCGTACGCCCGACCCGGTGTCGGCGACAGGGATGGTGTCGGCTGCCGGCGGGGCCGCCAGCCGGGGACGGCCGCTGGCCCGCCAGACGGCGAGGGCGTCGACGGTGGCGCGCACGTCGTGCACGCGTACCCCCCAGGCGCCGGCAGCGACCGCGAGCAGGCTGGTGGCGACGGTCGCTGCCGCCCGGCCGTCCGTCGGCCGGGGCACGCCGTCGGGCCCGGCCAGCAGTTGGCCCAGGTACGACTTGCGGCTCGCGCCGAACAGCAGCGGGTAGCCGAGGGCGATCAGTTCGGGCAGCCGGGCGCTGAGCTGCCAGTTGTGGGCGGCGTTCTTGGCGAAGCCGAGGCCCGGATCGATGATGATCCGACCCGGGTCGATTCCGGCGGCGAGCGCCGCGTCCACCCGCTGGCCCAGCTCGGCACGGACGTCGGCGACCACGTCACGGTAGCTGGCCAACTCGCTCATCCGGCGGGAGTGGCCGCGCCAGTGCATCAGCACCCAGGGACATCCGGCGTCGCTGACCACCCGGGCCATGTCGGCGTCCGCGAGCCCTCCCGAGACGTCGTTGACCACGACCGCGCCGGCCTGCAGCGCCGCGACGGCGACCCCGGCGCGGGTGGTGTCGATGCTGACCGGGACACCCGCCGAGGCCAGTTCACGGATGACCGGCACCACCCGGGCGGCCTCGGTCGCCGCGTCCACCCGGTCGGCACCCGGCCGGGTCGACTCCCCACCGACATCCACCAACTCCGCTCCGTCGGCACGTAGCCGGACGCCGTGTGCGACGGCGGCATCGACGTCGGCGTAGCGTCCGCCGTCGGAGAACGAGTCGGGCGTGACGTTCAGGACGCCCATCACCACCGGGGCCGGAGCCCGTACCAGATCGGTCACGAGTAGGACGGTACCGGCCCGGCCGTCCCTCGCGGACCGCCCCGGTCGTCGGTCCTGACATGGCAATTGAAACAGGTGTACGATCGGTCGTCCGGGTCGGTTCGGGCAGCATCTTCGCGGCTTGTCGCAAAGGGGGGCGGCCCGTACGCTGTGGAATTGTCCAGCATCGAGATGGCGACGGTTGGAGGGAGGGCCGAAGCGGGACAACCCGCCCAAAAATCGCCACCCTTCGTGGCGGTTCTCGTACGCAGGGTCTCGAACGCTGCGAACAGTGAGCACCGATCCCGCACGGCTTGCCTACTGCACCACCGCGGCGCCGCCGGCCGCGACTTGGGGAGGTTTCAGTGATCGCCATCGAGCTGATGGAAACGGCGTCCACCGGCGCCCTCCACCTGCTCTCCACCCTGGCGTCGTCGATTCCGTTCGCCGCGGAGGAACCGAAGGGGATCGACACCGAGGGCGTCGTCACCTTCTTCGCCAGCAAGATCGCGCCGATCCTGCTCGCCGTGCTTGGCGTCATCTTCATCGGCCGGGCCAGCCGGGGTGAGATCTCAAAGGTGCTGACCAGCTCGGCCATCGCGATCGTCGGGTTGGCCTTCATCGCCGGAGCCGCCACCCTCTTCTTCATCGGCGACTTCCTGATCAACCTGATCTTCGAATAGACGCGGGCACGAGATGCGGCTGCGCACCGACGACGACATCTACCGGGCTCGCCTGGTCTATCTCGGGCCGCCCGGCTACACCCTTCCGGTCCACCTGCCGTACGCCCAGTACGGGCTGTTCATGCTGCTCGTCCCCCTCTACATGTTCATCCACTGGTTGTTCACGCTGCGGGTCGAACTCTTCCCCGCCTGGGAGATCGCCCTCGCGATCGTGACCACCTCGTTCGTCTTCCGGTACGTCGACCCGGACCGTCCGGCGCGCATGGTGATCCGTACCGCGCTGACCGACTGGCGACGAACCCGGGAGCCGGCCGCCGAGCAGCGCGATCCGCGCCTGGTCGGCAGCAGGATCAGGATCCGGGAGGAACTGGCATGACCGGCTGCACGCCGTACGGGACGAACGAGGAAACGGGTAGGGCGATCGCATGAGCCGCTCCGCCACGCCGGGATCCCCGGCCGGACGTCCGGCCGCACCACACGGTAACCGTGCGCGTTCATTCGACTACCCAGAATCCGACGAGCTGGACGAGACCACGCTGGATCCAGCGCTCGCCACCACCCCGGGTCACGGCAGCGTCGGTGTGTTCCAGGCACCCCGCCCACCGCAGCGCCGGGCGGTGCCGGCCGACCCGGCCCCGGCCAGCCGGGACGGCGCGGACATCGACTCTCCGTTCCTCGATCTGTTCGGTGGCGCGTACCCCCGGCCTGGTTCCGCCCAGCGGGGCAACGGGCTTCCCGCACGAGCCCTGCCACAGCAGCCCCACCCCGCGCCGCCGCCCGCCGTCGCGCCCACACCGGCAGCCCGTCGGCCAGCTCCGCCACCCGTGCCACCGCGACCGCCCGACCCGACTCCGGCCGCGCCGCCCCGCCACCCGGTCGAGGGCGCGATGGCGGCCACGAGCACACCGCCGGCTCCGCCCCGGGTGGTGCCCACCCCGGCGGACCGGTTGCCGACCGCCCGGCCGCCCGCCGACGATCGGCCCGCCGGGAACGACCGCCCGCTCCGGGAGGACCGCCGCGTTCCTGACGACGACGCGGCACCCGCCGACGAGCCCCGGACGCCACGTCGGGTAGCGCCGTCGACCAACCGCCCAGCCCCCCGGCAGCGGTCCGTCGACCACCGCGACCGGCCGATCAAGCCGGCCCGTGTTCGACCACCGAAGATCAAGTTCGGCGATCGTGATCCGGCGGTCGAGCTGGCCATCACCGAGATCGCCGGGCACCTGACCTTCACCCCCAACACCGTTACCGCCTGGTACTGGCTGCCCGAGGTGCGCTGGGCCTTCCGCCCGGACGCGGAACGCGAAGCGTTGCTGTCGGCCATCTCCGAGCAGTACGCCGGCCTGGCCGGCTTCCGGCTGCACCTGCGTCGCACCACCCGGCCCTTCCCGGCCGACGAGTGGGCCCGCACCATCGACGCCAACACCGCCGCGCCACTGCCCGACGTTCCCGGCACACCCGGCTGGGCCGAGCACCTGGTCTCCGCGCAGCGACACCTGCTCTCGGTGAATCACGCCGAGGGCCAGACCTACCTCGGCGTCACCTTCGCCCGCCGTTCCCTCGGTGACTCACTCACCGAGCGGCTGCTGCGCACCTTCGGCCGCGGCGTCGCCGACGGTGAGCGGCGCAAGCTCGGCCGCACCGTCGAGCAGTTCGACGAGGTGCTCGGCGCCTTCGGCATGCGGGGACGGCGGGTCACCGCGCACGAGCTGGAATGGCTGCTCTACCGGTCGGTGGCACTCTGCATGGCGCCCCCCGGCACGCTCTCACCCATCACCGACGGTCGTTGGGAACGCGGCGACCTGCTCGCCCTGACCGAACAGGTCGAGCGCTACCGCACGCCGTACGGTTCCACGGTCAAGCTGGTCCACCGGATGACCGGCGAGGAACGACACGTGGCGGTGCTCGCGGTGGGGCGGATGGAGCCGCTGGAGATCCCCGAGCGACACGAACCCTGGCTGCACTTCCACGAGCGGCTGCCCTGGCCGATGGAACTCTCCACCCGGGTCGACATCCTCGGTTCCGGCGACTCCTTCCGCAACCTGGAACACCGGCTCCGGATGATCCGGTCACAGCAGTTGGACTACGCCGAACACGGCATCGACGCGCCGCCCGAACTGGAGCGACTCGCCAAGCGAGCCCTGGTCATCGGCGACGAGATGACCACCGGGCTGCCGGTCGACTCGGCCCGCGCCCACGGCTGGCACCGGATCGCGGTCGGCGGTCGTACCCGGGAGGAGTGCCTGGAACGGGCCCGCCGGCTCATCCAGCTCTACTCGCGCGAGCTGCGTATCTCCCTGCAACACCCGAAGAACCAGGACTGGCTGGCCCGCGAGTTCATTCCCGGTGAGCCGATCGCCAACACCGGTTACGTACGCAGGATGCCCGTCAATCTGCTCGCGGCGGCGCTGCCGCAGGCCGCCTCCACAGTGGGTGACCGACGTGGCGACCTGATCGGCCGTACCGCCGGCACCTGCCGCCGGCCGGTCTTCCTCGACCTGCACTTCCCGATGGAGGTGCGGGAGCGCTCCGGCCTGGCGGTCTTCGTGGCCGAGCCGGGCGGCGGCAAGTCCACGCTGCTCGGCGCGTTGGGCTACCTGGCCGCTCGCCGCGGCGTTCAGGTGACCCTGCTCGACCCCTCGGGCCCGCTGGCCCGGCTCTGCGCGATGCCGGAGCTTCGTCCCTACTCGCGGGTGCTGAACCTGACCGGCTCCGAACACGGCACGCTGGCACCGTACTCGCTGATTCCGACCCCGCTGCGCAGCGAGTTCGCCACCGGAGCCGCCGGCGACCGGGAGTTCGAGATCGCGGTCTCCAACGCGCGGGCCGAGCGGCGGATGCTGGTACAGGACATCTGCATGATGCTGGTGCCACCGCAGGTGGCCCGGGAGGCCTCCACCGCCACCCTGTTCCGGCACGCCGTACGCCAGGTGCCCGCCGAGGAGACCTCCACCCTGGACGACGTGGTCACCTGCCTCGGCCGGCTCAACGACGACGCCGGCCGGGAACTGGCCAACCTGCTGCTGGACACCGCCGAGATGCCGCTGGCGATGCTCTTCTTCGGTCGCCCACCGGAGGGCCTGCTCGGCCCGGACGCCGCGCTCACCGTCATCACCATGGCCGGCCTCCGGCTGCCCGACCTCAAGATCGAACGCGAGTACTGGTCGGCCGAGGAGGCGCTCGCCCTGCCGATGCTGCACACCGCGCACCGGCTGGCGGTCCGCCGCTGCTACGGCGGATCGATGGCCTCCCGGAAGCTGGTCGGGCTGGACGAGGCGCACTTCATGGAGGGGTGGCGCTCGGGCCGGTCGTTCCTCGTCCGACTCGCCCGAGACTCCCGCAAGTGGAACCTCGCCGCGCTGGTCGCCTCGCAGAACCCGCGGGACATCCTCGGTCTCGACGTGCAGAACCTCGTCTCCACCGTGTTCGTCGGCCGGATCGCCGAAGACGCCGAGATCGCCTCCGAGGCGCTGCGGCTGCTGCGCGTACCGGTGGACGACGGCTACGAGGCCACCCTCGCCTCCCTCTCCACCGCCGACGCGACCTCCGCCAACCGGCTCGGCTTCCGAGAGTTCGTGATGCGCGACGTCGACGGCCGGGTCCAGAAGGTCCGAGTCGACGTCTCCTACGTGGATGGACTGCTGGACCACCTCGACACCACCCCCGCCGCCATCGCCGCCGCCGCAGGGGTGCTGCCGACCGTGCTGCCTGACATGGAGGCGTGACATGGCGAGGGCCCGGGCACGGATCACGGCGCTCCTCCTGACACTCGGCATCCTCGCCGCAGCCACGATCAGCTGGCCCGGGCTCACGGCCACACCGGCGTACGCGGCTCCGGCCGGGTACCAGGCCGCGGCGGCCGAACTCTGCACGACCGAGGAGTGGCAGGTCGACTTCCGTGCCTGCGTCACCAAACTGCAGCAGGTGGCGGAGTCGGAGGCGACCTGCCGTAATCCCCCGACGCCGACTGCGCCGGATTCTGGCATCGCCGGGTGGTTCGCTTCCCGTCCTGAGGCCTCCAAGCTTCCCGGCCCGAAGGGCTACTACAGCGACTACGGCTACGCCGGTTACAGCTACAGCACCTACGACATCGATTCCGGCTGCGCGACCACGCTGCTGCACCCGGACTACAAGTTCACAAACACCATCGCCAACGGCGAGTTCATGATGGCGACGGCGATCATCGGCGCCTCGAACGCCCTGCGTGAACGCGCCTGGGATCCGGGCACCATGTGGGGCTGGGCGGATCCCCTGGTGGACCAGGCCACCAAGGCGATCTACCAGAAGGTGTTCAGCGTCTTCGGCATCGTCACGCTCTGCGTGGTCGGGCTCTACCTGCTCTGGCGCTCACGCCAGTCCGACATGAGCAGCGCGATGACCACGGCGGGCTGGGCGTTGGTGGTCATGATGGCGGTCACCGCGCTGGCCGCGTGGCCGGTCAAGTCCGCGAACCTCGCCGACGGTGCCCTCGTCTCCACGCTCGGTGTCGTGCACGACGCGGTGGGCCCGGCCGCCAAGGACGTGCCGCCGGACCGGTGTGCGATGCCAAATCCGGATGCCTGCACCGACAAACGTCCACCGGCGGTCCGAGCCAGCGACACGGCCACGGAGGCGATGCTCTACCGGAACTGGCTGCGCGGTGTGCTCGGCTCCGCCGACAGCGAGACCGCCAAGAAGTACGGTGCGGCGCTCTACGACGCCAAGTCGCTGTCCTGGGGGGAGGCCGAGAAGATCCGGACCAGTCCAGAACTTCGCGAGGCCACCATCAGCGCGAAGAAGCAGCAGTGGATGACGGTGGCCGCGCAGATCGAGCGGGAAGATCCGGAGGCCTACGAGTACCTGAAGGGTGTCCGGGACATGGACCGGGTGGGCGCCGGGTTCATCGCGGTGCTCGCCGCCCTGCTCTTCGCGATGTTCGACCTGACCGCGTCACTGCTGGTGCTGCTCGGCTTTCTGATCTTCCGATGGGCGGTGATCGCGGCGCCGATCCTGGGCACCATCGGTCTGCTCCGACCGGCCAGCGCCGGTCTGCGACGGCTGGGCAACGCAGTGGTGGCGGCGCTGTTCAACATCGCGATCTTCGGCACCGGTGCCGCCATCTACCTCTTCGCGGTCGACCTCATCATGAGCACGGCCACCCTTCCCGGCTGGCTTCAGGTGGTGCTGGTCTGGCTCTGCGGGGTGGTCGGCTGGCTGCTGCTGCGCCCCTACCGCCGGATCACCCAGCTCGGCGGCAAGGACAACAGCGAGGCGGTCAGTTCGGCGGGCTCCTGGCACCGCCGGTTCTTTCGGGACATGCGCACCGCGGCCCGCCTCGACGTCGCCGAGCCGGGCGGCACCGCCGAGCCGAGCGTGGGACGGCGTCGGGCAGTGGCGCCGGAGCAGCCGAGGGTGCGTCCGGAGGCTCGGCCGGATCCGGTGCCGGCGGGGACGCCGGCCGCCGCGAAACGACCGGACGATCCGAGGACGGATGGCACCGACGGCCCCACCCGGGAGCAGCGCTCCAAGGCCGCCCCGGTGGCTCCCAGGCCGCGTCGGCGGCAGCCGGCTTCCTGGACCGAGCCGGACGTGCCGGACGAGAACCCCGCCTACGTCATCTACCGTCCCGGCTCGGCCGAACGGGCTCCGGAGAAGCCGGCACCACGGGTCCGCTCCGAGGCCCGGTGACAACCATGCGTCGGGCGATCGAGTTCCTGTTCCGGCGGTTGCTGCGGTCCCGGCTGGGTGTCGCACTCGGCATGGCCGTACTGGTACTCGGGGTGGTAGGGGCAGCCAGGTTGGTGGCGGGCCCGAGCGACCCGGCGGCCGGGCTCAGTAATCGCCCGGCCGACCCGATCACCACGGTGCACCCGACCACCGGGGACGACGGCGCGATCTCCACGACCACGACTCCGTCCCCGATCACCCGGCCGGGCCAGCCGACACCGGACCTGGTCGCCGAACGCTTCACCGCCGCCTGGCTAGGCCGCCCGGGCCAGGCCGCCGAGGACTGGCACGACGCGCTACGTCCGCTCTCGACCACCGGCCTGACCGAGAAGCTCTCCGGCGCCGACCCGGCCGAAGTGCCCGCCAGCGCGGTCACCGGCGACGTGACACTCCGCCCACGCGGCGAGACCTTCGTAGAGGCGACGATCCCGCTCGACGGCGGGCAACTCCGGCTCGAACTGCTGGCACCCGACGGGCGATGGTTGGTGGACGCGGTGGACTGGAGCCGGGATGAGTGAGTACCGTCCCCGGCCGCCGGTCCGGACCGGCGCTCTCGCCGCCGCGCTGACCGCGACGTTGGTGCTGCTCTGCTGCACCGGTGGCGCGGGCGCCTTCTTCCTCACCGAACTGGGTGGCGACGCTGCCGAGCAGCTGGCCCCGGCCAGCATGGAGTGCACCGGCGACTTCGAGGTCGACGCCACCGGCAAGATGCCGCGCTTTGCCGAGTACGGGGAACGCCAGCTGCGGAACGCCGCCAAGATCATCAACGTCGGCCAGGAGATGAAGGTGCCGCCGCGGGGCTGGGTGATCGCGGTGGCGACCGCGATGCAGGAGTCACGGCTGCTCAACCTGGCGAACAGCACGGTCGGCGAGTCGCGGGACATCCCGAACGAGGGGATCGGGGCCGACCACGACTCCGTCGGTCTCTTCCAGCAACGGGCCTCGTGGGGCACGGTCGCCCAACGGATGGATCCCGAGTACGCGTCCCGCAAGTTCTACGAGAAGCTGGTCGACGTGACCGACTGGGAGAAACTGCCGCTGACCGTGGCCGCCCAGCGGGTCCAGATCAGCGCCTTCCCGGACGCGTACGCCAAGCACGAGGAGCTCGCCGCCCGCATCGTGGATGCGCTGGCCGGCGGCGCGGCCCGCACCGCGCTGATCGCCGGAGAGGAGGTGTGCGACGCCGCAGCGGGCGGCGAGATCGCCGCCTCCGGCTGGACCGCACCGATTCCGGGCGGGGTCGGCTCCGGATTCCGGACCGCCAGTCGGCCCGGGCACAACGGTGTGGACATCTCCGCACCAAAGGGCACCGACATCAGGGTCGCGGCGACCGGCCGGGTGCTGGTCGCCCGCTGCGACCCCGACCGGAGAGGGCGACTCAGCTGTGACGTGGACGGCTGGCCCGGCAAGGGGGGCTGCGGTTGGTTCGTCGACGTGCTGCACGCCCAGGGCATCATCACCCGCTACTGCCATCTGGCGGACCCGCCCCGGGTCGCCGTGGGCGACACGGTGCAGGCCGGTGACGTGATCGGCGATGTGGGCAGCAGCGGCAACTCCTCCGGACCACACCTGCACTTCGAGGTGCATGTCGACGGCGATCGCAGCAGCCGGGGCGCCATCGACCCGGTCCCGTTCATGCGGTCGAAGGGCGCGCCGTTGAAGGGCGCCGGGTGAAGCACGGGCCGTCATGACCGAACCGCTTCCGGACCCGTTCGCCGACCAGCCCGACTGGGCTCCCCAGCCGCCCCGTCCGATCGAGATCGTCCCCGCTGCGGGAAGCGTCGAACTGCGCGGACGGCGGGTAATTGTCGGACTGCCCGGCCTGGGTTGGCGTGCCGACCTGCGGGCCGACGAACGGGTCGTGCAGAACAGCCGCACCTACGTCCCGGTCATCCCGGAACACGAGTGGTACCGCGCCGAGTCCGACCAGGTCGAGGTCTTCGCCCCGCTGGTGCCGGTCGAACGGGTCTGGGTCGAGACGGTCGGCCCAGCGACCGGACCGACGACGGACGGACGCCTGCGGCTCGTCTCGTTGGACGCACCGGCCCACCCAGCCCCGACGCCGGTCTTCGAGGCGGACTCGGTCACCGGGCGACGGGTCGTGCACATGGTCGGCGCCGTCGAGCACCGTGATCTTCGTGCCGTCACCGAGACCTACTCGGGTGCCGAGGGCGACATCTGCGTGCGGGTGACCCCCGAGATGGAGTGGTACCGCTGGGCCTGGCGCGGCCAGTCACCGACCACCCTGGAGGTACCGGTCCACGTGCTGTGGGTGGAGTGAGGTTTAGTTGGCGGTCGCTGAGCAGACCCGCCAGTCCTCGTTGAACCGGGTGGTGAACGTCCATGCCTGCCGGTCACTCTGTCGGATACCGTCCACCTCTGCCGTGAAGGTCAGGTCGACGCGCACCTCAGCGCTGTCGTCGACCCTAATCACCTGGAACCTTTCCCAACTAACCCACATTGTCGTGGCAAACCGCTGCTCGCGGGCCGCTAGGTCGTCCCTGAGCCGTCGAAGCGCATCAAACTCGGTCACACCATCGCAGCTGAACAGGCGTGACCGCACGTCGTTCTGATCGACCAGATACGAGCGAAGGTAGCTATCCACTACTACGGCGGGGGTGCTGCGGTCGGGGGTGACGGCTCGGTCGTAGACGAGATAGCCGACCACCCCGCCAGCCAGGCAGAGCGCCGCGACCACCCCCGCCACCACGGTCAGCACCGTACGCAGGCGTCTCCGGGGCTGGCGCGGCGCCGGCGCGACCGCAGGCGGTGCCAACTCCTCCGGCGGGGTCCGCTGCGCCGGTACGCGGGAGACCTGGGAACCGGCGGAGGGCGGCACTGATTCCACCCCCTGAGGCTATCCGCTGGCGGCCCAGGACCCAATGCCCCAGATTTGGCAGATCGTGACCGAACGCTGCCGATGGGTGAGATCCCTGACAACAACGGCGCAGCGCCGCCCCGCATCCCGGAGGTGGAGCCCTCGCTGGGATACCGTCACTTCTGCCCGGCGAGTGGGTGCCGACCTCGGGCGGAGGGGGTGGACACGGTGGGCGGTCCGAAGGCACGGACGCTCCGCGCCGCCGCGCTGCACCGCCGGGCCGCCGCGACGGTCGCGGCGGCGGCGACGGTCCTCGACGAGACCCGTCCCGTTCCAGCTGACCAGCGCCGCCAGTACGCGCTTGCCGAGCGGCTGCGCGACGCGGCCACCGTGCTCGCCCCGGGTTGGGCCGGTGCCACGCTGGACGCGGTCGCCTCGGCGCACCCCGCCGGGGAGGGGCCGCCGCCGTTCGTCCGGGTGGGCACGGCTGCTCCGCTGGACGACGCACGTTTCCCGGCGCTGGTGCCGATGTTCGGCAGCGGACACCTCGCGATTGACACCGACGCGCAGGACCCACGGGCTGCCGGGCTGCTGCGGGCGGTACTGCTGCGCGTGCTGGCGGCGACACCGGCGGGGGCACTGCTGGTACGGGCGGTGGACGCGACGGGCGTCGCGCTGGCACCGTTCGCGGCGCTCGGCGACGCCGGGGTGCTGGCCCCGCCGGCCACCGACGCCGACGGTCTGCGGGCCGTGCTGACGGAGGCGGAGCGGTGGGTGGCGCCGGACGCCTCCGGCTCTCGCCAGCACGAGCGTTCGCTGCTGTTGGTGCTCGCCGCGCTGCCCGAAGCGCACCGGCCGGGCGATCTGGCGCGGATCGAGGCACTCGCCGAGCAGGGACCCGCAGCCGGATTGCACCTGGTGGTGGCGGGGTGGCCGGCAGCTGACCGGTCCGCGCTGCCCAGGGCCACGCCGCTGGCGATGCGAACGGCCTACGCCCTGCTCGGTGATCCGCCGGGTGCGGCGTTCGCCGGCACCGGCGGAGGTTTGAACTCCCCGGTCTTCGTCGACCCGGATCCGCCGGCCGAGTTGGTGGACACCGTGTGCCGCCGGATCGCCGCCCAGGTCGAGGCCGGCACCCGACTCGCCCTGTCGCACCTGCTGCCGCCGACGGACGAACTGCGGCCGGCTGCCGGGACGGACGGGCTGACCAGCACCGTCGGCGACGCCGGCGGACGGCCGGTCTCGCTCGGCTTCACCGAACTGACTCCACACTGGTTGGTCAGCGGCCGGTCGCGGGACTGCCGGTCCACCTTCCTGACCACGGCCCTGCTCGGCCTCGTCGCGCGGTACGGCCCGGACGAGCTGTCGCTGTATCTGGTGGACCTCGGTGCCGGTGAGTCTTTCGCGGAATTCCTGCAGACCGAACGGGACAGGTCCTGGATCCCGCAGGTCCGGGCGGCCGCGATGGCCGCCGACCGGGAGTACGTCCTGGATCTGCTGGACCAGTTGACGGCGGAGGTGCAGCGGCGGGCGGCGGCGTCCGCCCGCGCAGGCGGGCAGCACTTCGCCGAGTTGCGGAAACATCGCCCGCTCCCCCGGGTCGTCTGTGTGCTGGAGAACCTGCAGGTGCTCCTCAGCGAACGGGACCGGCTCTCCGCCGAGGTGGCCGCCCGGCTGGACGCACTTGCCAGGACCGGACGGGCGTACGGTGTTCATCTGGTGCTGGCCGGCGAGGGTGACCTGGGCCTGGGCACCCGTTCCGACGGAGGGCAGCGGGACTCCCTGCCGGGCCAGTTCCCGGTGCGGGTGGCGCTGCCTGGCGGCGGGGCGGTGCTGGCACCCACGAACGACGCCGCGGCCGGTCTGCCGGTGGGCAGCGCGGTGGTCAATACCGCGGGCGGGCTCGGCGGCCCACGCGGAGCGATCCGGGGTCATGAGCGGATGGTCCGGTTCCCCGACCCGGCGGACGAGCCGGAGGCGGTTGCCGGGCTGCGCCATCGCCTCTGGACGGCCCGCCCGCCGAACGCGACGCCACCCGTGGTCTTCGCCGGGTACGCGCGTCCGCTGCTGAACAACGATCCCCGCTATCGGGCAGCCGTCGCGGGGCAGTCGACGGCACCGGCCGCCTTGCTGGGGCGGGTGGTGGATGTGGCGCGCAGCACGGCGGCGGTACCGTTCGGACCGTCGGCGGGCCGCAACCTCGCGGTTCTCGGTCCGCGACCTGCCGGCTGTCGCCTGCTGGCGACGGCCGCCCACAGCACCGCAGCCCATCATCGGGCCGGTACGGCGCGGTTCGTGGTGGCCGTGGCGGACGCCGAGGCAGCGCAGCTGGCGGACACTCTGGTAGCGGAGTTGGCCGAGCGTCACCAGGTCGACCGGGTGGACCTCGCCGGGCTGGTCGCCGTGGCGGACGCCGGCGAGCCGGCGTACCTGGTCGTCTTCGGGCTGGACGTGGCGCCGGCCGAGCAGTTGCCCCCGGCCCGGCTGCGGGCTCTGCTGCGCGACGGGCCGCCGGCCGGGCAGCACCTGCTCGGTTGGTGGCGTACCGTGCCGTCGTTCGCGACGCTCGTGGAGCCGGACGAGACGGTGGACAAGCTGACGGCCGTGGCGGTGGCGGGTGTGCCGGGGGCCCAGCTCACTCCGGTCTTCGGCCGTCCGGTGGAGTGGCGGCCCCGGCCCGACCGGGTGGTGCTCTGGGACGGGCCGGCGGAACGCGGTGTGGTGCTGGTTCCGTACGAGGTGCCCGGCAGCGTGCAGGGGGAACCCGGATGACTCTCGATCACTCGCCGGTCAGCACCGCCGGGCCGGTTCGGCAGCGGGTTGCCGGCACGCCGGGGGACCCGGTGCGCGCCGCGTGGGCCGACTACCTGGCCGCGGCCCGGCAGCTCGACGGGGTACGCCGGGGCGCGGCGACCGCCGCGGGCGAGCAGGCCCGCGCGGTCCAGGCCGCCCGGGAGGAACTGGCCGGGGTACGCACCCGGCTGGTGGCCCAGGAGAGCCGGCTACGTGAGCTTGGGGTACCACCGATCTCGCTGGCGCCGACCCCGCCGGAACTGGCCGAGGCGACCCGGTCGATGAGCGGTGGCCCGGCGGCGGTGTTGACGGCGCTGCGCGACGCCCGACGATGGGCTGTCGGCGCGGACGACACGCTCTGCGCCCGTGGTCTGTCCCGGGTGGCGCACTGGCCGGCCCGGGCTCGCAACCTGCTGGTGTACGGGCCGCTGGGGCTGTTCGTTCCGGTGCTGCTGGCAGTGCTGTACCTGCTGGCCGGTACCGGTGCGGTGACCGCCTTGGCGGTACTGGTGGGGTTGCCGGCACCTGCGGTCGCGTTCGGCCTGGGATGGCTCGCGGTGGGCCGCTGCTTTCCGCCCGGCCCGGGAGAGCGGGTGGACCGTACGCCACGGTTCGGCGCGCTGGCCTGCCTGGTCCCGGCCGTGGTGGTCAACGCGGGGATCGTGCTTGCGATGCTGTCGTCCTGAGCGACCGCCGGTCAGCGCGGGATGATCAGGGCCATCGCCTCGGCCCGGGACTTGGCGTCCCGCTGCAGCACGCCACGCACCGCAGACGTGATCGTCTTGGCACCGGATTTCTGAATGCCTCGCATCGCCATGCACATGTGCTCGCACTCGAGCACGACGACCACGCCCCGCGGTTCCAGCCGCGTCATCAGCAGGTCCGCGATCTGCGAGGTGAGCCGCTCCTGCACCTGGGGGCGCCGGGCGAAGACCTCGACCAGCCGGGCCAGCTTGGACAGCCCGGTGATCCGACCGTCGGGACCGGGGATGTAGCCGATGTGGGCGCTACCTCGGAAGGGCAGCAGGTGGTGCTCGCAGAGGCTCATCACGTCGATGTCCCGGACCAGCACCAGTTCCTCGTGGTTGGCCTCGAAGGTGGTGGTGAGCACCGTGGCCGGGTCGACGCGCAGGCCGGCGAAGAGTTCCGCGTACGCCCGGGCGACCCGGGCCGGGGTCTGCTGGAGGCCGTCGCGGTCCGGATCCTCCCCGACCGCGATGAGGATCTCGCGGACCGCCTTCTCGATCCGGCCGAGGTCCATGGTGTCCTCGACCGGACGTCCGGTCAGGCGACCGTTGATCAGTCGAGCGGCGATGTAGTCGAGGCCGTCGGTGTCGGGTTCGGTGGCAGAGGCGGCCAGTCCCCCCTGCGGGGAACCGGCCGCCGGGTCATCGGTGCTCAGTGCGAACCCTCCGAGGAGTTGTTCGAGCTGACGCCACCGACCGTCGCCTCCGCACCGTCGGCCTCCGCCTGCACCTTCAGCGCGTCCTTCTCCGCCGGGGTGAGTACGGGCGGCTCGGTGGAGGGCTGCCGCTTACCGAAGCCGTTGTACGGCGCCATCGGCGGGCGCTTGACCACGCGGGCGCAGATCCTGGCCATGTCGGCGGTGGAGAGGGTCTCCTTCTCCATCAGCTCGAGCACGATGTTGTCCAGCACGTCGCGGTACTCGACCAGGATCTCCCAGGCCTCGTCGTGAGCGAGTTCGATGATCGCCCGCATCTCGCCGTCGATCTCGGCGGCGACGGCGTCGGAGTAGTCCCGCTCGTGGCCCATGTTGCGACCGAGGAACGGCTCGTCGCCGCTGGTGCCGTACTTGATCGCGCCGAGCTTGGAACTCATGCCGTACTGGGTGATCATCGCGCGGGCCAGTTGGGTGGCCTTTTCGATGTCGTTGCCGGCACCGGTGGTGGGCTCGTGGAAGACGAGTTCCTCGGCGGCCCGGCCGCCCAGCGCGTACGCCAGGGTGTCGACCATCTCGGCGCGGGTCTGGGTGTACTTGTCCTCCGTGGGCAGCACCAGGGTGTGGCCCAGGGAACGGCCCCGGGACAGGATCGTCACCTTGTGCACCGGTGCGGCGTGCGGCAGCGCCCAGGCGACAAGTGCGTGCCCGCCCTCGTGGTACGCGGTGATCTTCTTCTCCTGGTCGCTCATCACCCGGGTACGGCGCTGCGGACCGGCGATCACCCGGTCGATCGACTCCTCGAGCGAGTCGTTGGAGATGGCCCGCTGGTCCTTGCGGGCGGTCAGCAGGGCCGCCTCGTTGATCACGTTGGCGAGGTCGGCGCCGCTGAAGCCCGGCGTCCGCTTGGCCACCGAGTCGAGGTCGACGTCGGGCGTGAACGGCTTGCCCTTGGCGTGCACCCGCAGGATGGCCTTGCGGCCCTCCATGTCGGGCGCGTCGACCGGGATCTGCCGGTCGAACCGGCCCGGCCGCAGCAGCGCCGGGTCGAGGATGTCGGGCCGGTTGGTGGCGGCGATCAGGATCACGCCGCCCTTGACGTCGAAGCCGTCCATCTCGACCAGGAGTTGGTTCAGCGTCTGCTCGCGCTCGTCGTGACCGCCGCCCATGCCGGCGCCACGGTGCCGGCCGACCGCGTCGATCTCGTCGACGAAGACGATCGCGGGCGCGTTGGTCTTGGCCTGCTCGAACAGGTCACGGACCCGGCTGGCGCCGACACCGACGAACATCTCCACGAAATCCGAGCCGGAGATCGAGTAGAACGGCACCCCGGCCTCGCCGGCCACCGCGCGGGCGAGCAGCGTCTTACCGGTGCCGGGCGGGCCGAAGAGCAGCACACCCTTCGGGATCTTCGCACCGAGTGCCTGGTACTTCGCCGGATTCTGCAGGAAGTCCTTGATCTCGTGCAGCTCCTCGACGGCCTCCTCGGAGCCCGCCACGTCGGCGAACGTCGTCTTCGGCGTGTCCTTGGTGATCATCTTCGCCTTGGACTTGCCGAAGTTGAGCACCCGGGAGCCGCCGCCCTGCATCTGCGACATGAAGAACAGCAGCAGCAGTACGAGCAGCACGATGGGGAGCAGGTTGACCAGCAGGCTGACCCAGATGCTGTCGGACGACACCTCGGTGTCGGCCGGCCCGGTGACCCGATTGTTGGCCTTGGCCTCAAGAACCTCGTTCCAGACCTCGTTGCCGACCTCGTAGGGGAACTGGGCCTCGATCAGCTTCGTGGTGGTCTCGCCGAACTCGGTCTCCTCGGCCAGCTCGAGCTGGATCGTCTGTTCCTTGTCCTGGAAGACGACCTTCTCGATGCCACCCTTGTTGAGCTGGTCGAGCGCGACGGACGTGTCCACTCGGTGGTAGCTGGGTCCACCGGTGAACAACTGACTGAGCACGACGGCGCCGAGGATGACCAGGATGACCCAGAACACCGGTCGGCGGAAGAAACGCGTACGTTCCATGCTGTTGTCGAGCGCCGAGACGCCCGCATCCTCCTGATCGACGTCCTGACCGACTGTGGGTGTCGCCGCCTGGGCGGCTGCCGGAGCCGCCGTGCGGGCCAGCCTCGACCCCGGGACGCGATTACCGCGCCACGGTCATTCGACGGTACACCGTGCGAGACCGATATGAGCTGGCGAGCCCAGCACTTACGCGCACGGCGAACCGGATGTCAGCCGGCATGGCCCGAAGTCGGATCTCCCGGCCACCGTGCTGAACGGTAGTCCGATCAGCTGAAAGGCGGCTGAATGCCGGGTGGGAGGTTGCGGCACGCCGGGTACCACCCGCTCAGGAGCGGGCGTAGACCTCCGGCTTGAGCACCCCCACGTACGGCAGCTCCCGGTAGCGCTCACCGAAGTCGAGGCCGTACCCGACGACGAACTCCGTCGGGATGTCGAAGCCCACGTACCTGACCGGCACCGTCACCTTCACCGCGTCCGGCTTACGGAACAGCGCGACCACCTCGACGCTCGCGGCCGACCGCGACTCCAGGTAGCGCAGCAGCCAGGACAGGGTCAGCCCGGAGTCGACGATGTCCTCCACCACGACGACGTGCCGACCGGCGATGTCCCGGTCGAGGTCCTTGAGGATCCGGACCACTCCGGAGGAGGTGGTGCCCTGCCCGTACGAGGAGATGGCCATGAAGTCCAACTCGGCCGGGGGGCCGTGCCGGCCCAGCGCGCGGGCGAAGTCGGCCATGAACATGACCGCACCCTTGAGCACGCAGACGAGCAACAGCCCGTCGGTGACGTGTGCGTAGTCCGCGGAGACCTGCTTGGCCAGCTCTGCGGTCTTCTCGCGGATCTGCGCCTCGGAGATGATCACGTGGTCGATGTCGGCGTCGTACCAGGAGCCGTCAGCCATGACCATAGCCTGCCGTACGCCCCGGGTTCGCCGTCGGCGGGGCCGCCCGTTTCGAGGCAACCCCGCCGAGGGATTTTCCGGCTGAAAGGGACATTAGGCTCAGCAGTGCCGCGACTGCCATCTGCGACCCCCGTCGGAGGGCTTCCAGTCCGCCGAGTCACGACTGTCGGCGGTCAGCCCGAGGGCGGACAGCAGGGCGAGGAAGAGGAAGAACAGCAGGAAGAACAGAAAACCCATGGCGGCGCTCGCTTTCTGACGTCTGTGGTTGTCGTGTCGCCGCCGGTGCGCACCGGACATCTGCCAGTCTGGGCACCCCGCCCCTCCTCCGACAGTGGCAGAGATGCCACACCTGCTCGATTTTCTGCCACCCGTGCGGTTACCCTCGTCACATGCTTCGTTCAGTGGCCGTACTCGTCCTGGACGGCGTCGCCCCGTTCGAACTCGGCGTACTCGCTGAGGTGTTCGGCACCGACCGCACCGCCGACGGGCTGCCGGGTTACCGGTTCGACGTGTGCGGTCCCCGGCAGGCCCCGGTACGCACCTCCGCCGGCTTCCAGCTGGTGCCGAACGCCGACCTGGCTCCGCTGGAACAGGCGGACCTGGTCGCCGTTCCCGCCCACGACCCGACCACCACCGCACCCGCCGAGGTCCACGAGGCGCTGCGGAGGGCCGCCGAACGGGGTGCGTACCTGTTCAGCGTGTGTGCCGGCGCGTACCTGCTGGGCGAGGCGGGGCTGCTCGACGGCCGGGAGTGCACCACCCACTGGCGGCACGTCGACGAGTTGCAGCGCCGCCACCCGAGCGCCCGGGTGCGCTGCAACTCGCTCTACGTGCAGGACGGTCGGCTACTCACCAGCGCGGGCACCGCCGCCGGCATCGACGCCTGCCTGCACCTGGTACGCCAGGCGCACGGCTCGGCCACCGCCACCCGACTCGCCCGACGGATGGTGGTGCCTCCGCACCGCGACGGCGGGCAGGCCCAGTACATCGAGGCACCGATCCCCAAGGCACCGGAGGCCCCCACCCTGGAACCGGTGCTGGAATGGCTGATGGGCCATCTCGACCGGCAGACCACCGTCGACGAGCTGGCCGCCCGAGCCGGGATGGCCCCACGGACGTTCGCCCGCCGCTTCCGCGCGGAGACCGGCACCACCCCGCACGACTGGCTGACAAACCAACGCGTCCTGCTGGCCCGCCGGCTGTTGGAGGACACCGCACTCACGGTGGAGGGGGTCGCCGAACGGGCCGGCTTCGGCGACGCCGCCGTCCTGCGGCACCACTTCACCCGCCGGGTCGGCGCCACGCCGCAGGCGTACCGCGCCACGTTCCGGGATCGTGCGCCCATCGGTTGACCGCCGGCCTGACGGTCGTGCGGGTCAGAATCCTGCGGCCGCGCCGTCCACCCGGGGCTCGGAGCCGACGACATACCCGCCGTCGGCGTGTCGCCAGATCGCCTGCCCGTGGCCGAAGACGGTGGCATCGGGTGCGACGGTCACCTGGTGGCCCCGATCCCGCAGGTCAGCCACGAGTGCGGCGCCGCCAGGCCCGGCGATCAGGTGCTGCTCGACCAGCAGCGAGCGACCCGCGTGCCAGTACCAGCGCGGGGCGTCCAGCGCCGCCTGCGGGTCGAGGCCCGCGTCCACGGTCGCCGAGACCAGTTGGACGTGACCCTGGGGCTGCATGTGCCCGCCCATCACCCCGAACGGCCCCACCGGCGCACCCTGGCAGGTCAGGAAACCGGGAATGATCGTGTGATAGGGCCGCTTCGCCGGGCCGACCACGTTGGGATGGCCCACGTCCAGCCGGAAGCCGAGACCACGATTCTGCAGCGCGAAGCCGTATCCGGGCAGCACCACGTGCGAGCCGAAGGCGAGGTAGGTGGACTGGATCAGGCTGACCATCATGCCGCTCTCGTCGGCCGTGCAGAGATAGACCGTCCCACCACGCTCCGGTGCCCCGGTCACCTCCTCGGCCGCCGCCCCGGTGATCGCCGCGCGGCGTCGGGCCAGGTGTTCCGGGCTGAGCAGCCCGGGCGGGGCCGGGGCAAGGTCGGGGTCGGCGACGTGGGCGTGCGCGTCGGCGAAGCCCAACTTGACCGCCTCGATCTGCCGGTGCAGCCATTGCGACCCGTCGGCCGGGTCCAGTCCGTCCAGGATGCCCAGGGCGAGCAGGGCGGCCAATCCCTGCCCGTTCGGTGGCAGTTCCCAGACCTCGTGGTCCCGGTAGCGCACCGACACCGGATCGACCCAGACGCTGGCGTGCTTCGCCAGGTCCGTCGTGGTGAGCAGCCCGCCGGTACGGGCGGCGTAGTCGCTGAGTGCCGTCGCGATCCGCCCTCGGTAGAACTCCTCCGCCCGGCTGTCGGCGATCAGTCGAAGCGTCCGGGCCGCGTCCGGGTTGCGCCACCGCTCACCCGCGCGGGGGGCCCGCCCGCCCGGCGCGAAGACCCGCCCGAACTCCGCGTACTCGGGACCGCTCAGTCCGGCGTGCCCGGCGACCCCGCGGGACCAGGCCGCCGCTGTCGCGGTGGAGACGGGGTGCCCCTGCTCGGCGTAGCCGATGGCGTCGGCGAACAGCCCCGCGAACGGCAGCGAACCGAATCGCTCGTGCAGGTCACGCCAGCCCGCCGGCACGCCCGGTACGGTCACCGGCAACCAGCCCCGGGCCGGCATCGCCGGGCCGACCGCCTGCGCCCCACCCAACGCCTCGGCGGGCTCGGTGCCTCGACCGCTGGTTGCCGCGAGCACCAGATCCCGGGTCAGCGCGGCGGGTGAGTGGCCGGAGGCGTTCAGGCCGTGCAGCCGCCCGCCGTCCCAGACGATGGCGAAGAGGTCACCGCCGATGTCGTTGGCGGGTGGTTGCACCACGGTGAGGGTGCTGGCGGTGGCCAGCGCCGCGTCCACGGCGTTACCGCCACGCCGCAGCACGGCCAGGCCGGCCGCCACGGCCAGCGGGTGGCTGGTGGCCACGGCACCGCGCGGCGCGTACAGCGGTAGCCGGGGATGGATCATCCTTCGACGACCGCCTCGCCGGGCGCTGTCCCGACCGGCTGCGGCACCGGGGCTCGATCGGTCGGTGCAGCCGGCGGTGTCTCCGACACCAGTCGACCGTCGCGGCGGAGCACCCGTAGCCCGCCCGGCAGGTAGCTGGCTCGCTGGCCGCGCCAGGCCGTGACCAGGGCGTCGAGTGCGGCGACGTGGCGGTGCGACAGCGCCGCCGGCGGCGCGCCCAACTCGTGGGCCCAGGCCCGCAGCACCCGCCCACGCACCGCGGGCGCCAGGGCCGCCAAGGCCCGGGTGGCCAAGCCACCGTCAGGGTGCCGGGCCTGGCTCAGCGCCGTGTCGGCGAGTTCGTCCAGGACCGCGTTGTCCGCCGCCACCAGGGCGGCGGTACGGGCGAGGTTGTCCAGCACACCCGGGCCGAGCGCCCGGATCAACGTGGGCAGCACGTCGGCCCGGACCCGGGAGCGGGCGTACGCCGGGTCCCTGTTGTGCGGGTCGTCCCACGGCACCAGCCCAAGGGCCGCGCAGGCGGCGCGGGTCTCCGCCCGCCCGATCTCCAACAGCGGGCGTACGAGTGGAGTGCCGGCCAGATCCCGGCGGGCCGGCATGCCGGCGAGTCCGCGCGGGCCGGCGCCCCGGGCCAGTGCGAGCAGCACCGTCTCCGCCTGGTCGTCCCGGGTGTGGCCGGTGAACAGTGCCGAGGCACCAAGGCCACCGGCCAGCTCGGCCAACGCCTGGTAGCGGGCTTCACGGGCCGCCGCCTCCGGGCCACCGGGTCGACCGGCGACCTCGACCCGGACCACCTCCACCGGTGCCAGACCGGCACCTTCCGCCCAGCGCGCCACCGCCTCGGCCCGGTGCCGCGACCCGGCCTGCAGGCCGTGATCGACGGTGACCAGCCCGGCGGTGCGGCCGGCCCGGGGCGCCACGAACGCGGTGGCCGCGGCCAGGGCCAGCGAGTCGGCTCCGCCCGAGCAGGCGACCAGCACCGGGCCGGCCGTCGGCAGGTCGGCAATTGCACGACGGACCGCGATCCGGATCGCGGCCACCGGCGGGGCGAGCTGGGCCATCGGCGCGGAAACGCTCAGCCGGCCGTCGGCACCGGACCGACCGGCCCGTGCACCCGCGCCACCCAGGCGTCCGGTTCGCTCAGCTCGGACAGTCGGGGCAGAGTCAGCGGCGACTCGAAGACCCGGTTGAAGCCGGCCATGCCGACCCGGTCAACCACGGCGTGCACGAACTTGCGGCCCTCGGCGTACTGCCGCATCTTGACGTCGATGCCGATCAGCCGCCGGATCGCCTTCTCCACCGGGTTGCCGGCCTCGCGCCGCCGGTTGAAGCCGGCCCGGATGCGCTCCACGCTCGGGATCACCTGCGGCCCGACGCCGTCCATCACGAACTCGGCGTGCCCCTCGAGCAGGGTCATCAGGGCGGTCAGCCGGTCCAGCACGGCACGCTGCGCCGGCGTCTGCACGATGTCCAGCACGCTGGACCGGCTCTGCGGGTCGCGGACCGCGTCCGCGAGGGTGCTCACCCCCCGACGCAGCCGCTCCAGCAGGTGCTCGCCACCCTGGGCGGCGTCGACGAACGCCTGCACCTCACCGAGGAAGTAGGCCCGCATCCAGGGGACGGCGGTGAACTGCGTGCGGTGGGTCACCTCGTGCAGGCAGACCCAGAGCCGGAAGTCGCGCGGATCCGCACCCAGCCTGCGCTCGACCTCGACGATGTTCGGCGCGACAAGCAGCAGTTGCCCCGGGTCGGCGGAGAAGACCTCGTACTGCCCGAGGACCCGGCCGGAGAGGTAGGCCAGCACGGTGCCGGCCTGCACCCCGGTCACCCGGGAACCGATCGCCTCGGTGAGCACGCCGGGTTGCTTGTCCTGCGCAAGCCGGCCGACCAGTGGGGTGATCACCTCGCGGAGGCCGGCGATGTTCGTCGCCGCCCAGTCACGGCGATCGACCACCCGTACCGGCGGATGGGCGACCTGCGAGGTCAGCCCGGTGTAGTCGGCGACGTGCCCGGCCGCCTCGTCGGTCAGCCGGCGCAGCTCGGAAACCACCTCGGTGGCCTCGGCGTACGTCACCCGGGGGCCCGATTTGCCCAGAGCCCCCGCGGTCGCGGTAGCCAGATCCCAGTCCACGAACTGCGCCATGCAACCCACCGTACCCGCGCCGCGACACCCCACCCGGCCGGCCGGCGCAGTGCCGGTCCGCCGGCAGAGTCGCGCCGGTCCCGTCGCGGCCGTGACCCGCTCCACCGGAGCGCGACGCCGACCAGCGGCCGTCGAGCCGCTCAGCGGCAGCCGCAGCCGGCCAGGGCGGCGGCGATCCGGTCCAGCGCGGCCCGGGCCGGCTCCATGCCGTCCGGCGGCACGTCGTCGGTGAGCACCGCGAAGGTGAGCAGACGGCCATCGGCGGTGGTCACCACCCCCGCGATGGCGTGCACCCGGGTCAACGTGCCGGTCTTGGCGCGGACCACACCGGCACCGGCGGCCGTGCCGGGCGCCGCGCCGTACCGGTCGCGCAGGGTGCCGGACCAGCCCGCGACCGGCAGCCCGCCGAAGATGCCGGCAAGCTCGGGCCGCTCCGGGCTCGCCGCGAGCGCCAGCAGTTCGGTCAGCAGGACCGGGCTGATCAGGTTCTGCCGGGACAGTCCGCTACCGTCCGCCAGCTCGAGCTCGCCTACCGGCAGACCCAGCTCGGACACCACCTCGGCCATCGCCGTCGCGGCACCGGCGAAGGAGGCGGGCTGGTCGCGAGCCAGGGCGACCTGGCGGGCCAGCGCCTCGGCGACGATGTTGTCACTCGCGCTGATCATGATGTCGACAAGTCGGATCAACGGCGGTGAGTACACCACGCCGAGCTCGGCACCGGGTCCGGCGCTGCCGACCGGCGCCGTCGCTCCGGTCGTCGCGGTCGACGCCGGGGCGGTGCCCTTGCGTACGGTGTCGACCGGCACTCCGAGCAGTTTGGCGAAGGCACGGCCGGCGACCAGGTCCGGTTCGGCCACCCGTTCGGCCCAGCCCGCGCCGGCCTTCGGACTCTTGCGGGCCCCGTCGAGCATCAGCGGGGTGATCGCCCCGCCGTAGCCGCCGGTGGGGATGTCGTCGTCCCAGCCGGGTCCGTAAACCGGACCGGGGTAGCGCGAGGAGTCGACGACGATCCTGGTGGGCGCGACTCCGCCCAGCGCTTCACGGACCTGCTCGGCGAGATCGGTGAGGCTGGCCGCCCCCGGGTAGAAGCCCTTCGCGTCGGCTGCCAACGTCGGATCCCCGCCGCCGACCAGAACCACCTCGCCGGGCTGCGTACCGGCCACCGCCCGGGTCGGGATCCGATGGCCAGGACCTCGGGCGGTCAGCACCGTCACGGCGGTCAACAGTTTGGTCACCGAGGCCGGCACGGTGCCCTCCCGGCCACCACGGTCGAAGAGCATCTCCCCGGTGAGGGCGTCGGCCACCGCCACGTTGACCCGGCCGCCCAGCGCGGTGTCGTCGATCAGCGGTGCCAGCGCGGTTCGCAGCCCCTCCGTGCTGGGTGGCGGGGCACCGACGTCGGCGGCGGCCAGCACCGGGACCGGCGCCGGCTCCACCGCCCTGGTGGCCGCCGGGGTCGCGGGAGCATCGCCCAACCAGCGCCCCACCGGCCCGGGGCGGACCACGACCAGGCCCACCGCGACCAGCACGAGCACCAGCACGGCCGCGAGCACCAGCGGCAGCCGCCGGCGCGATGCCGACCCGGCCGGTGGCGGGACGCTGGCCGACGGATGACTCGGAGGGCCCGTCGCCGGCACACCCGACGCTGGGCTCACCGGCACGGATGCCGATCCGGTCGGTGGTCCGGCCGGGCTGGTGGGGGCGGCGGCGACCGGGGCGGCGACCGGGCTCGTCGGGGTGACGCCGCCGGGCGCGACCGGGCTCGTCGGGGTGACGCCGCCGGGCGCGGCCGGGCTCGTCGGGGTGACCGCGCCGGGCGCGGCGGCCCGTCCGGAGGCGGTACCCCGAGGCGGTGCCGTCGGCGAGGAGGTGTTCAGGGGCGGGTTCGCCTCGGGCCGGTTCACGGGTGTCGGTGTGCCGGTCGGCGTCGGAGGTTGTGGTCGGAGGATCTGCGCGTCCGGCACCGGCACCCGTCCGGCGACCGGCTTGGCCGGCGGTCGGTTCGCACCGCCCTCGGCGGCACCGCCTGGACGGTAGTGTGAATCTTCCCTCCCCACGACCCCCTCCTCCCCACCGGGAACCGGCCTGGGTGACACTACTTCGGTCCGAAGACTATGCGGCGGCCGGAGTCGGCGGGTTGGCAATCGCCTTCCTGGCTCTGCCGCCGGTTCCGTCAAGCCAGCGTGGGCCAACGAGGGAGCGTGCAGATGGATTTCGACGTGACGGTTGAGATCCCCAAGGGTCACCGCAACAAGTACGAGGTGGACCACGTGACCGGGCGGATCCGGCTGGACCGCACCCTCTTCACCTCCACGCAGTACCCGGCCGACTACGGCTTCATCGAGGGCACCCTGGGCGAGGACGGCGACCCGCTGGACGCCTTGGTGCTGGTGCCCGAGCCGACCTTCCCCGGCTGCCTGATCCGGTGCCGCACGATCGGCATGTTCCGGATGACGGACGAGAAGGGCGGCGACGACAAGGTTCTCTGCGTTCCCTACGAGGACCCGCGGCAGGAGCATCTGCGCGACATCCACCACCTCGGCGAGTTCGACCGGCTGGAGATCCAGCACTTCTTCGAGGTGTACAAGGATCTTGAGCCGGGCAAGTCCGTGGAGGGCGCGACCTGGGTGGGTCGGACCGAGGCCGAGGCCGAGATTCAGGCTTCGTACCGGCGCGCCAGGGAGGCCGAGGAACGCGGCGAGTCCACCCACTGACGTCTCCGACGAATCCCGGGGAACGCTCAGTTGAGCAGCCCCCGGGCCCGTCCGTAGAGACCGAGCACCGCGCAGGCGACCGGCACCACCGAGACCACCAGCAGGGTGTCGGCCAGGTCGGTGACCCGTCCGACGTACGGGGAGACCGGCCGACGGGCGTACGTCGTGCCGCCCGCCACCACCAGCAACGCGACCAGCAGCCCGCCGGTGACCAGGATCAGCCGGACCGCCGCGTCGGCCGTTCCGGCCAGCACCCCGCCGAGGACCGCGTACCCGGCCAGGCCGGCGAGCACCGGCGCGATCCGGTGCTGGACCGTCGTGAAGAGCCGGGCACGTAACAGCAGCACCGTCGAGGTCACCCCGACCAGCAGCCGACCGGCGACGCCACCGGTGCTGACGAGGACCACGACCGCGCCGACGGTCAACACGGCCTGGCCGATCAGCATGCCGGTGAGCATCTCCTCGGTGCGGGCCACCGCAGCGTGCACCCGACCGCGATCCGGCAGCTCACGGGCCCGGTCCGAGTCGTCCGGCGGATCGGTGGGCAGGGTCATCGGCGGCAACGGCACCCTGCCCAGCCGGATGGCCACCAGCGGAGCGGCCCCGACGGCGAAGGTCAACGCGCAGAGCAGGACCGCGGCCGCGCCGGCCGGCTCGATCAGAAGGCCACCGAGAGCGGCTGATCCGGCCCCCACGCCCACCACCGCGCCGGCCACGAAGACCCGTTGTCGGGTGGCCACCCCGACCAGCCCCAGCATCGAGACCAGCAGCAGCCCCGTCGACCCGGCGAGCAACTCCGGCGCGCCCACCCAGCGCAGCGCGCCGACCGGTCCGACCGGATCGCCCGAGCTGACGGCGAGGGCACCGGCAAGCGCCGCGTAGGGCAACGCGTGACCGCCGACGGTGGCCCCGGCCAGCCCGTCGCCCTGCGCGCGGGACAGCACGGTGCCGACGATCACCAGCAGGCCCGCCGCCACGGTCGCGGCCGGCCAGCCGGCAGGGTCGCCGGGTCCACCGGCGGCCAGGGCGAGCACGCCGATGGCGAGCGGAACACCGGCACCGGCAAGTGCCACCGCCCGGGTGGCAGCGGATGACCAGCCCCCGCCCCGCCGGCGGGCGGCGTCCGCGAGGGCCTCCACCACGTCGTCGTACTCGAACTCCGGCCACTGCGTGCTGGCCGGCACCAGGTGCAGCACCGCACCGTCGCGGACGCCCTGGGCGGCCAGCGCCTGCCCGCCGGTCAGCACGGTGCCGTCGGCTCGCCGGAGCAACCAGCCGCCATGCTGTTCCCCGTCGTCGGCGAGCCCCTCCCCGGCGTGACGCAGCACCTCGGGCAGCAGCTCGGCGAGGGGCACCTGCTCGGGCAGCGCCACGTCGACCCGCCGTCGGGGCGTGCTGACGGTGACCCGGGCGAGCCCGATTGCCATCGACTCATCTCCATCCCGAGCGGGTCTGCTGCTGCGCGGACGACAGGACTTTACCTACCATGAGCCAGGCTCGGGTCACCGTGCGCAGTCGGGAGGTCGAGTGTCCACTGTCGTCGTCCGGCGGCCGGCACGACGGCCGGCACCCGAGATACCCGTGGGTGACCTGCCGGTGCAGGCTCCCCCGGAGATTCCGGCCGGCACCGGCGCCCGCTGGCACCAACTGCTGATGGTGCTGCCGATGCTCGGCGGCACGGTTGCGATGGCGATGATGTTCGGCCGAGGTGGCGGGGCGTACGCCTACGTGGTCGGCGCCATGTTCGGCCTCTCCTCCCTGGCGATGCTGGCGACCTCTTGGGGCAGCACCTCCGGCAGCCCGAAGAAGTCCGAGACGATGGCCGCCCGCCGGGAGTACCTGCGGCATCTGGCCACCCTGCGTCGGCAGGTACGGCAGACCGCGGAGCGGCAGCGCGCCGGCCTCTGCTACCGGCACCCGGATCCGTCGCTGCTCTGGTCGACGGCGCACAGCCACCGGCTCTGGGAGCGACGGCCCACGGACCCGGACTTCGCGGTGGTTCGGGTCGCCGTCGGGCCACAGACCCTGGCCACGCCGTTGGTACCGCCGGTCACCCGCCCACCTGAGGAACTGGAGCCGATGACGGCGGGCGCGCTGCGCCGCTTCCTGGACGCGTACTCCGTGGTGCCCGACCTGCCGGTGGCTCTCTCGCTGCGCAGCTTCGCCCGGGTCTTCGTCCGGGCCGCACCGGTCGGCCCCACCGGCTCACCGGCCGCGCAGGCGCTGGCCCGGGCCCTGCTCACCCAGCTCGCCGTCTTTCATGCCCCGGACGAGTTGCTGGTCGCCGTCTGTGCCGGGCCGGAACGACGCGGCCACTGGGAGTGGGTCAAGTGGTTGCCCCATGCCCGGCATCCCACCCGCACCGACGCCCTGGGCCCGGTACGGCTGGTGGCCAGTGCCGCGGCGGAGCTGGAAGGGCTGCTCGACCAGGTGCTGGCCAGCCGGTCGAGGTTCAGCCCGGCCGGACCGGCCACGGACGGACCTCATCTGGTTGTCGTGTTCGACGGTGGCGACCGCGCCGGCGCCACCGAACTGGTCGGGGACGGCGGCATCGACGCGGTGACCCTGATCGACCTGGACACCCCGCCGCCGCGCCTGCTCGACCGGTTCTCGCTGCTGCTGGAGCTGCGCAACGGTCGACTGCACTCCCATTCCTCGGACGGGTCGGCCGAGGTGGGCACGGCCGACACCTTGGCGGTCGCCGAGGCCGAGGCGGTGGCCCGCCGGTTGGCACCGCTGCGGCTGGCCGTCACCCGGGGCGCCGACGCCGCGCCCGGCGTCGAGCCGGGTCTGTCGGAGCTGCTCGGCATCGGCGAACCGGAGGGCTTCACCGCCGAGCAGGGGTGGGTGCCGAGGTCGCCGCGGGACCGGCTGCGGGTACCGATCGGCATCGGCCTGGACGGCGGCGCGGTCGAGCTGGACCTGAAGGAGTCGGCGCAGGGCGGCATGGGTCCGCACGGGCTGCTGATCGGCGCCACCGGCTCCGGCAAGTCCGAGCTGCTTCGTACGCTGGTGCTCGGGCTGGCCGCCACCCATTCCGCCGAGCAGCTCAACTTCGTACTCGTCGACTTCAAGGGTGGGGCCACCTTCGCGCCCTTCGACCGGCTGCCGCACACCGCCGCCGTGATCACCAACCTGGCCGACGCGTTGCCGCTTGTCGACCGGATGGTCGACGCGATCAACGGCGAGCTGGTCCGCCGGCAGGAGCTGCTGCGCCGCGCCGGCAACTTCGCCAGCCTGCGCGACTACGAGCGGGCCCGGGCGACCGGCAACCCGCTGCCCCCGCTGCCGTCGCTGCTGTTGATCTGCGACGAGTTCTCCGAGCTGCTGTCGGCCAAGCCCGACTTCATCGACCTGTTCCTCCAGATCGGCCGGCTGGGCCGGTCTCTCGGGGTGCATCTGCTGCTGGCGAGCCAGCGGCTGGAGGAGGGACGACTGCGCGGGCTGGACACTCACCTGTCCTACCGGATCGGTCTGCGGACCTTCTCCTCGCTTGAGTCCCGCACGGTGCTCGGGGTGCCGGACGCGCATGAACTGCCGCCATCGCCAGGGCACGGTTTCTTGCGCTTCGGCACCGAGCCGCTGCTGCGTTTCAAGACCGCGTACGTCTCCGGGCCGGTGCGTCGGCGTGCCCTGGCGACCGACCCGGCCGGACCCGAACGTCCCCGGCTGCTCGCGTTCTCCACCCACGTCACACCGCTGCCACAGCCACCGGCCCCGCCGGTGGTCGAAGACGAGGCGGACAATCCTCGGACGCTGCTGCGTCTGATTGTCGACCGGCTGGCCGGGCAGGGCGCGCCGGCGCACCAGGTGTGGCTGCCGCCGTTGGATGCCGCCCCGGCTCTGGACGAGTTGGTCGGTCCGCTCACGGTCGACCCGGTTCGCGGGCTGACCATCGACAATCCCGAACTGCACGGTGCCCGTCAGGTGCCGGTGGCGGTTGTCGACCGGCCCTTCGAGCAGCGCCGCGACCTGCTGTGGTTGGCGCTGGACGGCGCCGCCGGCCACGTCGCGGTGGTCGGTGGCACGCAGAGCGGCAAGTCCACCGCGCTGCGTACGCTGGTCTGCGCGTTGGCACTCACGCACACGCCGACCGAGGCGCAGGTCTACTGTCTCGACTTCGGTGGCGGTGGGCTGGCCTCGGTGCGTGGCCTGCCGCACGTCGGTGGGGTCACCGGTCGGGCCGACCCCACCGGGGTACGCCGTACCGTCGGCGAGATGTCCACCCTGCTCGCCGATCGGGAGCGCCGCTTCGCCGAGCTGGGCGTGGAGTCGATGGCCACCTGGCGACAGCGACACGCCACTGGCACCGGCACCGGCACGGACGCCGGCGATACCGACGTGTTCGGCGACGTGTTCCTCGTCGTCGACGGGTGGACGACCCTGCGAGCCGAATATGAGGATCTGGAGCCGCTGATCACCGATCTGGCGACCCGGGGGCTCTCCTACGGTGTGCACGTGGTGGCCAGCGCGGTGCGTTGGCTGGACTTCCGACCGGCCATCCGAGATCTCTTCGGCTCTCGGCTGGAGCTGCGCCTCGGTGATCCGTCCGACTCGGTGGTGGCCCGGCGGGCGGCGGCGCATGTGCCGGAGCAGGCCCCCGGGCGGGGCATCACCGCGGAAAGCCTGCACTTCCTCACCGCGCTGCCGTGGACCACCGGCACGGACACCGCCGGGCTGGTGAAACAGGTAAGTGACGCGTGGCCCGGTCCGGTCGCGCCCCCGGTCAGGCTGCTTCCGTCCGTGCTGCCCTACGCCGACCTCGATCTCGACGCCACCACGGGGCTGCGGATCCCGGTCGGTGTCGCCGAGGCGGACCTACGTCCGGTGGTTCTCGACTTCGCCACCGAGTCGCACCTCGTGGTCTACGGCGACGCCGAGAGTGGCAAGTCGTCCTTCCTGCGCGCCCTGGCAACCTCGATCGTCGCCCGATTCACGCCGGAGCAGGCGCGGGTGATCCTGGTGGACTACCGACGCAGTCTGCTCGGTGTCATCTCCACCGAACACCTGATCGGCTACGGCACCGCCGGGGCACACAGCGCCGACCTGGTCGAGTCGGCCGCCGGTTACCTGGCGGACCGCGCGCCGGGCCCGCAGGTCAGTCCGGCGCAGTTGCGGGAGCGGTCGTGGTGGTCCGGCCCGGAGCTGTTCGTGTTGGTCGACGACTACGACCTGGTGGCGAGTGGGCCGGCGAACCCGCTACGGGCGCTGGAGGAACACCTGCCGCACGCCCGCGACGTCGGACTGCACCTGGTGCTGGCCCGCCGCACCGGTGGTGCCGCCCGCGCCCAGTACGAGCCGCTGGTGCAGCGGCTACGGGAACTGTCCACCTCGGGCCTGGTGCTGTCGGGCAGCCCGGAGGAGGGGGCGCTCGTCGGTCCGGTCCGCCCGGGTCCGCTGCCACCCGGGCGCGGTCGGCTGTTCACCCGACGTGAGGGCGTACGCCTGGTCCAACTGGCTCACCTGCCGCCACCGTGACGCCGACTCCACGGAACGTCCCTGTAGGCGGGTCGGAACCGGTAATCTCCGAACGTCATGTATCCCGCAACGAATGGCTGAGGAAGTGACCAGGCTGCGGCATCGCGGCCCGGCGAGGGCCGGGCGGTTCGCCAACCGCGCGCTGCTCGCGGGGGCCGCCACCGCGCTGTCGGCCGCCGTCGCGATCGTGCCCGCGGCGGCCGTACCGGTCCACGCGCCCCCGGTAGGCACGCCGGTGGCACACAACCCCGACTCGGCGCGGCGTGCCGACCAGGTCCGTGACGAGCAGTGGCAGCTCGACAAGCTGGGCGCGCGGACGGCCTGGCGTAGCTCGACCGGGCGCGGTGTGATCGTGGCCGTGATCGACTCCGGGGTGGACGGTTCCCATCCGGACCTGACCGGTCAGGTGCTACCCGGGCTCGATCTGGTCGCGCCGAGCGGGGCGGCCGAGGCCGACCCGGTCGGGCACGGCACGACGGTGGCCGGCCTGATCGCGGGGCGCAACGACGACCGCCGCGGCGTGGTGGGGCTCGCACCGGACGCCCGGATCCTGCCGGTGCGGGTGCTGGACGCGGAGAACCGCTACGACGACGCGCTGATCGTCGCCAAGGGTGTGCGGTGGGCGGTCGACAACGGCGCGAAGGTGATCAACCTGTCGCTCGGCGGCAACGGTGACAGCGCGGCGCTGGCCGCGGCGATCGACTACGCCTTCGCCCGGGACGTCGTGGTGGTCGCCTGCACGGGCAACCTCGCCACGTCGCCGGAGTCGAAGGTGTGGTATCCGGCCCGCGAGCCCGGCGTCATCGCGGTCTCCGGCCTGGAGCGCAACAGCGACAACCTGTGGAGCGGCGCGATCACCGGTCGGGCCACGGTCCTCACCGCCCCCGCGAGCGGGCTGGTGGGGGCACGTCCTCCCGGCGGCTACTGGCGGGTGCAGGGGACCAGCTTCGCGGCACCGCTGGTCGCCGCGACCGCCGCCCTGGTGCGCTCCCGCTATCCGCAGCTGTCCGCCGGAGACGTGGTGAACCGACTGCTGGTCACCGCCAGGGACATCGGGCCCACCGGTCGGGACGAGCGGTTCGGGTACGGCCTGGTCGACCCGGTCGCGGCGTTGACCGCCGAGGTGCCGCCGACGTACGCGAACCCGCTGGACGACAACGACCCGCCCGGGGTGACCGGCTTCGGTCCCGCGCCCGGCGCCGCGACGACCGGCGATCCGGACGCCGAGCAACTCGGTCTGACCGGGTCCGGACAGGAGACCCGGTGGCGGGCCCGGGCCGCCGGTTCGCCGGACGACGCCGGCTCGGAGCGGCTCTGGATCGGCTCGGCCGTCTTCGTCGCGCTGCTCACCGGTGCGGTGCTGATGCTGCGCCGGTTCCGGCGGTCGTGCCGCTGACCGACCGTCGCGAGGTTCGGCGCGGCACATTTCGCGCATCCTCCCGGGATAGGCCCGGCCAGCGGGGTACCACCATCGCCGTGGACACCTCCGAGCGAGTCGGTCCGGCACCACCGGCCGACTCGGACGAGTCCGGACGGCGGGACGACCCGCCGGCCGCACGGACGGCGCACGCCGTCTCCGGCGTGCTGCTGGTCGTGCCGTTCGCGCTGCTCGCCACGCTGGTGCTGAGTGACTGGCCGCCGCTGCGCCGGCTCGACCTGGCGATCACCACTCAGCTGCACGGGTACGCCCTGGAGCACCCGATCTGGGTCCGGACGATGAGCTTCTGGACAGACGTCTTCGCACCGATGCCCCTGCGAGCCGCGGCACTGGTCCTGGTGGTCTGGCTGGCCCGCGACGGCGCCCGGCGGCTCGCGGTCTGGGCCGCCACCACCATGGTGCTCGGTGGTCTGCTCGGCCCCCTGCTGAAACTGCTCGTCGGCAGAGCGCGACCGGATCTGCCCGACCCGGTGGCCCAGGCACCCGGTCTGGCCTTCCCGTCGGGTCACGCCCTGAACGCGGCGCTCGCCGCCGGGATGCTGCTCGTGGTGTTCCTGCCGCGGACCGGGCCCCGCTCCCCGGCCCGCGTGGCGGTCTGGCTCGGTGCGCTGACGATCGCCCTGGTGACCGGGTTCAGCCGGGTCGCGCTCGGCGTCCACTGGAGCAGCGACGTGCTGGCCGGGTGGCTGCTCGGTGCGGCGGTGGTCGTCGGCACCGCCACCGGGTTCGCCGTGTGGTCGCGACGCCGGTCGGGCTGACCCCGCGTCAGGTGCAGTCGCCGGTGTCGGTGCCCCGGGTGCGTTCGGCACCGGCCAGCGCCACCGGTCGGGCCTCGGCGGCGGTGACCGCGAACCCGGTGTTCGGGTCGTCGGCCGCCGCCGCGAAGATCACCCCGAGCACCAGGCCGTTCGAGGAGACCAGTGGACCGCCCGAGTTGCCGCTGCGGACCAGGGCCCGGATCGTGTAGATCTCCCGGTTCACGTTCCCCGACGAGTAGATGTCCGGCCCGGTGATCCGGTCGACGTCGCGGATCCGCGCCGACTGGGCGTTGTACGGCCCGTCCAGCGGGAATCCGAGCACGATCGCGTCCGCGCCGGTGGAGGCGTTGCCGGCGGCGAACCGCATCGACGGGCCGGGTAGCCCGGGCACGTAGAGCACGGCCAGGTCCCGGTCCGGGTCGTAGACGACCACCTCGCCCTCGTACCGGTCTCCGTCCAGTTCCACCGCGACCGAGCGGGTGCCGGCGACCACGTGCGCGTTTGTCATCACCCGGTCGTCGGCGTACACGAAGCCGGACCCTTCGATCCGGCGCGAGCAGCTCGGTGCCGACCCGAGCACCTTCACCACCGAGCGCTGACCGCTGCTCACCACCTCGGAGCCGGCCAGTGCCGGGTCGGGCGGCTCTACCTGCCGGGCCTGGGTACGCCGCAGCCCGTCGAAGACGTCCGGGAAGCCGTTGGTGTCGACGGTGTCGCGCAACGCGGTGGAGAGCTGCTGAGCCTGGTCGGGCAGCACCCGGTCCACCACGTTGAGCAGTGCGCTGCTCTTCACCGAGGCGGCGAGCCAGGGCAGCGAGGAGGAGCCGAGCGGCACGGCGACCAGCCAGGCGACCAGCAGCACCGCGAAGAGCGAGACGAATGCGCCACCGATGTCGTCGGCCCGTCGTCCCACATCACTGGCGATGGTGCGGCGCAGGTGCGATCCGAGCCAGCCGGCCAGTGCCTGACCCACTACGGCGAGACCGAAGATCGCGACAAGTGAGATCAGCACCCGGGTGCCGCTGTCCACGAACTGCTGGGCGAACATCGGGCCGACCTGAAGGCCGATCAGGGCACCCAGGAAGAACCCGGAGAACGAGAGCACGCCGATGACGAACCCCTGTCGGTATCCGCTGATCGCGAACACGAGCATGAGCAACAGCAGGACGAGATCCACGGCCGACACGGCTCAAGCGTACGGGGCCAGGGCTCATGGGACGTCGATCGCTTGCGGAAGGTGACGGTCGGGTCAGCGCAGGGCGCTCTCGTCGACCTCGTCGGTGCCGGCCGACGGGGCGGGTGCGGCACCGACCGGCGGAAGATCGATCACCCGGCCGCGCGGCCACGGGCGGCTCCAGCCGCCCATGTCCAGCAGCGCGGCCAGCACCCCGGCCGTGAACCCCCAGACCAGCATCCCGCGTACGGAGAAGGCGGGGCCGACCCAGCCGCTCGAATGGCGTACCCGGACCCGGTTGTCCGGGTCGACCAGTTCGGCGATCGGCAGGCGGGCCACGTGCGCCACCTCGGCCGGCTCCCGGGAGTCCACCGGGTGCGGTGCGTGCCACCAGGCGAGCACCGGGGTCACCACGAAGTCGCTCACCGGTATCCACAGTCTCGGCAGTTGGGCCAGCACGGTGACGCTTGTCGGGTCGAGCCCGACCTCCTCGTTCGCCTCGCGCAGCGCGGTGGCGGCGGCGTCGGCGTCCTCTGGGTCGGCCGCGCCGCCGGGGAAGGCCGGCTGACCGGCATGGTTGCGCAGGGTCGCGGCCCGCTGGAGGACCAGCACGTCCGGGCCGGTGGCGGCGTCCTCGCCGAGCAGCACCAGCACGGCGCTCTCCCGGCCACCCTGGTCCGGGGTACGCAACTGGGTGAAGTCCTCCGTACGCGCGCTGCCGAGCCGACCCAGCAGCGGCCCCAACCAACCCGGCGGCTGACGATCCGCCGGATCGGGCACGTTCACGCCGGCACCGTCAGGCCGAGGTGCCGTTCGACGAGTTCGGCGAGGCGCGCGTCATCCAGCGCGCCGGAACTGTCGATGTGCCGGATGCGACCCTGCGCGTCCACGAAGACGGTGAGCGGGACGGCGTTGCGACGCAGTGCCCGCTGCATCGCCTCGCCCTGGTCGACGAGCATCGGGAACCGTACGCCGAAGTCTTCGCCGATCGACTGTGCGCCCTCGCGGCTGTCCCGGCTGTTCACCCCGATGACCCGCAGTTGCCCGTCGGTGCGTTCGTGCAGCCGCTGGAAGGCGGGGAGTTCCTTGCGGCAGGGCGGACACCAGGAGGCCCAGACGTTGACCACGGCAGGTCCGCGGACGTCTCGCAGGGCGACCGGCGTACCACCGGTGAAGCAGGTGAGGGTCAGCTCGGGCAGCGGGTCGCCGCTCGCCTCGTCGTCGCCGGGGCCGGCCGGGCCGTCGGTGAGGCCGGCACAGCCCTCGAACGGGGACGGACGGGCGGCCACCGTTCCCTGCCCGACCGGCGCGGGGGTTTCGGGGCCGGCGGTGCACGCGGTGGCGAGTACCAACAGCAGCGGCAGGGTCAGCAGGGCGAGCCGCCGGTTCACGGTGCCTCCGCCCGCACCGCCTGCGCCGGAACCAACTCGGGGTCGACTCCGGCGGCGGCCGCGAGGTCACGGGCGCGGGGGCCCTTGAGCAGCTTCGCGGCGGCGGCTGGTTCGGTCGGTCCGATGCCGTACGAGGGGCAGAGCTTCGCCAGCGTGCACGCGCCGCAGGCGGGCTTGCGGGCGTGGCAGACCCGGCGGCCGTGGAAGATGATCCGGTGCGACAGCATCGTCCAGTCGCGCTTCGGGAACATCGCCCCGACCTCGTGCTCGACCTTGACCGGGTCGGTCTCGGTGGTCAGCCCCCAGCGCCGCACCAGCCGCTGGAAGTGGGTGTCGACGGTGATGCCGGGCACGTCGAAGGCGTTGCCGAGGATGACGTTCGCGGTCTTACGGCCGATGCCGGGCAGGGTGACCAGGTCCGCCAGCCGGTCGGGCACTCGGCCGTCGTAGCGCTCGACCAGGGCCTGGCCCAGCTGGATCAGCGAGGTGGTCTTGTTGCGGTAGAAGCCGGTCGGCTTGATCATCTCCTCCACCTCGCCGCGATCCGCCCCGGCGTAGTCGGCGGCGCTCGGAAAGCGGGCGAAGAGCTTCGGAGTGACCTCGTTGACCTTCTTGTCCGTGCACTGGGCCGACAGGATGGTGGCGACGGCCAGTTCCAGCGGGCTGCCGTGGTCGAGCTCGCAGTGCGCGTCGGGGTGTGTCTCGGTCAGCACGCGGCCGATCCGCCGCGCACGACGGGTGCGTCCCAGGTCGGTCTCGGTAGCGCTTCTGGTCACGACGGCCAGCCTACGTCGCCGGTCCGACCGGCTCGGACGTCCGTGCCGCTGGAGATCAGTCCGCGTCGGGCGGACTGATCTTTCCGGAGTCGCTGAGCTGGGCGCCGGTCTTCGCGAAGTCCAGCTCGGTGAGGTCCCGGAGCAGCCCCAGACCACGGTCGTCGGGGTCGATGGTGGGCTTGCGGGCCCCGTCCATGTAGGTGGAGGTGAAGGAACCGCCGGCCCAGGTGCCGTCCGCTTCGAGTGACACCTTGAGCACGCCACCCCAACCGAGTCGGCCGTTGTTGCTCAGCGAGTTGCCGCCGCCGGCGAAGTTGCCCAGGCTGTACGCGATCAGCCTGCCCTTGTAGAACTCCATGCCACGCAGCACGTGCGGACCGTGCCCGACGATCAGGTCGGCGCCGGCGTCGATCATGGCGCGGGAGAACTTGATCGGATCGCCCCGGTTCTCGCCGAGGAACATCTCGGTGCCGGGCCGCACCCGCGTCATCTCCGACCCCTCGGCCCCCATGTGCACCTGCACCACGACGATGTCGGCCTGGTCGGCGGCCTTCTTGATCACCTTTTTCGCGGCCGGGATGTCGGTGAGGCTGTTCGACCACTGGTACGACGAGAAGCCGGCGACGGCGACCTTGACGCCCTTCACCTCGACGACGGTGATCTGGTCGGGTGCGCCGGTGTGCTCCAGCCCGTGCTCCTCAAGGGCCTGCTGGGTGTTCTCGTAGCCCTTCGGCCCGAAGTCGTACCCGTGGTTGTTGGCCTGGTTCAGCAGGTCGAAACCGGCATCGGCGAGATGGGCGGCGTACTCCGGCGGAGCCCGGAACTGGAAGCAGCGGGTGGAGTTGGCACCGCACTTGCCGGTCCCGGTGTCCACCGTCAACGGCTCTTCCAGGTTGCCCATCACCAGGTCGGCGGCGAGCGCCTTCTTCACCGAGTTGAAGAAGCCCTTGCCGTTGTTCGGGGGCAGCCGATCGGGTGCCATGGCCATCACGATGTCGCCGGTGGCCGAGAGCGAGATCTTCTTGACCTCGGGGGCCACGGATTCGACAGGCGCGCCCTCGCCGCCGCCGCCCGTGCCGGGCTGCCAGAGCGGCCCCTCGTCGGTGCCGGCACAGCCGGCGAGGAGAAGGGCGGCGAGCAGCGCCCCCAGCACGGCCAGGGTGCGGCGGCGGGACGGGGGCATGGAGGGGACGGCAGCGTACATCGTGCGCGACCCTACCGGGCCGGTATCGCAGAATCGACCGCCGATCGGGTGAGGAGCTTCAGCCTCGGAGCCGATCCGACCATGGGACGACGGTGTCGCGACCCACCGCCAGCACGGCGGCGTGCACCGCCCGGGCCAGCGGCGCCCCCCAGGTGGAGCGGGGGCCACCATAGGCGTTGATCGGCCCGTCCGGTGGGCAGAGCACGGCGACGGCGTCCGTCGGCGTACCGGTGCCGGGCAGCCCGAGTTCCGCGATCGCCTGCGCCTTGGCCTCGGTGACCGTGGCGACCGCGTTGACGAGCGCCGCGTCGCCGAGCCGCGCCGGAACGTACGCCACGATGTTCACCGTGCCGACCGGCTGCGCCGGTGCCGCCACGGCGGGTGCCGCCGCCGGCACCGGAGTGCCCAGACCGACGGTGGCCCAGACCTGCACACCGGTGTCGGTCCGCCGGGTCACCTCGGTCACGTCGACCCCGGTCATCAGGCCCACCCCGGGCCCGTCCAGGCGGAACCCCCGGGCCAACTCGGCTAGGTGGTCGGCGGGGTCGTCCCGGTCGTACGACATGGGCACCGTCGCGTTCAGCACCCACCGACGTACGCCGATGCCACCGCCCAGCGGCGCGGAGCTGACCGCCCGCAGCGGTCGCCCGGCCCGCCAGACGAGCACCGGAATGTCACGTTCGTCCTCACACCGGGTGGTCAGCAGGGGCTCGGGCAGCACGGGGTGACCCTACGTCCGGGTCTCCGCACCGCCGACCCCGGCCTGACCAGGCGCGGGATTCTAAAGGGTGATCACGACGGGCACGTTACGCCCAACGATCAAGATTCCAGGGGTGCACCTCTGATTACTGCTCACGTGCGCCTAGACTGGTCGGCGCGCGAGGGATCAGCGAACGGCGGACCCAGGCCGAGCAGACGGCACGCGCAACCGGAGGTGCGCGATGGACGAGGTACTGGCCCGCAGCGGGATCTTCCAGGGTGTCGACCCGGAGGCGGCCGAGGCGCTCGCCAAGGAGATGGAGACGATCGAGGTCCGCAAGGGCGAGGTCGTCTTCAACGAGGGCGAGCCCGGCGACAGTCTCTACATCCTGCTGTCCGGCAAGATCAAGGTTGGCCGCCGGGCAGCGGACGGACGGCAGAACCTGATCGCCGTGATGGGTCCGTCGGACATGGTCGGCGAGCTGTCGCTGTTCGACCCGGGTCCGCGTACGGCGACCGCGACCGCGGTCACCGACAGTCGGCTGGCCCGACTGCGCAAGCAGGCGCTGCGGCCCTGGCTGAACAACCGCCCAGAGATCGCCGAGCAGTTGCTGCGGGTGCTGGCCCGCCGGCTGCGCCGGACCAACGACGCCCTCGCGGATCTGATCTTCACCGACGTGCCCGGCCGGGTGGCCAAGAACCTGCTCCAGATGGCCGGGCGCTTCGGCACCCGCGACGGCGGCGTGCTGCGGGTCACCCACGACCTGACCCAAGAGGAGATTGCGCAGCTCGTCGGCGCCTCCCGAGAGACGGTGAACAAGGCCCTCGCGGACTTCGCCTCGCGCGGCTGGCTCCGGCTGGACGGCAAGAGCATCATCATCCTCGACCCGGAGCGCCTGGCCCGCCGCGCCCGCGTCTGACCTCCCCAAGCCCACCTAACTGGGCGTACAACTTCAGGGTTGTTGTTGCTTGCCGCGCGCAGCGCGCCGGATGCAGCAACAACCCTGAAGTTGCGCCGTCGACGGCGCAGAAGAAAAAGTCAGTATTGACTGTTTGTTTTTTGGGCGGCAGGCTGGTCGCGTGCCTGCCGCATCGACTCGCGTCCCTCAGCAGGAGCGCAGTCGCGCTACTCGGGCCCGGTTGCTGGAGGCGACCGTCGACTGCCTGGTGGAGCACGGCTGGTCCGGCACCACCACCACCGTGGTGGCCGCCCGGGCCGGCGTCTCCCGAGGTGCCCAGCTGCACCACTACCCGACCCGGACCGCCCTGGTGACCGCCGCCGTCGGGCACCTCACCGAACGGCGGGCGATCGAGCTGAGGGCCGAGGCTGACGCCCTGCCGGCCGGCGCCGACCGGCTGGACCGGGTGGTGGACCTGCTGGCCGCCGCCTTCACCGGACCGCTCTTCGTCGCCGCCCTCGAACTCTGGGTGGCCGCCCGCACCGACGCCGAGCTGCGGGCCGCCCTGCTGCCGCTGGAAGCCCGGATCGGTCGGGAGATGCACCGACTGACCGTCGAGCTGCTCGGGGTGGACGAGCGGCGCCCCGGCGTACGCGAGGCGGTGCAGGCCACCCTGGACCTGCTGCGCGGGCTCGGTGTGGCCAACCTGCTCAGCGACGACTCGACCCGCCGCGCCGCGCTGCTGCACGGCTGGAAGGCCCAGCTGGCGGCGCTGCTCGCCGGCCCGGAAACCGCACCCTGACCGGAGGCACCATGGTCGACCTGACCGCCCTGCTCAGCGATCTGGCCACCGAGTCCGAGCAGTTGGACGCGCTCGTCGCGGCGCTGCCGCCGCAGGAATGGGAGCGGCCCACCCCGGCCGAAGGCTGGACGATCGCCCACCAGATCGCCCACCTGGCCTGGACGGATCACGTGGCCCGGCTCGCCGCGACCGACGCCGACGCCTTCTACGCCTCGGTGACCGCCGCACCGGACCCCGGCCGGCTAGTCGACGACGGCGCGGTGGCCTTCCTCGCCCCGCCCGCCGTCCTGCTCACTCGCTGGCGGGAGGGCCGCTCGGCACTCGCGACAGCCCTCGCCGCCGCCCCCGCCGGAGAGAAGCTGCCCTGGTACGGCACCCGCATGTCACCGGCCTCGATGGCGACGGCCCGGATCATGGAGACCTGGGCGCACGGCGAGGACGTGGCCGGGGCGCTCGGCGTCACCCGGCCCGTCACCGACCGGCTGCGGCACATCGCGTACCTCGGCTTCCGTACCGTCGGGCACAGCTTCGCCGCCCACGGCCGGGCGGTGCCCACGGCGCCGGTCCGGGTCGAGCTGACGGCACCCGGCGGACAGACCTGGGCCTTCGGCCCGGCGGACGCGACCGACCGGGTGACCGGTCCGGCATTGGACTTCTGCCTGCTGGTTACCCGGCGCCGGCACCGCGCCGACACCGCCCTGATCGCCACCGGACCGGTCGCCGACGGGTGGTTGGACGTCGCCCAGGCCTTCGCCGGCCCGCCCGGCACCGGCCGCGCTCCCCGAACGACAGCGTCGGGAGCGCAGCCGTGAACGCGCGCGGCGGCGGCCCGGAGGTGCCGCCGGTGAGCGACGTGCTGCGGGTCGGCAATGCCTCCGGTTTCTACGGGGACCGCTTCTCCGCGTGGCGGGAGATGCTCGACGGCGGCCACCTGGACGTGTTGACCGGGGACTACCTGGCCGAGTTGACCATGCTCATCCTGGGCCGGGACCGGATGCGCGACCCCGATCTGGGCTACGCGAAGACGTTCCTCCGGCAACTGGAGGGCTGCCTCGGCACCGCGCTCGACCAACGGGTCACGATTGTCACGAACGCCGGTGGGCTCAATCCGGCCGGGCTGGCCGCCGCGATCCGCGCCCTCGCCGACCGGCTCGGGCTGCCGGTCCGGATCGGGTACGTCGAGGGCGACGCCCTGACCCGGCCGGACGCGCTGACCGCGAACGCGTACCTCGGTGCGTTCGGCATCGCCGCCTGCCTCGACGCCGGGGCGGACGTGGTGGTGACCGGCCGGGTCACCGACGCCTCGCTGGTCGTCGGCCCGGCCATCGCCCGGTTCGGCTGGCGGCGCGGCGACCTCGACGCGCTGGCCGGAGCCACCGTCGCCGGGCACCTGATCGAATGCGGGGCGCAGGTCACCGGCGGCAACTTCAGCTTCTTCACCGAGTTGCCCGACGGCGGACGCCGCCCGGGTTTTCCGGTCGCCGAGCTGCGCGCGAACGGCTCGGCGGTGATCACGAAGCAGCCCGGCACCGGCGGCGCGGTCACCGTCGAGACGGTCACCGCGCAGTTGTTGTACGAGGTGGGCGGGCCGGCCTACCTGGGCCCGGACGTGGTGACCCGACTCGACTCGGTCCGGCTGAGCCAGGACGGTCCGGACCGGGTGCTGGTCAGCGGCACCCGGGGCACCCCGCCACCGGACACCCTCAAGGTTGGCGTCAACAACCTCGGCGGCTTCCGCAACTCGATGACGTTCGTGCTCTGCGGGCTGGACATTCCGGCCAAGGCGGCCCTGGTCCGGGAGCAGTTGACAAACACGGTCGGCCCGGACGGGTTGGAGTTCACCCTGGCCCGCACCGACCACCCGGACGCCGCCGACACCGAAACGGCCAGCGCACTGCTGCACGTACACCTGCGCGACGGTGACCGGACGCGAGCCGGGCGGGCGTTCTCGGCGGCGGCGGTCGAGTTGGCCCTGGCCTCCTACCCGGGCTGCACCCTGACCACCCTGCCCGGCGACGCCACCCCGTACGGCGTGTTCACCGCCGACGCCGTGCCGCAGGAGGCGGTCGACCACGTCGCCGTGCTCCCCGACGGCACCCGGTTGCCGATCGACCCACCGCCGGTGAGCGGGTCGGTCGCCGCCGAACCGCCGACCGAGGTCGCCGGCCCGGCGGCGACAGGTCCGACCCGGCGGGGCCTGCTTGGTGAGCTGGTGGGTGCCCGATCCGGTGACAAGGGCGGCGACGCGAACCTGGGGGTCTGGGCGCGTACCGACGCGACCTGGCCGTGGCTGCGTGGCTGGCTCACGGTGGCCCGGCTGGCGGAGCTGCTGCCGGAGACCGCTCCGTTGACCGTCGAGCGGTACGAACTGCCGAACCTGCGCGCCGTCAACTTCGTGATCCGGGGACTGCTCGGTGCCGGGGTGGCCGCCTCCACCCGGTTCGACCCACAGGCCAAGGCTCTCGGTGAGCTGCTCCGCTCCCGGATCGTCGAGCTGCCGGTCGAGCCGGCGGCCAGCGACGGAGCGGCACCGGTCGACCGGGAGGTGCGGCCGTGACGATCGTGGACACTCCCGAGCGGCGGCAGTTGCGGGAGCTGACCCGCGCCTTCGTCACCCGGGAGGTGCTGCCGCACCTGGACGACTGGGAGCGGGCCGGCGAAGTGCCTCGCGAGCTGCACGCGACCGCCGCGAAGATCGGTCTGCTCGGCATCGGCTTTCCGGAGTCGGTCGGCGGCAGCGGCGGCGATCTGCTCGACTCGATCATCGTCACCGAGGAGATCATCCGTTCCGGTGGCTCGTCGGGGCTGGTGGCCGCCCTCTTCACGCACGGCATCGCGCTGCCGCACATGGTCGCCGCAGCCGGCGCCGGGTCGGGCGGCAGGCTCCCCAGGCGATCCGACGCCCCCGGAAGCGTCGACCCGACCGGCCGGGAGCACGACCTGATCGACCGGTACGTCCGGCCGACGCTCGCCGGTTCGATGATCGGCGCGCTGGCCATCACCGAGCCCGACGGCGGCTCGGACGTCGCGGGCATCCGCACCCACGCCCGCCTCGACGGCGAGCACTACGTGGTCAACGGCGCGAAGACCTACATCACCAGCGGAGTCCGGGCGGACTTCGTGACCACCGCGGTCCGCACCGGCGTGCCGGGCAGCGGGACGCTGAGCCTGCTGGTAATCGACAAGGGAACGCCCGGCTTCACCGTCGGCCGACGGCTGGACAAGCTCGGCTGGCACTGCTCGGACACCGCCGAACTCTCCTTCGTCGACGTACGGGTGCCGGTGGCGAACCGGATCGGCGAGGAGGACACCGGCTTCCTCGCGATCATGCAGCAGTTCGCGGCCGAGCGCCTCTCCCTGGCCACCCAGGCGTACGCCATCGCGCAGCGCTGCGTCGAGCTGGCCGTCACCTGGTGCCGCGACCGGTCCACCTTCGGCCGGCCGTTGGCGAGCCGGCAGTTGGTCCGGCACCGGCTGGCCGAGATGCACACCCGGGCCGAGGCCGCCCGGGCGTACGTGCACCAGGTGGCCGCCCGGGTGGCTGCGGGTGAGCCGGTGGTGACCGAGGTGGCGATGGCGAAGAACGTGGCGGTCTCGGCCGCCGACCGGGTCGTCGACCAGGCCCTGCAACTGCACGGCGGCTTCGGCTACCTGCGCGACGCCGAGGTGGAGCGGCACTACCGCGACGCCCGGATCCTCGGCATCGGCGGCGGCACCACCGAGATCATGAACGAGATCATCGCGAAGGGAATGGGCCTTTGAGCACGCTCGACACCGCGATCGACAGATCCTCGCCGACCTTCCACGCGAACCGCGGCGCGCTGCTGGACAGCCTCGCCGAGCTGGACGCCGCGCTCGACACCGCCCGGGCCGGCGGCGGCGAGAAGTACGTGACCCGGCACCACAAGCGCGGCAAGCTGCTCCCCCGCGAGCGCATCGAGTTGCTGGTGGACCAGGACAGCCCGTTCCTCGAACTGTCGCCGGTCGCCGCGTACGGCACCGATTTTCCGGTCGGGGCCAGCGTGGTGACCGGGATCGGCGTGGTCGAGGGCGTGGAGTGCCTGGTCGTCGCGAACGATCCGACGGTACGCGGTGGCGCGGTGAACCCGTGGTCGCTGGCGAAGACCCGGCGGGCCGGCGAGATCGCCCTGGCCAACCGGTTGCCGATGGTGAACCTGGTCGAGTCGGCCGGCGCGGACCTGCCCAGCCAGGCGGAGATCTTCATTCCGGGTGGCCGGGTGTTCCGCGACCTGACCCGGCTCTCGGCCGAGAAGATCCCCACGGTCAGCGTCGTCTTCGGCAACGCCACCGCCGGTGGCGCGTACGTGCCCGGGATGTCCGACTACACGATCATGATCCGGGACCGCTCGCAGGTCTACCTGGCCGGGCCGCCGCTGGTGAAGATGGCCACCGGTGAGGACGCCGACGACGAGTCGTTGGGCGGCGCGGCCATGCACGCCACCAGGTCCGGCCTGGCCGACTTCCTCGCCACCGACGAGCGCGACGGCATCCGGCTGGCCCGACAGTGCGTACGCCGGCTCAACTGGCGCAAGCGGGGTCCGGCACCGCGCAACCCGATGCCGCGACCGCCGAAGTACGACCCGGAGGAACTGCTCGGCATCGCCAGCGCCGACCTCAGGGTGCCGTTCGATCCGCGCGAGGTGCTCGCCCGGGTGCTCGACGGCAGCGAGTTCGACGAGTTCAAGCCGGCCTACGGCACCGCGCTGGTCACCGGCTGGGGTGAGCTGCACGGTTATCCGGTCGGTGTGCTGGCCAACGCCCGGGGCGTGCTGTTCAGCGAGGAGGCGCAGAAGGCGACGCAGTTCATCCAGCTCGCCAACGCCACCGACACCCCGCTGATCTTCCTGCAGAACACCACCGGCTACATGGTCGGCACCTCCTACGAGCAGCGCGGCATCATCAAGCACGGCGCGTTGATGATCAATGCGGTGTCGAACTCGACGGTGCCGCATCTGACGGTGAACCTGGGCGCCTCGTACGGCGCGGGCAACTACGGCATGTGTGGCCGGGCGTACGAGCCGAGGTTCCTGTTCACCTGGCCCAACGCCAGGTCGGCGGTGATGGGACCGGCGCAGTTGGCCGGGGTGCTGTCCATCGTGGCCCGACAGGCCGCCGCCGCCCGGGGCCGCGAGTTCGACGAGGACTCCGACGCGGCCATGCGGATGATGGTCGAGCAGCAGATCGAGTCCCAGTCCGGCGCGCTGTTCCTCTCCGGTCGGCTCTACGACGACGGGGTGATCGACCCCCGGGACACCCGTACCGTCCTCGGCCTCTGCCTGTCGGCCATCCACAGCGGACCGGTGCAGGGCGCCGACGGCTTCGGCATCTTCCGATTGTGAGCGCGAGGAACGCAGCGAAGCGGAGTCCCGCAGTCGCGAACGAAGGGAGACACAGCAGGTGATTCGCAAGCTGCTGGTCGCGAACCGGGGGGAGATCGCCCGCCGGGTCTTCGCCACCTGCCGGGCACTCGGGATCGAGACGGTCGCCGTGCACTCCGACGCGGACGCCGACGCGCCCTTCGTCGCCGAGGCCGACCAGGCCGTCCGGCTGCCCGGAAACACCCCTGCGGAGACGTATCTGCGGATCGACCTGATCCTGGATGCGGCCCGCCGCTGTGGCGCGGACGCCGTCCATCCCGGCTACGGATTCCTCGCCGAGAACGCCGAGTTCGCCACGGCGGTCGTCGACGCGGGCCTGACCTGGGTCGGCCCACCCGCGAAGGCGATCGCCGCGATGGGTGACAAGCTGGCCGCCAAGGCGCTGCTCGCCGAGGCCGGCGTACCGATGCTGCCCACCTGGACCGACCCGGGGCAGGTGGGCCGCTTCCCGGTGCTGGTGAAGGCGTCCGCCGGGGGCGGCGGGCGTGGCATGCGGGTGGTCCGCGACGCCGCCGGACTCGCCGAGGCCGTCGCGGGCGCGCGCCGCGAGGCGGCGTCGGCGTTCGGCGACGACACGGTCTTCATCGAGCGGTACGTCGAACGGGGCCGGCACGTCGAGGTGCAGATCTTCGGCGACAGCTTCGGGACGGTGGTGGCACTCGGCGCGCGGGACTGCTCGATCCAGCGCCGGCACCAGAAGATCGTCGAGGAGGCACCCGGCGCGCTGGCCGACGAGGCGCGGGAGCGGCTGCACGAGGCGGCGGTGGCCGCCGGACGAGCCGTCGACTACGTCGGGGCCGGTACGGTCGAGTTCCTGCTCGCACCCGACGGGGAGATCCACTTTCTGGAGATGAACACCCGCCTCCAGGTGGAGCATCCGGTCACCGAATTGACCACCGGGCTGGACCTGGTACGGCTGCAACTGCTTGTCGCCGAGGGCCTGCCGCTGCCACTGGCCGCGACGCCACCGGCCACCGGACACGCGATCGAGGTACGCCTCTGCGCCGAGGAGCCCGCGCACGGGTACCGACCGGCGACCGGCACCCTGCACCGATTCGCCCTGCCCGGCGTGGCGGTCGAGTTCGGGCCGCTTGCCGCGCCCGGCCTGCGGCTGGACTCCGGCGTGGTCGACGGGTCGGCGGTGAGCGTCCACTACGACTCGATGCTCGCCAAGGTGATCGCCTGGGCGCCCACCCGCACGGAGGCGGCCCGCGCCCTGGCCGGTGCGCTGGCCCGCGCCGAACTGCACGGCGTGGCCACCAACCGGGATCTGCTGGTCCGCGTCCTGCGCAGCCCGGAGTTCGCCGCCGTCGACGTCGACACCGGCTTCCTGGACCGGCACCCTGGGGTGTTCGAGCCGATCCTGCCCGCCGCCGAGGTGCCCCTGGTCGCACTGGCCGCCGCGCTGGCGTCGGCCGCCGCTCGCCGGACGACCGCCCCGGTGCTGGCCGGCCTGCCCTCGGGCTGGCGCAATGTGCCCGCCTTGCCGCAGGTCATCCGATTCGCCGGCCCGGACGGCGACGCAATCGAGATCCGCTACCGGCTCGACCGCTCGGGCAGCCTCGCCGAATGGTCGGTCTCCCCCGCCGCCTCCGCGAGCCCGGAGGGCGACACCGGCCCGGCGACGCCGGCCGTCGCGTTGGTCGAGGCGTACCCGGAGCGCGTCGTGCTCGATGTCGACGGGGTGCGGCGGGCCTACCGCGTACACCGGGTGGGGTCGCAGTTCTTCGTGGACGGCCCGAAGGGGGCGGCGGACCTGACCGAGTTACCGCGTTTCCCGCTGCCCACCGCGGAGCTGGCCGCCGGATCGCTGCTCGCGCCGCTGCCCGGCACGGTGGCCCGGGTGCACGTCGAGGTCGGTCAGCGGGTGGCCGCCGGTGACCTGCTGCTGACCCTGGAAGCGATGAAGCTGGAACATCCCGTGCTCGCCCCCACCGACGGTCTGGTCACCGAGCTTCCGGTGCCGACCGGCGGTCAGGTCGACACGGCCGCCGTGCTGGCCGTGGTCACCCCCGACGAGGAGTCGCCGTCATGAACTTCGACCTCACCCCCGAGCAGGACCAGCTCCGTGACGCCGTGCGGGCGTTGGGCCGGCGGTACGGCCACCGGTACTTCGTGGACAAGGCGAAGGCCGGCGAGCACACCACCGAGCTTTGGCAGGAGGCCGGCCAGCTCGGCTACCTGGGCGTCAACATCCCCACCGAGTACGGCGGCGGCGGAGGCGGCATCACCGAGCTGGCCATCGTCTGCGAGGAGCTGGCGGCGGCCGGCTGCCCGCTGCTGCTGCTCGTCGTCTCGCCCGCCATCGCGGCCACCGTCATCAATCGGCACGGCACCGAGGAGCAGCGCAAACGCCACCTGCCGGGCCTCGCCGACGGCTCCCAGAAGATCGTCTTCGCGATCACCGAGCCGGAGGCCGGCTCGAACTTCCACCGCCTGGGCACGGTGGCCCGCCGCGACGGCGACGACTGGGTGCTCTCCGGCCGCAAGTGCTACATCTCCGGCGTCGACGAGGCCGGGCACGTCCTGGTGGTGGCCCGCGTCGCAGTCGGTGACGGCGGTACCGGCCCGGGGGAGGCGGCGCCGCAGAAGCTGAAGCCCGCACTGTTCATCGTGCCGACCGATGCGGCGGGGCTGACCCGATCCATGCTGGACATGGAGATCGTCTCCCCGGAGAACCAGTTCCTGCTCTACCTGGACGACGTCCGGCTGCCCGCAGACGCGCTTGTCGGTGAGTCGCTGGACGCCGGCCTACCCGCCCTGTTCGCCGGGCTCAACCCGGAACGCATCACGGTCGCCGCCATGGGCGCCGGCACCGGCCGGTACGCCATCGAACGCGCCTCCGGGTACACCGCCACCCGTTCGGTGTGGGGCGGCCGGACGATCGGCTCCCACCAGGGCGTCGCACATCCCCTCGCCCACGCGGCCGTCCAGGTCGAGCTGGCCCGGCTGATGATTCAGAAGGCGGCGGCGCTCTACGACGCCGGACGCGACCTGGAGGCTGGTGTCTCCGGGAACATGGCCAAGTACGCGGCCGGCGAGGCCGCCGCCCTCGCCGTGGACACCGCCGTGCAGGCGCTCGGCGGCGCCGGCATGACCACCGAGTACGGCGTGGCCACCCTGCTCGGTGCGGTACGGGCCGGCCGGATCGCCCCGGTCAGCCGGGAGATGATCCTCAACTTCGTCGCCCAACACGTCCTCGGCCAGGACAAGTCCTACTGACGCGATCATCACGAGATGCGGCATGTCGCGCGATCACTTCCGGTGGAAGGCGCAACATGCCGCAACCCGCGACGACGGACGCGCCGTCGCGCGAGGCTCAGCGGCAGGCGGCGTCGACCCGGTGGACGGGGCGTACCCGCCGGCCCAGCCCTTCCAGCAGCGAGTCCTCGACGTGGAAGTCGTGGATGCGCAGCCGGTACCGGGGCAGTTCCTCCTCCGAGGGGCAGAGCACCTGTCCGCGTACCTGGTCGACCGGCACGTAGCGCACCCCGCCACGCTGCTCAAGGATCACCATGTTGACGTCGTCGGTGGTCACCACGTGCCCACGGATCTCCTCGGCCGCACCGGCAGAGGTCGCACCCGGCTCGCCCACCGTGGTCACGGTCAACGGCAGCACCGGCGTGCTGATCACCGGCAGCGCCGCCCAGACCAGCACCACCAGCACGGCGAGTTGGGTCACCGGGGCGAGTGGCTGGATGACCATCCGGGGCAGCGGCCCGGCGACGAAGAGAGCCAGCAGCGGTGGCACGACAAGGAGCACGATCGGTAGCGGCTCACCCTGCCGCCAGGCGTCGCGCAGCGTTGGCACGAGCAGCCAGAGGTAGCCGGCGTACCCCCCGACGATGATCAGAGCACGGACGGCGGCACGTTCGTGCAGGCGTTCCGGCCGCAGTTGGAAGGCCGCCGCGAAGGCGGGCAGCAACAGCGGAAGGTACAGCAGCGGCCAGGTCACCAGCGCCATCAGGAAGCTCGCCACGACGAACCAGCCCGGCGTGATCTCCGTCCACCGGGCGAAGAGCGGCCGGCGGGCCAGTCGGTGCCCGCTGGCGGCGAGCACCCCGCCGAGCGCGAACACCGCGACCAGCACGGTGGAGAGCAGGCGGGCCGCCGTGGTGAGGAAGCCGGCGAGCAGGTTTACCGGCCCCACATTGGCCACCAGCAGCAAGGTGGTCTGCAACTCGCCGCCGGCCTCGATACCGAGCCGCAACACCGAGAAGATCGCCGGTACGCCGACCACCGCCGTCCAGAACGACTGGCTGGCGCGGGCCCGCCGCTCCACCTGATCCCAGCTGCCGGCGGCCTCCGTCGGTAGCGCTACGGGGGTCGGTTCGACCCGCCCCGCCGGGATCGGCAACGCCGGTGGCGGCGCGGCTGCCCGCAGTACGGGCGGGGGTGGACCGTCGGCGCCCGGATCGTCGGAGGCGGTGGCGGGTGCCGCACTCATCGTTGCGGTGCCTTGTCGTCGAAGTCCACAAGTCTCGGTACGTCGAGCGGTTGCGGTTGCCGCTTCTCGCCCCGCAGCCACGGCCCCAACGTGCGGTTGTACGCGGTCAGCCACGGGCTGGCCTCTCCGCTGCGTCCCTGCTGGTAGCTCTTGTCGAGAAAGTAGGCGACCAGGTCGCGCAGCGCCGGGTCACCGATCGGCACCCCGACGCCGAGCAGTTCGCTGGTGCCGAACGGCATGTCGACGATCTCGAACTCGGTCGGGTACCGGGCCAGGAAGCCCGCGAGGATCGTCTCGTCGGAGCTGACCGCGTCGTAGTTGCCGGCCCGGATGCCCTTGACGCAGTCCCAGACGTCCTTCACCACAAGCGTCCGGACCTGGTTCTTCTCCAACTCCGCCTCGGTGGTGGAGCCGCCGCTGGTGCAGATCCGGTACTTCGGGTTCCGCAGGTCCTCGATGGTGCGGATGGTGTCCTTGTGCCGGGTCGGAACCAGCACCTCCTGTGTGGTCACGAAGTACGGCCCGGCGAAGCTGACGAGCTTCTTGCGTTCTTCGGTGATCGAGAAACTGGAGACCACCAGGTCCACCACCCCGCCCTGGAGGGCCGGGATCCGGTCCTCCGTGGACACCGCCACGAACTCCAGCCGGTGCTCTCCCTCGTAGCCGAGGGAGGCGGCGATGTACCGGGCGATCTCGACGTCGAACCCGACGTGGTCCCCGTCGCGGATCTCGCCCATCAGCGGTTCGTCGTCGGCCACCCCGATCCGTAGGACCGGCTGGCCCCAGATGTGCGACTCGCGGAGCTTCTCCTGCACGGATGGCAGGTCCGGCTCCTGCTGACTGTCGCAGCCGGCCGCCGCACCGAGCAGCAGGGTCAGCGCGACCGCCGCCGTGGTGGCCACCGAGCGCCACCGGGAGCTGGAGAGGCTTACACCCATTGGCAACCTCGCTACGGTTCGGTGTCTCGTGTGGCACTGAAAGTAGCCGTCCGTGTCGAGGCAGCACCATCCGGCTGTCGGTCTCGGCGTGCGTTCAACGCCCGGAGAGCCGGATCAGCGACAGCAGGTGGGCGACCAGGGTGATGGGGACGCCGAAGGCGGGGACGAGACTCATCGGCAGGGTGGACATGAGTCCGGTGTCGAGATCGGCGCGCAGCAGACCGGCCGGACTGGCCGAGTAGAGGACGCCGAGAGTGACGGCGAGAATCAGGTCGGCGATGCCCAGGGCCGTCCAGACGACGAAGGTCCGGTTGGCGCGGTCGACCACGAAGGCCGCCACCAGTGGCGCGGTCAGCCCGATGGCCACGTCGCCGAGACCGGCCGGCAGGGCGAAGCCGGCCGGCAGCGCGTCGACGGCGGCGAGCGCCAGGAACGCCAGTCCCGCGACCCGCCAGGTCTGCAACAGGGTGAGGAACCGTAGATCGAGGCTGCGGGCCCAGGCACGGAACCGTGACGAGCGCACGGCGAGGACGAGCACCGTCAGCGGCGGGACACCGGCGGCGAGCGCGAGAGCCACCGGCGGGTCGCCCGGTGGGGTACGGAAGGCACCCAGGGCGCTCGCCGCGAGCGCGGCGCAGAACCAGCCGACCGCGACCATCGCGGGTGGGCTCGACAACCAGGAAGACCGGGTACGCGCGGGCTCGGTCACGGACCCCTCCAAGTGACTTGTGTTTTGCAAGTGACTCTAGGGAGGTAGCTTGTAATTCGCAAGCGACTCGGAGGTGCGAATGTCATCGACCCGGAACCCGGCGCCCCGCTCGGACTGCGCGATCGCCGTCACGCTGGACCTCATCGGCGACAGATGGTCCCTGCTCATCGTGCGTGACCTGCTGTTCCGCGGCGAGCTCAGATTCGCCGACCTGGCGTCCTCGGCCGAGGCGATGCCGACCAACACGCTCACGGACCGGCTACGTCGGCTGGAGGAGTGCGGAATCGTCGGACGTCGCCCCTACAGCGAACGTCCCCGGCGGTACGCGTACCAGCTGACCGAACGCGGCCGAGACCTCGCGCCGGTGCTGGACAGCATCGCCACCTGGGGCACCACCCACCTGCCCGGCACCCGACGGCTCGGTGCCGGCTGACCCGGACCGGTGGCGCGCGTCACCCGCGCGAAAGGGCGCATTTCCGACTCGCCCGGCGCTGTCGCAACACGCTGTTCATCCGGCAAGCTGTTGTTTGTCAGCTGTTCCGCGTGGTGAAGCTGGCTGCTGTTGACAGATCGGCAATCTCCGACATTCTGGACGGGTGAGACGGTTCCCGGGATCCGACGCACGGACCGTGGCGGTGGTCGCGGCCCTGGCGGCGTTCTGGCTGCTCGCGGTGCTGGTGGTGGGGCGTCGGCAGGATCTGCTCGGGGTGGCGGGCGCGCTGCTCTGTGTCCTGCTCGCCACCGTCGCGGGGGTGGCCGTCACCGCTGCCCGCCAGCGCGACGCGGACGCGCGACCCGATCGCGGGCAGGCGTCCGTGGGGCCAGGGATCCAGCCGTCCGGGATCGATGCCGACACGCTGGAGATCCTGGGCGACCGGGAGGCGGTCCGCGCGATGCGGGACCGGCATCGACGCGATCGGCAGGGACGCTGACCCGCCGCTCGCGGCAGGGACGGGTCAGCCGCTGGTGAGCGTGGGTGAAGCCAACCCGTTCAGACCCCGCCCGGCCAGGCACCGGTAGGTGGGATCGGTGTCCGCGTCCGCCGGCGGTAGCACCTCAAGATTCCAACCAGCCGCCTGGCGCAGCCCGCTGACCAGGCGGAACGTCTCCTCGTTGCAGACCTGACGCACCCGGGGATCCGCGACGATCTCGTCGTGGCCGGCATTGGCCAGCGCGGCCGGCAGTTGCCCCTGTACGTAGCTCTCCCAGGTGTGCCGGGCGTCGCAGGGCATTCGGCTGGCCTCGGCCCGCTGGGCTCGCACCTGCACCGGCCCGAAGCACTCCAGTTCCGTCGCGCACTGGGCGCCGGCGGGCAGCGCCTCCGGGTGGGTGGCACACCCCGGGCGGAGCATCCCGGTTGCCGCCGGACGGGCCGGGACGCTGGGCTGCGGTGCCGGCCCGCCACCGGCCGCCCAGGCGCCGACGCCCGCCGAGGCGGCGAGAGCAACCACCCCCGCCGCGCCGAGGAACCAGCGTCGGCGCCGGCTGCGCTCGGTGGATCCGCCGCTGGCCGGCGGTGCGGGACGGCCGGCGTCGTGGCCGCCGGTGGCAGCGCCGCCGATCGGTGCCACCCCGGGACTCACTCCGCCGCCGGCTGGGGCCGACCCGTCCAGCGTGAGGTTGGTGAGCATGTCCCGCAGTTCAGCGGCGGACGGCCGGTCTCCGGGATCGTTGGCCATGCCGGCCCGCAGCACGTCGATCAGATCGTTGGGGACGCCGGGCAGGCCGGGGATCGGCTGGTGGAACATCTCCAGCACGGTGACCAGGCTCGGGTTCCGCTCGCTCTGCCAGCGTGGCGGCCGGCCGTGCATGACCGCGTAGAGGGTGGCGCAGAGCGCGTACACGTCGACGGCCGGCGACGGTGGACTGTGGCTGAACATCTCCGGCGGCGCGTACGCCGGGGTGAGCACCTCCAGCGCCACGGAGGCGTCCCGCATCTCGGCGACCACGGCGAGCCCGAAGTCGGCTAGTACCGCCGGGTTGAAGTGCGAGTGGAGGATGTTTGCCGGCTTGACGTCGCGGTGCAGCACACCGGCGGCGTGCGAGTGGGCGATGGCATCTGCGATCTTGATGCCGAGATCGCGGGCCTCGACGGCGCCCAGCGGCGAGTTGCGCATCCGCTCGGCGTACGACCCGTCACAGAGTTCCATGATCAGGTATGGGTGCTGGTCGATGGTGACCCCGACGTCGAACAGGTCGACCACGTGCGGGTGGGACGACATCCGACCGGCCGCGCGCGCCTCGCGCAGAAAGCGGGCCTGGTCCCGGTCGCTGACCAGCGTCCGGTTCTCCACCTTCACGGCGACCTCGCGACCCACCGAGATCTGCGTCGCCCGGTAGACGGTGGCGTAGCCACCTCGGGCAAACACCTGCAAATCGGTCAGACCAGGCACGATGGGCTTCGGCAGGGCGCCGGGCGGGGTGTCGGTCACAACTTCGAAAATACCGAACTCTGCCGGCCGTTCACCGAACCGCATCGGTGGCCGGCCCCACAGCCGATGTTCCGGCACGGCGCCGGTCGCCGTCCTGTTCCGGTTCGTCAGGAATCGATCCGCTTCCGCCCTCCGTGTCGATGGCGCCCGGGCCACCGGTGGCATCCGTGTCCGTGGACCGGCGCGCGTCCCACCAGAGGCCGCCGGCGGTCGCCAACGCACCCAGGCCCTCCCAGGCCGCCACCCCGAAGAACCGCCCCGGCGCGATGTCGGCCAGCACCGCGAGGGTGAAGACCGTGAACGTGACCAGCCGGAACACCACCGTGAAGCGGTAGAAGACGCGCCACTCGGTGGCCGTGGCGAGCAGGTAGTAGACCCCCATGTTGAACGAGGCCATCGACGAGGCCGTCACGAAGACACCCGTGTAGTCGCCCGGTGCGCGGCTCGGTGGAATCTCGAAACCGAGCATCCGCAGCAGCGCCTCCGGCCAGAGCAGGCCGACCGCTCCCATCACCAGCGCCAGCACGCCGAACACCGCGATCGTCCACCCGGCGACCGAACGCGGCAGCCTCATCTTCGCCCCCCTCGACGGCACGACCGACGACATCGACGGTTGCGTGCACCCGCCACGCTAGCCGCCCGTCTCGACCGGCCACATCCCCGAAACCGGCAGATCCGCGCCGGCTACCGATCGACCGGACGAGTCCGGCCGAGGACCCCGACCCGGTTCCTCGACACCGCCCCCGCGCCGGCACACCGGCGGCGCCCGCCGAACGAGGCACGTCGACGTCGGCGGTGCGGTCAGCCGGGGGTACGCAGCCGGTTCAGCAACGCCTCCGCGGCGGCCCGCTCGCTGCGCTGCTCGGTGGCGTACGCCAGCCGGACCGCGTCCTCGGCGCTTGCCTTCGCCTCCGCCGGCCGCCCGCACGCGGCCAGCGCCTCAGCCAGTACGCTCGCCGCGACCACCTGGCTGCGGACGTCCTCGGCCTGCACCCGCACCGCCCGACTGGCCCAGTCCAACGCCTGTTCGCGCTGACCGTGGGCGAGCAGGGCCGAGGCGTAACGCGCCATCGACTGCCGGCGGGAGAAGAGCAGGGACGGGGTGGTGGCCGCCATCGTCGCGACCGGGGCGAGCAGGCCGACCGCGGTACCGGAGTCGCCGGCCGCCAACCGGGCGGTGGCCAGCAGCACCCGGGGGGCGACCTGTGCCGGCGCCTGCGGATTGTGCGGTTCCACCGTGGTGAGCACTGCGCGGGCGTCCCGCTCGGCGGCGGCCACGTCACCCATTTCCAGCGAGACGAAGCCACGCAGCGTGCCGGCCATCCCGGTGAGCAGCGGGTGAGCCGTCCGGTGACCGTACGCGAGCGCGTCGGTGAGCAGGTCTGCGGCGTGCTCCGGTTCGCCCAGCCCCCGGGCGACCACCCCCCGGACGACAAGCGCGAAGCCCTGCCCCCAGTCGTCCGACGCGGCGGCGAAGTCGCGGTACGCCCGCCGCGCCTCCCGGTCGGCGTCGACCAGCTCACCCAGCTCGGCGTTGGCGTACGCGTCGACCGCCCGGAGGGTGCCCACCGCCCACGCCTCACCGACCCGTTCACCGAACGGCAGGAAGACCCGGGCCAACCGGCGCGCCTCCCGCAGCCGACCGGCGAGCAGCCGGGCGAAGGCGGTGGTGCCACGCAGCCACGCCCGTCCGTACGGGTCCTTCAGCTCGGCGAAGAGCCGGGCGGCCCGGCCGAGCACCGCATCCGTGCCGGCGAAGTCGCCCCGGGTGGTGGTCACCCAGGCCAGGTTCTGCAACGACCACGCCTGTCCCCGACGGTCGCCTACCGCCAGGCTTACCTGGTAGGCCGCCGCGAGTCGGCTGCTGGCCTGGCCCAGCCGGCCGACCAGGAAATCGGTCATGCCCAGCCGGCGCATCGCCGAGGCGCGCAGGGTGGGCAGGTCGGCGTCGCCGGCCACCTGAAGCGCCTCCCGCCAACAGGACTCGGCCCGCCGTAGGTCGCCCATCACCTGCTGGGCCTGCCCGGCCAGCAGCAGGGCGCTGGCCCGGGTCGCCGGATCTCCCGCGTTCGCGGCGATCTTCTCGGCCGAGGCCAGGGCGTCGGCCGCCCGACCGACCTGGAGCAGGGCCCGGGCGTGCGCCACCCGGTCGACCGCGGGTATTCCGTCGCGGGCCAGCTCGGCGGCGCGTTCGGCGTACTCGACGGCCAGTGCCGGCTCCCCTGCGTGCAGCGCCCGGCGGGTGGCCCGGCCCAGCGCCGCCACGCCCAGCGGTGCGACCGCCCGGGCCGGTGCGTCCGGACGTAGCGTGACCGCGTCGGCAAGCGCGCTGGCCCGCTCGACGTGCTCGGCCACGAAGTCGTCCCGAGCGCCCTCCGGGAAGCCGCCCGGCCCGGTGCCGCTCGGGCCGGCGGTCTCGGTCATCGGAGCCGCCCAACGCGCCAGCGCGGCGTGCCGTTCCGCCAGTTCCGCCTTGCTGATCCCGGAGTACGCGGCCTCCCGCATCAGCGGGGTGGCGAAGGCGTAGCCACTGCGGGTGCGGTGCAGCATCCGGCGTTGCAGCAGCTCCTCGACGGCTCGTTCAAGCTCGACGGCGGCGACGGCGGCGGGGCGGCCGTCCCGACCGGTGCGCTGCTCCCGCAGCGCCTCCAGCGCACCGTCCGGCACGGTGTCGCCGACCACGGCCGCGTCCCGTAGCACCGAGCGGGCCTCGGCGGGCAGGGCGTCGATCCGGGCGGCGAGCACCGCCGCGAGGTCCCGGGAGAGCAGCCGGCTGCTCAGGGAGCCGGGCGCCAGCCGCCAGCTGTTGCGTGCCCCGGCGGTGAGCGCGCCGCGCTCCATCAGCAGGGTGACCAGTTCCGCCAGGTAGAAGGGATTTCCCTGGGCGGTGGCGAGCAGCCGGTCGGCGTCGGCCTGGGGTAACCGTCCACCGCCGAGGTAACTGGTCAGCAGCCGGGCCGCATCGGCACCACGCAGCGGCGGCAGCGGCTGCACCTCGGCATCGGAGACCCGGGCCAGTGTGCCGGCGGCACGGACCAGCTCGGGCCGGCCGAGCAGCAGCACCAGCACCGGTCCGGTGAGCCGGGACAGGGTGATCTCCAACGCGTCGATGGTCTCCGCGGTGGCGTCGTGCAGATCGTCCACGATCACCACCAGCGGCGCCTCCTCGGCGAGCGCGCTGAGCAGGTCGGCCACCGCGTTGGGCACCGCGTCGGCGTCGGCCGGCGGCTGGGCGCTGCTCCACTCACCCTGGTCGGTGGGGCCGCCGACGGGCAGTTCCGCGTACCCGAGCAGAGCCAGGAGTTGGTCGGTGGCGACCGGGGCCGGCTCGGTCCGGGTACGGCTGAGTCGTTGGCCGAGCCGGCGCAGCCGTTCCTCCACGGCGGCCCGGGTGACCGCGGTCGCGGCGTCGTTGGGCAACCCCGTGGCGGCGCGTACCAGGTCGGCGAGGGGTGCCAGCCGGCGACGCTCGCCGAACGCCGCACAGCGCACCGACAGGACCCGGGCGCCGGTGTGCGCGGCGTACCGGCCGGCGCCGACGTCGTAGCCGGCGGCGAGGCGCTCCACCTCGGCGGCGAACCGGGACTTGCCGATGCCCGCCTCGGCCGTCATCAGCAACACCCGGGGCTCGGTACGGTCGATCACCTCGGCGAGTCGGCCGGCCACCCGACCGATCTCGGTCTCCCGGCCCACGAACGGCGCCTCGTCGCCCAGACCGGAGCGGGTACCCGGCGCGTCCAGCAGACCGAGCAGCTCGTACGCCTCGACCGGCTCGCGCTTGCCCTTGAGCCGCAGCGGCCGCAGCGCCCGCCAACTCGCCACGTGCCGGGTCGCCGCCGCGGTACGGCCACCGGCGTAGACCGCGCCGACGGCGGCGGCGTCGGCCAGCCGGGCGGCGGTGTTCACCGTGTCGCCGATGACGGTGTACTCGATGGCGGCCTGAATACCGGCGATCACGTCGCCCGTGTTGAGGCCGACCCGCAGTCCCAGCGGCGCGCCGCCGCCCCGCTCGTCGTCGAGCACCCGGCGCACCGCCCGCTGCATGGACAACGCGGCGCGTACCGCCCGCTCGGCGTCGTCCTCGTGCGCCACGGGGGCACCGAAGACCGCCATGATCCCGTCACCGGTCAGCTTGTCGACGTGCCCGCCGAAGGTCTTGACCGCACCGGCCAGCGCGGCCAGCACCCGGTCGGTGACCGCGCCGACGCGTTCCGGGTCGAGATCCTCCGACCAGGAGGTGAAGTCGGACAGGTCGCCGAAGAGCACGGTCACCACCCGGCGCTCGGCTGCCGGCAGGGTGGCGGCGGCCGGCAGCGCGGCGCCGCAGTTGTGGCAGAACCGGGCGCCGGGCACCGCGACGGTTCCGCACACCGGGCAGGTCACGCTGGATCCAACCTCGCGTCGCCGCCGTCGGATTCCCGGCCGAGGTATTCGAGCTGGGCGCGTACCGACCATTCCGCCGCCCACCACAGCGACCGGTCCACGTCGGCGTAGACCGCGGCGACCACCTCGGCCGCGCTTCTCGCGCCGGCGTCCAGCGCCGTGCGGACCTGGTCGAGGCGGGCGCGGCGGTGGGCGAGGTAGAAGTCGGCGGCGGCACCGCAGTCGGCCAGCGCCGGACCGTGCCCGGGCAACGCCGGGATTCCCCGGTACGTGGACAGCAGTTCCAGGCTGGCCAGATAGTCGCCGAGGTGCCCGTCCGGATGGGCGACGACAGTGGTACCTCGACCGAGGATCGTGTCACCGGTGAGGACCACCCGCTGCCCGTCGCGCTCGGCGAGGAAGCACACCGAGTCGGCGGTGTGCCCGGGGGTGGTGACCAGGCGGACCGCCAGGCCGAAGCCGCCGAGGTCCTCGCCCGGCTCGGTGAGTGGCGTGCCGCCGATGGTGTGCGCCGGGTCGGCGGCGCGGACGTGCGCCCCGCCGAGCAGGTCGTGCAGACGCGCGGAGCCCTCAGTGTGGTCCGGGTGCCCGTGCGTGATCAGTACCAGCCCGACCGGCCCCTGCGCGACGATCGCCGCGAGGTGCGCCTCGTCCGCCGGCCCCGGATCGACCACCAGAGCCGGCTCGCCGGGCGCGGCCCGCAGCACCCAGGTGTTTGTGCCGTCGAGCGTCATCGCCCCCGGGTTGGGTGCCCGCAACAACGTCACCCAGTCCGGCAGTTCGCTGGCGAGGGCGGTCACCGCCCCCGTCACATGCCCTCCCATGGCTGCGATCGTACGACTCCGCGAGCGTACCCCCGCGATCTTGCAGTTCCGGTCGCCGATTCGTCCTCGTTAGGGGTCTTCGTCCGGACGGGAACTGCAAGATCGCGGAGGGTCAGGAGACCTCGACGATGACCTCGACCTCGACCGGGGCGTCCAGGGGGAGTTCCGCTACGCCGACGGCTGAGCGGGCGTGGCGGCCGGCCTCGCCGAAGACGGTGCCGAACAGGTCCGAGGCGCCGTTGATGACGCCGGGCTGACCGGTGAAGCCGGAGGCACTGGCGACGAAGCCGGTCAGCTTCACGACCTTGACCACGTTCTCCAGACCGACGAGCGAATCGATCGCGGCAAGGGCGTTGAGGGCGCAGCGCTGGGCCAACTGCTTGGCCTGTTCGGTGGAGACACCGGCACCCACCTTGCCGGTGGCCAGGAGCTTGCCCTCGGCCATCGGCAGTTGCCCGGAGACGTACACGTGCTGCCCGGACTGCACCGCCGGCAGGTAGCTCGCCACCGGCGGCACCACCTCCGGCAGTTCCAGTCCGAGTTCCGCCAGCCTGGCATGGGGTCCGTTGGCCACGACACTCATGCCTTCGGGCGCTTCAGGTAGGCGACCAGTTGCTCCGGGTTCGGCCCGGGGACGACGGAGACGAGTTCCCAGCCGTCCTCACCCCAGTTGTCGAGGATCTGCTTGGTCGCGTGGACCAGCAGCGGGACGGTGGCGTATTCCCACTTCTGCATCGGTGGAGGGCTCCCTCGGTGGCATGGACACTTCGGGACACAGCCTACGGTCCACCGGCCGGCCGGGGCGCGGGACGCTGCTCAGGGTCGGGCCACTGCTCGGGTGCGGTCCGTTGCTCGGGCGCTGTCGGCAGTTCACCACAGGGCCCGGCGTGGTCGTAAGGCTGGGGACAGCGGCTGCGATCCGGCAACAGCAGGTCGCAGAAGACCCGGTGCCGGTTGTTCTGGTCGTCGGCGGTCGACACCTCGGTCTCGCCGGCGTCCAGTTCGAGCAGGAAATTCAGCGACGTGGCCAGCCGACCGGCCAACGCGGTGGCGGCGGCCAGGTCGGTCACCCGGATGGGCAGATGGATGACGTACCCGGGGCCGTCCTCCTCCCGCCCACCGGCCGGCTCGGCATTCGTGACCGGATCGGCGGGACGCCGGTACGACCGCTCGTTGACCGGTAGCCGGCCGGCGGAGTCTCCGCCAGCGGTCCGGCTGCCCCGCCGCGGCCCGGCGGGGAACTGGGCTCGGGGGGTGTTGTCCGTGTCGCGCATGCACTGCCTCCGGGCGTCGTACCTGGTCACGGCGCCGCTCACCGGTCCGGAGCCCATTCGCCCGGCCCGGACCGGAGCGTGCCGGAGCGACCGTAGGGCCGCCAACCCGGTCCCATCAACAGGACGCGCGCGCCTGGTCGCCTTCGGTCACATTTGCGACACCGGACCAGCGGAAAGTTGATCGCGATCCGCGTACCGGACACACCGGGCTCCCCGCGGCGGCACCGCGGACCGCTACCCTTCCCGTCTGGACGGGCGCCCGGCCCGGCCACCCGATCCCACGCACACCGCCGGTACGCGGTGCTGCGCCGCACCCGGGGGGGACCGATGACCCAGCCACCCGCCGGCGGCCCGACCGGCCCCACCGATCTCCCGCCGACCGGTTCACCGACCGAGTCCTCGCCGCCGGCCACCGGCCACGGTGCGCCGCCCGCTCCGCCGGAGGGCGGGTACCGGCCGCAGCACTCGCCGGCCGGTCCGCCACGCAAGCGGGGGCCACTGCTGGCCTCGCTCACACTGGTCGTGGTGCTGCTGCTCTGCGCGAGCGGCGGAGTGGCCGCCTTCCTCACCCTGCGCAACACCGAATCGGGCGAGGGGGCGCCGGATCCGTCGGTGGCCGTCGACGACTTCCTGACCGCTGTCTATCAGGACCGGGACGCCGCCAAGGCGGCAGGGATGGTCTGCACCGCCGCGCGCGACCAGGACAAGATCCGGGCCAAGGTGGCCGAGGTCGAGGAGTACGTCTCGACCTACCAGAACCCCCGGTTCCGCTGGGACACCCCGACGGTGGACAACGAGACCGGCGACCGGGCGACCGTCACCACCACGGTGACCGTGACCACCGCTGACGAGAAGATCGCCGACCAGGATCTGCGCTTCACGGTGATCCGCAAGACCGGCTGGTGGGTCTGCGAGGTCTCCTGAGCACGCCGGATGGATAGGCTCGACGGGTGGGAGCAGCGCAGCGACCTATCGACCGAGCCGGCATCGACTGGCCCGCCCGCCTGCACGTGGTGACCGGTAAGGGCGGCACGGGAAAGACCAGCGTGGCCGCCGCGCTCGCCCTGGGCTTGGCCGCCGGTGGCCGGCGCACCCTGCTGGTGGAGGTGGAGGGGCGGCAGGGCATCGCCCAGCTCTTCGGCACCGAACCGCTGCCGTACGCCGAACGACACCTGGCCGACGCCCCCGGCGGCGGCGAGGTGTCGGCGCTCGCGGTCGACGCCGAGGAGGCGCTGCTCGAATACCTCGACATGTTCTACAAGCTCGGCGCGGCCGGCCGAGCGCTGCGCAAGTTCGGTGCGATCGACTTCGCCACCACCATCGCTCCCGGTCTGCGCGACGTGCTGCTCACCGGCAAGGTCAAGGAGGCCACCACCCGCACCGCCGACAAGCGGCGGGTGTACGACGCGGTGGTGCTGGACGCGCCACCCACCGGTCGGATCGGGCGTTTTCTGAACGTCACCGCCGAAACCGCCCGGCTGGCCAAGGTGGGACCGATCAAGACGCAGAGCGAGGGAGTGTCCGCGCTGCTGCGCTCACCGATGACCGCCGTGCACGTGGTGACTCTCCTGGAAGAGATGCCGGTACAGGAGACCGTCGACGCGATCGCCGAGCTGACCTCGCTCGGCTTCCCCGTCGGGCGGGTGATCGTCAACGGGACCCGGGCGCCGCTGCCCACCGGACGGTTGGTCACCGAGGCGGAGTTGGCGCGGGGTCTGCGCGCGGCGGGCCTGCCGGCCGGCGAACGCATCGTCACCGGTCTGCACGACGAGGCGCGGGACCTCATGATTCGCCGGGAACTGGAGGATTCGCTGCGTACGGACCTGGTGGAGTTGGGCGTGCCCCTGGTCGAACTGCCGCTGCTGCCCGACGGGGTGGACCGGGCCGGCCTGGAGGTGCTCGCCGCCGCTCTGGTTCACGGTGATTGACTCACACCTCGCCTCGGCCTGGCGCGCGGAGCCGGTCAGCCCGATACGCTCGATTGGTGCCTTCCGACAACGCCGCCCCGCCGCTGGACGTCGACCGGATCCTGGCTGATCCGGGAGTCCGGATCGTGGTCTGCTGCGGCGCCGGCGGGGTGGGCAAGACGACCACGGCCGCCGCGCTCGCGCTGCGCGCCGCCGAACTGCACGGCCGCCGCACGGTGGTGCTCACCATCGACCCGGCGCGGCGCCTGGCCCAGTCCCTCGGCCTGACCGAGCTGGACAACACGCCGCGGCAGGTCAAGGGGATCGACGTCGAGGACAGCGGCGGCGAGCTGCACGCCATGATGCTCGACATGAAGCGCACCTTCGACGACGTGGTGCTGGCCCACACCGACCCGGCGAAGGCGGCGGAGATCTTCGCCAACCCCTTCTACCAGGCCATGAGCTCCACCTTCGCCGGTACTCAGGAATACATGGCGATGGAGAAGCTCGGCCAGTTGCATGCCCGCGGCGAGTGGGACCTGATCGTGGTGGACACTCCCCCGTCGCGCTCGGCGCTGGACTTCCTCGACGCACCGGCCCGGCTGTCGCGGTTCCTCGACGGGCGGATGCTACGGCTGCTGCTCGCGCCGGCACGAACCGGCGGTCGCAGCATGTTCAGCCTGGTCACCGCCTCCTTCGGGATGTTCTCGCGGGTGGTGCAGAAGGTGATCGGCACCCAGTTGCTGACGGATCTGTCCGGCTTCGTCGCCGCGCTCGATTCGATGTTCGGCGGGTTTCGGCAGCGTGCCGAGCAGACGTACCGCATCCTGCAGGCGCGGGAGACGGCCTTCCTGCTGGTCGCGGCGCCGGAGCCGGACGCGGTCCGGGAGGCCGCCTACTTCGCCGGTCGGTTGCGCGCGGAGCAGATGCCGCTCGCCGGCCTGGTACTCAACCGGGTGCACCAGCCGACGGTGGCCGAGTTGGGCGCGGCGGAGAGTCGCGCCGCCGCCGACCGGCTGGCCACGGCCGGTGGCCACGAGAGCGCCGTCGAGGTGTTGCGGGCCCACGCCGCCCTGGTCGAGCAGGCGGTACGTGAGCAGCAGGTGGCGGCGCGGTTCATCGACGCGTTCCCGCAGGTGCCGACCGTGTCGGTGACGGCGCAGCCCGCCGACGTGCATGACGTCGACGGGCTACGGACGATCGCGGCGGCGATCGGCCGCCCCTGACCGGCTGTCGGTCCGGCGGGAAGCCGCAGGCCGACGGTGCCGGTTGTTCAGTTGCCGGCCGCGGCCAGGATCTTGTCCTTGCCGGTCTTGTCCTTGGCGTTCTTCTTCATCGCCGCCTCGAACATCTTGCGCCAGCTGGTGACCTGGGGATGGCGACGCAGCAGCGCGCGGCGTTCCCGTTCGGTCATGCCACCCCACACGCCGAACTCGATCCGGTTGTCCAGCGCGTCGGCCAGGCACTCGTACCGGACTGGGCAGCTCCGGCAGATCCGCTTGGCCACGTTCTGTTCGGCGCCCTGTACGAACAACGCGTCCGGGTCCCCGTTCTGACACGCCGCCATCGACGGCCAGTCAGTGATCATGCCCATCTGTACACGTCCCCCCTTGCTGTACTACCGACGCCGTCGCGGGCCAGCCGGCAATCCCCCCGGGTCGTCCGGCACGCCTTACCCCAAGGCGGCACAGACGACATGTGGCGCTGTCGCCGCCTACATCATGCTCTGTAGTCGCACGATTACGCAACGTTGTCGGCAAAATCCATCATTCCGGACACTCCCGGCCTCTCGGGCCAGGAACCGCCGCTTACCCCACCGAGGTCGGCGAAAACGCTGCGAGTCGCCCCCGTGCGGAGGAAACTCGGCTCGAATCCACGCAACCGGACACCCGGTGCCACGCGTCTAGCACAACGAGGACGGCGCGCGCAGGAAATGGGGAAAAGACGCCCCGGCGCCCCTCGTTACCTGTTCGCGTACCCTGTCGAGGTGACCTGGATGCGGAAACGTGACCACAACGTCCTGACCAACGCCGCATCGCTGCTCATCTGTGGGCTGTTGGCCGGCGTGGTGGTCGCCGCTGCGGCATTCCCCGCGGTGGCGATGTCGGGCCTGGCCGCGAAGGCCGGCGCGGAAACCTTCGGCGCGCTGCCGAAGGAACTCACCGTGGCCCGCGCACCACAGATCAGCTACCTGCTCGCCTCCGACGGCAAGACACCGCTGGCCACCATGTACGACGAGAACCGGCGGGACGTGAAGTTCGCCGACATCTCGGAGAACATGCGCAACGCCATCATTGCCGCCGAGGACCACGACTTCTACAACCACAACGGGGTCGACCTCAACGGTGTGGCCCGGGCCTTCGTCAACAACAGCCAGACCGGTGCCGACCGGCAGGGCGCATCGACGCTGACCATGCAGTACGTCCGGATGGGCATCGCGTACTCGGCCACGCATCCGGCCGACGTGATCGCCGCGACCGAGGACACCAGCGCCCGCAAGCTTCGCGAGATGCGGTACGCGCTCCAGCTCGACAAGGAGATGTCGAAGGACGAGATCCTGGAGCGCTACCTCAACCTCGCCGCCTTCGGCAACGGCGCGTACGGCGTCTACGCCGCCAGCCAGGTCTACTTCAACAAGCCGCCGAAGGACCTGAAGATCGAAGAGGCGGCCATGCTGGCCGGCCTGGTGAAGGCCCCGACCTCGTTCGACCCGACCACCAAGGACGGCTACCCGCACGCGGTCGACCGGCGCAACTACGTCATCGACAACATGGTCAAGACCGGCGCGATCACCCAGCAGCAGGCCGACGAGGCGAAGGCCGTCAAGCTGGTGGTCAAGGGCAAGCGGGCGCCGAACGGCTGCGTCGCCACCAACAAGAACGCCTGGGGCTTCTTCTGCGACTACTTCTACCGCTGGTGGATGTCGCAGGAGACGTTCGGGTCGACCTCGTACGACCGGGAGCGGCGGCTCAAGAGCGGCGGCTACACCATCATCACGACCCTGGACAAGCAGGCCCAGACCGGTGCGGACAAGGCGGTGCGCCGGGCGAAGCCGGTGACCGCCAAGGAGGCCGCCATGGTCGCGGTGGTCGAGCCCGGCACCGGTCGGGTCCGAGCGCTGTCGGTCAACCGGAACTTCAAGCTCGACAACCCCGACAAGCCCAAGAACAAGCCGCACAGCGACCCCAAGCAGCGGGAGAAGGGCAAGCGGGGCAACTACCCGAACACGGTGAACCCGCTGCTCACCGGTGGCGACGGCATCACCGGTTACCAGGGCGGCTCGACCTTCAAGATCTTCACCATCGTGGCCGCACTGGAGAAGGGCATTCCGCTCAGCTACACCTTCAACGCGCCGCAGCAGTTCAGGTCCGAATACATCATCGACAGCAGCAGTCCCGCCGCCTGTAAGGGCACGAACCTCTACTGCCCGACAAACTCCGGCAAGAAGGCCGGCGGTGTGCAGAACATGTGGAGCGCCTTCTCCGCCTCGATCAACACGTACTTCGTCCCGTTGCAGCAGCAGGTCGGCGCGGAGAACGTGGTGGACGCGGCCAAGCGCCTCGGCATCCAGTTCCGGCAGAGCAAGGACGCGGAGTTCGCCAACACCAAGGAGGCCGCGCACCAGTGGGGCGCGTTCACCCTGGGTGTATCGCAGGTCACCCCGCTGGATCTGGCCAACGCGTACGCCACCCTGGCTGCCGACGGCAAGTACTGCGAACCGATCCCGGTGCAGGAGATTCGCGACCTGGACGGCAACAAGCTGGACGTGGCCAACCCGCGCTGTGAGAAGCGGGTCAGCACCGAGGTGGCCCGCGCGGCCGTGGACGCGGCCCGTTGCCCGGTCGGCGACAACTCCTCCACCAGCAAGTGTGGCGGCAGCCGGACGGCAGCCCAGACCAAGGGCATCGTCGACGCCCCGGTGGCCGGCAAGTCCGGCACCACCGACTCCGAGAAGAGCGCCGCCCTGGTCGCGATGACCAAGCAGTACGCGGTGGCCGGCATCATGGCCGACCCGGACTGGCCGCAGACAAACGCCAAGATGAAGCACAACCAGGCGGACGGCATCAACCCGCCGGTGTGGCAGACGCTGCGCGACGCCATGAAGGGGAAGAAGCGGATCAACTTCGAGCCGCCCGGTAAGAAGATCTCCCTGGGCGACCAGCGCACCATCCCCGGCGTCAGCTGCCTGAACCTCGACCGGGCCAAGTCCCGCATCTCCGGTGCCGGCTTCGAGCCGATCGTCTCCAGCAGCCGGATCACCTCCGACTGCCCCGCCGGCACCGCCGCCGGCACCAGCCCCAGCGGCCGCACCATCAAGGGCGGCATCGTGACCATCATGGTCAGCGCCGGCAAACCCAAGAACAACAGCGGCGGCGGTAGCGACAGCCCGGGCAACGGCTCGCCCTCCGGTCCGCCCAGCAACCCCGGTCGTCCGCCGGACCGGCCCGGCGGCTGACCGGCCAGCAACGCCTGAACGGGCGGGCACCCCTCGCGGGGTGCCCGCCCGTTCATATGGTTTCCCGTGTGCCGCCGCCAGAGGGCGGGCCGGATTTCCGGCTGGGAGAACTCAGAGGCCCAGCTGTCGGCGTACCTCGGCGGCCACCCGGCCGCCCTCGGCCTGGCCGGCCACCGCAGCCTGGGCCGCCTTCATCGCCGGACCCATCTGGGCCTTGCCGGTGAAGCCGCCGGCCGCGAGCGCCCGCGTGACAAGTGCGGCCAGCTCGGCGTCGGAGAGCTGCTTCGGCAGGTAACGGTCCAACACCTCACCCTCGGCGCTCTCCCTGGCGGCCTGCTCGGCGCGGCCCGCGTCGCCGAAGGCGGTGGCGGCCTCCCGGCGCTTCTTGGCCTCCTTGGTCAGCACGGCCACCACCTCGTCGTCGCTGAGCTCCCGCTTGGTCTTGCCGGAGACCTCGGCGGTCCCCACGGCGGCCAGGGCCATCCGCAGGGTGGAGGTGGTCAGCTCGTCGCGGGCCTTCAGGGCGGCGCGCATGTCGGCGGTGAGGCGGTCCTTCAACGTGCTCATGGACGGTCAAACTACCCTGATCGGCATGCGAAAGCGCACACTATTCCGGCTCGCGACCGCTACCGTCGCGACGGGTGCCGCCGCCCTGGCGTACGCCTCCCTCGTCGAGCGCAACATGTTCACCCTCCGCCGCTTCGACGTGCCGGTGCTGCCGACCGGCACCGAGCCGCTGCGCGTGCTGCACCTGTCGGACCTGCACATGACCCCCAACCAGGTACGCAAGCAGCAGTGGGTCGCCTCGCTGGCCGCTGTGGACCCCGACCTGGTGGTGGTGACCGGGGACAACATGGCGCACCCGGGCGCGGTGCCGGGCGTGCTGCGGGCCCTGCAACCCCTGCTCGACTACCCGGGGGCGTTCGTGTTCGGCTCGAACGACTACACCGGGCCGGTCTGGAAGAACCCGTTCAACTACTTCCTGCCCGATCGGGAGTACACCGAAGGCGTCGAGCTGCCCTCCGAGGAACTGCGTGACGTGCTCGTCGGGGCCGGCTGGGTCGACCTGAACAACCGGCGGGCCACGGTCAAGGCCGGCGGCCGGGCGATCGACATGGCCGGCGTGGACGACCCCCACGTCGAGCGGGACGATTACGCCTCGGTCGCCGGGCCGACCTCCCCCACCGCCGACCTCTCCATCGCGCTCACCCACTCACCCGAGCCGGCCCTGCTCGACGAGATGGCCGCCGACGGCTTCGGGCTGCTGCTCGCCGGGCACACCCACGGCGGCCAGGTCTGTGTACCGGGCTTCGGCGCGCTGGTCACCAACTGCGGGTTGCCCCGGTCGATGGCGAAGGGCCTGCACCGCTGGCCCGGATCGGACTCCTGGCTGCACGTCTCCGCCGGGCTCGGCACCCACCCGACCGCCCCCGTCCGGTTCGCCTGCCCGCCGGAGGCCAGCCTGCTCACGCTGATCCCGCGCTGACCGTCCGCACCCGGGGTACCGAGTTTGAGCCCGGGGGCGGGTGGGCTACTATTTGTCGGCACGCCTCGGGGTGTGGCGCAGCTTGGTAGCGCGCTTCGTTCGGGACGAAGAGGTCGTCGGTTCGAATCCGGCCACCCCGACCAGAGGAAACGCCAGGTCAGGGCCAGTATTCCAGAACGGGATACTGGCCCTGATCTGCTTCTTCCTGGAGACGGTCGTGGAGTGTGGCCGCGCACATGTGCCGCCGGCCCGCCCTTCTCGGCGCTTGCCGCCGGCCGGGTGTCGACCCGGCGCTACGCGGCGTCACTCCCGGTGTCGACATCCCCGGCGGGCCGGCTGTGGTCATCGGGGGCGGGCGCACCGTCATCGACGCGAACGGCCGGACGCAATCCGCCCTTCGTATCCGTGCCGTAGCGGAGGACCCAACCGGGTGGGAGCTGGGCGGCAGGCGTAGCCCAGACCGCCAGGTCGAGGCCACGGTCGAACTGCGCCCTGCGCAGGTACGCGTCTGCGTGGAACTCGGCCCCACGCAGGTCCGCGTCCCCGTGGAACAGCGCGCCGGTCAGGACGGCGTCCCCGTGGAACAGCGCCTCGCGCAGGTCAGCGTTGCCGTGGAACTGCGCCTCGCGCAGGTCCGCGGTCGCGTCCTCGTGGAACCGCACCCCGGCCAGGTCTGCGTTCCCGTGAAACCGCACCCAGCGCAGGTACGCGTTCCTGTGGAACTGCGCCTCGCCCAGGTACGCGTTCGAGTGGAACTGCGCCCCGCTCAGGTACGCGTTCCAGTGGAACTGCGCCCTGTGCAGGTACGTGTCCCCGTGGAACTGCGCCTCGCCCAGATACACGTTCCGGTGAAACAGTGCCCCGTGCAGGTTGGCGTTTCCGTGGAACTGCGTCTCGCGCAGGTCCGCCTCCCCGTGGAACTGCGCGCCGTTCAGGTCCGCCTCACCATGGAACTGTGCAGCGTTCAGGTCCGCCTCACCGTGAAACCGCGTTCCGGCCAGGTCAAGCCGCTCGACGTGACAAGACGAAAGGCTGAAGTTGGTGAGGGTGGCGCCCACCAGGTCGAGGTTCATCCGCTCGCCCGCGGCGCCCCGCCAGTACGTGACCGGCTCGGCACCATCTGAACTGGCAGACATGCGCAAATGGGTGGCGATCAGCCGCTGGGCGGTCAACCGCACCTGTAGCTCCTCGCGCCGCTGCTGCTCCGTCTCCGGCACTTCGGCATCCGGCGTCGCGTCCTGTGGCGAAGCCTTCCCTTTTGCCCGCAGGACCTCCACCGGCGGCAGGTACGGCATCCGCAGATACGCGCAGAACACCTCCACTACCGTCTGACGCAGCTTCGGGTTGTCCTGCCCCAATCGCTCCAGGGCGTACATCCCGGCTAGCCGGACGGCAGCCTTGTCGCTGCCCAACTGCTCGGCGGCGGCCACGTACAACGCCGTGATCCGCTGCTCTCGCGCGTCCTCTTCCGCGAAGCGCTGGGAACGCTCGATGTACTGCTGGCTGCGCTCCGAGATCGACTGACGGCGCAACGCGACAAGGAGAGTCGCTCCCGCGCCAAGGCCGGCGGCCACCGTTAGTGCCGTCCGGATCGCCTCCAGGCGAAGCTTCGCGCCTGCCTCTGGGCTCATCCCGCCCTGGCGGCTCGCCCACGTCTCCAGCAGCCAGAGGGCGACCAGGCCGCCGCCGAGCACCACTCCCAGGACCAGCACTGCCGAGAGGCGCCAGGGAAGTCGACGCAGCTCGGTATCAGGCTGCTGGGGTCGAGGCTTCCGCCGCGCAACCAAGGATCGCACGCCGTCATTGTCCCGAACGCCGTCCAGCCGCCACCGCGCCACTTGGTCTCGGCTGGCCGAGGAGCGCGCGTTCCATCTCAACGCCGACCGCCCTCCGGCAGTCGAGGGCTGAGGCCGGCGCGGCCCGAGCCAGGCGTGGGTCGCACCAACCGTGCAACGGCACGGCACCCTTGCCGAAACAAAAGATCGACACGCTAGCAGCGCTTCCTGTTGACCAACCTGAGGAACGCTGTGCTGTTCACACATTTTTCCGGGCGCCGTCTGCTGGCGCTGCTCACCACTACCGTGGTGCTCGCCGCGCTGCCCGCCCCGGCCTCGGCCGCGCCCGCCGACCCGCCGTACTCCTCCGTGACGTCGGCCGGGCAGCCTGCTACCGCATCCACCACGTTCACCGTCACTCTGATCACGGGTGAGAAGGTCACCGCGACCCGGACCGCCGACGGGGGGCTTAGCCCCGAGGTGCGGGATGCCGCCGGGCGGTTGACCGGATACACCTCGCACAGCAAAGAAGGGGACACCTACGTCTACCCGCATGGGGCGCTGGCGTACGTGTCCGCCGGGCTGCTCGACGAGGAACTGTTCAACATCACCGAGTTGCTGGCGGACGGCTACGACGACGCGCACCGTGACCGGCTCCCGCTGATCGTCACCTACACCGACGGCGCGGCGGCTTCGCGACGGATGGCGACGCCCGAGGGTGCCCGCACCGTCCGGGCGCTGGACAGCATCCGGGGCGCCGCGCTGGACGTGGACCGCTCGGGCGAATTCTGGTCCTCGATCACCGCGGGCGAGGCAGCGGCCGTCCGTTCCACTGGCGAGGGTGTGGCCGCCCGTGGCACGGACGGGCAGCTTGCGCTCGGCGGCGGTATCGCCAAGGTGTGGCTGGACGGCAAGGTCGAGGCCGCGCTCGCCGACAGCACCGCGCAGATCGGCGCCCCAGAGGTGTGGGAGTCCGGGAACACCGGCGAGGGTGTCGACGTCGCCGTCCTGGACACCGGCATCGACGCCGACCACCCCGACTTTGCCGGGCAATTGGCCGCCACCGAGTCCTTCGTTCCCGGTGAGACGGTGAAGGACGTCTACGGACACGGCACGCATGTCGCCTCCACCATCGCCGGCACCGGAGCCGCCTCGGACGGCCGGGAGAAGGGTGTCGCCCCGGGCGTACGGCTGCACGTCGGCAAGGTCCTCGCCGACAACAACTTCGGTCAGGAGTCATGGATCATCAGCGGCATGGAGTGGGCGGTCCGTGACCAGCAGGCCAAGATCGTCAACATGAGCCTCGGCGGTGATCCCACCGACGGCACCGACCCGATGAGCGTGGCCGTCAACGAGCTCAGTGAAGAGACCGGCGCCCTGTTCGTGATCTCGGCCGGGAACAGCGGGCCGTGGTCCTACACGGTCGGCTCTCCGGGCGTCGCCGACGCCGCGCTGACCGTCGGCGCCGTGGACGGCGACGACCTGCTCGCCTACTTCTCCAGCCAGGGTCCGCGCCTCGGTGACCGGGCCATCAAGCCCGACCTCACCGCACCCGGCGTCGGCATCCTGGCCGCCCGCTCGCAGTACTCCCAGGGCGAGGGGTTGTATCGGTTCGGGGACGGAACTTCGATGGCCGCCCCGCACGTCGCGGGCGCTGCCGCGCTGCTGGCCGCCCAGCATCCCGACTTCACCGGGCAGCAGCTCAAGGAAGCCTTGGTCAGCACCGCCAAGTCGACCCCTGAGATCAGCCCGTTCCAGGGCGGCAACGGCCGGGTGGACATCGCCGCGACCACGGCCGCGACTCTGTTCGCCACCGTCGGCGCCGACTTCGGCTATCCGCAGTGGCCGACGGCGCCCGAAGGCACCGTAGGGCGAGACGTCCGCTTCACCAACATCGCCGACAGCGCCCTCACCCTCGACCTCGCCACGGCGCTCGACGGCGGTCCCGCGGATCTCGTCGTCCCGTCGGTCCGGCAGGTCACCGTTCCGGCGCACGGCAGTGCCACGGTGACCCTGACCACGAACTTCGACCAGGTGCCGGCCGACCGTCTGACCTCGGGCTTCCTGACCGCGACCGACGCCGCCGGGAAGGTCCGCGCCCGCACCTCGATCGCCGTCGGCAAGGAGGGGGCGCGCCACAAGCTGACCTTGCAGGCCAAGGACCGTAGCGGCCGGCCGATCCGCGGCGACCTGGTCGTCCTGGACAAGGACGGCACCGCGCTGCCGGCGTATCAGATCGACGAGAGCGGCACCCTGGATCTGCGGCTGCCCTCGGGCACGTATTCGGCATGGCTGACCACCGACGTGGAGGGCGTCAACGGGCCGTACTCGCGGGGATTCGCGCTGCTCCCGATACCCGAGATCACCCTCGACCGGGACCGCACGGTCGTCTTCGACGCCACCAGAGCCCGCCGCACCACCGTGACCGCTCCACAGCCCTCCACCCTGGACGGTTCCCGCTTCGAACTGTTCCGCGAACTCGGAGGTAACCCCTGGGTCTCCGCGTGGTACGCGGGCCCCGAGTACGACAGCGTCTGGATCCTGCCCAGCGATCGCAAGGTGACGACGGGTGCCTTCGCTGTCGGCGCCCGCTGGCGCATGACCCAGCCCGCGCTGACGGTCTCGGCCGGCCACCGCGCCTACGAAGACCTGAGGGTGCAGCGCGCCGAGACGCCCCTGCCGCGCGGAAAGCACCGCCTCGACACGGTGTTCGCCGGCGTCGGCGACAGCGCCGGGTACGCCTCGGTCAACGCCCGGGGCAAGGCCGTCGTCGTACGCCGCAGCGACACCGTGTCACTTGAGGAGCAGGCCGCCGCAGCCGCGTCCGCCGGAGCCCGCCTCCTGCTCGTGGTCAACGACGGCACCGGGCGGCTCGACCCGTGGCCCAGCTTCTGGTGGGACCCGCGTGACGCACCGCCGGTGACCGTCGCCACCCTCACCCGGGACGAGGGCGAGCAGTTGATCGCTCGCATCGGGGACGAACGGCGGGTGCGACTCGACGTCACCTCCCAGCCGGAGACCGAGTACATCTACGACCTGGTCCAGGACTACGCGGGCGCCGTGCCGACCGACCTCACCCACCGGGTCACCCGGCGCGACCTGGCCCGGGTCGACATGTCCTTCCGCAACTGGCGCCCGGCCCGGGCGCTCGAAACGCGCGCCGACCTGACCCCGTCGGGAACGTCGAGCACGCTCGACTTCGTCGAGGTTCCGGCGCGTGGCGAGCGCACCGACTGGGTCACCGCCGGGGAGCCGTGGACCACCGAGGTCACCATCCCCGGCGAACAGGGCCAGCGGACCGCCCCCACCGCCTACCGGGCCGGCAAGGTGCACGAGGAACGCTGGTTCGGCCCCGTGCAACGGCCCCGCCTGCTGGACCACACAAGTGTCTTCCGCGAGGACGGCGGCTTCTCCGCCTTCATCCCCGGCTGGGGCGACTCAGGCACCGCCCATCGGGGCGACACCTACGACAACTACGCCGCCGACAACGTCATCCGCTTCTACCAGGGCGATACGCTCCTCGGCGAGACCGACCGCTACCAGCGCATGCTGTCCGTCGGACTGTCGAACCCACAGCCGCTGCCGTACCGCCTGGTGTCGGAGAACAAGCGCGACGCCTGGGCCGGGCCGTATTCCACCGCCACCCGGACCGAATGGGGCTTCACCTCCGGCGCGGTCAGCCCGGGCAGCGTGTGGAACCCCTCGCTGCTCCAGCTCGACTACACCGTCGACACCGACGTCGACGGAAAGGCGAGACGCAACGCCCACCTCACCGTCACCGCACTGCATCTGCCCACGGCACCCGAGCCGGCCCCCATCCGCACGGTGACGCTCGACGTCTCCTACGACGACGGCGCCACCTGGCACGACGCCAAGCTCCACCGCCACGGCGACGCCTGGCGCGTCCGCCTCGACGCCCCGCGCAGCGCAGGGTTCGTCACCCTGCGCGCCACCGCCCGCGACGCGCAGGGCAACAGCATCGATCAGCGCATAACCCGGGCGTTCGGCTTGCGGTGATGCTCGGGGTGGGGCCCGTGGACGGGCCCCACCCCGAGTCCAACCGGCGCAACTGCCCGGGCGGCGACCATCCGTCAGGCGAAGCCGATCAGCACGCCGGCTGAAGCATCGAGTCCGGCGAGTGCCCGAGACCGTGACATGGTCAGGTTTGGCCGTTGGGCCGGGCGGGGATGCCCGATCATGCGCATCGAGCTAGACCAGCCGGACGCCCGCGAACTGTTCTGGGAAGGACTGCGGGACGTGGCCTACGCAGCCGCACGCCACCAGGATCAAGCTCTCTTCCAGGCAATTGTCAAGATCGGCAGGGCGGGTATGGCGCAGGGCATCGAGGTGGTGTCGTCCAACGGGCTGTTCCTGCAATGTCCGATCTGTGCTGCTCTGCCAGGTCAGCACTGCATCAACGTGCCGAGTCACCCACTCGGAGATCGCGCGTGTCATCCCGAGCGGGTCGAACTGGCCGCGAAGGCGCTGAGCGGAGAGGCCCCTCTTCCCCCTCCGCTGCGCTGACGGCTCTGATCGAGATGCTCGCCTGTTCGGACGGCAGGCGCTGGAGCTCACCCACCTCAGCCAACCCGGTGGCGGTGCTCCCTGCGTAGCCGCGCGGCCTGCACGGCGGCAACGCCGAGGAGAACCAACAGCACCGGGCCGCCGACGAGGACGACGAGACCAGCGCCGATGTTCGCACCGATCGCCCCGGCTGTCATGATCCGCCAGCCGACACCGAGCAACACGCCGGCCAGCATCAGCGGTACGAGCGCCAACCACCAGCGGGGCTCAAGCTTGCGGCTGACGGTGGCGCGGATCAGCAGGACCAGCGACACCACCATGAGCGCACCGGCCACGGCCACCAACACCCGATCGCCGACCGCGCCCAGACTGACCGGCTCCACCGCATAGTCGAGCGGCTCTCCCTCGGCGGCGAGTTGCCGCGCCGCCCCGCCGGTCAGGTCGCCGACAAGCCACGCGGTCACCACGGGTGTACTCAGCAGCAGCGCCACCACCAGCACCGCAACACGACGCCTCAACATGACAGCCCTCTGTCCCGCTGGGGGTGTCGAGTCGGACGGCCCGGACGACACCAGCAACCTGAGCGAACCACGATAGTGATTCGCGTCGTTCGTCGTCGCCCCGGGCCACCTCCTGGTCACACGGTGCTCCGGATCACGCTTTCGGCACACGCTGCGGACCATCCGGCAGCGATGTCGGCCCCACCCCTGCGGGTTTCGGCCCGTCGCCGGGGGGACCGGTCAGAAGCCGCAGGTCATCCCGGCGGTGTGGCTCACCTGGACGGTGTGCGTGACGCAGCCCGCCCGGTTCGCCAGGTGCAGCAGCAGCGCGGTCGGCTCGGCGACCCACCCGACCCGCTCGTCGTCGCTCATGGTCAGCGTCGTCTGCCGCCAGGTGCTCGGGGCGACCGACAACACCGTGCCCGCGAAGGTCGCGGTCACCGAGCGGTGCAGGTGGCCGGCGGCGACGCGTACCACGTGCGGGTGTCGGAGCAGCACCTCGGCGAACTCGGCACCGTCGGCGAGCCGGATCGAGTCGGCGACCGGGATGCCGACCTCGACCGGTGGATGGTGCAGGCAGACCACGGCCGGCACGTCGGGGCGCGCGGCCAGCGCGCCGTCCAGCCAGGTGAGCTGCTCGTCGCCGAGCCGCCCGCCGTCCGAGCCGGGGACCAGGGAGTCGAGCACCACCACTGTCGCCCCGGGATGATCGACCTGGTAGTGCGCGGAGAAGCCGCCGCCGAGCCAGGGCGTGCCGCCGAAGGCGTCGAGCAGCGACTCCCGGTCGTCGTGGTTGCCGGTGACCAGGTGCACCGGCAACGGAAACCGCCCGAGCACCTCGCGCAGCACGGCGTACTCGTCGGGACGGCCGTGATCGGCCAGATCGCCGGTGATGACCACGCAGTCGGGCCGGGGGTTCAGCGCCAGCACCCGGCCGAGCGCCCGGTGCAGGCCGGCGGCCGGCTCGGCACCGAGGACGCCGGTGGTCAGGTGCGGATCGCTGAGATGAGCGATGAGCATCGGGCCTCCCACTCGACCGGAGATCCCCACGCTATCGCCGCCACGCCCCGCGCGTGGCCCCACACGCCTTGTCCACATCCTGTGGATAGCACATGTGTACGACCACAGTCGGCTCGCAGCTCCGCGTGAGTACGCTTGATCCGCGACCCGGCGCCACCGGGATCGGATCCGACCTGGGACGACGTGCGAGTGGATCACCAGAAAGTCATCCGTGACGTCACGGTCCGCCTGCCCATGGCGTCGACCGTCGCCGAGGTCTGCGAGGCGACCGTCGAGACCCTCGCCCGGCACACCCCCGCCACGATCGCCGTCCTGCTGCACGTGCACGGCCGGCTGCGCTGCGTCGCCGCCACCGGATCCTGGCAGGTCTTCGCCACCGTCGCGCCGGACGCCGGAATCGTCGGCCGGGTCTACACCGCTGGACGCTCCGCCGTCGTTCCGGATGTCGCCGCCGACGCCGCGCACATCCCGGTACGCCCCGACGTCACCGCCGAGGTGTGCGTACCGGTGCTGAACCCGGCGGGCCGGACCATCGGCGTACTCGACCTGCAGTGGACCGGGGCGGCCGACCTCGCCTCGTGGCGGGTGGTCGCCGAACAGGTCGCCGCCCGCCTCGGCGCCCGGATCTCGACGCTCGGCGGACCGGCGGAGAGCCGCAGTGAGAAGCTGCTTCGGCACGTCTCCGCGATGACCGCCGCCACCACCGAGTGGGAGCTGATGACGGCCGCGATCGCCGCGGCCCGGGACGTGTCGACCCTCGCCGCTGCCGTGCTGCTGCTCGGTGGCCGGGGCGGCCCGCGACTCGGTGCTCCGACGGTCGCGCCGGGCGAGCTGGAGACCCGGATGCGCACCGAGCTGGCCGAGCTGGACGCGCCGGCGATCGGGCGCGTCATCGACCGGGCCCACCGCTACGGAGCCGGCTACACGCTCGGCGAGGCCGGCCATCCACCGACCGACGAGCATCAGCCGCTGGTCCGGGCGGGCGTCAGCACCCTGGTGGCGGTGCCGTTCGGGCCGCCGGAGCGCGGCGGGGTGCTGCTTGTCGCCGACGAGCGGCTACTGCGGCCGGACCCGACCACGGTCAACCTGTTGGAGCTGCTGGCCGGGCAGGCATGGGGCCTGCTCGACCGGCTACGCACCCTGGACCGGCTGCGGGAGCAGGCCAGCTCCGACCCGCTGACCGGGCTGCGGCACACCGGCCCGTTCGGGCAGCGGATCGCCACCGTGACCCCGGGCCGCACCGCACTGCTGGCGATCGACGTGGACGGCTTCAAGACCGTCAACGACACGTACGGCCACCAGGCGGGTGACCGGGTGCTGATCGGACTCGCCCGGGCCCTGGAGGACGCGCTGCGCCAGGGCGACGAGTTGTACCGGATCGGCGGGGACGAGTTCGTCGCGGTGATCGAGGTGAGTCGCCCCGAGGAGGCGGTACGCGTCGCCGAACGGCTCACCGAGGCGGCCCGCCGGGTAGGCCGCACGATCAGCGTCGGCGTGGCCCTCCCCCGCCCCGGCGAGCCACCCGAACTCGCCCTGCGCCGCGCCGACCAGGCCCTCTACGCAGTCAAACGACAAGGCCGCGACGGCGTCCACCTCTCCGCCGCCTAACCCCACCCCCGCCTCGCCTCATCCCGCCTCGCCTCGCCTCGCCTCGCCTCGCTGATCATGAAGTTATTGCCATGGAGAGCGCTCCCAGGCGACAACAACTTCATGATCAATGGACCCGGGCAGGGGGGCGGGTGGGGGTGTCAGGGGTGGGGTAGGTCTTTGGCGAGGAGTTCGGCGATCTGGGCGGTGTTGAGGGCGGCGCCTTTGCGGAGGTTGTCGCCGGTGACGAAGAAGTCCAGGGCGCGTGGGTCGTCGACGGCGCGGCGGATCCGGCCGACCCAGGAAGGGTCGGTACCCACCGCGTCGATCGGCATCGGGAACTCGCCGGCCGCAGGGTCGTCGACCACGATCACCCCGGGCGCGTTGCGCAGCACGCTCCGGGCGCCCTCGGCGTCGATCTCCGTGGCGAAAACGGCGTGCACCGCGACCGAGTGGCCGGTCACCACGGGAACCCGCACGCAGGTGGCGGAGACCTTGAGGTCACGCAGCCCGAGGATCTTGCGCGACTCGTTGCGCAGCTTCATCTCCTCGGACGACCAGCCACCGTCGGCCAGCGAGCCCGCCCAGGGGACCACGTTGAGCGCCAGCGGCGCGGGGAACGGGCCGAGTTCGTCGCCGACCGCCTGCCGCACGTCGCCGGTCCGCGAGCCGAGCAGCCGGTCACCGGCCACCTTCGCCAGCTGGTCGTGCAGCGCGTCCGCGCCGACCTGACCGGCGCCGGAGACCGCCTGGTACGAGGCGAGCACCAGCTCCCGCAGGCCGTACTCGCGGTGCAGCGGAGCGACCGCCACGATCATCGCGAGCGTCGTGCAGTTGGCGTTGGCGACGATCCCCCGGGGCCGGTTGCGCAACTGCTCCGGGTTGATCTCGGGCACCACCAGCGGCACGTCGGGATCCATCCGGAAGGCGCCCGAGTTGTCCACCACCACCGCCCCACGGCTGACCGCGATGGGTGCCCAGTGGGCGGCCACCTCGTCCGGCACGTCGAACATCGCCACGTCGACGCCGTCGAGCGCCTTCTCGGTGAGAGCCTGGACGGTCAGCTCCTCGCCCCGGCAGCGGACCTTGCGCCCGGCGGAGCGTTCGGAGGCCAACAGCCGGATCTCGCCCCAGACGTTGCGCCGCCCGGTGAGCAGCTCGCACATCACCGTGCCGACGGCACCCGTCGCCCCGACCACGGCCAGGGTGGGCAGCCTGGCCACCCGGGCTACCGCCCCGTCCCCGCGTACACCACGGCTTCGGTGTCGCCGCCGAGGTCGAAGGCCTCGTGGATGGCCCGGACCGCCGCGTCGAGGTCGGTGTCCCGGCAGACCACCGAGACGCGGATCTCCGAGGTGGAGATCATCTCTATGTTCACTCCGGCCTGGCCCAGCGCGGCGAAGAAGCCGGCGGCCACCCCGGGGTGCGACCGCATACCGGCGCCGATCAGGGAGACCTTGCCGACGTGGTCGTCGTAGAGCAGGCCCTTGAAGTTCAGAATCTCCTGGATCTTGCTCAGGGCGGCCATCGCGGTCGGACCGTCGGTCTTCGGCAGGGTGAAGGAGATGTCCGTACGACCCGTGCCCTCGGTGGAGACGTTCTGCACGATCATGTCGATGTTGATCTCAGCGCTTGCGACGGTGTCGAAGATCTGCGCGGCGGCGCCGGGCTCGTCGGGCACTCCGACGATAGTGATCTTGGCCTCGCTTCGGTCGTGGGCGACCCCGGTGATCAGTGCCTGCTCCACAGAGAGCTCCTCCATCGATCCGGTGACCATCGTGCCGGTGTTTGTCGAGTATGACGAACGGACGTGGATCGGCAGCCCGGCCCGCCGGGCGTACTCCACGCTACGCAGGTGCAACACCTTGGCGCCGCAGGCGGCCAGCTCAAGCATCTCCTCGTAGGTGATCTGCCTGATGTGCCGGGCGTTGGGCACGATCCGCGGATCGGCGGTGAACACCCCGTCCACGTCGGTGTAGATCTCGCAGACGTCCGCGCGCAGCGCTGCGGCCAGCGCCACGGCGGTGGTGTCGGACCCGCCTCGCCCGAGGGTGGTGACGTCTTTGGTGTCCTGCGAGACTCCTTGGAAGCCGGCGACGATGACCACCGATCCCTCGTCCAGTGCGCCCTTCAGGCGCCCCGGGGTGACGTCGATGATCCGCGCCCGGCCGTGCACCGACGTGGTGATCACGCCGGCCTGGGAACCGGTGAACGAACGGGCTTCGTACCCCAGGTTGTGGATCGCCATGGCGAGCAGCGCCATGGAGATCCGCTCGCCGGCGGTGAGGAGCATGTCCAGCTCCCGCCCGGGCGGCAACGGGCTCACCTGGTTGGCCAGGTCGAGCAGTTCGTCGGTGGTGTCGCCCATCGCGGAGACCACCACGACCACGTCGTCGCCGGCCTTGCGGGCAGCGACGATGCGCTCGGCCACCCGCTTGATCCGCTCGGCGTTGGCGACGGAGGACCCGCCGTACTTCTGCACCACGAGTGCCACGACGGTGCACTCCCTCCCGGTTGCCCTGAGCGTGCCGACGCCGCCGGCACCAAGCTGAGCGTGCCGACGCCGCCGGCACCGGGGCCGGCGGCGCGGGTCGGACGATCTCAGGGTATCGGGCGTCTCTGACCGCCAGGTCAGGTGATCCCACGATCCGGCCTGCCGGCCCGACGGCAGTGGCCTGCGACACGCTGGAAACGCCGGCCGTTGCGGGGCTGTGCCGAGCCCGGCCGAGCACCCAGAATGACCGGGTGCCCGCCGCCCATCATCCGCACCGCCACCTGATCGCCGCGCTCGCGCTCGCCGTGCCCGCACTCCTCGCCGCCTGCTCGCCCGACCCGCCCACCGACCCCGCACCGCCCCCGACCGTCCCACCCCGCCCGGCCGGCCCGGATGCGGCCCGGGACGAGTTGGCCGCCCTCGCGGCCGCCGCCCAGGACCGGCACCTGGTCGCCCGGTACACGTTGCGGGTGGACGGGACCGCTGACCGTCTGATCGTCTTCACCAGCGCCAACGACGGCAGCTGGCGGGTGGACGTGCCGGGCGGGGCGCTCGGCGGCACCGCCGACATCGCGCTGGCCGCCATCGCGGAGGGGTTGTTCCAGTGCGGGCTGCCCTCGGCCGCCCGACCGGAGCCGGCAAGTTGCGTACGCCTCGGTGAGCCCGACGACACGCTGCCGCGCCGGCTGGATCCCCGGGTGCAGCACCCGTTCACCGACTGGCTCGACGTGCTGACCGACCGGCGCGCCCCGTTGTCGGTGTCGCCGGCCATGGCACTTCCCGATGCGACTGGTAACTGCTATTCGGTGGAGACCACCGCGGCCTCGATCAATCCGCCGCTGGACGTCGGCATCTACTGTTTCGACGCCGACGGCACACCGACCGCGGTACGGGCGGCGTTCGGCACGCTGACGCTGGCCGGTCCACCCGAACCGGCCCCCGGCACGGTCCAACTGCCCGGTCCGGTGGTCGAGGGTGAACCGCTGGGCATGGCCGCGCCGGTGGCTCCGACCACACCCGCCGGCCCGGAGCCAACCGGTACCGACGGGCACGCGGGAACGCCCTGACGAGCCGACCCGTTACGGGTGTCCTTGCCCACATTTACCCCTATGGGTTGACGAGCCCAAATCGCCCATACGGGACACTCTGCCCATGACCGATCTCACTCCGCTGCTCGCCTTCCGCTGGAGTCCCCGCTCCTTCGACCCGGTCGCGGAGTTGACCTCGGCCGAGGTGATGACCCTGCTGGAGGCGGCGCGGTGGGCGCCGTCGGTCGGCAACCGGCAACCCTGGCGGTTCGCCGTCGGGCACCGCGAGGACGAGACCTTCAAGCGGATCCTCGTCAACCTGCCGCCGGGCGAACAGCGGTGGGCCGGGCGGGCCAGCCTCCTGCTGCTCGCCGCGCAGCACGCCACCGACAACCCGTTCGCGGGGTACGACCTGGGGCAGGCCGTGGCCCACCTGACCGTGCAGGCCACCGCGCTCGGGCTGCACGTCCGCCAGGTGACCGACCTCGACCGGCGCGGCCTGGTCGCCGACCTCGACCTGCCCGCCGACGCGGAACCGTACGTCGTGGCGGCGATCGGGCAACTCGGCGACCCGTTCAGCCTGCCGGCCGACCTGTTGGTCCACGAGACCTCGCTACGCCATCGCCGACCCCTTGCCGATCTGATGCTGACCTGCTCGGCCACCGCGCGTTGAGGATCGTGCCGCGAGCCTCGTCCCAAATCCCGGACGACCCTTCCCAGAGCTGACGTCCACCACGTAGTGTCACCCTGTCATGTGGCAGGCGCACCTTCTCCTTGGTCGCCGCGACGAGGCCTGACGGCCGGCACCTCGTCGCGGAGTTGAACCGCGCCGCCAGCATTTCCCGGATGTTCCTCGGCCTCGCCGCCGACCTCCACCGCTGATGTCACATGACCACGGGAGAATTCCGCCATGGCTCACCCAGCCGGCACCACCGACATCGATTCCGATCCGTTCGCCCGGCAGCGTCCGAGCCGGATGCCGTACGCCCGGTACCAGCCGTACCGGCAGCAGTTCCGGATCGACCTGCCGGACCGGACCTGGCCGACCCGGCACGTGGAGACCGCGCCACGCTGGTGTGCGGTCGACCTGCGGGACGGCAACCAGGCGCTGATCGACCCGATGTCGCCGGAGCGCAAACGCCGGATGTTCCAGCTCCTGGTGCAGATGGGCTACAAGGAGATCGAGGTCGGCTTCCCGTCGGCCAGCCAGACCGACTACGACTTCGTCCGACAGCTGATCGAGCAGGATCTGATCCCCGAGGACGTCACCATCCAGGTGCTGACCCAGTGCCGGGAGCACCTGATCGACCGCACCTTCTCCTCGCTGCGCGGGGCCCGCCGGGCGATCGTGCACTTCTACAACTCGACCTCCACGCTGCAACGCCGGGTGGTGTTCGGGCTGGACCGGGACGGCATCACCGACATCGCGACAAGCGGTGCCCGGCTCTGCCAGAAGTACGCCGAGATCCACACCCCGGACACCGAGATCTTCTACGAGTACTCGCCCGAGTCCTACACCGGCACGGAGCTGGAGTACGCGCTGGAGGTCTGCGCGAAGGTGATCGAGGTGATCGACCCCACCCCGGACCGCAAGCTGATCGTCAACCTGCCGGCCACCGTCGAGATGGCCACCCCGAACGTGTACGCCGACTCGATCGAGTGGATGCACCGGCACCTGCCGCGGCGCGACAGCCTGGTGCTCAGCCTGCACCCGCACAACGACCGGGGCACCGGGGTGGCCGCCGCCGAGCTGGGCCTGCTGGCCGGTGCCGACCGGATCGAGGGCTGCCTGTTCGGCAACGGCGAGCGCACCGGCAACGTCGACCTGGTGACCCTGGGGCTGAACCTGTTCTCCCAGGGCATCGACCCGATGATCGACTTCTCCGACATCGACGAGATCAAGCGGGCCGTCGAGTACTGCAACCAGCTGCCCGTGCACGAACGCCACCCGTACGCCGGCGACCTGGTCTACACCGCCTTCTCCGGCTCCCACCAGGACGCCATCAACAAGGGGTTCACCGCGCTGGAGGCCGACGCGGCGGCGGCCGGGGTGCCGGTCGACGAGTTCACCTGGGCGGTGCCGTACCTGCCGATCGACCCGAAGGATCTGGGCCGCAGCTACGAGGCGGTGATCCGGGTCAACTCGCAGTCCGGCAAGGGCGGCGTCGCGTACATCATGAAGACCGAGCATCAGCTCGACCTGCCCCGGCGGCTCCAGATCGAGTTCTCCGGCGTGGTGCAGCAGGTGACCGACCACGACGGCGGTGAGGTCGACCCGGCCACCATGTGGCAGATCTTCGCCGGGCAGTACCTGCTCGACCACCAGCGCGACCCCGCGGTGGCGCTGTCCGAGTACACGATCGGCACCGCCGACGGAAAGGTCGAGATCACCGCCCAGGTCCAGACCGGGGGGCAGGAGCGCTCGATCACCGCGATCGGCAACGGCCCGATCGACGCGTACGTAAACGCGCTGGGCACCGCCGGGGTGAGCGTACGGGTGCTCGACTACCACGAGCACGCGCTCTCCTCCGGCGGGGACGCGCAGGCCGCCGCGTACGTCGAGTGCGAGGTGCAGGGGCAAACGGTGTGGGGTGTCGGCATGGACGCCAACATCGTCACCGCCTCCATCAAGGCGGTCACCAGCGCCGTCAACCGCGCCCGGGCCTGAGCGACCGTCACGCAGGGCCCGCACCGGTGCGGGCCCTGCGTCATTTCGGCGGTGTGGAGACCGGCATCGAGTGACAGGGCTGGGCCGGCGGCGGGCGGCGGGCCGGCCGGTGGACCAGCACGGCGGCGATAAGGGCCCCGGCCAGCAGCAGACCGGCGCACCAGAGCAGCGCGCCACGGTACGCGGCGGTGAGTTCGGCAGGCTGTTCGTACCCGGTGCCGGTGAGCCCGACCAGCAGCGGCAGGGCCGCCACCGCGAGCAGCCCACCGACCCGCGAGGCGGCGTTGTTGAAGCCGCTGGCCACTCCCGCGAAGCGGTCGTCGACCGCGGCCAGCACCGAGGCGGTGAGCGGTGCCACGACCAGGGTCAGCCCGACTCCGAAGATCGCCACCCCTGGCAGCACCTGCCCCCAGTACGACGCCCCCGGTTCGATCTCGCGCAGCATGAGCAGCCCGACGGCGGCCAGCACCGGCCCGACGGTCAGCGGCAACCGGGGCCCGATCCTCGTCGACAACGCACCGGTCAGCGGCGAGCCGACCAGCAGCAGCAGCGTCATCGGCAGCAACGCGAGGCCGGTGAGCAGGGCCGAAAAGCCGATCACGTTCTGCAGGTACACGGCGATGAAGAAGGTGAACCCGCCGAGAGCGGCGTAGACCAGCACCGTGAAGAAATTCAGCACCGAGAACAACCGGCTGCCGAACAGGCCGGTGGGCAGCATCGCGGCCTCCCCCCGGCGTCGCTCCAGGAAGACGAACACCACCGCGGCCACCACCCCGGCCAGGGCCGCCACCACCACCGCCGGTGAGCCCAGACCCCGGTCGGGGGCGTCGACCAGGGCGTACGTGACACCGGCCAGGGCGAGTGCGCCGAGCAGGGCACCGGCCACGTCGAACTGGCGGGTTCCCCGCTTCCGGGAGGCGTTCTCGTCCCGGCTCTCCGGAACCCAGCGCAGCGTCGCCAGCACGACCAGCACCGCCAGCGGCACGTTCAGGAAGAAGATCCACCGCCAGGAGAGGGCGTCGATCAGCCAGCCACCGATGAACGGCCCGAGCGCGGTGGAGACGCCGGAGAGCCCCGACCACGCTCCGATCGTCTTCGCCCGGTCGTCGGGATGGAAGCTGGCCTGCAGCAACGCCAGCGAGCCCGGGGTGAGCAGGGCACCACCCGCGCCCTGGAGAAACCGCGCGGCGACCAGCCAGTCGGTACGCATCGCCAGCCCGCAGAGTATGGAGGCGGCGGTGAACCAGACCACGCCGATCAGGAACACCCGCCGGCGCCCGAACCGGTCGCCCAGCGCTCCACCGAGCAGTACGAACGCGGCCAGCGTCAACAGGTAGCCGTTGATGGTCCACTGGAGACCGGCCACCGACGCGCCGAGATCGGCACCGAGGTGCGGCAGCGCCACGTTGACCACGGTGCTGTCCAGGAAGACCATGCCGGAGGCCAGCACGGCGGCGGCCAGGGTGCCCCGACCGGCACTGCTGCGCAGGCGGAGAGCGGACGTGAGTTCGGGCATGGTTACCAATCTGCCGTGCACCATCCGCCAGACACCACGAAACGCCGAAACCCTGGCCGGGTACTGTGCGGGATCGCCGGAAGCCCGCAAGCTGGAAAGGTGTCGTCTGTGCGTACCAGATCAGGATCGCGCGCCCCGGGGGCGCTCGCGCTCGTCGCGGCGCTGACCCTCGGCGCGGCCGGCTGCGTCCCGCTTGAGGAGGAACCGGTCACCCCGCCGAGCGGCGGTGGCAACATCAACCAGATGCTCGCGGAGCTGACCGTCGCGGAGGCGGGCTCGATGCGCGGGTACAGCCGCAATCGCTTCCCGCACTGGCGCAAGACCGGCCAGAACTGCGACGTCCGCGACACCGTGCTGGAGCGCGACGGCAAATCCATCGAGCACTCCGGCTGCAACGTGGTCGGTGGGCGGTGGGAGAGCGTCTACGACGGCCGCACCTTCACCGATCCCTCCGACGTGGACGTCGACCACATGGTTCCGCTGGCCAACGCCTGGCGCTCCGGGGCCGACGAGTGGGACGACTCGAAGCGCGGCGACTTCGCCAACGACCTCGACCGACCGCAGCTCTTCGCGGTTTCCGCCTCCTCCAACCGGGCAAAGGGTGACCAGGACCCATCCCAGTGGAAGCCGTCAAACCGGTCATACTGGTGTCAATATGCCGGGGACTGGGTGGCGGTGAAGCACCACTGGCGGCTGACGGTGACAAACGCCGAGCAGGCCGAGCTGGCCGACATGTTGGAGGGCTGCACATGGGAGAGCAAGCCGTAACCGGCGCCGACGGGGCGCCGGCACCCGAGCGTACGCCGGACCCGGGCGGCGAGGACGCGGCGGCGGCCACCGGCAGCCCCGGCCCGGCCACGGCCGGCATGACCGCGGACGGTGCCGCCGCGGGTGAGGTGGAGGTGCCGGGCGCCGGGATGACCGCCGACGCCGGCGGTGCCACCGGCCCGCAGAGCCGCACCGCCGACATCGTGCCGGGACCGGGCGGCGTGATGACCGACGAGGTCGGCGTGGTGACCGGCGAGTTGACCCTGCGCACCGACTTCGCCGACGGGCGGGTCAGCCTGCGCGTGCAGTACAAGGACGCCGACGAGTGGTATGCGGTCACCGGCGGCAGCGCACCGCTGCCCGACGCCGCCGGCCTGGACGCGGTGCACGACATCGCCGTCGGCCTGCTGCACCGCCCCGAAGGCTGATCCAGCGGCTTCGTGAACCGCGCGGTGCAGGAAGGGGCCCTTCCTGTACCGCAGGCGTCAGGAGGGGCCCCTGCCTCGACGAGTTACACGAAGGACCCGGGCTCGGTGGGGGCGGAGACGACCGAAGGCTCCTCGCCCTCGCCCGGCGGTCGGGTGATCTCCACGCTTACCTTGTGCGGACGCAGCTCCCCGCTGGCGATCTGCTCGGCCCAGTGACAGGCGACCCGACTGCCGCCGATCTCCCGCAGTTGCGGTCGCTCGTCGGCGCAGCGGGTCGGCTGCGCCCACGGGCACCGGGTGTGGAAGCGGCAGCCCGACGGCGGGTTGGCCGGTGACGGCAGATCGCCGTGGATGAGGATCCGCTCCCGGCGGTCCTCGACGTCCGGATCGGGCACCGGCACCGCCGACATCAGCGCCCGGGTGTACGGGTGCAGTGGTTCGGTGTAGAGCCGGTCGCTCGGCGCCTCCTCGACCAACGCGCCCAGATACATCACCCCGACGGTGTCGGAGATGTGCCGGACCACCGCCAGGTCGTGCGCGATCACCAGGTAGGTCAGGCCGAGGTTGTCCTGGAGCTCGTCCAGGAGGTTCACCACCTGAGCCTGGATCGACACGTCGAGGGCGGAGACCGGCTCGTCGGCGACGATGAGTTCCGGCCCCAGCACCAGCGCCCGGGCGATGCCGATGCGTTGCCGCTGGCCGCCGGAGAACTCGTGCGGATAGCGGGAGAGCGCCCAGCGCGGCAGCCCGACCTGGTCCAGCGTCTCGGCGATGATCTTGCGACGGCCGTTCCGGTCACCACCGATGCCGTGCGCCTGTAGCCCCTCGGTGAGGATGGACTCGACGTTCTGCCGGGGATCGAGGCTGGACATCGGGTCCTGGAAGATCATCTGCATCCGGCGACGCATCGCGCGCAGCTTGTTCGGGGCCAGCGTGGTCAGCTCGACCCCGTCGAAGGCGACCTGGCCAGCGGTCGGCGGGGTGAGCTGGAGCAGCGCCCGCCCGAGCGTCGACTTTCCGCAGCCCGACTCGCCGACCAGACCGTACGTCCTGCCCCGCGCAATGCTCAGGTCCACGCCGTCGACCGCCTTGACGTGGCCCACCGTACGGTCGAACAGCACCCCTCGCTTGATCGGGAAGTGCACCTTCAGATCCCGTACCTCGACGAGGACGTCTCCGCTTCGCTCGCTGCGCTCGCTCATGGCGTCTCCTCCTCGCTGGGGGCGGCGGCCAGGCCCGGCACGGCCGGTGGTTCGTCCGGCACCGCCTGTGCCGGCACCGAACCCGGGGTCGCCGGTCCCGGTACCGCCGTCCGAACCTCGTCGCCGGGCGTCAGGCCCGGCAGCGGGGCCGGGTTGACGCACCGGTAGCTGCGACCGTCGTGGGTCAGCACCAGCTCCGGCGGCTCGCCGATGCAGGCGTCCACCCGGCGGTCACAGCGCGGGGCGAAGGCGCAGCCATCCGGCCAGGGCAGCAGGTCACGCACCGAACCCGGAATCGGGTTCAGCCGTTCGCCACGCCCTGCGTCCAGGCGCGGCACCGAACCGAGCAGCCCCACGGTGTACGGGTGCCGAGGCTGACGGAACAGCGGACGCCGCCGCGCGGTCTCCACCACCCGACCGCCGTAGAGCACGTTGATGGTGTCGCACATTCCGGCCACCACGCCCAGGTCGTGGGTGATCATCACCAGCGCGGTGCCGGAGTCCTGGACCAGGTCCTTCAGCAGTTCCAGGATCTGCGCCTGGATGGTGACGTCCAGGGCGGTCGTCGGCTCGTCGGCGATGAGCAGCCGGGGCTGGCAGGCCACCGCCATGGCGATCAGGGCGCGCTGGCGCATCCCACCGGAGAGCTGGTGGGGGTACTCCTTCAGCCGCCGTTTCGGATCGGGGATGCCGACCCGGTCCAGCAGCTGCGCCGCCTCCTTCGCCGCCGCTTCCCCCCTCATCCCACGGTGCCGGGTCAGCACCTCGGTGACCTGGAGACCGATCGGCACGACCGGGTTCAGCGACGACAACGGATCTTGGAAGATCATCGCGACGTCCCGGCCCCGGATGTCCCGCCTCGACCGGTCGTCGATCTGGAGCAGGTCGGTGCCGTCGAAGACGGCCTTGCCGGACACCTGGAGGCCGGGCTGCTTGGGCAGCAGGCCCATGATCGCCAGTGAGGTGACCGACTTGCCGCAACCGGACTCGCCGACCAGGCCGACCACCTCACCCGCGTTCACGGAGAAGGAGACGCCGTCCACGGCCCGTACGGTCCGCTGACCGCGCCGGGCGAAGGTCACCGAAAGATCTTCGACATCAAGCAGTGCCATGCCGCACCGCCCTTTCGTTCACAGCCACGGAGGTCACGTGCACGCTTCTCATGCTCGGCACGCCTACTTCCGCAGCTTCGGGTCGAGGGCCTCACGCATCGACTCACCGAGCAGGGTGAAACCCAGCGCGGTGATGATGATGGCGACCGCCGGGTAGATGGCCAGCTCGGGCCGGATGCCCAGGTACTGCTGCGCGTCGGCGAGCATGACGCCCCACTCGGGGGTTGCCGAGTCGGGGTTGCCGAGCCCGAGGAAGGACAGCGCTGCCGCCTCGATGATCGCGGTGGCCAGGGTCAGCGTCGCCTGGACGATGACCGGGGCGAGCGAGTTGGGCAGCACGTGGGCCACGGCGATCTTCGACTTGCGTACCCCGAGCGAGGTGGCGGCCAGGACGTAGTCGCTGTTGGATTGGGCGATCATCGAGCCGCGCAGCAGCCGGGCGAAGACCGGCACGGACACCATGCCGACCGCGATCATGACCGTGGTCAGGCTCGGTCCGAGCAGTGCGGCGATGCTGACCGCCAGCAGCAGGCTGGGCAGCGCCAGCAGCATGTCGATGAACCGCATCAGGGTGCTGTCGACCCATCGGCCCCAACGCCCGCCGAGGCCGGCGGCGGCACCCGCGACACCGCCGATCAGCACGCCGACGGCGAGACCGATCAGGGTCGCCACCACCCCCACCAGCAGGGTCTGCCGGGCCCCGACGATCATGCGGCTGAAGACGTCCCGACCCTGGTGGTCGTAACCGAACCAGTGCTCGCTGGAGGACCCGGGGATGACCCCCGGTTTGATGAGGCCCTCCCGGATGCCCATCGTGTCCGTCGGCCCGTACGGCACCAGGAACGGGCCGATCAGCGCGACCAGGACGAAGATGGTGAGGATGACCGCGCCGATGATGGCGGCCGGGTTGCGCCGCAGCCGACGGAAGGCGTCCTGCCAGAGGCTCACCCCCCGCTCCTCGTCGCGGGCGGCCAGTTCGGCGAGTCGGTCGATCTTCTCTCGCTTCTTGCCACCGATTGTCGTCATCGGACCCTCACCCTCGGGTCGATCAGGCTGTAGGAGAGGTCCACTATCAGGTTCACCAGCACGTACACCACCGCGATGATCATGATGAAGCCCATCAGGACCGGGTAGTCACGCTGGTTGATCGAGTCGGCGAGGAAGGCGCCGATCCCGCTGAAGGCGAAGACCGTCTCGGTCAGCACCGCGCCGGAGAGCAGGCCACCGGTGAGCAGACCGATCGAGGTCACCACCGGGAGCATGGCGTTGCGCAGCACGTGCCGGCGGCGGACGACGTTCTCGGTCAGGCCCTTGGCCTCGGCGGTACGCACGAAGTCCTCGTTGAGCACCTCCAGCACGCTAGCCCGGGTGATCCGGACGATGATCGCCAAGGGGATGCTGGCCAGGGCAAGCGCCGGCAGCACGAGATGCATGAGCGCGTCGGCGGCGGCGTCCCATTCCCGGGTCATCAGTCCGTCGAGGACGAAGAAGTTGGTGATCCGGGTGGCGCCGATGGTCGGGTCCTGCCGGCCGCTGGAGGGGAACCAGCCGAGGTTCTCCGAGAAGATCGCCTTGAGGATGTACGCGAGGAAGAAGACCGGGATGCAGATGCCGATCAGCGACCCGCCGACGGAGGCGTGATCGAGGAAGCGGCCACGACGACGGGCGGCCAGGTAGCCCAGCGGGATGCCGATGCCGACCGCGATCACCATCGCGGTGATGGTCAGCTCGACGGTGCCGGGGAATCGTTGCAGGAACTCCGTCGTCACCTCGCGCTTGGTCGAGATGGACGTGCCCAGGTCGAGGCGGATCATCCGACGGATGAAGCGGCCGTACTGGATCAGGATCGGCTCGTCGAGACCGAGATTGCGGCGGATCGCGGCACGCATCTCGGGCGTACCCCGCTCGCCGAGAATGGCGGTCTCGGGGCCTCCGGGCAGTCGCCGGAGCCAGATGAACAACAGGATGGAGAGCCCGAACAGCGTGGGTATCAACTGAAGCAGGCGTCTGACGATGAACCGGAACACGGCGGCCTCGGAAGGGGGCAAGGGATCACGGGCGGGCGCTGTGGGTCACAGCGCCCGCCCGTGGTCGGTGCGTCAGATCAGGACTTGAACTCCGCGGTGGCGAACCGCTCGTCGGTGAGCGGGCTCGCCTTGACCCCGGTCACGTCCTTGCCGAACACGATTGCCGGCGGCGAGTGCGAGATCGGCACACCGGGCAGGAAGTTCATGATGTCGGCGTTCAACTCCTTGTAGAGCGCCACCTTGGCCGCCTGGTCCGCAGTGGTGTCCGCCTCCCGGAACTTGTCGAACAGGGCCTTGTTGTTGAAGCCCCACTCGTCCTTCTGCCGGTCGAAGAACGTGCCGATGAAGTTGTAGCCGTCACCGTAGTCGCCGGTCCACCCGAGGAAGTGCAGGTCGTGCTCACTGCCGGAGGTGGTGGCGTTGAGGTAGTCCGGGCTCCACTTCAGCGGGATCGGCTCGATCTTGATGCCGGCCGCCTGGAGGTCCGCCGAGACCAGCTCGAACAGGTCCTTCGGGTTCGGCATGTAGGGCCGGGTGACCTCGGTCGGGTAGTGGAACCGCAGGGTCAGGTCCGACGCACCGGCCTCGGCCAGCAGCGACTTGGCCTTCTCGACGTCGTACTCGTACTTGGTGACGTCGCCGTTCCAGCCCTCGACCGTGTCGGGGAAGAAGTTCACCGCGACCTGGGCGCCCGGGGGCAGCTTCGAGTCGACAAGGGCCTGACGGTTGACGGCGTGGGCGAGCGCCTGCCGGACCTTCAGGTCCGCCAGCTTCGGGTTCCCCTTCTGGTTGATGGCCAGGTAGAGGATGTTGAAGGCCGGGCGGGTCAGGAGGTTGAAGCCCTCGTCCTTGAGCGGCTGGACGTCGGCCGGGCCGACCAGGTCGTAGCCCTGGATGTCGCCGGAGCGCAGCGCCTGCTTACGGGCGTTCTCGTCCGAGATGGTCTTGAAGATCAGGCTCTTGAGCTTGGCCTTGTCGCCCCAGTAGTCCTCGTTCCGCTCCAGGGTCAGCGTCTTGTTCGCGATGTCCCAGGTCTTGAACTTGAACGGACCGGTACCGGTCGGGTGCGCGGTCGCGTAGGCCGGGTACTTGATGTCGTCCGCGCTGCCCGAGACGTTGCTGGCGTCGTGCTCCTGGAGCGCCTTCGGGCTGTGCATGGAGAAGGACGGCAGCATCAGGGCGGCCGGGATCTTGCTGGAGACCCGGCTGAAGGTCAGCGCGACCGTGGTGGGGTCGGTGGCGGAGCAGGACTTGAAGAGGCTCTCGCCGAGGGTGTCGTCCTCGTTGGCGGCGAAGCCACCCATGACGTCCTGCCAGTACGCGGTCACGTCCGGGCTCTGCATCAGGCCCTTGGCGTTGTACCAGCGGTCGAAGTTGACGCAGACGGCCTCGGCGTTGAAGTCGGTGCCGTCGTGGAACTTCACGCCGGAGCGCAACTTGAACGTCCACGTGGTGCCCGCGGCGTCCGGCTCCCAGGACTCGGCGAGGCCGGGGCTGACCTTGGTGCCACCCTCCTCCGGGCGGACCAGCGTCTCGAACACCTGGCGGGCCACGCGCAGCGACTCACCGTCACTGGCGAAGCTGGGGTCGAGCACCTTCGGGTCTCCGGCGACGCCGAAGACCAGGGTGTCCTTGCTACTACCGCTGGAACCTTCGCGGTCGCTCTCGGCACAGCCTGCAACCGCGAGGGCCGCGGCCGCCACGGCCGCGATAGCGACCTTCGGCCTGGATGCACGCATGGTGCTTCACCTCGTCCTTGGGGGTACGGACAACGTGGTGACAGGGTCACCGATGGCCGTGACCTTAGCTCCCGTTCGGACCGGCGGGAAATGGCTGTCGAAGCGGTTGGTACCGGATCGTGTCTTAATCGCTGAGACAGCAGCGAAAGGCCAGCACAGACGGCCAGCAAAGAGACTTTTTGTCCGATTTGAGTGATGCGGATTTGTTACATCGACCGTCTGCCAGCCGGCCCACATGTTAGAAACCACAGTGGACGCGGGAGCGTCCTCAGACGGCGCGGCGGCCCTCGAACGCCCGGCCCAGGGTGATCTCGTCGGCGTACTCCAGGTCGCCGCCGACCGGCAGCCCGCTGGCCAGCCGGGTCACCGCGATCCCCATCGGCTTCACCATCAGCGCCAGGTAGGTGGCGGTCGCCTCGCCCTCGGTGTTCGGGTCGGTGGCCAGGATCAGCTCCCGGACCGCGCCGCCGCCGAGACGGGTCATCAGCTCGCGGATGCGCAGGTTGTCCGGCCCGATACCCTCCAGCGGATTGATCGCACCGCCGAGCACGTGGTACCGGCCGCGGAACTCACCGGTCCGCTCGATCGCCACCACGTCCTTCGGCTCCTCGACCACGCAGATCACCTCGTCGGTGCGGCGCGGGTCGCGGCAGATCCGGCACGTGTCGGACTCGGCGACGTTGTAGCAACTGGTGCAGAAGCGCACCAGCTCCTTGACCTTGCGCAGCGCGCCGGCCAGCCGGTTGACGTCGGCCGGGTCGGCGGACAGCACGTGAAAGGCGATCCGCTGGGCGCTCTTGGGGCCCACGCCCGGCAGCCGGCCCAGTTCGTCGATCAGATCCTGGATGGCCCCCTCGTACATCTGAGGGCTCAGAACCCGGGCAGGCCGAGGCCGCCCATCCCGCCCGCGACCGGGCCCATCTTCTGCTCGGTCAACTCGCGGGCCGCCTCGCTGGCGTTGTGCAGCGCGGCGACGACGAGGTCCTCCAGGGTCTCCACGTCGTCCGGGTTGACGGCCTTCGGGTCGATCTTGATGCCCTTGACCTCGCCGGAACCGGTGACGACGGCGGTGACCAAGCCGCCACCGGCGGTGCCGGTCACCTCGGCCTCGGCCAGCTCCGCCTGTGCCTTGGCGATCTGCTGCTGCATCTTCTGCGCCTGCTTCAGCATCTGCTGCATGTTCGGCTGTCCACCAGGCCGCACGATGACTCCCTCAACTCGCCCGTTCTACCGCCGCCCACCCTAACGCCCCCCACCGACCACCCCGTCGATCTTGCACTTCTGGTCGCCCTGATGTCCGTTTCGAAGGCATTTGTGGAGGCGAAAAGTGCAAGATCGCGGCGAACGGGGGGGTGGGGGTCAGTCGTTGATCTTCTCGACGGTGCCGAAGGTCTCGCGGAGCAGGCGTACGGCCTGTTCCTCGCTCGACTCGCGGGCGGTCTTCTCGTCGACGATCTCGTCGAGTGGCTCGTCACCCGGGTCGAAGCCCTCGTAGGCGGGAGTGGCGGGCGGTTGAGCGCCGGGACGTCCCGCGCCACCGCGCAACGGGCCGTCGAAATCCGGGTCGTACGGCGGTTCGCCGGCAAACTCCACGTCCGCGGTCTGCCGGACCCTCTTGTCGGTACGCGCACCCCGCCCGGCCGCCGCCGCCCGAGCCGCCGCGATCGCGCTGCTCACCGGGGCACCACCGGAGCTGCCATTGCCGTTGGGCGTACCCGCCTGGCGCGGCGCGGCACTCGGCCCAGGGCCGCCCGACCCACCGTTCGCCCCGGCCCCACCCGACCCGGCGGTTGTCGCCGCTCCAGCCGATCCGACGGTTGTCGCCGCTCCAGCTGATCCGAGGGTCGCCCGCGCGGCACCCGGCACTCCGCTCGCGCCGGTTCGGTCCGAGCCGACGGACGTCCGCGCCCCGTCCAACCCACCGGCCGTTCCGGTGGCGGGCGTCCCCGCGCCGTCCGAACCGGCGACCGGTGAGCCGCCACTCGCGCCACGACTCGACGGGGTGCCCGGCGCAACGTCCGCCGAGGTGTGCGAGGCAGCCGCCCGAGGGTCGCCCGACGAGTCCGCCGCCGCGTCGACCGACCCGCCGCCGGGACGGGCCGCCTCCGGCCAGTCGTCGGCAGCGGACGCGGCACTACCACCTGGGCGGGCCGGCTCGGGCCAGTCGTCGTCGCTGTCCTCAGCCGTGGTGGCAGCCGGGTCACCCGACCGGTGAGCGCTGGCGGCGCCGCCGGAACGGCCTCGATCGGCCCGCGCTGCGGGCACCTGCGGACTGGCGGCGACCGGAGCGGGGGCCGGGCCGGGAGCGGACGGGCTGCGGTGCGGACCAGGCGACGACCCGCCCCGTTCGCCGGCCACCTCGCAGCGGATCTGCCAGCGTCCGCCCAACTCCTCGTAGAGCGCGTCGGTGAGCACCTGCGCGTGGTCGGACATCATCCGGGCCAGCACCGCCGACTTCACGGTCAGCACGAGAGTGTCCCCGTCGAGGTCACGGACGACCGCGTCGCGCATCAGCGCGGCGATCCGCTTGTTGCTCCGGTTGACCTTGCCGACCACCTCCGGCCAGACCCGGCGTACCGCGACCGCGTCCAGTACGCCAGGAGCCGTCGCACCCGGGCGAGGGGGTTCCGGGGTCGCTGGATCAGGCATGATCGCCGACGCCGGCACAGCCCGCCGGGACATGGCGGCACCGTTTGTCGCATCGCCCTGGGAGGCACCCGGCCGTCCCGAACCGTCGTCACCGGGTCCGCCGGCCGGGCCGGCGCCGGCCCCGTTCGTGCTGGCCCCGTTCCCGGCGGGGCGGTAACCCGCGTCGGCCCGACCATCCGCTGCGGTACCGCCCGCCCCCGGGCCGGCGGCCGAGGTCACTGCGGCACGACCGGCGTTCTCGGCACCGCCGTCAGAACCAGCCGGGATCGCGCCGCCATGACCGGCGTGCCGAGTCGTGCCGTCAGGACCGGCCGACGACACCCCGTCACGACCGGCAGCCCGGGTCGCGCCGTCCCGACCAGCCGCCGACCCGTCGCCACGAGCGGAGTACGGACGGCCGCTACCGCGCTCGGCCGACGAGGATGCGCTGTCGCCGCCGATCGCTGAGGTGGCAGTCTCGCGGCCGGCTGGCGAGGTGGCGGTAGCCGGCGCGGCAGCGCCGGTCCCGGCCCGATTCGCGGCGGCAGCCGCGGGCGCGGCGGGAGGCTGGGTGCGTACCGCCGGGGGGTTGGTGGCCGACACGGAGCCGGCGGTGGCCGGCGGCGCGTCGGTGCCGGCGAGGGTGAGCCGGCGCTCCATGCGTTCGAGGCGTTGGAGCAGGCCGCCGGTGGAGTCGTCGACGCCGGGCAGCAGCATCCGGGCGCAGATCAGTTCGAGCAGCAGCCGGGGAGCGGTGGTACCGCGCATCTCCACCAGGCCGTCGTGCACGATGTCGGCGCAGCGGGACAGCGTGCCCGGTCCGAGTTGCTGGGCCTGGGCGGCCATCCGCTCGATCTGGTCGTCCGGCCCGTCGATGAGGCCCTTGGTCACCGCGTCGGGCACCTGCTGGAGCACGATCAGGTCGCGGAGCCGTTCCAGCAGGTCGGCGGCGAACCGGCGAGGGTCGTGCCCGGCCTCGGCGACCCGGTCGACGGTGGCGTACGCGGCAGCACCGTCCCCGGCGGCGAGGGCGTCGCACATCTCGTCGATAAGCGCCGCGTCGGTCACCCCGAGCAGCGCGGCGGCCCGGGCGTAGCTCACCCCGTCGGGCCCGGCACCGGCGATGAGCTGGTCGAGTACGGAGAGGCTGTCCCGGGCGCTGCCGCCACCGGCGCGCACCACGAGCGGGAACACCGCCGGCTCGACCTGCACCCCCTCGGCCTGGGTCAGCTGCTCAAGATAGGGCCGGAGCACCTTCGGCGGGATCAGCCGGAACGGGTAGTGGTGGGTCCGCGACTTGATGGTGCCGAGGACCTTCTCCGGCTCGGTGGTGGCGAAGATGAACTTGACGTACTCCGGCGGCTCCTCGACCAGCTTGAGCAGGGCGTTGAAGCCGGCCGACGAGACCATGTGCGCCTCGTCGATGACATAGATCTTGAAGCGGCTGTTGGCCGGCGCGAAGAACGCCTTCTCCCGCAGCTCACGGGCGTCATCCACGCCACCGTGACTGGCCGCGTCGATCTCGATGACGTCGATCGAGCCGGCTCCGTCGCCGGCCAGCGAGCGACAGGAGTCACAGGTGCCGCAGGGCTCCGGGGTGGGCCCGTGCTCGCAGTTGAGCGAGCGGGCCAGGATGCGGGCGCTTGAGGTCTTGCCGCAGCCGCGTGGGCCGGAGAAGAGGTACGCGTGGTTGAGCCGCCCGCTGCGCAGCGCCTGCGACAACGGCTCGGTGACGTGCTCCTGCCCGATGACCTCGGCGAAGGTACGCGGCCGGTACTTGCGGTAGAGCGCCAGTGCCACGGCGTCCCGCCTCCTCTCGACCGAGCCATTCTGCGCCGACCCGTCCCGCCTGACCACCCACCCCGCCGGGCCATCCGGATGCGCGCATCCCGTCGCCGGGGGTCTGCGCACCCGGACGCGGTCCGCCCAGTTCGCGCCAGCGGATGATCCACTCCGGTTGCGGCGTCTTGCGGTCTCCACTGGCCGGGAAACCCCAAGATGCCGCAATTGGAGAACGCCGGAGGGCGCCGGAGACAGAAAGGCCTCCCGTGCACCCGGCAGAGCTCGCTTATCCTTGCTGCCTTCCGGCCCTGGGGAGGTTCACGAGATACCGCCGCACGGGAGGTACGCCCAGCCTACCCGACCGACCGTGGATCTTCAGGGGGTGGTGGGGTGGGCAGCCCGGCGCGGACCTGTATCCTGGCTCGCGGAGGATTCGCCTAGAGGCCTAGGGCGCACGCTTGGAAAGCGTGTTGGGTTAACACCCTCACGAGTTCGAATCTCGTATCCTCCGCTCACCTGAGCAGGTAGATGTACGGCCCCGACCGACTCCAGGTCGGGGCCTTTCTCGTGGTCGGGCACCCGGGCGAGCACCGCCAGGAATCCTGGCTGACGCCCACCCGCCACGCACCCACCGCCGCGAACTCCGCCGCCAGGCCCCCTGTCGACTTCTTGATCATGGCTGATCGGTGTGGCACGATGCGGCCACCGCGTCGCAGACGCGGTCCTGAGCCATGGGGGACTTTCTTGACGCCCTTCCGTCACGTCGGGTTGATCCTGACAGGAGCCGTCGCGGGTGGCCTGCTGCTGGCACCGCCGGCCCATGCCGAACCGAGCTACCACGACACCAAGATCCTGAGCACCACCATCAACAACGGCAGACCGATCGTCATGGGCACCAGCGGACTGGTCGAGGTGCCGGTGCGGACGGAGATCTACGACGACTCCGGTGGAGTCGTACGGATCAGCGCGAGGCTGCGCACCATCGGCGGCGGCTACTTCTTCGTCTTCCTTGAGGGCACGCCCGGCTACGAGATGAACTGCGTGACAGCCACCGCCACCACGCAGATCTGCACCGGAACCGCGATGGTTCGTCAGTACCACATGGACAACGCGTCGGCGGGCCGTCCCGTCCACCTGTCGATTCACGGCTACGCGCTCGACGGTGGGCGTTACGACAACCTGATAAGTGCGGCGGCGGACAGTGTTCCACTGCTGAAGCAGACCTGGCTGGCGACGGCGAATGCGACGCCGGAGCCGGTCCGCAAGAACGGCACCCTGACCGTCTCAGGGCAGCTCACCCAGCCCAACTGGAACCACCTCACGGCCGACGGCAGCACCTACGTGGTGGTCGGCTATCCGAGCCAGCCGGTCCGGCTCCAGTTCAAGAAGGCCGGCGCCACCTCGTACAGCACCGTCAAGACCGTCACCGCCGGTTCCGACGGCAAGCTGAAGACGACAGTCAAGGCCACCACCTCGGGGACGTGGCGGTGGTCGTTCGCCGGCAGCACCACCTCCGTCGGCTCAACCTCGGGCGCGGACAGCGTGACCCTCTACAAGGTCGCCAAGCTGACGGTGAACGCCGCTCCGGAGCCGGTGGTCAAGGGCCGCAAGCTCACCGTCACCGGCCGGCTGACCCGAGCCACCACCGACGCCGCCAGCACCTTCGTCGGGTACGCGAAACAGCCGGTCAAGCTCCAGTTCCGCAAGTCCGGCAGCAGCACGTACACCACTGTCAAGACCGTCTACACCGACGCCAAGGGCTACCTGAAGACGACCACCACCGCCAAGGCCGCCGGCTACTGGCGCTTCTCGTACGCGGGAAACGCCACAGTCGCGTCCGTCTCGGCCGCAGGTGATCACGTGGCCCTCAAGAAGTAGCACGTCGCGGTATTCCCTGCCCATTGGGGGAATCCCGTGGTCGTCACGCCCTCCGGCACCGGTGCCGGAGGGCGTCTTCTTGGTCTCGCCAGCCTGGACCGCCCCGTCCCCGGCTCGCCGCACCGCCGCGAGACCGCACCGCAGCCAGGCCGCACCGAACCGCTTCGGCTCACTCATGATCGGTTGACGGTATATATCGTCAGCCGTAGTATCACCCCCATGCAGGAACCCACCTTTCTGATCCTCACCGCGCTGGCGGCGCAGCCGTTGCACGGTTACGGGGTGATCCGGGCGGTCGACGAGCTGTCGGCGGGCGAGGTCAAGCTGCGGCCGGGCACCCTCTACGGTGCGCTGGACCGGCTGGCCGAGCAGGGCCTGGTCGCCGTCGACCGGGAGGAGGCCGTCGAGGGCCGCCTGCGCCGCTACTACCGGCTCAGCGACGCCGGAGCCGCCGCGTTGCAGGCGCAGGTCGAGCGGCTGCGCCGGCACGCCACCGCAGCGGAGATGCAGTTGGGCAAGCGCCTCGGTGGCGCGCTGAGCTTCGGCCTGGTGAGCGCCCCGACCGTAGGCGAGGTGACCGGATGACCGCGGCCTGGCCGAACGCCGACGACCGCCTGGAGCGGGGGTACCGCAGGCTGCTGCTCGCCTATCCGCGCAGACACCGGCGCCGGCACGGCACCGAGGTGGTGACCACGCTGCTGGAGATGGCGGAGCCAGGCCAGCGCCGCCCCCGGGCCGGCGAGGCCCTCCACCTGATCGCCAGCGGCCTGCGGCTGCGGTTCCGGCTGCCCGCCGGCCGGCCGTTCATGGCGATCGCGGCGCTGCTCGCCGCCCTGGTCATGGGCGGTTTCGGTGCCGCCGCCGGCTCCTGGCTCGGCGCCCAGACCTTCGCGGACCTGCCCGACGACGAGAGCGCGGCACGCCTGACGCAGTTGGCCGGCGGACTCGGCGAGTCGAGCCAGTACCGCGTGGAGACGAACTGGCACGCCGACCGGAGCAACGTGACCGACGCCGTCGCGGCCAGCTGGAACGGCGAGCAGGTCCGGCAGCGGTTCACCGATGCGGGTTGGTCCGTCTCCGAGTCCACTCCGCTCTCCGCGCGCCGGGTCACCGCCAACTCGGACGGCACCACCACCGAGACCCCGTTGCGTGGCGCCCGGTTCGACGCCGAGTCCGCCGGCCTGCTCATCCAGGTCCGCGCGTATACCGCCGACGACGGCGGCCAGGTCTCGATCGACGCCACGCCAACCCGTACCGCCGCCTTCCTGCCCCTGGTCGCCATCGGCCTGGCCGGCGGGCTGGTCGTCGGCTGGCTCGTCGCGGCGGCCGTCGCGTACCACATGGTGGCAGCGCCGCCCGGACGGCGGATGACCGCCGGTGGGCTCGGCAGGACCTCGCTGCTGGCGCTGGCGCTACCGACGCTCGCGCTGTACGGCAACGCCGTGCGGATGGTCCGCGCCGGCGGCGGCGTTGACGACGGCGGCCTGCTCACCGTGCACAGCGCCTTCACCCCGGGCGAGTACTACTACCCCTTCGGACCCTCCTGGCTGGTCCTCGGGCTGACCATCGCCGGTCTCGCGGTCGCCGTCGCGACGCTGCTCGTCGCTCGGCCCAGCAAGCAACCACCGCAGCAGGTCGCCGTGGCGAACTGAGCACGGTGACCCCGACCGACACGGGGACGGAGGCCGCCGGCAACGCCGCGCGGCCTCCGGTCGGTGCGCCACCACCGTCTGCGGCGCGCCCCGCCCGCCACTTCCGCTGGGGACGGCGGTCCAGCACCCGCGACGGTACGCGGACAGCCTCCTAACCTCGCACACGCGCCCAGGACACGAAGCGGTCGAACAACCCGACCGCCGACGAGGTGTCACCAAGCTGCGCGCTGGCCTGCGCGTACAGCGTCGCGAGGTGCACCAGCAACGCGGCCCGATCGTCCCGGTACTGGCGCAGGAGCCGGAGCTTCGCCGCGCCGCACGGCCACCCGGCACCGCAGTCCCGGCAGCGCCAGGTCGGGCGGGACGGTACGTGTTCCGGGCGACGACGGCTCATCGACGGACCACCCCAGCCGAGCGACCTGACCAGGCACGAGACGCCGAAGGACCGCCCGCCATCGCTGGCACGTCGGGCCGATCAGCGGCGCGGATCAGGCCGGCCGGCATCAGGAACAGCTCGCGGCGCTCGACCGCGTCGCCCCGGGCATCGATCTCGTAGCACTCGATCCAGGTCCAGCCGTCATAGGTGCTCCGGTCGGTGCGGTGTCGGATGACCCGGACCGTGATCGGGCGGACGAACTGCGGGGACGCCGCGCGGGTCAGCAGCAGCAGTTCCCCCGGCACTATCGAACCGACGCGCTCTCCCGGCTCGGGGCCTCGGCGCCGATGCGGCCCGACGGCATCCCGCCCGTCCTCGGCGGCACCTCGCCGGCCAGCGACGTCACCTCGCCGGCCACCGAACTCGCCTCGCCGGTTAGCGTCTCCACTTCGCTGGACGGCCGGCGGCTGGTTCACGGTGCGCTCCGGCACAGGTCACCTCCTTCCGTTATCGGCAGGGAACGCCCGCGCCGCCGCTGGTTCGTCGGCTGAGTCGTCTGTGCTCTCAGCTCGACAGGCCGCGCAGGGGCATCTACCTGGTTCCTCGCCGGCCCTCAACGGCGGCGATGAGCGAGCCCGCCCACCAGCGCCAACCCTGCTCGGCGGCACCGCCCGGCCGCTATCCGACGGCACCGACCGGCCCGACGCCACCGACCCGCCCCGACGCCACCGTCGATTAGTGGATGGGGGCCGCCGTGGTTGCTCGCCCGACGGCGGCCCCCCGATGTCACGACCGCCGGGTCAAGGGGGATGAACCTCCACCGGCCGCGCCATCGACACCCCCAACTTGCCGCACGTAACGAGACAACTACATGGCGTGTGGGTATGGTCGGCGGATATTCGAGACGTCCGATGGGAGGCGGCCATGAACGACGCGCTGCGGGTGGCGCTGCGGGACACCGGGCACACGATCGAGTCGCTCGCGGAACGCGTCGGCGTCGACCCGAAGACGGTCAGTCGGTGGTTGCTCGAAGATCGGATCCCGCATGCCCGGCACCGCCTCACGGCGGCAGATGCGCTCCAGAAGAATGTCTCGGACATTTGGCCGGACATTTCGCGACGTCGGGCGCTGGTCTGGTTCCGCCCCTGGCAGGAGATCGAGCGCGAGGCGACCACGCTGCGCTGGTTCGAGCCAAACGTCCTACCCGGCCTGCTCCAGACCGAGGCGTACGCCCGCGCGGTGCTCGCCGGCGGCGGCCTGATCCCGCGCAGCGAGGTGGCACGGTTGGTCGACCACCGGATGTCCCGCCAGTTGATCCTGCACCGCGAGGAACCGCCCCTGCTCACCGCCGTGCTTGACGAGGCGGTGCTGCGCCGGCCGGTCGGTGGCCCGGCCGTCATGCGCGAGCAACTGCTGGCACTCGCCGAGGCGTCGACCCAGCCGCACATCCGGATACATGTGGTGCCGTCCACAGTGGGCGAATACGCTGGGCTGAACGGCCCGTTCATCATCGCCACCGCGCCCGATCACCGCATCGCCGGCTACCTGGACAACCAGTTGCAGGGGCAGGTGGTCAGCGAGCAGGCCGAGATCGCGGCGATACTTGCCGCGTGGGAGAACGTGCGCGGCGAGACACTCTCGCACTGGCAGTCGGTCGACCTGATCAGGGAGGTGGCGGAGTCATGGCAGTGAACGACACCCCGGCGCTGGCCGGCGCCCGGTGGCACAAGAGCAGCCGCAGCAGCGGCAACGGTGGCGCCTGTGTCGAGGTCGCCGGCAACCTGCCCGACGTGGTGGGCGTACGCGACTCGAAGGACCGGACCGGCCCGGCACTGCTGTTCAGCCCGGCCGCCTGGCGCGCCTTCGTCGCCACCGTCGACAAGACCTGACCACCGTCGTACACATGTTCTATCCACAGGTTGTGGACGTCGGGTGAGTTACCAGCTCAGCGCGGTAGTCGCGGACGCCGAGCTGCTGCGCGAGGAGACCCGCGAGCTGGATCATGCCGTGCTCGGCGAGCTGCGGCAGGACTTCGCGTTGCTGCCGGTCACGCCACAGCTCGTGCTGGAGCTGACCGGCACCCCGCCGGACTATCTCACCGACGAGCCCGGCCCGGCACAGCCGTTCGAGCTGGTCCTCTCCCCCGCGTTGACCGAGGTCCTGGCCCGCTGGTCGGTGCGCGGCCCGGTGGCGTACGTCGAGGCGGAGTTCGCCGGTGGGGCCGGGCACCAGGCCGCGGCGGTCTGGCTGGCCGGTGCCCTCGCCTGGGGGCCGCGCTTCGACGCGGCGTTCGACGGTCCGCGGCCGGAGTGGCCGATCAACGCGGCGCTTGTCGAGCTGGGCGTGGAGCCGGGCCGGTGGCTAGACCCCTTCGCTGAGCTGGGGTTACACGTCGAGCGGAGCACCGAGGGATGGCTCGCGCACGGGCGGCGTGGGCTCAGCGCCGACTACTGGGACGAATTGGCCGACGAATGGGAAGCAAGGCAATAACCTCAGCGCCCCCGTCACGTTGGGGACTGGGGGATTCTGATGAAATTGCGACAATTCGGCTTCATCGCCGCACTGCTTCTGGCTGCCTCGGCATCGGGTAGCGGAGTCATGCCACCGGACACCATCGCCGTCCGCGAGCCCGTCGCGTCGGTGAGCGTCGTCGATCTCGACGGAGTGGCCGATGTGGACTTCGGTGACTCGGAGAGCGAGCTGACCCGGCGCGGCATCCTGCGTACCGACGTCGACGCCTGCGGGCCGACGCTGGCCGGGTACGACGAGTTCAGCCCGATCTTCATCGAGGAGCGGCTGGTGCTGCTCTGGGCCGGCGCCCCGGTCCGCACCCCGGAGGGCATCGCGGCCGGCTCACCCGTCGCCGAGGTCCGGGCGAGCTATCCGACGGTACGCGAACTGCGCGCTCCACAGGGGACGTACCGCTTCGACGGCATGCTCGCCGGTGACGGCGACCGCGCGTACCTGTTCCTGCACGACGGCCAGACGGTACGAAAGATCATCGCCGGATACGCCGACTGGGCACACCGCCTCTTCGTCGAGGGTCACGCCCCCTGCTGACAAGATCAGGTCAGTAGTAGAGGCCGCCGGTCTGCGGGGTGGCCAGCCGGCGGCCGTACCACTTGGGCCAGACGAAGTCGGTACGCATGCTCAGGCCGCTCCACGAGGCGGACTGCGGCACGAGACCGCCGGAGCCGCCGTGGAACAGGGCGACCGAGCCGGACCCGAAGCCGGCCGAGTCACCGGACACCTCCTCGCCGGGCGAGGTAACCACCGCGTCCAGCGGACCGCTGCCGTTCAGGTTGAGGATCGCCACCGCGCCACCGAACCGGTCGGCCCGCTCCGCACCGCCCGGCACGACCGCGTGGTCCTGGTCGAAGCCCTGTGCGCCGGTGCCGGTCAGCCCGGAGGCCGAACCCTTCAACAGTGCGACAGTGCCCGCCTCGGCCTTCGTGCCGATCGCCTCACCGGGCGCACCCACAAGCACGTCCGCCCGGCCGTCACCGGTCACGTCACCCACCGCGAGCGTCGCGCCGAACAGGTCGCCGGCCTCCGCCGAGCCCGGCACCCCCGCCGTACGCTGCGAGAAAAGCTTCACCGAACTGCCGGACAGCCCGGTCGAGTTGCCGGGGAAGACGGCGACCATGCCCTCGTTGCCGGTCGGGCTCTGCGCGAACGGCGCTCCGGCAATCACCTCGCCCGACCCGTCGCCGTTGACATCGCCGATCGCGAGAGCCATGCCCAGGTCCCACACGTAGCTGTCGCTGCGGCCGGTCGCCGCGCGTAGCGCCGCCCCGGTGACCGAGGTGGCCCCGCTGAGCTTCACGCCGCTCGCCGAGCCCCACATCAGGGTGAGCATGCCGCTGCCCGTCGGCGAGCTGCTCTGGTTCTCCTGCGGTGCCCCGATGACCAGGTCGGCGTAGCGGTTGCTGTTGACCTTCCCGATCGCGAGGGTCCACCCGAAGTGGTCACCGCGTTCGGCCGAGCCGGGCACCGCCGACTGGTTCTGGTGCAGCTGCTGCGCACCGGTCCCGCTGAGGCCACCGACACCGCCGTACAGCACGGTTACCGCGCCAGCCTCCTTGGTGGTGCCGATCGACTCGCCGTACGCCCCGATCGCCAGGTCGTCCCGGCCGTCGCCGTTGAGGTCACCGGCGGCCAGCGCCGAACCGAACCAGTCCCCCTGCTCCGAGTCACCAGGCACGCCCGACGAACTCTGGCTGAAGTGCTTCGCCGAGCCGATCGCCAGGCCGGTGCTGCTGCCCGAAACCACCCACACTCCGCCGGCGTGCACCTTCGCGGTGGGGTCGTACTCGGCCAGGTCACCCATTGCCAGGTCGTCGTAGCCGTCCCCGTTGAAGTCACCGGCGGCGAGAACATCACCGAAGCGCACCTCGCCGCCGGCCGACGAGATCAGGCTCGTGTAGTAGTCGACGTGCGGTGCCGACGAGTAACGCACCACGACCAGGCCAGCCGGCGACTCGGGCATCGTGTGCTCGAACGGGTCGGCGGAGACCGCGATGTCGTCGACGCCGTCACCGTCGAAGTCGGACCGGGTCTGCCCGCTTCCCGTGACCGGGGAGACCGTCTTCGCCACCCGGTGCACCTGAAGGGTGACCCCCTCCCGGGTCACGGACCAGACGTCGGCCGCCGCCCCGGCGGGCGCACCCACCGCCAGGCTGGCCGCCACCGCCACTGCCGACACTCCGGCAACTCTGCGCCGCATGGAAAGACCCCGTTCTCCTGTACGTGCTGCTCGTCTGTGATCTGGGGGCGGGTGCGCTCAGTAGAGATAGCCGCCGCTCTGCGGGCCGGCGATCCGCATTCCGTACCGTCGCGGCCAGAGCCGATCGGTACGCAGCGACAGGCCGCTCCACGAACCGGCCTGGGCGACCAACCCGGTCGATGAACCGTGGAACCGCGAGATGGTGCCCGACGGGTATCCGGCCACGTCGCCCGCAACCTCCTCCCCACTCGACGCGACGACCGCGTCAAGCGGGCCGGTGCCGTTGAGGTTGAGGATCGCCACCGAGCTACCGAACAGGTCGCCGCGCTCCGCGCCGCCGGGGACGACCGAATGATCCTGGTCGAAGCCCTGCGCCCCGGTGCCGGTCAGCCCGGACGCGGAGCCCTTCAGCAGTGCGACGGTGCCCGCCCCGGCCTTCGTGCCGATCGCCTCGCCCGGCGCACCCACCAGCACGTCCGCCCGGCCGTCGCCGGTCACGTCACCGACCGCGAGCGTCCCGCCGAAGCTGTCCTCCTGCTCCGGTGATCCCGGCACTCCCGCCGTACGCTGGCTGATGATCTTCGCGGCGTCGCGGGACAGGCCACCGCTGCGGCCGGTGAAGACGGCGATGAGGCCCGCGTTGATGGCCGGCGTCTGAGCGCCGGGCGCACCTGCGACCACCTCGCCGAGTCCGTCGCCGTCGACATCGCCGATCCCCAGAGTCTCGCCGAGATACCAGGCGACGGTGTTTTCGTCGCCCGTCTTCGGGTAGACCGCCGCCCCGGTGACGGAGGTGGCCCCGCTGAGCTTCACTCCGCTGGCCGAACCCCACATCAGGGTCACCATGCCGGTGCCGTCCCAGGACTGGCCGTCGTTCTCCTGTGGCGCACCGATGACCAGGTCGGCGTACCTGTTGTTGTTGACCCTCCCGATGGCGACGGTCCGGCCGAAGTGGTCCCGGCGTTCGGCGGAACCCGGCACCGCCGACTGGTTCTGGTGGAGCTGCTGGGCACCGACGGTGGTCAGGCCACCAACGCCGCCGTAGAGGACGGTGACCGCGCCCGCGTCCTCGACGCTGCCGATCGCCTCCCGGAACGCGCCGACCGCCAGGTCGTCGCGGCCGTCACCGTTGATGTCACCGGCCGCGAGCGCCGACCCGAACGAGTCGAGCTCCTCGGCGCCACCCGGGACCCCAGCGGAACTCTGGTTGACGTGCTGCACCGAGTCGACCACCAGGCCGGTGCGGCTGCCCGGGATGACCCAGACCCCGCCGGCCCGGGTCTTGTTGCCGGGGTCCACCTCGTCCATGTCGCCGATCGCCAGGTCGTCGTAGCCGTCGCCGTTGAAGTCGCCAGCCACCAACGCCAGACCGAAACAGTGACAGCCACCGTCGGGCGGCAGCACCCCGGCGAAGTAGTCGACCTGCGGCGCGGACGAGTAGCGCACCACGACCACGCCGGTCGGATAGTGCGGCAGGTTGTAGTCGCCCGGGTCACCCGTGACGGCGATGTCGTCGACACCGTCACCGTCGAAGTCCGAACGGGTGGCACCCGTCCCCGTCACCGCGGTGGTGGTCTTCGCCACCCGGTGGTACTGAAGGGTGACGCCTTCCCGTTCGAGGGTCCGGAACTCGTCCGCCGCCTGCGCTGGGGCGCTCACCGCCAGGCTGGCCGCCACTGCCAGCGCCGACACTCCGGCAACTCTCCGCCGCATCCTCAACCTCACCATCTTGGGCCGCACCGGCTACCGATGCACCAGGTCCCGGCCGTACCACTCAACGAATATGCGGTCGGTGTTCAGCGACCTCCCGCTCCACGACGTCGACTGCGGGACGAGCCCGCCGGACGCTCCGTGGAACCGCGACAATGTCCCGGAGGCATCCCCTACCGGGTCACCGGCCACCTCCTCGTCGGGCGACCCCACCACGGCGTCCAGCGGGCCGGTGCCGTTGAGGTTCAGGATCGCCAGCGAGGCGCCGAACCGGTCGTCGCGTTCCGCCGCACCCGGCACGACCGAGTGGTTCTGGTCGAAACCCTGGGCGCCGCTGGCGGTCAGGCCCGACTTGCTTCCCTTGAGGAGCGCAATCGTGCCCGCCTCGGCCTTCGTACCGATCGCCTCGCCCGGCGCACCGATCAGCACGTCGGCCCGGCCGTCGCCGGTCACGTCACCCACCGCGAGCGCTTCGCCGAACCGGTCCTCGTCCTCCATCGTGCCCGGCACGCCCGGCGTCGCCTGCGTGAACACCTTCACGGCGCTGCTGGAGAGGCCACCGGTGCTGCGGCCGGTGAAGACCGCGACCAGACCGGCGTTGATGTTCGGCTCCGGGCCCTGGGCGCTCGGCGCTCCGACGACAACCTCGCCCAGACCGTCTCCGTTGACATCGCCGACCGCGAGCGACCTGCCCAGATACCAGGCGACGGTGAACCGATGGCCGGTCGCGTGGTGGATCGCGGCGCCGGTGACCGAGGTGGCGCCGCTGAGCTTCACCCCGCTTGCCGATCCCCACATCAGGGTGACCATCCCGCTGCCGGCCGCACTCGAACCGTCGTTCTCGTTGGGCGCGCCGATGACCAGGTCGGCGTACTTGTTGTTGTTGACCTTCCCGATCGCCAGAGACCGCCCGAAGAGGTCCCGACGTTCCGCCGTGCCGGGCACCGCGGACTGGTTCTGATGCAGTTGCTGGGCGCCGCTGGCGGTCAGTCCGTCGACCCCGCCGTAGAGGACGGTGACCGCACCCGCCTCCACCACACTGCCGATCGACTCGCCGGGGGCACCGACGGCCAGGTCGTCCCGCCCGTCACCGTTGAGGTCGCCCGTGGCCAGGGACAGGCCGAACCTGTCGTGGGCCTCCGAAGCGCCGGGCACACCCGGTGACCCCTGGGCGAATCGCCGGGTCGAGTCGACCACCAGGCCGGTACTGCTGCCCGGGATGATCCAGACGGCCCCGCCGGGGGCCTTGTTGCTCAGGTCGACCTCGAGTTCGGCGCCGATCGCCAGATCGTCGAACCCGTCACCGTTGAAGTCACCGGCCGCCAGATCGTTGCCGAAGCCGGAAGCAAGGTAGATCGTCATCGTGCCGATCAGGTAGTCGATGTGCGGCGCGGACGAGTAACGCACCACGACCGCACCGGACGCGTGGTGGGGTAAAAAGCTGTTGGTGCCGGCCTCGAAAGTTGCCGCGATGTCGTCGACCCCGTCCCCGTCGAAGTCGGACCGGGTCGCGCCCGTCCCCTTCATCGGGGTGACCGCCTTCGCCACCCGCTGGTACTGCACCACGACACCGTCCCGGGTGATGGTCCGGAACTCGCTCGCCGCCTGCGCCGGGACACTCACCGCCAGCCCGGCCAACACCGTCACAACACTCAGCCCGGCAAGCTTCCGCCGCATCGAAAATCCTCACATCCCCGTAGTCGCTCCCACATCCTAGGGATACGTAGATCAAAAACCATGTCCGGTCGGCCAGACACGACAACCCGGACGGGCGGAAACCGGCAGGCGCGTGAGTCGGAGAAAGCGGAACGCCCGGCGCGGTCCTCACGGACCGACCGGGCGTTCTCGCTGTCTGAGAGCGGTGGCGGAGGGATTTGAACCCTCGGAGGGCGTAAACCCTCACACGCTTTCGAGGCGTGCTCCTTAGGCCGCTCGGACACGCCACCGCCGACGAGGGTACAGGACCACAGGTTCCGACGCCGAACCGGTCCCGGCCGGGCCGGCCTGGCAGGATCGACGCCATGAGTACGCACATCGGCGCGAAGCCGGGCGAGATCGCCGAGCGGGTCCTGATGCCGGGTGACCCCCTGCGGGCCAAGTGGATCGCGGAGACCTACCTTGAGGGCGCGAACTGCTACTCGACGGTCCGGGGCATGCTGGGCTTCACCGGTCGCTGGAACGGCGTCGAGGTTTCCGTGCAGGGCTCCGGCATGGGCATGCCCTCGGCTTCGATCTACGCCCACGAGCTGGTCAACGAGTACGGCGTGAAGTCGCTGATCCGGGTCGGCTCGTGCGGCGCGCTCACCGAGGATCTCCAGCTGCGCGACGTGATCGCGGCGATCGGGTCGTCCACCGACTCGAACATGAACCGGATGCGTTTCGACGGGCTCATCGACTACGCCCCGGTGGCCGACTTCGGGTTGCTGCGTACCTCGGTGGAGGTGGCCGAGCGGCGCGGCATCGCCATGCGGGTCGGGCCGATCCTGGCGGCGGACGCCTTCTACACCGACCGGCCGGACCTCTACGACAGCCTCGCGGAGTACGGCGTGCTGGCGGTGGAGATGGAGTCCGCGGCGCTGTACACGATCGCGGCCCGGTTCAAGGCCCGCGCCCTGACCCTGCTGACGGTGAGCGATCACATCAAGACCGGTGAGAAGACCACCTCCCAGGAGCGGGAGCAGACCTTCAGCCAGATGGTCGAGATCGCCCTGGACACCATCACCGCCTGAACCGAGCAAGCTGGCGTCCCGCCACCCCCCGTGCGGTGGCGGGACGCTTTCGTGTCGACCGGTGACAGCCGTCACCGCAGAAATGTATACGACCGGTCGGTCTTTTTTAGTAGCCTCGCCGCATGACCGTCGACGGCCGGCTCGCCCGGGGGCAGCGCACCCGCACCGCAGTGCTGGACGCCGCCGTCAGCCTGGCCTCCGCAAACGGCCTCGACGGGCTCTCCCTCGGGCATCTCGCCGAATCACTCGGGGTCAGCAAGTCCGGCCTCTTCGCGCACTGGCGCTCCAAGGAGGAGTTGCAGCTCGCCACCATCGACCGGGCCGTCGCCCAGTGGCAGGAGCAGATCATCGGCCCAGCGCTGCGTGCCCCCCGGGGCGTACGCCGGATCCACGCCCTGCACGAGGCCCGGATCGACTTCTACGCCGGTCGGGTGCTGCCCGGCGGCTGCTTCTTCGCCACCACGGAATTCGAGTTCAACGCCCGGCCCGGTGCGGTCCGCGACCGCCTCGCCGACGTCTTCGCCGCCTGGACGAGATTCCTGGAACGGCTCGTCACCGAGGCGGTCGAGCTGGGCGAGCTGCCCGCCGGCACGGATGTCGCGCTGCTGGCGTACGAGATCGACGCGCACGGAATCGCCGCCGCCATGCGCTCCCGCCTGCTCGACCCGGAGGTCACCTACCGGCACGCCCGCCTGGGCGTGCTGGGTCGTCTGCGGGCGCTCTGCCCCGATCCCGCTCTGCTACCGGAAGGCACGTCATGAGTCACGCAGTCGCCGAACAGCCCGCCGTCGAGTACGGCCACGTCGAGCCCGCCATGGTCCACTTCGACGATCTCGACGCCCTCGGCATCCTGCACAACGCCCGGTACGCGTTGCTGCTGGAACGGGCGCTCACCGCGTACTGGTCCGACCGTGGCGTCGCCTACCAGGCCGGACGGGCCAGCACGCCCGACGTGTTCCACGCGGTACGCGAGTTCAGCATCAGCTACCTCGCTCCGGTCACCGGCACCGGCCCGGTCGCCGTGCACTTCTGGCTGGAGCACCTCGGCACCAGCAGCGCCCGGTACGCCTTCCGTTTCCACTCGCTCGACGGCACCACGACGTACGCGGAGGGACACCGCGCGATCGTCCGCCTCGACCCGGCGACCCTGCGGCCGGCCCCGTGGACCGACACCGCCCGGGCGGTCGCCACCACGCTGCTCCGCTCCTGAATTCCTGAGGACTCAGCGGAAGAAGGCGCGCAGGACGGCGGCGTTCTCGGCTTCCAGGATGCCGCCGTACACCTCGGGTCGGTGGTTGAGCCGGCGGTCACGCAGGACGTCCCAGAGCGAACCGGCAGCGCCGGTCTTGGGTTCCCAGGCACCGAAGACCACTGTCGAGACCCGGGCCAGCACCAGCGCTCCGGCGCACATCGTGCAGGGTTCGAGGGTCACCACGAGGGTGCAGCCGTCCAGCCGCCAGCGGCCCAGCCGCTCGGCCGCCCGGCGTAGCGCGAGCACCTCGGCGTGCGCGGTCGGGTCGCCGGTCAACTCGCGTTCGTTGCGTCCGATCGCCAGCTCACTGCCGTCCGGCCCGTAGAGCACCGCACCCACCGGCACGTCGCCGGACTGCCCGGGGTCTGCCGAGACGGCATCACCACCCCCCAGGGCCGCCGACCCGCCCGGGACCGCCGAACCGCCACCGCCTTCCGGGGACGCAACCTCCCCGGTCACCGCGACTTCGAGGGCGCGGCGCATCCAGAGTTCGTGGCGCTGTCGCCGGTCGGTGCCGGTCGGGTCGGCCAGGCCCTCGTCCGCTCCCGGCCCGCGCCGGTCGACCGACCCGGGAGTGGGTTGCCCCCGCCGGACCGTCTCCAGCGCCGGATCGGTGACGTCGGAGGGCTCAGACCTCACGCAGTTCCTCGACGTCGTCGACGCAGCCCAGCACCTGGCAGATCTCGGCGGTCACGTCGGCCGGCATCATCCCCTCGTGGGCGCAGAGGGCGAGCAGCCGTTGCGCGGGGATGCCCAGGTCGGTCAGGAGATCGGCCTCGCCGACCGGGTCCGCCTCCGGATCGACGGCAGGCTGCTCGCTGTCCTCGTCACCGCTGGCGGCGGCCGGACGCACCTCTTCGGTCTCGTCGAGCCCGGTCACCGACGTCTTCAGGTCACCGACCAGCAGGGCACCCAGCCGGGATTCCTCCGCATAGGCCGAGTCGGAGCCGAAGACCCGCAGGTCCTCACCCTCGTCGAGGCGCAGGATGACCAGGTAGGTGTCGTCCGCCTCGACGAACAGCAGTGACAGGTCCGCGTCCGGGGCGATGTCGCGGAGCCGCTCGGCGACCTCATCGACGTCGGCGGCACCCCGCAGACTGAGTTCGGCGGCGGTCCAGCCGCCCTTCTCGCGCACGACGGCCGCAGCGAAGTACGACACGGTTTCCCCCAAGTTGCCTCGGCACAGCACTCGCCGATCCGTTACGCGTGCACGTTAACCGGTCGGGTCGGCAGGCGACCGGTCAACGCCCCGAAGGGCCGGTCATTCCTGGGGAAGGATCTTCGAGCCGCTCAGCCAGCGAGACGCCGGCGGGTGGCGATCAGCTGGCGGAGCTGCGCGGTGCGGGCGCGCTGTGGCCGTTCGCGTTCGCGTACCGCGCGCGCGTCCGCCAACTGCGCCAGGAGCTGGAGGCGGCGGCGGCTGCGATCGGGATCCAGCCGCGGAGTGGTCCAGGCCATATCGGGAGAGTGCCGAGTCGTGGCCATCGAAGTCAAGACGGGTTTCGGTGTCCGCGTGACGACGCAGCGCAGTCGCCGTCGCCGGGGCTCACCAGAGCGGCCAGTCGCCGCTGCTCATCCAGCGGGTGACCACCGCGGCAGTGGCGATGCTCCACCCTCCGGCGGTGACGATCGCGATGCCCGCCGCCACTCCCCGGTCGCCGTACCCGACCAGCGCCAGGGCCGCGAGCCAGGCCAGCGCGCCGGCGAACAGGGTCCACCAGACGTACCCGACGAGGCCGCCACCGAGCAGGCCGAAGAGGACCAGCCAGGCGAGGGTGCCGAACGCACCCGCCGCGACACCGGCACCGCCGACCGGGTTCGGCTCGCGGTAGGTGGGGTGTGGTGGCCGCCGGGTGGGAAAGAGGCCCGACGGGTTGTACGGCAACACCGGTACCCACTCCTCCGCACGCACGGACGTTGTGCCCACCACCGTACCGAGTCTGTCAGGATGGCCGGATGGTTCCGCTGACGATCGGACGCGGGCGCGCGTACGCCCTGTTGCTGCTCGCGCCGGTGCTCGCGGCGGGCGGCTGCGGTGCGCCCGGCGCACCGACGGACGCCGGCCCGACCGCCATGGTCAGCCCGACCGCCGTGGTCAGCCCGACCGCCGTGACCAGTCCGACCGGCGCGGCCGGCCCGACCAGTGCGGCGCCCGACCGGCCGGACCAGCCGGCGGCGACACCGCGCGAGGGCCTGCCGCACGTCTTTCCGGTACGCGCCGGGAAGGTGGCGTACCACCCGACCCACTCGGCGTATCCGGGGACGGACATCTTCGCCGACTGCGGCGAGCCGGTCGTCGCGGTCACCGACGGCACGATCGGTGAGGTCAGCCGGCGCGACCGGTACAAGAAGAGCGGCCCGCAGGGGCCGTACAACGGCGGCCTGTCCGTGTCGGTCATCGGTGCCGACGGGGTGCGTTACTACGGCTCGCACCTGACCGAGATCGCCGAGGGCATCGACGCGGGGGTGCGGGTCCGCGCCGGCCAGCGGCTCGGCACCGTGGGCCGGACGGGCAACGCCAACAACGTCTGCCATCTGCACTTCGGCATCTCCCCGCCGTGCCTGGGCGAGGACGGCTGGTGGATCCGCCGGGGTGTGGTCTGGCCCGCGCCGTACCTCGACTCGTGGCGCAAGGGCGGCAACCGGGAGCCGGCGGCCGAGGTGACCGCGTGGCATCGCAAGCACGGCTGCCCGAGTAAGCCGCCGACGCGCTGATCCAGCGTCATCCGCGTTTCATCAGTCCGAAACATTGACGCAGGTCTCGCTGGTGAACTACCGTCCGGCGTAACCAGAGAGAGCGCTCTCTCGGGTCACTAACGTTCACAATACCGACGAAGCGTGCGCCGACCGGCGCGGCCGGGCCGGCACGCGTTGGAGGAAAGATGAGACCTCCCGTCCCACGCCGCCCCCACCATCGGATCCTGGCCGCCACCGCCGCCGCGACCCTCGTCCTCGGCGGACTGGCCGTCATCGCCGGCTCCGCCGCGCAGGCCGCGCCGGTCGGTGCCGGCAGCTACACCACCACGCCGGTCGGCCCGCTCCCCGGCGGCTGCGGCAACATCGCCAGCAACCCCCGGCAGTACGTCACCGCCGCCGCGCCATCAGGGGCGGTACCCACGAACGACTGGTGGTCCTCGCTGCTGTGGAAGCGGCTGAACTGCACCTTCAGCGAGCCGTTGCACGCGCATCCGGTGTCCTACCAACCCGTCACCGACGGACTCGGCTTCTCCGCCACCTCGACCCCAGCCATCTCCGGCACCGCCACCGGGGTGGGCGAGTTCAAGTACCCGTACGTCGAGGACATCCGGGTCGGCGTGGCCGGGCTGGCCGCCCCCAACGCGCTTGTGGACGGCTGGACGGACTGGACGGTCACCCCGTACTGGAGCGACGGGGCCCGGACGATGCGCGCCACCATCGGCCACGGACTGCCGCTTGCGTACTTCCGCACCAGCGGCGGTGACGCGGTGATCAACGCGACCGGCGGCAGCCCCACGGTCTGGTCCAACAACGGAAGCAGCATCGGCTTCACCGTGCGCGGCCACGACTACGTGGCGTACGCGCCGGCCGGCGCGACCTGGACCGTGAGCGGCAGCCGGATCAGCTCCAACCTCGCCGGGCGCGGCTACTTCAGCGTAGCGCTGCTCCCGGCCACCGGTGGCGGCACCGCCCGCACCCAACTCGCCAACACCTACGGTCAGTACGCGCACGCCCACGTCACCGGCACCCGGGTCAGCTACAGCTACAACGCGGCGACCAGCCGGATGGAGACCCGCTACGCCTTCACCACCACGCCCCGCGAGGGCACCGAGACGCGGACCGTGGTCAGCCTCTACCCGCACCAGTGGCGGGCGTTGACCGGGGCCACCCCGATCACGCCGACCTACCCGTCCGCCCGGGGGCGGATGAAGGTGGTCACCGGCGTCGGTGAGTTCCGCACCTCGATGCGGTTCAACGGCGTACTGCCCGAGCTGCCCGCCGTCGCCACCGGAACCGGCGCCGACCTGACCACGTTGCGGCAGCACCTGGCGGCGGTCCGGGCCAACCCGATGGACCAGCGTGGCAACGACACCTACTGGACCGGCAAGGGACTCGGCCGGGCGGCCCGCATCGCCGAGATCGCCGACCTGGTCGGCGACACCGAGACCCGTACCTCGGCGCTGAACGCCATCCGCACCACCCTCAACGACTGGCTCACCGCCTCGTCCGGCGAGACCCAGCGGCTGTTCTACTACGACCAGCGGTGGGGAACGCTCATCGGCTACCCGGCGTCGTACGGCTCCGACCAGGAACTCAACGACCACCACTTCCACTACGGCTACTACATCGCCGCCGCCGCCACGCTCGCCAAGTTCGACCCGGCCTGGGCGCGGGACGACCAGTACGGCGGCATGATCGACCTGCTCATCCGGGACGCGAACAACTACGACCGGTCGGACACCCGCTTCCCGTACCTGCGCGACTTCGACATCTACGCCGGGCACGACTGGGCCTCCGGGCACGGCGCGTTTGCCAGCGGCAACAACCAGGAGTCGTCGTCGGAGGGGATGAACTTCGCCAACGCCCTCATCCAGTGGGGGCAGGCCACCGGCGACACCGCGGTACGCGACGCCGGCATCTACCTCTACACCACCCAGGCCGCGGCGATCCACGAGTACTGGTTCGACGTCACCGGCGAGAACTTCCCCACCGAGTTCGGGCACTCCAACGTGGGCATGGTCTGGGGTGACGGCGGCGCGTACGCCACCTGGTTCAGCGCCGAGCCCGAGATGATCCAGGGCATCAACCTGCTGCCGATCACCGGTGGGCACCTCTACCTGGGCCAGCACCCGAACTACAACTCGGTGAAGTACGCCGAACTGGTCCGCAACAACGGCGGCGAGCCGACCGTGTGGCAGGACATCCACTGGCAGTTCCTCGCCCTCGGTGACGCCGACGCGGCACTTGCCAAGCTGCGGGCCAATCCGGGCTACACCCCGGAGGAGGGCGAGAGTCGGGCGCACACCTTCCACTGGGTCCGTAACCTGGCGGCTCTCGGCCGGGTCGACACCGGGATCACCGCCGACCACCCGCTGGCCGCCGTGTTCAACCGCAACGGCGCCCGGACGTACGTGGCCAGCAACATCTCCGGCTCACCGCTTACCGTGCGGTTCTCCGACGGCACGCAACTGACCGTGGCGGCCGGGCGCACCACCACAAGTGGGGCGCACACCTGGAGCGGGGGCAGCGCCGGCGGGGGTACGCCCCCGAGCCCGACGCCCACGCCGACACCCACGCCGACACCCACGCCGACGCCGACTCCCACGCCGACGCCAACCGATCCGCCGTCCAGCTCACCGGTGCGCTACCTGCTGTCCGGCGGCGGTCTGGGTGCCTCCGGCGCCGCCGGCAGCACCACCGTGACAAGCGCCGGTGGCGCGAACCACGACGGCACGCCGCGCAACCCGGTGGTCTTCACCGCGACCGGGCTCAACCTCGACCACAACGGTGGACAGACCGCGTTCGACCTCTTCCTGGACGCCGGCACCGCAGTCGGCAACGGGGTGCAGGCCCGTGTCTCGTACGACCTGACCGGTAACGGCAGTTGGGAACGGGTGGAGACGTACCGCTACTTCGCCACCGACCCGGTGCCGGGCTGGGAGCACTACACCCAGGCCGCCGGGCTGCACTCCAGCAGCGGTTCCCTCGGCAACCTGCGGAGCGGCACCGTCCGGGTGGAGGTGTGGTCCGCCATCGGCAACAACTCCACCACCCTCGGTGTCGGCGACCGCTCCCTGGTGCGGCTGCCGTACGCCTGATCCCGCACCCCTGCACCGCCCCGCGCCGCCGGTCGTACCCGCGACCGGCGGCGCGGCCGCGTAGGTTGCACTGCATGACCGAGCGAGACCCCATTGCCGACCTGCGCCGGATCGCCTTTCTGCTGGAGCGGGCGAACGAGGCCACCTATCGGGTCCGCGCCTTCCGTTCGGCGGCCAAGGCGCTGGCCACGCTGCCGGTGGCGGAGGTGGCCGAGCGGGCCCGGGCCGGCAAGCTCACCGAGTTGGCCGGGGTCGGCGACGTCACCGCCCGCTGCGTGGCCGAGTCGCTGGCCGGGGAGGAGCCGGTCTACCTGCGCCGGCTGGTGGCCACCGAGGGCACCGACCTGGACGCCGAGGCCACCGCCCTGCGTACCGCCCTGCGCGGCGACTGCCACACCCACTCGGACTGGTCCGACGGTGGGTCGCCGATCGAGGAGATGGCGCTGGCCGCCGTGGAGCTGGGCCACGAGTATCTGGTGCTGACCGACCACTCGCCCCGGCTGAAGGTGGCCCGGGGACTGACCGCGGACCGGCTCCGCCGCCAGCTCGACCACGTGGCCCGGCTCAACGAGGCGCTGCCGGAGGGCTTCCGCATCCTCACCGGCATCGAGGTCGACATCCTCGCCGACGGTTCGCTCGACCAGGACGAGGAGTTGCTGGCCCGGTTGGACGTGGTGGTCGGGTCCGTGCACAGCGGCCTGAACGACGACCGGGCGAAGATGACCCGCCGGATGCTGACCGCCGTCGCCAACCCGCACCTGGACATCCTCGGCCACTGCACGGGCCGGATGGTCTCGTCCCGACCGGCCGGGGTGAGGGTGACCGGACCGGGCGACCGGGGGCACCGCGCCCGGACCCGGGCGGAGAGCGACTTCGACGCCGACGCCGTCTTCGCCGCCTGCGTGGCACACGACACCGCCGTGGAGATCAATTCGCGCCCGGAGCGGCAGGATCCGCCGAAGCGGCTGATCCGGCGGGCGCTGGAGGCCGGTTGCCGGTTCGCCATCAACACCGACGCGCACGCTCCGGGCCAGTTGGACTGGCAGCGCTTCGGCTGCGAGCGGGCCGCCCGATGCGGTGTCCCCGCCGATCGGGTGGTCAACACGTGGACGGCCGACGAACTGGTGGCCTGGACAGCCGCCTGACCGCCCGGCCCGCCCGCGTTCGGTCAGCGGGTGGCGGGCTCGACGAGGGGTGCCGTCGGGGCACCCACCCCCGGCGCGACCCGGCGGCGCCGACGGCCGAGCAGGCCCTGCGACACGGCGACGCCGAGCAGCACGATCAGCGCACCGACCGGCTGGTGCCAGGTCAGTCGCTCACCGAGCACGACGGCGCCGATGAGCACCGCGAACACCGGAATCAGGTACGTCACGGTGGAGGCGGTCGTCGCGCCCACGATCCGGATGTTCCGCAGGTGGATCACGAAGGCGAGCCCGGTGCCGAGCGCGCCCAGCGCCAGCACGGCCGCGAGCACCCGCGGTGACAGCGCGGTCGGCAGCGGCAGCGCACCGGCCACCACCGGTGCCACGACCGCGAGCTGGACCGCCGCGACGATCAACTGCGCCGCCGACAGGGACAGCCCCGACAGGGTGCTGCCGGCGATGAACTTCTTCTGGTACGGGATGGCCAGGCCGTAGCAGGCGGCAGCCCCGAAGCACATGAGCTGGCCGACGAAGTGCGCGCCGCCGACGCCCTGCCAGACGCCGAGCACCACCATCACACCGGTGAAGCCGAGCGCCAGCCCGACGGCACCGCGTGCGGTCAGCCGCTCGGTGCGGAACACCAGCACCGCCAGGGGCAGCACGACAAGCGGAGTGGTCGCGTTCCAGATCCCGGCGAGCATCGACTCGACCCGCTGCTCGCCGTAGCCGAACAGGGTGAACGGCAACGCCACCCCGAAGGCGGCGATCACCGTGAGGTGACCCCAGACCCGCGGATCGCGGGGCAGTCGGTCACGCAGCACGGCGAGCACCACCAGCAGGGTCAGCGCGCCGGAGCCGACCCGGTAGAGGGTGAGGTGCAGCGGGTGCAGCTCGGCCACCCCGACCTTGATGAAGAGGAAGCTGGAACCCCAGATCGCGGCGAGGGCGATGAAGCCGGGCAGCCAGCTCCGCAACGCCGGTCGGTCAGGGGTGAAGTCGCCTGTCACCCCTGACACTCTGCCGCCGGGGTCCGACATTGTCCTGCGGTTTTCGGCCGTCGTGTCGCGCGCCACAGAAACCACACACATTTGTAGAGCGTTGACCGACCGAGGAGGTGAACACCGTGGCGATGCCGATCCGTTTCGACCCGCTCGTCGACCTCGACGGCATGTGGACGACCCAACTCGCCGACCGCTACCTCCCGTTGCCTGAGCTACCCGATGCGCGGTACGAGTGCATCGATCCAGCCGGACATCACCGTGCTGCACGCGCTGCCGAAGACGGACGAGGAGGATCGCTACGACACGCTCGCCAAGGCGGTGAGCGGTGACCGGCTCCGCGCCGACGAGCCGTTCCCGATCGACTTCGACCCGGCCGACCTGCTGCCCTGACCGGTTCGGCGGCACCACCTCGACTCCCGCCTCGCGTAGGGTGCGCAGCGTGGGAAGAATCGACGATCTCGCGGATCGCTACGTCGCCGAGTGGGCGACGTTGAGCCCGACCGGCGCCACCTACGTCGGCATCGCCGGCCATGACGACAAGTTCGACGACCTGTCACCGGACGGGTACGCCGCGCGCGCCGAGTTGGTCCGACGCACCCTGGCCGAACTCGACACCATCGAGCCGGAGACGGAGGCCGAGCGCACCGCGCGAGAGGCGATGCAGGAACGCCTCGGTCTCGAACTGGACCTGTACGACGCCGGCAAGACCACCAGCGAGGTAAGCGTCATCACCAGCGGGCTGCACGAGATCCGGATGGTCTTCGACCTGATGCCCACGGACGGTGAGCAGGCCCGGGCCAACCTGGCCGCCCGGCTGAACCTCTTCCCGCACGCGTTGGAGGAGTACAAGACCACGTTGCGCGAGGCGGCGGCCGCCGGACGGGTCAGCGCGCGTACCCAGCTGATCGAGGTGGCCAAGCAGTGCGACGGCTGGGTCGACCCGGACGGTGACAACGTCTTCCACGGGCTTGTCGAACGGCTTGGCGAGGAGGGCGGCCTCGGCTCCGAGCTGCGTCGCGGTGCGGCGGCGGCCACCGCGGCGACCGCCGAGTTCGGGCAGTTCCTGCGCACCGAGCTGGCCCCGCACGGGCGGGAGAAGCAGGCCGCCGGCCGCGAGCGCTACGAGCTGGCCTCCCAGTACTTCCTCGGTGCCCGCATCGACCTCGACGAGACGTACGCCTGGGGGTTCACCGAGCTGGCCCGGCTGGAGGCCGACATGCGGACGGTGGCCGCCCAGATCGCCGGTCCGGGCGCCACCATCGACGAGGCCGTGGCGGCGTTGGACGCCGACCCGGCGCGCACCATCCGGGGCCGGGACGCGTTCCGCGACTGGATGCAGGAGCTGGCCGACCAGGCGATAAGCGACCTCAACGGCACGCACTTCGACATCCCCGAGCAGGTCCGGCGGATCGAGTGCATGATCGCGCCGACAAGCGACGGCTCGATCTACTACACCGGCCCGAGCGAGGACTTCTCGCGCCCGGGTCGGATGTGGTGGGCGGTGCCGCAGGGGCTGACGGATTTCTCCACCTGGCGGGAGGTGACCACCGTCTACCACGAGGGGGTCCCCGGCCATCACCTCCAGATCGGCCAGACGGCCGTCCGGGCCGAAGTGCTGAACCGCTGGCAGCGGCTGCTCTGCTGGGTCTCCGGGCACGGCGAGGGCTGGGCGTTGTACGCCGAGCGGCTGATGGAGGAACTGGGCTACCTGGACGACCCGGGCAACCGGCTCGGCATGCTGGACGGCCAGGCGCTACGGGCGGCCCGGGTGATCGTGGACATCGGCATGCACCTGGAGCTGGAGATTCCCAAGGACAATCCGTTCGACTTCCACCCGGGTGAGCGCTGGACCCCGGAGCTCGGCTGGGAGTTCCTGCGGGCGCACTGCCGGGTGCCGGACGAGATACTGCGCTTCGAACTCAACCGCTACCTGGGCTGGCCGGGGCAGGCACCGTCGTACAAGGTGGGCGAGCGAATCTGGCTTCAGGCGCGGGAGGACGCGAAGGCCCGCAAGGGCGCCGACTTCGACCTGCGGGAGTTCCACCGGCAGGCTCTCGACCTCGGCGGGCTCGGTCTCGACCCGCTGCGCCGGGCCCTGGCCCGACTCTGACGGGTGACGAATGCCAAGGGGGCCACCAGAGCCCGCTTGGCATTCGTCACCGACATCAGTTCTTCTGCGCCTCGCCCTGCGTCGACCGCTGGGTCGGCACCGTAGTCTCCTCGGATTTCCAGTTGGTCGAAGCCGGCGGGATCTCGTCGGTTAGCGGACCACCCTCCCGCTCGTCCTCCCGCACCGGCGGCTCGTCGACCCGGGTCGGCGCCGGGTCCGCGGCCGGCACCGGCGTCGCCGGGTTGTCCGCCGCGACCGCCGTGCGGCTGCGCCGCAGCAGCAGGCCGACGACGATCAGCACCAGACCCAGGGCAGCCAGCCCGAGCGGCAGGGTACGGCTGACCAGCAGCAGCCGGTCACGGGTGCTCCCAGCTGAGGCCAGGCTGTTCTCGATGGTCTCGTCGGTGTAGAGGAAGTCGCCGTCCAGCAGCGTCGTCGTAGCCCCCTGGTCCGGAACCAGGGTCTTCTTCTGCTGCTCGCGGACCTTGACGAAGTTGCCGCTGACCGGCTCCACCCAGATGGTCCTGGTGTTGCTGTAGGTGACCTTGCCGCTGGTCGCCTCCGGCGCGAAGGTGCCGACCAGGGCGTTCACCGAGTCGGCCGCCATGTTCAGCTCGGTCTCCTCGATCACCTGCACGAACCGGTAGGTGTCGGTGCCGTTGACCTGTTCGGTGCCGTCGAACGTGATGGGCAGCGCCTGCCGCAGGTCACGGTCGAAGTACTCGTAGTCCTTCCGTTCCGTGTGGAAGGGGAACTTGTAGGTCTGCCCAGCCATCTGGACGCTGTCGTTGGTGCTGGTCTCGCCGTCGGTGTCCAGATACTGCTTGTCCCACTGCACCGCCTCGGCGGTCACCCGGTCCAGTGCGAACTCCACGGCGTACTGGCTGATCACCTCACTGGTCTGCACCCACCGCACCGTGCCGAAGACATCCCAGACGACCGCCTCACCCGCGAGGTCACCGGTCATCTCGTTGTCGGTCGTCTCGGCCTGCGGCACCACCTCGGTGGTGGCCTCCAGGGTGCCGGTCTGCACCGTCGGTGGCATGCCCTCCTTCAGCTGCAGGAACCGGGCGTTCTCCGCCACCGCCACGCTCGCCCTCAGGCAGCCCTCCGGCTTGCCGTCGGCATCGCAGAGCGCCAGGTCGTAGGGCAACTTGGTGACGGTCGGTGCCACGTAAAACGCCGTGCCGGCGGCGACGACGAGGGACAGAACGCCGATGCCGAACAGCGCGGCGCCCAGGCGAGCCTTCACTGATCCTCCCAACAAACACGGTCAGCCGGTACCCGGCACGTGATCCGGTCCATAAACTGAGCGCACGTTACTCCCCAGTCACATCGCTACGCGACCCTCTGGACGGTTTATGTCTGCCCCGATCCCCGATCAGGTTCTCCGGCGGCTGCCCGCACTCGACGCGGTACGGGTCATCGGCGCCCTGGCGGTCGTGGGACATCACGTCGGCTTCGCCACCGGTCGCAACACCGGCGACGCCGCACTCGGTCCGTGGCTGTCCCGGCTCGACGTGGGCGTCGCCGTCTTCTTCGTCCTCTCGGGTTTCCTGCTCTTCCGCCCCTACGCGCACGCCCTGGCCACCGCACAGCCACGCCCGTCGACCCGGCGCTACCTGTGGCGGCGAGCCGCCCGGGTCCTGCCTGCCTACTGGGTGGCCGTGGTGGTCTGCCTGCTGGTCCTGCCGCAGAACCAGGCAGCCGGCACGGACGACTGGTTGCGGCACGCCACGCTGACCCAGATCTATCAGCACGGTCAGCTGAAGCACGGCCTCGGTCAGACCTGGAGTCTCGCCACCGAGGTCGCGTTCTACCTGGCGCTACCCGCCCTGGCGATGGTGCTGTTGGGCCGGCGTTGGCACCCTGGGCGCCGAGTGCTCGGGATCGTGGTCGCGGCCGTCGGCGTCACCGTCGGTTGGGTGATCCTGATGGCGACGGGGACGCTCAGCCTCGGCCTGCACACCATGTGGTTGCCCTCGTACGCGGGCTGGTTCGGTGCCGGCATGGCGTTGGCCACGGTGCACGTGGCCCTGCGTACCGGCAGCGGTCAGCGCTGGCGCTGGCTCGACGACCTGGGTACGGCACCCCTGGCGTGCTGGGCGATCGCGCTGGCCGCGCTGGCCGTCGCCGCTACCCCGGTGGCCGGCCCACGCGACCTGGCCGAGCCGACCGCCGGTGAGTTCGGCGCCAAGCTGTTCCTCTACCTCCTGGTCGCGGTGATGCTGCTCGTTCCGATCGCGTTCGGCCCGCCGTCACGGACCAAGGCGGTGTTCGACAGCCTGCTGGGCCGATGGCTCGGTCGGGTGTCCTACGGCCTGTTCCTCTGGCACCCGCTCGTGCTGGAGGGCATCTACCTCATCGAGGACCGACCTGAGTTCACCGGCGATCCGCTGCGCATCTTCCTGCTGACCGTGGCCGGCGGGCTGCTACTGGCGGCAGTGAGCTATTACGCGATCGAGCGGCCGATCCAGCTGTGGAGCCGTCAGTGGCCGCGCCGACGACGCATCACCACCGACAACCAGAGCACGGTCACGGTGGCGACCGCAGCGAGCTGAGGTGCCGCTGCGGTGTGCCCGCCGGCAGTCACCACGTGCCACCCGGCGACGGCGAAACAGGTGACCGGCAGCCAGCGCACGAGTCCCTGTCGGATCCGGTGCAACTGCCGGCGATCCGGCGGGTGCAGCTGCGGCTCCAGCGCCCGTGCCGACAGAGCGAGAGCAGCGATCACCAGCATCACCCCGCCCGCCGCCGGCCCGCCGACCAGTAGCAGCGCCAGCCCGCCGAGAAACACCGCCACCAGTCGGTACCGTCGCCGGTACGCCGACGTGGGCGGCGCCGCCGCGGTGCGACGTGCCGGTAGCAGGGCGAGCATCACCACCCCGGCGACCAGCACGGCACCCACCCGCAGGGCGAGTCCGTAGCCGTGGTCCGGAGCAAAGCTCAGCACCACCTCCCCGGCGTAGCCCGCCGGCACCAGCCAGCCCTGTTGCCACCCGTCCACCACGAACGGGGTCAGGGTCTGCCCGCCGGCGGTAGCCACCCAACCCGCGTTCGCATTCTCGCGCAACGCCAGCACCCGCTGGTTCGGATAGGCGTCCAGACGCAGTCGACGCTCGGTGGCCATCCAACCCTGCACCCGGACCGGGGTCTGGACCAGGTTCGGTGCGGAGGCACCGGCGGCCGTGCCGCCGTCCGGCCCGGGCGACACCAGCTCCGGCGTGAGCACGAGTTGGACGGGCAGCGCCAGTCGGCTGCCCAGCGCGGCGACCCTCGTCTCGCGACGGGTCAACTCCAGTGCCGCCGTCGCATCCGCGCCGCACGGCACGGCGTCCACCTCACGCAGTTCGAGCAGGTCACGTCGGGATGCGACAAGTGCCGTGCGGATCCGCTGATCGCCCACCTCGACGGTCGGCCCGCTACCGCACGGCAGCGTCATCGGCTGCGTCATGTCCGCCGGTCGGGGCGCGCCGTCCGGTAACGCGGTCAGCTCCCCGACGCCCACGGCGAGGCGCTGAGACACCCGCCGGTAGGGGTCATGGGTCTGCGCCGGCACGACGTCGGAGATCAGTACGGTGATCTCGTCGCTTCGCAGCGGTCGGTCGAATACCAGGGTGCCGCCGTCGTCGAGAGCGCCGGACCGGACGCCGTCGTCGCCGATCACGGTTACCTGCCAGGGCCGGGCCGCCGCCGCGGTCGGCGGCAGCGAGAGCCGCACGCCGGTGATCTTCCGTGTCTTCGGCCAGGTCAACCGCAACCAGGGCTGCCGATCGGTGTCGGCCGCGTACCACGTCGTAGCGGGATCGCCGTCGACCACCGTGCCAGCCCGTGCCGATGGATGCGGCACGCCCACCGAGGACGCGGCGACCACCGGCATGACCCCCTTGGTCACCGCCGCCCTGCCGCCACCGTCGAGTAGGGCGTTCAGCGCCGGCCCCGGCCGGGGTCGCGCGCGCAGGTCGAGTTGATAGTCGGCGGCGGCCGGCAGGGTGAAGGTCCGGTCGATCCGGTCACCATCCTCCGACTCGCGGGCCAGGCCCCCGTCGCACAGCGGCCTGCCCTGCTCGAAGACGCAGGCCGACGCGGTCGGCGCCGCGGTGAGCACCACAGTCGCCGGTGCCATGCTGCTGGGCGCAGGCGGCAGCTGCAGGGTCCGCTCGGCCGTCATGCCAGGGATCTCCAGTTCCGCGATGCCCACCCCACCGAAGCCGGCACGGACATCGAAGACGTGGTCGATGGTGACTCGTACCCGTCGGGTGGGATAGCCGTCGGGCAGGGTGGCGGTGACGGTCGAGGCAAAGCTCTCCACCGTCGTGTGCTGTCGTCCCGCCGTGACGGTGACCCGGGTGGGAAGGGAATCCGCACCGGTGTCGAAGGTGATCCGCACCTCCTTGACCACCTGTGGACCGTCCAGCTCCACCTCGAACCACTGTCCGACCGCCTGGGTGCCCGGGGCAGAACGCCAGGACGTCTCCTCGTCTCCGTCGACGGCCGCGTACGGCTGGTGCGCTGGTCTCCCGTCACCCAGCGGCTGCGCGTCGGACCACGAACTCGACGCGGCAACCGAACCGACACCGAGATGCCGAACGACGGTGACCTGCTCGTCCGCCCAGTCGGCGAGATAGTCACGCGCCGGTGCGCCGATCCGGGTACGTTCCGCCGGCGTCATCGTCGCCGAGGTGTTGTCGCGGGCCGCTCCGAAGGAAACCTCCCGACGGCGCAGCCCATCGGTGAGCGCCACCCGTCCGCCGTCGAGTTCCGCCGGCCGATCTCCGGCGAGTACGGTCGGAGCGGCGGACAGCCGATCCGCGGCGGCCAGGGCGAGCAGCGATTCGGGGCCGCCGACGACGGTGGTGATCCCGTCCGCGTCGTAGGCCACCACCGGGCTGACCGGTCGCTGGACCTCGTAGACCGTCAGCGCTCGGACCTTGACGTCGAGTCCTCGGTCGACGAAGTTGCCGGGCAGTGAGCCGCCACCCACCTCCGGTCCGAAGGACCGGACGGCTCGTATGCCGGGCGAACGGTCCAGGGCCTGCTGGACCACCACCGGTTGGGTGGTGCGGGAGTGCCCGTGGTCCAGGTCGGAGCGCAACAGCAGGTACCGCACGCCGGAACGGGCGAGCAGGTCGGCCAGACCCGGCGAGCCCTCCCCCGCGGCCAGCGCCGACTCCACGGCGTCGAGCAGCCGGATGGTGCCCGGCGGGGTGAGGGGAACCGAACTGCGCACCGCCCACGGCACGTTCAGCAGCGGTTGGGTCATCTCGTCGCTGGGGCTGCCCCAGAGGTAACGGGGGAAGCGGGCGGCCGGCACCACGAGCACCCGATCGTCGCCCGCGTTCCGGTCGAGCCAGGTGGCGGCCTGTCGCCAGTAGCCAGGCACCTCGCGATAGCTGCCCGGCGCGGCGAGTCCGCCACTCAGAGCGGGCACCGCCACAGTGGCTGCGGACACCAGTGCCAGGCCGGTGACCAGGGCGGCGCGCATCCGGACCGGCTGGAGTTGCCGCGCGGACCCCGCCGGCAGTTCGGGCCGGTCGCCCGTGCGGGCGGCGCGCAGCACCAGACCGACGAGGTGCGCGAGTCCGAGGATCAGGGGTAGGCGCAGCACGACATCGAACTTGTGCACGTTGCGCAGCGGGGCTCCCGCCCCATCGAGGAAGTTCCGTAGGGTCTGCGCGCCGAACCCGTCGACCTGACCGACGTGACCAAGCCCGACCAGGGCCAGGCCGACCAGCAGTCCGGTGATCAGGAATCGCCGGTACGGCATGCCCCGTCGGGCGAGGCCGGCGATGCCGAGCCCAGCCACCACCAGGGTGGCCACCACCAACGGACGTTCGGTGGCCAGCCGCCACCCCGCGGTCCACGGTGGCCCGTACGCGCCGTTGAGGTAGGCATGCCAGTGGGCCGCACCGCGCAGCACCGTCGTCGTGTCCGTCGGCGCGGTGGTCACCGGTGCTGTCTCGATGTAGTCGAGGAACGGGGGACTGTACCTGCCGAGCAGCAACAACGGCACCAACCACCAGGCGGTGGCCGCCGCGACGGCGAGTCCCCAGCAGGCCAGCGCCCGGACTCGCAGCCAGGCCGGGTGCAGTCCGATGATCCAGAGCCCGGCCAGCGGAACCACCGCCAGCACGGCCGTCGCGTTGACGCCGCCCGCACAGGCCACCACCAACGCGGACCGGGTCACCGCACGCCGTAGCGACGTGCCCTTGGCCAGGCCGACGAGGGGCACCAGCACCCAGGGCGCGAGCGCGCTGGGCCACGCCTCCACCGAGATCGGCCCCAGTTCCGTCACAAGGCGGGGTGAGAGCGCGAAGGCCGCGCCGGCCAGCAGCCGGGACCACGGCGTGCCGATGTGCAGACGCTCGGCGAGCCGGACCACGCCGGTGCAGGCCACGGTCATCACCAGCGCCCACCACAGCCGCTGCACCACCCAGGCCGGTATGGCGAGCAACTTGCCGGCGAGGAAGAACGGACCCATCGGCCACAGATAGCCGTACGCCTGATTCTGCAGCTGCCCGAAGGTTCCATCGGGGTCCCAGACATGCAGGGACCGACTCAGCCATCCGGCTGGATCGACCGCCAGGTCCACCTTCGTGTCGATGACGATCATGCCGGGATCCTGGAGGAACGCCAGGGCCGACAAACCGAGACAGACCGCGACCAAGCGGAGACGCCACACCGTCCTCGATGTGCCGTCCGCGCGCTCGGTCGCCTCCGGGCGGGCCGGAGTCTGCTGCATCTCGCCTCCGATCGGGCGTTGCGGGTTACGTGACGGAGCCCATAGTGTGACGCGATCGCGAAGACTACTCGCCAGTAGGAGTGAGTGTGGAAGCACCGGCTGCCGACGCCCGGCATGTCCTGTTCCTCAACTGGCGGGACACCCGTAACCCCGAGGGCGGCGGCTCCGAGGTGTACGTCGAGCGGATTGCCGGCGAGCTGGTGCGGCGCGGCCATCTGGCGACCTTGCTCTGCGCCACCCACGCCAACGGCCCGAACGAGGAGATCACCACCGACGGCGTACGCATCCTGCGGCGCGGCGGTCGCCACACGGTCTACCTTCGAGCCGCTCTGACGTACCTGGCCGGCGCCCTGGGCATCGGTCCGCTGTCCCGACGTCGGCTTGGGCGACCGGACCTGATCGTGGACGTCTGCAACGGCTTGCCGTTTCTCTCCCGCCTCTACGCCCGACGGCCGGTGATCGCGCTGGTACACCACGTGCACCGGGAGCAGTGGCCCGTGGTACTGGGTCGGTGGATGGCCAGGTTCGGCTGGTGGGTGGAGGCGTGGCTCGCCCCCCGGGTCTACCGCCGCTGCCAGTACGTGACCGTCAGCGCAGCCACCAGGTCGGAGCTGGTCGGCCTCGGCATCGAACCGGACCGCGTCGCGATCGTGCACAACGGCACACCGGACATGGCGACCGGGCAGGTGCGCCGGTCGGCCCGACCGTCGCTGGTGGTGCTCGGCCGCCTCGTGCCGCACAAGCAGGTCGAGGTGGCCCTGCGCGCCCTCGCGGACCTCGCCGACGAACTGCCCGACCTGACCCTGACCGTCGCCGGGCAGGGTTGGTGGGAGCCGCAGCTACGTACCTTCGCCAGTGACCTCGGCGTCGTCGACCGGGTCCGGTTCACCGGATTCGTCAGCGATCGGGAGAAGGCTGAACTACTCGCCTCCTGCTGGGTCGCGTTGACGCCGTCACTCAAGGAGGGGTGGGGACTGACGATCGTCGAGGCCGCCGCGGTCGGCACCCCCACGGTGGCTTTCCGGGGCGCGGGCGGTGTCGAGGAGGCACTTGTCGACGGGGAGACCGGCCTGCTCGCCGACGACGTGGAAGACTTCGTCGCCCGGGTACGGCTGCTGCTCACCGACGAGGCGTACCGGTCCGCGATGGGCGCGCAGGCGCGGACCCACGCCGCCCGGTTCACCTGGGCGATCTCCGGGGAAAAGTTCGCGGCCCTCGTCACGAGGGCCGCGAAGGTTCCGGCGCGAACGCCGACCGAACAGGTGAAGCCGTCCTACTTGCTGCCATAGACCGGCGGCATGACAACGCTGCCGTCGCTGCTGCCGGTTCCGGGTCGGGCAGCCTGCTCGGCCTTTGCTGCTTCATTCGCTGACGTACCAGTCAACGTGGTGGCCATGGCCACCGTGCCGAAGACACCGAGAGCGACCGCCGTCACTCCGATGAGTACCAACGAGAGCGCACTGCGCATGGGGGTGTTTTCCTCCTCGTGAGCTTGGGTGGGCCGGACGTTACCACCAAGTAGCCCGGTGGGGGAGAGCCGCGAGGACGGGCGGCACCAACGGCCCCGTCCGGTGCGATCCGGGCTGCGCCATGCCCTGCTCACCCGCTCATCGCCGCCGTCGGGTTCTCGTAGAGGTGAAGGTGGCGGCCGGCGTAGACCTGCCGCAGCCCGGCCAGCACACCGGGATCGACCTGAGGGTCGCCGGACGACGCCTGCACCACCACCCAACGCACCCCGGTCGCGGCGGCCGGCGCACCCTGCGACAGGAGCCGGCCGACCTCGCCTGCCCGGTCGTTCTCTCCGCGAACCGGGATCGAGCCCACCCACAGGGTGTCGTCGACAAGCACGTCGGCGTCCACGTAACGCGGCAGCGGGTCAAGGACGGTCCGTCCCCCGTTCCACGAAAATGCTCGGTACGCGCCGAACGGTAGGGAGAGCACCTCGCCGGGTTGCCCGTCCAACCTGTTGGCGACCGCCGCCCAGTCCGCCGGGTAGCTCACCGGACGCAACCGGCCGGCCGCTCCGAACGCGAGGTCGGGCAGAACCGTCACCGGCAGCAGAGCCGCCCCCGCCAGCACCGCACCGGCGGCGCCCCGGCCCAGCCGCCGGCCGAGACCGGCGGCCAAACGCTCCGCGCCGAGCGCCGCACAGAGCACGACGAACAAGGCGTACGGCATGAGGAACTTCTGCCCGTCCCGCAGCAACCCGGCTCCGGGTACCGCCGCGACCAGCCATTCGAGCAACGCCGAGGTGCCCGGCAACGCGCCGCAGGCGGCGGCGAGGAAGCCGCCTGCGGCCAGCGCGCCGAGCCGCAACGCGACCCCCGCCGGCAACCGCCGCCGCAACGCCCGGAACCCGGCGACCGCCGCGACCAGCAGCACCAGGGTGGCCACCGGGGCGAGCGGAGAGGCGCGGCTCGCGGGTGTCGTCTGCGCGTTCCAGATGCCCCCGGTAGCTGCCAGCGCACCGAGGACCCCACTCCAGTTCTCGGCCCGCGCCGCGAAGGCGGCCACACCGGCCGGGTCGGTACGGCCGTCCGGTGCGGTCAGCGCGGCCGCCACCAGCCAGGGCAGATTCAACGCGAGTACCAGGCCGACAGCCTGGGCGCCGATCCTGGCTGCACCCCGCCGGGCGACCAGCACAGCAGTGACGACCAGTGCGATCACGCCGCCGGTCGGAATGACCGCCGCCGGTGCGGCCGCCAGCAACAGCCGAGGAAGCCCGCCCGGGCATCCCTCGCGTACCCGGATCACGGCCGCGACGAGCCAGGGCAGCGTGCCGTACGCCAGCAACAGGCCCCAGTGGCCGATCAGCAGCCGCTCGGCAAGGTAGGGCGTCCAGGCGTAGCCGACCGCCGCGACCAGGCGGGTGGCCGGATGACGCGCCGGGACCAGTCGACCCGCACCGACGGCGGCGAGCAGCACCGCGGCGGCGAGCACCAGCCGTTGCAGCAACCAGCCCGGCACCACCACGTTGGCCAACGAGACCAGCGCGTCCAGCGGAACCGCACGCGGCAGTGAGTCCGTCGGCAGGACCAGTTCGGCACGCCACGGCTGCCGCGGGACGAAAACCATGTCGTAGCTGAGCACGTAGCCGGGTGCCACGAGAGGGGCGAGCACCAGGCCGGTGACAGCCAGCCCCACCCCGCCGAGCAGCAGCCGTTCCCGCAGGGTTGACCTCCTCAATATGCTGGCCCGGCGTGGCGCCGGCCCTTCTCGACACCCGACGAAGGACGCGCCGTGGCGACACACTGTACGCGCGCCCGGACACCCGTCCGGCGACAACGGGGCGGTCATGGGCAGTAACTGGCGCGGCCGGGCGACCGGCGTCGGAACGGCGGGGGTCGCCGTCACGGTTGCCGGCGTGTTCGTCAACGGCCTGGCGTACGTCGTTCCGGTTCTCGGTGCCCGGCACCTTCCCCCTGCGGAGCTGAGCGCGCTGGCCACGCTGCTGGCCCTCGGCGCCATCGGCGGGGTGGCGAGCACCGGCCTCCAGATCGCGGTCGCGGTGCACCGGGCACGGCACGGGCAGGCGGACACGAACCGGCCGACCCTGCTAACCGTGCTGGTGACCGCGATGCTGCTGGCCGTCATGCTTCCGGTGGCCGCACTTCAACTCCGGCTGCCCGGCGCCGCCGTGGCCCTACTCGGTCTGCTCACCATGGCGGTGGTCGCCGCCGGCCGATGGCTCGGCGAGCTTCAGGGTGACCAACGTTTCCTCCGCCTGGCCGCCGGAATGGCCCTGCTCGCCGCCGGCCGGTACGGCGGGGTGGTCGCCGGCCTGGCCCTCGGCGGCGGTCTGACCGGCTCGCTGTTCGTCGGCGCGGTCACGTCCGGTTTGGCGCTCGCCCTGCTGGTCCGACTCAGTGGTGGTGCCGGGTTCGCCGCGACCGCTCCGACACTGGCCACCCGCGCGGTGCTCACCGCCGGTGCCGCCACACTGGCCATGCTCGTCGTCTCGTACGCGGATCTGCTGCTGGCTCGACGGTTCCTGCCGCCGGATGCCGCTGGCACCTACGCCGTCGGCACGGTACTGACCAAAGGGGCGCTCTGGGCACCACAGGTCGTCACCGTGATCGCACTGCCCCGGCTCGCCCGAGGCGACCGGCGGACTCTGGTCGCCGCGCTGAGCCTGGTCGCTGCCGCCGGCGCGGCACTGGTACTCGCCTCGATGCTCGCCGGGGGCCTCGCCTTCCGGCTGGCCGGCGGCCCCTACTACACCGCCGCCGGCCGGTACGCGCCACTGTTCGCGGCGACCGGGGCGCTGTACGCGCTGGTCTTCGTCCTGATCAATGCCCGGGTGGCGGCGTCCGCGCGGTGGCCCTCGGCGCCGTTGTGGATCTCCACAGCCGCGTTCGTCATTGCGGTGGTCTGCTGGGTCCCGCACACGGTGCCGGCGCTCGCGACCGCCGCGCTGGTGACGGCGGCGGTCACCGCGATGGTGACCGGCATGCTGGCGCTGCCAGCAAAGACGGCAACCGATTCGAAAACGGTCCTGACAACTGCTACCGCAGGAACCGGAGGTCGTGGCACGCTACGGGACGAATAACCAGTAGACGGGGGTTTTTCTGGTGCCGGTTGCCGACTCGGGCCGGGAGGCGGCTCGCGCACGCCGGCCGGCCCGGTGGCTGCTCATCCTCTGCGCGGCCGGCACGGCGGCTACGCTGACCGTGGTCCTGGCCCTGCTCCTGCCCCGGACAGCGCCGCCGGAGCGGGGCATGTCGGCCAGCCGGCTCACCGAACTGTTCAACCTGTACGGAGACACGTCCGGACGGTGGAGCGGCGCCGACCGGACGACCTCGGTACGACTGCCCGACGGGCGGCTGCTCTGGCTCTTCTCCGACACCTTCCTCGGCCCGGTCGATCCGGACGGATCCCGCCCGCGCACCGCCGCGTTCATCAACAACTCGGCCGTCGTACAACAGGGCGAAGAGCTGCGCGAGACCGTGCACGGCGGAAGCCCCGAGGAGCCGAAGGCGCTCGTGCCACCGCCAGCTGCCGACCAGTTCTACTGGATCGGCGACGCGCAGGTGGTCGGCGAGAGCCTCCAGGTGCTGGTCAACCGATACCGCCGGACCGGCGCCGGGCCACTGGACCACGCCCTGATGGAGTCCGCGCTCGCCACTTTCGCCCTACCGGCGCTCACCCCGACCGGGCTGCGGGCGTTACCCCTCGGCGACCGGGTCGCGTGGGGCGCGACGCTGCTTCGCGACGGCGGACACACCTACATCTACGGCACCGAGGCCGTCGGCGAGACGAAGTTCGCGCACGTCGCCCGGACCAGCGGTGACGATCTCGGTGCTCAGTGGGAGTTCTGGACCGGCACCGGGTGGGTCGCCGACGCGGCGGCCTCCACGCGGGTGCTCAGCGGTGTCGGCACCGCGTACGGGTTGCAGCGGATCGACGACCGGTACGTCCTCGTGACCCACGAGAACAACCTGGCTCTCAGCGCGGAACTCGTGGCGTACACCGCTGCCGGTCCGACCGGCCCGTTCGAGGGGCCCGAGTATCTCCACCGGGCGCCGGAGAACGCGGAGGGGCACATCATCTACGACGCGGACCTGCACCCCGATCTGGCCCGCCCGGGCAAGCTGCTGATCTCCTACAACGTCAACAACCTCGACGACGCGGTGACCTACGCCGACGCCGGGGTCTACCGTCCCCGGTTCATCGAGGTCGAGTGGCCCCGCCGCCAGCCAGACCGAGGGGACGTGCCGCCGGCTCCCAGCGACCTCCGCGCGGCGGCACAGGGCGCCGGGAACGTCGATCTGACCTGGCAGCCCGTCCGCAGTGACGGCGATCTGCGCTACCAGGTGCACCGCCGGGACGTCACCGCCGGCCAGACCCACTTCGTCCGGCTCGGTGAGCCGACCACCGACACCCGCTGGTCCGCCGACTTCCTCGTCAACGGTCACGAGTACGAGTTCCGGGTGAGCACCGTCGGGCGGGCGGAGAGCCCACCCTCCCCGGCTGCCCGGATGACGGCCACGGTTCCGCCGCCACCGCCGCCGCACGGCGTCACCGCGGTACCGGGCACCATCGGAGATGTCGCAGTCAGCTGGGAACCGCTGCCCTTCGTCCAACTCTTCCGGGTCTACCGCCGCGAAGTCGGTTCGGGCGAGGCAGATCGGAGCCTGGTCGGCACCTACACCGGAACCAGCGCCACCGTGCGGGGCCTGCGGCACGCCCGGACGTACGAATTCACAGTTGTCGCGGTCGGCGGCGGCGGGAACAGCGGGCACTCGGATCCGGTGCGGGCGACCGCGTTCGTCACCCCGCCGCCCGCACCGGTCGGACTCGCGGCGGTCGCACGTCCCACCGGCGACGTACGAGTCACCTGGGACACTCTCGGGCCGGGCGTCAGCTACCGCGTCCACCGACGGGACGTGACGCGCGGCCAGTCGGGGCCTGGTACACCCGCGCTGGAGACCGCTCCCGCGCACACCGCCCGCCACCTGGAACACGATCACGAGTACGAGTTCGTCGTCGTCGCGGTCAACAGCGGCGGTGCGGGCCGACCGTCCGCGCCAGTGCGGGTACGTGCCCGGTTCGCTCCGCCGGACGCCGCACCGCAGCGCCTGCGGGCCAAGGCCGGTGTGGGACATGTCGAGCTGAGTTGGCAGTCGACGGTACCCGGCGGCTGGCACCGGGTGTATCGACGCGACCTCACCAGTGGGGAGCGTGAGTTCACCGAGGAAGAAGTGCCCGTGCAGGGTAACCGGGCGACCATCACCCAGCTTCGCAACGGGCACGAGTACGAGTTCGTGGTGGCGGCGGCGAATCAGGCCGGACCCGGCCCAAGGAGCAGGCCGGTACGGGTCACTCCACGCCTACCGACCCCGACCGGACTGACGGCGACGGCGACCGGCCCGGGCGAGGTGCGGCTGAGCTGGCGGTCGGTGGGTAACGGCCTCGCCTACCGCGTGTACGTGCGCGACGCCACCGCCGGAGAGCCGTGGCGGGCCGACCGCTACCCGGTGACCGAACCACGGTCACAGCTGATCCTGCTCACCCAGGAGCACCGGTACGAATTTCGGGTTGTCGCCACCGACGGGGAGACCGAAGGATCGGCGAGCCGAGTTGTCGCGGTGACGACGCGGTGACGTGCGGCGGTCGCCTCGGAACCACAGTTGGCACACCAGACGCTACGTTGAGTCGGTGGTTCGGGACGTTGCGATTCGAGTCGTCCGAAATTGTCCGGGCGCAGCGGAGCACAGGCTCCCGGCAAGCCGAGGTGTTGGCTACCGTAGTTCTCTTCCGGAGTAGGATCCCCTGGCTCCGCAGGCGGTATGTCGCTAAGAGGTAGTTGTGACGCTGTACGGCGAAGAACGTCCACCGCCGGCCGACGACCGGCCCACGGTGCAGGTGGCTGCGGTCAGCTGGCCGATCGAGGAGCCGGTGCGGCCGGCTCCCGTCCCGCCGGGCGGTGACCGACCCCGGTCCCGCCGGTTCCGGCTGCTGCTCGCCTCCGGCGTGGCCACCGCCGTGCTCGGCTCGGTGGGCGCGGTGGCGGTCTGGGCCTACGCGGGTGACGTGCCGCGCGGCACCAGCGTCCTCGGCACCGAGCTCGGTGGGCGCAGCCGGACGGACGCGGCGCGGGAGCTGCGGGCGCAACTGGACCGTCGTGCGGCCGAACTCCAGGCCCCCATCCAGGTACGGGTCGGCGAGCGGACAGCTGAGATCGACCCCGCCGAGGTGGGGCTCACCGTCGACGTGGACGCCACCGTGGCCGCCGCCGCCGCAACGAACGCCCACGCCGTGGACCGCCTGGTCGGATCGCGGGAGGTCGAGCCGGTTGTCTCGGTCGACGTGCCGAAGCTGGAGACCGCACTCAAGGAACTCGTGGGCGACCAGGGCCGGAAGATGACCATGCCAGCGATCACCTTCTCCGGCACTAAGCCGAAGGTGCGCTACCCGAAGCCCAGCCTCACCATCGACCCGGAGCATTCCGCCGACGTCGTCAAGGAGGGCTGGTTGAGCGGGCAGCCGGTGACCGTTCCGCTCGTCGAGAATCACCCGGCCACCACCCGCGAGGAACTCGACCGGCTGGTCGCCGAGCTGGCCGAGCCAGCGGTGGCGGCACCGGTCAAGCTGACCACGGATCGTGGTTCGGTCACGATCCCGCCGGAGGCCATCGCGAAGGGCCTCCGTTTCAAGGCCGACAAGTCCGGCAAGCTCACGCCCAGCGTGGACGTCAAGAAGCTGAAGGCCGCGCTCGGGAGCAAGCTCGACACCGTCGAGGTGGCCCCGAAGAACGCCACGATGACCATCTCCGGCGGCAAACCGAAGGTGAAGGACGGACGGCCCGGCGAGCAGGTCGACACCAGCAGCCTCGGCGCCGACCTACTCGCCGTCCTTCCTCGCGGCCAGGATCGTACGATCTCCGCCGAGCTCAAGCCGGTCGAGCCGAAGCTCACCGCGGCGAAGCTCCGCGGCCTGGGGATCAAGGAGAAGGTTTCGTCCTTCACCACCAATTTCACCGGCGGGCTCTCCTCGCCACGCAGCCAGAACATCGTGACGATCGCCAACGATGTGAAGGGCACGGTGGTCCTGCCCGGCGAGACGTTCTCGCTCAACGGTCACACCGGGGAACGCGGCTACGCACAGGGCTACCGTGACGCGCCGGTGATCCTCGACGGCAAGCTGGTGCCGGGCGTCGGCGGCGGCACCTCGCAGTTCACGACGACCCTGTTCAACGCCTCGTACTACGCCGGTCTGGAGGACGTCGAGCACAAGCCACACTCGTACTACTTCAGCCGGTACCCGGCGGTCATCGAGTCGACCATCTTCTGGCCCAACCTCGACTTCAAGTTCCGCAACAACACCGACTACGGCGTTCTGATCGACACCTCCTACACCGGCAGTTCGCTGACGGTGTCGATGTGGAGCACGAAGATCTGGGACAGCGTGAAGACCGAATACGGCCCCCGGCGGAACATCACCTCGCCGAAGACCGTCTACCTCGAACCGGGCCCCACCTGCATTCCCGCCAACGGCAGCCAGGGCTTCACCCAGGATGCGTTCCGGGTTATCAAGAAGGACGGCAAGGTCGTCAAGCGGGAGAAGTTCAGCTGGACCTACAGCGCGGAACCTCGCTTCATCTGCGCCAAGAAGCCCGCCTGACGCCCACCGGGCACCAGCTCCGACACGACCCCGCCCGCCTCGGCCGGCGGGGTCGTTTGTCGCCCAAACTCTCCCGTCGAGCTTTGCCGTTATGCCCGACCGGCTTCACGACGGTGCCGTTTGTCCAAGTCATCGGGCGACGGCGTCGGAGCCGAGCGTTCCTCCTGCACCCGGATCTCCGCGCGAGATCGATGGGCAGCCGGATGCCAGATCTCCTCGAATGGACCCATCATCTCGCCGCCGATACCGCGGCGACGAACACGGACTCCAAGCCAGGCGAGCGCGCCCAGGATCGCGGCCAGACAGGCGATCACCACCAGGAGCACCGGCACACCATCCACGAACCAAGCCTAGGACAGGTCGGGCGTCCGTCGTGACCGGGACCGTAGCGTGCACGGTGATGCTTGTGGAAACGCGTTCAGGGCCACCCTGTGGGTGGCCCTGAACGGGAAGTGTGTCCGGCGGTGTCCTACTCTCCCACACCCTCCCGGGTGCAGTACCATCGGCGCTGGAGGGCTTAGCTTCCGGGTTCGGAATGAGACCGGGCGTTTCCCCTCCGCCATGACCGCCGTAACCTTA
>NZ_JAGPXT010000050.1 GCF_018070465.1 Micromonospora sp. C95
GTGGGTGGGGTTATTTGACGGAGGGGTGGGTGAAGGGGGGGCGGGTCAGGTGGGCGGGGGTGCGGCGGGTGCGGATGTGGATGTGCAGCTCGGCGCCGTCGGGAAGGGCGGGGGCGGTGTCGATGAGCGCCAGGGCGATGCCCTGCTTGCGGGTCGGGCTGAAGGTGCCGCTGGTCACGGTGCCGACCCGGGTGTCGCCCGCATAGACCGCCATGCCGGGGCGGGGGATGGCCCGTTCGACGGCGACCAGGCCGCGCAGCGTACGCGTCGGACCGGCGGCCTTCTCCGCGACCAGCGCGTCGCGACCCCAGAAAGCCGGCTTGTCCCAGCCGACCGCCCAACCGGAGCGGGCCTGCACCGGGGTGATCTCCAGCGAGAGGTCCTGCCCGTGCAGCGGGTACCCCATCTCGGTGCGCAGCGTGTCCCGGGCGGCCAGCCCGCACGCCTGCGGCGCCGGCTCGGCGGCGAACAACGCGTCCCAGACCGCTACCGCGTCGCCGGCCGGTACCACCAGCTCGTAGCCCAGCTCGCCGGTGTAGCCGGTGCGGCACACGGTCAGCTCGACCGCGCCGAGCGCCGCCGAGGTGAAGCTCATGTACCCGTGCCCGGTGGGCAGGTCGAGCCCGCCCAGCAGCTCCGCCGACCGGGGCCCCTGCACCGCCAGTACCGCGTACCCCTCGTGCTCGTCGGTGACCGTGACCTGCGGCGGCGCGGCGGCGCGCAGCCGGCGTACCACCTCGGCGCTGTTCGCCGCGTTCGGGATCAGGAAGACGTGGTCGTCGGCGTACAGGTAGGCGATGATGTCGTCCACCACCCCGCCGGTCGCCTCGTCGCAGCAGAGGGTGTACTGCGCCCGGCCCGGCCCGATGCGACCCAGGTCGTTGCTGAGGCAGGCGTTGACGAACTCCGCCGCCCCCGGCCCGGTCACCCGCACCTTGCCCAGGTGTGACACGTCGAACACGCCGACCCCGGTACGCACCGCGGTGTGCTCGCGAAGCACCCCGCCGCCGGCGTACTCCAGGGGCATCTCCCAGCCCCCGAACGGAGCGAACTTGGCGCCGAGCGCGGTGTGCCGGTCGGCCAGCGGAGAACGACGCAGCCGGGTCGCGGCGGCGTCGGTGGTCACCTCGGTCATGGGTGGCAACTTACCGGGACGCACCGGGCTGGTTAGCATCGGCGGGACCGCCGGATCACCCGGCGGGGCAGCAATGACGTCCGGCGGGTAATCATCCGCCGGGGAACTCCACCGCCGGTACGCCACCACGCGACCGGCCCGGCCCGCCCGGGAGCAGCCTCCGTGACATCGCCCAGCACCACCCTGAGCCTGGTCGACACCGACCCCGCCGAACTCGCCGTCGACGCGATCGTGATCGGCGTGCACAGTACGACCGGCGAGCAGGACGCCACCAGCGGCCTCGCCGGCACCCTGCTGCTCGCCAGCGGTGCCGAGAGCATCGCCGCCGCCTTCGACGGAAAGCTGACCGAGACGCTGGCACTGCTCGGCGCGACCGGCGGCCCGGGCGAGGTGATCAAGCTGGCGACGCTGGGCACGGTCACCGCGCCGGTGCTCGCCGCCGTCGGCCTCGGCCCGGAGCCCACCGGTGCCGCGCCCGCCCCGGAGACGCTGCGCCGGGCGGCGGGCGCCGCCGTGCGGTCGCTGGCCGGCGCGGCCCGGGTGGCGATGACGCTGCCACTGCCCGACGACGCCGACGCCGCCGACGCGCTGCGCGCGGTCGCCGAGGGCGCGCTGCTCGGCGGTTACCGCTTCGCCGGGTACAAGACCCGGCCGCAGCCGACCCGCCGCGAGCCGGTCGCCGAGGTGCTGGTGGCGGTACCGGACGCCGCGGACGCGGCGGCACAGGCCGAGGTGGTCCGGGCCCAGACGGTGGCCGGCGCGGTCCGGCGTACCCGCGACTGGGTCAACATCGCCCCGAACGAGCTGCGCCCGCCGGCCTTCGCCGACGCGGTCGCCGAGGCCGGTCGGGCGGCTGGTCTTGAGGTCGAGGTGCTCGACGAGGTCGCCCTGCGCGAGGGGGGCTACGGCGGCATCATCGCCGTCGGGCAGGGCTCGGAGGCCCCGCCGCGACTGGTCAAGCTGACCTACACCCCGGACGGTGGCGGCACCGGCAAGCGGGTCGCCCTGGTCGGCAAGGGGATCACCTTCGACACGGGCGGCATCTCGATCAAGCCGGCGCAGGGCATGTGGGAGATGAAGTCCGACATGGCCGGTGCGGCGGCGGTGGCGGCCACCATGCTGGCGGTGGCCGAGCTGAAGCCGTCGGTGGCGGTCACCGGGTACGTGCCGATGGCGGAGAACATGCCCTCGGGCACCTCGTACCGGCCCGGCGACGTGATCACCATGTTCAACGGCAAGAAGGTGGAGGTGCTCAACACCGACGCCGAGGGCCGGATGATCCTCGGCGACGCGATGGCCCGGGCCTGCGCGGACGGCTGCGACTACCTGTTCGAGACCTCCACCCTGACCGGCGGGCAGGTCATCTCGCTGGGCAAGCGGATCTCCGGCGTGATGGGCACGGCGGAGCTGTGCGAGCGGGTCCGCGGCGCCGGTGACGCGGTCGGCGAGCCCGCCTGGCCGATGCCGCTGCCGGACGACGTGCGCAAGGGCATGGACTCCGACGTCGCCGACATCTCGCAGGTCAACGCGGGCATGGACCGGGCTGGGCACATGCTCCAGGGCGGTGTCTTCCTGCGCGAGTTCGTCACCGACGACGTCGCCTGGGCGCACATCGACATCGCCGGCCCGTCGTACCACGCGGGCGAGGCGACCGGCTACTGGACCAAGGGCGGCACCGGCGTCCCCGTCCGTACCCTGCTCCACCTGATCGACGACGTGGCCGCCAACGGCTGAGCCCTGCGCGGACTGCGCGGACTGCGCAAGGGCCCCTTGTCGTGAGCGAGGGGCCCCTGCGGATCTCAGTACTGCTCGGGGCGGCGTTTGCGGCGCTCGTTGTAGTCGCGCATGCGTTGCGGGTAGCCCATCAGCGCCACGTCGTAGATCGGGATGCTGACCCGGTACGCGAACCGCCGCGCGCCGTCCGGACCGTCGATCCGGCGCCGGGTCCACTCGCCGTCGTCGGCGATCAGGATCACGGTGGTCTCGGTGACGGTGGTACGCGGCTCGATGTACGCCTCGACACCCTTGCGGGTACGGACGAAGTTCTCAAGGTGCTCCAGATCGGCACGATTGGCCGTACGGTCAGGGTCAGCCGCGCGTGGTCGCTTGCTTCGCCGGAACAGTCCCACCGAGCCGTCTCCCCAGTCGTGGCGTATCGAAGGCAGAGCCAAGGGTACGTGGCGGCGACGTGTCGTTGGGCACCTCGGTACGCGGGTGCGACGCGGTGGTGACAAGATGGCCGAGGTGGGGTGTGTCCGTGTTACCCCGCCGTGACCCCCGATGCAGCGAAGCGACCTGGGAGTTGGACGTGAGCGAGCCGAACGACGCAACCTTCGACATCGTCATCCTCGGAGGTGGTAGCGGCGGTTACGCGACCGCACTGCGCGCCGCCCAGTTGAACCTTTCCGTGGCGCTGGTCGAGAAGGGCAAGCTGGGCGGCACCTGCCTGCACAACGGCTGCATCCCGACCAAGGCGCTGCTGCACGCCGCCGAGATCGCCGACCAGACCCGCGAGTCGGAGCAGTTCGGCGTGAAGGCCGAACTGGTCGGCATCGACATGGCGGGGGTCAACTCGTACAAGGACGGCGTGGTCTCGCGGCTCTACAAGGGCCTGCAGGGCATGCTCAAGGGCAACAAGTCGATCACGATCGTGGAGGGGCACGGCAAGCTGGTCGCGCCGAACGCGGTCGAGGTGGACGGCAAGCGGTACACCGGCCGCAACGTGGTGCTGGCCTCCGGGTCGTACGCCAAGAGCCTGCCGGGCCTGGAGATCGACGGCGAGCGGGTGATCACCAGCGACCACGCCCTGACCCTGGACCGGGTTCCCAGCTCGGCGATCGTGCTCGGCGGCGGTGTGATCGGCGTCGAGTTCGCCAGCGTGTGGAAGTCCTTCGGGGTGGACGTGACGATCATCGAGGCGCTGCCCCGGCTGGTCGCCGCCGAGGACGAGGAGTCGTCGAAGGCGCTGGAGCGGGCCTTCCGCAAGCGGAAGATCAACTTCAAGGTCGGCAAGCCGTTCGAGAAGGTCGAGAAGACCGACAACGGGGTGAAGGTGACGATCGCCGGTGGCGACACCGTCGAGGCCGAGCTGCTGCTGGTCGCGGTCGGCCGGGGCCCGAACACCGCCGACCTCGGCTACGAGGAGCAGGGCGTCAAGGTCGACCGGGGCTACGTGCTCACCGACGAGCGGCTGCGCACGAACGTGCCGAACGTCTACGCCGTCGGCGACATCGTGCCCGGTCTCCAGCTCGCCCACCGCGGCTTCCAGCAGGGCATCTTCGTCGCCGAGGAGATCGCCGGCCAGAACCCGGCGGTGATCGACGAGGCGGGCATCCCCCGGGTCACCTACAGCGACCCGGAGCTGGCCTCGGTCGGCCTCACCGAGGCGAAGGCCAAGGAGCAGTACGGCGCCGACAAGGTCAAGACCTACAACTACAACCTCGGCGGCAACGGCAAGAGCCAGATCCTCAAGACGGCCGGCTTCGTCAAGCTGGTGCGGGTCGAGGACGGCCCGGTGGTCGGCGTGCACATGGTCGGCGCGCGGGTCGGCGAGCTGGTCGGCGAGGCGCAGCTGATCTACAACTGGGAGGCGTACCCGGGCGAGGTGGCGCAGCTCGTGCACGCCCACCCGACGCAGAACGAGGCCCTGGGCGAGGCGCACCTCGCGCTTGCCGGCAAGCCGCTGCACGCGCACGCCTGATCACGACGTACCCGCGGCGTCCGGCGACGGGCGACGCTCCCCCCACCAGGGAAATGAAGGAGTCTGGAGAACATGCCGGTATCGGTCACCATGCCCCGGCTCGGCGAGAGCGTCACCGAGGGCACCGTCACGCGCTGGCTCAAGCAGGAGGGTGACACCGTCGAGGTCGACGAGCCGCTGCTTGAGGTGTCCACCGACAAGGTCGACACCGAGATCCCGTCCCCGGCGGCCGGGGTGCTGACCCGGATCGTGGTGGGCGAGGACGAGACGGCCGAGGTCGGCAGCGAGCTGGCGGTGATCTCCGGCGAGGGCGAGTCGGCCGGCGGCGGGGCCGCCCCGCAGCAGCAGGAGGCCCCCGCCGAGCAGGCCGCCGAGGCGGCGGCGGAGCCGCAGGCCGAGGCGGAGCAGCCGGCGGTCGAGGAGCCGGCCGAGCAGCCGGCCCAGGCGGCACCCGCGCCGTCGGGTGAGGGCACCCCGGTGCAGATGCCGGCCCTGGGCGAGAGCGTCACCGAGGGTACGGTCACCCGCTGGCTCAAGCAGGTCGGCGAGACCGTCGAGGTCGACGAGCCGCTGCTGGAGGTCTCCACCGACAAGGTCGACACGGAGATCCCCTCGCCGGTCGCCGGTACCGTCCTGGAGATCAAGGTCGCCGAGGACGAGACCGCCGAGGTCGGCGCGACCCTGGCCGTGGTCGGTGCCGCCGGTGGCGCCCCGGCCGAGTCGAAGCCGGAGCCGAAGCCCGCGGCGCAGGCCAAGCCCGAGCCCGAGCCGCAGGCCAGGCCCGAGCCGCAGGCCAAGCCCGAGCCGCAGGCCAAGCCGGAGCCGCAGGTGTCCGAGCCGACGCCGGGCGTGTCGTACAACGAGCCGGCCGCCGAGGCCGAGACGGCGCAGGAGCCGGTCAAGGCCGAGCAGGCGGCGCAGCCGGCGGCCCCGGCACCGCAGCGCGCGACGGCACCGTCCAACGGCGGCGAGCAGGCCGCCGGTTACGTGACCCCGCTGGTACGCAAGCTGGCCAGCCAGCACAACGTGGATCTCGCCGCGGTCAACGGCACCGGAGTCGGTGGCCGGATCCGCAAGCAGGACGTGCTGGACGCGGCGGAGCAGGCCAAGGCCGCCAAGGCCGCACCGGCTCCGGCGGCAGCACAGCCGGCGGCCGGGGCACCGGCGAAGCCGGCCGCCAAGCCGCAGCCGAGCGCCAAGCGGGGCACCACCGAGAAGCTGCCCCGCATCCGCGCGGCCATCGCCAAGCGGATGCTGTCGTCGCTGCACGAGATGGCGCAGCTGACCACGGTGGTCGAGGTGGACGTCACAAAGGTCGCCAAGCTGCGGGCACAGGCCAAGGAGTCGTTCCAGCAGCGACACGGCGTCAAGCTGTCGTTCCTGCCGTTCTTCGCCCTCGCGGCCATCGAGGCGCTCCAGGCGTACCCGATCGTCAACGCCAGCATGGACCTGGACGGCGGGACGATCACCTACCCGGACGCCGAGAACCTCGGTATCGCGGTGGACACCGAGCGGGGCCTGCTGGTGCCGGTCATCCACAACGCGGGTGACCTCAACCTGGGTGGTATCGCCAAGCGGGTCGCCGACCTGGCCGAGCGGACCCGGACCAACAAGATCAGCCCGGACGAGATCGCCGGCGCGACCTTCACGCTCACCAACACCGGCAGCCGGGGTGCCCTCTTCGACACTCCGATCGTGCCGTCGCCGCAGTCGGCGATGCTGGGTACGGGTGCCGTGGTCAAGCGTCCGGTAGTGGTGAACGACCCGGATCTGGGCGAGGTCATCGCCGTACGCCAGATGGTCTACCTGGCCCTGTCCTACGACCACCGGCTGATCGACGGCGCCGACGCGGCCCGCTTCCTGACCGCCGTCAAGGAGCGCCTGGAGACCGGCAACTTCGAAGCCGAACTGGGCCTCTGACCCCAGCGCACCAAGCGGGGCGCCCCGGTCCTCCCGGACCGGGGCGCCCCGCCTTTCCCACCCACCCCACCGCCCCGCCGCCCCGCCACCCCCGAGGGTTGATCATGAAGTTGTTGTCGCCGGGTTCGGCGTGGCGCGACAACAACTTCATGATCGACTGGGAGGTCGCGGTCAGGGGGTGATCGCCGTCGGCACCAACCCGTTCGACAGAGCCGGGACCGGCTGCTGGCGGCCCTGGAGCGACTGCTGGCCGCGGGCGCGGCGGCCGGCACCATCCGCTCGGACGTGGAGCCCGGTGACGTCCTCGCCGGGCTCAGCGGAGTCTCACTCGCCGCCGGTGGCCGGGAACAGCGCGACCAGGCCCGGCGCCTACTCGACCTGCTGATGGACGGCCTGCGGTACCGCCGGCCGGGCTGATCGAAAACGGGCGTACGCCCAGGTCAGCACTGCCAGACTCAGCCCGTGGGCGACGTGGGCTGGCGGGGACGGCTAGGGCCGGCCGTCGGCATCGCGCCCGGTGCCCGGGTCGACAAGTTCGAGATCTTCTTCGACCTGGTCTTCGTCTTCTCGTTCTTCATCATCACCCGGGCCACCGCCGCCAACATCAACGGCCGCCAGCTGCTGCACGCCGCGCTGGTGCTGGCCGTGCTCTGGTGGTGCTGGGTGGTGCACACGGTGGTGGCCACCCGCATCCGCATCGGCGAGGGTTTCGTACCGGTGCTGATGGTCGTGTCGATGGCCGCGTTGTTCTGCTTCGCCCTGGCTCTGCCGCAGGCGTTCCAGGACCACAAGGAGGAAGCCGGGCCGATCGTGGTCGCGGTCAGCTACGTGGTCATCCGCGCCATCCATCTGATCCTGTTCCTGCACGTCGTGCGCGACAACCCGACCGAGCGCCGGCAACTGCTCAGGTACGCCCCGGAGCTGGCGCTGAGCACCGCGCTGCTGCTGGTCGCCGCCCTGCTACCCACCCACATCCCCGACGCCGGAATGGCCGCGTTCATCCGGGACGCGCTCTGGGTGTCCGTGGTGCTGCTGCAGTACGGCACCGGTCTGCTGGCCCGCACCTGGGGCTGGCAGGTCACCTCGGCGGAGCACTGGACCGAACGGTACGACCTGATCCTGATCATCGCGCTCGGCGAGTCGGTGATCTCCGTCGGCGTCGGCAGCAACCTGCTCGGCCAGGCGCCGACCTGGCCCGGCGTGACCGCGGCCGTGTTCGGGATCTTCTTCACCGCCGCCCTGTGGTGGGTGCACTACGACCTGATCGGCCCGGCCGCCCGGATCGCCCTGCACGCCAGCCTGGGTCGTGCCCGGGTGCTGATGGCCCGCGACGCCTACGCCTACCTCTACCTGCTGATGATCGCCGGGATCATCCTGTTCGCCCTCGGCGCCGAGGGCATCGTGCACGACGTCGCCGAACCCGGCGTGCCGGTCACCGAGCCGGCCCACGGTCCGAACGTGCCGATGCTGTTCGGCGGGGTGTTCCTCTACCTGCTCGGCAACATGGCCTTCCAGCTCCGTACCCTGCACACGCTGAGCTGGACCCGGGTCGCCACCCTGGTCGTCCTGCTCGCCGCCATTCCGGTCGCCATGCCCCTGCCCGGACTGGTCGCCCTCGGCCTGCTCACCGCGATCTGCGTCGGCCTGGTGTTCGCGGAGGTCGTCTTCATGGCCGAGGCCCGGCACACGCTGCGCGCGGTGGTCTTCGCCGAACGCACCGCCCACGAGACCCACGAGGCCGCCTACCGCGCCCGCTGGCACGGCCAACCCCCCGGCACGACCTGACCGCACGGCACGGCCAGTCGTAGCGGCCGAGCGGCCCGACTTGCGGCATCCCGGGTCTCCCCGGGCACCTGGTGGGCGCGAGTTGCGGCATCTCGGGTCTCCCCCGGCGCCGGAGAGCGCGAGTTGCGGCATCTCGTGCGGCAACACGAGGCCGTGCGCCGTCGTCTGGCGGCGGGCCGGTGCCGCTTGACTTCGAGTGTGCTCCAAGCGGGAGGCTTGGCGGCATGACCATGACACGGAAACTGGGTCGCAGCGGGATCGAGGTCAGCGCCATCGGCATGGGGTGCTGGGCGATCGGCGGTCCGCTGTGGGGCGACGACCGGCAGCCGCTGGGCTGGGGCGAGGTCGACGACGATGAGTCGGTGCGGGCCGTGCACGCGGCGATCGAGCACGGGGTGACCTTTTTCGACACGGCCAGCAACTACGGGGCCGGGCACAGCGAGCGGGTGCTCGGTCGGGCGCTGGCCGACCGTCGCGACCAGGTGGTGATCGCCACCAAGTTCGGCCACGCCTCCGACGAGGCGACCCGCCGGGCCACCGGCGAGGACCACCGTCCCGAATACGCGGTGGCAAGTCTGGAGGCGTCGCTGCGCCGACTCGGCACCGATCACGTCGACCTGTTGCAGCTGCACCTGAACGACCTGGCGCCGGCGCTCGCGCTCGACCTGGTCGACACGCTTGAGGGCCTGGTCACCCAGGGCAAGATCCGGGCGTACGGGTGGAGCACCGACCACCCCGCCTCGGCCGCCGCCTTCGCCCCGGCCGCCCCGCACTGCACCGCGATCCAGCACGACCAGTCCGTGCTGCGGGACAACGCCGAGATGCTGGCGGTCTGCGAGAAGTACGACCTGGCCAGCATCAACCGGGGGCCGCTGGCGATGGGGCTGCTCACCGCCGCGACCCGCTCGCTGGGCGACGACGACGTGCGGGGGCGGGCACCGGAGTGGCTGCCCTGGTTCGCCGACGGCAGGCCGGTGCCGGAGTGGGCGCAGCGGGTGGCCCGGGTACGCGCGGCACTCACCGCCGACGGCCGTACCCTCGCCCAGGGCGCGCTCGGCTGGCTGCTGGCGCGCAGCCCGCGTACGGTGCCGATTCCCGGCTTCCGCACGGTGGCCCAGGTCGAGGAGAACACCCAGGTGCTCGCCCTCGGGCCGCTGCCCGCCGACGCCTACGCGGAGGTCGAGCGGCACCTGTCGGAGCTTCGTCCGGCCGGGGCCGCCACGCCAGCCTGACCGACTCGGCCGGGCCGGGTCGCCGCGCGTACCCGAAGATGGAGGGCATGCGGATCCTCATGGCCGGCGCGTCCGGCTTCCTCGGCACCCGGCTGGTCGACCTGCTCGTGGCCGACGGGCACCAGGTGACCCGGCTGGTACGACGACCGCCGCGCGCCGCCGACGAACGACGGTGGTCGCCGTCGGCGGCGCAGTTGGACCCGGCGGTGGTCGCCGAGGCCGACGCGGTGATCAACCTGGCCGGCGCCGGTGTCGGCGACCGGCGCTGGAACGACAGGTACCGGGAGTTGATCCGGTCCAGCCGGGTGGACACCACCACCACCCTGGCCACCACGATCGCCGGGCTGCCGACGGCCGACCGGCCGGAGGTGCTGCTGAACTCCTCGGCGATCGGCTGGTACGGCAACACCGGCGACCGGGTGGTCGAGGAGGACGCGCCGGCCGGCGAGGGTTTCCTCGCCGACGTGTCCCGGGTGTGGGAGGCGGCCACCCGGCCGGCCGAGGACGCCGGGGTACGGGTGGTACGGCTGCGTACCGGGCTGCCGCTGCACCGCGACGGTGGGCTGCTCAAGCCGCAACTGCTGCCGTTCAAGCTGGGCATCGCCGGCCGGTTGGGTAGTGGTCGGCAGTGGATTCCGTGGATCTCGATGACCGACTGGCTCAACGCCACCACGTTCCTGCTGGCCCGGGCCGACCTCGCCGGACCGGTAAACGTGGTCGGCCCGGCCCCGGTCACCAACGCCGAGTTCACCCGCGAGCTTGCCCGCCAACTGAACCGCCCCGCGGTCATCCCGATCCCGGCGCTGGCCCTGAAGGTGGCCCTCGGCGGCTTCGCCCAGGAGGCCCTCACCAGCACCCGCGTCCTCCCCGGCGTCCTCAACCGCGCCCAGTTCACCTTCCGCCACCCCGACCTCCCCACCGCCCTCCACGCCGCCCTCCACGACTGACCTGGCCTGGCCTGGCCTGGCCTGGCCTGGCCTGGCCTGGCCTGGCCTGGCCTGGCCTGGCCTGGCCTGGCCTGGCCTGGCCTGGCCTGGCCAGGTTGATCATGAGGTTGTTGCCGCTGGGCTCGGCGTGGCGCGGCAACAACCTCATGGTCAACGCAGGCGTCCCGGAGTGGCCCGGTCAACAGCCGATGGTCCAGTGGTTGGGGGCGGTCTGGCGCAGGGTGGTGGTGTAGAAGGTGTTGTAGAGGCCCATCCGCTGGTTGGAGCCGTTGGCGTAGGCGTAGCCGCCGGAGTGGTAGGCGCGGCCGGCGGTGACGTGGGCGTAGTTGCTGGCGGTGACGCAGGTGGGGGCGCCGGTGGGGGTCGGGCTCGCCGTCGGGGTCGGGGTTGGGGTCGGGGTCGGGCTGGTCGTGGGGCTTGGCGTCGGGGTCGGGGTGGTGCCGCCGTTCAGGCCGAAGAAGACCGCGTCGTGGTACGTCGAGCAGATGGTGTCCAGGAAGTAGGCGGCGGCGGTGCCGCACTGGTCCGCGCCCGAGCCCGGGTCGACCGGCGTGCCGTGCCCCATGCCGGAGACCCGGTGCACCCGGACCACGTCGTTGCCGTACACCTCGACGCTGGTGCCGGCCGGCAGTTGCCGGGTGCTGGTGGGCGTCTGCGAGACACCGAGCACGTTCGTCCACTGGTCACGGGACTCGGTGGCGTTCGCCGTCGCCACCGTGTAGTCGCTGGTGCCGTGCCAGATGGCCACCTTCGGACGGGCACCGGAGTACCCGGGGTGGGCGTTGCGGACCAGGTCACCCCACTGAGCGGGAGTCTTGTCCACGCCGGGGCTCATGCAGGAGAAGGCGTTGATCATGCTGGTGGCGCAGCGGTGCGGCAGCCCGGCGATGACCGAACCACCGGCGAAGACGTCCGGGTAGGTCGCGAGCATGGTGGCGCTCATCGCCCCACCGGCCGACAGCCCGCTGACGTAGACCCGGTTGGCGGCCGTGCCGTACGCCGACCGCGCGTGGTCGACCATCTGCTTGATGGAGAGCGCCTCACCCTGCCCCCGGGCCGTGTCGCCGGTCTCGAACCAGTTGAAGCACGAGCTGGAGTTGTTTGCCGACCGCTGCTCGGGCACGATCAGCGCGAACCGCCACTGGTCGGCGTACTTCTGCCAGCCGGAGTTGGCGAAGTAGCCGCTGGCGTTCTGGGCGCAGCCGTGCAGCAGCACCACGGCCGGAGCACCCGAGGGCAGGTTGTCCGGCCGGTACGCGTACATGGCGAGGTTGCCGGGGTTGGAGCCGAAGCCGGTGACCTGGGTCAGGGTTGCGGCCTGGGCGGGCGCGGCGACGGCCACCAGCGCGGTGGCGGCCAGGGCCAGCCCGGCCAGCGCACCGGCGAGCCGGGTACGGGTGCGGCGCACGAGAGCCTCCATAGGTTGTGAGCTGGGTCACCAATGATTGCCGCGACGTTACGCAGTTGTGTCGCACCGATGACATGGTGGCCGTGCACACATTCGTCGATGTCCGGGTGTGGCAGCGCTGGCTGCCGCGTACCTGCCGGGTCTGACCGGCGTGTCCCGGTGCGGTTGGTAACGTCCGCTAGGTGCCCACCTCCCCGTCCGTGGCGTCCGCGCCCGCCTCACCGTCGCCGTCGCGGGTCGCTCGCGACCGCCGTACCGACCTGATCGTGGTGGTTGTCGCGTTGGCGCTCGCCGGGTGGGTGACCAGCGGGCTGTGGATCGACCCGAACGGACGGACGATCACCGTCAACTCCAGCGACCAGGCGCTGTTCGAGTGGCTGCTGGCCTTCGGCGGGCACGCGCTGACCCACGGCGACAACCCGCTCTACACCTATCTGATCAACGTCCCGGACGGGGTCAACCTCGCGGTCAACACCTCGATCACGGTGTACGCGGCGGCCTTCGCCCCGCTCACGTACCTGATCGGGCCGCCGGCCACCTTCCTGGTGATCCTCACCTTCAACCTCGCCGCCACCGCCGTCGCCTGGTACTGGCTGCTCTCCCGGCACCTGGTCCGCAGTCCGCTCGCCGCCGCGGTCGGTGGACTGTTCATCGGCTTCTCCCCCGGGATGGTCTCGCACGCCAACGCCCACCTGAACTGGACCGCCGGCTGGCTGGTGCCGCTGCTGGTGTGGCGGCTGTTCGCGCTGCGCCGCTCCGGCCACTGGCTGCGCGACGGCGCCATCCTGGGCGTACTCGTCGCGGTCGCCTTCTCGATCGCCGCCGAGGGCCTGTTCTTCACCGCGCTGGCGCTCGGTCTCTTCGTCGCCGTCTGGGCACTGCATCCGGCCAACCGGGCGGAGGCCCGCGCCGTCCTGCCGTCGTTCCTGCGCGGGCTGGTGGTCACCGCGGTGGTCGCCGGGGTTTTGCTGGCCTACCCGCTGTGGCTGCACTTCGCCGGACCGCAGCGGTTCCACGGCACCGGCTTCGACGCGGTGATCCACTCCGAGGACATCGCCGCGTACGCCGCCTACCCGCGCCGCTCACTGGCGGGCGAGGCCGGATTCGGCACCTCGCTGGCACCCAACCCGACCGAGGAGAACTCCTTCTTCGGGCTACCGCTGCTGGTGCTCGCCGTCGGCTGTCTCGTGCTGTTGTGGCGGGGCGGTGACCCACGCCGGCGGGCCACCCTGTGGGCCCTCGGGATCCTCGCGGTCGTGTTCACCGCGCTCTCCTTCGGACCGGTGGCCAAGGTCGAGGGCCGGCGCACCGACCTGCCGATGCCCTTCGACCTGCTCGGGCACCTGCCGGTGGTGAACGCCGCGCTGCCCGCCCGGTTCGCGCTCGTGGTGACGCCGGTGATCGGCCTGCTGCTGGCGTACGCGGTGGACCAGCTGCGTCGCCGCCCGCCGTCCCGCCCGGCGGCGGTGGCCTGGACGGTCGGCTTCGCGGTGGCGCTGGTGCCGCTGTTCCCCACTCCGCTGCTGACCAGCGAACGCGAGCCGATTCCGCGCTTCATCACCTCCGGTGCCTGGCGGGACCACGTATCCCCCGGCGGGGTGCTGACCCCGGCACCGCTCACCCTCGACGTCTACCCCGACGGTCAGCGCTGGCAGGCGTACGCGCTGGCACACCGGCAGGGCGAGTTCGCCATCCCGTCCGGGTTCTTCCTCGGCCCCGGCGGTCCCGACGACCGGGGGCGCATCGGTCCGGTGCCACGCCCGTTCGGCGCGCTGCTGGATCAGGCCGCCCGCACCGGGCTGCCGCCGATCGTCACCGAGGGCACCCGCGAGGAGGTGCAGGCCGACCTGGAGCACTGGCGGATCGAGACGGTGGTGCTCGCCGACGAGGTGCACGGTGCCAAGTGGCCGGTCGACGAGGAGGCTGTCCGCCGTACCCTGGTCCTGCTCTTCGGCGAGCCGGAGCGGGTCGAGGACGTCTGGGTGTGGCGGGTCCGCCGCTGAATCGCCGGGCCGGCGCCGTGTGTGGCGGATCCGGCGGCGAGCGCGGCGGGTCCGCCGGTGAGCCGGCTCACCACTGGTGACCAGCGGGTACAGGTCTAGGCTGGAGGCGTGAGCGTGACGACCTCCGGCCTGACGGCCGTACGTGCCGGTGTCCTCGACTACGCCGCCGCCTGGGACGAACAGCGTCGGTTGCACGAGGCGGTGGTCTCCGGCGGCCAGGATGGCACGGTGCTGCTGCTGGAGCATCCGAGCGTCTACACCGCGGGCAAGCGCACCGAACCGTGGGACCGGCCGGTCGACGGCACCCCGGTGATCGACGTGGACCGGGGCGGCAAGATCACCTGGCACGGCCCGGGCCAGCTGGTGGGCTACCCGATCGTCCGCCTGCCCGACCCGGTCGACGTGGTCGCGTACGTGCGGCGGGTCGAGCAGTTGCTGATCGACGTGTGCGCCGAGTTCGGCCTGACCGCCGGGCGGGTCGAGGGGCGTAGCGGGGTCTGGGTGCCGGCCGACGACCGGGGCCCGGCGCGCAAGGTCGCCGCGATCGGCATCCGGGTCGCCCGAGGCGTCACCCTGCACGGCTTCGCCATCAACTGCGACTGCGACCTGGCGTCCTTCGACCGGATCGTGCCCTGCGGCATCCGCGACGCCGGCGTCACCTCCCTCACCGCCGAGCTGAACCGCCCCATCACCGTCACCGACGTCCTCCCCGCAGTAGAACGCCACCTCCCCACCCTCCTCCCCACCCCCTAACCCCCC
>NZ_JAGPXT010000051.1 GCF_018070465.1 Micromonospora sp. C95
TGGGGGTGGGGGTGGGGGTGGCGCCTAGGGGGGTGGTCGCCGGTGGGGCGATGACGGTGCGTTCGAGGTTCACCTGGGCCTGGCCGGTACCGCCCACGGTGATGTCGTCGTACGCCTGGAGTCGCTTCTCCTGGTCGAAGTAGAGCACCGTCATCGCCAGCGGGGTCGGCTCCTCCTGCTCCAACCCGCGCAGCCCGGCACCGCCGGTGGAGCCCTGCACCATAAGCGTGGTGGGTTGCTGGCCGGGCACCTCCGGCAGCGTGTTGACCTGCCGGTCGTGGGTGTGCCCGGCGAGCACCAGCGGGGTGGCGCCGGACAGCGGGCCGGCGGCGGCCGGGTCGTGCACCAGCGCGATGTCGACCGGCCGGGGAGAGCTGCGGATCGTGGCGGCGAGCTGCTCGCCCGTCGTGATCAACTCGTCGGCGGTGGACTGGTTCAGCCCACCACTGGCCGGCGAGGTGCTCTTGTCCGGAGTGAAGCGGGGGTCGCCGATGCCGGCGATGGTCAGCCCGGCGACGGTGGTCGTGGTGTTGTCCAGAACGACCGCGTTCGGTTGGCGGGCCACCGCCGCCGCCGTACGGCCCGAGTCGTGGTTGCCCCGGATGTACACGTACGGCTTCTCCAGCAGGCTGATCGAGCCGACGTAGGACGCCTCCGGCTCGCTGCCCCAGTCGGTGATGTCGCCGGTGTCGATCACCACGTCGATGCCGAACTGCTCGGTCACGGTCCGGATGAGCTGCCAGGCGCTCGGGTTGAGGTGCAGATCGGAGATGTGCAGTACCCGGGTGGTGCCCGGCTCCGGCTCGTACACCGGCAGCGCCGAAACCGTCGTGTAGAGCTGGGTGACGTTGCCGATGAGCCGTTGGAGCTGCTCGGCGTACCGGGTGTAGTCGTCAGCGATCTTGCGTACGTCGCCGACGATGGCCGGGGCGTTGACAAGCAGTCCCTCGTACCGGGGCTCCTCGATCGCCTGGGGTCGGATGGTGGCGGCGGCGGTGCCCAGGCTGCCGGCCGTGATCAGTAGCGCCAGGCCGCCGGCCCAGGCCGCCCGGCGGGTGTCGCGGAACACCAGCAGCGCCAGCACCAGGGTGGCCAGTACGGCGGAGCCGACCGTGCGCAGGCCGAGTCGCATCACCCCCTCCCGGACCTCGTCGACCGCCGACTGGGTGGCCCGGTTGAGGCTTGCCGGGTCGCCGATCAGCGCCTCGACCCGGCTCTGGTCGAGCGCGCCCAGCTCCACGGTCAGGTGGGTCGGCCCGCCGTGACTGTCCAGCAGCAGGGAACCCAGCGGTGGGATGTCGACGGTGGTGCCGCCGTCGGTCGTCGGCGACACGGACAGCCGCGCGTGGAACGGCCCGATTTCGGTGCCGACGTTGCCGCCGGCAACGACCCCGGCGAGCACACCGACAAGCGTCACCACCAGGACGGCCAGGGCGACGGCGAAGCGGCGCAGGCCCGTTTGCCATCCGCCGTCGGTACGCGGTGCCGTGGAGCGTCGCGTCAGTGGGAAGCGACGCGGCCGACCGGGGGACGTTTCCCCGTTCCGGTCGCGGCGCGGCTCGTCGTTCTGCTGACCGTCCATGATGAGATTCTGACCTGCCCGCCGAAAGATCTTGGCAAACCTGGAATGAGGCGCTGTGCTGGCGCCTCAGCTGCGCCCGGCACCGCCACCGGCGAAGACGAGGCGCAGCAGCCGGTCGTCCTCGGGCGCCGGCCGGCCCCGCCCGTCGTGGTTGGAGGTGCCGACCCAGAGCGAACCGTCCGGCGCGGCGGCGATGGCGCGCAGTCGCCCGTACCGCTCGGTCAGCAGGGCCTGTGGCTGGCCGAGGACCGTGCCGGTCTCGGTCAGCTCGACCAGCCAGAGTCGTTGACCGCGCAGGCACGCGGTGGCGAGCATCCGTTCGACCGCGGCCAGGCCGGAGCAGGACGCCTCGTCGGTCGACCACTGCACGATCGGGTCGACGTACCGGTCGTCGTCCCCGCGCCCCTCGACCTCGGGCCAGCCGTAGTTCTTGCCCTTGGTGATCTGATTGACCTCGTCCCAGGTGTTCTGGCCGAATTCGACGGCGTACATCCGGTCGCCGGACCAGGCGATGCCCTGGACGTTGCGGTGACCCAGGGACCAGACCGGGGAGTCCGGGAAGGGATTTCCGGGCGCCGGCTTCCCGTCCGGGGTGATCCGCAGGATCTTGCCGCCGAGTTGCTCGACGTCCTGTGACTGGTCGGTGTCCCCGGCGTCGCCGGTGCTGGCGTAGAGCTGCCCGTCGGGACCGAACGCCAGGCCGCCGCCGTTGTGGATGCCCGCCTTGGGGATACCGGTGAGGATCGGGGTCGGCTCCGTACCGAGCCGTAGTCGGGCCACGCGGTTGTCCCGCTCGGCGGTGTAGTAGACGAAGACCGTCCGGTCCTGGGCGAACTCCGGCGAGACGGCGATGCCCAGCAGACCGCCCTCACCCGAGGCGACCACGTCGTCGATGGTCTGCACCTCGGTGATCTTCAAACCGTCCGCGGTCGACTCCGGGCCGACCTGGATGATGCGGCCACTGTCGCGCTCGGTGACCAGGGCACCGCCGTCGGGCAGGAAGGCGATCCCCCACGGCACCCGCAGCCCCTGAGCGAGCACCGTGGCGACAACCTCCTGGTCGCCGTTGCCCGCGGTGACCGTCGGACTGGGCAGGTTCGGTGGCTCGCCGGCCGGGTCGGGTTCCGGATCCCCGAGGCTGCAACCACCGGCGACGAGCAGCAGCGTCGCGACGGACGCCACGACGGCGGCACGGACCTGACGGGCGCGGAGGTACGGGGGAGCGCTCACCCGCCCCAGAGTAGCCCTCAGGGGCCGGCACCGTGGAAGGGCGGCGCGGGCCGACCCCCATCGGCTGGTCGGCCCACCGGCGCCTATCGTCGGCGAGGTGAAGGTATGGATCCCGCACGAGGCCGGCCACGACCTGCTCGGCGAAGTACCGCCGGAGGTCACCGTCGAGACGATGGAGGATCCGGCGAAGCTGCCCTCGCCGATGGCGGGCGTCCGATTCTGGGTACCGCCCTTCCTGGCCGGCGAGGACGCGGTGGCCGTGCTGCACGAGCTGCCCGACCTGGCGGTGGTGCAGCTGCTCTCGGCCGGTGCGGACGCCTGGGTGGGTCGGGTACCGGCCGGTGTCACGCTCTGCGACGCCCGCGGGGTGCACGACCCGTCCACCGCCGAGTGGGTGGTCGCCGCGATCCTCGCCCAGTTGCGGGCCTTCCCGACGATGGCCCGGGCACAGTCCCGGCGACAGTGGGCGTACGCCGAGGTGGCCCCCACCGACGAGCTGGCCGGAAAACGGGTGCTGATCGTGGGTGCGGGTTCGATCGGCACCGCCGTGCGGAGCCGGCTGGCCCCGTTCGAGGTGGAGTTCGTGCTGGTGGCCCGGACCGCCCGGCCCGAGCAGGGCGTGCACGGCGTCGACGAGCTGCCGCGACTGCTGCCGCAGGCCGACGTCGTGGTGCTGCTGGTGCCGCTGACCGAGCAGACCCGGGGGCTGGTCGACGAGACGTTCCTCGCCGCGATGCGGGACGGTGCCCTGCTGGTCAACGCCGCCCGGGGCCCGGTGGCCCGGACCGACGCCCTGGTCGCCGAGCTGGTCACCGGACGGATCTCCGCCGCGCTGGACGTGACCGATCCCGAGCCGCTGCCCGCCGACCATCCGCTCTGGGAGCTGCCGAACGTGCTGATCACTCCGCATGTGGCCGGCTCGGTGCGGGGCCTGCTGCCCAGGGCGTACCGCCTGGTCGGTCAGCAGATCCGACGGTTCGTGGCGGGTGAGCCGCCGCGCAACGTCGTGGTGGACGGCTACTGATCCGCCAGCGGGGTGTCGCGTCCGGCCGCCGCCACCAGCCTCGGCAGGTCCGCACCCCGCACTGCCGGGAGCACGAACCATCGGCCGTCGTCGAGTTGGGCCATCGCCCGCCCGCGGGGGTCGGCCGCCAGTTCGACCACCTGGTCCCACGAGATCCGGCGCTCTCCGGCGAGCGCCCGTACCCGTAGCCCCCGCACGTCGGCGTCGGTGCCGGCCCGCCAGGCCCAGATCGCTACGGCCAGCGGCACCAGCAGCACCGGCAGCAGGTAGGGGCGGGAACTGGCGAGCGGCAGGGCGCCGATGGTGGCGACGATCGCCCCGACCAGGATGGCCTGGTTGTGCCGGAATCGGGTGGTGTCGGTGCGCGGCATGACCAGATGATCCCACCCGGCCGGAGTCGCCCAGCGGCGGGTCGAGATCGCGAGCGGCACGCCATCCGGCCGAGGCCGCCCAGCTCACCTCGACATTCGGTCGCCGTGACCTGACTCACTGTCGATTGCCCGTCACTTCCCGCCGAACGACTCGTTCATCGATGGTGGGCGGCGGACCATGTCCGTCGTCCGCGTACCGCCCCCGTGCCCCCTCACGAAGGCGACCGCCGTGCCCGTCGCGTCTGTGTTCCGTACCGTGCCGTCGCGTGCCGGTGCCCGGCCGCTCCTGCCGGAGATCTGCGTGCTCGCGGTCGCCGCCGTCCTGGTTGCCCTCGGTGCGGCCGGTCCGGTGCCCGCCCTCGCCGTGGTGGCGCTGGCCGGCGCGGCGGCGTCCACGCTGGCCGGGGTGCGGCTGTCCCGGCTGACCCTCGGACCTGACTCGCCGGCCGGCGGAGCACCGGCCGGCCGGCTGGCCCGCCGCCGGGCGGCGCGTCCGCGTCGGGCTGCCGCCCTGCTGCACGCCGCGGTGGTGACCGCCGGTCTGACCGCGGCGGTGCTGCCGCTGGCCTCCGCCGGATACCGCCCGGCGGCCGCCTCGGCCGGGCTCGCGGGCACCACGGCGCTGCTCGGCGGTGGCCTGTTCTATCTGCACCGGTCGCGTCCGTCGGTCCGGGGCCAGCTGCACCGACTGCTCGACCTGGCCGCCTCCGGTGTCTGCCTGGTGCTCACCGCCTGGCTGCTGTTGCCGTACGCCGGTGTGCCGGTCCCCGTGCGCCTGGCGGTCGCGGCGGCTTTGGGTCTGCTCGCCGTCGACGCGTTGGCCGTGCTGACCGGGGCCGGCCGCGAGGGTGGTACCGCCCGGTGTCGTGGCGGCTCCGCGCTGACCCTGTTCGCCCTGGTGCTGCTGGCCGCGCTGCCGGCCGGTCCCGCCGCCGGGCGGGCGGCGCTGCTGGCCGTGCCGCCACTTGTGGTCGGCGTGCTGCTGGTTGCCGCCGGAGTCCGGCAGGTGACCCAGCCCGTGCCCACCCGGCGGGCCCCGATGGACTGGCCAAGGGCAGTGCTCCCACCGGTCGCGGTCGCGCTCGCCGTCATCCACCAGTTGCAGGCCGGTCTGCTACCCGATCGCACGGCGGTGCTGCTCGCGCTCGCCGTGGTCCCGCCGCTGGTGGTGCGCCAACTGTTCGGTAACGCGGCGGCCACGTCGACGAACGAGCCGGGCGCCGCCCCGGATCCGGCGTCCGCGGTGGCACCGGCACCCGCCGACTCGGGTCGCTCCGTAGGTCGCGCCGGCCTGCTGCGGGCGCTGGCGGCCCGCCCCGAACCGGCCTGCGGCGCCCTGCTCGTGGTCGACCTGCACCTCACCGAACTGCCCGGCCGGCTGGTGCGCGACGACGTGGCCGCAGAGGCCGTCCGCCGGGCCCGAGCCGTGGCTGCCCACGACGGCGAGGTTTTCGACCTGGCCGGTACCGGACTCGCGGTGGTGAGCGGCTCCGGACCGGTGCTCGCGTACGCGCTTGGCACCCGGCTGCTCACCGCGCTGAGCCGACCCTACGAGGTTTCCGGGGCGGTGCTGCGGTCGCGACCCAGCATCGGGCTGGCCGAGCTGGGCAGGGGGCAGCCGGACGATCTGTTCCGCCAGGCGGACCTGGCCCGTCGGCGCGCGGCCCAGCTCGGCCGGGACCGGGTCGAGTGGTACGACGCCTACCTGGAGGAGCAGTTGGTCCGCCGGCTCGACCTGGAGCGGGAACTGCCCGGTGCGGTCGCCCGGGGCGAGTTGGATCTGGTGTACCAGCCGGTGCTCGGCCTGGCCGACCGGGCTCCGGTCGGTACGGAGGCGCTGCTGCGTTGGCGCAACCCGCTACTCGGCACCGTCTTTCCGGCCGAGCTGCTTCCGGTGGCCGAGGATCTCGACATCGTGGGCGAGCTGGGGACCTGGGTGCTCGACCGGGCCTGTCGACAGTTGGCCGCCTGGACCGTGGGCGGCCGACGGCTGTGGATGGCGGTGAACGTCACCACCCGGGAACTCACCTCGCCGGATTTCGTGCCCCGGACGGCGGCGGTGCTGGAGGCATACGGGGTGGGACCGGACCAGTTGGTGGTCGAGGTCGCCGAGCCGAAGGTGGCCGCCGAACTGCCGACGGTGGTGGCCCGGCTCGCCGGGCTGCGCTCGATGGGTATCCGCACCGCGCTCGACGACTTCCGGGCTGAGCACGCCTCCCTCGCTCAGCTCCGTCGACTACCGATCGATCTGCTCAAGGTCGGGCCGGAGGTGGCCATGGCCGGCGGTGACCCGCACCGGCCCCTGCTGGACGTGGTGGTCACGGTGGCCGAGCGGCTGGGTCTTGAGGTGGTGGCCGAGGAACTGGAGTCGGCCCACCAGGTGTCGGGGGCGCATCGGGCCGGCTGCCGGTACGGCCAGGGCTTCGAGCTGGCCCGGCCGGCGACCGCCGAGCGGGTCGAGGCGTACTTCGAGGAGTTTCCCTCGACGTCGCGCTGACCGACGCGCCTGCTCAACCGTTTCAACTGTGGCTGGGGGCGGGGCCGGTGCTGCCGCGCGGGGTCAGGTGGGGGGCCTCGTCCTCCAGCCCGACCGTCGGGGCTCCCTCGATCAGTTGCAGCAACTGGCGTGCCGCGTGCGCCCCGTAGGCCGGAATGTCCCGACTCAGCGCGGTGAGCGGTGGACGCACCAGCCGACACAGCGGGGAGTCGTCCCAGGCCACGATGGACAGATCGGCGGGGACGGCGAGACCCATCTCCTGGGCCACCGACAGCCCGGCGATCGCCATCACGTCGTTGTCGTAGATCATCGCCGTCGGGCGGACCCGGGAACTGAGCAGCCGCCGGGTGGCTCGCGCGCCCTCCTCGCCGGTGTAGTCGGAGGAGGCGGTGACCGCATCGGCGAGACCGAGCCGCCGGCACACCTCCGCGAACGCCTGGGTGCGGATCGCGGTGTGCTGCAGCTCGGGCAGGCCGCCGACCCGGGCGACCCGCCGGTGACCGAGGGCGTAGAGGTACTCCACCGTCTCCACAAGTGCCGCCGCGTCGTCCGACCAGACACTCGGCAGCCCTCCGGTGCCGGTCGGGCCGCCGATCACCACGGCCGGCAGACCCAGTTCCTCCAGCACCGGCACCCGCCCGTCGTCGGTACGCAGATCGCAGATCAGCACGCCGTCGACCCGCCGCTCGCCCCACCAGCGCCGGTAGACCGTGATCTCGGCGCTCTGGTCGGTCACCACCTGAAGGGTCAGCGCGTACGACCGGGCGGACAACTCCCCCTCGACGCCGCTGATCAGCTCCATGAAGAAGGGCTCGATGCCGAGGGTCCGGGCCGGTCGGGCGAGGATCAGGCCGATGGCGCGGGCGGTCGCGCCGGACAGGGCACGGGCGGCGCTGCTGGGGCTGAACCCGATCTCGGCGGCGATGGCGAGAATGCGCTGTCGGGTCGCCTCGGAGACGCCCGGCTGGCCGTTGAGCGCGTACGAGACCGCGCCCTTGGAGACTCCCGCCCGCCGGGCGACGTCCGCGATCGTGGGCCGCTTCACCGGCGTACGTCCTCCTGAACCAGCTCGTCCTGCCGGCCGCGTCGATGGCGCAGGCGGCGCTGGACACGCTACCCGCCCGTACGGCCCGCCGGACATAGAGCCGACTCGCCCTCGGGGGTGCCGAACTTGCCCGGTTCAGTGCAGCTGCCTCGATCTCTGCGGCACGTCCCGGTAGCCTCGGAAGGCGTGGTGAGGTCTTGAGCGACGCGCGGCAAAACGGTCCGATCCGGTTGGCGCTGCACCACGGGTGGACCGTGCGGGCGATGCCCGCGCAGCAGGTGCCCCCCGAGGTCGACGGGGCAGTGGTGCCGGCCACCGTGCCGGGCTGTGTGCACACCGACCTGCTGGCGGCCGGACTGATCCCCGATCCGTACCTCGACGACAACGAGACCGCGCTGGCCTGGATCGGTCGCACCGACTGGGTGTACGAGACCACCTTCGACCGGCCGCCCGACGACCACGCCCGCCTCGACCTGGTCTGCGCCGGCCTGGACACGGTCGCCACGATCACGCTCAACGGCGTCGAGGTCGGCCGCACCGAGAACATGCACCGAGGTCACCGCTTCGACGTCACGTCGCTGCTCCGCGCCGAGGACAACCACCTGGTCGTACGCCTCGACTCCGCCTACCGGTACGCCGAGGCGCAGCGGGACCGGCTCGGCGATCGCCCCAACGCCTACCCGGAGCCGTTCCAGTTCATCCGCAAGATGGCCTGCAACTTCGGCTGGGACTGGGGGCCGACGCTCGTCACCGCCGGCATCTGGCAGGAGATCGCCCTGCACGGCTGGTCGGTCGCCCGGCTGGCGGTGGTCCGCCCACTTGTCACCGTCGAGGGCGAGACCGGCCGGGTGGAGGTGCACGTCGAGGTGGAACGAGCCGCCGACCGGCCGCTCACCGTGCGGGCGCGGGTGGCGGGCCAGCAGGCCGAGGCGATCGTCCCGGCGGGGCAACGCTCCGCGGTGCTGGCGCTCACCGTTGACCGGCCGGAACGCTGGTGGCCCCGGGGCTACGGCGCACCGCACCGCCACGAGTTGACGGTCACCCTGCACCACCCCGACGGCGACCCGCTCGACGAGTGGCACCGCCGGATCGGCTTCCGGTCGGTACGCCTGGACACCACCCCCGACGAGCACGGCGCCCCGTTCACGTTGTACGTCAACGAGGTGCCGGTCTTCGTCAGGGGCGTCAACTGGATCCCCGACGACGTCTTCCCCAACCGGGTCACCCGGCCGCGCCTGGCCCGCCGCTTCGACCAGGCCGAGGCGGCGAACGTCAACCTGCTGCGGGTCTGGGGCGGCGGCCGGTACGAGTCGGCGGACTTCTACGACCTGGCCGACGAACGCGGACTGCTGGTGCAGCAGGACTTCCTCTTCGCCTGCGCCGCGTACCCGGAGGAGGAGCCGTTCGCCACCGAGGTGGCCGCCGAGGCCACCGAACAGGTGATCCGCCTCGCACCACACCCCTCGCTGGCGCTGTGGACCGGCAACAACGAGAACATCTGGGGCTGGCACGACTGGGACTGGCAGGCACCGCTGGCCGGGCGCACCTGGGGCCGTGGCTACTACCTGGAACTGCTGCCCCGCATCGTCGCCGCGCTGGACCCGACCCGCCCGTACTGGCCGGGCAGCCCCTGGTCGGGCGGCGAGGAGATCCACCCCAACGACCCGGCGTACGGGACCACGCACATCTGGGACGTGTGGAACACCGACGACTACGTCAAATATCGGGAGTACCTGCCCCGGTTCGTCGCCGAGTTCGGTTACCAGGGACCACCCGCGTACGCGACGCTGCGCCGGGCCCTCACCGACCAGCCCCTCGCGCCCGACTCGCCCGGCATGGCGCACCACCAGAAGGCCGCCGACGGCGACCGGAAACTGCGCCGAGGGCTGGACGCGCACCTGCCCGAGCCACGTGACTTCGACGACTGGCACTGGCTGACCCAGCTCAACCAGGCCCGGGCAATCGCCCTCGGGGTGGAACACTTCCGCTCCCACCGCGGCCGGTGCATGGGCACCATTCTCTGGCAGCTCAACGACTGCTGGCCGGTCACCTCGTGGGCTGCCATCGACGGCGACGGCCGCCGCAAACCACTCTGGTACGCGCTGCGCCGCGCCTACGCTGACCGGCTGCTCACCGTGCAGCCCCGCGACGGTGGGCTGGCCCTGGCGGCGGTGAACGACGGCGGGCTGCCGTGGCGGGCGTCGATCACGGTCACCCGGCTCACCCTGGCCGGGGAACCGAAAGCGAAGTCCACTCTGGAGCTGGAGGTGCCCGCGTACGACACGGTGACCCTGGCCCTGGCGGCGGAGCTGGCACGGCCCGACGACGCCCGGGGCGAACTGCTGGTCGCCGACACCGGTGACCCGACCGAACGGGCCTGGTGGTTCTTTGCCGAGGACCGCGACGTCCGATGGCCGGCGGCGACCTTCGACGCGACGGTGGCACCGGTCGACGACGGTCGACGGGTATGCGTCACCGCCCGCACGATCCTGCGCGACGTGACCCTGTTCGCGGACCGCCTCGACCCGTCCGCCGAGGTCGACACGGCGTTGGTGACCCTGCTGCCCGGCGAGTCTGCGACGTTCACGGTGCGGTCGGCGGCAGCCCTCGATTCCACCGCCCTCACCACCCGGCCGGTGCTGCGTTGCGTCAACGACCTGTAACACCGAGGGCGCGGTACCGGGCCGGCGCGTGGTCCCATGACGCGCCGGCCCGGTACCGCCGTACCTGCCGGCCCTGCTCGCACCGCAGGGCCGACCCGGCGGGTGTCAGGCGCAGAGGTCGCTGCTGGTGTACGTCGTGGCGAGTCTCGCGACCAGGAAGTTGGCGGCGCTGACGGTGCCTGCGGCAGCGGCGGCCGGCCGGCGAACGTTCCGGATCATTGTCTCTCCTGACCTCACGAGCTGTCTGAGCCCTGGGATTCGGCTACCCATCTCTACCCTCCGTCGACGGCGATCTCTACGCTGTGTCGCGTCGGACAATGAATCCCGGTTGTGGTCAATCAATTCGAGGAGTGGCCCATGGCCCGGGCGGAACGCCCCCTGGACCCCACCGCCGACCCGCTTCAGGCGTTCGCCGCCGACCTGCGGACCCTGCGCGACAAGGCGGGCCGCCCGACCTATCAGGCCCTCGCCCGGCGGGCCCATCGGTCCGCGACCTCACTGTCCGAGGCGGCCGGCGGCCGGCGGTTGCCGACGTTGGACACCACGCTGGCGTACGTGCGGGCACTCGGCGGCGACGAGGCGGAATGGACCGAGCGGTGGCGCGTCGTCGCCGGCCACGTCACGGCGAAGCCGGGACAGGTGCGCCAGGGCGGTGACGGCGAGACGCGGCCGGCCCCCGCGTCGCCTGCGGCTGCGGATCAGGCCGCTGTGCCCCCGGTGGCGGACCCCCCTGTCGCTGCGGGTGCCGCCGCGCCGCCGGCAGCCGCGCCGCCGGCCGCCTCGGGGCAGGACGGTGCGGGACCCCTTGGTCCGTCCACCCCGGCGGGTGACCCCGCTTCGTCCCGACCGGGCGTCTGGTCCGGTGTCCGCACCAGCCGGGCGGTTCTCGCCGGGGCGCTGGTGCTGACCGCGCTCGTCGCGGTGCCGTGGCTCGCCAGCGGGTCCGGCGAGCCGGAGGCGGACCGCACGACGCCACCTGCGGCCGAGCCGTCGGCCGTGACGGTGGGCGTTCGCGACGGTGCCGATCCGAAGGACGCCGGCTGCGCCGCCGATGCCGAGGTGGCCACGCTGGACAGTGCCGCGGTGCTGCTCGACGAACGGGTGGTCGGCACGGTCGAGTTGCGCTACTCGCCCGCCTGCGGGGCGAGTTGGCCGCGGTTCATGCCGGTGCCCGGTGGTGCGGACGCCGTACCCCGGCCGGCCAGCATCCAGCTCACCGTGATCGACGGTGACCAGCCGACCCGGATTGCGGACTTCGCCATGGACTACGGCGGCATCTCCACCTTCGGCAACCTGCTGACGAGCACCAGGAGCTGCGTCTACGGGCAGGTGCGGCTGTCCGGGGCGGGGTGGCGCTCCGCCGTGGGCCGTACCGGCTGCTGGCGCGGCGCCACCCAGATCCGCCCGGTCCCATGAGTAAGCCGGACCGGGAGCTACCCGGATCGGTACCTGAGCCACCACGGGCGCAAGCAGGTGCGGAGCTCCCCGATCGGTGACGGTGCCGCACCCTCGACGGCCACCTTCCTGATCCGCCCCGCCCGGTAGCCGCCCTGCCGGGCATCGACCGGCGCGCGGTCAGCTGCGGGGAAGGCGAGGTCCGTCGGGCAGCGCGCGACCGCTCAGGAGCGCCACCAGCGCCCCACTCCCGGCGCGGACGAGTTGGCCGTGTCCCGTGTGCCAGGCGGTGTCGGTGGCCTCCAGCCGGACGCCTGTCACATCCACCCCGAACAGGGTGCCGTTGGTGGCGGCGAGATGGTCGAGGACGGTGGTCACCGCCTCTGGTGGCGCGACCGCGGGGCGGCCGAGTGCGATCGTCACATCGAGGGAGTGGATGACCGCGTGGCTCAGTGCACCGGTCGCGCCACCGCCCGGTGGTTGCCACGCATGCAGTTCCGGCGATCGAAGTTGATTGAGGAGGTCGGCGAGCGGCAGCGCGGCGTCCCGCGTCGCCACGGTGTCGGAGAGCACGGTGAAGTCACCGCCGGCTGCCGCCAGCTCGGCGCCGAACTGCTCGGGGGTCAGCCGCACCGGCATCGTCACGTGCGCGATGACGTGGCGTACGAGCCACTTCTCGCACAGCGAGGGCGCGTCCCAGGTCGCGACGGTTGCGGCGGCGAGAAGATCGGCGAGTCGCTCGTAGGTCGGTGCCACCCAGGCCTGCGGATCGGTCATGATCGGTCTCCCTGGATGAGGTGAGCGAGGTGTTTCTCAAGCTTGTCGAGGGAGGTGAGGAAGCCGGCTCGCGCCTCGGGCCGACGCATCGCCTCAGGCACGTGCCGTTGATGGATGACGACGGATGTGGTGCCGTCGCCGAGGTCGTCGAGTGTGCTCGTGGTGTGCAGCCCGCTGGCCGGCTCGATCCAGGCCAGGCGTTCGGGCGGCAGGACCTCGGTGAACGTGGCGACCATCCGGTGACTGCCGGATGCGCCGATCATCAGGGTCTCGAAGCGACCCCCGGGCCGGAGTTCGACGACGATGCCGTCGATCGGGGTGTCCATCCCGTGCGGGCCCAAGAACCGTGCGAGTTCGGCGGGCTCGGTGAGGCAGCGCCACACCAGCTCGCGTGGCGCCCGCAGCACCCGCCGGTAGACGAACTCGTCGTTCACCGGCCCTCACCCTGTTGCAGATCGTCGAGGCGGGTTTCCAGCCGGTCCATTCGTGCCGACCAGGTACGTCGGCTCTGCTCGATCCACGAGACGGCCACCGTCAGGGCCGCCGGTTCGAGCCGGCACGGCCGGGTCTGCCGGTGCCGGCCGCGGCTGACCAGGCCGGATCGCTCAAGGACCCCGATGTGCTGTGACACGGCCTGCATGCTCATCTCGTACCGCTCCGCCAGCTCCTTGACGGTCGCCTCGCCCGCGCTGAGCCGGGCCACGATGTCGCGCCTGGTGCGGTCGCTGAGGGCGGTGAACAGGGCGTCAAGCCGCTGATCCTCGATGGTGGTTCCCATGGCGCTTACTCAATCATTCGCTTTATCAAGCGTCAACTGGAGAAAGGGTGTGCTCTGCGGGAAGCGATCGGAGTTCAGGGTTTGTCCGGCCCGCCTGAGGGGTGCCCCTCGGTGCTCAGGGGCGGGAGGTCAGGCGGCCTCGCCGAAGCGGCGATCTGGCGCCAAGCCGCCGATCTTGGACATTTCCCGTTCATGGGGCGGATTCAAGCGGCGGTTGCAACACCGAGTAGTTGGGCCATTTTCTCACTGGGAGTGGCCCAACCTAGGGTTTGACGGGGACGGGTGTTCAGTTCGTCGGCGACGGCGTCGAGGTCGGCCTGGCT
>NZ_JAGPXT010000052.1 GCF_018070465.1 Micromonospora sp. C95
GTGTGTCCGGCGGTGTCCTACTCTCCCACACCCTCCCGGGTGCAGTACCATCGGCGCTGGAGGGCTTAGCTTCCGGGTTCGGAATGAGACCGGGCGTTTCCCCTCCGCCATGACCGCCGTAACCTTATCAACATGTCAAACAACACCAACACCAACACATTCGCTGGGGTGTTTGTTTGTTTGTTGTGAGTTACACAGTGGACGCGAGCGATCGTTGTAGTCAAGTCCTCGGCCTATTAGTACCGGTCAACTGAACCCGTTACCGGGCTTACATTTCCGGCCTATCAACCCAGTCGTCTAGCTGGGGGCCTTACCCCTGTCACCAGGGTGGGATACCTCATCTTGAAGCAGGCTTCCCGCTTAGATGCTTTCAGCGGTTATCCCTTCCGAACGTAGCTAACCAGCCGTGCCCCTGGCGGGACAACTGGCACACCAGAGGTTCGTCCGTCCCGGTCCTCTCGTACTAGGGACAGCCCTTCTCAAGTATCCTACGCGCACGGCGGATAGGGACCGAACTGTCTCACGACGTTCTAAACCCAGCTCGCGTACCGCTTTAATGGGCGAACAGCCCAACCCTTGGGACCTGCTACAGCCCCAGGATGCGACGAGCCGACATCGAGGTGCCAAACCATCCCGTCGATATGGACTCTTGGGGAAGATCAGCCTGTTATCCCCGGGGTACCTTTTATCCGTTGAGCGACACCGCTTCCACACGCAAGTGCCGGATCACTAGTCCCGACTTTCGTCCCTGCTCGACCCGTCAGTCTCACAGTCAAGCTCCCTTGTGCACTTGCACTCAACACCTGATTGCCAACCAGGCTGAGGGAACCTTTGGGCGCCTCCGTTACCCTTTAGGAGGCAACCGCCCCAGTTAAACTACCCACCAGACACTGTCCCTGAACCGGATAACGGTCCGAAGTTAGATACCCGAATCAACCAGAGTGGTATTTCAAGATTGCCTCCACCCATACTGGCGTATGAGCTTCACCGGCTCCCACCTATCCTACACAAGCCGACTCAAATACCAATGTCAAGCTATAGTAAAGGTCCCGGGGTCTTTCCGTCCTGCCGCGCGTAACGAGCATCTTTACTCGTACTGCAATTTCGCCGGGCCTGTGGTTGAGACAGTGGGGAAGTCGTTACGCCATTCGTGCAGGTCGGAACTTACCCGACAAGGAATTTCGCTACCTTAGGATGGTTATAGTTACCACCGCCGTTTACTGGCGCTTAAGTTCTCCGCTTCGCCCCGAAGAGCTAACAGGTCCCCTTAACGTTCCAGCACCGGGCAGGCGTCAGTCCATATACATCGAATTACTTCTTCGCATGGACCTGTGTTTTTAGTAAACAGTCGCTTCCCCCTGCTCTCTGCGGCCATACAACGCTCCACCCGCGCGGGGCTTCACGTCTCCGGCCCCCCTTCTCCCTAAGTTACGGGGGCAATTTGCCGAGTTCCTTAACCACAGTTCGCCCGATCGCCTCGGTATTCTCTACCTGACCACCTGTGTCGGTTTGGGGTACGGGCCGCTCAGAACTCGCTAGAGGCTTTTCTCGGCAGCATAGGATCACTGACTTCACCTGAATCGGCTCGGCATCACGTCTCAGCCCTGTGCACCACGGATTTGCCTATGGTGCGGCCTACACGCTTACCCCGGCACAACCACCGGCCGGGCTCAGCTACCTTCCTGCGTCACCCCATCGCTTGACTACTACCCGCCAGGTTCCCACGCTCCCCACCATCGACCCGAAGGTCTCCGGCAGCTCGGGTGGTTAGCACAACGAGGTTCATCACGGGCGCTCCTTCGCGGGTACGGGAATATCAACCCGTTGTCCATCGACTACGCCTCTCGGCCTCGCCTTAGGTCCCGACTCACCCAGGGCGGATTAACCTGGCCCTGGAACCCTTGGTCATCCGGCGGAAGGGTTTCTCACCCTTCTTTCGCTACTCATGCCTGCATTCTCACTCGTGCCGCGTCCACAACTAGGTCACCCCGCTGCTTCACCCCCGGCACGACGCTCCCCTACCCACCCACACACCTGCACACCACCCCGAAGAGTGATGCGAAGTCATAGTGTGAGTGCCACAGCTTCGGCGGTGTGCTTGAGCCCCGCTACATTGTCGGCGCGGAACCACTTGACCAGTGAGCTATTACGCACTCTTTAAAGGGTGGCTGCTTCTAAGCCAACCTCCTGGTTGTCTATGCGACCCCACATCCTTTTCCACTTAGCACACGCTTAGGGGCCTTAGCTGGTGATCTGGGCTGTTTCCCTCTCGACTACGAAGCTTATCCCCCGCAGTCTCACTGCCGCGCTCTCACTTACCGGCATTCGGAGTTTGGCTGATTTCGGTAAGCTTGTAGGCCCCCTAGACCATCCAGTGCTCTACCTCCGGCAAGAAACACGCGACGCTGCACCTAAATGCATTTCGGGGAGAACCAGCTATCACGGAGTTTGATTGGCCTTTCACCCCTAACCACAGGTCATCCCCCAACTTTTCAACGTTGGTGGGTTCGGCCCTCCACACGGTCTTACCCGCGCTTCAGCCTGCCCATGGCTAGATCACTCCGCTTCGGGTCTAGAACATGCGACTCAAACGCCCTCTTCAGACTCGCTTTCGCTACGGCTCCCCCACACGGGTTAACCTCGCCACATGCCACTAACTCGCAGGCTCATTCTTCAAAAGGCACGCCGTCACCCCGCAAGGCTCCGACGGATTGTAGGCGAACGGTTTCAGGTACTATTTCACTCCCCTCCCGGGGTACTTTTCACCATTCCCTCACGGTACTCGTCCGCTATCGGTCACCAGGAAGTATTTAGGCTTACCAGGTGGTCCTGGCAGATTCACGGCAGATTTCAGGAGTCCGCCGCTACTCGGGAACACCCACAGAAGACCAGCTGCTTTAACCTACCGGACTATCACCGTCTACGGTCAGCCTTTCCAGACCATTCAGCTAACAACTGGCTTTATAACTCCTTTGATGGTTGTCAGCCCACCACATGAGGTCCCACAACCCCGACCACGCAACCCCTGACAGGTATCACACGCAACCGGTTTAGCCTCAATCCGCTTTCGCTCGCCACTACTCACGGAATCACATATTGTTTTCTCTTCCTACGGGTACTGAGATGTTTCACTTCCCCGCGTTCCCTCCACACACCCTATGAGTTCAGGTGCAGGTGACACCACATGACTGATGCCGGGTTACCCCATTCGGACACCCTGGGATCACAGCTCGGTTGACAGCTCCCCCAGGCCTATCGCGGCCTCCCACGTCCTTCATCGGCTCCTGGTGCCAAGGCATCCACCGTTCGCCCTTGACAACTTGACCACAAAGATGCTCGCGTCCACTGTGCAATTCTCAACAAACAACCAACCCACAACCCACCACCCCACACCAGCAACACCACCCCACCAGGGCAACATCCGGTATGCGAGGCCAGGCCATGCCTGGCGCCCCGACAAGCTCACGCTCATCGCCAAGGCTCTGAAAGATCAACCACCACGGGTTGTTCCTTCAGGACCCAACAGGGTGCCCTACGCCTTCCCCAGCCGCACCGGAACCCCGTTCCCACCACCACAGTGGCTGTACTAGGAAAACTCCGACCGTTGCCAGGAAAAAACTCACCAGTGTCTCCGCCAATCGAGCACCCCGACCCGACATCCGCAGGCCGCGGGCTCCATACCAGCCTTCGCTGGATGGTGCTCCTTAGAAAGGAGGTGATCCAGCCGCACCTTCCGGTACGGCTACCTTGTTACGACTTCGTCCCAATCGCCAGCCCCACCTTCGACGGCTCCCTCCACAAGGGTTGGGCCACCGGCTTCGGGTGTTGCCGACTTTCGTGACGTGACGGGCGGTGTGTACAAGGCCCGGGAACGTATTCACCGCAGCGTTGCTGATCTGCGATTACTAGCGACTCCGACTTCACGGGGTCGAGTTGCAGACCCCGATCCGAACTGAGACCGGCTTTTTGGGATTCGCTCCACCTCACGGTATCGCAGCCCATTGTACCGGCCATTGTAGCATGCGTGAAGCCCTGGACATAAGGGGCATGATGACTTGACGTCATCCCCACCTTCCTCCGAGTTGACCCCGGCAGTCTCCCATGAGTCCCCAACCGAATTGCTGGCAACATGGGACGAGGGTTGCGCTCGTTGCGGGACTTAACCCAACATCTCACGACACGAGCTGACGACAGCCATGCACCACCTGTCACCGGCCCCGAAGGACCCCGCATCTCTGCGAGATTTCCGGCGATGTCAAACCCAGGTAAGGTTCTTCGCGTTGCATCGAATTAATCCGCATGCTCCGCCGCTTGTGCGGGCCCCCGTCAATTCCTTTGAGTTTTAGCCTTGCGGCCGTACTCCCCAGGCGGGGCGCTTAATGCGTTAGCTGCGGCACAGAGAACCGGAGAGGCCCCCCACACCTAGCGCCCAACGTTTACAGCGTGGACTACCAGGGTATCTAATCCTGTTCGCTCCCCACGCTTTCGCTCCTCAGCGTCAGTATCGGCCCAGAGACCCGCCTTCGCCACCGGTGTTCCTCCTGATATCTGCGCATTTCACCGCTACACCAGGAATTCCAGTCTCCCCTACCGAACTCTAGCCTGCCCGTATCGACTGCAGGCCCGCAGTTGAGCCACGGGTTTTCACAGTCGACGCGACAAGCCGCCTACGAGCTCTTTACGCCCAATAAATCCGGACAACGCTCGCGCCCTACGTCTTACCGCGGCTGCTGGCACGTAGTTGGCCGGCGCTTCTTCTGCAGGTACCGTCACTCACGCTTCGTCCCTGCTGAAAGAGGTTTACAACCCGAAGGCCGTCATCCCTCACGCGGCGTCGCTGCATCAGGCTTCCGCCCATTGTGCAATATTCCCCACTGCTGCCTCCCGTAGGAGTCTGGGCCGTGTCTCAGTCCCAGTGTGGCCGGTCGCCCTCTCAGGCCGGCTACCCGTCGTCGCCTTGGTAGGCCATCACCCCACCAACAAGCTGATAGGCCGCGAGCCCATCCCAAGCCGAAAAACTTTCCACCCACAAACATGCGTCCGCAAGTGAATATCCGGTATTAGCCCCGGTTTCCCGGGGTTATCCCAAAGCCTAGGGCAGGTTGCTCACGTGTTACTCACCCGTTCGCCGCTCGAGTACCCCGAAGGGCCTTTCCGCTCGACTTGCATGTGTTAAGCACGCCGCCAGCGTTCGTCCTGAGCCAGGATCAAACTCTCCAACAAAAACCTGTCGAAAAATCCATCCCAGCAACAAAAA
>NZ_JAGPXT010000053.1 GCF_018070465.1 Micromonospora sp. C95
CGGCTTCACCGACCTCGTGGCCCGCAAGCCAGACGGCACACTGCTGCTCTACTCGAACAACTTCGTCCGCGACGACGGCATCCCGTACAGCCAGCCCCCTCGGCAGATCGGCAGCGGCTGGAACAACCTCGACACCATCATCGGCGCCGACGTCACCGGAGACGGCTTCACCGACCTCGTGGCCCGCAAGCCAGACGGCACACTGCTGCTCTACTCGAACAACTTCGTCCGCGACGACGGCATCCCGTACAGCCAGCCCCCTCGGCAGATCGGCAGCGGCTGGAACAACTTCAACAGCATCATCTGATTGGCGGACATCGCCACGGCGCGCCCGGCCCTCGGCCGGGCGCGCCGTGCTGTGCTACCGGTGCTGTCTGTTCTGCCGTCGCCCGCTGCCATCCCTCGCCGTCCATCGTGCCGGTGACATGCGATCGTGTCCCGATGCCGCAACCGATTCTGCGTACCGATCGTCTGCTGCTGGTCCCGCTCGCCGACCGGCACCTCGACCTGGAGGTCGAGCTGGACTCCGACCCGGAGGTGCTGCGCTACCTCCACGGGCGGGCCCGGACCAGGGACGAGGTGCTCACCTCGCACGCGAGCCGGATGGCGCTGGCTGACAAGGTGGACGGGCTGGGCTACTGGATGGCGTTCGGCACCGACGGCGGGGCGCGCGGTTCGACGCCGCCGCAGACCGAGGAGGACGGCGAGTTCGTCGGGCTGATGATGCTCCCGCCAGCGCACGGCCCCGACCAGCCGGACGACCCGACGGTCTCCGACCTCGGCTACCGTCTGCTGCGCCGGCACTGGCGCAAGGGCCTGGCCAGCGAGGCTTCCCGGGAACTGCTGCGGCACGCCTTCGACACGGTCGGCCAGCGCCGGGTCATCGCGCAGACCATGACCGTCAACACCGGGTCCCGCCGGGTGATGGAGTCCGTCGGCCTGCGCCATGTCCGCACCTTCTTCCCGTCCTGGGACGATCCGCTGCCCGGGACGGAACACGGCGAGGTCGAGTACGCGATCACCCACGAAGAGTGGCGGGCCGCCCGACAACCGTAAAGCGGACCGAGCTGCGGCGGCGCTATCCCGAGGACTGGGGTGTCGACATGGTCGTACCGGCCCGCAGACTCGCGAGCGCGCCACTCCAGGCCACCAGTTGGTCGAGCATCATGTTCACCGAACCCTCCTGGTGCGGCCCGGGCTGGAAGGCGGTGAAGTTCTCGAAATCGGTGAACAGGGACAGCGCCACCTGCGCCCGTACGTCCGCGATCTGCAACTCGGCCACCACCAGCCGCAGATGCTCCACGGCGCGGGCGCCACCGACGCTGCCGTAGCTGACGAACCCGGCCGCCTTGTTGTTCCACTCGGCGTAGAGGAAGTCGATGGCGTTCTTCAACGCCCCGGACGTGGAGTGGTTGTACTCCGGCGTCACGAAGACGTACCCGTCGAACGATGCGATCTTCTCGGCCCAGCGCAGCGTGTGCGGCTGCGTGTACTGCCCGAGCGACGGGGGCGTCATCTCATCGAGGTGCGGCAGGTGGAAGTCCAGGAGATCCACGAGTTCGTACTCGGCGTCTACCCGCTGCGCGGCGATGTCGTACACCCAGCGGGCCACCGTCTCGCCGTGCCTCCCCGGCCGGGTGCTGCCGATGATGATGCCGATCCTGGTCATTGCGGTCCTCCTGTCCTGGGCTGGCAAGCGCAGGCGATTACCCGCTCTGCCGCATCTGGAACGGAACCGACCCCCCGACCAGAAATTGATCATGAAGTATCGGTCGGCGCACGCCCTGCCGTCCGGACCGGGTTAGGGTTGCAGGACCGTTGTGGCCCGCCCCGGCCGAGCCGTGGCAGACCCGTTCAGTCGAGAGGAAACGCGATGGAGGGCATCGACCCCGAGGTGCCGCCGAGCGGCCCGGGCTGCGCCGACTGTACGACGGCCGACCCCCCGAGCTGGTGGTTCCATCTCCGGCGGTGCGGCCAGTGCGGCCACATCGGGTGCTGTGACTCCTCGCCCAACCAGCACGCCAGCGCCCACCACGCCGCGACCGGGCACCGCTTCGTCCGCAGTTTCGAGCCGGGCGAGGAGTGGTTCTGGGACTACGCCGAGCAGGTGCTGCACGAACAGGGGCCGCCGCTTGCGGCACCGGTGCACCGGCCCCTGGAGCAGGGCGCACCGGCTCCGGCCGACCGGGTGCCGGCCGACTGGAAACGGCAGCTGCACCGGTAGGCCCGGGTGCCCCGGCCGGGAACGGTGGCGGGTGCCTCCGTCACCGTCGCGCGCGGGTGCCCGGCGGTCGAGGGCCTCACGTCACCTGCGTTTGGCGATCTTACGGGGGGCTTGCGGACCCGACCCATCAGGCGAGGCTGACGTCCGGCTCCGGGGAAAGATCTCGGCTCGCGTCGACCGCATCCTGGCGATCGCCGAGAAGGGATTCCGCGAGCGACTGGACGAACGGCTCTCGTTCATCCGCTCGTGCTCCCTCCTGGCCTCCTGCAGAACCTGCTGCACCAACTCGGTTGAGCTGAGGATGTTGTCGAGTTCCGGGATCTCGGCGAGCATCTGCATCAGTCGATCCGCCCGCTCCACGGCAGGCGGCCGGCCCGGGGAGCCCTTCCCCGCCTTGCCGCCGTGCGCCGGCCCACCGGTAGGCGCCGCCGGCTCCCATTTCCTCACCCGCTCGTCGAGAGCCTTGATGAGATTGCGTCGACTGTAGTCGCCCGTACTGTGCCCGGCCTGATTCGCTCTGTACCACTCTTGCTCCAGCGCACGGAGGATCCGCATCCTGATGTCCCGCAGCGGAACGTCCACACGTGCCGTCGTCATGTATGCGGACGGGGACGGACCCATGGGACTCGTTGACATGGCGACTCCTAGATGAAGGGCGTACCCACCTGACGTAGGCGACCCTCCCTTGGTTCACCCCATCTTCGATTTGCTGCGATCATGCAGTTCGTGCACCCGGGATGCCGGAATTACCCTTCTCTGTCCGGTGTCACCCAACGCTTGATCACTGGCGGTGCGGTGGGGGCGAAGTGGGCGGCGTCGCGCAGGGCGGCGACCGCCATCCGGGCCGCCGGGGTGTGCTCGACGGCGTCGTGCACCACCACGTGGATCGACCGGGTCGGCGTCGGCCGGAGCAGCCGCACACAGGTCACACCGTCGGGCAGGTGTGCCGCGCCGAGCGCGGGGAGCACCGTGAGGCCGATGCCGGCGGCGACGAAGGCGAGTGCGGTGCGGTAGTCGTGCGCCTCCACCCGAAAGGCCGGGCGGAAACCGGCGGCGGTGCAGGCTTCGAGGAGGTTGGCGCGGCACCAGCCCCGGGCGAAGTCGTTGTCGACCCAGCGCTCCTCGGCGAGGTCGACCAGGTCGGTCTCCGTCCGGTCGGCGAGGCGGTGCCCGGTGGGCACCACGGCGACGTACGGGTCGTCGAGGAGGTGGTGGGTGGTGAAGCCCGAACCGGGATCGAAGCCGCTGCCCGCCACGACCACCTGCACGTCGGCGCGCTCCTCCCGGCTGTCCGGGACGTGTTCGCGTAGTTGCAGGTCGAGCCGTACACCGGGCAGTTCGGTGAGGATGGACCGCACCACGTGCGGCATCCACGCCGCGCCCACCGACGCGAAGTACGCGATGGACAGGGCACCGGTGCGGCCGGTACGCAGGTCCGCGATGAGCGACTCGGCCGCACCGACCCGGGCGAGCACCCGGTCGGCTTCGGCGGCGAGGGCGTGCCCGGCGGCCGTGGGCCGCAGCCCGCGCCCCGCACGGGCGAGCAGGGTGAGACCCGTCTCGCGTTGCAGGGCGGTGAGGTGCTGACTGACGGCGGAGGGCGTGTAGCCGAGGTTGGTGGCGGCGGCCTGGACCGAACCGGACGCCACGACGGAACGGAAGACCCGGAGGCGGTGAACGTCGAGCACCACCCAACGATAAAGCGCGACTTAATCGTTGTGAAGGAACAGTCGCTGGTGCTGAATCGTCGGGCGGCCGAGAATCAGCTCATGACCAGCCCGTCGATGACCGAGCCCGCCGCCCCGATCCGGGCCGTCCCCGCGTACATCCCTCCGGAGGACCGGCCCCGGTCCTGGCCGATCGTCGCCGCCGCCGGAACCACGGTGCTGCTGTGGGCCTCGGCGTTCGTGGGCATCCGGTTCGCCGGGCACGACTACTCCCCCGGCGCCATGGCGCTGGGCCGCATGGTGGCGGCGTCCGCCGCGTTGAGCGTGTTCGTCGCGTTCACCGCCGGCCGCCGCGCCCGAGCGCCGCGAGTCGCGCCGCGACCGGGCGTCCTGCCCAGCGGTGGCACCCTGGGACTCGTCGTGGTCTGGGGGGTGGCCTGGTTCGGCGGGTACAACGTCGCGCTCAACGCCGCCGAACGGCTGGTCGACGCCGGGACGGCGGCCCTGCTGGTCGCGGTCGCCCCCATCCTGGTCGCGGTGGCCGCGGTGCTCGTGCTGGGTGAGCGGCTCACCGGCCGGCTCGGTGTCGGGGTGACGGTCGCCTTCGTGGGCGTGGCCCTGATCGCGGCCAGTGGCTTCACCGGGCACGTCGACAAGGTCGGCGTCGCGCTGGCGGTGCTCTCCGCCCTGCTGTACGCCTTCGCCGTACTGCTGCAGAAGCGTCTGCTGGCGCGGATGGCCGCGCCGACGATGACCTGGCTCGGCGCGCTGGCCGGGACGGTGGCCCTGCTGCCGTTCGCCCCCGCGCTGCTGACAGAACTCGCCGCGGCCCCGCTGCCGGCCACCGTCGGCGTGCTGTTCCTGGGCGTGTTTCCGACCGCGATCGGCTTCCTGACCTGGGGTTACGTGCTGTCTCGCTGGACGGCGGGGCGCACCACCGCGGCCACCTACCTGGTCCCGCCGGTCACCGTCCTGCTGTCCTGGACGATGCTGGGCGAGGTACCGGCACCGCTGGCCCTGCTGGGCGGGGCGCTCTGCCTGACCGGCGTGGTGTTCGCGACGCGGCGCTGACGGGTTGGAGACCCGCCTGGGCAGTCAACGGTGGGCGGCCCCCCCCCGCGCGGGGCGGGGTGCGGCGCGTCCGGGTG
>NZ_JAGPXT010000054.1 GCF_018070465.1 Micromonospora sp. C95
GCAACCGCCTCGTCGGCATCCTCCACGGCTGCCTCAAGAACACCACCCACTACGACCAGACAACCGCCTGGTCACACCGCACCCAACCCGCCGCAGCTTGACATCCAAGAAGCTGGGGTGTCTGACAGCATGTGCGACGCCCCCCGGGTATGGCACCCGGGGGGCGTCACCGCGGTCGAGACGATCCTACTGACGGATTTCCGTCAACTGCCCGCTTATGGACGTACAGACAATTGACGCCTTCTAACCGACGTCGCCACCGGCGCTGTTACGTCCGAACTAGGCCCCGTAACGGACGGACGGCGCACTGGCGGATCGCAAACCGGCTCAGATCCTTTTAGGATCCGCACGATCGCGACGTGCTGAATCGGTAGGAAGGTGAACCCATGCGGCTCTCTCTGACGCTAACCGATGATGCCTCTGGCATCGAAGCTAGCTCACTCGCGAGTTGGTACAAGCGCGATCCGGATGTACGCCGCGCCGCAGCGATAACGGTCCGCGCCAACCAACCTGACGGGGCCATGGGGGGACTCGACGTCGTTGACGTGGTACTGACCCATGCCGTCGCGATCCCGACGCTGCTGATGAGCTTCTCCGCTTGGCGTGACTCTCGACGCCGGCCACAAGAACTGCGCATCAGCACCGGCAAGGGAAGCGTGGTCATCGTCGACGCCTCGCCCGAGACGATTGCCCGGGTTGTGAAGTTGTTGGGCTCGGATGCTGACGCGCCTTCTGGCGAGTCCGCAGAGCTGGCCGGCCAGTGACACTGCCCGATCCGCATGGCTCACGCGCTGTGTTGGTCGGCTGCGCCAACTACACGGCGCTTGAGCCGCTGCCGGCCGTCGAACGCAACGTGCGCCGCCTGGCGGACCTGCTTGCCGATCCGGAGGTCTGGGGCCTTCCGCCCGACAACTGCACGGTCCTGATCGACCCGGAGAGTGCCGAAGTTGTGCTGGAGGCGGTGCATCAGGCGTCGTCCGAGGCGGAAGAATCACTCGTCGTCTACTTCGCTGGCCACGGGTTGCTTGAGGAGCGGACGTCGGACCTCTATCTGGCCCTGAGGAAAGCGAATGCCAACCGCCTATTCCGGGCGGTTCGCTACGACGATCTCCGTCGGGAGGTGATTGACACCGCGGTCTGTGCCTCCAAGGTCGTCATGCTCGACTGCTGCTACAGCGGCCAAGCGATGCTGGGTGGGATGAGCGGGTCGGTGGAGATGGCCGACCAGGCGAGAATCGAAGGCACCTATTTGATCACTGCATCGGCCGAAACCAAGCTGGCCCTCGCGCCGATTGGAGAAGAGTTCACGGCCTTCACCGGCGAGATCATCGCTGCTCTCACACTGGGCATTCCCGATGCGGCTGAGCACGTTGACCTCGAAACCCTCTATTGGTACGTGCGGCGTGGATTGGAGGCAAAGGGGCGTCCTGTACCCCAGCAACGTGCTCGTAACAGCGGTGGCGCCCTACCCTTCGTACGCAACCGCTACGGACGCCCTGGTAAGCGGCCAGATCAACGGTCGGTCGAATTCGACGCACTCATCGGGCAGGCCCCTGCGCAACTGGTTGCTGCCGTCGGCGAGATGTCGGAGCGTGACCCTGGGGCCGTGCCGGGTCTGCTCGATGCCATCGCGCATACCCGGGACGACCAGGCCGTGGCCTCGATCGTCGAACGCCTTCGATTGGGCGGTGACCACGAGCACGCCGACCGAATCCTGCGAACCGTAGCTACCCGTCGTGGTGCCGACGTCGCGGCGTTGCTGTTCACCCTCAGCGACCTGCACCGTGCCGGCGACGCCGCAGTGGTCTACTCGGTGCTCGCGGCCGCGCCGACTGCCGCCCTTACTGCAATTGCGACGCTCATCGTGCCTCGCTTGACGCTGGCCCCGTTGCTGGAAGCCGTGGTTGAGGTCAGGACCGAGCCTGCGGACGTGGTGCAACTCGCCCGGGGGCTGCACGACGCTGGTTTGCCCGGGGCGGCGTCGGATTTGGCGCAGAGGGCTCTTCATCGGCTCGCCGACTTCACAGATTTAGTCAACTTCGTGATTGCGGCCGCCGGCACTCCCTTGGTCGATGAGATTAAGCCCGTGCTGCGCCGACTGATGGGTGAGGCCAGCGATGAGCAGTTGGTCACCCTGTTGGAGCGCTTCTGGGCTGAAAAACTCGCTGATGTCCCGCAGGTATTCCTGGGGGAAGTGGCCGCAATCCGACCGGTGGAGTCGATGCTCGTGCTGGCTGACGGACTCCGCGATATCGGCCGCCCACTAGACGCTGCCAACCTGCTGGCCGAGGCTGGTCGTACTAGGAGTGCACTCGAACTGGCTGAGCTACTCGGATCGATAGAGAGCAGTTCGGTTTCGGGCGTCCGAGTGCTGGAATCGGCAGCCCAGCCCGGTGCCCGTTGGCCTTCCACGCTGGCCGGTTTGCGGCATGCGGACGCACCACTGACGCGCCTGCGCGCATTCTTCGAGCCACTTTCACTTCAGCCTACACAAAGGCTGTTCGGAATCATGGCCGCTTTGCTTGAGGTGGGCGCATGGAGTCATGCTGTCGTCTTCCTGTACCTCGTCGCTGCCCGAGATCAAGCAGCTGCCGCCTCGATCGTGCGCGAGGTTGCTCCGGCCATGGGCGGAGACTGGCGCGGGACTCTCCTGGCACGTACATCGAAGGATTGGGAGGAAACGGAACAGATTCTGCTTAATGTCGAGCTGCCGATCGAGGATCCGCTCGGCTGTGCGGTCGGCCACTGGCGCGACGGCGACATCAGTCGTGCGCAACAGCTGTTGGAACTGCTCGGCACGGAGGGCCCTCCCGATCTTCGGCCAGCAGCCCGGCTCGTGCTGGCGGTGCTGCTGAGAAACGAGCAGAACAACTACGAGCGTGCCGGTTCATTGCTGGATCTGGTGGTCAGGCAGGGCGACGACCGCGTCGCCGCCCTCGGCCGTCTTCACCGTGGTGTCATCCGTGAACTTGCTGGTGCGCTGGAATCGGCGATGGCCGACTACCGGAACGCGATCAGCACCCGGTACGCCGACGTCCGTGTCCAAGCTGCGTTGCGACTTGGCTGGCTTCTCTTCGATGAGCGGCAACCCGTCGAGGCGGCCCAGGTTTTTGGCGAAGTACTGTCTGTGGCAGGCCCTGGAGACGAGGAATGGCTCCGCCTCGCGTTAGGCTACGGACAGTCCGCGAGCCGCCAGGGCGACCACGGACTAGGGCACTGGTTGTCCATTGGAGAGTCTGGCGACTCGCTGGCAAGAGGCTATGCCGCGCTGCTTCTTGGTCAGGCGGAACGACACCGGCCTGCCGGTGGGCGAGGGCGTGGTGGGCTGAACACGCACGAGCGCAGATTGTTGAACAACCAGGATGCGGCCGAGCTCTGGCCGATTGTCCTAGACGCCCTGCGGCCTGTTACGAGCGAAGCCCGGATCGAGTTCATCGCGTTTTGGCTCGCTTGGCTGCGGCTGGGGCACGGCAGTTGGGTACGACTGTGTGATCCGCGCCTGCCGGCGGTCACCATGACGCTGCTGGCCAGGGACCGTCAGCGGGTCTGGGTGCACATCGGCGTCGGGGCATTGAACTCGCGACGGGCAGGTCAGGCGGTGGTGTCCCTGGATGAGCTTGGCTTCGAGCCGACCGATCCACCCACGTATCTCGATGAGACAGCAGGATGGTGGTTCTGCTGGAACTCCGCCGGTGCGGATGAGGAAACGATCGCGATGACCTGCGAAGCTGCATTCGTCATCGGCTTCGGTGCCAAGGAGTCATACGCGCTGGCGGCGGTGTCGCAGCCGATGCATCCGCTGGAACCTACACCACGTCCACCGGCGCCGGAATTGCTTGCGTAGCTCTGCGGAGATCTGTCCTCTGCCATACTGCTTTGATCATGGCGAGGTATGGGGTGTTGAGTCTGCCGTCGAGCAACCGGGTGTACTCGGGGGCAGCGGTGGAGCTGATGCGGGCGGAACTGGAGATCTTCGGCGACGCGGTGCTCGATGGGCGGATCGGTGCGGTGGGGACCGCGACCATCGGCGGGGCGCGCTACGTCACGTTCGAGGTCGCCGGCGGTCTGAGCGAACGGGACGCCGCGCTGCTGGGCAACCTCTCCAGCGCGTACGCGATCTTCGAGTTCGTCGGGGACCTGCTGCGGCCGGTGCCGGTGACCCGGCTGGACCGTTTCGACGACGATCTGCTCACCATTCAGAAGTATCCGGGCAAGACCAACGAGCAGTTCACCAAGCTGCTGCTCAACGTGACCCTGCTCGCCTCGGACGGGGCCGGCGAGCTGCTGACCCGACGGTTCCGGGTGCTCGACCCGCTGTGCGGCCGGGGCACCACGCTCAACCAGGCGATGATGTACGGCTTCGACGCCGCCGGCCTGGACCGCGACAGCAAGGACTTCGAGGCGTACCAGACGTTTCTCGGCACCTGGCTCAAGCGCAAGCGGATCAAGCACCGGGTGCTGGAGTCCGGGCCGATCCGCCGGGAGCGCAAGGTGGTCGGCCGGCGGCTGCGGGTGGAACTGGCCGCCTCGAAGGAGGCGCACAAGGCCGGCGACGTGCAGTCGGTTGACGTGGTGAACGCCGACACGACCCGGGTCGGTGAGTTCTTCCGCCCGGAGACGATCGACGTGGTGGTGGCCGATGCGCCGTACGGGGTGCAGCACGGCAGCCGTACCGCCGAGACCGGCCTGGCCCGTGACCCGCTCGCGCTGCTCACCGCCGCCGTGCCCGGGTGGGCGCGGGTGCTGCGCCCCGGCGGCGCGCTGGGCATCTCCTGGAACACGAACGTCGCCCGCCGCGAGGCCGCCGCTGAGTGCCTGGCCGCCGCCGGCCTCACCGTCCTGGACACCGGCCCCTGGCGCACCCTGACCCACCGCGTCGACCAAGCCATCCTCCGCGACGTCCTGGTAGCCCAAAAACCCACCTAACCCCCACCCCCACCCCACCCCCGCGATCTTGCAGTTTCGGTCGTCGATACGTGCCCTATGCCCCTTATGCGGGGACAGAAAGTGCAAGATCGCGCGGGCGGGGGTGGGGGG
>NZ_JAGPXT010000055.1 GCF_018070465.1 Micromonospora sp. C95
CCGCGATCTTGCACTTTGTGTCACCGCATAGCACCGCACAACGGGCATAACGGCGGCCGAAAGTGCAAGATCGGCGGGGAGGGTCGGTGGGGGTGGTGGGGGCGGGGAGGGGCGTCACGCTGGGTAGGATTGCCGGCTATGAGCCTGCCGCGTCCTGTCCTCGTGGTCGATTTCGGAGCCCAGTATGCTCAGCTGATCGCGCGTCGGGTGCGTGAGGCGAAGGTCTATTCCGAGATCGTTCCGCACACCATGCCCGTGGCCGAGATGCTGGCCCGCGATCCCGCCGCGATCATCCTCTCCGGCGGGCCGGCCAGCGTCTACGAGCCGGGCGCCCCACAGGTCGACGACGGGCTGTTCACCGCGGGCGTGCCGGTCTTCGGCATCTGCTACGGGTTCCAGGCGATGGCCCGTTCCCTCGGCGGCACGGTGGCGCGCACCGGTAGCCGCGAGTACGGCGGCACCCCGCTGCGGCCCCGTCTGCTCGACCCGGGCGTACTCCTGCGTGACCTGCCGGCCGACCTGCCGGTCTGGATGAGCCACGGAGACTGCGTGACCGAGGCGCCGGAGGGCTTCACGGTGACCGCCGAGTCGGCCGGCGCGCCGGTCGCCGCGTTCGAGGACGTGCTCGGTCGGCGGGCCGGCGTGCAGTTCCACCCAGAGGTGGGGCACACAGCGCACGGGCAGGAGATGCTCACCCGCTTCCTCTACGAGATCGCCGGGATCGAGCCGACCTGGACGGCCGAGAACATCATCGACGAGCAGGTGGCCCGGATCCGCGAGCAGGTCGGCGACAAGGAGGTCATCTGCGGTCTCAGCGGCGGGGTGGACTCGGCGGTCGCCGCCGCGCTTGTGCACAAGGCCGTCGGCAATCAGCTCACCTGCGTCTTCGTCGACCACGGGCTGCTGCGGGCGGGCGAGGCCGAGCAGGTGGAGAAGGACTACGTCGCGGCGACCGGCATCAAGCTGAAGGTGGTCGACGCGGCCGACCGGTTCCTCGGCGCGCTGGCCGGGGTGACCGACCCGGAGCAGAAGCGCAAGATCATCGGCCGGGAGTTCATCCGGGTCTTCGAGGCCGCCGCCCGGGAGATCGCCTCGCACGGCGACGTCGAGTTCCTGGTGCAGGGCACCCTCTACCCGGACGTGGTCGAGTCCGGCGGCGGCACCGGCACCGCGAACATCAAGAGCCACCACAACGTCGGCGGGCTGCCCGAGGACCTCAAGTTCGCCCTGGTCGAGCCGCTGCGCACGCTGTTCAAGGACGAGGTCCGTACGCTCGGCCTCCAGCTCGGGCTGCCCGAGGCGATGGTCTGGCGGCACCCGTTCCCCGGCCCCGGCCTGGCCATCCGGATCATCGGCGCGGTCGACCGGGAGCGGCTCGACGTGCTCCGCCGGGCCGACTTCATCGCCCGTCAGGAGCTCAGCGCCGCCGGTCTCGACCGAGGTGTCTGGCAGTTCCCGGTGGTGCTGCTGGCCGACGTGCGCAGCGTCGGTGTGCAGGGTGACGGGCGCAGCTACGGGCATCCCGTGGTGCTGCGCCCGGTCTCCAGCGAGGACGCGATGACCGCCGACTGGTCGCGCCTGCCCTACGACGTGATCGCCCGGATCTCCACCCGGATCACTAACGAGGTGGCCGAGGTCAACCGGGTGGTGCTGGACGTCACCAGCAAGCCCCCGGGCACCATCGAATGGGAGTGAGGCCGTACCGCGTCGTGCTGCGCTGACGGTGCCTCACGCCGGTGGCTGCGGCGCCGATCGTGGCGCCGGCTCCGGCGTCGCCCTGGTCTCCGGCGTGGTGTCCGGACGGGCCGCTTCGGCGTCGGCTGCCGCCGAGCCGGTCGGGGCGTCGGGGTGCGGGGTCGGCGATGCGGGCGGTCCGGCCTGCGTCCCCGGGCCGGTCGGCCCGGGGAACGGCCAGGCTGGGTGCGGGGTGGCCGGCGGAGGCGGCGGGCCGGCGGGTCCGTGCGGCGCGCCGGGCGCCGGGTGCGGCCAGGCGGGCGCGCCGGCCGGCTCCTCGGGCATCAGGAACCACATGATCGGGTACGCGAGGGCGGCGATCCCGCCGGTCACCAGCGTGACGACGGCGAAGGCCACCCGGACCAGGGTGGGGTCGACGGCGAAGTAGCGGCCGAGACCGCTGGCCACCCCGGCGATCATCCGGTCGGTGGTGGGCCGGCGCAGTTGCCGGTACGGAGCGTGAGGTGTGGACGTCATGTCTCCACGGTCCCCGTCGCGCAGCGTATCGACCTCGGTGACCGCCCGGATCCCTACCCTGAACCAGCTCTCAGGGGCGAGTGATCAGTCAGGAATCCGACTCTTTTCCGCATCGGTAACCAGTGGCGGGGAGAATTTGGCTCCGTGACCACCATGCTGGAGCCGCTGCGCAGGATCGCGGCATACGCAGTCTGTGTTGATTCCGTAGACCGAGTGTTGCTGGTCCGCGCATCGGAGCGCTCCGGCACCCCCGGCACGTGGTCCCTGCCCGGCGGGGCGGTCGACCACGGCGAGGACCCGCACCACACCGTGGTCCGCGAGACCGCCGCCGAGACCGGCCTGTCGGTGGCCGTCGCCGGCCTGCACGACGTGCTGGCCGACATGCGAGCACTGCCGGAGCGGGGCATCACCATCCACACCGACCGGTTGGTCTACCGGGTGTCGGTCCGGGGCGGCTCGCTCTCCGACCGGGTCGACCGGCCCACCGACCTGGCCCGCTGGTTCACCCGGGACGAGGCGGCACGGTTGCCGCTTCGCTCGTTCACCGCCCGCGCCCTCGGGCTGCCGGCCTCGTCGGCGGACATCGTGCCGGACGAGGCACCGGAGTTCCCCTCCTTCTACGCGGTACCCGGCCCGGACGGACTGCACCGGGCGCAGCGCTTCGCCGCGTACGCCGTGGTGACCGACCCGGAGGGACGGGTGCTGCTGACCCGGGTCTCCGACGGCTACCCGGGTGCCGGCTGCTGGCACCTGCCCGGCGGTGGCACCGACTACGGCGAGCAGCCGGGCGCGGCGCTGATCCGGGAACTGGTCGAGGAGACCGGGCAGACCGGGCGACTCGTCGAGTTGCTCGGGGTGGCCAGCCACCGGGACGCCGCCTCGCTCGGCCCCGAGGGCTACCCGATCGACTGGCACGGCGTGCGCGCCTTCTACCGGGTGGTGGTGGACCAGCCGGCCCCGCCCACCGTCGGTGACGTCGGCGGCTCCACCTGCGAGGCCCGCTGGTTCGCCCGCGAGGAACTGGGCGCTCTCCCCACCGACCGCCTCACCGAGGTCACCGCCGAAGCCGTCCAAGCCGCCCACCTAACCTGACCCCCACCCCACCCCACCCACCCAC
>NZ_JAGPXT010000056.1 GCF_018070465.1 Micromonospora sp. C95
CCACCCACCCACCCCGTTGATCATGAAGTTATCGCCACCGCCTCGGCGTGTCGTGGGCAACAACTTCATGATCGACAGGGGGATCGGCGGGGGTGGAGCGGGAGCCGAGGGTGAGGACGTAGGCGAGGAAGGCTAGCCAGGTGGTGGCGCCTATGGCGATGCGGAGGGGCGCTGGCAGGGGGGCGGGGGTGATGAAGGCCTCGATGAGCGCTGCGACGGCGAAGAGGGCGACCAGGCCGACGGCGACCAGGACGCCGTCGCGTCCTGCCCGGGCCACCGCCTGGCCCCGGGTCAGCTGCTCCGGCGGTGCGATCCACGCCCACCCGATCCGCAGCCCGACCCCGGCGGCGACGAACACCCCGGTCAGCTCCAGCAACCCGTGCGGGGTGATCAGGCCGAAGAAGACGTCCGCCCGGCCGTAGGAGACCATCACCCCGCCGACCACCCCGATGTTGATCGCGTTCTGCCAGAGCAGGTAGCCGACGGGCACGATCAGCACCCCCGCCGCCAGGCACTTCGCTGCCAGCCAGGCGTTGTGGGTCCACAGGTGGAAGGCGAACGTCGGCGCGGAGAACTCCGTGTAGTAGCCGGCGAAGCCGGACTCGACCAGGTTGGCGGCCTCGTCGTCGCCGATGAACGCCGCCGCCGTCTCCGGGTTGTCCGCCACGAACCACATCAGGGTGAAGGTGAGCAGGGTGAAGGCGGTCGCCACCGCACACCACCACGGCGCTGCCCGCCAGATCGCGCCCGGCAGGCCGACCAGCAGGAATCGTCGTACGGCCGTCCAGGTGGGTCGGGGCCGACCGGTGAGCCGCGCCCGCGCCCGGAGCACCACCTGGGACAGCTCGCTGACCAGCGCCGGGTCCGGCGAGCGGCTACGCAGCACCGACAGTTGGGTGGTGGCTCGCTGGTAGAGCGTGACCAGCTCGTCGACCTCGGCCGCGTCAAGCCGTCGCTGACCACAGAGCTGGTTCAGCCGACGCCACTGCCCGCCGTGCTCCGCGACGTACGCGTCGACATCCACCAGCCACCTCCGACCGCGCGATCATAGTGTTCACTGTCGGGGTGAGCACAGCGGCGCGAGCGTGGACCGCCCCGGGTTGGGGCGACGCCGGGCTGGTCAGCGGCGAGGCCGTCGAGTTGGACGTGCGGGCCGCCCGGATCGGCTCCCGGGCGCTCGCCCTCCTGCTCGACGTGCTTGTGCAGCTGGCCGCCGGGCTGCTGCTCGCCGCGCTGGCCGGGCTGGTCCTGGCCGCCCTGCCGTACGGGGTGCTCGACGCGGCGATGGAACGCGCCCTGCTCACCGTCGGGCTGGTCCTGCTGCTGGTCGGCTACCCGGTGCTCTGCGAACGGTTCAACGACGGCCGGACGCCGGGCAAGGCGGCGGTCGGACTGCGGGTGGTGAGCCTCGACGGCGCTCCCGTCGGGTTCCGGCAGTCGCTGACCCGGGCCCTGGTCGGGGTCGCCGTGGAGTGGCCGGGTCTGGTGCTGCCGCTGCTGTCCTGGGCGGTCGGGCTGACCGTGATGCTCAGCGACGCCCGTGGCCGGCGACTGGGTGACCTGGCGGCGGGCACCCTCGTGGTGCACACCCGGCCCGGGACGAGGTGGCGTCCGGTCCCGGCGATGGTGCCGGAACTGGCCGGCTGGGCGTACTCGCTGGACCTGAGCCGGTTGGACGCGGAGCTGGCGCTTGCCGTGCGGCAGTATCTGGCCCGGGCCAACGGGTTCAGCGAGCCGGCGCGCGGCGAGCTGGCCCGGCTGCTGTGGCGGCAGGTCGGCGCGGTGACCGGCCCGCCACCACCCCCCGGGCGACCGGAGGTGATGTACCTGGCCGCCGTGATCGCCGAGCGGCATCGACGGGCCCGTCGCCGCCTCGCCGGCGAACGGGCGCTCACCGGGGCGTTGTGGTCGCAGTTGCCGAGCGCATCGGCCGACGATCGACCCGGGAGGTCGGGATGAGGGGTTTCGGGCCGTGGCTGGCGGTTCTCGCGGTGGTGTTGCTGCTCAGCGCGCTGCGGCTGCGCACCCTCGCGGCGCTGGTCTCTGTGGCCTGGCTGGTCTGGTGTGTCTGGACCTGGATCCGCCCCACCCGCCACCGCCGTCCCGACTGACCGCCGTCCCGACTGACCGGCGGTGCACGACCGGCGGTTCACCGGCAAGCCGGCCAACTCCGGGGCCGGACACTGCGGTCGGCCCCGGAGGTGACGTCGATGCTCAGTAGCGGTAGTGGTCCGGTTTGAAGGGGCCTTCGACGGCGACGCCGAGGTAGGCGGCCTGTTCCTTGGACAGTGTGGTGAGTTTGGCGCCGAGGGCGTCGAGGTGTAGTCGGGCGACTTTCTCGTCGAGGTGTTTGGGTAGCACGTGCACGCCGGTGGGGTACTGGTCGGTCTTGGTGTACAGCTCGATCTGGGCGATCG
>NZ_JAGPXT010000057.1 GCF_018070465.1 Micromonospora sp. C95
GGTTGCCGGCGATGTCGAGGAAGACCGCGACCCGGCCATAGGGCTCGGTCCGTGGTTCCCGGACGAAGGTGACACCGGCCCCGGTCATCCGTCGGTAAGCGGCGTCGAAGTCGTCGACACGGAGGAAGAACCCGACCCGGCCGGCTACCTGGTTACCGACAGCGGCACGCTGGTGTTCTCCGTCGGCGCGGGCGAGCAGAATCCCGGTCTGGGCACCCGGGGGCCGCACGACGACCCACCGCTTGGGTCGCCCGTCATTGGTCAGCGATGGGGAGTCCTCGACGAGGTCGAAGCCGAGTACGTCGCTGAAGAACGCGATCGCCGAGTCGTAGTCATCGACAATCAGGGCAACCAAGTCGATCTGCACCACGGCAGCGTACGCGGGGTCGACTCCTGCTCGCCGCTCGCGCGCACCACCACGGCATGAGTGGGTGTCGTTGGTGAGCAACCCGTCGGTCTGTGGGCTGCTGAGGTCGCGCTTGAGTCTTGTGTTACGGCCGGTTTGGTCCGTGCTTGAAAAGCCGATCGATGTGATCGGTAAGGATACGCAGTGCGGCTGCACCGTCTCGTTGCCCGCCGAGCACGCTTGAGCCGAGGCCGTTGGTGAGGGCGAGGAGTCCGGCGGCGGTCGTCGCCGGGTTCAGCGTGGTGTCGATTTGGTCGGCCTGCTGCGCGGCGGTCAGTTGCCCGGCGAGCAGTCGTTCGACCTTGTCCGGGTAGGCGGCGCCGTGCCGGGTAGCGAGGTCGGGGTCGGTGAAAACCAAGGTGTAGTAGCCGGTGTAGGCCCTCGTCAGGTCGAGGCTCTCGGCGTCGGTGGGCAGGATCGCGGTGAGTGTGCCGTAGACGACGTTGCGGGGGGTCACCGGTCCCAGGGCACGGATGTGGCTCTCCACCCGGGTGGCCAACCGTTCGCCGAGATAGGCCAAGGCGGTGAGTAGCAGCTCTTCCTTGGTGTGGAAGTAGTACTGCACCAGGCGGAGAGAGACGCCGGCTTCGGCGGCCACTTCACGCAGGCTGGCGGACTGCAGGCCACGGGCGCTGGCGATGCGCAACAGCGCCTCCCCGATCTGCCGGCGGCGTTCTTCGTGGTCCACACGTTTGGGCACGGCGATCCGTTCCGGGATAGTAGTCGACGACTTTGATGATACGCTTGTATCAAGAAAATTCGAGCGAGGTGGTGACAGCATGCCAGCTGCCGGAATCAGCACCTTCACCAGCGACAAGGCTCAGGCGCGGTTCGCGCGGGCGTACGAGGGCATGCGTCGGCGGCGGTGGCCAGCGGAGGCGACCGTGACAGACGTGGCGACCAGTTTCGGCTCTACCAGGGCGTACCGGATCGGCAGTGAAGGCGTCCCGTTCGTGCTGCTGTCGGGAGCCGGCGGCAACGCGTTGTCCTGGCATCGCTACATGCGTCCGTTCGCCGCGACGCGGCAAGTGATCGTTCTCGATCCGGTCGGTGAACCCGGATGTTCGGTGCAGGAGAGACCACTACACGACGGGCGCGACTGGGCCAACTGGCTGCATGAGACCCTCACCGCCCTGGACGTTGAGCGCGTCCATCTGGTCGGCATGTCCCACGGCGGCTGGGTCGCCTTGCAGTACGACCTGCACCTGCCCGGCCACGCCGATACGATCACCCTCCTCGACCCCGCCGGCTTCGGCCGGCTCAACGGCCGTTTCCTCGCCTGGATCATGCTGGGCGGACTCGCCGCATTCAGCCCCACGCCGATTCGCCGTCTCGCGGCACGGGCGCTACACAACGCCTCCTTGCTCGACGACGACCTCGTCCGCCTACTACGGGCCAGCACTGGCTTCCGCCGCCGCCACATCGCTCCGCCCGAAATCACCGACGAGGAGCTACGCCGGATAACTGCTCCGACCCTGGCGCTGCTCGGCGAAAGAAGCCAGATGTACGACGCCCAAGCCGTGGCCGCCCAGATCCGGGCCCAGATCCCCAACGCACACGCCGAAACCATCCCAGAAGCCGGCCACGACCTTCCTGTCCGCTGCCCCGAACTGGTCAGCAACCGGACCATCCAGTTCACCGCCGCAACCGAGAAGCAAGCATGAACATCCGCTCATCGGCATG
>NZ_JAGPXT010000058.1 GCF_018070465.1 Micromonospora sp. C95
TGTCAGACACCCCAGCTTCTTGGATGTCAAGCTGCGGCGGGTTGGGTGCGGTGTGACCAGGCGGTTGTCTGGTCGTAGTGGGTGGTGTTCTTGAGGCAGCCGTGGAGGATGCCGACGAGGCGGTTGCCGACCTGGCGCAGGGCTGCGTTGTGGCCGACCTCGCGGCTGCGGAGTTCGTCGTAGTAGGCGCGGACGCCAGAGTCGTGCAGGATCGCGGCTCCGGCCTGCATGTGCAGGGCGTCGACGAGGCGGTTGTTGTGGATGAACCGGGCGTGGACGGTCTTGGATCTGCCGGACTGGCGGGTGATCGGTGCGGTGCCGGCGTAGTTCTTGCGGGATTTGGCGTCGGCGTAGCGGCCGGTGGCGTCGCCGAACTCTGCGAGCACCCGGGCGCCGAGGATCACGCCGATGCCGGGTTGGCTGAGGTAGACATCAGCGTCCGGGTGCTGGCCAAAATGGGCCTCGACCTGCCCGTCGAGGGTGCGTATCTCGGTGTTGAGGGTTTGCAGGATCGCGACGGTGGCGCGGACGGTTGCCGCGTAAGCGCCCGTGACCACGTCGGCTTGGCCCAGGTGATCGGTGCGCAGGGCCTGCTGGATCGCGGTGGCCTTGGCCGGGATGTCACGGCGTCGGGCCTTCTTCAACGCCGCGCTGATCTGCGTGAGGGTCAGCTTGGCCGCCGCGGCCGGGGTGGGTGCCTTCGCCAGCAGTTCGAGGGCGTCAGCGCCGGTGAGCGTCAACACGTGGTAGGCCACCAGCGCGGCCGGGAAGTAGTCACGTAGCGCCGCCCGCAGCCGCAGGGTGTGGCGAGTACGTTCCCAGATCAGCGTCTGATGCGCCCGGGCCACGACTTTGACCGCCTCGGCGACGTCGGAGTCCGCCGCGACCTGGCGCAGCTGGTGCCGGCGGGTCCGGACCATGTCTGCCAGGGTGTGCGCGTCGGCCTTGTCGCTCTTGGCACCCGACAGTGACAGCAGCTCACGATGCCGGGCGGCCTGTTTCGGGTTCACCCCGTAGACCTGGTAGCCGGCGGCGACCAGCGCCCTCACCCACGGCCCCCGGTCGGTCTCGATACACACCAGCACGTCAGAAGGCTTCGCGTCATCGGGTAGGAACCCGGCGACGAACTCGTGAAAGCGGGCCATCCCATCCACGCCCTCGGATAGCCGGGCTGTGCGTACCGCCCGGCCGTGTTCGTCCTGCACCTCCACGTCGTGGTGGTCTTCCGCCCAGTCATCACCGACGAACAGCACTACGCGTCTCCGCTCTGCCACGGGTCCCTGCCAGCAGCCCGCGGAAGACTCCAGCGCCCTAATGGACCAGTACTCACGCCAACGCCCAGCGGGCACGACACCCCATCAGCCGTTCGTCTCCCGACCACGAGCGGGGGCACGTTCTGACACCAGGACTCGCATTGGTCCAGGCGGCGGGAGTGCTCACCCGCTCGCGGCTACCAGGCACCGAGTCTGCCAGCGGCTCACCCGGTAGCTCCCATTAGG
>NZ_JAGPXT010000059.1 GCF_018070465.1 Micromonospora sp. C95
GTGGTGAGTTTGGCGCCGAGGGCGTCGAGGTGTAGTCGGGCGACTTTCTCGTCGAGGTGTTTGGGTAGCACGTGCACGCCGGTGGGGTACTGGTCGGTCTTGGTGTACAGCTCGATCTGGGCGATCGTCTGGTTGGCGAACGAGTTGGACATGACGAAGCTGGGGTGGCCGGTGGCGTTGCCCAGGTTCAGCAGGCGGCCTTCGGAGAGCACGATGATCGCGTGGCCGTCGTCGAAGCGCCAGAGGTCGACCTGCGGCTTGATGTTCTCCCGGGTGACGTCGGGGCGTTTGGCCAGGCCGGCCATGTCGATCTCGTTGTCGAAGTGGCCGATGTTGCCGACGATGGCCTGGTGCTTCATCCGGGCCATGTGCTCGTTGGTGATGACGTCGTAGCAGCCGGTGGCGGTGATGAAGATGTCGGCGGTGGCGACCACGTCGTCGAGGGTGGCGACCTGGTAGCCGTCCATCGCCGCCTGGAGTGCGCAGATCGGGTCGACCTCGGTCACCACGACCCGGGCGCCCTGGCCGCGCAGCGACTCGGCGCAGCCCTTACCCACGTCGCCGTAGCCGAACACGACGGCCATCTTGCCGCCGATGAGGGTGTCGGTGGCGCGGTTGATGCCGTCGATCAGGGAGTGGCGGCAGCCGTACTTGTTGTCGAACTTGCTCTTGGTCACCGAGTCGTTGACGTTGATCGCCGGGAACAGCAGCGTGCCGGCGCGGTGCATCTCGTAGAGCCGGTGCACACCGGTGGTGGTCTCCTCGGTGACACCCTTGATGCCGGCGGCGATCCGCGTCCACCGCTGGCCACTCGCGGAAAGCGAGCGGTGCAGCAGCCCGAGGACGACCGCGTACTCCTCGGAGTCGGCGGACTCGACCGGCGGCACCGCGCCGGCCTTCTCGAACTCGGCACCCTTGTGGACGAGCAGCGTGGCGTCGCCACCGTCGTCCAGGATCATGTTCGGGCCGTCCCCGTCGGGCCAGTCGAGCACCTGCTCGGTGCACCACCAGTACTCCTCGAGGGTCTCACCCTTCCACGCGTACACCGGAACACCCGACGGGGCCTCGACGGTGCCCTCCGGGCCGACCACCACCGCGGCAGCGGCGTGGTCCTGGGTGGAGAAGATGTTGCACGACGCCCACCGGACCTGCGCACCGAGCGCCACCAAGGTCTCGATCAGCACGGCCGTCTGGATCGTCATGTGCAACGACCCAGTGACCCGCGCCCCCGCCAGGGGCCGCGCGTCGGCGAACTCACGCCGGATCGCCATCAGACCCGGCATCTCATGCTCGGCCAGACGGATCTCCTTACGCCCGAACTCCGCGAGCGACAGATCCGCCACCTTGAAGTCGCCCTCG
>NZ_JAGPXT010000006.1 GCF_018070465.1 Micromonospora sp. C95
GGGGGGGGGGGGGGGGGGGGCCCCCGCTTCCGGGTCAGGGATGAGTTGCTCAGCTACAGGCGGCTCCGTTGAGGGTGAAGCCGGTGGGTGCGGCGTCGTTGCCGCCGTGAGTGGCCTGGAAGCCGATGGTGACGGAGGCTCCGGGCGGGATGGAGGGGTTGTAGCTGACGTTCGTCGCAGTCACCTGACCGCTTGTCGGTGAGTACGTGGCACCCCAGCCGGAGGTGATCGTCTGCCCGGAAGCGAGAGTGAATCTCAGCGACCAGCCGTTGACGGCGCTCGTACCGGTGTTGGTGATGGTGATGTTGTCGACCAGGCCGTTGTTCCACGCGTTCACCGCGTTCGTCACCCGACACGCCCCCGCTGGCGGGTTGACCGTCGGGCTGGGAGTGGGCGTCGGGGTCGGGGTCGGGCTGACCGTTGGCGTGGGCGTCGGGGTGGCCGTCGGCGTCGGTGAGGCGGAGCCCTCGGTCAGGACGATCGTGGAGATGCTCCGGGCGGGCACGTTCACGGTCGCCTGGCCGCCACTGACGTTCACCGCCTGCGACTGGGCACCCGAGGTCCGCGAGGTGACGGTGTACTCGGCCGCCGAGATGTTCTGCGGCACCTGGACGACCGCGTCGTTCACCGCGTTGTTCGACCGGTTGAGCAGCACCAGCACGACCTTGCCCCGGCCGCGGTAGGCGGTGACCTCCAACCCGGAAACCCGCGAACTCTTCGACAGACCCACCCGACGGTCACCGGGACGGACGTACTTGGCGTACTGGGAGAACGCCTGGCCACGCTTGAGGACCGCGCCCTTTGTGGTGCCGTACTGCGCGTCGCCGTCACCGATGAAGGAGTAGAAGCGGCGGCCGTACCACCAGATGTAGGCGCTCCAGTTCGCCTCCATCGACCTGTGCACGGTTCGCATGATGTCGTCGAGGGTCTCGTTCCAGACGGCCGTGTTGCCGGGGTCTCCCCAGATGTTCGCGCCGTTCCCGTCGGCGGCGTGCAGATTCCACTCGGTCATCCACTGGTTCTTGCCGTACTGCGCGGCCAGCGGATAGGGCGACAGGTTTCCGCTGTTCTCGGCGTCGTAGAGGTGGCCGCCGACGTAACCGATGTTGTTGCGCGCGGTGGCGTCCTGCAACGTGGGGTCGGAGTACTGGCGCGCGAACCGCAGGGACTCGCCGACCATGAGGCTGGTATCCCTGACCCGGGCACCGTGGTCGCGGACGAAGTTCCGCATCTCGGTGCCGGTCCAGTCCATCGAGTCGTAGTCGGGGTGCCAGTCCGGCTCGTTCTGGATCGAGGTCACATCGATGGTCACCCCCCGGTTCTTCATGAACTGCACGTAACTGTTCAGGTGTTCGGCATAGTCGTCGTAGTAGTCGGTCCGGAGCTTGCCGCCGTTGATCCTGCTGTTGTTCGTCTTGAAGTGGGCGGGTGCCGTCCACGGCGAGGCGAGGATCTTGACGTCGGATCCGTAGGACTTCGCCGTTTGCAGGCTGGCCGCGTACAGGCCCCACTCGCTCGTCACGGGCGACACCACGGTCCGTACGATCGACAGACCGAGCTGTCCCGGCCCCGTACCGACAAGGGTCTGGGTTTCGCTCGTCGTCCACGGGTCTCCGGAACCACCGAAGATCGGCGTCGCGGCCCCGAACCCGTCGATCGTCTGATAGCTCGACGCGGTGTTGACGGTGATGTCCGGTGTCGCGGCCAGCGAGGGTGGCGCGGTCAGGATTCCCGCCACGGTGACCAGCGAGGTCGCCGCCGCGAGCACGGCGACCGCGACGGCTCCTCGACGGCGGGGTGGTGGGGCTTCGTCAGACTGGGCAAGCCTCATCGGGCTTCCTCTCTACCGCTGCTGCGATGCAGGTGGCGGCGTTTCGGCGCAGCTGGCAGGGGTCAGCCCGAACGGCTGGGCGGACAGCGGACCACCCGCCTGCCGTCGCCCCCAGCTGCAAGTCGATCAAGAACATCCGATGCCCGGCCGTTGCCCTCGGCTCAGGTCATCATCGCTGCCACTCCCACGCGACGCATCGACAGCCATCTTGCCAGTGCGTCCCGACGCACTGCAATCGTTTGCCGCCCGCCCTGCGCCATACCCCGCCCCGCCCCCGCCCCCGCCTTCGGCTCACCCAGTCGATCAAGAGCTTTGCGTCTCGGCGCCACCGTCCTGGTGACGCAAGATTCGGTTCAGCTAACGACAACTGTCCAAGATTTCGGCCGTACCGTAAGCGGCTCACAATGCGACGATTGCTGCTGTCTCCGCTGGCAACTCGATGCGGTCGCGCTGCACCGTGACGCCGTTGCCGGTGGCCAGCAGGACGCGGCGGGCCACCCCGGGCAGGGTTACCCGCTGAGGTTTGCCGGCCAGGTTCGCCGCGACCAGACAGCCACCCCGCCGCATCACCACGAACTGGTCGCCGTGGCGTACCTCCATCGCGAACAGGTGTGGATCCGACAGCTCCGGGCGGGACTTGCGCAGCGCGATCAGGCGGCGGTGGAAGTCGTACATCTCGCGGTGTTCGGGTTTGTCCAGCTCGGCCCAGTCGAGCCGGGACCGCAGGAAGGTCTGCGGGTCCTGCGGGTCCGGCACGTCGCCAGGTGGCCAGCCGTGCGCGGCGAACTCCGCGCGGCGGCCGGAGACGACCGCGGTGGCCAGTTCCGGCTCCGGGTGCGAGGTGAAGTACTGCCAGGGAGTAGAAGCCGCCCACTCCTCCCCCATGAACAGCATCGGGGTGAACGGCGCGGTCAGCAGTAGCACCGCCCCCACCCGCAGCAACGCGGGCGACAGCGAAGCCGACAGACGATCCCCGACCGCGCGGTTGCCGATCTGGTCGTGGTTCTGGAGGTACGCGACGAAGCGGTGGCCGGGGGTACGCGGGTCGACCGGGCGGCCATGCTGGCGGCTGCGAAACGACGACCAGGTGCCGGTGTGGAAGAACCCGCCACGCAGCACCTCGACCAGGCACTCCATGGTGCCGAAGTCGCCGTAGTAGCCCTGCCGTTCCCCGGTGAGCAGGGTGTGCAGGGCGTGGTGGGCGTCGTCGTTCCACTGGGCGTGCAGGCCGTGGCCGCCGGCCTCGCGAGGGGTGATGAGCCGGGGGTCGTTGAGGTCGGACTCGGCGATCAGGGACAGCGGGCGATTCACATGAACTGACAGCGACTCGACCTCGACGGCGATCTCTTCGAGGAGGTGCACGGCGCGGGTGTCGGGCATGGCGTGCACGGCGTCCAGCCGCAGCCCGTCGACGTGGTAGTCGCGCAGCCACATCAGCACGCTGTCGATGATGAAGCGGCGTACCCCGTCGGAGTGCGGCCCGTCCAGGTTGACGGCCTGACCCCAGGGGGTATGCCGCTCCCCCAGATAGGGCGCGAACTTCGGCGCGTAGGCCCCAGAGGGCCCGAAATGGTTGTAGACGACGTCGAGGATCACCCCCAGACCACGCGCGTGGGCGGCGTCCACGAACCGTTTCAGGCCGTCCGGCCCGCCGTAGGGTTCGTGCGGGGCGTACCAGCAGACGCCGTCGTAGCCCCAGTTGTGCTCCCCGTTGAACGCGTTCACCGGCAGCAGCTCGATCAGGTCGACGCCCAGGTCGACCAGGTGGTCGAGTTTGCCGATCGCCGCGTCGAAGGTGCCTTCCGGGGTGAAGGTGCCCACGTGCAGCTCGTACAGGATGCTGCCGGGCAGCTGCCGGCCGGTCCACGAGCCGTCGGTCCAGCGGAAGGCCGCGTGGTCGTAGATCCGGCTGGGGCCGTGCACGCCGGACGGCTGCCAGGCCGACCGGGGGTCGGGCAGCGGCTGGTCGTCGTCGTCGAGCAGGAACGCGTAGTCGGTGCCGGCGTCGGGCACCTCGACCCGCCACCAGCCGCCCCGGCCGGCCCGCATCTCGTGGTCGGCGGCACCGGGCAGGTGCAGCCGTACCCGTCTCGCCTCGGGCGCCCAGACGGTGAACTCGGTCATGACGCAGCCTCCCGGGTCAGGTGGTGGGCACCAGCAGCGCGACGGGATAGGTGGTCAACAGGTCCGCCAGACGGACCCGAGAGCCACTGTAGACCCGACCGGTGAACAGGCACGACATCTCTTTGCCGGGTAGTGACAGGGTGGTGTCCCGCCAGCCGCCGGCCGCGCCGAGTCGCAGCGGCAGCCGGGTGGCCACGGCGACCGCACCGCCCCGGTCGAAGGCCACCGCGTGCCGGGCGGCCGGCCCGTGCACGATGAGCGGCTGGTAGTCGCCGAACAGCTCCGGGTGGTCGCGACGCGCCCGCAGGGTCCGCGACACCACCAGCAGCTTCGCCGCGCCGGTCTCGTCCACCGCCGGCTGCCAGCCGGCATCCAACCGGGCCAGCAGTTCCCGGCGTACGGCGAAGTCGACCGGGCGGCGGTTGTCCGGGTCGACGAGCGAGTTGTCCCACAGCTCGGTGCCCTGGTAGGTGTCGGGCACCCCGGGCATGGCCAGCTGCACGAGTTTCTGCCCCAACGAGTTCGACCAGCCGGGCGGGGTGATCTCGGCGGCGAAGGCGGCCAGCTCCGCGGTGACGGCCGGGTCGTCGTACATGGCGTCGACCAGGGCGTGCATGGCCCGTTCGAAATCCGGGTCGGGGTCCGTCCAACTGGTCGAGGCCGCCGCCTCCCGGGCGGCCTTCTCCGCGTACACGTGCAGCCGCTCGCGCGGAAGCGGCCAGGCGCCGACGGCGGTCTGCCACAGCAGGTGAGCCAGGGCGGCGTCGGGCAGCGGCACCGCCGCCATCCACCGGGTGACCAGGTCGGCCCAGCGTTGCGGCAGCTCGGCGAGGACGGCGAGGCGGGCCCGGACGTCCTCACCGCGTTTCGTGTCGTGGGTCGACAGGGTGGTCATGCTCGCCGGCCACCGCTCGTGGCGGGCGGCGGCGAAACGGTGGAACCGGCCGGGCCGGGTGCCGAAGTGGGTGGGGCTGCCGCCGACCTCGTTGAGCGCGATGAACCGACTCCACCGGTAGTAGGCGGTGTCCTCGACGCCCTTGGCCATCACCGCGCCGGTGAACTGGGGGAAGCGGCGGGCGAGTTCGTCGTCGGGGTCGCGCAGCCGGCGGGTGATCGCGTCCAGTGCGCCGGTCAGGTCGGTGCGGCGCCGGCCGGCCTCGGCGCGGGCGTTGGCCAGGTGCCGGGCCCCGTCGGGCGGGTAGCCCCGGTAGACGGCGAAGGCGGCGGCGAGTTCGGCGAGGGCGGCGCGGGCCGCGTCGGGGTCGACGTCGGGGGCGAGCGCGGCCAGCCGGGTCAGTTCGGCGGCCAGCAGCCGGGTGGCGGCACCGAGTTTCGTGTCGTGGGTCAGGTCGGCCCAGGAGGTGGCCCGGCCGGCGAGGCGGGTGTCCAGGGCGGTGAAGTCGGCTTCGGCGTCGCCGTCGACGAAGAGCCCGCCGACGGCGCCCAGCGCGTCGTAGCCGGTGGTGCCGTCTACCGGCCAGCCCGGCAGTTCCTCGCCGTACTCCAGGATCTTCTCCACGATCAGCCAGGCGTCGGGGGCGGCTTCCCGCAGCCGGGCCAGGTAGCCGGCGGGGTCGCGCAACCCGTCGGGGTGGTCGACCCGGATGCCGTCGACCTCGCCGGCCGCCGCCCAGGCCAGGACCAGCTCGTGGGTGGCGGCGAACACGTCCGGGTCCTCCACCCGCAGCCCGGCCAGGCTGGACACGGCGAAGAACCGGCGGTACGTCAGCTCGGCGTCGCCGCGTCGCCAGGACACCAGCTCGTAGTGCTGCCGGTCGTGCACCTCGCGGGCGGTGCCGTCGCCGGTGCCGTCGGCGACCGGGAAGCGGTGCTCGTGGTAGCGCAGCTCCCCGTCGGCGAGCTTGAGGTCGTCGAGCGCGTCGGGGGCGTCGGCGAGCACCGGCAGCAGCAGCCGGCCCCGCTGCCAGTCGATGTCGAACCAGCCGGCGTACGCCGACTCGCGGCCCCGGCGCAGCACGTCCCACCAGGCCGGGTTGGCTGCCGGCACGGCCACTCCGGCGTGGTTGGGCACGATGTCCACGACCAGACCGAGACCGGCGTCCCGCAGCGCCCGCAACAGCCGCTGCCGGCCGGCCTCACCGCCGAGCTCCGGGTTGACCTGCCGGTGGTCGACGACGTCGTAGCCGTGTGCGCTGCCGGGGGCGGCGGCCAGCAGCGGCGCGCTGTAGAGGTGGGTGACGCCGAGCTCGGCGAGGTAGCCGGCGAGGTCGGCGGTGGCGTCCAGGTCGAAGCCGGGGCGCACCTGCACCCGGTAGGTGGCGGTGACGGGCTTCGCGGGCATGTCAGGCCACCCTCTCCAGCACCACCAGGGAGCGGTCCGGTACGCAGAGCGTGCCGCCGGCCTCCACGGTGGTCGTCTTGTCCTGGTCCGGTTCGGCGGTGCTGATCACCAGTTCCCAGCGCTGGCCGAACTCGGCCGGCGCGAGGGTGAAGTCCAGCGGCGCGTCGTGGGCGTTGAAGCAGAGCCAGAAGGAGGCGTCGTGGTGGCGCTGGCCGTACTGGCCGCGTTCCCGGATGCCCTCGCCGTTGACGAACAGCGCCACCGAGCGGCCGAAGTCGTTGCCCCAGTCCTCGCCGGTCATCTCCCGACCGTCGGGGGTGTACCAGGCCAGGTCGGGCAGCGGCTCGTCGACCTCGCGACCGCGCACCGTCAGGCCGGTGAAGAAGCGGCGACGCTGGAACACCTGGTGCTGGCGGCGGAACTCGACGAGTCGGCGGGTGAAGTCGAGCAGGTCGGTGTCGGCGTCGTCCCAGTCGATCCAGGCCAGTTCGCTGTCCTGGCAGTAGGCGTTGTTGTTGCCTCGCTGGGTGCGGCCCAGCTCGTCGCCGTGGCCGATCATGGGCACGCCCTGCGACAGCAGCAGGGTGGCGATGAAGTTGCGGCGCTGCCGGGCACGCAGGCCCAGCACCTCGGGGTCGTCGGTGTCGCCCTCGACACCGCAGTTCCAGGACCGGTTGTGACTCTCGCCGTCGCGGTTGTCCTCGCCGTTGGCCTCGTTGTGCTTGTCGTTGTACGACACCAGGTCGTTGAGGGTGAACCCGTCGTGGCAGGTGACGAAGTTGATGCTGTGGAAGGGGCGGCGGCCGTCGTCCTGGTAGAGGTCGGCGGAGCCGGAGATGCGGGAGGCGAACTCGGCGAGGGTGGCCGGTTCGCCGCGCCAGAAGTCGCGGACGGTGTCGCGGTACTTGCCGTTCCACTCCGTCCACTGTGGCGGGAAGTTGCCCACCTGGTAGCCGCCGGGGCCGACATCCCACGGTTCGGCGATCAGCTTCACCCGGCTGACCACCGGGTCCTGCTGCACCACCTCGAAGAAGGTGGAGAGCCGGTCCACCTCGTAGAACTCGCGGGCCAGGGTGGCGGCCAGGTCGAAGCGGAATCCGTCGACGTGCATCTCGGTCACCCAGTACCGCAACGAATCCATGATCAGTTGGAGCGAGTGGGGGCTGCGGACGTTCAGGCTGTTGCCGGTGCCGGTGTAGTCGACGTAGTAGCGCCGGTCGTCCTCGGAGAGCCGGTAGTAGCTGGGGTTGTCGACGCCCTTGAAGCTCAGCGTCGGCCCGAGGTGGTTGCCCTCGGCGGTGTGGTTGTAGACCACGTCGAGGATCACCTCGATGCCGGCCGCGTGCAGCGCCTTGACCATGCCCCGGAACTCCTGCACCTGCTGGCCCAGGTGGCCCAGGGCGGAGTACGCGTGGTGCGGGGCGAAGAAGCCGATGGTGTTGTAACCCCAGTAGTTGCGCAGGCCCAGGTCGGTCAGGCGGTGGTCGTTCACGAACTGGTGCACCGGCATCAGTTCGATGGCGGTGATCCCGAGTCGGGTCAGGTGCTCGATCATCGGCGGTGCGGCGATGCCGGCGTAGGTGCCGCGCAGTTCCTCGGGGATGCCGGGCAGCCGCATGGTCAGCCCGCGTACGTGGGCCTCGTAGATCACCGAGTGGTGGTACGGGATGCGCGGCGGCGCGTCGTTGCCCCAGTCGAAGTAGGGGTTCACCACCACCGACTTCGGCATGAACGGCGCGGAGTCGTCGGCGTTGATCCGCTCGGGGTCGCCGTGGATGTAGTCGTAGACCGCCGGATCCCACCGCACGTCACCGTCGATGGCCTTGGCGTACGGGTCGATGAGCAGCTTGGCCGGGTTGCAGCGGAGTCCACCAGCCGGGTCGTACGGGCCGTGCACCCGGTAGCCGTACCGCTGGCCCGGTCCGATCCCCGGGATGTACGCGTGCCAGACGTACGCGTCGACCTCCCGCAACTCGACCCGGCGTTCGTGGCCCACGTCCCACTCGTCGAAGAGGCAGAGTTCGATCTTCTCCGCCACCTCGGAGAAGATCGCGAAGTTGGTGCCCATCCCGTCGTAGGTGGCCCCGAGGGGGTATCGCTCGCCCGGCCAGACCTGCATCTCGCTCCTTCGACCCATGTCATGAGCGCGCCCGCACCATGAGCGCACCCGCCGGAGCCCACCGGTGATGCGCGCGGCCGTAATGCCCCGCACGGTCCACCGCCAATCCATCCGATCGGGTGAATGCCCGGTGTCCGCGCGACCGGGTCCAGATGAACCCTGCGGTGTCGTCGGTCACTGAGGCCCTCTTCGAGATGCGGGATCGGCCGTCATGACGTTTCCTTGTACGCGGGCGCGTAGTCCGCGCGCCTACCAGATCCTCGCACCGTCGGCGCGTTGACGCGTGTCCGAAACCCAACCCTGCCCTTCGCCGCCACCGAGGTCGGCGCGTTCCTTCCTGCACGGACGGAGACTGATGTGACCACCCTGCGGGTCGGCGGACGGACCGCCACCGCTTCGGACCGCGTCCACCGCCCCACGCTCACCTCGCGTCCCCAGGTTCCGGCGTCGGCCGGTCCCGGTACCGGGCCGCAGTCCCGCCGCATCCTCATGCTGTCGTGGGAGTACCCGCCGGTGCTCGTGGGCGGCCTGGGTCGGCACGTGCACGCCCTGTCGGTGGCCCTGGCCGCCGCCGGTCACCAGGTCACCGTCGTCACCCGCCACGCCGACGGAGCTCCGCTGGAGGAGTACGTCGACGGGGTGCGCGTCGTGCGCGCCGCCGCGGACCCGGTGACCTTCCCGCTGGCCACCGGCTCGCTGCTGGCCTGGACGATGGCCTTCAACCACACCCTGACCCGGGCCGCGCTGCGCGCCGCCGCCACCGACCACTATGACGTGATCCACGCCCACGACTGGCTCGTCGCGCACACCGCGATGACCCTGCGCGACCACCTCGACCTGCCGCTGGTCACCACCATCCACGCCACGGAGGCGGGCCGGCACCAGGGCTGGCTGCCCGAGGAGATGAACCGCACCATCCACGGGGTGGAGCACTGGCTGGGCGGCGAGTCGAACCGGGTCATCGTCTGCTCCGGATACATGCGCGACGAGGTGACCGGCCTGTTCGGCGTGCCGACCGGCCGGGTCGACGTGGTGCCCAACGGGGTCGAGCCGCACCGCTGGCGGGTCTCCGCCGCGGCGGTGGCGAAGGCCCGGGCCCGGTTCGCCGGTGCCGGCCCGCTCGTCACCTTCGCCGGCCGGCTCGTCTACGAGAAGGGCGTGCAGCACCTGATCGCCGGGCTGCCCCGGCTGCGGGAGCGGCACCCGGGGCTGCGTGCGGTGATCGTCGGCGACGGGCCGTACCGGGGTGAGCTGGAGGCCGGCGTGCACCGGCTCGGCCTGGCCGGCACGGTCAGCCTGCCGGGTTTCCTCGGTGGCACCGATCTGCCCGCGGTGATGGCCGCCTCGGACTGCTTCGCCGTGCCCAGCATCTACGAGCCGTTCGGCATGGTCGCGCTGGAGGGTGCCGCCGCCGGTGCGCCGCTGGCGGTCGCCGAGACCGGCGGGCTGGCCGAGATCGTCGAGTCGGGCGTCACCGGGGTGACCTTCCGGCCGCACGATCCGGACGCGCTCAGCGACGCGGTGCACACCCTGCTCTCCGACGCCGACCGCGCCCGGACGCTGGCCCGCCGGGCCCGCGTCATGGTGCACGATCGGTACGGCTGGGCCGCCATCGCCAGCCGCACCGCCGCCACGTACGCCTCGGCGGTCGCCCAGGCGCCGACGTTCACCGCCGAGCGGGCGGCGCGGCAGATGGCGCACGGGCGGTCGCTGCCGGCGATCCCGGAGGGCAACCTGCTCGCCGCCGCCGGCCTGCGCTGACCCCGTCCCCACCACTCGCGCTCGCGGGCGCCTCGCCCCGACCCGGACCTCGCCCGGGTCGGGGCGATGACCACCGGCGCTCGGGTGGCGGCTATCGGGGCCCGAGGCCGGTCCGGCCGTCGAGCAGCTCGCGCGCCGCGTCGAGATGACCCGCGTGGCGTGCGGTTTCCTCGATCATGTGCAGAACGACCCGCCGTAGGTCGGTGACCTCGTCTCCGAGCTGACCGGGGTGCCGCTCGCGGACCGGCGCGGACAGTGGCGTGGCGGCGAGGACGGCGTCGGACCGCTCGCACTGGGCACGGTAGAACTCCAGCACCACCGACGGCGGTCGGGGCGTGGTCAGCGGCGCATGGTCGTCGTCGGGCCAGGTCAGCGGCTCGGCCGAGCCGAGCATGATCTCCTGGAACCAGTGTCGCTCGGCGTAGCCGAGGTGCTCCACCAGGCCCAGCGGCGTCCACCCGGAGGGCAGCACGGCGGTGGCCAGGGCCGTCACGTCGAGCCCGGCAATGATCGCGAGGACGCTTGCCCGCTGCGCGCTCAGGAACACCGACAGCGCGTCCTTCTCCTCGTCACCCATGCCGTGCACCCTCTCCCTGGTCAGCCGGTGGCCCCTGTCGGAACGCGCGTAGCCTGGATCGGCTAAATGCGACCGGCGGACGATAACAATCCCGACCGACATCGTTCGCTGCCGAACTGCGCCCCTCAGCCCCTAGTCCAGCAGCCAGTGGTGCAGTTGCATGCCGTACGGGGTCAGCGAGAGGACCGCTGTCGCGCACCAGAGGGCGGTGCCGATGGCGAGCCAGCGGAACGTGGACCGATCGCCGGTCTGCCAGGTGCGGGCGAGGGACACCAACCCGAGAAGCAGGGCCACCGCGGCGAGCGGCTGGACGACCATCGCCACCACCCGGCTGAGTTCGAAGACCCAGAGCATCGGGTTCCACACCGAGTCCGGCCCGACCGGCGGAAGGGAGTCCTTCGGATCGCCCAACCGGGCCAACCCCGGGTCCAGCAGCGCCGAAAGGTCGCCGGCGCGGAGCGCGGCGGCGAGCAGCACACCGAAACTGCCGACGAGCGTGGCGGTCAGCGCCAGCAGTTGGGCCGCCAGCACCACCCGCCCACCGAGCGAGAACGGTCGCACCCGCACCTGCTGCCCCATGGGCGGCACCGTACCGCTCACCCGGTGGGTACGGCTGCCCCGCACCTGACGGGGCCGCCGGCCGGCAGGGCGACTGGCAGCATGGTGGACATGACGGCGATGGACGGTAGCGAGGTTGACCAGGCGGTGGCCGAGATGGTGCGGACGCTCACGCCGCACGTGTCCCGGGACTGGCGGGCACACCCGGCGGGGACGCTTGAGTGGAGTTGCTGGACGACGGCGGTCCACGTCGCCCACGACCTGCTGGCGTACGCGGGTCAGGTCGCGGCCCGGCCAGCCGACGCGTACCTGCCGTTCGACCTGGTCGTCCGGGACGACGCCGCGCCGCGCGACGTTCTCGCCGTGGTCACCGCCTGCGGGCGTCTGCTGAGCGACGCGGTCGGCGCTGCGGAACCGACCGCCCGTGGCTGGCACTGGGGACCGACCGACCCGGGTGGCTTCGCCGCGCTGGGGGTCAACGAGACGCTCGTGCACACCTGGGACATCACCCAGGGGCTCGGGATCGAGTGGCGGCCACCGGCGGCGCTGTGCGCGGCCGTGCTCGCCCGGCTCTTCCCGCAGGCCCCGGCCGGAGATCCGGTCGATGTGCTGCTCTGGTGCACCGGCCGGGCCGAACTGCCCGGCCATCCCCGGGTGACGTCCTGGCTGCTGAAGGCCGCCGTCGGCTGACCCGCCCGGCACGGCGACGGCCGCCGTACCCGTGAGCCGGGTGCGGCGGCCGTCGTTGTGCGGGCTGCGTCGGGTCGCTCGCGGTCAGCGCTGCTCGACGGGGAGGTAGTTCCGCTCGGCGGCACCGGTGTAGACCTGCCGCGGACGGCCGATCTTGGTCTCCGGGTCGTTGATCATCTCGCGCCACTGGGCGATCCAGCCCGGCAGCCGCCCCAGGGCGAACAGCACGGTGAACATCTTCGTCGGGAAGCCCATGGCCTTGTAGATCAGGCCGGTGTAGAAGTCGACGTTCGGGTAGAGCTTGCGCGAGACGAAGAAGTCGTCGGCCAGCGCGATCTCCTCCAGCTGCATCGCGATGTCCAGCAGCGGATCCGGCTTGGCCATCCGACCGAGCACGTCCTGCGCCGCCGTCTTCACGATCGCGGCCCGCGGGTCGTAGTTCTTGTAGACCCGGTGGCCGAAGCCCATCAGCTTGACGCCGTCCTCGCGGTCCTTCACCTTGCGGACGAACGACTGCACGTCGCCGCCCTCGGCCTGGATGCGCTCCAGCATCTCCAGCACCGCCTGGTTGGCACCGCCGTGCAGCGGGCCGAACAGCGCGTTGACGCCGGCCGAGACCGAGGCGAACAGGTTGGCGTTGCTGGAGCCGACCAGCCGCACCGTCGAGGTGGAGCAGTTCTGCTCGTGGTCGGCGTGCAGCACGAAGAGCATGTCCAGCACCCGGGCGACAACCGGGTCCACCTCGTACGGCTCCGCCGGCACACCGAACGTCATCCGCAGGAAGTTCTCCACGTAGCCCAGGGAGTTCTCCGGGTACAGCAGCGGCTGCCCGATCGCCTTCTTGTACGCGTACGAGGCGATGGTGGGCACCTTCGCCATCAGCCGGACCGTGGACATCTCCACGTGCTCGGCGTCGAACGGGTCGAGGCTGTCCTGGTAGAAGGTGGAGATGGCGCTGACGGCCGAGGAGAGCACGGCCATCGGGTGGGCCTCCCGGGGGAAGCCGTCGAAGAAGCGGCGCATCTCCTCGTGCAGCAGGGAGTGCCGGCGGATCCGCTCGGTGAACTCGGTCAGCTCCTGGGTGGTCGGCAGCTCGCCGTAGATGAGCAGGTAGGAGACCTCCAGGAAGGAACTCTTCTCGGCCAGCTGTTCGATCGGGTAGCCCCGGTAACGCAGGATGCCCGCATCACCGTCGATGTAGGTGATCGCGGACGAACAGGCGGCGGTGTTGACGAACCCCGGGTCGTACGTCGTCAGCCCGGTTTCCTTCAGCAGCTTGCCCACACCGATCCCGGCGGGGCCCTCGACCGCGGAATGTACCGGCATCGACAGCTGCCCGCCGGGGTGATCGAGCTTGACTTCCGTCATGTGGTTCCTCGCTTCGCCGGCAGATCTACGTTGAATTGCCTTCGCTTCTACCGTAATTGCGGTTGCGGCGACACCGCCCCTCGTGGTTCGGCGGTGAGGCATGCGTCACCCGATTCCCGACCGAAGCGCCGGGAAACCCCGACGACCGGGACGCTGAGCCACGAAAGGCGCACGTGATGTGCAAGCAGGCGACGCGAACGGGACCGGAACGGCAGCTGCCCGGCGGGCCGCCCGACCGGTCAGGAGATCGACAGCTGACGCAGCCGCCCGTCGGGGCCGACCAGGTAGAGGTCGAGCCGGTTGGCGCCAGCCCGGAAGAGCCGGTCGTCGGCGAGCAGGGCCGCGAAGCGTCGGCCGCCCGGGTCCGGAGCGACCACCGGAACCACCGCCGCGACCGTACCGTTGACGGCCACCGCCAGTTCGGTCCCGTCGGTGACCTCGTCGTCGACGGTGCCCCAGATCATGCCGGGCAGCACCCCCTCGTCGGGATCGACGGCGCGGAAGGCGCCCAGCCCGCCGACCCGGGCACTGCCGGCGGCCGGCGTCGCTCCCACGGCGGTCCCGACCAGCCGATGCGGGGCCGCCGGTGGCGGCGCGACCGGCACCCCACCGCTGATCGGCATAGGTTGCGACGGCCGGTCGTAGAAGACCTTGCCCGCGTCGGTGCGGGGCGCCTGCCGGGCGGAGCGGCCGTCGACCCGCCAGGGCAGCCGGATGGCGGCCTCGTCGGCGACCGTCGGCAGCAGGTCGACGTGTTGCCAGTTGCGGTCGTCGACCTGCCCACCGCGCTGGCCGGGTGTCTTGACGAAGAGCGGCACCCAGGCCACCTCGTCCGCGGCGGCCCGGATGGCGTCCTCGCCGCGCCCCTGCACACCCTTCGTGAAACTCACCCCGTGGTCGGCGGTGACCACCACGAGCGCCTCGTCCCACAACCCGGTGGCGCGCAGCGTACGCATCGTCTCGCCGATCAGCCGGTCGGTGTAGCCGAGCTGGGCGAGGTGCCGGGCCCGGGCCAGCTCCACCCAGCCGTCACCCTCGTTGGGGAAGTCCTCCGGGGCCTCGTACCGCGCTCCGGACGGCAGGAACGCCCACGGCGAGTGCGGCATCAGCAGGTGCAGGAAGTGCAGCGTCGGCCGCGCCGACGGGGTCAGGCCGTTGAGGAAGCTGGTGAACCGGGCCGGCTGGTTGACGTTGAGGCTGTCCCAGCGGAACTTCGGGTCGGTCGGCACCGGCTCGGCGGCGTCGATACCGGCCTCCTCGGCGGTGCGCTCGCGGTAGGAGTCCTCCGGGTCGATCCGACTGTCGTGCGGCGCGACCACCTGACGCAGCAGCCCTGCCGTCTCCCGCACCAGCACGCCGATCCCCTGTTGCGGGGTGACCGGTTGCTCGCAGCGGCTCGGTGGGCAGAGTCGGGTGATGCTCTCCTCGGCGCGGATGTCGTACAGCCCGCCGAAGGCGGTGAAGAGGTTGTCCGGGTAGTGCGAGTAGTGCGGGGCGTACGGCTCCGTCGGGTAGCGGCCGGTCAGCATCGCCGGCAGCGCGTACGGCGTCCACCCGCTGACCCCGGTCGCGTTGCGGTACCAGGTGGAGGCGGCGGCCAGCTCGGCGAAGTGCGGGAACCGGGTCGCGTCGACGCCACCGCCGGAGTCGAGCAGGGAGACCAGCGGAAGCTCGTCGAGGATCAGCATGACCACCGGCGGGTGCCGGTTTCCGGTCGCCGTACCCGCAACGCCGCCGTCGCCGAGCGGCAGCACCACCGGCCCGGTCGGCGAGGCGAACAGGAACAGGCCGACGAAGACCGGCGGACCGACGGCCGCCAGGCGCAGCACCCGACCGAGCACCGTCCAGCGCCGGTGGGCGACGGCCGCGCCGGCACCGGCCGCCACCGCGACAAGCAGCAGCGGTACGCCCCGCAGCGCTGTGGTGTGCCGGCCCACCTGCACCGCCAGCGCGGCGACCAGCAGCCCGAGCAGCAGGCTGTGCGTCACCGTGCGCGCCGCGGCTCCGGCCAGGCCGGCGAGCAGGCCCAGCAGCCCGAGCGCCAGCGTCGGCACGACCGCGACCAGGGCCACCAGCAGCAGGATCTCGCCCCGGTCGGCGCGGTGGAACAGGAAGAAGTCCGGGCTGCGGCCGAGGATGTCCAGCAGCGGCTGGGTGATCACCAACCCGACCAGCGCGGTGACCTCCAGCAGCCGGCGGCCCTCGGTCCGCCAACCGCCCCAGCCCGACCACCATCGCCTGCGGTGGACCGGCGGTCCGGTCGGGTCGGTGTGGACGGATCCTGCTGGTGCCGCATCGTCGCCACTCGCACGGGCGGCACCGGGGTCGGGCACGCCGGACCCGGTGCAGCGGCGGTCGGTCACGAAAGGGCCACCCGGTACAGGGTGCGGGTGCCCGAGGACAACTCCAGGCGCTCCTCGACGGTGCCGTGTCCGGCGAGCAGCGTCTCGAAGACGTCCCGCCGGTAGTCGGGGAAGATGCCGTCGGGCTTGTTTGCCAGCAGCCGGGCGGCCATCGGGTCGTCCGGGTGGACGAACTCGACCACCAGCCGGCCGCCGGGCGCGGTGAGGCCGGCGAGGCAGGCCACCACCTCCGGCAACGGCACGTTCCGCCCGATCGCCAGATGGTGTACCAGGGCCAGGGCGAGCACGGTGTCCGCGTTGGCCCGAGCGGCGAACGAGGCCCGTTCGATCCCACGCCAGCCACCGCCGGGAGACGGGTCGGCCAGGTCCATCACCAGGGGCAGCACGTGCCGTTCACCTTCGCCGCGCAGGCTGCGGTACAGCCGGTCGACCACCACCGGGTCCTGCTCGACGGCGACCACGTAGTCGGCGTGCCGGGCGGCGAGTCGGGCGTACCGTCCGTCGTTGGCGCCGAGGTCGAGCACGAGTCGATGCCGACCGGCGGCGTTCAGCGCGGCGACCACGAAGCGCTCCTTGCCCGCCCGGTCGTCGCCGGAGTAGCCGCAGGTGTGCTGGTAGTCGACCCAGTGGGTGGCCGGCGGCTGGTGGTCCAGGCGGCGGACGAGCTTCTCCAGCCCCCGCACGGTCGCCACGGCCAGCTCCCGGGTGTACCCGGCGTCGCGCAACTGGGTGCGGACGTCGGCGGTGCTGGTCGCGGCGCTGCGGCGCTGCACCGAACCGTGCAGGTGGACGTGGGTGAGCACCCCGGGAAGCAGCCGGCGGGTGCCCCGGAACAGCGGGCCCATCTGGTCCGGGGAGATGCCGTCCACCTGAGCCCGCAGCCACGGCTGGAAGGCCAGCCCCAGGTGGGCGCCGAGCATCAGCGGGTAGAGCAGGGTCTGACAGAACTGCCGGTAGCCGGCCCAGGGTTCACCGTCACGCAGCGGGGTGAAGGACCCGACGTCGATGAAGACCGGCTCGGTGCCGCGCCACTGGAGGTTGTACGCCGAGCCGTCCTTGGTGGTGAAGCCCGCCGGCAGGGCGGACCGGAGGATCTCCAGGTGCAGCAGCGCGGCGTCGCGCAGCATGGCGAAGGACCATTCGTACGGGTGTGAGACGAACGGGACGCGCTCGTGCCGCAGCACCGTCTCCCAGACCGTGGACGCCGAACCGGCCGGCAGTTGGCGCAACGGCGACTGGGCCGGGAGTTCCTCGGTGCCGCAGACCTTGCCGGCGGCGAGCAGCGGCGGGAAGAAGCTGCTGGCCGCCAGGGCACGCCAGTGGGTAGCGGCGGTCCGGTCGAGCGCGCGCAGCACATCGTCGCCGGCGTGGAAGACCCGGTTGGCCGGGTCACGGAAGGAGCCGGGCTCCGGGCGTGGGTCGACGTCGAGCGGGGCCGGTCTCGGCGACCGGCCCAGGTCTGGGATCACCATCGCCTCGGGTCAGCCCTGGTCGGTGGGCTGGCGGCGGAACCGGCTGACGAGTCTGCGCCAGTAGAGCTTGGCCGCCACCGCGACCCCGGCGATCCCGCCGACCACCGCCTGCACGATCAGGCTGCCGGATCCCGCGTCCAGGTAGGCCAGGTGGTTCACCGACCGCTCCTTCCCTCTGCCGTCACAAACCGACACCGACCGCCGCAGCTCACATTCCGGATCAGAGCGGCCGTGCCGGACCTAAGCCACCGTACGCCCCCAATTGCCACCGCTCACCCACAACGCCCACTTCCCCCACCCACTTCCTCCAGCCCACCCACCCCCATCCCGCGTTGATCATGAGGTTGGCGGCGCTCTTGGAGATCGAACTTGCGGTCAACCTCATGATCAACGCGAGGAAAGGGGGGTGGGGTCTGGGAGGCGGACGGTGAAGACCGTGCGGCCGGGGCGGGAGTCCAGGGTGACGGTGCCGTGGTGCGCCGCCACCACGGCGGCGACGATGGCCAGGCCGAGTCCGGTGCTGCCGTGGGCGCGGGACCGGGAGCTGTCGCCACGGGCGAAGCGTTCGAACACCTCGGGCCGCAGCTCGGGGGGTACGCCGGGGCCGTCGTCGGCGACGCTGAGTTCGGCGGCGTCGCCGGCCTGGCGCAGGCTGGTGGTGACGGTGCTGCCGGGTGGGGTGTGCACCCGGGCGTTGGTCAGCAGGTTGGCCAGCACCTGGTGCAGCCGGGCGGGGTCACCTGTCACCCGGATGATCGGCTCGGGCAGGTCGAGTCGCCAGCGGTGCTCGGGGCCGGCCACGTGCGCGTCGCTGACGGCGTCCACGACCAGCGCGGTGAGGTCGACCGGTTCGACCGCGAGGGGTCGGCCGGAGTCCAGCCGGGCCAGCAGCAGCAGGTCGTCGACGAGGCTGGTCATCCGGGTGCTCTCCGACTCGACCCGGCGCAGCGCGTGGGCCACGTCGGGCGGGACCTCGGCGCGGCCCCGGCGGGTCACCTCGGCGTAGCCACGGATCGCCGCGAGAGGCGTACGCAGTTCGTGGCTGGCGTCCGCGACGAACTGGCGTACCCGGGTCTCGCTGGCCTGGCGGGCGGCCAGCGCGGCGGCGACGTGGCCGAGCATCCGGTTGAGCGCGGCGCCGACCTGACCGACCTCGGTACGCGGATCGGTGTCGGCGGCCGGGACCCGTTCGGAGAGCGCCACCTCACCCCGGTCGAGCGGTAGTTCACTGACCCGGGCGGCGGTGGCGGCGACCCGGCGCAGCGGACGCAGCGTGGCCCGGACGATCAGCGCCCCGGCGGTGCCGGCGACGAGCAGGCCGACCACGGTGACCCCGGCCTGCGCGGCCACCATCGCCCAGACGGTCTCCTGTACGCCGGCCAGCGGCACACTCAGCACCCGCACGGTCCCGGTCGGCGACTGTCGGGCCACCGCCCGGTAGCCGCCCCGCTCCCCCAGGCGCAGGCTGTGCGCCCGACCGTCGGTGGGCACCTCGGCCAGTTCGCCCACCTCGTCGACCGGTACCGACTGCTCCTGTCGACCGACAAGGGTCCATGCCTCGGTGACCCGGCCGTCGGCGACCTGGGCGCTGATCGTGCCGGGCGGGAAGCCGCGCGGCACCCGCAGATCGCCCCACGGGCCGGTGCCGGGGCCGGGCTCCCACGCAGCGCCGGGTCGCCCACCCGGCGTGAAGCGCAACTGCTCGTCCACCCGGGAGATCAGGAACTGCCGCAGCGCCAGGGTGGTGAGACCGCCGATGGCCAGGCTGACCACGGCGAGCAGCGCCACCAGGGTGAGCACCAGACGGGTCCGCAGCGACCAGCCGGCCAGCCACCGGTGCACCCCGGTCACTCCGCCGGCTTGAGCAGGTACCCGGCCCCGCGCAGCGTGTGGATCATCGGCTGGCGGCCGGCGTCGATCTTCTTGCGCAGGTACGAGATGTACAGCTCGACGACGTTGGCCTGGCCACCGAAATCGTAGTTCCACACCCGGTCGAGGATCTGCGCCTTGCTCAGCACCCGACGGGGGTTGCGCATCAGGTAGCGCAGCAGCTCGAACTCGGTGGCGGTGAGGGTGATCAGTTCCCCGTCCCGGCGTACCTCGTGGCTGTCCTCGTCGAGGGTGAGGTCGCCGACGGTGAGCACCGCGTCCGGACGGGTGGCCACCGCGAAGCCGGAGCGGCGCAGCAGCGCGCGCAGCCGGGCGATGACCTCCTCCAGGCTGAACGGCTTGGTCACGTAGTCGTCGCCGCCGACGGTCAGCCCGGCGACGCGCTCCTCGACCGCGTCCCGGGCGGTCAGGAAGAGCACCGGCACGCCGGCGTCGTCCGCCCGCAGCTTGCGCAGCACCTGGAGACCGTCCAGGTCGGGCAGCATCACGTCGAGCACCACCGCGTCGGGCCGGAACTGCCGGGCGGCGCGTACCGCCGCCATGCCGTCGGCCGCCGTACGCACCTGCCAGCCCTCGTAACGCAGCGCCATCGACAACAGGTCGGTCAGGGTCGGCTCGTCGTCGACGACCAGCACCCGGACCGGCTCACCGTCCGGTCGACGCAGTTCCACCCGGTCCAGTCCGGCCTCGCCCTCGATCGTCATGGATGCCATGGTGGCGCCACGCGCTTGGTGGCGCTTGTGCGGCCGCTGTGTGCCAGCTGTGCGGGCGCGCCGGGGCGCGGTCCGTGTCGGGTCACTCGGTCACGCCGACCGGGTCGGTTCGGACGAAACGCATGGACCAGGTTCCCGAGCTGTCGGGACGTTCCCGCACGTAGAGATGATCCGCTGCCGGCGTGGGCGCCTCCTGGGGGCGGCGCAGCACCCACAGCCGTGGCGGGGTGCCGTCCGGGCCGGCCGGCAACGACCGGACCAGGTCGTGGGCCGGACCGCCGACGAAACGTACGGTCACTTCACTCATCACGTTCCGCCTCCAGCCCGCCCGGCGCGTCGGGCGTCCCGGCTCGCACGCTAACGCACCAGCCGCCGTCCGAGGCGGGTTTGCCCTGATCGGAGCCGGGGTACCGTGCCCAAGCCACGGCCTCGCACGCCGGTGGAGCGATCGAGGGACAGGAGGCAGTCGATGCGTACGCTGGACGGGCGGTACCGGCTCGACCAGCGCATCGGCATCGGCGGGATGTCGGAGGTGTGGCGGGCGCACGACACCGTGTTGGACCGGCAGGTGGCGGTGAAGCTGGTCTCACCCGGTCAGCCGGACGGGGCGGACTCGGTGGAGCGGATCCGCGCCGAGGCGCGGTCAGCGGCCCGCCTGGTGCACCCCAACGTGGCCAGCGTGCACGATTTCGGCACCTGCGACACCGGGGCGGGGCACCGGTTGCCGTACATCGTGATGGAGTTGGCCGAAGGGCAGACCCTCGCCGCGCACCTGCGCGCCGGTCCGTTGGACTGGCGGATCGCGGTGCGCGTCTGCGCGGAGGTCAGCGCCGCGCTGGCCGCCGCGCACGCCCACGGCATCGTGCACCGCGACATCAAGCCGGCCAACGTGATGCTCACCCCGTCGGGGGTCAAGGTGTTGGACTTCGGCATCGCCACTCCGGCCGGCGCCGCCGACACCACGCCCGACGGCGTCGTGGTCGGTACGCCCGCGTACCTGGCGCCGGAACAGCTGCACCGGGCTCCGGCGACCCCGGCGGCCGACATCTACGCCCTCGGCGTCCTCCTGCACTACTGCCTGGCGGGACGTCTGCCGTACCCGGCGGACAGCGTCAGCCAGTTGCTCCGACGGGATCGACGCCGCACCCCGCGGCCCCTGCCCGAGCTGCCCGGGCTGCCCGCCGAGGTGGCCGACCTGTCCCGACGCTGCCTCGCCGACGACCCGATCCGCCGGCCGAGCAGCCTGGTGGCCGCGCTGCTGCTCGCCGAGGCGGTCGACGCCCGGGTGTACGTGCCGATGCGCGAGCCGCTGATGCCACGACCGCGGCCGGCGGTGAGTCCGTGGACGGAGCGGGCGGCGACAGAGGTGACCGAGGCCGCCGCCGCCGTCGTCCAGTGGAGTCGGCACGGCGGGTGACTTCCCGGTTTCACGCGGCCGGGCCCGGGTAGCCCGGCGGGGAGTGACGGGAGGAACGCGATGCCGAGTTCCTGGCTGAACGAGGTTGCCGCCGCGACCGCCGAGGGCGGTCACATCCACACCGACGACGAGGCGCTGTCCACCGCCCTCGCCTCGCCGCTGGCGCCGCACTGCACCGGGCTGACCCCGTCGCAGCTGCTCGCCGCGGCGTTCGCGTCCTGCCTGCATCACGCGGCGGTGGAGGCGGCCGGCGGCATCACCGACGAGGCGCACACCGTGCAGGTACGCGCGGAGGCGAAGCTGGGGCGCGATGACGACGGCCGTTACCGGGCCGACGTGCACGCCTCCATCTCGTCGGTCGGGCTGAGTCGACAGCAGCTCACCGAACTGGTCGAGCACGCCGACCGGCTCTGGCCGTTCTCCAGCGAGGACGGCGGCCGACACCGGCTCACCGTCAGTCCGGCGGAGAACGGCCGACACTGATCCGCGTGGTGCGGTGCACCGGCCCGGCCTCGTCGGGTGCGGCGACGTCGAAGCAGGTGGTCGGAGTCAGCACCGCATGGCCCGACCGCCCCACCCGCCGGCCCGGTTGGATCGATCTCGGCCTCATCCGTTCGGCGGAGGTGGCCGAGCGACTCGATAGACGCCGGCAAGATCCCGTTTCCGCCCTGTTTTATACGTTGATTTCCGACATTTACTCAGGGACGGACAGGCGTATTTGATCCGTTATGTCATATAACGCGGAGAATCACCAGGCGGATAGCCGCGAATTGTGACGCATGCCACCAACCGGGCCGATGGCAGCCGGCCGTCTACTTTCTAGCCTCGGCGGGTGCATCCCGACGACGACATCGACCAGCAGCTGACCCCCGAGCAACCGGCGAGCCTTTCGTCCGGCGAGGCATCACCCGAAAGGCTGATGGGGCGGCATCGCGCCGTACCCGTACCGCGCCGGGGTGTTCGCGCGTTGCTCGCCTCCACCCCGCTGCGGGTGGCTCTGGCCACGGGCGTCACCTGCTGCCTCGGCGCCACCGCCGTCGTGGCCGCCCGGCACGACGACGAGGCACCGCCACCCCGGGTGACCGAGGCGCTCACCGAGCGCGCCCTCGCGGCTCAGGAGAAGGCCGCCTCCCGCTCCCTGGACCGCAGCCCCACCCCCGCCCCGACCAGCGCCAGCCCCTCCCCCACCGTCAAGCCGTCGCCCACCGCGAAGCCGAAGCCGAAGAAGAAGGCCCCCGCCAGACCGACCCGCCCCCGGCCCGTCGCCGGGCTGAACCAGGCACAGATGGACAACGCCAAGGCGATCGTGGACGTCGGCGTCAAGATGAAGATCCCGCGTCAGGGGTTGGTGATCGCGGTCGCCACCGCCATGCAGGAGAGCACCCTGCTCAACTACGCCAGTGGTGTGCTGCCCGAGTCCCAGAACTACCCGCACCAGGCCGTCGGCTGGGACCACGACTCCGTCGGGCTGTTCCAGCAACGCCCCAGCAGCGGTTGGGGCAGCGTGCGGGACCTGATGCGGCCGGCGTACGCGGCCCGCGCGTTCTACGAGGCGCTGCTCCAGGTGCCCGGGTGGCAGCAGATGAGCCTGACCCTGGCCGCCCAGGCGGTGCAGATCTCCGCCTTCCCGTACGCCTACGCTCAGCACGAGCAGCGGGCCGCCACCGTGGTGGCGGCCCTGACCTGAGCCGGACGCCGGTCGTCGGGTCTGACCCGCCAGCAGCGGCGGGTCAGACCCGCTTGGGCAGCACGACCACCCGGCCGAAGAACTCGTCGATACGGTGCACCACGTCGTTGAAGTCGTCCAGGTCGATCGGCTTGGTGACGTAGGCGTTGGCCTGGAGGGTGTAGCTGCTGATGATGTCGGTGTCCGCGTTCGAGGTGGTCAGCACGACGATCGGGATGGACCGCAGGTCCTCGTCGTTCTTCACCTCGCCCAGCACCTGACGCCCGTCCTTCCGGGGCATGTTGAGGTCGAGCAGGATCACGTCCGGACGTTGGGCGTCGCCGTGCCGGCCCTCGCGACGGAGAAACTCCATCGCCTCCTCGCCGTCACCGACCACGTCGATCACCTTCTCGACGTCCGAGGTGGCCAGGGCTTCCTCGATCATGAGCACATCGCCCGGGTCGTCGTCCACCACCAGGATGCGAACCGGAGCGAGGGTGCGTGCGCCCATCTCTACCTGCCTCAGGTCGGCCAGGACGGGACCTACCGGCCCCGCGCTGGCGGAAATGTAGCCCATCATCGGACGATCGACGACCGCCGGGTCCGCGAAGTCACAGCCGTACCCCGGCAGCCTGTCCGAGACGGCCGGGATGCGCACCCGGCACTCGAAGACGGGTGTTTGCTGCCCGGCAAGTATAGGAGGCGCTGGCGGGCGGATGGCACGCTCCGGTCAGGCAGCTCGCCGATCCACCGCCGGCAGTACCGCGCGTCCCCGCTGGAGGTGCTCCACCGCCCGGGGAAAGTCGTGCAGCAACCGGCCGTAGTGCGCCAGCGACACGTCGACAGACGCGGCCGGCACGCCGCGACTGTCCAGGATTGTCACCAGCCACTCGACGAACTCGGTGAACAGCGAGCCGTCGTCGACGTAGAGGGCGGCGGCGAGGAAGTCCAGGATGTATCCGAGGTCGTTGACCGTCGAGTCCAGCTGGGCCGGGGTGTGGTCGCGGATGGCCGGGAACCGCCGCGCCAACTCGGCCAGGGCGCTGTCGATCAACTCGCCGCGTCGGTTGACCAGGCTGGCGTACTCGTCGTCGGCCAGGTGCACCAGGTCGGCCGGCGGCACCGCGCGCAGGGCCCGTTCGTCACCGAGCAGGTCGGCGGCGGCGGGCGCGTTGGCGGCCCAGGCCACCCCGAGCCGCCGCGCCCACCGGCCGTCCACACCGAAGCCCCGACCACCGACCAGCACCGGCACGTCCGCGCGCCGGCACGCCTCGATCATCCGATGCGCGTGGGGCAGTCGCATCGGCAGCGCGGAGGCCAGCGCCACCGCGTGAGCGTCGTACCGGTGCAGGTACGACACCAGGTGCGCGGCGGGGACACTTGCCCCCAGGAAGGTGACCTGCCAGCCCCGCAGCCGCAGCACCTCGGCCACCAGTCGAGCCGGCAGCGCGTGCCACTCACCGTCCATGCAGGCCACCACGATCCGGGCACGGGTCGGGCGCACGTCGACGTACGCGGCGACGGCCGCCACCACCCGCTCGCTGACGTGTGTCGCCGCGTGCTCCTGGGCCACGCTCCACTCGTTGCGCGCCCACCGCTCCCCCACCTCGGCCTGTGCCGGCGCGACCAGGTCCAGCAGTACCCGTTCGGCGGCCACCCCGGCGTCGAGCAGCCCGCGCGCCACCTCGACGGCGGCGTACTCGTCGGCCTCGGCGAGGCAGTGCAGATAATCCGGGTAGACGGCCTGGAGTGAGGTGTCCCGGGTCGCGGCGGTCACCGGTCCGCCCCCTCCGGGGCCGGTTCGGTCACGGCGGGCACCGCGTGCAGATGCCGCTGCGGGCGACCACCGACGCCGGTGGCACGCAACGCCAGCACCGCGATGTCGTCGTGGTCACGCTGGGCCAGCCAGTCGCAGGTCACCTGCTCGATCCGCTCGGCAAGTGCCGGAGCCGGCATCCGGTGGCACCCACCGAGCGCCTGCACCAGACGCTCGGTGCCGAGCAGCTCCTCACCCCGTCGACCGCCCCGCGCCTCGGTGACTCCGTCGCTGTAGAGCAGGCACGTCTCACCGGGGGCCAGCCGGGTGGAGACCTGACTGATCCGCGGATCCGGTACCACGCCGATGAGCATGCCGTTCAACGGCAACTGCTCCACCTCGCCGGAGGCTCGCAGCACCAGCGGCGGCAGGTGCCCGCCGCCGGCCAGGGTCAGCCCCAGGCCACCGTCGCGGTGTGGCCGGACCACGCCCAGCACCATGGTGGCGAAGCGACCCTGTCCGTGCGCCAGAGTCGTCTCCAGCAGTGCGTCGTTGAGCAGCCGCAGCAGCCGGGCCGGTTGCTGCTCCACCCGGTGCAGCGCATGCAGACACTGACGCAGCTGCCCGGTGAAGACCGCCGCCTCGACTCCCTTGCCGGAGACGTCGCCGAGGAAGAACACCGAGCCACCGTCGGGCAGCCGGTGCGAACCGTAGAAGTCGCCGCCGATGCGCAGGCCGGCCTGGGCCGGCCGGTACGCCGTACCCCACTGCACACCCGGCGCCGGCGGCGGCTCGACGGGCAACAGGCTGGCCTGCAACATGTCGGCCACCTCCGCCTGTTCGCGGTAGAGCAGCGCGGTGGTCAGCGCCGCACCGGCCCGGGCGGCGAAGGCCCGGACGAGGTCGAGGTCGTCCGCCCCGTACCAGCCGCCCGCTCCCCGCGCGACGAGCAGCACCCCGGCGGGCGCGTCCCGGCCCGACAACGGCACCAGGCGGGCAGCCACCTCGGCGGCGGAAACACCGGGCAACCAGCCCGCGTCGATGGCCTGCTCGACCAGCCAGTCGACGCTGTGCGGTGCGGTGCCGCGCAGACTCTCGACGATCGCCGGAGGCAGCTCCGTCGCGGCGAGGACCCCGCGATCGACCGTGGGTGTCGCGTCGGCGTCCTGGCGGGCGCGCCACCATCGGGCCCGTCCGGAGCGGGGCGCGAGCACCAGCACCGCCACCTCGGCCAGGGTCGGCACGGCGAGCCGGACGACCGCGGCAGCCGCACGGTCCGGGTGCAGCGGATTGCCCAGCTTGTCGCCGACCGTGGTGAGGAACGCCGACCTGGACCGCTCGGCCGCCAGTTCCTCGGTCCGCTTCTCGTGGTCGCTGACATCCTCGACGTACCAGCAGCTGCGCCCGGCGGACAGCTGGACCTGACGTACCCGCAGCCGTCGGCCGTGCTGGCGCAGATGTCCCTCGCGCGAGGTCAGCTGCGCGACCGCCCCGAGCGTGCCACCGACGACCACCTCGGGCAGCAGGCGCCGCGCGACCGGGCTGACGTGCCGCACGGTCCCGTCCGGCCCGCACACCACCACACCCTCGCGGAGATGTTCGGCTACCTCAGGCCAGTCCGCGGCGAGCTGACTGCGCGGCGACTCCAGGGCGGGCAGCCCGACGGCCGGCGCGGAGGTGGTTGGACGCCAGGCGGGAACCCGGGCGACGCTCGGCGCGGCAGAACGTCCGTCGCCGGGGTCGAGGTCCCTGACGTCGGCACCAGTCACCAGCTTGAGCCTCGCTCCTTGTCGGTTCCGCAGCCGCTTCGAGCGGCATGCATGGTCGCGTCCTGGCACCCAGCCTACGCGGGTCTGCCGGGGCCGCCACCCGGGCGAGCATCGCGTCGCGTACCGACGGCCGTCCGAGAGGCGGGCCAGCTCGGCGGTTGTTACGATCCCCGCGCCCCTACCCGCCCGCCACCGCAGAAGGCGTGATCGTTGCTGTCCCACGGTCGCCGACCCCAGACGCCGCCGCTGATTATGTCCGTCGACCGGTCCGTTCCACTCGCACCGGTGATCCGGGTCGTCGGTGATCTCGCCTACACCACCGCCGCGCCGCTGCGGGCCGAGATCGACCGGACGATGGGCACCGCCCCCACCACCCTGGAACTCGACTTCGGTGGCCTGCAGTTCATCGACAGCACCGGGCTCGCCGTCATCGTCCATGCCTGGCGCGAGGGGCAGCAGCGGGGCATCCGACTGCGGTTACGGGCGGTTCCCCGGTTCCTGGGGACGATCCTCGACATGACGGGAGTCACCGGCCTGCTGGCCCGCGAGCCGGACGGCACCGAGCCGGACGGCCAGTCCCCGGTCACCGCGTAGCGGCTGACGGAGAACCTGGCCCCGCGAGTTGCGCTCGGCCGGCGTACTGGCAACATGGTGTCATGTCGGCACAGCTGTTGGTCATCGAGGTCGACCGGCACGACGCGGGGCATGCCGAGCTGCGGCTGACCGGTGACCTCGACTTCGACAGTGCGCCGGAGCTCGTCGACGTCGTGGCGACCCTGCGGCGCGAGGGCTTCGAGCAGTTCGTCATCGACCTCTCTGGTGTGAGCATGTGCGACTCGTCCGGGTTGAGCGCGTTCGTGGTCGCCCACCGGGGCGGCTCCGTGCCGCTGCGGCTGATCGGCGTCAACGCCACACTTCGCCAACTGCTGGACCGCACCGGCCTCGCCGAGTTGCTTGAGCTTCCCCTGGCCGCCGGGGGCGACGTTCAGGCGGCCGGCTGATCCGTCCGGGCCACCGAAGACACCGCCGGACCGCGCTCGTAGCTGGCGATGGCTCCGATGCTGTCGACAGCAACAGTGACAGCAACGAGCCCGGACGAAGACGACCGCCGAGGGAGCGCGGGCAGTCGCCCGAGGTCACGGACGCGGACGGACCCCGCCAGACGAGGCGCCCAGAAACGTACAAGCGAGGGGTCAACTTGCTTGGAGTGGTCGACCCCGGTGGCAGGTCTGTGCCTGGTGGTTATGCCGGCGGTGGGGGAGGAGTGAGCCAGGCGAGGGGTTGTCCGGTGAGGGCGGCGTCGGCGAGGCGGTGGGCGCTTGTGGTTTTGAGTGCCGCACGTGAGCTGTCGATCCAGCGTTGTACGTTGTCTGTGCCCTGGTGGCGGTACTCGACTGCTTGGACGAGGCATTCCAGTTTGTCAGCGTCGCGGGCGACGATGGCCTCTGGTGTCTCGCCCGCTTCGTATTCGGCGACGGCGGCGTTGATGAGGTCAGCGACGGCCGGTGGGCAGGCGGCGACCTGGTCGGCGGTGACGGTGGTGTTGGGTGCGGCGGTGAGGTAGCGCTTGGCGATGTGTGGGATGTCGGTGATCCGGGTTTCCTGGGTGTCGTGCAGGACGCACAGCATCGATACGCGGGCCGGGTCGGCACCTTCCATAGTGGCGAGCATCATCCCGATGAGCGCGGTTCGGAATGAGTGTTCGGCGATGGATTCGGGGTGCTTGATGCCGGCGAACCACCAGCCGGTGCGGGCGGCGCGTTTGAGTACGCCGGCTTCGAAGATGAAGCGCATGGCTCCGGCGGCGTCGTGGTCGTCGTTCATCTGCCCGTCCCTGTGCCGGTGACTCCGTCTGCTCGCAGGCTGTAGACGATAGAGGTTAGTTCCTGCCGGGATTGTGGAGAGATGTGGTGGCTGTCCAGGATCCGGGTACTGCGCTTGAGGAGCGCGCGGCTCTCGGCGGGGTTGTCGAGGGTGAGTCTGCGGCGTACGGCGAGCAGAGCCCAGATGTTGTGGACGTTCAGGTCGACAAAGGGGTGCGTTGGGTCGAGGCGCTGGACCAGGTGCCGGAAGAGAACCGAGCCGTGCCAGTCTGCGAGCGGTGCCGGCATGAAGGAGTCGTCGCATCGGCTGGACCCGACAGCCGCCAGCAGTACAGCAGCGAAGTACAGCAACCGTGCCGACCGACCCCGACCGGAACGGGCGTCACCAGGCCGGATGACCTCGCATCGAGCCCGATCCGGCCGGTCTGCCGAGAGTTCACACCGAAGGGGTGGCCCCCGACCCTGGGACCAGGGGTCGGGGGCCGGAGGATGGCTCAGGGAGCCGGGACCGGATACGGGCCGCTGCGGTGGGGCCGGGTGGTCGGCTCCGCGTCCTCCGGTAGGCCCGAATCCGGCGTCTGGAACAGATAGCGGACGAACTCCGCACCCGTCCCGTCGTCCTGATCGCCGGGCCACTGGCCGACGCAGTCGACGCCGATCACCTCGCGGCCGCCGCCGTCGGCCTCTTCCAACAGCGCCCACAGGCTCACCGGGTAGCAGCGGGTGCGCTCGGGTGCCAGCCGCCACCGCGCGTACCAACCGGGTCGGGCGGGGACGATCTCCACTATCCGCTTCATCACGACCTTCCCTTCCGCCGTGCCTCGGAAGATCTCCGGTCCACCGCGATCGTCGGCCCCGCCCGGGTGACCGGCCCTCACCCCGGCCGGATGAAGCCTCGCCGGCGTGGTCGACTCCGTCCACTGCCGGCGCCGGCCCGATCGTTTCGGCCCGGCGACCGCCGGGAAGGCCATCGACGAAGCCCGGCACCACCCAGCGGAAGCGAGGTGTGCACCATGCGTAAACAGATGGAGGGCGACAACCAGCGCCGAAGGGCACTGGCCCGCCAGGCCCGGGAACGCGGCATGCGGGCCGCCGACACCGGTGCCAGCCTGAGCGCGTCCAAGCAGTTGACCCACCTCGACCAGCACGAGCGGGCCGGCCCGGCACCGGCCGGCAGCCGCCACAAACCGGACACCACGCGCGGCGGTCCCGCTCCCCCACCGGCCGGTTCCCCGGCGACCCCCCGGCCTCGCCCCGAGCCGGCCGGGCCGGCGCCCGGGGTCACCATGGTGGGCTACCGCGAGCTGGTCGAGGACGTCGTGCGCCGCGCCGGCGTCGACTTCCGTACCGCAAAGGTCGGGGTGGAGTCGACGGTGCTGGTCCTGGCCTGGGCCCTGGAGGCCGGCGAACGTCGCCGGCTGCTGGAGGCGGTGCCCGCCTCGCTGCACGACGTGGTGCCGGTGGACGGCATCGAGCGGCGCCAGGACCTGGCCGGCTTCCTGTCCGAGGTGGGTCGGATCAGTGGTCGAACGCCGGAACAGGCGCGCTATCAGGCCGAGGCGACCCTCTCCGCGCTCGCCGAGCACGACGGTGATCTGATCGAATCACTGCACGTACCGGACGAACTGCGGCAACTGCTGAACCCGCCGGCTGCCGGCGGCGGCGTGGTCGGTCCGGTCAGCGCGCTGCCGCCGTTGTCGGCGGCCGAACTGCGCGCGGCCCTGGCCGACCTGCCGTACTGGTCCGGTGACGGCACCGCGCTGTCCCGGACCCTGGAGCTGCCGCCGGGCAACCTGGACCGGGTGCTGGATCGGCTCGATCAGCTCCGCCAGCAGACCGGCCGCGGGCCACGCATCGGCCGCGCCGACCCGACGACCGCCCTGCTGACCGTCACCTCCGGCAACGCCGGGGCGGTGACCGCGATGGACATCGACCTGGCACACGCGGTCGACGACGCCATCGACGAGGCGGGGGCCGGCATGGCGACCGGCTGAGCCGTCGAGATGTCAGCCGTGCGGTCGTGGACACCCCCACGACCGCACGGCGGGTCGGTCAGGTCGGACCCGTGTCAGCGCACCCGGGCCGGCATCTCGGGCGACGAACTCTCCAGCGGTACGGCGGTGGCGGAGATCAGTCCGAGCTGCGCCGCCGAGCGTGGCAGTGCGGCGTCGAGGAACCAGTCCGCGCTCACCCTGGCCCGGTTGCCGGGCATCGCGAGCAGGTGATAGCCACGGGTGACCGCCTTGGCGGGCAGGCCGGACAGTGGCACCTTCAACGGGTTCGCCGCGGCCTGCTTGCCGCCCAGGTCGACCACCCAGCCGAGGTCGTGGTGCTTGTACGGCCGACGGCGTCCCTGTCCGTACGAGGCGGCGATGTTGTGCGCGGCCAACTTGCCCTGCCGCTGCGCGTGCTGGGCGGTCATCGTGCAGATCTCACCGGGCCGGGTCAGGTCGGGCACCGCGGCGGCGTCGCCGCAGGCGTAGACCTCGGGGAATCCGGGGACGTTGAGGTACTCGTCGACGACCAACCGCCCCTTCTCGGTCCGCAGGCCCAGTTCGGCCACGAACGGGTCGGGGCGTACGCCGACGCACCAGACCAGCGAGCAGGTGGGCACGTACTCGCCGTCGGTGAGCTTGACCCCGTCGGAGGTGGCGACCGCCACCGAGGTGCCCATCCGCACGTCGACCCCGCGCCGTCGCAGCACCCGGTCGGCGGTGACCGACATCCGTCGGTCCAACTCGGGCAGCACCCGTGGGGCGACGTCCAGCAACATCCACCTTGGCCGGATCTTCAGCCGGGGGTGCTGGGCGGCCAGTTCGTCGGTGAACAGGATGCCGTGCGCGGCCACCTCGGTACCGGTGTATCCGGCACCCACCACCACGAACGTGGCGCGTGCCTGCTGCTCCGCCGGGTCCTCGGCCTGCTCGGCGAGTTCGATCTGCCGGACCACGTGATCGTGCAGGTAGAGCGCCTCGGGCAGGCCACGGAAACCGTGCGCGTACTCGGTCACGCCGGGAATCGGCAGCAGCTTGTTCACGCTGCCGACGGCCAGCACCAACCGGTCGTAGGCCAGCCGGTTGTGGTCACCCTCCGGCTGGGTGAATCCGACCCACCGGTTCTGCAGGTCGACGCTGTCCGCCTCGCCGATCACCACCCGCACGCCGTCCAGCGTGCCGGACAGGGGCACGGCGATCCGGCCCGGCTCCACCACTCCCGCCGCCACCTCCGGCAACAGCGGCAGATAGAGGAAGTAGTCGGTCGAGTTCAGCAGGACGATCTCGACTCGACCGCGGGCCAGCCGGGTCAACGTCTTCGCCGCGTGGTACCCGGCGAACCCGGCCCCCACGATCACTACACGAGGCTTCGTCATTCCGGCCCGGTTCCCGCGATCCGCGCCGGCAAACGTCCGACCACCCCGTCGATCTTGCACTTTTCGTCGGGTCAGACCGGCATAAAGACGGCAAAATGGCGACCGGAAGTGCAAGATCGCGAGAACTAGGGGGTGCGTTCGGGTGGCATGGGGAACTGGAGGAAGGTGGTGCCGCGCAGGTCGAGCCAGGCGCGGTCGGGGGCGCGGACCAGGCGCACCATCACCTCGATGCAGGTGGGGCAGCGGCCCACCAGCCCTGGGGCGTGTGAGTAGACCCGCAGCCCGGCCACCGGACCGGGGGTGCCGCAGTGGGCGCACCGGGCGGTGGCGCTGCTCAGGTCGAGAGCGAACACCTCCCCCAACGGACCGTCGAGCATGTTGCCGTCCACGTAGGGCAGCGCGGTCATCCGCGGTCTCCTCTCAACCGGTCGGGCCGAAACGTTCGGTGCGTACCCGCCGTGCCGGGTGGCCCAGCCCGACGAGCAGATCGGAGACGGCCTCCACGAAACCGGTGGGGCCGCACACGTACACCAGCGGCTCCAATTCCGGCGGCCAGCCGTTGTTGTTGACATCGGCCAGGCCGAGCCGGTGCGGCTCGCCGCGCCACCCCTCGGGTGCCTGCCGGGTGTAGACGTGGGCCACGTCCAGCCCGGCGTCGTCGCGTACCCGGCGGCGCAACTCCTCGGTGTAGAAGGCGTCGTCGGGAGTACGCACGGAGTAGATCAGCCGGAACGGGACCCGGCTTGCGGCCACCCGCCGGGCCCTGATCATGGCCATCAACGGCACCACCCCCGATCCGCCGGCGACCAGCAGCACCGGTTCGGTCTGCTGTGGCCGCCACACGAACCAGCCGCCGATCGGGCCGCGCACCTCGACCGGGTCGCCCTCGCGGTAGCCGTCGACCAGAAACGGCGACACCTCGCCGTCGGTCACCCGTTGGACGCACACCTCGACCCGGTCGCCGTCGGCGGGCGCGGCCAGCGAGTACGACCGGGCGGCCTGGTAGCCGTCCGGCGCGGTGAGCCGGATGTCGACGTGCTGGCCGGGCAGGTGGCCCGGCCAGCCCGGCACCTCCAGCACCAGGGTTCTCGCCGTCGGTGTCTCGGCCCGATCTTCCACCAGCCGGGCGGCCCGCCAGCTCATCCGGCCGGTCAATCGCCCTGGTACCGCTGCTCACGCCACGGGTCACCGTAGTCGTGGTAGCCGGCGGTCTCCCAGAAACCGGGGGTGTCCTCGACGGTGAGGTGGATACCGCGCGCCCACTTGGCTGACTTCCAGAAGTAGAGGTGCGGTACCAGCAGCCGCGCCGGCCCGCCGTGCTCGGCAGGCAGGTCGTCACCGTCGTAGGTGTGCACCAGCCAGGCCTGCCCGTCGCGCAGGTCCTCCAGCGGGAGGTTCGTGGTGTAGCCGCCGTAGGAGTGGGTCAGGGCGTAGTCGGCGGCGGTCTCCACACCGTCGAGCAGCGTGTCCAGCGAGACGCCGCGCCAGGTGGTGCCGAGCTTGGACCACCTGGTGACGCAGTGGATGTCGACGGTCGGCGTCTCCTGCGGCAGCGCCATCATCTCGTCCCAGCTCCACCGATGCTCCGTACCGGTCTCGGTGCTGATCACGAACTCCCACTGCTCACGCGGCACCCGAGGGGTCGGGCCGGCGGAGAGCACGGGGAAGTCCGGCGTCAGGTACTGGCCGGGGGGCAGATCCGGCGCCTCGACGCGAGGCCGACCCTGGAAGCCCGGTGTGACGATACCCACCGCTCAGTCCTACCACGCCCCGCGCCGCGACGGACGCGTTCGGCCGACCAGGATTGGTGGTCACGCCGGTCACTTCCGCTCGGTGACGACCTCCTTGGATCCGGGCACCACGTTGCGGGTCGCCCGCAGGCTGGTGAAGGTGACCACGGCCAGCACCACGACGATGACGCCGAGGGAGATCTCGGTGGGAATCAGCGGCACGCCCTCCCAGATGCCGTGCGCCCAGTGCAGGCCGAGCTTGATACCGATGAAGGCCAGGATGATCGCCAGGCCGTAGGTGAGGTGGACCAGACGGCTCAGCGCCGCGTGCAGCACGAAGTACAGCGCCCGCAGGCCCAGCAGGGCGAAGGCGTTGGTGGCGAAGACGAGGTACGGGTCCTCGGTGATGCCGTACACCGCCGGCACCGAGTCGACGGCGAAGACCACGTCGGTGGCGAGCACCGCCACCACCACCAGCGCGAGCGGGGTGAGCGCCCGACGCCCGTCCACCGAAACGGTCATCTTGGTGCCGTGGTACTCGTGCACCACAGGCATGAACCGGCGCAACAGTCGCACCGAGCGCATGGTGCCGATGTCCACCGACTGCTCGTGCCCGCTGAACGCGTCGCGGAGCAGCTTGGCGGCGGTGAACAGCAGGATCAACGCGAAGATCAGGAAGGCGAAGTCCAGGGTCTGCAGGGCTGCGGCGCCGAGGGCGATGAAGATGCCGCGCAGCACCAGCGCTCCGGTGATGCCGAACAGCAGCACCCGTTGGGCAAGCTCGGTCGGCACCGCGAAGGCGGCCAGCAGCAGCATGAAGACGAAGAGGTTGTCGACCGACAGCGATTTCTCGACCAGATAACCCGCGAGATAGTCGACGCCCTCCTGCCGCCCGTACTGGGACCAGACCCAGGCGCCGAAGGCCAGGGGCAGGGCTATGTAGAAGGCGGACCAGCCCAACGCTTCCTTGAGTGACACCTCGTGCGGGCGGCGCGTCACCACGAAGTCGAGCACCAGCAGGGCGATGACTCCGGCGATCGTGATCGCCCAGAGCGAGGGCGTGCCGATGGTCTGCAGACCAGCTGCGAGCGACAATTCGGACATGGGGGCCTCCTCGAACACCGTGTCATGTTCGAGGTCTCCTTCACCCACGTTTCGTGGGCAACCACCCGAGGCGCGCTCCGGGCGCGCCGTACTGACCGGCATGGTTCGTGGGAAGTACTCCCCTCGTGCTGCCAAGGTTAGGGCAGCCCAATTCCGCCCGCCACGCGGGGCGCTGCCCGCCGCAGTGGCTCCGCTCACGGCGGGCAGCCCGCCGGTCCCGATCCGAGCGCCTATCGTGGCCCGGTGAGCGCAGACCTGCCGACCGGCCCGCTGGCCGGCGTACGCGTGGTGGAACTGGCCGGGATCGGCCCCGGACCGTTCGCCGCCATGATGCTGGCCGACCTGGGCGCCGACGTGATCCGGGTCGACCGGGTCACCGAGGTGGACGCCGCCGCCTTCGGCACCCCACATCCCGATCTGCTGAACCGGGGGCGCCGCTCGATCGGTGTCGACCTGAAGTCCGCCGGCGGACGCGAGGTGGTGCTGGCGCTGGTCGGTGCCGCCGACGCCCTCATCGAGGGGTTCCGGCCCGGGGTCACCGAGCGGCTCGGCGTCGGACCGGCCGACTGCCACACGGTCAACCCGGCACTTGTCTACGGCCGGATGACCGGGTGGGGTCAGCACGGCCCGAACGCCCCGTACGCCGGACACGACATCGACTACCTGGCGCTGACCGGTGCGCTGCACGGCATCGGGCGGGCCGGTGCGCCTCCGGTGCCGCCGATGAACCTGCTCGGCGACTTCGGCGGCGGCGGCATGATGCTCGCCCTGGGCGTGGTCTCGGCGCTGCACGCGGTTCGCGGGGGCGCGACCGGTCAGGTGGTCGACGCGGCAATCGTGGACGGGGTGGCGGTGCTCAGCACTCAGATCCACGCACTGCGCCAGCTCGGCATGTGGCAGGACCCGCGCGGCGTCAACCTGCTCGACGGCGGTGCGCCGTTCTACGACACCTACGAGTGCGCCGACGGGCGGTACCTCGCCGTCGGCGCGCTGGAGCCACGCTTCTACGACGAACTGGTCCGGCGCACCGGTTTCCCACTCCCACCGGACGAGCCGATCGACCGGACCGACCCGGCGAACTGGCCGGCGTTGCGGGCCGCCTGGGCGCGCCTGTTCCGCACCCGTACCCGGGACGAGTGGGCGGCGCTGCTCACCGCCTCCGACGCCTGTGTCGCGCCGGTGCTGGATTGGCAGGAGGCGTCCGAGCACCCGCACCTTGCCGCCCGGAAGACGTTCGTGCTCCGCGACGGGGTCGTCCAGCCGGCGCCGGCGCCCCGGTTCTCCGCCACCCCGACCGCGATCCGTCGGCCGCCGCCCTGGCCGGGTGAGCACACCGACGAGGTGCTCGCCGAGGCCGGCTTCGACCGGGACCGGGTCGCCCAGTTCCGCGCCAGCGGAGCGATCGGCTGAGTCCGGCACCGGCCGCGGGGCGACAACCGCTCAACGGCGGCGCAGCGTCGCGCCGGGGGCCAGAGCGGGCTCGACCATGTCGCGGTAGTCGCGGGGCAGCTGGACCACCAGTTCGTCGAACTCTCCGCCGGTCACCGCCTCCCGCAGAGTGGTGAAGACCGCCCGGATCGCGTCCTTGGCGGCCGGCTCCGCCACCCCGGCACGCACGGCGACCCGGGCGACGAACTCGGCGGCACCGAACCGCTCCGCCGCCTCGATGTCCGGTGTCGGGCGCATCGGCAGCCGCAGCGGGGCCGGCAGCTGTACGGCCAGGTCCAGCACCTCGCCACCGGTCAGCCGCTCGGCAAGCGTCTCCAGCGTCGCCCGGATCAGCTCCGCCGACCGCGACGACGAGGTGGCGGTGCGCTGGGCGACCTGGTCGACGAACGTGTCGTAGTTCATCGCGTACCCCCTCCGGCCCGCGCTTACCCACCGGACCGGTACGGAAACGGCGACCGCTTTTCCGTCGACCTCGGCGCGTGAGCTGCCCCGGGTCGGGTATCCGCGCCCGGTCGTGGCCGGATCGAGGCCCGGGAGGAGTCGACACCATGGCGAGTTACGCCGACGTCCTGCAGTACCTGTCCAGCCTGGACTACCCCGCCGGGAAGGACGAGGTGGTGCGCGAGGCCGAACGGGAAGGGGCACCGCCGGACGTGCTGCAGGCCCTGCGCGCCCTGCCGCCGGTGGATTACGCCAACGGCAACCAGGTGGCCCGGTCGGCGGGCATCGACGCCGCGCCCGAGATCACCGACGCGCAGCGCGGCGCCCAGGGGCGCGACAAGCGGCACCAGCGGGTGTCGCAGCACCTGCGCAGCATCTGACGCCGCCACCCGCCGACGGACAGGGGGGCGCCCCGGCCACGAACCGCGGCCGGGGGCGCCCCTGGGTAACCGCCTGCCCTGGGGGACGCGCCCGAACCGGGTCGCGGCCACCAGGCGGCCGACAGCCACCCGAACCGGGTGGCTGCGTGTTACTGCGAGCAGCTTACCGCACGCCATCAGCCGAACGGACAGCGGGTGCCGACAAAGGGCCTCATCCCGCCAGCTCGGCGTATCGCCCCTCCAGGTCGACCCGGGCCAGCGCGCCGACCAGCCAGGCGAGCCGCTCCGACCCACGACCACCGGCCAGCCCGGCGAGATCCTCGGCCGAGCGGCCCAACCCGAGCCGCCGGGCAGCCGTCAGCGCCCGCCGGTCGGCCACCGGCGCGACCTCGCCCCACAACGCCTGCACCTCGCGCAGAAACAGGTCCGCGACCTGGTCGTCCACCCCTGGCAAGGCGGTCAGCAGCGCCCGCTCACGGGCCGGGTCACGGTGCGCCGCCGACCGCAGCCGTCGCAGGTCACCCCGGTAGTGCCCGACGACCGTACGGGCCAACTCGCCCAGTAGGTCAGCCAGCGCCTCGACGTCACCGCGCTGCCCGCTGTCGCGCAGCGTCCTGACCCGGTCGGCGTGGGACGAACCGGACAGTCGGGCCGCGCTGTCCCAGCCCGCGTCGGGCAGCGCGTGCGCACCGTCGAGGGCCCGCCGGAAATCTCCCCGGCGGGCCAGCAGCACCGACAGGCAGAGCACCTGGAACAGGCTGGACGGGTTGTTGGTGACCCGGAAGCCGTACTGCTCGGCGAAGCCCCGGCCACTGCCGGCGAGCCGGCGCGCCAACCGCTTCCTGTCCTCGATCGTGGCAACCGTGGTGGGCATGGGCGGCTGTTACCCGCGCCCAGGGTGAGTAGGCCGGGTTTCGCCGGACCACACCTGGCTGCCGGGCCCAGCCTTCAGCGGCGGTCCAGCGTCAGTACGCGCACCCCGGAATCCAGCGTCGTGGCATCAACGGGGACGAACAGGGTGGGCTGGAAGGGACCGGCGAACATCGGAATGCCCGAGCCGATCACGGACGGGTGCTGCTTGATGATGAGCCGGTCGATCTCGGGTAGCAGGCTGTGGGCCAACGTACCGCCGCCGACCAGCCAGATGTCCAGCTCGCTGCCGTCCTGCTTGAGGCTGCGGACTCGGTCGAGGGCGTCGGTGCGGACCATCTCGACGGCGGTGCCCGGCGTTGCCCGCAGGGTGGTGGAGAACACCAGGTGACGCAGGTGCGGATAGGCGTCGTCCAGCCCGGCGTCCAGGCCGAGCTGATAGGACGCCCGGCCCTCGAGCACGGTGTCGAAGACCTTCCCCGGCCCCTCGAGGCCCAGCGCGGCACGTGCGGGCGCGGGCAACGTCTCCGGGAAGTTGGTCACCATGTAGTCGATCAGGTCGGCGGGGACCGGGAAGTAGCTCTGGCCGCTTGGGTCCCCGCCGTCCGGGCCAGCGATGAAACCATCGACGGTGGCCGCGACGTAGTAGGTGAGTCGGCGCATGGGGCCCTCCATCACAGGGTGCTCGACTGTCGGATCGGGGTCGTCGGGGGTTTCGGCCGACCTGGGTCACTCGGCGCTCATGAGCCGTGCCAGGGCGGCTTCCAGCGCGGCGCGGCCGCGTTGCTGTCCCTCGGTCGCGGTGAGTTCGGCGAAGATCATACCGTCGACCAGCGCGAGCGCGGCCGTGGCCACCTCGCGTGCCGCCGCGACGCCCTGCTCGGTCAGCCGCTGCTCGATGGCACCACGCACCCGGTGCGTGCCGGCCGCCAGGAACTCGCGCAGCTCGGGGCGCCGTACGGATTCGAGCGCGAGCTCGTAGCGGGCGAGGAGCCGCTCCCGGTCGGCGCTGAGCAACTGTTCGGCCACCCGGGCGAGGTCTGCGGCGAGCGTCCCGGCGGCGGGGGCGAGAGCCGCCTCGTCCAGCTCGGCCAGCCGATCGACGGCCGCCCGGAGCAGGTCCGCCCGGGTGCGGAAGTAGTAGGAGGTGGAGCCCATCGGAAGCCCCGCCTGCCGGTCCACGGCCCGGTGGGTGAGTCCACGTCCACCCGCCCTGGCCAGCGTGGTGATCGCCGCATCCGCGATCACGGTCCGACGCTCGGTCGCCACGGGCTTCCCCCCCCTGCTGCTCTACAGGTGTAGAGTAGCAGGACCTCGACATCTGTAGAGGAGGAGCCCCGTGTCGAACGACTACCTGGTGCACGTCCTCGTGCTCGGCCTGGCCACCGCCGCCGCGTTGGTTCCACCCGCTCGACCGCGGCTGCTGGCGCGGGCCGCCTTCCTGGCCGGAATGGTCGTGAACGAGGTGCCGCACCTGTTCCTGGCGCTGCTCGCGGCCTCGACCGCCGCGGCGATCTGGAGCGGAGACCTGCGCACCGACGTGCTGTCGGGCGTCCTACTGGCGGGCGCGGTGGCGACCGCGGTGATGCTGATCCTGTTGACCCGCCGGGCCGCCCGTTCGAGGTCCGCCGCCGGCGCCGCACTGCGAGCGGCCGGCATAGACCGCGCACCGGCTCGGCGAAGCTGGTGGCGTACCGCCCTCACCCCGCTTCCGATCCGACCCCGTTCCGTGCGGCGACTACGCAACCTGCGCTACGGCGACCACCGGCGCCAGCGCCTCGACGTCCTGCGACGCCGCGACCGGCCAACGGGTGGGCCGGTGCTGGTCTACTTCCACGGCGGCGGCTACTTCTCGGGCAGCAAGAACTGGGAGGCTCGTGGCCTGCTGCATCACCTCGCCGCACGCGGCTGGATGTGCGTGAGCGCGACGTACCGGCTCCGCCCCGGGGCGGGTTTCGAGGAGCACCTCGCCGACGCCGAGGCCGCGATCGCCTGGGCGCGTACGCACGCCGGAGAGCACGGCGCGGACGCCACGACGGTCGTGCTGGCGGGTAGCTCCGCAGGGGCCCATCTGACCTCTCTCTACACGCTGCGCGCGAAGCCCGAGGAACGGCCTGCCGCGGCGGTCTGCCTCTACGGCTACTACGGCCGTTACTACGGCCGCGGCGCCGACGAGGCGGTCACGTCGACCCCGTTCGCGCTGCCGGCATCCGACGCACCGGCCTTCCTGATCGCACACGGAAGCCTCGACAACTACACCTCCGCCGGCACGGCGCGTGCCCTGGCGGACAAGCTGCGGGCCGAGTCGTCGCAGCCCGTGGTCCACGTCGAACTGCCCGGCGGCCAGCACGCGTTCGACATCGTCTCCGCCTGGCGGCTGACCGCTGTCATCGACACCCTGGACGCGCTTCTGGCCGACATCGGGGTGGGAGCGGGAGGGACTTCGACCGATCGTGCCGCCCCGTCACCACCGGCGACGTGCGCCGGGGTACGCCGGGCGAGGGCGTTCGCCCGACCCGGCGAGGGTCACCTGGAGGCGCAATGAAGGTGCTGATCGCCGGCGGCGGTGTCGCCGGGTTGACATTCGCGGCGCTGCTGCGTCCCCGGGGCCACCAGGTCACCGTGGTCGATCCCGGCCATGGCAGCGACGACGGCTTCGCGCTCGCCCTCTGGCCGCACGGGACCCGGGTGCTGCATGCGGTCGGCGTCCATGACCGGCTGGTCGAGCGGGGCCTGCCGATGCGGCGCTACACGGCGCGGTCGGGGTCGGGGGCCCTGCTCACCACTTCCGGGCCGCCTCCCGACATCGCCCGCCACGGATACCTCGGCACCCTGCCACGCGGCGAACTCGTCGAGATGCTGGCCACGGCCTGCGACCACGTGGCGCACCGCACGGGTCGCATCGTGGCCATGGAGCAGCACCCCACCGGCGTCGATGCTCGGCTCGACGACGGAACCAACATCGCGGCCGACCTGTTGGTGGGTGCCGACGGCATCGGATCCGCGGTGCGCACCGCGCTCCTCGGACCCCAGCCCCGGCACGACACGGGATGGACCTGCGCGACGTGGTGGATCGCGGCGGCAGACCACCCGGGCGCCGCCGGTGAGACGGTGGAATTCTGGGGAGCCGGCAGCTTCGTCGGGTGCTACCCGTGCAAGGGTCGGGCGTGCCTGATCGTCGGCGGCCCCTCGGACACCGTGCGCGGCCCGCAGGCCAGGGCATGGCTGCACCGGACCCTCACCGGAGCGGGACTGCCCGCCGACCGTCTGCTGCCCCGCTCGGACGACGAGCGTTGGCTGTGGCCCATGACCGATGTGCGTGCCACCCGGTGGGTGCGCGGCCGGGTGGCGCTGGTGGGGGACGCCGCTGCCGCCTTTCTACCGACCGCCGGAATGGGTGCCTCGGTGGCACTGGAGTCGGCCGCGGCGCTGGCCGACGAGCTCAGCCGGTCCGACGCCGGCCACGTACCCACCGCGCTGCGCCGCTACGAACGGCGGCGGAAGGGGCGCGTCGAGCGAGCGCAGCGGCAGTCACGCCACTTCGCCCGGGCGCTGTTCACCTCGTCGAGCACGCTCGCGGGTCTCCGCAACGGGCTCGTCGCCCGGATGTCCGTCGACAGGCTGCTCGCTCCCCTGGTTCGCGACCTCGACCACCCCGCCTGAGCTGCCAGCGACCGCCTAGCCGTGGAAGCCGCCGGAACGGTCGCGGGCCTTGAGCCGGACGGTGGGCAGCACCGGTGCGGGCAGCGGCGGGTCCGGGTCGTCGGCGACGACCCCGAACCGCCGGCCGGCCATCCAGTCCTCCCGGGCGGCGGCGATCTCGTCGTGGTCCCGACCGACGAAGTTCCACCACATCACCAGCGGCTCCTCGAACGGCGTGCCACCGAGCAGCATCAGTCGGCTACCCGGCTCACCGCGCAGGCTCAGCGCGTCCCGTCCGGAGCCGAGCCAGAGCAGCGCCCCGGGGGTCAGCGGCAGGCCGTCGACCTCGCCGGCACCGTCGAGAGCCAGCAGCGCGTACTCGAAGTCACGCCGCAGCGGCAACCCGGTGAGCGCTGGCCCGGCCAGTTCCAGTTGCGCGCCGAGCAGCGGGGTGTGCACCCGCGCCGGTGAGCGTTCCCCGGCGAGTTCCCCGACCAGCAGGGTGACGTCGAGGTCCCCGTCGCGCCACCGGGGCAGCTCGGCGTGGTGGGCGAAGTCGGGCGCGCCGGCCCGGGCCCCGTCCGGCAGCGCCACCCACAGCTGCACCCCGTGCATCAGGGGCGGGTGCTGCGCCGGTGAGCGTTCGGAGTGGGCGATGCCGTGACCCGAGGTCATCACGTTCAGTTGACCGGGACGGATCGGCTGCTGGTTACCGAGGCTGTCGCGGTGCAGGATCTCCCCGTCGAGCAGCCAGGACACGGTCTGCAGGCCGGTGTGCGGGTGCGGCGGCACCTCCATGCCGGGCCGCTCGGCCACGTCGTCAGGTCCGAAATGGTCGACGAAGCACCAGGCTCCGACCAGCCGGCGGGTGCGCTGCGGCAGGAGCCGGCGCACCGTGGTGTAGCGACCCAGCGGCACGTCGTGGCCGGGCAGCAGCACGCTGCCGGGATCCACCGTCGCCACACCGGGTGGTCGGGTCTCCGCTGGCATCGCCTCGGCTCGCTCCACGGCTCGACTCTACGCCCGGGCTCGGGCGCGTACCGGCACACCGTCGGTGACGGTGACGTCGAACTGGTTGACCCCACCGGCGACCCGTACCAGGAGCGGTCCGTCGACGCCGGGTAGCCCGACCGGGCGTCGAACCGGTGCCTGAGCTGGCACCCCACGAGCGTCGCGACGCTGGCGTACGGCGTGGTGTAGGGCCGGCTGGACAGACAGGTACCGGTGCCCGTCGGAGGGAACGGCGGGCACCGGTACCTTCGTTCTCCGGGCCCTGCCCGGAATGGTGGGTCAGTTCGCGCCACCCGCACCGAAGCGGTTGCGCCGCCGCCAGGCCACCGTGCCGAGCAGCAGGACGGCACCGGCGGCGACGAGACCGCCGCCGACCTTCATCGGCGTGTCCAGGCTGCTGCCGGTGACCGGCAGGTGCGGCTTCTTCTTGTGCAGTACCCGCAACTGGGTCGAGGCGGTACGGCCGGACTCCCGCCCGGTCGCGGTGAAGGTGAGCAGGCCGGTCACCGACGGCTTGTACCGCCGGGTGAAGACCCCTTCGGAGTTGGTCCGGGCGGTGAAGCTCAACGGCGCGCTGGCCTGGAAGGCCACCGGTGCCATGGCGACGGTACTGCCGTCGCTGCGCCGGGCCGTACCGGCGGCCGGCGCGGCCAGCGGTGACACCGAGACGACGATGTCCACCGTCTCGTTCGGCCCGAAGTTGCGGCCGGTCAGGATCACCGTCTCACCGAGGAAGATGGTGGGTCGGTTCACCGTCAGCGACGCCAGCACCGGCGGATACGGCGGTGGCTGGGGCGGATCGGTGACTGTTGGCGACGGCTGCGGCTGCGGTTGCGCCGCCCCCGCCGCAGCCGGCACGGCCACCACGGCCAGACCGACCGTGAGCGCCATGATGATGCGGGATAGCCGCATGGTTCGTTCCCTCCTACTGAGAACAGCTTGGTGCGGTAACAACATGGGTGGTCCATGGGGTGGCGGTCGGGGTCAGCCACAGCTCGGCCGTACCGCTGCCCGTCTTGCCGGTCAGCAGCGAGACCTCCAACGTGCGGGTCCCGCCTGGTCCGACCTCGACGTTCATGGTGGCGACCTGTCGCCGTCGTTCGGTGCCGTTGCCCACCGAAGTCTCGGCACCGTCGAGTCGGGTGTCGAGCACCGCCCCGCCGGTCGGGCCGTACACCGACACCAGGGTCCGGACGGTGTACGGGTCCCCGGCCCGACCGAGACCGAGCACCGACTCGCTGAGCCCCGAGGCCGGTGCGGTGGACCGGAGCGTCACCCGGAGGTTCAGCTCACGGCGGCCGTCGGCGTGGCAGTCGCCGACCGTGAGGTCGGCGGTCTGCCGGAGGTAGTAGCCGAGCTTCGCGCCGCTGCCGTCGTTGAGGAACACACCGACCGTCGGCACGGTGTCCTGTTCCGGAAGCGCCCCGGCCATCCGGCTGTCGCCGAGTGTCCGCTGTTCCTCCGGTCGGGCACTCCAGAACAGTATCCGACGTTCTTGTATAGAGCGGTCGAATGCGGACAACAACCCATTCGGGTGGATGTTCCGGGCGAAGAGTGTGTCAAAAACAGTGGCCGCCGCACCCGCGAAGAAGTCGTCCTGTTCTCGCGGACCCATCTGCTGGTAGGTGTCGCTGAGCAGGGTCCGGACCGCGTTCTCCGCACTCAACGCCACCCCGCCCGGCACCCGCACCGGCCCGGTGGCCTTCAACAGGTACGACAGCACGACCGGGTCCACGGCCAGGACACCGTCGACCTTCTCCCCGCTGTGCCGCCGGTACATCTCCCGATACAGCGCGGCGGCGGTCGGGAAGTGCGGGCTGAGGTTGACGTCCGCCGGGTAGATGCCGGGCAGCTCACCCCAGAGGGCCCGCACCTCCGCCGGGATCTTCAGGGGCTCGGGGAAACGACCAAGGCTGGAACTGCTGCCCTGGTCACCCATCTTGACCCGGCCCTTGTTCGCCTCGATCACCGCGTACGCGCCGAACATGCCGCCGGTCGCGCGCAGCTCCGCGGAGTTCTGCGACACCAGCAGGTAACGCCGCGGTCCGTCCACACCGAGCAACGGCGGCAGCAGGCGGCTCGCCCGGTCCGCCGCCGAGGTCATCGCGGCCAACCGGTCGATCTCGCCCCGCAGCTCCGTCAGGGCACGCCGAACCTGCCCGACCAGCCGGTCACCGGAGACCTCGGCCAACTCCGTGCGGGTCCGCTGCACCGCGGCGTGCACCGCGACCAGATCGTCGGTGACGGTACGCAGGCCGGTCAGATCCAGTCGACCCTCCTGCGGCACCAGGCCCCCGAGGTCGACGCGGAGCAGCGCCGGGAACGCCTGGCGGGCCAGGTCGTCGATGGCGACGGCGATCTGCCGGACCGCGGTGAGGTTCGCCCCGGCGACCGGGGCCTGCCGGCCGAGCCACCATCCGGGATCCCCGGTGGCCCGCCGCGCCGCGCCGGACTGCTCCTGCAGGGCGGCGAGGGTTCGCTGGGCGCGAGCGGTGTCGCCGCCGACCAGATGGGCGCTCAGTTCCCCGGCCAGGCCGGCGGCGTTGATCAGGTGGGCGCGAGCCTGCCAGCCACGGAAGCCGACCCAGCCGGTGAGGCCCAGCAGCAACGAGCCGACCACCAACGTGGTCAGCAGGATGCGACGCAGTCGGGCGCGCCGACGACGGCGGGACCGGCTACGCCGCCGTCGAGGGCTTTCGCTCTGCGTCACGTCGCACCTCTTTCCAAAAACGGACAGAAGACCACATTGTTCTTAACACCTAACGGCCAATTCGGTGTGTTAATGACTGGATCAGGCTTTACGCGAGGTTTGCTCGGTCTTACCGTCGCGCCTGGTTCCGGCGGCCGCCGCCTCCAGCAGCAGTTCCTCGATCCGGTCTACGCCCGAGGCGAGCGACATCTCCCGCAGGTACGCCTCCCGACCGCGCCGCCCCATCTCGACCCGTGCCGGCGCGGGGATCTGCGCCGCCAACCAGAACCGGTCCGCCAGGCTGGCCCAGTCCTCCGGCGGGCAGGACAGCCCCGCCCGGGCCCGTTCGACAAGGGTCGCGGTGTCGCCGCCGGCCGAGGCGACCACCGGTGCGCCGCACGACAGCACCGCCTGGAGCTTGTCCGGCACGCTGCTGCGCAACTCCGGCAGATCACGCACCATGACCAGCTGATAGTCGGCGGCGGCATACAGCTCCGGCATGTCCAGCGGAGAGCGCCGGTCCACGAACCGGACGTTGTCGGCCCGCAGCTCGGCGGCGAGGCCGCGCACCCGCCGCTCGTCGGCGCCCGAGCCCACCAGGACCAGGTCGACGGTCTCGCCCAGGGCGGCCGCCGCCCGTACCGCCGTGTCCAACCCCTGCCGGGCGCCGATGGTGCCGGCGTGCATCACGACGCACCGCTCGTCCCGGCGGACCAGCCGTCGGGCGGCCGGACTGGCCGACACCGGACGGAAGATCCGCTCGTCGGTCCAGTTGAGCACCACCCGGACCCGCGCCTGGTCGATCCCGTCCGCGAGCACCGCGTCCCGCAGCGAGGGCGTGGTCACCGCGACCCGATCGGCGGCCCGGTAGGTCCGGAGCGTGGCCGCCCGGACCCGAGCCGCCCACCGGCCCTCGTCGACGGAGTCGGGGAGTTGTTCGGCCCAGACGTCCGGCACGTGCAGCACCAGCGGCACCGGGCCGAGCAGGCGTAGCAGGGCCGCCGAGGCGAACGCGGCGGCCGGTGGCTGATGCACGTACAGCACGTCCACTCCGGCAAGAAACCGCCGACCGACGAGCGCCGCGCTGCCGGCGAAGGTGAGCCAGGAGGCCATCCGGCCACGTACGGTGGCGTCACCGGTGCTGTACCGCGGCACCCGGCGCACGGTCAGCCCCCGGCTGCGGGTCTCGTGGTGCCAGCGCTGCCGCCAGCCCGGGTAGACGTGCCCGCCCGGATAGTCGGGGAATCCGGTCAGCACCCGTACCTCGTGACCCCGCGCGGCCAGTTCCTCCGCGAGACTGCCGGGGATGAACGCCGGCTCCGGTGGAAAGTGGTACGTCACCATCCCGATTCGCACCGGTACACCCCCGTCCCTGCGGACCGGTTCGGCGCGCCGCCCGGGACCGGGAGCGCGACGACTGCGTACGATCTCGACATCCCCTCACCGGGTGGACGCTCCCGGCGACCGCCCGTCGTCGCGGCGCCACCGCCCGCGACCGCATCGTCCAGGGGGTTCCACATGCTCAGCGGGGTGCTGTTCGTCTGCCACGCCAACCTGTGCCGGTCACCGATGGCCGAGTACGCCGCGCGTCGCCTGCTCGCCGGGCAACCGGTGACCGTGGCCAGTGCCGGCACCGACGCCGTCGAGGGCCTGGCCATGCATCCGTACGCGGCGGCGATCGCCGCCGAGACCGGTGACGACCCGACGTCGTTCCGCAGCCGGCGACTACTGCCGGAACACCTCACCGGTGCGGTGCTGGTGCTGACCGCCACCCGGCGCCAGCGCTCGATCTGCACCGCGCTGGCACCGGCCGCGCTGCACCGGACGTTCACGCTGCGCCAGTTCGGCCGGCTCGCCGCGGCGGCCGAGCCGGCGACGAACGAGCAGGACGATCCGGTACGGGCCGCGGTGGCCGCCGCCGCCCTGGCCCGGGGGCGGTTGCAGCCCGCCCCCGGGGACGCCGACGACCTGCGTGACCCCGTGGGGGGCACCCCGGAGGACTTCCGACGCTGCGTGGAGGAGATCGACCGGGCCCTGCGACCCCTGGCGACGCTCATCGGGACAGCCGGGTGAGTTCCTGCGTGTGGTCGCTCACCTCACCGGAGTGGGTCCGTTCGGCATGCCGGCCGGCCCGGCTGCGGTCCGTCGGCACCGACTGACCACCGGTCGCGGCGGCGACCACCCGGTAGGCCTCGTACTGGTACGCCTCGGCCTTGGGTACCCGGGCCATGTTCAGCACGCAGCCGAGCAGCCGCACCGACACCGAGTGCAGGGCCCGGGCGGCCGCGGCCACCTGGGCCCGGGAGGTACGTCCCTGCTGGGTGACCAGCAGCGCGCCGTCGGCCTGCACGGCCACCACCACACCGTCGGTGACCGCGAGCAGCGGCGCGGTGTCGATGATGACGATGTCGGCGGACTCCCGAAGGGCCAGCAGCAGGTCCGACATGGCCTTGGAACCGAGCAGCTCGCTCGGGTTGGGCGGTGCCGAGCCGCTGGGCAGCACGAGCAGCGACTTGTCTCCCCAGCGCTGCACCACGTCGCCCACCTGCACGTCGCCGACGAGCACGTCGGTCAGCCCCACTCCCGGGTCGATGCCCAGGTAGTCGCCGACCTTCGGTCGACGCAGGTCGGCGTCGACCAGCAGGACCCGCCAGCCCGCCTCGGCCAGCGCGATCGCCAGGTTGCACGACAGGGTCGTCTTGCCCTCGCCCTGCAGGGCGCTGGTGACCGCGATGACCCGAGCCGGCTCGTGCACGTCGACGAAGCGCAGGTTCGTCCGCAGCTTGCGGACGGCCTCGGCCCGCGCCGAGGTGGCGGCGTCGCCGACGATCAGTGGGGCCGACCGCGCGCTGGTGTCGATCGGGATCTCACCGAGCAGCGGGCTGCCGGTCACCCGCTGCAGCCCGGCCGCGTCGCGCAGCCGGACGTCGGCCATGCCGCGCAGGATCGCCAGCCCGACGCCGGCCAGCAGGCCGAGCAGGGCACCGATCGCGGTATTGCGTACCGGCTGTGGTGACACCGGTGTCGGGGTCACCCGTGGCCCACTTACCACCTCGATCTTGATCGGCCCGGGGCTGCCGTCCGGCCGCGTCTCGACCTTCTGCACCAGCTCGACGAACTTCGCCGAGAGCGCTTCGGTCACCCGCAACGCCCGGGTCTGGTCGGTGTCGGTCACCGACGCCCGCAACAGCACGGTGCCGGTCTCGGTGGAGGTGCTGACTCGACGCTGGATCTCCTCGGCGGTCAGCCCGAACTGGTTGTCGGCCACCGCGGCCTGCGCCAGCCGGTCACTGGTCAGCAGCTCCGCGTACGACTTCACCCGCTGTTGAAGGAAGAGCCCACCCTGGTAGGCGTCGGTGACGCCCTGGCTCGGGGTGGTGACGAAGAAGGTGACCGAAGCGACGTAGCGAGGCTGGGCCCGCACGGTGACCAGCGCGGTCACGCCCAGGGCCACCATGAGGGTGACCAGGACGATCCACCAATGCCGGCGCACCAGGCGTAGTTGGCGGTACAGGTCCATCAGGCGGGCCTCCGTACCGGGCCGGTAACGCCAAAGAACTTCACGAAAACCCCCAAGGTCGACTCAATCTCGTGAAACCATTAAAGCGGCTCATGCGGCTTATGTCCGGAGTTAGGTATTTTCTGAATAGCCGATCACGTCCGCAGTGACCAACCGGACCGGCGGTCCCTCGGAATCGCTCCGATCCGGAAAAAATGCGATGTCGTCGTCGAGCGCCACCGAGCGGCTCGTCGCCCTGCTGTGGGAAGAGTCGCCGCCGCACCGCTCGCGACGGCCGTCGGCACTGGATAAGGTCTTGCACGGGTGTGCCGGGAAGCCTGGTCGGCGATGGTGCCGTGCTGCCCTCTGACCGACGAGGTGGACCTCACGTATGACCGACCGGAACCCGCGCCCCGAGCGCCGCGGCGCGAGCCGCCTCTTCGCCCGTACCTCCTGGCCGGAGGCGCGCTTCCTGGCCGACGTGCTGCGCACCGAGACAGTCGGCGGCGCCCTGCTCCTCTTCGGTGCCGTGATCGCGCTGGTCTGGGCGAACTCACCATGGGGTGACGCCTACGCAGCGCTGGGGCGGTGGGTGCCCTGGTCGGGCGGCGAAGCGCTGCACCTCGACCTCGACCTCGCCACCTGGGCCGCCGACGGCCTGCTGGCCATCTTCTTCTTCGTGGTCGGGCTGGAGCTCAAACGCGAGTTCGTCGCCGGTGAATTGCGCGATCCGCGGCGGGCGGCGCTGCCGGTGGTGGCGGCGGTCGGCGGAATGGTCGTGCCGGCGCTGATCTTCGTGGCCGTCAACGTCGCCGGTGGTGGCGACGGACTGCGTGGTTGGGCGATCCCGACCGCCACCGACATCGCGTTCGCGTTGGCGGTGCTGGCGGTGATCGGCGCCTACCTCCCGCAGGGCCTGCGGGCTTTCCTGCTCACCCTGGCCGTGGTCGACGACCTGCTGGCCATCACCATCATCGCGGTCTTCTACACCGACGACTTCAGCGTGCTTCCGCTGCTCGGCGCCCTGGTGCCGATCGCCCTGTTCGGCCTGCTGGTGCAGCGCCGCCGCACCTGGTGGTGGGCGCTCATCCCGCTGGCCGTGGTGGCCTGGACCCTGGTGCACTCCTCCGGAGTGCACGCCACGGTGGCCGGCGTACTGCTGGGCTTCACCGTGCCGGTGCTCGCCGGCAAGGGCGGCACCGGCGGTCGCCCGATGGCCGGCCTCGCCGAGCACCTGGAGCACGTGTGGCGACCGGTCTCGGCCGGCTTCGCGGTGCCGGTCTTCGCGTTCTTCGCCGCCGGTGTCTCGCTGCGCGGCGCGGACCTCGGCGCGGTGATCACCGACCCGATCGTCCTCGGCATCGTGCTCGGCCTCGTGGTCGGCAAGTGCGTCGGCATCCTCGGCTCGACCTTCCTGCTGGCCCGGTTCACCCGGGCCAGCCTGGACGAGGACATCAGCTGGTCGGACCTGCTCGGGGTGTCGTTCCTGGCCGGTATCGGCTTCACCGTGTCGCTGCTCATCGGCGAGCTCGCCTTCGGCTCCGCCGGCTCCGAGGGCGACAACGTCAAGGCGGCGGTGCTGGCCGGCTCGTTGATCTCGGCGCTGTTGGCCACCGTCGTGCTCCGGCGGCGCAACAAGGTGTACCGGGCGATCGCCCTCAAGGAGCAGGCCGACCAGGACCAGGACGGTGTGCCGGACGTCTACCAGAAGCCCGCGGGCTGAACCACGGCACCCGCCCACTCACCCCGGTAGCGCCCGGTCGACCCGCTCGGCCGGGCGTTGCCCGTCTCCCGACCGCCGGCGGAAGTCCGCGGTCAGCGCGGTACGCACCAGCAGGCGCAGTGCCACGATCGCCACCAGTACGGCGATCTCCGTCCAGGACTGCTCGCCGGTCAGCCGCAGTAGGCCGGCGGCGAGCAGCATGTCGAGCAGCACCCCCAGGGCCGTCGCGCGGGAACCGGTGGTCAGCAGCGCCACCGTCGCACCGAGCACACCGAACGCCGTGACGAGAGCGGACAGCAGCATCCTCATCGGTCGTCGACCTGCCGTTGTTCGTGTTCGATCTCCCGGCCCAGCACGTAGTTCAACACCGTCCGGATGGCGGCGATGGCGGCCAGTTGACCGATCTGCGCGAAGGTCGGCGACAGCGCGGTACGCAGGATGTCCGCCGCCAGCTGGAACTCCAGGCCGAGGGTGAGGAAGCGCCCCAGGGACAGCCGGATCCGGGTGAACACCGCGGCGTCGCGGTGGCGCAGCCCGTCGATCACGAACCGCAACGCGGCCAGGGCCGCACCGACGACGATGACGAAGGCACCGACCAGCTCGACCGCGGTCACCAGCAACTGGTGGCCCCGTTGGAGGATGACCTCGACGTCCACCCGGGCGCCTTACCCGGCCTGCATCCGGGTAGTCGACGCCCGGGGCGCACGAGTTGACCCGGTCGGCGCAGTCGCGGCACAGGTGTCGACGACGCTCAGCGCAACTGGGTCACCGCGTCGACGATCAGCCAGACACCGCTGACGGCGAAGAGCGCGGCGGCGCCGTACCTGATGGTTCGTTCCGGCAGTTTCCGGCCGAGCAGCCGGCCGGCGACGATCGCCAACGTGTCCGCCGCGACCATGCCGACGGTCGAGCCGATCCAGGTGCCGAACCAGCCGTACTGGGTGGCCAGCGTGATGGTGGCGAGCATCGTCTTGTCGCCCAGCTCGGCGAGGAAGAACGCGACGCCGACGGTGAGCACGGCTGATCTGCCACCCCGGGCGGCACGGCGCTCGTCATCGGCGGTGAGCCGGTCGCCCCGCAGCGTCCACGCGCCGAAGCCGAGAAAGGCCAGACCCGCCAGCAGCGAGATCCAGCCGGTGGGCAGGGTCGCACCGAGCCCGTGGCCGATCGCCACCGAGGCGAGGTGCACCAGGGTGGTGGCGACGGTGATGCCGATCAGCACCGGCACCGTGCGGTACCTGGTGGCGAAGGCCAGCGCCATGAGCTGGGACTTGTCTCCCAGCTCGGCGACGAAGATGACGCCGAAGCTGATCACCAGCGCGGCGAGGAACCCGTCCATGATGTCCTTCCCGGATCAGGCCGGGAGGAGGTGTGGGGCGCCCTCGACCCGGCTGCAACAGCCTGGTCGAAGGTCTCGCCCGCCTCGCCGGAACGAGGCCGGGTGGCCGGGCGCGTGACGCACCAGTATGTCGACCACGACGTTATGGGCTACTCCCCTTCGCTGCGCCCACCCTAACCGATCGTCCAGCGGCTGCTCACCCGGGTCGGCCGACGATCGCTCACGCGGCGCGGGCCAGGGTCACCCCGAACAGGCCGTCCGGGTCGGTCCAGAACCGCTCGGTACGGAAACCCGCGGCGGCCAGTTCGCCCGCGATGCCTTCCGGGCGGAACTTCGCCGACACCTCGGTACGCAGATCCTCACCGGCGGCGAAGTCGACGTCGAGGTCGAGCACCCGCACCCGCATGGATCTCTCCGCCCGCAGCCGCATCTCGATCCACTCGTGTTCCGCGTTCCAGAGCGCGACGTGGGCGAAGCCCGCCGGGTCGAAGTCGGCGTCGAGTTCCCGGTTGAGCACCCGCAGCACGTTGCGGTTGAACTCGGCGGTCACCCCGGCCGCGTCGTCGTACGCCGGCACGATGACCGCCGGATCCTTGACCAGGTCGGTGCCGACCAGCAGCCAGTCGCCCGCCTCCAACGCGGCGCGCATCCCGGCGACGAACTCCGCGCGTTCGTCCGGCAGCAGGTTGCCGATCGTGCCGCCGAGAAAGATGACCAGCCGCCGCCCACCGGTCGGCAGCCGATCCAGGTGGCGGGTGAAGTCCCCGACGATGCCGCGCACCCGTAGCCCCGGGTAGTCGGCGGCGAGGGCGGCGGTGGAGCCGGCCAGCGCGCTGACCGACACGTCCAGCGGCACGAACGTGCCGAGACCGCCGCGCTGGGTGCAGGCGTCCAGCAGCAACCGGGTCTTCTCCGAGGAACCGGAACCCAGCTCGATGAGCGTCTTCGCGCCGGTCAGCTCGGCGATCTCGGTCGCCCGCGCGGCCAGCACGGCCCGCTCGGCCCGGGTCGGGTAGTACTCCGGAAGTCGGGTGATCTCGTCGAAGAGTTCGCTGCCCCGGGAGTCGTAGAACCACTTCGGTGGCAGCCACTTCTCGGTCGCGGTCAGCCCGAGGCGGACGTCCCGGCGCAGGCTGCGGCTGAGGTCCCGGTCGTCGAGGTGGATCTCGAGCGGCTCAGCGCCCATCTGCTGTCCCCTTCCGTCGTGTCTGACAGGTGCGGGCGGCCCGGCGCACGCCCGGTGGTGCTTCGTCGGCCCGCCTCACCACGCGGCCAGGTCCCGCTGGCGCACGTCGGTCGCCGTGGCCTGCACGAGCTGCCCGTCGGGCACCGCACGCCAGCCCGGTCCGTCGTCGTGCGGTTCGGAGGCCAGCAGCACCGACTCGGGGGTGGCACGAAGCGACAGGGCGTGCCCGGCCGCGCTGGCGACCACCGTGTGCCCGTCGGTGAGCAGCATGTTGAGCCGGGATCCGGGTGCCGCCGCGGCCACCGAGGTCACCGTCTCGGCGACCGCCCGGGCCGGCGCGACACCGGAGCGCAACCGGTCGCGGAGCAGCGCCCACAGCAGCGCCGAGTCGGTCGTCGCGTCCAGGGTGAGCAGGTCCCGCACGGGCAGCTCGGCGGCGAGCGGAACCATCGAGTCGGGCCAGCCGCGCACCACGCCGTTGTGGCTGAACAGCCACCGCCCCTCGGCGAAGGGCGCGGCGGCGGTGTCGACGATCGCCATGCCGACCGTGGCCGAGCGGACGGCGGCCAGCACCGCGCCGGCGGAGGTGACCGCCGCCAGCTCGGCGATGGTCGGGTCGCTCCAGATGGGCTGCGCCCGGCGGTACCGCACCGGCGCCGCGCCGTCCGGGTACCACCCGACGCCGAACCCGTCGGCGTTTATGGTCCCGCCGCCACGCATGTCACGGGGGGCCCAGGACTGGCGCAGCAGTGAGTGCGGCGGGTCGAACAGCAGCTCCCGCAGGGTCACCGGTGGCCCCAGATAGGCCAGGTGTCGGCACATCAGACGACCGGCTTCCCGACCGTCACCGGTGCGCCTCGTCGGGCCGGGCGTCGCGGGCGCACCGGAAGCCGCTGAAGATCTGCCGCCGGACGGGATAGTCCCAGTTGCGGAACGTGCCGCGGCAGGCCGCCCGGTCGGTGCCGAACGAGCCGCCCCGCAGCACCTGGTAGTCGTCGCCGAAGAAGACCTCGGAGTACTCCCGGTAGGGGAAGGCCGCGAAACCCGGATAGCCCCGGAAGGGGGTGGCGGTCCATTCCCACACGTCGCCGATGAGCTGATGCACGCCCAGCGGCGAGACACCTGCCGGATACGCGCCCACCGGTGCCGGCGACAGGTGCCGTTGGTCCAGGTTGGCGTGCGCGGAGGTGGGGTCGCCGTCACCCCACGGATAGCGGCGGGACCGGCCGGTCGCCGGATCCCACCGGGCGGCCTTCTCCCACTCCGCCTCGGTGGGCAGCCGCTTGCCCGCCCAGGTGGCGTACGCCTGCGCCTCGTGAAAGCAGACGTGCACCACCGGCTCGTCGTCGCGGACCCGGTCCCAACGGCCGAACCGCAGGTAGGACCAGCCGTCGCCGTCCCGCCGCCAGTGCATCGGCGCGGCGAGCCCGGCCTGCCGGCGATGCTGCCAGCCCGCCCCGGTCCACCAGCGCGGGTCGTCGTATCCCCCGTCGGCGATGAACGCGCGGTACGCACCGTTGGTCACCGGCGCGGCGTCGATGACGTACGCGGGCAGCTCCACCCGGTGGGCCGGGCGCTCGTTGTCGAGCGCCCACGGGTCCGTGTCGGTGCCCATCACGAACGGACCGGCGGGCACCAGCACCTCGGCGGGCACCCGTACGGTCGGCTCGGGTGGCGGCGGCGCGTGCAGCGCCACCGGGCCGGACCGTAGCTGGTGGGTGGCGAGCATGGTCTCGTCGTGCTGCTGCTCGTGCTGCACGATCATGCCGAAGGCGAACCCGTCGGCGACCAGCCGGGAACTGTCGAAGGTGACGCGGTCCAGCAGGTCATGGACCTTCTCCCGAACCGTGGCGACGTACGCCCGGGCCTCCGCCGGCGGCAGCAGCGGCAGCGACGGGCGGTCCCGACGCGGTTGCTTGAACGCGTCGTACAGGTCGTCGATGTCGCACCGGACCGCCTCCCGCCCGCCGACGTCGCGGACCAGCCAGAGTTCCTCCTGGTTGCCCACGTGCGCCAGGTCCCACACCAGCGGGGACATCAGCGGTGAGTGCTGGCGCATCAGATCGGCGTCGTCCACCGCCTCGGTCAGCAGGGCGGTGCGGGCGCGGGTCCGGGCCAGTTCCGCCGCGATCCGGCCGCGCAACCCCTCGGCGTCGCGGTCGATGCTGGTGTCGGTCACGGCCGACTCCTCTCCGCGGCCGCACGCCGCAGTCGTAATCCGTGGTCGATCTCCCGGTGCAGGGCCGGCGGCAGTTCCAGCCGCGGTAGCGCGGTCCGGGCCAGGTCGAGCAGACCCGTGGCGGCCCGGGCCAGGGTCGCGTCCCGCAGGCCGTACCGCGCGGCACGGTGCCAGCCGTCGGCGGCGGGCGCGGTCACCGCCATCGCCGCGACGATCGTGTCGGGGCCGCTGAGCAGCGCGCTGAGCACCGCCAACGGCAGGATCCAATCCCGCCCCGGTTGGGCGTCGAGGTATCGAATCTCCAGGTAGCCGCGCGGACGCACCGGCGGGAAGAGCGTGCTGACGTGGTATTCCAGGTCGTCGAGGCGGGGCGGCCGGTGCAGCGCCCCGTCGATCCAGTCGGCGAACGTCACGTCCGGCGGTGCCGTCCAGTCCGGACCGTCACCCCGGACACAGAGCAGCGGCGCGGCCAGCACGTACGCCGTCCAGGCGGCCACCGGATCCCGGTCGGCAAGGGCGGGGGTCCAGACCGGGGCGGTGCGAGCGGGGTCGATGCGCCACCACGCGCCCATCCGGGCCGACGCCCAGCCGGTGTCGCGGCCGGCGTGCCGGCCGGCGGTGGCGAAGGTGGCGAGCAGGGGTGGGCCGGCGGCGTGCACCAGTTGCCACCTGGCCAGCAGTTGCTCGGGCTGCCCGGCGTCGAGGCAGACCTGCAGACCGGCGGTGCTGTACATCATCGTCCGGCCGTCGGGGCCGCGGCGGTCGAAGACCTGGCGCATCGCCCGGTAGCGGGGGGTGTCGATCACCGGCCGGGGATGTCGGTGCGGATCGATGCCGGACCGGCCGAGAGTCAGGCCGGCGGCGTCCAACAGTCTGGCGGCCTGCGCCACGTCGGCCTGGGTGGCGTCGATCAGCGCGGTGACGCGGGCTCGCGGTGGGGTGGAGATCTCCAGTTGCCCGCCGGGCTCGACGGTCATCGCACTGCCCTGGAGCAGGCGCAGGGCCGGGCTGGTCGGGTCCAGCGTGGTGGGGGCGTACGGCCCCAGTGCCGCGCGCAGCCGCGCGGCGTCGACGGGGCGGGTCGGATCGACGGCGTCGTGGACCGTCCACTCCAACTCGACCCCGGTGAGGGTGGGTGGGCCGGTCTTGAAGCAGATCCGGGCGAGATGCCGGGCCGCGGCGGCACGGTCCCGCAGCACCGGGATCCGGTCCACCTCCGGTGACATCACCATGCGTGGCTCCCTTCCCGATCGGATCGCCGACACGGTAGCCCATCCCGGTGACATCGACGCCCGGTGAACCTGAGCCGCAGGGTGCCGGCGCACCGGTTCCGAACGCCCGGCACGTCGCGGTGCACGGCACGGAGACGAGGCACTTCATCCGATGTCGGCACGGACGACGTGGCCACCATCTGTCTAGCAGGGGCAGACCGCGCGTCGAATGGATTTCACGATTCGGTCATGTTCGGTCCGGGTGGGAAAGGCTCGCGACCGTGCCGGCCGCTCGACCGGGACTCAGCCGCCGTGGCTCGCGGTCGGCTCGGCGTCGGAACTGGCCCGTAGCTCCCGGCAGTACTCCTCGACGTGTTCCGGGCCGCCGGCCGCGACCACCAGTTCGTTGAACGCGGGCGTGCCCAGTGCCTTCTCCCGCTGCCGTTCCGACTTGGCCAGGTAGGCCCGACAGAGGCCCGGCCGGTCGGTGGTGTTGTCCGAGTTGCCGGGACCGACGTGCCCGCTGGTCCCGGTGCTCGGCGTCGCCGACGCGCTCGGCGCCGGCACCGACGGGGTCGGCGGCCGCGCGGGCACGGAGGTCGGGCCACCGGTCGGGGCCACGGTGGCCTCGCCGGTGGGCGTGCCGTCACCGGTGCTGGGTGCCGGCGCGGCCGGGCTGGTGGCCACCGGTGGCGTGCCCGGACCGGCGCGGTCCATACCGACCGCGGCCAGGGCGGCACCCGCCGTGGCGGTGGCCGCCAGCCCGGCGATCCAGGCCACGGCGCCGACGGTGAACCGGTGCCGTCGTCGCCGGGCCGCCGGTACCGCCGCATCCGGTTGACGGGCGGCCCGAAACGCCGCGACGGCGGCCTCCTCGCCGGCCAGTTCCCGCTCCCGGGCCGGGGCGGCGGCGGCCCGCAACAGGTCGGCCAGCGGGCCGGTCGACGCCGACGCCGCCCGGGTGGGCGGGGCGTCCGGGGCGGCGTCCAGCAACCGCTCGTGGTCGGCGCGCCGCGACCGGCGCAACATCACCCGCAGTCCGCGCATGTCAGCCGTCCACCGGTTCGGTCTGCGGTGGCAGGCCGGCGCGCCGGGGCGACCGGGTGTCGGCCGCGGTCCGGGCATCGTCCGGGGCGCTGGTCGCCGCTCGCTGGTCCAGCAGGACGGCCAGTCGGCGCAGGCCACGGTGCGCGGCGGTACGCACCGCACCGGCCCGACGGCCGAGCACCCGTCCGGCGGTCTCGGCATCGAGCCCGATCACGGCGCGCAGCAGCACCGCCTCGGCCTCCCGGGGCGGCAGACTGGCGATCAGCGCGAGGGCCGCCTCGGTGCCGAGCCTCTCGCCCGCCCGCTCGGCGGTGTCCGCGTCCCCGGCCAACTCGCTCAGTTCCTGCACCGGAACTGGCAGTGCGGGGCGACGGCGCTGCCGGCGCAGGTGATCCATGGCCCGGTTCCGGGCGATGGTGACGACCCAGGCACGAAACTCGCCACCGGTGAAGGTGGGCAGGTCGCGGGCGACCTGCAACCAGGTCTCCGACGCGACGTCCTCGGCGTCGGCGCCGACGAGGGCGGTGAGGTAGCGCAGCAGCCCGGGCTGCAGGGTGCGGTAGAGGTGACGGAAGGCGTCCTCGTCACCGGCCCGGGCAGCGGATACCAGGTGGTCCAGCTCACCGGGCACGGTCGCACCGCCGCCGACCCACCGGCCGTTGCCGAGACGGCCGCCGGGCGGGGGCATGCGACGGCTCGGCCCGCTGCGCGCGCCGAACCTCCTCGATCCGCACCCCACCCCCGCTTACCTGAATCGAACCGGGCCGGCACGGCCCGGTAGCGGATTCTCGCCGACAACGCCGGGGACCACAACCTGGGCCGCCCGACCCTCGCCACCCGGTGGCGACGGATTCGTCGGTTGCGGTATCGGGACGGCCCGACCCGCCGACGCGCCGGTCGAGCCCACTGTGGGTACGGTGGTGCCGTGTTGTCTTCGGAGGTCGTACTCAGCGGTCGGTACCGCTTGGACGAGCGTGTCGCCACCGGCGGCATGGGCGACGTCTGGCAGGCAACCGACCTGATCCTCGGCCGGCAGGTCGCGGTCAAGGTGCTGCTGCCCGCACTCGTCTCCGATCCCGACTTCATCGCCCGGTTCCGCGCCGAGGCGCGGATCATGGCGGCGCTGCGACACCCGGGGATCGTGCAGGTCTACGACTGCGGTGAGGACGATCTGCCCGGCGGGGGCCGAGCCGACTACCTGGTCATGGAATTCGTCACCGGTCAGCCGCTGTCCAAGCGGATCGAGGCCGAGGGCCGCCTGGACGTGGGCGTGGCCATGTCGGTGGTGGCACAGGCGGCGCAGGCGTTGCACGCCGCGCACGTCGGCGGGATCGTGCACCGCGACGTCAAACCGAGCAACCTGCTGATTCAGGAGGACGGCACCGTCGTCCTGGTCGACTTCGGGGTGGCCCGGTCGACGAACGTAACGAGCATCACCAGCACGAACGCCGTCCCGGGCACCGCCCTCTACATGGCTCCCGAGCAGGCCGCCGGGCGACCGGTCTCCGGGGCGACCGACCTGTACGCGCTCGGCGCGGTCGCCTACTGCTGCCTGACCGGCAGTCCGCCGTTCACCGGCGACAATCCCCTCCAGGTCGCCGTCCGGCACCTCGACGACCCGCCGCCGGAACTGCCGCACGACATCCCGGAAGCGGTCCGGGTGCTTGTCGACCGGGCCCTGGCCAAGAATCCGGCCGACCGGTTCAGCAGCGGTGCGGCGATGGCGGAAGCGGCCCGGGCCGCCGTGTCGGAGGGCTCCCTGCCCACCACATTTGTCCCGGTGGCCGCGGCACTGCGCGACGCGGGGCCGGACACCCGCACCGCAAACCCGGTGTTCGACGCACCGCCATCGGGCGGACGGCGTCGCGGCAAGCTGGTCGGCGCGCTGACCGCGGTGCTGGTCGGGATGACGGCACTCGGTGCGGCGCTCGGCGCCACGCAGGAGGCGAACACCCCGGCGGTCAACCTGCCGACCACCGCGCCGACGGTCGAGTCGACCGCCGAGGAGGGGGCAGCGCCAAGCTCGCCGGAGAGCGCACCGGCACAGGCGCCCGCGCTGCGTCCGGCCAATTCGACGACCCGGGCGACCGAGTCCCCGTCACCCTCGCTGCCCTCGCCGCAGCCCAGCGAGTCGAGCGAACCCGCCTCGCCGGATCCGACGGGCTCCAGCCCCGACACCCCGGAACCGACGGGCTCGCCCAGCGAACCCACGGCGCCGGTGACCCCCACCCCGTCGACGCCCACTTCCGCACCCGAGGTGGAACCGGGCACCGGCGAAGATACGGGCGACTGACCCCACCAGTCTCAAGCTCCTCTAAATTCCCGAAACGGACGTACGCCGTCACACCGCGCTCTAGGCTCCTCACCAGCAGTTATCTCCTACGGTGCGGGAGTTCGGGTGAGCGTGGAGAAGCTTGTCGTCGTCGGTCAGGGCTACGTCGGTCTGCCGCTGGCCATGCAGGCCGTGGAAGCTGGTCTGGACGTGGTCGGCCTCGACGTCGACGCCGACCGGATCAAGCGGCTCGCCTCCGGCGAGTCGTTCGTGTCGGACATTCCGGCCGACCGGCTCGGCCGGGCCCTGGCCAGCGGCCGTTATCACCCGAGCACCGAATACGCCGATGCGAAGGACTTCGACATCTGCGTCATCACCGTGCCCACTCCGCTGCGCGACGGCACCCCCGACCTGAGCTTCGTGGAACAGGCCGGTACGGGGATCGGACCGTACCTGCGGCCCGGCTGCACGGTGGTGCTGGAGTCGACCACCTACCCCGGCACCACCGAGGAGCTGCTCCGCCCGCTGCTGGAGGCGGCAAGTGGGCTGCGCAGCCCCGGGGACTACCACCTCGGGTACAGCCCCGAACGCATCGACCCGGGCAACCCGACCTGGCAGCTGGCGAACACGCCGAAGGTGGTGTCCGGGGTGGACGCCGCCGCGCTGGCCCGGGTCGACTCGTTCTACCGGCGTCTGGTCCAGCGGACGGTGCCGGTGGACTCGACCCGGGTGGCCGAGCTGACCAAGCTGATCGAGAACACCTTCCGCCAGGTCAACATCGCCCTGGTGAACGAGCTGACGATGCTCTCGCACCAGTTGGACATCGACGTGTGGCAGGCCATCGAGGCGGCCGAGACGAAGCCGTTCGGATTCATGCCGTTCCGGCCCGGTCCCGGTGTCGGCGGGCACTGCCTGCCGATCGACCCCTGTTACCTCTCCTGGCAGGTCAAGCGCCGGCTCGGCCGGCAGTTCCGGTTCATCGAGCTGGCAAACGACGTCAACCACGAGATGCCCGAGCACGTGGCGCAGCGGGTGATGGCCGGGCTGAACCGCTCCGGGCGGGCGGTCAGGGGTGCCCGGCTGCTGCTGCTCGGGCTGGCGTACAAGCGCAACACCGGTGACATGCGCGACTCGCCGGCCGTCGAGGTCGCCCGGCGGCTGCGGGAACTCGGCGCCGAGGTCCGGGCGGTCGAGCCGTACGCCGAGGCGCACCACCTGCCCGCCGGGGTGCTGACGGTGAGCCTGACCGAGCGCGAGTTGCGCGAGGCCGACGGGGTCGTGGTGGTCACCGACCACGACGTGTTCGACTACGACCTGGTGGTCCGGCACGCCCGATACGTCTTCGACACCCGCAACCGTTGCGCCGGCCCCACCGTGGAACGCCTCTGATGTGACGGTGGCGAGCGGGCATCCACGCCGGTGGTCATGCCACACCTGCCCCGGGTCGAGGTCGCTGCGATCGCATCCCTTCACATTGGACGCAAAAGGTGACGTGGATCACATCGATGAATCTCATCCGCGAGTAGGGTACGACCAACGTCACTACCCTTCCGAAGGGCGTCGCCGATGGTCGGATCGACCCTGCCACGGGGGCGGCAACTGCGCATCGTCAGTGTGGCCGCCACCGGGCTCCTCCTCGCCAGCATCGCCGTTGCCTCACCCGGCAACGCGCAGACGGTCTCGCAAGCGGCCGTCGAGTCCGCCGCAGCCGTCGAGGCACCCCTGGGTGTCGACGAGATCGCCAGCAGCCCCAACCTCAAGCTGATCGCCAATCTGCCGAAGCAGGCGCCGTTCAACACCACCGCGGCGCTCGGCAGCGACATCGCCTTCCAGGGCAGGTACGCCTTCGTCGGCAACTACGACGGCTTCGTCATCTACGACGTGTCCAAGCCGAGCAAGCCGACGATCGTCTCGCAGGTGCTCTGCCCGGGCGCACAGAACGACGTCACCGTCTACGGTGACCTGCTCTTCCTGTCGACGGACTCGTCCCGCAACGACGACTCGTGCAGCAGCACCTCCCAGTCCGCCACGATCAAGGAATCGTGGGAGGGCATCAAGATCTTCGACATCAAGCACAAGGCCAGCCCGCGGTACATCAAGGCGGTCGAGACGGCCTGCGGCTCGCACACCCACACGCTGGTACCGGCGAAGGACAAGAAGTCGGTCTACCTGTACGTCTCCTCGTACAGCCCGAACGCCGCCTTCCCGGACTGCCAGCCGCCGCACGACTCGATCAGCATCGTCAAGGTGCCGCTGAAGAAGCCGACCGACGCGGCCGTGGTCGCCACGCCGAACCTCTTCCCCGACGGTGGCTACGAGGGTCGTACCGGCGGCTCGGCCACCACCGGTTGCCACGACATCACCGCGTACCCGTCCAAGGACCTCGCCGCCGGTGCCTGCATGGGTGACGGGGTGCTGCTGGACATCAGCAAGCGGGAGGCACCGCGGGTGCTGCACACCGTGCGGGACACCACAAACTTCGCGTTCTGGCACTCGGCCACCTTCAACAACCGCGGCACCAAGGTCGTCTTCACCGACGAGCTGGGCGGTGGGGGCGGCGCCACCTGCAACGAGGCCGTGGGCCCGGAGCGCGGCGCCAACGCCATCTACGACATCACCGGTCGGGGCGACAAGCGCGAGCTGGAGTTCCGCAGCTACTACAAGATCCCGCGGACCAACGGCGACACCGAGAACTGCGTGGCCCACAACGGCTCGCTCATTCCGGTGCTCGGCAAGGACATCATGGTCCAGGCCTGGTACCAGGGCGGCATCTCGGTGTGGGACTTCACCAACTCCCGCAAGCCGAAGGAGATCGGCTACTGGGAGCGCGGACCGCTGTCGGACAGCCAGCTCATCGTGGGTGGCTCCTGGTCGGCCTACTACTACAACGGGCACATCTACTCCTCCGACATCCAGAAGGGGTTCGACGTGCTCGCGCTCAACGACTGGCGGACGTGGACGGCCAAGCTGGCCCACTTCCGTGAGCTGAACGTGCAGACCCAGCCCAGCTACCTGAGCTGGTAGGACCAGCACACCGACCGGGCCCGGTCGCCCCCGCTGGGGTGGCCGGGCCCGGTCGCGCAACAGCCGCACCGGTTGTCGCGTTTTCTCCCGCCCGTCCCGGGTACCTCGTCCGTCACGCAGGGAAGGGGTGTGCGATGACGCGCAACGAGTACCACGTGGTGCCCGACGGCGCCGGCTGGAAGGTCGAGCAGGGCAGCACGGTCGTCGGGACGTACGACACGAAGCAACGGGCGGTCGAGGCCGGACGCGAGACGGCACACGGCAACGAGCCCAGCCAGCTCGTGGTGCACACGGCCGACGGAAAGATCGAGACCGAGTACACCTACCGGGACGACCCGTACCCGCCCGCCGGCTGAGCGGGGCACACCGGCGGCGGCCTGCCGACATCATCCAGCCCGGGTGCGGTCGGCAGGCCGTCGCAGCTCCGCCGGCCGTGCCCGCCGTCACCGGCAACGGCACCGAAACCGGCAGCGTACGCCGGGCCTGTCAGGATGGCCGACCGCGACCTCCACCGGGGCTGCCGCGCCCGCCCCGCTCCGACCGACCCGGCGCCGCCCCCACCCGCTCGACGCGATCGCCGTCGCGCTCGCCGCCATCGGGGCCGGCTGCGTCGCGACCGGGCTGCTGCCCCGTCCCGAGGCCGCTGCCGTCCTCGGCCGGATCCTGCCGCTGCTGATCTTCCTCGGCACCGTGGTGGTCCTCGCCGAACTGACCGCGGCCGCCGGCGTCTTCGACGTGCTCGCGACCCGCCGACCGGCCGCCCGCCGCACCCGGCCTCGGCCGGGCAACGGTGACGTCGCCGCGTACCCGGCCCACCCCCGATCGGCGGCGGGCGACTGGCGGACGGCCGGTCGCCGCTCGTTTCAGGCCCGACGCACCGGTAGCTGCAACTCGGTGACCCCCTTGTCGGCCTCCTCGGGCCAGTAATCCACGTAGAGCTCGCGCGCGTAGCCGTCGGTCCGCCAGTCGTTCTCCTCGATCCAGCGGGCCAGCACCTGCATGCTGCGGTCGGCCGTGTCCATCGGGCCGTGGTGGATCGTCGTCGCCGCCGTGATCGCCGGCAGTTCCACCACGGCGACGCCACCGGCCGCCGCCTCGCCCTCGATCCCCACCCCGGCATGCACGACCACGCCCTCGCCGTCGGCGGCCTGGTCGTACCAGGCAACGGCCGGCCCGGCCGGGTTTACCCCGGCTGCCTCCAGCCGGCGGAACAGCTCCGGGTAGAGCGGCGTCAGTACCGGACCGATGTCCGCGGGCTCGTAGCTGCGGGCGACGGCACTCAGCTCCGCGACCCGGATCGGTGGCACCTGCTTGAGTACGACATCCTGGCTGGTCATCCGACCCTCCGTCTCGATCATGTGGAGCCTCGCCTCGACGCTTGACAGCCGCGCCGTGTCCGCCGCCAGCTGGGCCGCCAACTGGGCCCGGCGCAGCCGTAGCATGCCCCGCAGCTCGCCCAGGTCGACGGTCTCGTCGAGGATCGCCCGCACCTGGGCCAGGGTCAGCCCCAGGTCCTTCAGCGCGATCACCCGGTTGAGCCGACCCAGCTGGGCGGCGGTGTAGTAGCGGTAGCCGCTGTGCGGGTCGACGGCGGCCGGCGGCAGCAGCCCGAGGCTGTCGTAGTGCCGGAGCATCCGTACCGACACGCGGCCCAGACTGGCGAAGTCTCCGATGGTCAACATGGCACCTCCACGGTCGGCGCTGACACCGTGTCAGAGTCAAGCCCGGGCCACCGGACGTCGGCAACGCCTCAGCCGGGCAGTGGGGCCTCGTCGCCGCGGTTGCGGCGCGGCGACACCAGCCGGCGCATGATCGGGGTGGCGTTCCACTTCGCCGCGCCGACCAGATCGCGGGCGTGTTCGAGCACCGTGTAGTCGGGCCTCGCCCGCCCGGCGGCGAGCGCGGCGTCCAGGTCGTTGCCGCAGCGCATCAGCACGCTGTCGAAGTCGCGGCGGACCGGCTCCAGCAGGTGGTAGCCGAACGAGCGGTGCAGGCGGGCGAAGAGCGGCTTGTACAGCCGGGCCCGCTCGTGCAGCCCGGAGGAGTACGACATGGGGTTCTTCGGCCGACGCCGGATGTAGTCGGGCAGCATGTCGGCGAAGGCCCGCCGGACGATCCACTTCTCCTGGCCGTCCCGTAGTTTCAAATCGATCGGCAACCGCATCGCCAACTCGACAAGCGCGAGGTCGAGGAAGGGCACCCGGGCCTCGACACCGAAGGCCATGCTGGTCCGGTCGACCCGCTGCAACTCGGTCCGGCACAGGTTGCGGATCTTGTGCAGGAAGAGTCGCCGGGACGCCTGCGGACCGACCTCGTGGTACATGGGGTAGCCACCGAACAGCTCGTCCGAGCCGTCGCCGGTGAGCACCACCTTGACGCCCAGCTCCCGCAGCCGCCGGAAGATCGGCACCGAGACGACCGCGTTGATGATGTCGCCGTACTCGGTCAGCTCGGAGATCCGGATCGCCTCCCGCACGTCGGCCAGCCGGATGTCGCGCGGGCGCAGCTCCACCACCTCGTGCGCGACGCCGAGATCCTTCGCCAGCCGCCGCGCGTACGCCAGGTCCGGGCTCTCCGGCACCCCGACGGTGACCGCGACGCAGTCCGGGTGCAGTTGCGCCGCGTGCAGCAGCGCCAGGGAGCTGTCCAGGCCCCCGGAGAGCACCACACCGACCGTCAGGTCGGTGTCCAACCGCACCCGGAGGCTGTCGGTGAGGGCGGCACGGACGAGCAGGGCGGCCTCGTCCGGGTCCGCCACCACCGGCCGGCCCGCACCGAGGGCGAGCAGGTCCACGTACGGCCGCAGCTGCGGGTCACCGTCGGCGTCGGCCCACCCGTGGTGCCCCGGCGGTACCTCGTTGATCGGCGCGCCCAGCCGGACCAACGCCTTCACCTCGCTGGCGAGGTGCAGGCACCCGGGAGTCCGCGCCCAGTACAGCGGCTTGACGCCGAGCGGATCCCGGACCAGGTACGCGCGCCTGGTGGCCCGTTCCACCACGACGAAGGCGTACTCGCCGCGCAGGTGGCTCACCACCCGCTCGCCCCAGTGCTCGAAGGCGGCCAGCACCACCTCGGTGTCGCTGACGCTGCGGAACTGGTGGCCGAGGGCGGTCAACTCGGCCCGCAACTCGTGGTGGTTGAAGACCTCGCCGTTGTAACAGAGCAGCCAACGCTCGTCGGCGGAGACCCAGGGCTGCACCGCGCGCTCCCGGTCCACCACCCGCAGCCGCCGGGTGCCGGCGAGCAGCCCGGTCTCGTGCCGGGTCTCGGTCACCTCGCCTCGTGGTGCGAGTGTGGTGAGCCTCCGCCGGAACATCGCCGGATCGGCCTCGGGGCCGATGCTGAGCATGATCCCGCACATCGTCAGATCCCCATTTCGGCCTCGTACGCGCGACGCAGCCGCAGCGCCGCCGCCGGTGCGAGGCAGACGTGCCATGCCTGCCCCTCGTCGACCACGTTGATCTCACCCGCCCGCTGCCGGTTCAGCAGCAGCCCGGCAAGGGTGTCCCGCACCCCGAAGCGGCGGTACCAGTCCATCTCCACATCCACCGCCCAGCCCAGGCAGTGGCCGCTGGGCACCATCGCCGCGTACCCGAGACGCCGCAACCGGTACTGGTGCTCGGCGCTGCGGACCAGGCTTGTCACCCACAGCGGCGGGGTGCCCGCCGGGGTGGCGGCGGCGAACTCACGACCGATGTCGTTGAGCAGGGCGATCACCTCACGGCGGGCGCGGCGGAACCACAACCCGGCGGTACGCGGCGTGGCGTCGGGCAGCATCCGGCGGCGCAGCGCCCGTACCCCCCGGCCGACGAGCGTGCGCGGCTGTTCGGTGTACCGGAACCGCAGCAGTCCGCGCCGCCGCAGCCACTCCAGGTCGACCAGCTCGGCGCTGTGGTCGACCTCGGCGTCGGTGAGGAACGTGGTGGCATCGCGCCACCACATCACGTCGACGCGGGACAGCAGGTAGATGCGCACCAGAGCGGTCAGGTCGGCGGCGGAGCTGCGCTCGTTCGGCTGGTACCGGGCCATCTCCAGCAGCAGGGTTTCGCGGGCTCCGATCAGACCCTGGGAGGTGGCGTCGAGCACCTGCATGATGGCCGGCTCCCGCAGTCGCTGGTCGATCAGCACCTGGCGGGCCTTCGCGCTGCTCACTCCGGCCAGCGCACTCACCTCGACCAGCAGCTCGGCCACGGCGTCGCGGTAGGCCGCCAGGTCGGGCGGGGCCGCGGTGAGCGGGCGCACGATGCCCCGGGGGCGACGGCGAGCCGGGGTGACGGCAGGACCGGGCCGGTGTCCCGGGCTTCGGCTGGGCACTCGCATGATCGGTCCTCTCTGCCGCCGCGATGATCGCTCGTAACAGAAAGTAACGTCACCGATCCGGATTAGTACGAGCAATACTCCCGTATCCCCCTAAGGCGTGGCAGACCACGCCGACGGGCAGGCACCACGAAACCTCAGCCGGCTCAGCTGGTCGGACGGGTGGAATCCAGGAAGGCCGCCATGGTGGCGTCGGCTGTCGCCCGGTCACCGGTGAGCGCCAACTCGAACAGCACGCCCCGGGTCATCGCCATCGCCATCCGCGCCTGGGTCCGCGCCCGCCCCGGCGGGTGGCCCACCTGCTCGAAGAACCGACCGAGCCGCTCGGTCCAGACGGTGATCCAGCTGCGCAGCGCACCGGCCCACGCTAGGTCACCGCCGACCCCCTCCCGGGCTGCCGATCGGCTGTCGACAAGACCGCGTCGTCCGTGGTCGCGCCGCCGCCGGCGACCCCGCGCACATGTTCGGGTGGTCGCCGCAGCGGACCGGTGGGCGTGATGAAAGGCTTGACCCATGAGTTCCACGTCCGTACTGCCCGACCCGTCCACCGAGCCGCCCGCCTTCACGGATCTCGGGCTGCGGCCCGAACTGCTCGCCGCGCTCGCCGCGCTCGGGTACGAGGAGCCCACGCCGATCCAGCGGGAGGCGATTCCGCCGCTGCTGGCCGGCCGGGACCTGCTCGGGCAGGCGGCGACGGGCACGGGCAAGACGGCGGCGTTCGCCCTGCCGTTGTTGCAGCGGATGCCCGACGACCGGGCCGGCGACGACCCGCTCGCGCTGGTGCTGGTGCCGACCCGGGAACTCGCGGTGCAGGTCTCCGAGGCGTTCCACCGCTACGGCAAGGATCTCGGCGCCCGGGTGCTGCCGATCTACGGAGGGCAGCCGATCGGTCGGCAGCTGCGGGCGCTGGACGCCGGGGTCGACGTCGTGGTGGCCACCCCCGGCCGCGCTCTGGACCACATCGCCCGGGGCACGCTGCGGCTGGGCAACCTCGCCAGCGTGGTGCTGGACGAGGCTGACGAGATGCTCGACATGGGGTTCGCCGAGGACATCGAGTCGATCCTGGAACACGCCCCCGAGCAGCGACAGACGTTGCTCTTCTCCGCCACCATGCCGGCGCGTATCGACGGGATGGCCCGAGCGCACCTGACCGACCCGGTGCGCATCCTGATCGCCCGCGAGCAACCGGTGGCCGGCGAGGCCCCCCGGGTACGGCAGAGCGCGTACCTGGTGCCACGGGCGCACAAGCCGGCGGCGTTGGGGCGCGTGCTGGACGTCGAGTCCCCCACGGCGGCGATCGTGTTCTGCCGCAGCCGGGAGGAGGTGGACCGGCTCACCGAGACGATGAACGGTCGCGGTTACCGGGCCGAGGCACTGCACGGCGGCATGAGCCAGGAGCAGCGGGACCGGGTGATGGGGCGGCTGCGCGCGGGCACCGCGGACCTGCTGGTCGCCACCGACGTGGCGGCCCGTGGGCTCGACGTGGAGCAGCTCAGCCACGTGGTCAACTTCGACGTGCCGTCGGCACCCGAGTCGTACGTGCACCGCATCGGTCGGGTGGGCCGGGCCGGTCGGGAGGGCGTCGCGATCACTCTGGCCGAGCCCCGGGAGCACCGGATGCTCAAGACCATCGAGCGGGTCACCGGCCAGCGGATCACCATCGACAAGATTCCCACGGTCGCCGACCTGCGGACCCGTCGACTGGAGCTGACCCAGGCCGCGCTGCGGGAGAGCCTGCTGGAGGACGACCTGGATCCGTTCCGGGTGATCGTCGAGACGCTCAGCGACGAGTTCGACCTGATGGAGGTGGCGCTCGCCGCGGTGAAGCTGGCCCACGAGGCGACGCTGCCCGGCTCCGACGAGGCGGAGGAGGAGATCCCGCAGGTCGCGGTCCGCCCAGCCCGAGAGGGCCGGGCGGCGGGGTACGAGGGCCGGGGTGAGCGCCGGCCGGCGCGTCCCCGTACCGCCGGCACCACCCAGGTCTTCATCGGGGTGGGCCGGCGGGCCGGGGTACGCCCGCAGGATCTGGTCGGCGCGATCACCGGTGAGACCGGGGTCCGGGGCAGGGACATCGGCTCGATCGAGATCGCTGATCGGTTCTCTCTGGTCGAGGTGCCCGTGGCGGTGGCCGACGAGGTGATCGCCGGGCTGCGCGGCAGCACCATCAAGGGCCGCAAGGCCACCGTCCGCCGCGACCGCGAGGGACGTCCCGGCGAGGGCCGTTTCGACGGCGGCGACCGCCGGGACCGCCGCGACCGCCGCTGAGTCGGGCGGGAGGGGCACCTGTCACGAGGTGCCCCTCCCCGGTCTCAGGCGGCGGTGACGCGTTGCCCGCCCAACGACGCCGGGTCGATCTCGGCCGGGCGCAGCGCCAGGGCGAGTACGTCGGCGACGTCGGCCAGGGTGTGCACGGTCAGCGCCTCGCGCACCTCGGTCGGCAGGTCGTCGAGGTCCGGTTCGTTGCGGGCCGGGATGATCACCTCGGTCAGTCCGGCCCGGTGGGCGGCGAGCAGCTTCTGCTTCACGCCGCCGATGGGCAGCACCCGACCGGAGAGGGTCACCTCGCCGGTCATCCCGAACTCGGGGCGTACCGGCCGGCCGCTGGCCAACGACGCCAGGGCGGTGACCATGGTGATGCCGGCGCTGGGGCCGTCCTTGGGCACCGCACCCGCCGGGACGTGCAGGTGGATCCGCCGCCCGGCGAGGGCGTTCGGGTCCAGGCCGAGGCGGCGGCCGTTGGCCCGTAGGTAGGAGAGCGCGATGTGCGCCGACTCCTTCATCACGTCGCCGAGCTGACCGGTGAGGGTCAGCCCCGGCTCGCCCTCCATGCTCGTCGCCTCGATGAACAACACGTCTCCCCCGGCGCCGGTGACGGCCAGTCCGGTGGCCACGCCCGGTGTCGCGGTGCGTTCCGCCGACTCCGGAGTGTGCTTCGGCCGGCCGAGGTAGCGGACCAGGTCGTCGGCGCCGACGCGGACCGGCGTCGGGTCGTCGGCCAGGGTCACGGTCACCTTCCGCATGATCTTCGCCAGGGCCCGCTCCAGCTGCCGTACGCCGGCCTCGCGGGTGTACTCCCCGGCGACGCGGGCCAACGCCTCGGCGTCCACGTCGATCTCGTCGGCGGTCAGCCCGGCCCGCTCCCGCTGGCGCGGCAGCAGGTGGTCGCGGGCGATGGCCACCTTCTCGTCCTCGGTGTACCCGTCCAGGGTGACCAGTTCCATCCGGTCCAGCAGCGGGCCGGGGATGGCCTCCACCACGTTTGCGGTGGCCAGGAACAGCACATCGGACAGGTCGAGATCGACCTCCAGGTAGTGGTCCCGGAAGGTGTGGTTCTGGGCCGGGTCGAGCACCTCCAGCAGGGCCGCTGCCGGGTCGCCCGCGTATCCCACGGAGACCTTGTCCACCTCGTCGAGCAGCACCACGGGGTTCATCGAGCCCGCCTCGCGCAGCGCCCGGACGATCCGGCCGGGCAGCGCGCCCACGTAGGTGCGGCGGTGTCCCCGGATCTCCGCCTCGTCGCGGATGCCGCCGAGGGAGACCCGGACGAAGGTCCGGCCGAGGGCCCGGGCGACCGACTCGCCGAGGCTGGTCTTGCCGACGCCGGGCGGGCCCGCGAGGGCCAGCACGGCACCGGAGCCACGGCCGCCGACCACGCCGAGGTCACGCTCGGCGCGCCGGTTGCGCACCGCCAGGTACTCCAGGATGCGGTCCTTGACGTCGGCCAGGCCGGCGTGGTCGGCGTCGAGCACCTCGCGCGCCGCCGACAGGTCGGTGTTGTCCTCGGTCCGCGTGCTCCACGGCATCTCCAGCACCGTGTCGAGCCAGGTACGGATCCAGCCCGCCTCCGGCGAGGCGTCGCTGGCCCGCTCCAGTTTGCCGACCTCCCGTAGCGCCGCCTCGCGTACCTTCTCGGGCAGGTCGGCGGCCTCGACGCGGGCCCGGTAGTCGGCCGAGCCATCCGGGGCGTCCTCGCCGAGTTCCTTGCGGATGGCGGCGAGCTGCTGACGCAGCAGGAACTCCCGCTGCGACTTCTCCAGCCCCTCGCGGACATCGGAGTTGATCTGCTCGGTGACCTCCTGCTCGGCCAGGTGGTCCTTGACCCAGCCGACGAGCAGTTCCAGCCGGGCGGTGACGTCCGGCGCGGCGAGCAGTTCGGTCTTCTGCGCCAGGGTCAGCCAGGGCGCGTAGCCGGCCGAGTCGGCCAGTTCGGAGAGGTCGGTCATCCGCTCCACCGCGTCGATGACCTGCCACGCGCCGCGTTGCTGCAGCACGGAGGTCACCAGGGCGCGGTACTCGCGGGCCAGTTCCCGTGCCTTGCCGGCCGGGGCGGGCTCGTCGATCTCGGTCGCCTCGACCCAGAGCGCCGCGCCAGGCCCGGGCACCCCGGAGCCGATTCGGGCACGGGCGAGACCACGGATCACGGCCGCGGGCTCGCCGCTGGGCAGCCGCCCCACCTTCTCGATGGTGGCGATCGCGCCGACGGAGCCGTACTCGCCGTCCAGGCGGGGCACGGCGAGCAGCGTGCGGTCGCCGGTTGCCCGGGCCGCGTCGACGGCGGCCTGGGTGGTGGGGTCGAGGGTCACCGGGATGACCATGCCGGGCAGCAGCACGGCGTCGGTCAGTGGAAGTACCGGAAGAGTTGCCATCGAACACCTGCTATCGCGTTGGGTTGAGCGTGTCTGGCTCAAGTCATCACGGGCCCAGGTTGTTCCTCGGTGTGACCCGGCACACGGCACGCCGGCCCGTCGCGGTGGCTTCGACCGTCCGGCACGTCGACCCGTACCCACGCCGAGCAGATCCGAAATCGGGGATTTCGATGCCGCGCAAAACGCGAACCGCCGCGCGACGCGCTTTTGTTGCGCAATTGGTGGACGATCAGTCAAACTTTGAGCACACCCCGCCAGACACAAGGAGTAATCGACGATGGCCAAACAAGTAATCACGGTGCTGACCGACGACCTCGACGGCGGAAAGGCCGACCGCACGGTCGAGTTCAGCTTGGATGGCGTGGCGTACACCATCGACGTTTCCGACGAGAACGCGGGCGTCCTGCGCAAGTCGTTGGATCCGTTTATCAATGCCGGCCGGCGCCTCGGCCGTGGCGCTACCGACACGAGCCGTAGCCCACGTCGTACCATCGGTTCCGGCGCCCCCGGAATGAACCGCGAGCAGAACCGCGCCGTCCGCGAATGGGCGGTCCAGAACGGCTACAAGATTTCCGAGCGGGGTCGCATCCCGGTCGAGGTGACCGAGGCGTACAAGAACCGCTGAGCAGCGAGAATGTTGCTCGGGCGCGGTTTGGGTCGGTTATAGCGCGGCCTGGGGCCGGGTTACGACAGGGTCGCCCGGCTTACCGACGTGTGGCGGGGGCGCCCGGTATTGTGCGGGGGGGCCCGCCGCGGGGGCGTGGTGAAACGGCGCGGCCGCCAGCCCGGCCGCGGCCCCGCCGCGGGTCAGGCGTCAGTTGACCTGGATACGCACCGCGTCGAAGGCGGGAGTCTGGTTGGCCCGCTCCGACATCGGGATACGGTGCGAACCGTCACCGGCCCAGACCGCACACTGTGCGGTACCGGAGTCCGGCAGGCCCGGAATCTGGATGGTCACCTGGTCCGGCTCGGCTCCGCCGCCACCGTCCTCGGTGGCGACGAAGAAGGCCGGCACCGGCTCGGGCGCGGGCGCCTCGTCCGTGTTGTTCAGCATCCGGCAGGCGGTGTGGAAGTGGCCACGGGTCAGGCCCTGCCCGTTGAGCAGCGAGCTCTCCAGGTAGTAGCCACCCTGCCCGGCCGGCAGGAACCGGTCCCGAACGAGGTTGCGGGTGCTGACCTGGATGGAGAACCCCTCGTTGCGGTTGATCTGCTGCGGGAAGTCGGTGATCAGCAGCGACGGATTGTTGGCCGCGGAACCGACCTCGCCGAAGGCGGTGCTGATGCAGCGGTTGCCGTTCTGGAAGCCGTCGTGCGCCTGCAGCTGACTGTTGTCACAGTTGTTCGCCAGCACGTCCAGGCCGTTGTTGTTGCCGTTGTCGCCACCGTTGTCGCCACCGTCGCCGCCGTCGTTGTTGTCGACCGGCTGCACCTGGCAGGTGGCCAGGTTGCCCAGGCCGCGCGGCCGGGGGCCGAAGCGGTCGATGGCGATCGTGATCCGACCGAGGGTCGCCCGACGCTTGCTGGCCAGCGGGTTGAGAATGGCGTTACGGATGAACCGCTGACCACGATCGCCCTCGGCGGCGAGCCGCTCGTCGGCCTCGGTGATCTGGGTCTGCAACGCGTTCAGGTTGCGGTCGACCTCGGCGCGGGCCCGGTCGGGCACCTGCGGCAGCCGGCTGACGACGTCCGGGCAGGCCACCGCGAAGGCGCCAGCGGTCGCGCCGTCGGTGCCGTCGCGGGTCTCCTGGCATTCCTCGACGGTCTGCTGCCCGTCGCCCCAGTGGTTGACCACCCAGCGTCCGTTCTGCCAGGTGCGGGTCGTGGTGGCGCCGCGAGCGGCCGGCGCGGTGGCGCCGGGACTGGGTGCGACACATTCGGCTGCCACCGGTCGCTGCTGCTGGTTTGACCGTCGGTCGCCGGCCGACGAGATCTGGGTCACGGCGACGACGCCGCCGAAGACGGCGAGCGTGGCGCCAACGGCCAGAAGTCGCTTGGTCCGCGCGTTACCGGTTGGTCGGCGCGACCGGGTTGACCTGCGCATCGAATTGCTCTCCTTCTCGATCCGGTTCCTGATTCGTGACTCGACGGACCGAACGGAATCTTGGTGGCACGCTCGACGGTGACCGCCTGAACGTGCCGGTGGCACGTCGACGAACGACGATGCCCTTTCCGCACCGTCTCCCGCGCCTGCCGGTGCGGGTTGGGGAGTTCCTGTCCATTCGCGGTGAGGTACGGGCCCGCTCCGACGGCGGTTCAAAGGCGGCAAACTTTTTTTCGATGTTTCTTTCCGCGCCCGGGCGGTCACCGTCCGCCCTCGACGGCACCGTTCAAGAGGCGGTCACTGCCGGCAGCAGATGGTCGTAGGCGAAGTCACCCACGAGTTCGTCGCTGCGGTCCCGCAACCGCCGAATGTCGGCGACCAGATCCTCGCGCGGCACCAGCGACGGCGCGCTCGCCTCGATCGTCCGCAACCGCTCCCCGACCGCGAGGACCGCCAGGTCCTCGGCGAACCGGGCCGGCTCGACGCCACAGGAGAACCCGTGGGCCTGTGCGGTCACCCGCTCCACAAGCACCTCGCCCGGACGCACCTCGGCCCAGCTCCACCCCTCGGCCGGCCCTCGCGTCCAGTGCACGTGCAGCCCCCGCAGGATGGGGTCGGCCAGTCGGCGCGCCACGTACGCCTGCACCACCTCGACCCGGGCGAGCGCGCCAAGGTCGTTGACCGCGCCGTCGCGCCCGTCGGGCAGTCGGCCCACGATGTCCCGGAACCCGACGGCCACCTCGTCCGGACCGGCGGCACCGGCCGCGTACCGGCGGGCGTCGACGAGGTACGCGACGATCCGTGGTCCGTGTCCGGCAGTAAGCAGGGTGGCGGAGACGACCCGCAGCAGCGGCAGGCCGGTCGCGGCGGCGACGGCTTCCGTGGTCCGCTCGGCCCGCCTGGCGGTGGCGTCGGTCGACGGTGCGCGGAACTCGACGGCGAACTCGGGCCGTCCGGTCGCCGCCGTGCAGACCACGTGGTCGAAGAGCGTCCGGCTGGCGGTGTTCCACTGGCTCGCGGTCACACCCGGTGGACGACGCCGGACGATCTCGCCCAGGCGCAGCCCGGCGTGCACCCGCTGCTCCGCCCGGATCAGCACGGGGCCGCGACCGGCATCCTGCGGCACCGGTGCCAGCTCGCGATCCCGGTCACCGTCCATCGTGGTACCCATGAGCCCTCTTCAACCTCTCCTGACGGGCCGGTGGCGGCCGCCAGACCGGACCACGGTGCGCCAGCAGCTGACCAAGGGTCTCCTGCCGCCGGCCGACCGAGTCTAGGATGACGATCATGTCGGCGGCTCCCCCGGCGGGCCGCCGCTGACGGGACGATGGTCGACGGCGCTCCGCCGGTCACCGGCCGAGGAGGTGGACGGTGCGGGTGGTTTCCCTGGTGCCGTCGCTGACCGAGGCGGTGGCCACGACCCTGCCCGGGCTGCTGGTGGGCGCCACGGACTGGTGCACCCATCCGGCGGATCTGGACGTGCCGCGGGTCGGCGGCACCAAGTACCCGGACCTGGACCGGGTCCGCGCGCTCCGTCCCGACCTGGTCCTGCTCAACGTCGAGGAGAACCGGCGGGCCGACGCCGACGCGCTGACCGCGGCGGGCATACCGATCCGGGTGACCTATCCGCGCACCGTGGACGATGCGCTGACCGAGCTGGCCGACCTGCTGCGCGACCTGGGTTCCGCACGGCAACCCCGGTGGCTGACCCAGGCTCGTCGAGAGTGGGCCGCGCTGGCACCGGCCCCGGCCCCCCGACGCGCGGTGGTTCCGGTCTGGCGGCGACCCTGGGTGGTGCTCGGCGCCGACACGTTCGCCGGGGATCTGCTGCGGCGGCTCGGCATCGCCAATCCGTACGCCGAGCAGCCGGAGCGGTATCCACGGCCGAGCCTGCCGCAGCTGCGGGACCAGGCACCCGAACTCGTCGTGCTGCCGGACGAGCCGTACCGCTTCACCCGCGACGACGGTCCCGAGGCGTTTCCCGGCGTGCCCTGCGCCCTGGTGTCCGGTCGGCACCTGACCTGGTACGGCCCGTCGTTGGCCGAGGCTCCCGCACTGTTGGCCGCGCAACTCGCCGACCTGTACGTCGCCCACTGAACCCCCGGCCGGACGTGCCGGTCGGAGGCCGGCAGCGGTCACCGGTCCCGACGAACAGGGGTCGAAGGTCCCGGCCGGTAACGGCCCGCCGGCCCTGATCGCCACCTGCCCTCGCCACGTCAAATGGAAGTGCCACCGGGACACGCGGTGCGAAGCAGAGAAGGGACGTGGACATGATGACCGCGATGATCGAGCGGAACACCGCCGCCGAGGCCCCGGTGGCCGAGACCAGCCAGGAACAGAACCTCCGTACGCGGGCCGCCCGCTACCTGCTCGCCGGGCTCCGCCTGGCGCTCGGCTGGGTCTTCCTCTGGGCCTTCCTGGACAAGGTGTTCGGCCTGGGCTTCGCCACCGAGGCGAAGAACGCCTGGATCAACGGGGGCAGCCCGACCAAGGGCTTCCTCAGCTTCGGTGCCGCCGGCCCGTTCCAGGGCTTCTACAACGGCATCGCCGGAGCCGCCTGGGCCGACTGGCTCTTCATGATCGGCTTGGCCGCCATCGGTACGGCACTGCTGCTCGGCATCGGGGTGCGCGTCGCCGCCGCGACCGGCGGTCTGCTGCTGGTGCTGATGTGGACGGCCGTCCTGCCGCCGGAGAACAACCCCTTCATGGACGACCACCTCGTCTACGCCGGCGTGCTGGCCCTGATCGCGGTGACCAACGCCGGTGACACCTGGGGACTGGGTCGCACCTGGGCACGGTTGCCGATCGTCAAGCGGTTCGGCTGGCTCCGCTGACCTGATCACCTCCCCCGCGGCGGGCGTCACCTACCGGTGGCGCCCGCCGTACCGCGTCCAGTCGGCACCGACCACGGGTGGCAGCATCGGTCCACGGAGCGCGCCGGGCCGGCGCATCCGGCAGGATGGTGCTGACCGGAACCGACGCACCAGGAGAATCCGCATGAACCAGGCAGCGAGCAAGCCCGAGATCGGCCCGATCGAGGGTGCCCCGCCGGCCGACCTCGTGATCGAGGACATCGCCGTGGGCGAGGGCCCGGAGGCCCAGCCCGGGCAGTTGGCCCGCGTGCACTACGTGGGGGTGTCCCACTCCACCGGCGCGGAGTTCGACGCCTCCTGGAACCGGGGCGAGCCGTTCGACTTCCCGCTCGGCGGCGGACGGGTCATCGCCGGCTGGGACCAGGGCGTGGTGGGGATGCGCGTCGGCGGCCGTCGGCGGCTGACCATCCCGCCGCACCTCGGGTACGGCAGCCGAGGCGCCGGCGGCGTCATCAAGCCCAACGAGACGCTGGTCTTCGTGGTCGACCTGCTCGCCGTCCGCTGACATCACACGTCCGGCGCCGGCCCCGTGCCCGGCGCCGGACGCCCGCTGTTCCACCTGGCGGCGTAGCGGTCGCGGCGGTCGTGCGGCGTCGACCGGTCACGCCGCGGCGAGCACCTGCTCCGACGTGCCGCCGACAATCGGGATGACCCGCCTCAGCCCGGTGGCCCGCAGCACCCGCTCCACCACGGGTGGCGGGTCGACAAGCACCAGGTTGCCGCCCTGTGACCGCACCCGGAGCCGGGCCGCGACAAGCGTGCGGGCCCCGGCCGCGGAGAGCAGCCGAACCCCGGAGAGATCCACCCGCAGCTCGGTGCGGGCGGGGGCCGCCCAGAGAGCGGCGCGGAACGCCGCGACCGTGGCGATGTCGATCACACCGACCACGCGAACGCACACCGCGTCGTCGGACCGGCTGGTCTCGACGTGGAACCGCTCCTCGCGCTCTCGCATATGACGAACCTATCCCCCACCACCGACACTTCCACCCTGCTGGAAGGCGGTTCCGGGTAAGCCCAGGGCATGACCCGCAGGCCAGCCGGGTCCACCCTAGGGACGATCCCCGGACCAGGGTGAACACCCGGGCGGGCCGGCCACGACGCTCCGGGCCGACCCACGCCGGGTGGCCCGGCGGGTACGCCCGGTCAGCCGCCGCTCGCCGACGGCTGTGGTTCGGGCGAGCCTCCTCCGGCAACTGCCCCCGGATCGGCTGACTGGGTGGGCGTGGGCCGCAGGCCGGCGGGCACCGGCAGCGCGCTGCCCTTGGCGAACTCCGCCCAGCTGACGTTCCATGCCGTCCAGCCGTTGCCCTCGTCGAGTCCGACCTCGGTGCCCTTGACGGTGACCAGGTCACCGACCTGGGTGACACTCATCAGCCAGTCCGCGTTCGCCGCCGACAGGTTGGTGCAGCCGTGCGACACGTTCGTGTAGCCCTGATCCCCCTCCGACCAGGGTGCGCCGTGGATGAACTCACCGCCCCAGGTGAGTCGCTGCGCGTCCTCCACGTCGACCACGTACGGATCGGCCGAGCCGCGGGTGTCGAACGTGGTGAAGTCGTGCTTCTCCATGATCACCATCTTGCCGCTGGAGGTCGGTGTGCTCGGCTTGCCGAGGCTGACCGGCAGCCTCCGCAGCAGCCTGCCGTCCCGGATCACCGACATCTGCTTGGTCGCGTTGTCGATCTCCAACTCGACCTGCCGACCGATCTTCGAGGTGGCCCGCCGGTCGGCGTCACCGACGCTGTCCTTGCCGATCGGCAGGCCCTCCAGCGCGGAGCGAACCTTGATCGTCGTACCCGGCCGCCAGAAATCGGGCGCCCGATAGTAGACCTGGCTTCCATCGGACACCCAGGACCAGGTGCCCGGCTGCGGCGGATCCGTCTTTACGAACAAACGGCGCTGCACATCCCCGCGCGCCTCTTTGGGAATTGGCGGGTCGAAGGCGACGGTTACCGGCATAGCCGTTCCGTACGTCCGATCACCGGCGAAATACAAAGTGCTGACGATGGCCGGTTTGGATGATTTGGGCCGGGTCGTGAACGTCGTCCTGCGGGTGACCGTCTTCCCGGAGTCGCCGGTCGCGGTGACCTCCGCGGTGTACGTCCGCTTCGGTTCCAGGGTCCGGCTCGGTACCCAGCCGGTGCCGTCCTCCCGAGGCTCCGCCGCGACCGCCGCGCCCTTGTCGTCGGTGATCCGCACGGCGGTGACCCGCCCGTGTTTGACCACCGTGCCGATCTCCCCGGTGACCGGCACGTCGCGGGTGCCCTCGGCCGGCGTCACGGACAGTTCCGGGTTTGCTCGCGCCTCGGCGGGCTGCCCGGGCCTGCGGTCGCCGGTGCACGCGCCAAGCGCCAGCGGTGCCGCTGCGACACTCACCGCCAACAGCGTCAGTCGCCGCCTCAACATCATGATGCGTCCCCCCGTTTATCGCCGCTTCCTCCGCACATTCTCGCCAGCTCGGCACCGACGTTTTCGCGGTTTCGACCAAGAGCGGGAAACATTGTCTGGAGGTCATTTCCGTAATCGCACCCGGGCGAACGGAAAATGCCAGCGACGACATTACGGGCGATACGCGGCCGGCTGTGGCGCTATGTCCGCCGCCGTACCACTGATCCGGCTCGACGGGCGTCCGCCTCCGGACGGCGGTCGATCGGGGGGTCGGTCCCGGCCAGGACCGATCCCCCCGGTCGGCCGTCAGAGCGCCGCGATCAGCAGCGCGGGCTGCTCGACGCAGTCCGCCACGTGCCGCAGGAAACCGCCGGCCACGCCGCCGTCGCAGACCCGGTGGTCGAAGGTGAGGCTCAGCTGCGTCACCTTCCGGACCGCGAGCTGCCCGTCGACCACCCACGGCTTGTCCACGATGCGGCCGACGCCGAGCAACGCCGCCTCCGGGTGGTTGATGATCGGGGTCGAGCCGTCGACGCCGAACACCCCGTAGTTGTTCAGCGTGAAGGTTCCGCCGGTGAGCCGGGCCGGCGGCAGGTCGCCCGCCCGGGCCGCCGCGGTGGTGGCGGCGAGTTCGGCCGCGAGTTCGGTGGTGGTGAGCCGTTCGGCGTCCCGCAGTACCGGCACCACCAAGCCCCGGTCGGTCTGGGCGGCGATGCCCAGGTGCACCCCGGCGGACTGGACGATGCGCTGCCCCTCGGTGTCCACCCGTGCGTTGAGTTGGGGATAGCGGCGCAGCCCAGACAGACAGATCCGGGCGAGCAGGGCCAGGATGCTCACCGGCTGGTCCGGGCGGGCGGCGTTGATCGCGGCCCGGGTCTGGAGCAGCGCGGTCGCGTCGGCGTCCACCCAGATGGTCACCTCGGGGATCTCCCGCCGGCTGCGGGACAGCTTGTCCGCGATGGCGCGGCGGATGCCGGTCAACGGGATGACCAGGTCCTGGGCACCGACCGGGTCTGCCGGTGCCGGGTGTTGTCCCGTTGTCGCCGGCCGGTCGGAAACTGCGGTGAGCCGGGCAGTCACGTCGGCCGGCGCCCCGGTGACGTCGCGGGCCGCCGCCTCCACGTCGGCCCGGCGGACCACACCGCCGGGGCCGCTGCCGCGCACCGTCATCAGGTCCACCCCACGCTCCCGCGCCAACCGCCGCACGATCGGCGAGATGACCAGCGGTTGGGCCAGTCCGGGCGGGTCGGGCTCCCGGTCGGCCACCGCCACCGCCGCCGGCCGGCCGGCGGCGGTCGGAGTCACTGCCGCACCCGAGGCCGTCGGGACGTCGCTCGCGCCCGCCGCGTCCGTGACGGCGGCGAGCCGAGGCCGCCTACGCCGGCGGGAACCGCCGTGGCCGGTGCCGTACCCGATCAGCACGTTGCCGGAGCCGGCCCGCTCCTCCTCGCGGTAGACCGCGTGCCCGGACGGCTCGCCGCCGTCGGCGCGCCCGCCGACCGGCTCGGCGACGGTGATCAGGGGCTGGCCCACCGGGCGTACCTCGCCCTCGACGCCGTGCAGGGCGACGACCCGGCCGGCGTACGGGCAGGGCACGTCGACGACCGCCTTGGCGGTCTCCACCTCGACCACGGTCTGGTCCACGGTGACCGTGTCGCCCACCGCGACCCGCCACTGCACGATCTCCGCCTCGGCGAGACCCTCACCGAGGTCGGGCAGGAGAAAGATCTTCTCGGTCATGCCGCACTGCCCTCGGTGAGCCAGCGCCGGTCGGGCTGGTCGTCCCACTGCAACCGGGCCACCGCGTCCAGCACCCGGTCGACCGAGGGCAGGTGGGTGTGCTCCAGCATCGGCGCCGGGTACGGGATGTCCAGGCCGGAGACCCGCAGCACCGGGGCGTGCAGCGCGTGGAAGCAGCGCTCCTGCACCCGGGCGGCGATCTCCGCGCCGACTCCGGCGAAGCCCTGCGCCTCCTGCACCACCACGCACCGCCCGGTGCGGCGTACCGAGGCGGCGATGGTGGCGTCGTCGAACGGCACAATGGTGCGTACGTCAACCACCTCCAGGTCCCATCCCTCGTCCCGGGCGGCCTCGGCGGCCTCCAACGCGACCGGGACCGCCGGTCCGTACGCGACCAGGGTGGCGTCGCGTCCGGCCCGGCGTACGACCGCTCGGCCGAACGGCTCGGTCCGGGTCGGCAGCGCGGTCTCGGCACCGGCGAAGTAGAGCTTCTTCGGCTCCATGAACACCACCGGGTCGGGGTCGTCGATCGCCTCCCGCAACAGCGAGTACGCATCGTCGACGGTGGCCGGGGTGACCACCTTGAGGCCCGGGGTGTGCGCGTAGTACGCCTCGGAGCTGTCGCAGTGGTGTTCCACGCCGCCGATCCCACCGGCGTAGGGCACCCGGATCACCATCGGCACGCTCAGCGCGCCCCGGGTGCGGTTACGCAGCTTCGCCACGTGCGAGGCGATCTGCTCGAACGCCGGGTACGCGAACGCGTCGAACTGCATCTCGACCACCGGCCGCAGCCCGGACATGGCCAGCCCGACGGCGAACCCGACGATGCCGGCCTCCGCGAGGGGGGTGTCGAAGCAGCGTTTGTCGCCGAACCGGGCCTGGAGTCCGTCGGTGATCCGGAAGACCCCGCCGAGTTGGCCGACGTCCTCACCGAAGACGAGCACCCGCTCGTCGTCGAGCATCGCGTCGGCGAGCGCGGCGTTGAGCGCCTTCGCCATGGTCATGGTGGCCATCAGGCGTCCTCCTCCGCTGCCGCGGCCAGCTCGGCGCGCACCTGCTCCCGCTGTTCCACCAACTGGGTGGTGGGTTCGGCGTAGACGTGGTCGAAGAGGCTCAGCGGGTCGACCGTGGGCTGGGTGTTCATCCGTTCCCGCAGGTCGGCCGCGTACGTCTCGGCCTGCTCGGCGATCTCGGCGACGGCCGCGTCGTCGAGCACGCCCCGGCCACGCAGGTACGTCTCCAGCCGGGCCAGCGGATCGCGGTCGCGCCACGCCTCGACCTCGTCGGTGTCGCGGTAGCGCGTGGCGTCGTCGGCGTTGGTGTGCGGCTCCATCCGGTAGGTGTGCGCCTCGACCAGGAACGGTCCCTTGCCGGCGCGCGCGTGCGCGACGGCCCGGGTGAGCACGGCGAGTACGGCCACCGGGTCGTTGCCGTCGACCTGCTCGCTGGGGACGCCGTAGCCGACGCCCTTGTAGGCCAGCGACGGAGCGGCGGTCTGCCGGGACAGCGGGACGCTGATGGCGTACCTGTTGTTCTGCACGAAGTACACGACGGGAGCCTTGAACACGGCGGCGAAGTTGACCCCCTCGTGGAAGTCACCCTCGCTTGTGGCACCGTCGCCGATGTAGACCAGAGCCACGGTGTCGCGCCCCTGGTACGACTCCCCGTAGGCCAGCCCGGCGGCGTGCACGCACTGGGTGGCCAGCGGCGTGCACTGCGGTGCGGTGCGCCGCTGCGCGGGGTCGTACCCGCAGTGCCAGTCGCCGCGCAGCAGCGTCAACACCTCGACCGGGTCGATGCCGCGGGCGGTCAGCGCCATCGACTCCCGGTAGGTGGGGAAGACCCAGTCGTCGTCGCGCAGCGCCAGCACGCCGCCGATCTGGCAGGCCTCCTGGCCCCGGGAGGACGGGTAGACGGCCAGCCGACCCTGCTTGGTCAGGGCGGTGGCCTGGGCGTCGAAGCGCCGGCCGACGACCATCCGTCGGTACATCTCGCGCAGCGCCTCGACGGGCGGCTCGGGGTAGTCCGCGCGGGCCGGCAGCAGGGTGCCGTCCGGGTCGAGCAGCCGGACCGGTGTGGTCTCCGGCAGCAGGCCGGCGGCGGGGTCGGGCGCGGCCGGGGTCGCCGGCCGCCGCTTGCGCGGGGATGCCCTGCGGGCCGCCTGGGGGGTGGTGGTCACGGCGGAACCTCCTGGACGTGTGGTGGCCCTATGCTCCTGTGGTCGGATGATTGACTCAAGATGGCCGGTGAACGCGGGATGAATGGCACCCAGAGGAGGGCTCGATGAGCCAGGAGACCGCCGATGAGGCGGACCGGCGGGGCGGAACGGGACGTTCTGCCGTCGCCCTCGACGAGGTCGACCGGCGCATCCTCGACGAGCTGACCCGGGACGGTCGGCTCTCCATCCGGACGCTCGCCGAACGGGTGCACGTCTCGCGTACCAACGCGTACGCCCGGGTGGAGCGGTTGCTGCGCGACGGGGTGATCACCGGGTTCGCCGCGCGGGTCGCCCCGGAGCCGGCCGGCCTGGGCACCTCGGCGTACATCGCGCTGACGATCAGGCAGAACACCTGGCGGGAGGTGTCGGCGGAGCTGGCCCGGGTGCGCTACGTCGAGCATGTGGCGCTGCTCAGCGGCGAGCACGACGTGCTCGCCCTGGTCCGGGCGCCGGACAACGCCACGCTGCGGGACGTGGTGCTGGACCGGGTGCAGCGCATCGCCGGGGTGCTCGCCACCCGAAGCTGGCTGGTCTTCGAGGAGTACGACGGGGCGCGTAGCCCGTGGGAGTGACCGCTCAGCGTTCCGGCGGTGACTCCAGGCCCTCCCGGTCGGCCAACTCCAGCAACGGAGCCAGGGAGAACCGGCGCGCGTCCAGGCCCGCGTGCGGATCGCCCCGCTCGGCGAACCGGCCCGGCATGGTGGTCACGTCGAAGTCCTCCGGCCGGACGTCGTCCAGCTCCGCCCAGTTCAGCGGCGCGGAGACCAGCGCGGCCGGCGTCGGCCGGATCGAGTACGCCGATGCCATGGTGTGGTCCCGGGCCATCTGGTTGTAGTCGACGAAGACCGGCCGGTCCCGCTGCTCGCGCCACCAGGTGGTGGTGACCAGGTCCGGCCGGCGCCGCTGCATCTCCCGACCGAGGGCCAGCACCGCCCGGCGGCAGTCGCCGAAGCTCCACCGCGGCTCGATCGGGACATAGACGTGCAGCCCACGCCCGCCGGTGGTCTTCGGATAGCCGGTCAGCCCCAGCTCGTCGAGGAAGGCCCGCACCTCGTGGGCCACCGGCACCACCTGGTCGAACCCGACCCCCGGCAACGGGTCGAGGTCGATCCGCAGCTGATCCGGCCGCTCCACGTCCGCCCTGGTCACCGGCCACGGATGGAAGCGCAGCGTGCCCAGGTTGACCGCCCAGATCACCACGGCCAGCTCCCCCGGCGCGACCTCGTCGGCGGTGCGTCCGCTGGGAAAGGTGATGTGGGCGGTGCCGACCCAGTCGGGCGCGCCGGCCGGCACCCTTTTCTGGTAGAACGCGTCACCCCGGTTGTCCTGCCGGGTGGCGATTGTCGCGCCCTCGAACACGCCGCGCGGCCACCGTTCGAGCATCGTCGGGCGATCCCGCAGCGCGCGCAGGATGCCGTCGCCGACGGCGAGGAAGTAGCGCACCACGTCGAGCTTGGTCAGCCCCCGCTCGGGAAAGTACGGCTTGTCCGGGCTGCTGACCCGGACCGTCCGCCGACCCACCCGGATCTCCTCCGCCGCCGTGGCCACACCTGAGAGGGTACGACGCGACACCCGGTGCGGCGGGCCACCGCCGGGCACCGGGCCGAGACGGGTTCACGGGTCCCCGCGCCCGACCTGATCGGTGGGCCGGGACGGTGTCCAGGCCCACCGTCGTCGCGTTGGTCAGCCGTTCTCGCGTTGCAGACGCATGGCCAGCATCTGCTTGCCCTGCTCACCCGCCTTGCGGTTGTTTTCCTGGATCTTGCGGAACCAGGTGGCGAGTTCCTCGTCACCCCGGGCAGCCGCGTCGGCGATGTAGGTCTCCAGATGCCAGATGTTCTCCAGCGACATCTGCAACGCGTGGATCAGGTCGTAGTTCTTGTCTTTCACCGGGCTGTCCGGCCGCTGCACCATCGTGGCCACCACACACCTCCAACTCGTCGGGTTCCGGTCGCATACCCGTGGTCGGCGGCAGCACACGCGCGCGTCAGCCCGACCGCGCCGTTTCGTCGTTCCCGGCGGGGTAGGAGTGCAGATACGGGCCCGACGATTCGGGCCCGGAAGTGGCGGCGGACCGGTTCACCAGGCCGTGGGCGGCACCCCGTCCGGCGCCGGCAGGATCTGCCGCAACCGGCCGGGTGGTACGCCCCGGGGCCGCCACTCCCGGGGATAGCCCACCGACACCTCCTCGAACCGCACCCCGTCGTGCCAGCTGGTCCGTGGAATGTGCAGGTGGCCGTAGACGACCGCGACGGCGGCGAAGCGTACGTGCCAGTCCGCGGTGGCCTCGGTGCCGCACCACTGGGCGAAGATCGGGTACCGCAGGACGCGGGTCACCTCCCGGACCAGCGGCCAGTGGTTCATCAGCACGGTCGGCAGCGCCGGATCGCGCCCGGCGAGCCGGCGGGCGGCCTCGGCCACCCGGGCGACGCACCACGCCGACCGACTCTCGTACGGGTCGGGGTGCAGCAGCACCTCGTCGGTGCAGACGATTCCGGTCCGGTACGCCTCGGCCAGCGCGGCCTCGGGCGTGTCGAAGCCGTCCGGCCGCCAGCTGTGGTCGTACAGCAGCATCAGCGGCGCCACCGTCACCGGGCCGCCGGGCCCCGCCCACACCGGGTACGGGTCCTCGGGAGTGACCACACCGAGATCACGGCACAGCTCGACCAGGTGGGCGTAGCGCGCCGCGCCCCGCAACGTCACCGGGTCGGCGGGCGGCGTCCACAGCTCGTGGTTGCCCGGCGACCAGATCACCCGGGCGAACCGGCCGGCCAGCAGTCGCAGCGCCCAGGCCACGTCGGCGACGGTGTCGCCCACGTCACCGGCGACCAACAGCCAGTCCTGCGGCGTCCGGGGACGCAGCCCCTCGACGACCGTCCGGTTCTCCGGATGGCCCACGTGCAGATCGCTGATGGCCAGAAGACTGCCACCACCGCCCGCTGCCGCCATGCGGCGATCCTAGTGCGCCCGCCCGGTCGGCGCCCCGGCCCGCCGTGCGGGCGTACCCGGTAGGATCGCCTCGGGCCGTGACTGGCGCATTGGAGATGGAGAACCATCGGGGAGCGGCCCCGTCACGAGGACGCATGCCGAGCGCCTGGGCCTTCCGCACGTCACCTGGAGGTCGCATGCCGCGCAACGCCGAATCCACCGCCTTCCGCAGCGCTCTCGAGGTGATCCGTGGTGTCGAGCCGCGGGTCGCCGACGCGATCGGGGCGGAACTGGCCGACCAACGCGAGTCGCTCAAGCTGATCGCCAGCGAGAACTACGCCTCCCCGGCGACGTTGCTGGCCATGGGCAACTGGTTCAGCGACAAGTACGCCGAGGGCACCATCGGGCGGCGCTTCTACGCCGGCTGCCAGAACGTGGACACCGTCGAGGCGCTCGCCGCCGAGCACGCCCGGGAGTTGTTCGGCGCGACCCACGCATACGTGCAGCCGCACTCGGGCATCGACGCCAACCTGGTGGCGTTCTGGGCGATCCTGGCCGACCGCGTCGAGTCACCGGCGCTGAAGAAGGCGCAGGCCCGCCACGTCAACGACCTCACCGAGGCGGACTGGTTCGCGCTGCGGCGCGAGCTGGGCGACCAGCGGATGCTCGGCATGTCCCTGGACGCCGGCGGGCACCTCACCCACGGTTTCCGGCCGAACATCTCCGGCAAGATGTTCGACCAGCGCAGCTACGGCACCGACCCGGCCACCGGTCTGGTCGACTACGACCGGGTCGCCGAGGCGGCCCGCGAGTTCCGGCCGCTGGTGCTGGTCGCCGGCTACTCGGCGTACCCTCGCAAGATCAATTTCCGGATCATGCGGGAGATCGCCGACTCGGTCGGCGCCACCTTCATGGTGGACATGGCGCACTTCGCGGGCCTGGTCGCCGGCAAGGTCTTCACCGGTGACTTCGACCCGGTGCCGCACGCGCACATCGTCACCAGCACCACCCACAAGTCGCTGCGCGGTCCGCGCGGCGGCCTGGTGCTGTGCGGCCCCGAGCTGGCCGACCAGGTGGACCGGGGCTGCCCGATGGTGCTCGGCGGCCCGCTGCCGCACGTGATGGCGGCCAAGGCGGTGGCGTTGGCCGAGGCTCGCCGGCCCGACTTCGCCGGCTACGCCCGGCAGATCGTCGACAACGCCCAGGCGCTGGCCGAGGGTCTGCTGCGACGCGGAGCCAAGCTGGTCACCGGCGGCACCGAGAACCACCTGGTGCTGATCGACGTGACCGGCTACGGGCTGACCGGCCGGCAGGCCGAGCAGGCGCTGCTCGACTCGGGCATCGTCACCAACCGCAACGCGGTGCCGCAGGACCCCAACGGCGCTTGGTACACCTCCGGCATCCGGATCGGCACCCCCGCGCTGACCACCCGGGGGCTCGGCACGGCGGAGATGGACACCACCGCGGAGCTGATCCACGCCGTGCTCAGCCAGACCAGCGCCGGGGTCGGTCCGGACGGCACCGCCTCCAAGGCGAAGTACGTGCTCGACCCGACCCTCGCCGAAAAGATCGGCCGCCAGGCCAGCGAGCTGCTCACCGGTTTCCCGCTCTACCCGGACGTCGAGCTGGGCTGACGAGGATCGCGTCGGGCCGGGACGGCCCGGCCCGACGCGACTGCGATCGACTCAGGAGTAGTCGAACGTCCAGAGGAACCACTGGGTGCTGACCGGCGCGTACGTCTGCTCGCAGTACCACCAGTCCCACAGGCCCTGGCCGGCACCGGAGGCACCGTAGGACCGGCAGAAGTCGTAGCTGTAGTAGACGCCGCGCAACGTCCCGCCCGGCGGGTCCGCCTGAGCCGGTGCCGCCCCGGCGACAAGTGTCCCGCCCACCGCGGCGAGCGCCACGACCGCCGCCACCACCCTGCTGCGCACCATGAGTACCTCCTGCTTCCGAAACGGCCGACACCCGCGCATCGGCAGATGTGCCCAGAGTGCGGAGGTCGGGACGCACAGTCAACGCGATCCCGAGCGTTGGCGGCTCGACAGTGGACCCGCCTCAGGCGAGGGGACGCTTCAGGTGGTAGCGGTGCACCTCGGTGCTGCCCTGCACATTGTTCACGTCCTCGGCGGCGGAGACGAGTTCCCAACCGTCGCGTCCGGCGCGGTTGAGATGCGCGATCGCGGTGTCGCCGTACGCCGTGATGTCCTTGCGGGACCCGTCGGGGCCGTACCAGACGAACGAGACATGAAAATTGCGGCCCTGTCCCTGGTAGCGGCGGACCAGCAGGGCGTACTCCCAGGCAACCATGTCGACCATTATGGCCGTCCTACCTGGACGACGGCAGGGCAGCCGTCACAGGTTGCGAACCGGTGAACGCGATGAGTCGCCACACCGGACCGGTCAGCCCACGGGGACCGTGCGCAGGTGCCGGGCAGTCGCCGGATCGGCGCAGCCGGCCAGGGCCAGGGCGTCGCGTACCTCGTCGGCCAGCAGGGCCAGCGCGGAGCTGGCCGCCGGTCGCCCACCGACCGCCAGGGCCCAGAGCATCGGCCGCCCGACCAGCACACCGGCGGCACCCAGCGCCAGGGCGCGCAGCACGTCGACGCCGCTGCGGATTCCACTGTCCAGCAGCACCTCGCAGCGGCCCCCGACGGCCGCCACCACCTCGGGCAGCATGGTGGCGCTGGGCGGGGCTCCGTCGAGCTGTCGGCCGCCGTGATTGGACACCACGATCGCCCGCGCTCCCGCCTCGACCGCCCGTACGGCGTCGGTCGGGTCGAGGATGCCCTTCACGACCAGCGGCAGATCGCACCGCTCCCCCAGCCACCGCAGGTCCGACCAGGTAAGTGCCGGAGCGAAGACCGTGTCACGGTGCGCGGACACCGGGGTGACGCCGGGCGTACCGCCGTGGGCCAGGTCGTCGCGGCCGCCCGGCAGGTTGGTCGGGACCAGGTCCGGCGGCAGCCGGAAGGAGTTACGCAGGTCCCGCAGACGCCGACCGAGCACCGGCACGTCCACCGTGACCACGAGGGCCCGGCAGCCGGCGGCGCGGACCCGCGCCAGCAGGTCGTCGACCAGGGACCGGTCGCGCAGCCAGTACAGCTGGAACCAGACCTCGGCGCCGGTGGCGGTGACCTGCTCGATCGGCGTGCTGCCGAGGATGCTGGCCAGGTACGGCACGTCGGCAGCGCGGGCCGCGGCGGCCAGCGCCGGTTCGCCGTCGGGGTGCACCAGCCGCTGGTACGCCATCGGCGCCACCGCCACCGGCATCGCGTACTCCCGGCCGAGCAACCGGGTCCGCAGGCTCGGGGTGCGCACCCCGGTGAGCACCCTCGGAAGCACGCCGACCCGGTCCAGTGCGCGGCGGTTTCCGCCGAGGGTCACCTCGGCACCGCTGCCGCCGTCCAGGTAGTCCCAGACGTGCGGCGGCAGCACCGTCCGGGCCAGGGCGGCGAAGTCGGCCAGGCAGACCGGGTCGGGCGTGATCTCCATGCGGTTCACCATCGCCGACGGCCGCCCGCCACGCCAGCGCGTCCGGGCCGCGCTGCCGGGACCCACCGCGCGCGGCATGTGGCGTACCGTCGGGAGGTGGCCAGTTGGGACGACGTACGCCGGATCGCGCTGGGCCTGCCGGAGACCAGCGAGCGGCCCTCCTATGACGGCGTGGCCGCCTGGCGGGTGAAGGACAAACCGTTCGTCTGGGAACGCCCGCTGCGCGGCAAGGAACTCGAGGCGCTCGGTTCGGCCGCGCCGGACGGTCCCATCCTCGGGGTCCGGGTGGCGGACCTCGGCGTCAAGGAGGCGTTGCTCGCCGACGACCGTGGTCTCTTCTTCACCACGCCGCACTTCGACGGCTACCCGTCGGTGCTGGTGCGGCTGGACCGGATCGACGTCACCGAACTGACCGAGCTGATCGTGGAAGCCTGGTACGCCCGCGCCCCGAGACGGCTGGCCGCCGCGCACCAGGCGCAGACGACACCGCCCGAAGCGGGCGGGTGACGGTAGGCACCCGGTACCCGTAGACAAGACTCAGGCCGTCGCGCGCCGGCTGGAAGCGCTTCTCCGCCTCGGTTGCCCGACCACCACGGGTGCCGGGGCGGCCCGCAGCCCGGCCTTGATCACGAAGATGGCCCGTCGCGCCACGGCGTCACCTCGGGAATCGAGCTGGTACCCCTCCAACCAGATCCACCCGTCGTAGCTGGTCCGGGTCCAGTCGTCCAGCACCCGGATCACCCGGAACAGGATCGGCCGGATGAACTGCACGCTGGCCTCAGGTCCGACCCGGAGCAGGTCACCGGCGCGGGGTGTGGTCAGCTCAGCCATCCGAGGAACCTCCGGCGGAGGGTTTCCGTGGGCACCCAGCTCAGATCCTCGGCGGCTGACAGCAGGTACGACCCCAGGTAGAGAGTCAGACAGGTACGAGCTGCGCCGTACTCGTGGACCAGTTCCGTTCGGCCGGAGGCGCAGGGCCAGGGGGCGTCGCACCGGAGACAGACCCAGGTCGGTCGGTCTGGCAGATGCCCGGTCACCGCCAGTGGCCCCGGTTGACCAGGACGCGCTGCTTCACCCGGCAGGGCAGCGGAGACCCACAGAGACAGACGCGCTTCGCTCGCCGCAGCGACCACACCGGCCGGTGCTTGCGCGCCAAGTCCTCGGCCAGCGCCAAGACGTACTCGACGTAAGTCATGCGCCTGGTCACATCGCCTCCCGCAAGGTCAAAATGGTTCTCTAATTTGCAAGTCCAAATCAATCGTACGAGTAGAGTCACGGTTTGGGAACACACAGCGAGGTCTCATGTCACGCATTGTCAGGCCAGCCATACTCAGGCGATGGTCAACCCGACGATCCAGCGACGACGGCTCGGCAATGAGCTCCGCAGGGCACGCGAGGCGGCAGGCAAGACGCAAGACGAGGCCGCCGAGGTAATCGACTCCTCATCGAGCAAGATCAGCCGGCTGGAGTTGGGGCAGTCCGGCATCCGTCTCACCGATCTGAAGCTGCTGCTCGACTTCTACGGGGTGACCGGCGACGAAGCCGAGCCCTTGCGTGACCTTGCCCGAGCGGGCCGACAGCGCGGGAAGTGGAGCGGCTACCGCAACGTGGTGCCCGACTGGTTCCGGCAGTACCTCGATCTCGAAGCCGACGCAGCAGAGATCCGCTGGTACCAGCCCGAGGTCATCCCCGGCATCCTCCAGGTCGAGTCCTACATGAGGGCGATGAAGGTCGCCAAGGACGAAGACCAGCAGATCGCCGTACGGCTGGAACGACAGAAGGTCATCGACCGCGAGGACGGGCCGGAGCTCAGCTTGATCCTCAGCGAGTCGGCGCTACGCCGGAACCTCGGAGAGCCGGCAACGATGCGGGAGCAACTGCTGCACCTGGCAGAGGTAGCGGACCGCCCAAATGTGACGATCCAGGTCTTCGCTTTCGATGCCCAGACGTACGAGACCTCGTCGTACAACTTCATCATCCTGCGGTTCGGAGCAGACATGACCTCGGAGGTCATCTATTTGGAGACCTTCACCGACGCGGAGTACCTCGACAGCCCCGAAGCGCTTCGGGCATACACTCGGTTGTGGGAACGCCTGCGGGCAGCCGCCCTCGGGCCGGTGGAGTCCCGCAAGCTCATCCTGCGGATAGCAGGCGAGATCAAGTAGAGGTTGGCCATGAAGACCCCGGACCTCACTGGCGCGGTGTGGCGCAAGTCCACCCGTAGCGACAACAACGGCGGCGCGTGCGTCGAGGTGGCGACCAACCTCTCGGCCGTGGTCGTTGTCCGCGACAGCAAGGACCGGCAGGGCGCGTTGCTGTCCTTCAGCGCCGACCGGTGGGCCGGCTTCGTTCAGGGCATCAAGGCCGGCACGCTCGACGCCTGAGCAAAGCCCCGCCATCAGCACCGGGCAGGGCTGCCGCAGCTGTTCGTCCCATCGCCACACAGGTGCCGCCCCCCGATCCGGGAACCGTCGACGCGCGTGCTCATCCGTCCCGCCCGGCCCGGACCTCTCGGACAACCCTCGCCTGGACTCCCCAGCAGTTTCAGGGATACTGCTGCATCCGGCGTCGTCGAGGCAGCAGTATCAGCGAAGTTGCGAGGCAGCGCAGCGCGAGGCAGCGCAGCGCGAGGCAACAAGCGCCGGCGTGGCGGTGGCGGGCGAGTCCGACGGCGCGTCCACGGTAGGGGCGGGGTGGGCGAGACGCCGCTCGCCGAGCGCCAGCACCAGGGCCACGGCGCTGAGCAGGGCACCGATCAGCACGGTGAGGTGCACGCCGTGGCTCGGCAGCGCGAGCCCGCCGACGAAGGCACCAGCGGTGATGCCGACGTTGACGGCGGCGGACACGGTCGCGGCGGCGATGTCCGAGCGTCCCGGCGCCACCTGGAGTACGAGCCCGCCGAGAGCCGCGGTGAACGCGGCGAAGGCCAGGCCGGCCACCGCGATCAGACCGACGGCCGCGGCGGGTCGGTGGCCCAGCGCGTACAGCCCGAGCAGGGCCAGCGACTGTAGTGCGACGGTCGCGAGCAGGGCGAGCCAGGGGTTGCGGTCCACCAGCACACCGACGGCGAGGATGCCGAGGACGCTGGCGATCCCGCGAGCGAGCAGGACGGCACCGACCGAGCTGGCGGGCAGCGCGCTGTGTTCGGTGATGAAAAGGGCGACGTAGGTGTAGGCGACGATCGCCCCGGCGGTCGCCAGGACGGCCACCGCGACCAGCAGCCAGAAGCGTCGGGCGTCGGGCGCCGCGCCTCGGGTGGCGTGCCCCTCGTCGGGGCGCGTCGAGGGCAGCAGCGCGGCGACCACGACGAACACGATCGCGCCGAGCCCGGCAACCGCCAGGAACGAGGCCCGCCAACCGGTGCGCTCGCCCAGCCAGATGCCGGCGGGTACGCCCAGGGCCAGGGCGATGTTGCCACCGGCGAACACGACCGCGACCACCCGGCCGCGCAGTCCCGGCCGGAACAGTTCCGCGGCGGCCGGCACCACCACCGCCCAGAACAGCGCGTGCGTCGCCGCGGTCGCCATCCGGGCCGCCAGCAGCAGCGCGAAGGTGCTCGCGAACACCGTTACCGCGTTGCTGACCACGAAGCCGGCCAGCAGCGCCGACAGCAGTCGCCGGCGAGGAACCCGGCGGACCAGCGCGGTCAACGGCACCGAGGCGACCATCACCACGGCGCCGTACGCGGTGACCAGCATGCCCACGTCCGTGGGCGACACGGCCAGGTCCGCGGCCATCGGCAGCAGCAGCCCGATGGGCAGCGCCTCGGCGGTGGTGTAGAGGAAGGTCCCGCCCGACAGTCCGATCAGGACCGTCACTGCCCGACCGCGTTCCATGCGCCCTCCAGTGTTACCTGCTATCAGTGTTATGGAGGTAACACTAGGCAGCGCCCCGATCCTCGTCAACTGGTAAAGTCGCGTTTGATGGAAACAGTCGAGGGTGTCCGGAGGCTGCGCCTGGTGGGCGGCAACCTCGCGCTGGACTTCGTCAACACCCGTACCGGTCCACCCGTCGGGCCACCCGACGGCGACGTGCTCACCGGGTACCCCGAGCTGGTCGCCTGGGCCGAGTACGCCGGCATCCTCACCGGAGCGGAGGCGGCCAGGTCGCAGCGCCTGGGCCACGCCGACTCGGACGCCGCACGCGCCGCCTACGAGCGGTCGCTGCGTACCCGTGAGTGTCTCGACGAGACTGTCCGGGCGCTGGCCAACGGCCGGAACCCGAGCAGTTCCGCCCTGGCCCGGCTGCGCGACGACGAAGCTGACGCGCTCGGGCACGCGCGGCTCGACCGGGCCGGCAGTTTCGTCTGGTCCTGGCGGGACGACCACACGGCGGCCCGACCGCTACGGCCGGTGGTGCACGCGGCGGTCCAGTTGCTCACCACCGGCCCGCTCGACCGGATCAAGGGATGCGGGGGCTGCCGCTTCGTCTTCCTCGACGAGAGCAAGAACCGCAGCCGCCGCTGGTGCAGCATGGACGACTGCGGCACCGCCGAGAAGGCGCGGCGCTACGTCGCCGCGCGCCGTACCCGAGGGTCCCGGTGAGCATCCGCCCCGGCCAGCGGCACCGGCCGACCGTCGCGTTCGCCCGCTGTTCGCTCCACCGCCAGATCCGCGTCGCCCGCTCCGCGTACCGTCGGCGCACGTGATCATCCGTCCGGCGACCACCGAGGTGCGCGCGTTACGCCGTATCGGTGACACCGCCCCGCACAACGCCTTCACCGACCTGGTCCGGTACGCGGGACAGTGGTTCTGCGCGTTCCGACAGGGCCGGTCGCACCTGTCCGACGACGGCGTCCTGCGGGTGTTGACCTCATCGGACGCTCACTCCTGGCAGACCGCGGCCGTCCTCGCCCAGTCCGGTGTCGACCTGCGCGACCCACGCTTCGTGCTGCGCCCCGACGGACGGTTGCAGCTGCTCGCCGCCGCCGCGACCGGCACCCCGAAGCGGTTCCGGACGGTCACCACGGTCAGCGACGACGGTCACCGGTGGGACGAGCCCCGGCCGATCGGCGAACCGGACGTCTGGGTCTGGCAGGCCGCCTGGCACGGCGACGCGATGTACGGCGTCGGCTACGCCACCCGGGAGCCACGGTTCGCCCGGCTCTACCGCAGCGACGACGGCTTCGACCTGCGACCGGTGGTGCGCACCCTGTTCTCCGGCGGGTATCCGAACGAGTCCGGGCTGGTCTTCGACCCCGACGGCACCGCCACCTGCCTGCTGCGGCGCGACGGTGACACGGCCAGCGCGCAGCTCGGCCGGGCCCGCCCGCCCTACCGGGAGTGGATCTGGACGGACCTCGGGGTACGGGTGGGCGGGCCGGCGCTGTGCCGGCTGCCCGACGGCACCCTGGTGGCCGGCGTACGGCTGCACGACGGTTCGGTGCGGACCGCGATCTGCGCCGTCGACGTGGCGCAGGGTCGGCTGCGGGAGCTGGTGACGCTACCTTCCGGCGGCGACTCCAGCTACCCCGGCCTGGCCTGGCACGACGAGCGACTGCACGTCAGCTACTACTCCTCGCACGAGGGGCACAGTTGCGTCTACCTGGCCGAGGTCGACCTCGGGTCGCGTTGAGGGCCCACCGGCCGCGTCGACAACCGGGGCGCAGCCCGATGCCGCCGGTCATCCGAGGGCTGCCGGTCGGCGGAGGTCGGCGGGTCGGCGCGGGGGCGCCGATCGGTCTCGCTCGGCGAGCACAGCGGTCCGGTCATGACTCCCCACCTCCACCCTCGGCGTCGCCGCGGCACGCACCGGACGCAGATCGCCTGCTCGGAGCGCTTCCAGAACCCTACGGCAGCCACGACGGACATTGCGTCATGCAAATGGATGTCCGAGAAGGGCGACTGACCGGATTGCCGTCGGGTCGACCGGCGAGGATGATCGATTCCGTGTGTCAACCTTCAGTGAGCGGGCACTGACCGAGCGTTCATGGCGTTCCGGCCGGCACCGGTGTCTGCGCGTGGATGTGGAAACGCAGGGACCGGGCGGCGGTGAAGCACTCCCGCATCGGCCGGACCAGGTCGCGGTGTTCCGGGCTGCGCTCCCACGCCTCGAAGTCGGCCAGGCTGCTCCACTCACTGGTGATGAGCCACTGCTCCGGGTCGGTCGACGAACGGCAGACCTGGTCGACCAGGTGACCCGGCACCCCGTCGGCGACCAGGTGCCGGACCGCCTCGTAGGCCCGGAGAAAGTCCTCGGTGCGCTCGTCGGGCACCCGCACGAGAAAGACCACCCGTGCTCGCGTCATCACCACTCCTGTCCCGCCGGCGGTGCACCGCGCACCACGAGCGCACTGTTGAACCCGTCGAAACCCCGGGCGCAGATCAACGCCACCCGGGTACGCGGGCGACGGGCGGCCCGCAGGAAATCCAGCTCGCAGCCTTCGGCCACGACCTGCGGCCCGGCCGAGGCGGGCAGCGTGTCGTGCGCGAAGGCGAGCAGGGCGGTGGCCACGTCAAGTGCCGACCCACCCTGATGGGCCCGCCCGGTCAACTCCTTGTGGGTGCTGACCGGCGGCGTGCGGGCGCCGAAGACGGCCCGCAGGGCGCTCGCCTCGGCCCGGTCGTAGCGGGGCACCCCGAGCGCGTCGGGAACGACCACGTCCACCTCGTCCGGCTCGACGCCGGCCCGACCCAGGGCCAGCCGCATCGCGCGCGCGTACTGCTGCGCGTCTCCGGCGCTGTCCGGGGTGGTGTGCGCCGCGTCGTGGGTGGCACCCCAGCCGGTCACCTCGCCGTAGCTGCGCGCGCCCCGGGCGCGGGCGTGCTCCAGCTCCTCCACCACGAACACCGCGCCACCCTCGGCGGGCAGGTATCCGCTGGCGGTGGCGTCGAACGGCCGGTAGGCGCGCTCCGGATCGGTCACCTCGCTGAGCAGGCCGGAGCGCAGCTGACAGGCCAGCGCGTACGGGCTCAGCGGACACTCGGTCGCCCCGGCGAGCACCACCGAGGCGCCGCGCCGCACGGTCCGCACCGCGTGCGCCAGGCTGTCCAGGCCACCGGCCGACTCCGCCACCAGCACCCCGCACGGCCCCTTCGCCTGGTGCCGGATGGAGAGCTGTCCGACGCTGGCCGCGTAGAACCAGGCGATCGACTGGTACGCACCGACCGTGCGCGACGGTGACGACCACAGGCGTTGCAACTCCCGCTGGCCGAACAGGTTGCCGCCCGAGGCGCTGGCCAGGGTCACCGCCCAGCCGTACGGGTCGGTGGCCCGCTCCGGCAGGCCGGCGTCGGCAAGCGCCAGCGCGGTGGCGGCGAAGCCGAGGTGCGTCCACCGGTCGGTCTGCACCAGGGCACGGTTGTCCGCGTACCGGCCCGGGTCGAAGTCCGCGACCTCGCCGCCGAGGCGGGTCGGGTAGCCGGTGGCGTCGAACAGGCTGATCGGTCCGGTCCGGCGGCGGCCGGACAGGACCGTACGCCAATGCGCGTCCGCGCCGACGCCGCTGGGTGCCACCACCCCGACGCCGGTGACCACGGCCCGCCCGCCGGTCATGCCGTCACCGGCGTGGGCCGTCCGACCCGACTCGTGCTCACCGCGTCACGTCCCGGGCCGACCTGCGGAACAGCATGGCCGACTGGAACCCGCCGAAGCCGCTGCCCACCGAGAGCGCCACGTCCACCGGCACCTCCCGGGCCTCGTTGGGCACGTAGTCCAGGTCGCACTCCGGGTCCCGGGTGGCCCAGTTGGCGGTCGGCGGCACCACGCCGAACTCGATGGCCAGCGCACACGCGGCCATCTCGATGGCGCCGATGGCGCCCAGCGAGTGCCCGACCATCGACTTGATCGAGCTGATCGGCACCCGGTGGGCCGCCGACCCGAGCGACCGCTTGAAGGCGGCCGTCTCGTGCCGGTCGTTCTGCCGGGTGCCGGAGCCGTGCGCGCTGATGTAGGAGACGTCGTCGGGGGCCAGTCGGGCCTGCCGCAGTGCGTCGGTGATGGCCAGGCCCATCTCCAGGCCGTCGGGACGCAGCCCGGTCATGTGGTAGCCGTTGCTGCGGCTGGCGTAGCCGGCCACCTCGCAGTAGACGTGCGCGCCCCGCCGCGCGGCGTGTCCGGCCTCCTCCAGCACCAGCACCGCCGCCCCCTCGGCCAGCACGAAGCCGTGCCGGTCGGCGTCGAAGGGGCGGGAGGCGTGCGCCGGGTCGTCGTTGTCCGGGCTGGTCGCCTTGATGGCGTCGAACGAGGCCACGGTGACCGGCGAGATGGGCGAGTCGGCGGCTCCGGCGAGCACGATGTCGGCCTCGCCGTCCACGACCAGTTGGTGGGCGTAGCCGATGGCGTCGATGCCGGAGGTACAGCCGGTGGAGATCACCTGGGCCGGCCCGTGCAGTCCGTGGTGGCAGGCCACGTCGGCGGCCAGGCTGCTGGGCATCAGCGCCGGGTAGAGGTACGGGCCACCGAGAGCCGCGTCGACCAGCCAGCGGCGGCCGCTGTCGCTGACCGTCACGTACTCCTGTTCCAGTGCCATGGTGCCGCCGACGGCGGTGCCCAGGACCACACCGGTGCGGTCGCGCTCGGCGTCGGTGAGGTCCAGCCCGCTGTCGGCGACCGCCTCGGCGGCACAGGCCAGCGCGAACTGCACGTACCGGTCGGCGCGCTGCCGCTGGGCGGGGGTCAACCCGGCGGCGTCCGGGTCGAAGTCGCACTCGGCGGCGATCTGCGACCGGAACGGCGACGGGTCGAAGAAGGTGATCCGCCGGGTCGCCGTACGCCCCTCGGTGATGGTCTTCCAGAACCGGTCCCGGGTCGCCCCGCCGGGGGCCACCACCCCGACGCCGGTGACCACGGTGCGCCGGGTGGTCACGACCGGTCCCGCTGTTCGACAAGCTCGGTGTCGACGTGGCCGAGTTCCGGGCGCGGCGCCAGCGGTCCGAGGTGGAAGACCACCTCGGCGGGCACGTGCCCGGTGTTGCGCAGCCGGTGCCGGACGTTGCGGGCCACGAACAGCGCCTCGCCCGCCGCCAGCGGCACCGGTTCGTCGTCCAGGTCGACGGTGATGGCGCCCCGGGCGACGTAGAGGAACTCCTCGCTGTACGGGTGGTAGTGCTCGGCGATCCGCTCTCCCGGCGCCATGCTGGCCACCCCCATGAAACCCGAGGTGCTGCCGACGGTACGCGGACCGAGCAGGACACGTAGCTCGCCGCCGCGTCGGCGGTCGGCGGGCACGTCCCGGGCGGCCACCAGGGCGAGGTCACTCATCGTCGGCTCCTGTCGCGCTCGCACCGGTCGAGACGGCCGTCGGGGTGGCACTCGTCGACGGCGTGGTCGTCGGGTAACCGGCGAGCCGCTCGACGCGTTCCTTGATCACGGCCAGCTGCACGGCGCTGTTGGTGTTGATCCGTTCGGTCATCCCGGCGTTGTCCACCGGTGCGGTCGGCTTCATGGCGAAGTCCTGCACCCAGGTCATCCGCACACCCTCGGGTTCCTCGGTGTAGGTCCAGCGGATCCGCATGTACTCGAACGGTCCGGTCTCCACCCGGCGGGCGCGCACCTGTCGGGTGGCCGGGTCGGCGGTGCGTTCGCTGACCCAGCTCCAGGCGACTCCGTTCTCGTCGGGATGCATGGTGAGTCGGAACCGGACCGTGTCGCCGTCCCGGTCGAGGATCTCGGCCCGTGCGTACTCGGTGAACAGGTCCGGCCAGTTCGCCACGTCGTTCGTCACCGACCAGACCAGTTCCAGCGGAGCGGCGACGACGATGCTGTTCTCGGTATGCCCGGGCGGGTCGGCCCGCCGGGCGACCAGGTCGGCCACGCCCGGGATGCTCAGCTGCGCGGCCTGCTCCGGGATGCTGACCTGCCACCGGTCAGCGACGACGGCCGAGAGTTCGAGCAGGGCGAGCGAGTCCATGCCCAACTCCTCCAGGGAGGCGGCCGGCGCGCGGGCGGCCGCGTCCGGGTCGAGTCCGCAGTTGGTGACCAGGATGTCGGTTATCTCCGCGGTCAGCGAGTCGTCGTCGGTGACGGTCATCGTTTCCTCCTCGGGTGTGTGGGTTTCGGTGCGGCGATCAGGCGGTCCACCAGCCCGGTGGAGTGACGCCCCTTGCGGAACTCGGCGTCGTCGAGCACCCGCCGCACGAACGGGATGGTGGTCCGCATCCCCGGTCCGGAGATCTCGAACTCGCCGAGCGCCCGGTCCAGCCGGTTCAACGCCAGGTCACGGTCCGGGGCCCAGACGGCGACCTTCGCCAGCAGCGAGTCGTAGTGCGGCCCCACCAGGTAACCGGGATGCCCGTGCGTGTCGACCCGGGTGAACGGGCCGCCGGGAGGCACGAACCGGTCCAGCCGGCCGGGGGTGGGCGCGAAGTTCCGGTCCGGATCCTCCACGTTGACCCGGCACTCGACGCTCACCCCGGTGAACCGGACGTCCTCCTGACGCCAGCGCAGCGGGGTGCCCGCGGCGACGTGGAACTGCTCGTGCACCAGGTCGATACCGGTGATCATCTCGGTGACCGGGTGTTCCACCTGGATGCGACAGTTGATCTCCAGGAAGTGGAACTGCTCCTCGGCGTCGACCAGGAACTCCACCGTCCCGGCGCCGGTGAACCCGACGTCGAGTGCGCCGCGCAGGGCGATGCTGGCGATGGCGTCCAACGTCGCCGGGGACAGCGCCGGAGCGGGCGCCTCCTCGACGAGCTTCTGATGGCGGCGCTGCACCGAGCAGTCCCGGGTGCCCAGGTGCACGCCGTTGCCCTGCGAGTCGCAGAGCAGTTGGACCTCCACGTGCCGGGCGTCGGTCAGGTAGCGCTCGACGTACACCCGGTCGTCGCCGAAGGCGGCCTGGGCGGCGGCCCGGGTGCGCGCGTACGCCCGGGGCAGGTCCGCCGGGGTCCGGACCACGGTCATCCCCCGGCCCCCTCCCCCGGCCGCGGCCTTGATGATCACCGGGTAGCCGACCTCGGCGGCGACGGCGGCGGCCTCGGCGGCCGTCGGTACCGGCTGTACGGCACCCGGTGCCAGCGGCAGCCCGGCTCGGCTCATCAACGCCCGGGCGGCGGACTTGTCGGCGAGCACGGACATCACGTGCGGCGGCGGCCCGACGAAGGTCAACCCGTTGTCCGCGCAGATCTCCGCGAAGTCGGCGTCCTCGGAGAGGAATCCGTAGCCCGGGTGCACCGCCTCGGCACCGACCTTACGGGCGGCCTCCACCACGGCGGCGGCGTTGAGGTAGCTGCGCCGGCTGGCCGAGGGGCCGATCCGGACGGCCTCGTCGGCCAGCCGCACCGCCACCGAGTCGGCGTCCGCGGTGGAGTAGACCACGGCGGTACGGATGCCCAGTTCCCGGCACGCGCGCAGGATGCGCAGCGCGATCTCACCCCGGTTGGCGATCAGCACCTTGGAGAACATCGGCGCACCACCCTCAGGCCGGAGCCAGGGCGACGAGCGGCTGGTCGTACTCCACCGGCTGTCCGTCGGCGACCAGGATCTCGACGACCCGGCCGGGCCGGTCCGCGGCGATCTCGTTCATCAGCTTCATCGCCTCGACGATGCCGACCACCTGCCCGGGTCGGACCAGGTCGCCGACGGCCACGAAGGGTGCCGCACCCGGCTGCGGCGACCGGTAGAAGGTGCCGACCATCGGGGAACGGACGCTGGCGCCGGTCGTGGGACCCGCCGCCGGTGGGGCCGGGGACGGTTCGACCGGTGACCGGGGGGCCGGGGCGGCGACACCGGAACCCGTGGGGCCGGACGGTACGCCCGGTTCCGGGTCGACCGGCCGAGACCACTCCACCTCCAGCTCGGCGTCGCCGAGACGCAGCCGCAGCCGGCGCACCGGGTCGGTCAGTTCGGCGAGTAGCTGCTGGGCGTGTCGGCGCAGGTCGGCCAGGGCGGCGTCGGCCGCCGGCCGCCGGTCGGGTTCCTGACCGGCGACAGCGTCGGTCCGCTGCCCGGTCCCGTCACCGTTCGGCGCGGTCGCCGCAGCGGGGACGGTGGGCGCGGCGCTCATCGGGTACCCACCCGGGCACCGGCACGAGCGGCACCGAAGCGGCGGAAGCGTCGTCGCCGTCGTTCGACGAGGGTCACCGCGGGCACCTCCAACAGCGGCAGCAGGTTCGCCAGCAGCGCCTGGCGGACGGCCCGCGCCGTCGCCTCGGGGTCGTCGGCGGCAGAGCCGTCCGGCTCGGGAACGACCTCGTCGACGACCCCGAGCCGGCACAGATCCGGTGCGGTCAGTCGCAGGGCCCGGGCGGCCTGCGGAGCGGCGGTGCGACCGGGCCAGAGGATCGCGGCGCAGCCCTCCGGGCTGATCACCGAGTAGACCGCGTGCTGGAGCATCAACACCCGGTCGGCCACCGCCAGGGCCAGGGCGCCGCCGCTGCCGCCCTCCCCGGTCACCACGGTCACCACCGGCGTCGGCAGCACGCTCAGGGTCAGGATGTTCTCCGCGATCGCCGCCGCCTGGCCGTGCTCCTCCGCCTCGACGCCCGGATCGGCCCCCGGGGTGTCGACCAGGGTCACCACGGGCAGCCCCAGTCGGGCCGCGAGTCGCATCAGTCGCAACGCCTTGCGATGGCCCGCCGGGGTGGCCATGCCGAAGTTGCGGGCAGCCAACTCGGCGGTGCTGTGTCCCTTCTGGTGGCCGATCACCATCAGGTGCCGGCCGTCGAGCCGCGCCAGCCCGCCGACCACCGCCGGGCAGTCGCCGCCGAGCCGATCGCCGTGCAGCTCCGTGAAGCCGTCGAAGGTGGTCTCCAGATAGTCCAGGGTGGTGGGACGGCCCGGATGCCGGGCCAGACGTACCGTCTCCCAGGCGTCGCGCACCGGCGCCCGGGACAGCTCTACCGGGCGGGCCGCCTCGACCGGCGGGGCGCCCGCGACAGACCGCCTCGTGGCCCGGCGGCCGGTTCCCGCCGCGGCGAGCAGGGTCGCCAGTCGGGCACGCAGAGCGTGCCGGGGCACCACCATGTCGACCTGGCCGTGCCGCAGCAGGAACTCGGCGGTCTGGAAACCCTCCGGCAGGTTGCGTCCGGTCACCTGTCGGATCACCCGGGGGCCGGCGAAGCCCATCCGGGCGCCGCTCTCGGCCAGTACCAGGTCGGCGCTGGTGGCGAAGGAGGCCGCCACCCCGCCGTAGGTGGGGTCGGTCAGCACGCTCACGGTGAGCAGCCCGACCTCGCGCAGCGCGGCCATCGCCTGGCTGACCGTGGCCATCTGCATCAACGACAGCGCGCCCTCCTGCATCCGGGCACCGCCGGACGCGGTGACCAGGACCAGCGGCACGCCCGATTCCAGAGCCTGCTCGGCGGTACGGGTGATCAGCTCCCCGACGGCGCAGCCCAGGCTGCCACCGAGGAACCGGAAGTCCATCACCGCGAGCGCACACCGCGACCCGCCCACTGTCGCGATGCCGCCGAGCACCGCCTCCGCGAGGCCGGTGTCGGCGCGGGCGGCGGCGAGCCGGTGCGGGTACGGCAGGACGTCGACGAAACCGATCGGGTCCACCTCGACCGCGCGGTCCGGCAACGGCCGGAACGACCCCGGGTCGACCAACTGGCCGACCCGCTCGGGTGCGGCGAGTCGGGCGTGCAGGCCGCACTCCGGGCAGACGTCGAGGTTGCGGCGCAGCCGCTTGCGGTAGAGCAGGGCGGCGCAGCCGCCGCACCGGGACCACAGGGTCTCGCCCGAGGGCGCGGTGGCAGTCATGGCCGGCGCCCGTCGAAGCGGTAGAAGCAGCGCGCCATGGCGTCCCGGGGCGAACGCCAGTCCGGCCGGTACGGCGAGATGTACGAACTCAGCCGGCTGCTGACCCGGACGAACTCGGGGTGCTCCCGAACGGCCTCGACGGCACCGTCGCCAGCCGACTCGGTCTCGATCAGATGCACGTACAGGTCGTGCAGGCGGTACAGCGAGCGATGCCGGACCCCCACCAGGCGGGGCAGTTCCGTCGTGTCGGACTCGGCGAAGATCTCCGCGACCGCCGACTCGCCGGTCGGCACCACCTTCGCGACGATAAGCGTTCGGTCCATGCTGGTCCTCCCCCCAGGGGGCCGGTCGGACGCCACCGGGTGGGCCCGGACGGCTGCCGCCACGATGCGGAGCACCCCGTCACCCGGGCGTCACCGGCCCTCCGGGGAAGACCGAGGTTCAGTGACGCTGAGTTGACGCAAGCTGTGGTTCAGCTGAGCGGGCACGAATGCCATGATCGGCAAGACTGACCAGTTCAGAGGCGGTCTCACAGAAGCTGGCGGGTTACATTACCGACAATGTCGTTGACTCAGAGTAACGACGATTGATAATCTTCGCGACGGTCGGACCCGGCACCGCACCCCGCGTGCGACGGCCGACGAGCCGACAATGGCGTCACGGCGGCCACGCCGGGACCCGGCCGAGACCCGCAACCGACGCGTTCCGCAGGGGGTGCCGCCGTGGCCGCCGTTCCGCCCACGCCCACCACCGGCCAGCCCCACGACGCCGAGATCCGGCTGCATCTGCTCGGTGGCTTCCGCCTGACCCACGGAGACACCCCCGTGGTGGTGCCCCGTGGCCTGCAACGGATCATCGCGCTGATCGGGCTGCGTCCCGGTGCCACCCGTGCCCACCTCGCCGGCCTGCTCTGGCCGGAGGGCACCGAGGAACGGGCACTGTCCTCACTGCGGACCGCCCTGTGGCGACTGCGTCAGGATCCCTACTGTCCACTGACCACCGCCGCCGACACCGTCCGCCTCGACCCGCTGGTCCGGGTCGATGTCGACCGGCTCGTCGACACGGCCGGCCGGGTTCGCGACGGCCACGCCCCGGGCGACGCCGGGGAGGCCCTCGCCGCCGGCCGGCACGACCTGCTGCCCGGCTGGTACGACGACTGGGTGTTGGCCGACCGGGAACGGCTGCGCCAGCTCCGACTGCACATGTTGGAACAGGTTTCCGGCCAGCACCTGGCCGCCGGTCGGCACGGTGAGGCGTTGGAGGCGGCGCTGGAGGCGATGGCCGCCGAGCCGCTGCGCGAGACACCGCACCGGCTGGTCGTCCGCATCCACCTCGCCGAGGGAAACGCCTTCGAGGCGGTACACGCCTTTTACGTCTACCGGGACCTGCTGCTGCGGGAACTGCGACTGGAGCCGTCGCCGGCGATGAGCGCGCTGCTCGCGGAGACCCTCGACCCCATCCGCCAGGCCAGCCGTCCGACCAGCGGACCCCGCCGGCACGTGGTCACCCGCGCCACCTCTGCCGGCCCGATGGCGATGCGTCACCGCACCGATCCCGGACGTTGACGGGTAGGTGACTGCGCGGGCGACAGGGTGGGGGCCACAGCGGCCCGTACCCGGTGTCCGGCCGGGCCGAACCACCGGTGAGAGGGGTCCGATGAGTCGTCTAGTGATCGTCAGCAGAATCATCCCGGGCGCAGAGGGTCGCGTGGCACAGATCTTCGCCGAGTCCGACGAGACCGAACTGCCGAGCCTGACCGGGGTACGCCACCGGTCCCTGTACTGCCTGCACGACCTGTGCGTACACCTGATGGAGACCGACGACGTCGGTGCGGACGCCCTCGCGGCGGCCCGGAACCATCCGCTGTTCCAGCAGGTCAACGAGCGGCTGTCGGCGCACACCTCGCCGTACCTGCCCACCTGGCGCTCGCCGCGGGACGCGATCGCCAACTGCTTCTACCGCTGGGACAGCGCGGAGGTTCCGGCACCGCGCGTGGCCGGCTGACCGGGCGCGAGACATGACGACCCGAGCACCGCACGTCCTGGTCATCGGTGCCGGCACCGGCGGCCTGTGTCTGGCGCACGGGCTGCGCCGGGCCGGGATCGGCGTCGAGGTCTACGAACGACACCGGGCCAGGGGCGAGGGGCTGCTCGGCTACCGGGTGGGCATCGGTCCCACCGGCAGTCGGGCCCTGCGTGACTGCCTGCCGCCGGAGCTGTTCGAGATCTATCTGGCCACCTGTGCCCGCTCGCCGCGCTACTTCAACGTACTCAGTGAGAAGATGCGCCACACCGCGTCCTTCCCGCTGCGGCCGGACACCCACCCGGTCGACACGGAACGATCCGTGGCCCGGATGACGCTGCGCCAGGTGCTGCTGACCGGCCTGGCGGACGTGGTGCACTTCGACCGCACCTTCACCCGGTACGAGCAGCACGACGACGGCACCGTCACCGCCCACTTCGCCGACGGCAGCACCGCCACCGGTGACCTGCTCGTGGCGGCGGACGGTACGCACTCGGCGGTCCGTCGCCAGTATCTGCCGCACGCCGTCATCCGGGACGCCGGCACGGTGAACATCGCCACCCGGGTGCCACTCACCGCACACACCCGGTCCCTGTTGCCGGAGAGCGTGCAGCGGGGCATCTCGCTCATCTTCGGTACCGGCGGGGTGATGGGCGTACTGCACGTGATGGAGTTCAAGTGGGACCGCGACGGCCGGCTGAAACCGGAGACGAGTTCGGCGGACGCGAAACTGCTCAGTGGGTGGCCGGGGCTGGAGCACGACCCCACCCGCGACAACATCAACCTGGTGGTGTGGAGCACCGCCCGCCGGTTCCCGTCGGACGTGATGCGACGCCGGGGCACGGAGCTGATCCAGGTGGCGCTGGACCTGACCGCCAACTGGCACCCGCACCTGCGAGAGCTGCTCAGCCTGGCGGACCCGGACAGTGCCCTGCCGATCCGGGTGTCCACCTCGGAGCCGGTGCCGCCCTGGAAGAGCAGTACGGTCACCCTCCTCGGTGACGCGATCCACACCATGACGCCGGGTCGGGGCGTGGGCGCCAACACCGCACTGCGCGACGCGAACCTGCTGCGGCGACAGCTGATCCTCGCCGCCGCCGGTGAGAAGACCCTGGTGCAGGCGGTCGCCGACTACGAGGCGGCGATGGTGCCGTACGGCTTCGCCCGGGTCGCCGACTCGTTGGGGCGCAGCGGCACCAACGGTGACGACCGCATGTACCAACCGGTGTTCGGCCGGCTCGCGCTGCTCGGAGCCCGCGGTTACTTCCGGGTCACCAGCCGGGTTCCCCGGTTGCGGCGCAAGTTCGTCGACGACTTCTACACCTACCGGGGCGAGCAGGACTGATCCTTGTCGCGACCCCGGCACCCGACCGGTGCCGGGGTCGCGCCGTGTCCACACACGCGGTGACCACCGCACCGTCCGTCCCGGACCGGACACCTGCCGTAGCCTCCGCGCGTCCGGCACGGACTGTTACCTGGCCTGTCTGTCGTCCCGGCCGCGCGTGTGCGAAGCTGCGGCGAGTTTTTCTCGCGACGATCCGGACGTGAACCTCAGGGAGGGTTACCGTGGGCGAGTCCTTCGGGAACTGGCTGATACTGCTCGTGGCGCTGCTGGCGGGGCTGGCGGTGGGCTGGCTGTTGCTGCGCGGTCGGCGGTCGGAACCGCCCGCGTCGACGGCCGGTGCGGCGAACGACGCGACCACCGAGGCGAGCGAGTCGGCTCCGGTCGCCGCCGGGACCGCGCAGTCGACCGCCGTGACCGAACCAACGACCGAGCCCGCTCCCGGCGCACCGGCGGACAGCGACACCACCGCCCCGGCGGCCGAGCCCACCGAGGCCGACGCCGCCCCGGCCACCGTCGAGCCGACCGCCGGCACCCGCGAGGCGCCGGTGACCGGCGCGGAGTCCGCCGAGGCGACGCGCGCCACCGACCCGCTCACCGACGACGCCGCTGCGGCCACCGTCCAGGACGGACCGACGGTGGACGCGACCGTGGAACCGCGGCCGGCGGTCGCCACCCCGCCGGTCCGGCCACCGGCCACCACCGAACCCGCTGCGGCGCCCACCACAACCGCTCCGGCCACCAGCACGCCGGCCACGGAGACCGAGCCGGTGGCGACCGAGCCGGTCACGGTGGCCGACCCGGTCACCGCCGCGGAGCCGGCGACCGCCGAGGCCGACGACTTCCGGCGTATCCAGGGCGTCGGGCCGAAGATGGCGGCCGCGCTGCACGGCGCGGGCATCCGGACCTACCAGCAGCTGGCCGACCTGGACGAGGCCGCGCTGCGGGAGACCGTCAAGAGCGCCGGGCTACGCGCCACCGCCAGCCTGGCCACCTGGCCTCAGCAGGCGAAGGTGCTGGCCGCCCAGGCCGACAGCGGGTCCTGACGATGCCGGGCCGCCGGCTGTGGGCACGCCCCTCGCGGGCTCCGCGCCGGCGGCCCCGGTGTACGCCATTCCGGTGACCGGCTCCGATGGGGACGCCACCGGGCCGGAGCCGTCGTTACGGTCGATAGGCCGGCCAGGCCGGCACGCCGCACCGTCGCCGGCTGCCGGGAGCCAACCGTGCCGTTCGCCCACCTACAGCCCGACAACCCGCGGCCACCTCCCACCCGCAGCACGTCCACCACCCGCCGGGTCACCCTCCTGGAACTCTTCTTCGACCTGGTATACGTCGTCGCGTTGGCGCTCATCTCGCGCGGGCTGGCCGAGGAGATCAACTGGCACCAGGCCGGTCAGGCGCTGATCCTGCTGGGCGCGGTGTGGTGGACCTGGACGATCACCACCCTGATCACCGACCTGTACGACCCGGAACGCACCGAGATCAAGGCCCTGGTCCTCGCGGTGATGTTCGGGGTGCTGCTGATGGCCAGCGCGATTCCCAAGGCGTTCGGCGACCGAGGGCTGATGTTCGCCGGTGCGTACGTCGTCATCCACCTCGGGCGCGGGTTGTTCATCATTCCTGCGGTACGCGACGACCCGCAGGTCCAACGACGTGCCGCCAGGGTCTTCTGCTGGTTCGCGCTGTCGGCGGTGCCGTGGATCGGCGGCGCGTTCGTCTCCGGCGACGCCCGGATGGCGCTGTGGCTGCTCGCCCTCGGCCTCGACTACCTCGGGCTCCGGCTGTCCTACCCGGTGCCCGGGCTGGGCAGCGTCCCGGCCGCTCTGTTCAGGTTGACCGCCGAACACCTCGCCGAGCGGTATCAGCAGTTCTTCACCATCGCTCTGGGCGATGCGATCCTCGTCACCGGCATCGCCTACACCACGAACCACTCGGAACTCGAGGACGCCCTGGCGCTGCTGCTGGCCTTCGTCACCACCCTGCTGCTCTGGCGGATCTATGTGCACAAGGCCGGGGAACTGCTGCCCGTCGCCATCAAGGTCACGAACAGGCCGACCCGTTTCCTGAGCACCTCCCCCTACACCCATCTGGTGATGGTCGCCGGGGTGGTCGCCACGGCGGCCGGCTTCGAGCTGGTGCTGCACACCCCCACCCTGCCCGCCCGTACCCCGCCCGAATGGGCGGCGATCATGCTCGGCGGCCCGGGGTTGTTCCTGCTCGGCCGGGCCCTCTTCGAACGCGAGGTGTTCAACCGGGTGTCGTGGTCGCGGCCCGCCGGCGTGGTGGCGCTGCTGGCCGTGGCACCGGCGGTGCTGTTCCTGCCGGCACTCAGCGCGTCGCTGGCCGCGCTGCTGGTGCTCGCCGGGGTGGCGCTGGACGACCTTCGCCGCAGCCGCGGTCGTCCGCCCGAGGCGCCCACGCCACCGTAGGGCACGCAGGTCTCGTTAGCCGCTCGGCGCGTCTGGGTACAAGGTCCGCACCTTGCAACCCAACCCCCGATTCGTGGAGGAAGCCATGCGCGGCACGTCGATATTCGGAGTCCTCGTGGTGATCTGGCTCGTCATCGGCGCCATCGCCGCCGGACAGCGCGGCTACTACAACGACGAGGAAACCAACTGCGCCGAGGCCGGCACGATCCTGGTGACCATCGCCGCCGGGCCGCTGAACTACGTCGGCGCCAACCCGGAGGTCGACTGCGAGCTGCCCCAGCCCTCTCAGTGAGCCCGGTGACGCACGACCAGGGCCCGTGCCGGTTGCGGACACGGGCCCTGGTCGTCGGCGCGGATACCGGCCGGACGTCCCGGCTCAGCGGAAGCAGTGCGCCACCGGCACCTTGCTGCCCAGGCAGTTGGTCGGCGAGTTCTCGACGACCACGCTGTCGTCGTCGATCTTGACCTGGGCCCGCTCGGCCTGGATCCCGCCGGCCTTGACCGTGGACTGGTTGCCGAGCACGTGGCTGCGGTAGAGCGAGGTCGAGCCCGCCGTCACGAACAGCCCCGCCCCCTGCGACCGCTTGCCCACCGCGGCGTTGCCCTTGACGTCGCTGCCCCGGACGAGCAGGTTGGACTTCTCGGCGTGGATGCCGCCGCCGTTGCCGCGCGTGGTGTTCCCGCTGACCACGCTGTCGTCAAGCGGCAGCAGACCCTGGAAGCTGGAGATGCCGCCGCCCTTGCCGGTGGCGATGTTGTCGCGGACCGTCAACTGCCGCAGCACCAGCACCGCGTCGGAGTTGGCCAGCCCGCCACCGGTCTCGGCGCTGTTGCGTGCCACCAGGGTGTCGAAGACCTTGGTACGCGCGGAGAAGCTGGCCATCCCACCGCCCTGACCGGCGTTGTTCTGCACGAAGGTGGAGGAGTAGACGTCGCCGGCGGCCCGGAAGTTGGCCAGTCCACCGCCGTAGCTGACCGCGCTGTTGTGCCGGAACTCGGTCCGGTGCATGGTCATGACGCCGCCGTTGAGCAGGCCCCCGCCCTTGCCCTGGGTGCCGGCGGCCCGGTTGCCGATCAGTTTGCTGTCGCTGATCTGGAGGTTGCCGTCGTTGAAGATGGCACCGCCACCGCCCTCCGCCGACAGCGAGGTACTGCCGACGACGGTGACCCCTTCGACGACCGCCGTGGCGCCGTGCACGACGTGGATGCTGCCGCCCTCCGCCGCCGAGCGGCCGTTGCGCAGGGTGACGTCCCGGAGGGTCAGTTCACCCCCGTCACGCACGGTGAAGAAGCGGAAGTCGGGCGTGTTCAGCCCCCGGACGATCGTCGCACCGGAGCCCTCGATGGTGATCCCGTGGTAGATCACCGGCAGGCCGGCCTTGTCGTCGGCGGGGTTGCGCGGCGGCGCCTCGGCGTCGCCGGGGTTCTCGGCGGTGTCGGCGGCCTCCCGCGCGTCGCGGATGCCTCCGTCGTACTCGTCGGGCTGTTGGAATGCGTGGGTCAACGTGTAGGTGCACTTCTCCGCCAGGCGCAGCGTGGCACCGCCCTCGGCGTTCGCCCGCACCAGAGCCGCGATGAGCCGGCCGGAGTCGCAGGGCACCGGCACCACCGTGCCGTCCGGTGCGCGCCCGTGGTGACCGGCCGACCGGCCGTTCGCACCTCCCGAACTGTCCGGGGTCGCGCCGGCATCGTGTCGCCACTCGGGCCGCTGCCGGTCCGGCCCCCGGCGTTGCGGTGTCTCGTCGACTCCGGGTACGTCATCCTGAAACATCGCCGCGGGCCGGCTCGGGTCCGGTGCCGCCGGGTCACGGTCGGCGGCCGAGGCCGTGACGGCGGTCAGGCCCGCCGCCCCGGCCACCAGGCTGCCCGCCACCAGGCCACCGGCCAGCAACCACCGGGACCGCCGACCGGGTCGGGTGGACCCACGGCTCCCTTGGTACGTGGACATCAGCGCTCCTGCCTCTCGTGCATGCGAAACACGGCCGCACCGAATCGGGCGCGGGGCGGCCGACGTCGCGTCAGCCCCCAGAGGCCACCGTACGGCGACACACTGCGCAAATCAGTCATAAGTGAATGCGTACGCCATTCGGCTTCACATCTACCCGGAGCCGGCATCGGCGATGCCGCTCAACCCCCGACGTGGATGCCGGGTCGACGCGCGGGATCGGGTTCGGACTTGCGCAGGATCTCCCGGACCACCGGCGGGGTGTCCCCCCGACCGAGGATGAGGTAGCGCAGCAGGTGGGCGATCGGGTTCCCCTCCGACCACTCGAAGTGGGCGTGCGGTCGTACGCCGGTGGCGTCCCGCAGCGCCAGCAGGATCGCCGCGATGGCGTTCGGCGCCGCCGGGCTGCTCGCCCGCAGCACCCGGTAGCCACCCACCTCGACACCGCACACCCGCAGCACGTGACGGAACCCGGAGGGATCCAGCACGTCGATCTCCAGGAAGAGCACGTCGGTCGCCCCCGGAACCGGGTTCAGGCCGCGCTGCGCACGCTCCTTGATGGTGTACTCCTTGACCGCACCACTGCGCCGCTTGTGAGCGATCAGGTGCAGTCGGCCGTCGTGGGCCACCGAGTCGGCGATGAACCGCCGCGCCGTCTCGTCGAACTCGACCCGCTCCGCCCGTAGCTCCGTGGTGCGGGTCACCCGGGACACCAGCGACACGGCGATGATGCCGAGGATGAACAGCCCGGAGATGGCGATCCCGTCCGGCTTCTCGATCACGTTCTCGACCAGCGCGTACAGCAACACCAGGGTGAGCACCGTGAAGCCGGCGGCGACGCCGCGTTGCCGCCGGCCGGCGGCGGCGATGGCCACCGCGACCGCCGCCGAGACCATCATCGCCAGGATCCCGGTGGCGTACGCCCCCGCCTGCGCGTCGACGTCGGCGCGGAAGACGACGGTCAGCACGATGCAGACAAGCGTGTAGACGATCACCACCGGGCGCACCGCGCGGGCCCACTCCGGCGCCATGCCGTACGAGGGCAGGTAGCGCGGCACGATGTTGATCAAACCGGCCATCGCCGACGCGCCCGCGAACCAGAGAATCAGCACGCTGCTCATGTCGTAGGCGGTACCGAACGCCTCACCGACCTGCTCGTGGGCGAGATAGGCCAGTGCTCGCCCGTTGGCGGCCCCACCCGGGGCGAACGCCTCAGGTGGGATGAGCACCGCCGTGACGAAGGTGGTGGAGAGCAGGTAGACCGACATGATCAATGCAGCGACGGTGAGCAGCCGCCGCGTGTTGCGGATCCGGGCGGCCAGCCGGGCCGGCGCATCCGGCCCCTGCCCCGCCACCAACGGCATCATGCTGACCCCGGTCTCGAACCCGGACAGGCCCAGCACCAGCAACGGGAAGGCCAGCGCGGCGGTCAGCGCCACCTCGCCCGGACCGCCGCCCGTGGTCAGCGCCGCCGTCCAGTCGGCCAGGGGACGGGGATCACCGGCCAGTTCGGCGAGCGACACCGCCACGATCACCGCGTTCAGCCCGAGGAAGGCGGCCACCAGCGGTACGGCCACCGCCACCGCCTCCCGGAAGCCGAGCAGGAACACCGCACCGAGGATGAGCAGCAGGACGACGGTCACCCCGACGGCGACGCCGGTGCCGCCGAACCACTCCGGCAGATACGGATTCTGCAGCACGTGCACGGTGGCGTCGGCCGAGGAGAGCGTGATCGTGACGATCCAGGACGTGGCGACGAATCCGAGCAGCACCAGCACGAAGATCTTGCCCCGCCAGAACGGCAACAGTCGTTCCAGCATGGCCACCGAACCCTGGCCGTGCGGACTGTCCCGGGCCACCCGGCGGTACATCGGCAACATGCCGAACAGGGTCAGTGCCACGATCAGCAGCGTCGCCACCGGAGACAGCGCGCCGGCGGCCAGGGCGGCGATGCCGGGCAGATAGGACAGGGTGGAGAAGTAGTCGACGCCGGTCAGGCACATCACCCGCCACCAGGCGTGCGACCGGGTCTGTCCCTCGGCGGTCTCCGGTCCGACCGGCTGCACCCGGTGGACGAACAACCACCGGCGCAGCCGGCTCTCCGGTGCCGCCGGGCCGGTCGGCACGGCCACCCGCTCGGGCATGGTGACCCGGCGCCCCGCCCGTTCCCCCTTGCGCGTCGGATCCCGCGCGGCACGCAGCCCCGGTTCCGGTGCGCCGGGCGCCGGGCGGCGGCGTTCCCGGCCCCGTCGCGCTTTCGTCCCGTCCCCCATGCCCCCGCCTCACCGTTGTCGAACAGACCGTAGGTGGTGGTTCGGTCCGACCCACCGCACCCCGATGGTCAGCCGCCGACCGGATCCGGTGCCCCGGCCCCAGGGTCACGGTCGACCGGTCCGCCCTTCGTCAGCCGCCGTCCGGTGCGGTCAGCACCCGGGCCAGGTCGGCGGGGTCGGCCACGGTGACCGTCAGTCCGGGATGACGCGGCCATCCGCCGGGAAGCAGGGCGGGCACCGGCCGCACGAATCGGACGCAGAGCCCGGCGGCCGTGGTGGTGCCGAAGGTGACGCCGGTGTCGGCGCCGGACAGGTGCGGACCGATCACCCGCCACCAGCGGTACGGGCCGCCGCGCTGCACGCCCGCGACGTTCTTCCGCTCGGTACGAAGCCGCCAGGGGCCGAACCGGACCAGCAGTTCACCGGAGTCGACCCGGACCCAGGCGGTGTCGGGCCGGACCCCGATCAGCGCCAGCAGCCAACGGAACCGCGACTCGAAGCGGAACTCGAACACCTGAGCGGTCATCACCGGGCTCCGCGGCCGGCGCGATCTCCCGGCCGCGCGGGACGGGGCGGGGCGGCGGGGCGCGGTCGCGGTCGGGCGGCAGGACGGCGCCGGGACACAGCGGTCATGGTGGCGGCGTACCCCGCAGGGGCCGGCCGACACCCCCCGGGCCGGCCGGCCCCTGTTCCCCGTGGTCCCCCCGTGCTCCCCGTGGCCCCCCGGTGGCCACCTCCGGACGCTGCCGCCCGGGTCTCGGGTCGGATGTCCCCGCGCCCACAGGTGGGCGGGGCGCGGGGACCCCCCGTCCCGGTTACTGCAGGAACGCCCCGAGGGGCGACAGCAGCAACCGACCGAGCGCGGCGGCCGTGTCGTCGAGCCGCCTGCGCTCGCGCTCATGCTGGTGCGGGTCGTGCCGGCACCGCCAGATCCGCTGTGCGTTGCGCCAGGCGACATCGCGGGTGTAACTGATCAACTCACCCTGGTACCAGTCGTCGATGTCGCCGTTGAGCATGTCGATGAGCAGTTGCCACTGCTCCAGGTAGCCCCGGCGCAGCCCGGGGATCTTGTCGGCGAAGATCTTGTTGATCTCCAGGTAGTCGCGGTGCTGGTCGCTGCCGTCGACCGGCTCGGACTCCAGGTGGTCGAACGTGGTGACCAGCGCGAACGGCAGGTCGAAGTTGATGTGCGCGTTGACACCGGCCGCCGCCGAGGGCAGCGGCCGGGCGTCCGGCCCATGCATCCGCTCGAACAGGCACGTCCAGGCTCTGGGAGTGCTCGGGCTGGCGTCGCTCCACATGCGTAAGGCGTCGAAGTAGCGGGCCGCGAACTCGACATCCAGTCGGGACAGGAAGGCCGGATCGACGAAACGGTCGGTGTACAGCCCGTCCAGCACGCTGCTGGTGATGGTGAGGTACAGCTTGTTGAAGTCGGCCAGCGGGCAGCTGTCCAGCAGCGGCGGGAGCCGGACCAGCATGTCCTGCAGCTTGGTCAGGTGGTCGACGACAGCCGGCACGTCGGTGGGGTGATCGGCCAGCAGATCGACGATGTCCCGGTGCACCGGCCCCCACACCGGCTCCCCACACCCGCGCTCGCTCATGTCCCCTCCAGGCTGCCCGGCGTCGTCGTGCCCGTTGCGACACCGGGCACAGCCTTTCAGGCGTCCGCCACGCGGACATCAGTAGAACGACGTATCCGACACCTACGCGCGACTACGCAGGAAGATGGCGCTCGCCTGAACCCGGGTACGCACCTGGAGCTTGTCGAAGATGTGCGACACGTGGACGCCGATGGTCCGCTCGCTGATGAACAGCCGCTGGCCGATCTCCTTGTTGGTGAGCCCTTCGGCGACCGCGGCCAGCACCTCGCGCTCCCGCGCGGTCAGGGCGGCCAGTTCGTCACCACCCGACCCGTCCGGCGTCGGGATCCCGACCGCACCGCGTTCCTCCAGCGCGACCCGGGCCCGCCCGGCGAGCGTACGGATCTCGTCGGTCAACGGCACCGCCCCCAGCGTCTGCGCCATCTGGTACGCCTGGCGCAGCAGCTTCCCGGCGGTGGCGGCCTTGCGGCGGCTGGCCAGCAACGCCTCGGCCTGACGCAGCCGCGAGTACGCCGCCGGGTACGGATGGTTGCGGTGGTCCCACTCGGCTGCGGCCCGTGCCCACAGCTCCGGATCCGCCCCGTCGAGCCGACTCACCTCGGCGGCGCACAACGCCAGGTAACCGTCGACCACGTAGCGCACCGGCCGGGCCGCCCGCTCGCTGCGCTCCGCCACCCGGTCGGCGATCCCGCGCAGCCGGCGCACCGCGTTGTCGTCGACGGCGACGGTGCGGCTGGCGTGCGCCTCCGCCTCGGCGCGCAACCCGTGCCAGACCAGCACCGCGAGGATGACCAGGTCGTCGGAACGGGTCTCGGTCAGACCCCGCTGCACGGCGTGCCGGGCCACGTCGTGCCGCCCCTGCCACATCGCCATCCCGGCCCGCAGGGTGAGCAGCGGGATGACGTGCCGGGCACCGCCGCCGGCCAGGATGGTCGCCACCGCGTCCAGATCCCGATCGGCCGCCTCGACGTCGCCGTAGCCGACCGACAGCCGGCAGCGGGCCAGCAGCAACTCGACGGCATCCGCGCCGGAGGGACGGTGCCGCAGTGCCGAGGCGACCACCTTCTCCGCCTCGGCCCACTGGCCCACCCGGAACAGTCCGTTCGTGGCGATGGCCAGCAACCGGGTCTCGTAGGAGCGACCCAGCCCCAGCTCGGCGACCCGCTCGGCGCCCCGGCGGGCGACCACGACGCCCTCTTCGAGGATGTTCAGCGGCCCGGTCAGCAGCTCGGCCAGGTGCAGGTAGGCCAACGCCACGGCCTCCGGGCTGCCGGCCCGCTCGGCGGTGGCCAGGGCCCGCCGCAACACCGCCAGGCCCGCGTCCGGATCCTGCCGGTACGCCTCGGAGAAACCCAGCGCGGCGCTGGCCAGCACCACCTCGGTGGTCGCGCCCTCCACCTGCTCGGCCAGGGCCAGCGCCTCCCGCGCCCGCCGGCCCGCCTCGGCGTACCGGCCGAGTTGCAGCAGCAGCTCCGCCAGCCGGGCGGCGGCGGTGGCCCGCTGCCCGGGCGTGCAGTCGGCGACGGCGAGTGCCTGCTCGTACTCCACCTCGGCAAGCGCGGAACGGCCGGCGGCGGCCAGGTAGCGGGCCCGCCGGATGTGCAGCTCGCAGGCCGGGAGGTCGGTGTCGGCGCCGGCCAGTTCTTCGAGCAGGGCCAACGCACGCGCGTACTCACCACAGTGGTGCGCCGCCTCGGCCGCCCGCCCGAGCAGCGTGGCCCGGTCGACGTCGGGCAGCCCCTCGGCCGACTGCACCGCCACCGACCAGTGTCGATGCGCCTCGGCGTAGCCGTACAGCCGCTCCGCCTCCTCGGCGGCGGCCACCGCCGCTGGCAGCGCCCGCTCCGGCTCACCGGCCAGCCGCCAGTGATGGGCCAACCGGGCCTGGTGCAGCTCGGCCGGGGCGGAGGTCAACGCCTCGGCGTAGCGGCGGTGCAGCACCGCCCGCTCGGCGGGCAGCAGTTCGTCCTCCAGCACCTCGGCGACGAGCCGGTGGCGCAGCCGGTAGCCGTCGGCGGAGCCGACGAGCAGCCGGTGGGACACCGCCGCCCGGACCGCGTCGAGCAGCTCGTGCTCCGGCAGCTCGACCACCCGGGCGAGCAGCCAGTGCTCCACCGGTTCGACTCCCGCGGCGACGGCGTGCACGGCACGGTGGGCCGGTCGCGGTAGCGCGTCCACCCGGGCCAGGAAGACCTCGCGCAGGGTGTCGGACAGCCCGTCCCGACCGTCGCGCAGTTCCCGGGAGAGTTCCTCGGCCACGAAGGGGTTGCCGCCGCTGCGCTGCCACAGTTGCTCGGCCGCCTCGGGTACCAGTGGCCGACGCATCACCGCGGTGGCCAGTTCCTCGGTGCCGGCCCGGTCCAGCGGAGCCAGATCGAGCACCCGCACCGAACGCAGTCGGCGCAGCTCGGTGAGCACCCGGCGCAGCGGATGCGCTCCCTGCAGCGACTCCGACCGCACCGCCGCCAGCACCGACAGTTGCAGGTCACCGAGGCCGGCGAGCAGATACAGCAGAAGTTGCCGGGTCGTCCGGTCGACCCACTGAAGGTCGTCGAGCACCAGCACCAGCGGGCGGTCACCGGCGATCACATTCAGCCCCCGGGACACCCGCTCCAGCAACGCACCCGCGCCGTCCGGGCCGGCCCGGTCCTCGGCGAACACCCCGAGCAGCGCGCGGACGGACGCCGCGGCCGGCGGGGCGAGGTCGGCGTCGAGGCGGCGCAGCGCCTGTCGCAGCGGGTGCAGCGGGGAGGCGTCACCGATGTCCAGACAGGACCCGGTGAGCACCAGGGCACCCCCGTGGCCCAGTCGGTCGGCGACCTCGCGCAGCAGGCGGGTCTTGCCCACGCCGCTCTCACCGGTCAGGAACACCGCCGCCGTGTGTCCCGGCGCCACGTCGTCGAGCAGCGCGGATCGTACCGTCGCCACCAGGTCGTCGCGACCCACGAGCGGTGTGGTGTCCACGTCGCTGGCCATGGCTCGCAGCCTAGTCACAGGTTCCGCCCCCGTTCTACAGGTGCCTCGCGTCTGTCCTACTCATCGCGTCGACATTGCGACCAAAGGTTGCGTCCGGCCGACATACGTCGTTCTGCAGATCCGCCGTCGGACCAGCGGTGACAGGCTCCGGACATCGTCGGCGCGCACGGGGGGTGAGGCAGGTGCGATCTCCATGCCCAGTTCTGTTGTCGCTGGTCAGGCCACCGTCGGGCGAGTGCGGTGGCCCGTGGCGGAGGAGCGGCGGACCGTCACGGTCCTCTTCGTCGACATCGTCGGGTCGACCCGATTGGTCGACCGGCTCGACCCGGAGGACGTCCGCGCCCTGCAACGGGCCTACTTCGGCAGCGTCGCCCGGGTGCTGCGACGGTGGAACGGCGCGGTGGAGAAGTACGTCGGCGACGCCGTGATGGCTCTGTTCGGCGCACGCCACGCGGACGGATGGGACGCGTATCGGGCGGTGCGCGCCGGGCTGGAGATCCAGCGGGCACTCGACGGCCTCCCGCTGGCCCCGGCACCGGGACTGCGGGTCCGGGTCGGCGTCGCCACCGGCGAGGCCGTGGTCGACCTGACCACCAGCCACGACGGCGGGCACGGCGTCGCCAGCGGTGCGGTCATCACCCTCGCCGCCCGGCTGCAGGAACACGCCCCGCCCGGTGGGGTGGCGCTCTGCCCGGCCACCCATCGGGCCGTCGCCGGGCTGATCGCACAGCGCCCGGTCCCGGCGGTGGCCGTCGTCGGCAAGGCGCTGCCGGTCGACGTCTGGCATGCCACCGGCACCGAGCCTCCCCGACCGCCACGACACGTGGGTGCCCTGCTCGGCCGCCGACGGGAGTTGGCCGTCGCCGGCGAGCACCTCGCCGAGGCGGTGCGCGGGCGCGGCGACCGCCGGGTGCTGCTGCTCGGTCCGCCCGGCAGCGGGCGCAGCAGCCTGTTGCGGGAACTGGTGCGGACCACCCGCACGCTGGACGGGGTCCCGGTACGTTGGTGTCCCACGGCCTGCCCGCCCTACCCGGAGGCACCGCTGCAGCCGGTGGCGGACCTGGTCCGCGGGCTGGCCCGGGCCCGCGTCACCGACGACCCCGAGACGGTACGCGGCCGGCTCGCCGCCGCCCTGACGTCGCTGGTGCCGGCCGACCTGCTGACGCCCGCGCTGGCCACAGTGGACGACCTGTTAGGGATGACGGTCGCCCAGGCGCGCGCGGTGCCGTACTGGTGGGAGGTGTTGCTGAGCCTGGCGCGACGGCAACCGGTGGTGGTCGCCGTCGACGATCTCGACCGTGCCGCACCGGCGCTGCGCCGCCACCTGGCCACGCTCGTCGACCTGGCCGACGAACGTGACCTGCCACTGGTGCTGGTCGCGACCGGTACTCGGGAGCGGGGCACTGCCGCTCGCCGGGAGGCCCGGGTGCGCCTGTCACCGCTCGACACCATCAGCACCGCCCGGCTCCTGCGCCGACTGCTGCGCCGGGCCGGTCAACCGACCGGGTTGGTGCCCCGGCTGATCGCCGTGACCGGTGGCAACCCCGGCCGTGCGGTGGCCTACGTCCGCATGCTCACCGCGCTGGCCGGGGTCGCTCGGCCGGGCCGGTTCGCGGCGGACGGCACCCCCCGAGCGCTACCCGTACCGGAGTGTGTCCGGCGGGTCGTCGAGGCCCGGCTGGACCGTCTCGGCGGCGGTGCGCGTGCGGTCCTGATGGCCGCCGCGCTCCTGCCGGGCCGCACCGTGGCGGAACTGGCCGCCGTCCTTGTCTGGCCGGATGCCCGGGCGGCGGCGGAGCTGGCCACCCTGACCCGCGACGGCCTGCTGCTCACTCGGCCGGCCGGCGGCTACGAGGTGGCCGATCCGGTGGTGCGGCAGGTCGCCCGTGCCCGGCTGCCCCGAGCCGTGCGGGCCGCCTTCGCCCGGCGGGCGGCGCGAGGCACCCCGACGAGCGCGGCGGGTGCGGACCATCTCGACCCGGACCGCGCGGCCGGCATCGCGTCGGCGACCCCCGTGACGCACCACCGGGAGCCGCCTCCGACGCGCTCGGCACCAGTGCCGGCACTGACCCGCGGTCCCATCCCGCACGCCGGTTGTCGGCCCCGGATCGCCAGGTCAGCGCCGGGCGAGGAAGGCCATGACCCGGTCCCAGGTCAGCGCGGCGGCGACCGGGTCATGGTCGGCGACGCTCGGGTCGGTGAAGAGGTGTCCCGCCCCGGGATACCGGTGTGCCACGAGATCGGCCCCGGCCGCGGTCATCTCCCGCTGCCACGTGTCGACCTCGTCGGGTGGGTCGTAGGCATCCGGGTCGGCCAGGTGCAGCTGCACCCGGAGGCCGGGACGGACCGCCGCCGGAGACCCTCCGGTGCCGTGCAACAGCAGCAGTCCGCCGGTGTCCGGTCGTTCGGCAAGCAGCGCACCGGCGACCCCGGCACCCATCGAGAAACCGGCGAGCACGGTGTCGGGCGGCAGTCCGTCGAGCGCCGCGCGTGCCCGGTCCAGAACGGCCTGCTGGCCGATCCGCGCCAACAACGCGAAGCCCTCCGCCACGGAGTCCACGGCGGGTACGCCGTACAGGTCGGGCGCGTGCACCTGGTGACCGGCGGCGCGCAGCCGGTCGGCGGCCGCCAGCACCGCTGGTCGCAGCCCGTACACGGAGTGGAAGAGCACCACATGTCCCATCGGGACATCCTGCCCGACCCCGGCGCCGACCATGGATCGACGCGCGCGGGTGCCGTACCGGGCGGCCGGCTCAGCGGTGCTGTTCGGCTGCCGGCGCCCGGTCCGGCTCCACCGGTTCCGGTGCGCCACCGCCGGGATCGGCTGCCGGGCGCAGCGTCCGGCTCTGTCCGCGAAACTCCGCGACCACCTCCCCGTCCGCCCGGCACACGGTGACGTCGTAGATGCCGCTGCGGCCGTACCGGGTGCGCTCGCTGGCCCGGGCGACCAGCAGATCCCCCTGCCGGGCCGGGCGGACGAAGGTGATGTCGGCTCCGGCGGCGACGGTGGCCGGGCCGTGGCTGTTGCAGGCCAGTGCGAACGCGGTGTCGGCCAGCAGGAAGACGAAACCGCCGTGCGCGATGCGGTGTCCGTTGACCATGCCGTCGGTGATCCGCATGCGGGCCACCGCGTTGCCGTCGGTGGCGCTGATCAGCTCGATGCCGAGCCGGTTGGAGGCCACGTCGGCGTCGAACATCTCGTGTGCGGCGGTGCGCTGTGATTCCACCTGGTGTCCAGTCCGTTCCGGCCGGGCGCCTCGCCCTCGCTCACGAAAATCATGGCAGCACAGGTCGGCGCACCTACGCGCGGGCTTTCCCGAGCGGGGGCGGCTCCCGGCCCAGGTTCGACGACGGCGTCCCGGGTCGCTCGGTTCGGCGGGGTGTGCCGACCGAGCGCGACCGAGCCGGACCGTCTGTCCGGTCCGACCCGATCCGATCATCGCCCCGCCATTCTCTCGTAGTTGCAAAAGCTTGGCAACAAGGCTGGACAGGAAAGCCCGCCAGTAACTGGCGTGCTCTACCCGACCGGGCACAGCCCGGAGTGGACACCCCCGATCTCCTGGCACCGCACGGCCCTCAGGTGCCACGGCTGCACGATCGCCACGCAGGGGTGGGAGCTAGGGTGCGGTGATGGTGGTGGCGTTCGAGCATCTTGTGGGTCGGGTGTGGCTCTGTCCGGGGGATCCTGATCCGGACCTGGTGCAGGCGGGCGTCGCGGTGATCGCCGACGAGCGGGGCAGTGTCCTGGTGGACGCCGGCCAGAGCCCGTCGCACGCACGTGAGCTTCAGGCGGCGCTACGGGCCGCCGGTCTACCGGCTCCCCGCTGGCTGGTCTACACCCATCATCACTGGGACCACGTCTGGGGCGCCTGCGCCTGGCCGGACGTGCAGATCGTCGGCCATGCCAGCGGTGCGGAGCTGCTGCGCGCCGAGGCGGCCCGGCCGTGGAGCGTCCGGTACCTGCGCGAGGAGGTGCTGCGCAACCGGCGGCTCGGGCCGAGTTTCCGGGCCCGCGCGCTCGCCGTCGACTCCTGGGACGAGTTGCGGATCCTGCCGCCGACGCGCGTCTTCACCGATGAGGTGAAGTTGCCCACCGGCGTGCTGGTACGCCACGTCGGCGGCCGGCACGCCCCGGACTCCACAATCGTGGTGGTGCCCGATTCGGGGGTCATGCTGCTCGGGGACAGCTGGTATCCGCCGCCGGCGCACCTGCGTACGCCGGCGGACGAACCGGACCTCGCGCTGGTCGGGCGGCTGCTCGACGACGACATCGGCTGGTACGTCTCCAGTCACAGCCCACCGTTGACCCTCGACGATGCCCGGGCGGCGATCACCGGCTGAGTCGGTCGGCAGCCCGGTCGGCTCAGCGGGCGCGACGCTCCGGATGGGCCCGGTTCCAGGCGCGCATCCGGTCCGGATATCCGACCTTGTTGGCCTCGTAGAGCGGGATGGCGTGTTTGCGGGCCAGGGCGCCGGCGGCGCGCGGCGTGCCGGTGCGGCGGCGGATCCACTCCCCGTCGTGGGCGATGGCCATCACCGTGGTGTCGGTGGCGGTGGTCTCCGGTTCCAGGTAGAACTCCACCCCCTGCCGGCTGGTGGCGAACCGCTCCAGCGCGGCGAGGTCCTCGGGGGTGGCCTCGCGGTCGAGTTTCGTCGGGGTGCCCTGCGCGGCTCGTGACCGCCGGCTGAACCAGCCCATGCCCGGCTCCTCTCCTCGGCGTGACTCCCAGTGCAGCACCGTCACCTGGCAGATCCCTGTGAGCCGGGTGAGAATCCCCCGTCGCGGTGAGCCGGTCGACGGCGGCCCGGCCACCGGCCCGCTACGCATCCGGCTGCCCCGAGCCCGCCCGCGCCGGCGCCCCCGTGCCGCCGGCGTCGGGCGGGCGGGCCGCCGGGACCAGCAGGAGGGTCGGCAGCAGGAGCAGCGGTACGACCAGCAGCGCCCGCAGCGTGCCCACCTGGTCACCGAGCAGGCCCAGCAGCGGCGGCCCGGCCAGGAACGCCGTGTAACCGATCACCGCGACCACGCTGACCCGTACGTGTGCGTGCTCCTCCTCGTCGGCGGCGGCGCTCATCCCCACCGGGAAGCCGAGCGAGGCACCGATCCCCCACAGCGCGACGCCGACCACCGCGACCGGACCGGAACCGGCGAGCACCGCCAGACCGGCGCCGACGGCGGCGAGCAGGATGGTCGTGGTCAGCACCGGCCCCCGCCCCCAACGGTCCAGTGCCACCGTGCCGACCGTTCGGCCCAGCGTCATGCCGACCACGAACACGCCGAAGACCGCCGCGCCGGCCGCCTCGCTGAAGCCGTAGCCGTCGATGAAGGCGACCGCGAGCCAGTCGTTGGCGCTGCCCTCGGCGAACGCCGCCGCCAGCACCAGCAGACCGATGAGCAGGGTGCGGGGCTCCCGCCAGGCGGCCAGCAGCCGACTGCGGCGGCCGGCCGGGGTGCCGGCCGCCGCCGGCTCGGCCGGCAGGAACGCGCGCGCCCCGAGCAGGGTGCCGCCGAGCACCAGGGCGGCCAGCACCGCAAGGTGCACTGCGACCGGGACGCCCAGGCGGGCGGCGCCCGCGCCGACGCCCGCGCCGGCCACCGAGCCGAGGCTCCAGGCGGCGTGGAAGCGGGGCATCACCGTCCAGCCGAGCCGCCGTTCGACCGCCGCACCCTCGACGTTCATCGCGACGTCGCAGGTGCCCGAGCCGTAGCCGAGCGCGAACAGGCCCACCGCCACTCCGGGCAGCCAGCCGGCGACGCCCGCCGAGACTCCGGTGATGGTCAGCCCGAGCGCGACCAGCACGGTGGACGCCGCCACCGCGCGCGCCGCGCCGAGGCGCTGGGCGACCAGGCCGGCGGTGGGCATGGCGAGGATCGCCCCGAGGGACAGGGCGAGCAGGAGCAGGCCGAGACGGCCCGGGCTGAGGCCGAGGCCGTCGCGGACCGCCGGTACCCGGGCGAACCAGGTGGCGACGGCCAGTCCGTTGAGCGCGAACACGACCGCGACACCGTTACGGGCGGCCAGCACGGCGCCCGACGGGCCGGGGCTGGCCGGCGGGGTGGCGGGGGTGGTGACGGCGGGGTCCACGTACGTTCCGGTCCTCTCCTCGGAGCAGTACGACGATCACACACCTGGGAGCGCTACCACCACAATCCGTCGCCGGTCCTTACCAGTGGCCGTCGGGCACGGCATGATGCTGTTGGGCGCCCAGGTGGGCGGGAGCGACAACGGGGAGAACGCCAATGACGACCGCAGCGCACCGCCCGGCGACCCTGGACGACGTGGCCCGGGTCGCCGGGGTGTCCCGCTCGACGGCGTCCCGGGTCCTCGCCGGTAACGGCTTCGCCTCACCGACCGCCCGCGCACGGGTACGCACCGCCGTGGACCTGCTCGGCTACGTGCCGAACTCGGCGGCCCGGGCCCTGGTGCACGGCTCCGGCGTACGGCTGCTGATCGCGGTGGCCGGCGCCGACCCGGCGGTCCTCGACGACCCCTACGTCGACCAGGCCGTCGCCGCGGTGGCCCGGGCCTGCACGCCGCACGGTCTGGGCGTCGCGGTGCAGTGGGTGCCCTTGGGCGCACCGGAGTGGCTGACCCGGTTGACCGACGACCGGGGCGTGGCCGGCCTGGTCCTGCTCAACACGACGCCGGCACTGCTGGACCTGGTGCCGCGCCGGCTGGCCGGCCGGGCCGTGTCGATCGGGATCGGTTCGGCCACGGTGCCGTCGGTGGACATCGACAACGGCGGCGGCACCACGGCGATCGTCCGTCACCTGCACGACACCGGCCGCCGACGGATCGCCATGGTCACCGGCCCGCGCTGGCTGGCCTGCGCCAACCGCTCGGTGCGGGCGTACCGGACGGTCATGCACGACGCCGGCCTGCCGACCCGGGAGGTGGTCGGCGACTTCAGCGCGACCCGGGGGTACGCCGCCGCTCGGGAGGTGCTGCGACGCTGGCCGGACACCGACGCGATCGTCGGGATCAGCGACGCGACCGCGCTCGGCGTGATCGGCCGGCTGCGAGCCGACGGCATCCGGGTGCCCGACGATGTCGCGGTGACCGGGTTCGACGACATCCCACTGGCCGCCACGGTGGCGCTCACCACGGCCAGTCACCCGGTACGACAGATCATCACCGCGGCCGCGACGATGGTGCTCGAGCAACGCACGGCACCGGAGACGACCGTCTTTCCCTCGGCGCTTGTGGTACGCGGCAGCGCCTGAGTTCCGCCAGTCGTCCCCTCAGTCGACGAGGGCACGCAGCAGGTCGCGTACCGCCTCGGTGAGATCGGCGCGGCTGGCCGGGGTGCCGGGTGGCGGCGCGCTCAGCGCCCCGGCGCCGACGAGCCGGTCGAACAGCAGGCCGTCGACGAAGGCGACGAACCGATGACCCCGGCGTCGGGGGTCCGGGGCACCCGCGCGGGCGAGCAGATCCTCGGCCTGGGCCCGCAGCACCGCCCCGTGTTCCAGGATCGTCCGCAACTGCGGTCGATGCACCGCCTCCAGCAGGCAGGCGTACCGGGCCAGGGTGCGCGTCCGGGCGCCGGAGAGCCAGTGGTCGAGCACTCCGGCGATGCCGGCGGCGAGCCGGTCGAGGTCCGCCGGGGACAGCGGCCGTCCCGGCGGCGTCGGCGGCGTCCCGGGGGGTAACTCGTGGCCGGCGATGTCGACGCGGTCCAGGTCCGCGAGACGCCGCACCACCGCCTCGATCAGCGCCTGCCGGGTGCGCAGGTACGCCGAGGTGGTCCCGGCCGGCATCCCGGCACGCCCGTCCACCGCCCGGTGGGTCAGTCCCCGCATGCCGCTTTCGGCGATCAGCCCGATGGCGGCGTCGGCCAGTACCGCCACCCGCTCCGCCCGCCCGCCCAACCGGTTCCCCCTCCGCCGTTCTACGGATGTAGTATGCCTTTCTACAGGCGTAGAAAGGCGGTCGCCGTGACCGAGAGGCATGCGGTCGTGGCCGGTGCGGGCATCGGCGGGCTGGCCGCCGCGCTCGCCCTGCACCGGCGAGGCTGGCGGGTCACCGTGCTGGAGCGGGCCCCCGAGCCGCGTGAGGTCGGCGCGGGCATCACCCTGATGGCGAACGCGGTACGCGGACTGGACGCCCTCGGCCTCGGCGGCGAGGTGCGCCGGCTGGGGCGCGACGGCGCCACCGGCGGGCTGCGCACCTGGGACGGGCACTGGCTGTCCCGGGTGGACGCGGCCGAGCTGGAGCGCGTGCTCGGCACCACGGCGCTCGGCGTGCACCGGGGTGCCCTGCACCGGGTGCTACGCGAGGCGTTGCCGGCCGAGGTGCTGTGGACCGGTTGCGCGGTGTCCGACGCCGACCCGGCCAGCGGCACGGTGCGCTATGAGCGCGGCGGCGCGTCGGCCGAGATGTCCGCCGACCTGGTGGTCGGCGCCGACGGGTTGCGCAGCGCGCTGCGTACCCGGCTCTGGCCGGACAGTCCGCCACCGGTGTACTCGGGCTCCACCGCCTGGCGGGCGGCGATCGCCTTCGACGGGCCGGTCCCCGCGGCGGTCAGCTGGGGGCCGGGCAGCGAGTTCGGCATGGTCCCGCTCGGCGACGGACAGGTCTACTGGTACGCCGCGACCTGCGCCCCGGCCGGCGGGCAGGCCGGCGACGAACTGGCCGAGGTACGCGAACGCTTCGGCCACTGGCACGACCCGGTACCGGCGCTGCTCGCCGCGACCCGACCCGACGAGGTGCTGCGCAACGACCTGTACCACCTGGCCACGCCGCTACCCCGGTACGTGCGCGGCCGGGTGGCCCTGCTCGGTGACGCGGCGCACGCCATGACTCCGCACCTGGGGCAGGGCGCCTGCCAGGCGATCGAGGACGCGGTCACGCTGGGCGCGGTGGCCGGTCCGGCGGTCGACGTGCCGGCGGCGCTGCGCGCGTACGACCGGGTGCGCCGGCCCCGCAGCCAGGCCATCGCCCGCGCGGCCGCCCGTACCGCCCGGTTCGGACAGGAACTGCGACACCCGGTGGCCATCGCGGCACGAAACGCAATGCTGCGCCTCACGCCGAGCCGGGCGGCGCTGCGGGGCATGGCCAAACACGCCGACTGGCATCCGCCCCGACCCGCCTGACGTCAGAGCCGCCACCACCCGATCAAGTAATTGCGACCAACCCTTCAGGATATCGATTTTCCCGGTTCGCGACCTCGGCCGAATGTGACGGGATGCCGGTAAGATCGGCGACTGGCATGTGACTGATCGCTGACTGATGACTCGGCCGGCGAGAGCACACACTGGGCCCATGAATTCGGGGCTCAGGCGCTTCAGGGCACTCCGCGGCGCGGCGTGTCTCGTGCTGGTGGCGGCCCTTTCCGGCTGTATGCAGCTCAATGCCGGGCTGACCGTCAACGCCGACGACACGGTCAGCGGACAACTTCTGCTCACGGCCGAGCGGAACGTCCTGACCTTGAACAACAGGCCGGTCGAGGCGGGCTTCGCCGAGTTGCGGCAGAACATACCGGCGCTACCCGCCGGACCGGAGACCCGATACGAGGACGACACCCACTTCGGATCTCTGATCGACTATCGGAACGTTCCGTTGAGCGAATTCGACAGCGAAAGTCTGAGCATCGTCCGCACCGACGACCGGTACGTGTTCACCCTTCCGCTGGACCCGAAGAAGTACGGCGGAAAAGTGGCCGAACAGGACCCCAAAAATCAAGAACGATTCATGTTGTTGATGTCGTTCGAGATAGCGGTGACCTTTCCCGGCCGCGTCCTGGACGCCAGCACCGGTGGTCAGGTCAACGACCGGACCGTCACCTGGCGGGTCAATCGCAACGAGCAGAAGCCCGCCGAGCTGCGCGCCGTCGCCGAGGCGCCGCCGCGACCGTCTCCGGCGGCCGGAGCGGACTCCGGCGGCGGCTTCCCCTGGCTGCTGGTCGTCGCCGGCACCGTGGTACTGCTGCTCGTCGCGGTGTTGGTCGCGTTCCTGCTCCGCCGCTCCCGCACCGGCGGTTCGCCGCCCGGGAGCGGCACGCCTCCGGTCGGCGGATCCACACCGGTGACGCCGGCCGTCACGAATCCCGGTCCGCCGGACGCCGGCTGACGACCGGCCTGCCGCCGCCCGTCGAGGACGGCAGCTCACCCACACCCCACCCGGCAGTACGCAACACCGAAGGGGGATCGGCAATGAACGATCTCTTCACCTGGGCGGCCCTGGGCAGCCTCACCGGCGCCAGTGCCGCGACGCTGCTCGCCACGAACGTCATCGGCGGACTCATCGGCCCCAACGCCGACAAGGCCCGCAAGTGGATCGCACTGGGCATCGCACTCGCGCTGTCGTACCTCACCGCGGCCTTCGCCACCGACGCGGGCCCCGAAAAGTGGATCATCGCGTTCTTCAACGGCCTGGTCATCTTCTCCGCCGCGCTGGGCATCAACCAGTTGCCGCCGGGCAACCGGCAGGCCACGCCGATCCAACTGGCGCAGGGCAACGAACCGCGGTTCATCCGCTCCTGGGCCTGAGGGGAGCCGGAGATGGTCTTCGGAATCCTCAGCGCCGCCGTGCACGTCGCGGCGGGCGCCGTACTCGGCCAACTCCTCGGTGGCGGCGTCGGGCTGCTCGTCGGCGCGGGCATCGGCCTGCTCGTCGGCGCGGTCTTCGGCTGGGCGGTCGCCGCGGCGGAGGTCTACGCGGTCAGCCCGCGCGGTGTGTTCCTCTTCGTCGTGGATCACACCTGGAGCCTGCTGAACACCCTCGTCGGCGCGATCTACCTGGCTCTGCACCTGGTGTTCGGGCACTCACTCGACCGGGCCACCACCCGGCACAGCTGCCGGGTGAACGTGGTCGAGGGGGTCTCCCCCCGCTACGCCACCACGCTCGGCACGGTCTGCGCCGGCTCCGGTCCCGGCATCCAGCGGCACGAGGACGTGCACATCTTCCAAGCCCGGCTGCTCGGCCCGCTGTACATCCCGCTGGTCGTGGCGAACTACGTGCTGTTCACCATCGCACCGGTCTGGCTGCTGTACCACGACCACACCGGCGCGCCGATCAACCGCTTCACCCGGTACTTCGAGATCGGCGTCTACCCGCACGTGTGGAACGAGGCCATCGCGTACCGGATCCAGGGGACGCCGCCGCGATGACCGACGACGGTCCGATCTGCACGGCCACCGCCGAGGTGGTGGCGTGGCTGGCCGGGACGGTGGGGGACACCGTCCCGGTCGGCCCGCCCCGACCCGACGCCGAACCGAGCCGGTTGACGCTGTGGCCACTGGAAATCCGGCCCGCCCGGCAGACCCGGGGCAGCGGCAGCGGCCCCGAACCGTACCGGTTCACGGTGCGTTACCTGCTGGCCGCGGGCGGACCGGAGTCCCTGGCCACCCTGGACCGGGTGCTCGTCGCGGCCAGCGCGGCGGCGGACGGGCGCACGCTGGTGCTGGAGGCCGGCGACCCGGCGCTGTGGGCGGCCTTCGGGACGCCGCCCCGGCCGGCGGTGCTCATCGACGTGCCGGTGCAGGTCACCCACCCGGCCCGGCCCGCCGCACCGGTGCTGCGACCGCTGCGCCTGCGGCAGCTGGAGATGGTGTCCTTCGACGGGCGCGTCGTCGGTCCGGCCGAGCAGCCCCTCGCGGCGATGCGGGTCGAGGTCGTCGGCCAGCCGTACGCGACGCAGACCGACCCGGCGGGCCGCTTCCGGGTCGTCGGCGTCCCCCACGACCCGGAGCGGCCGGCACCGGTCCGGCTCCGGCTCACCGGCCGGGGACAGGTGCTCACCGCCGAGGTCGACCCGACCGAACCCGACATCGTCATCGTCTGCGCGCCGCCGACGCCCTGATCCGCCGACCCGACCTGCACGGGAGGAACCGATGCCCACCTACTTCTCGCCCGGCATCTACGTCGAGGAGGTGCCCAGTGGTGCCCGGCCGATCGGACCGGTCGGCACCAGCACGGCGGCCTTCGTCGGCGTCGCGCCGGACCGCACCGCCCATCTCGGCGAGGCCCTCGCGGTGAACAACTGGACCGATTTCCTCCGCCTGTACGCCGACGGCGACCAGTTGGAGAGCACACCGCTGGCCCGCGCCGTCTTCGGCTTCCTGGACAACGGTGGCACCCGCTGCTGGGTGGTGAACGTCGGCGAGGGCGGCGCCATCTCCGGCACCGGCCGCAAGCGCGCCGGTCTGGACCTGCTGGAGGCGGTCGACGAGATCGCCATCCTGGCCGCTCCCGGCTTCCAAGACGCGGTCTCCCACGAGGCGCTGCTGAGCATGGCCGAGCGCACTCGCACCATGGTCGCAATCTGCGACCCGGCACCCGACATCGACGACATCTCCACCCTCACCCGGGTGGCCACACCTGGTTCGGGCCGCGCGGCGAAGCCGAGCGACACCAGCGATCCGGACGCCGCCGCCGGGTCCGGGGGCGGGGGCGGTCCGGTTGCGCACCGACCCCGGCAGTCGGATTTCGGTGCGCTCTACTACCCGTGGTTGCGGGTCCGCGACCCGCTCGACGGCGAGCTGGTACTCACTCCGCCGAGCGGGCACGTCGCGGGCATCTGGGCCCGCACCGACGCCCTGCGCGGCGTGCACAAGGCACCCGCCAACGAGCCGGTACGCGGCGCGGTCGACCTGGGTCACCTGGTCACCCGGGCCGAGCACGACGTACTCAACCCCCGGGGCGTCAACGTGATCCGGTACTTCCCCGGTGAGGGCATCCGGGTCTGGGGCGCCCGTACCCTCGCCGCGGAGGCCAGCGAGTGGCGCTACCTCAACGTCCGGCGGCTCTCCATCGCCATCGAGCAGGCCATCGCCAACGGCACCCGGTGGATGGTGTTCGAGCCGAACGACTACACCCTGTGGCGGTCCATCCGTCGCGACATCGGTGCCTTCCTCACCCGGGTGTGGCGTGACGGGGCGCTGCTGGGACGCACGCCCGAGGAGGCGTTCTTCGTCAAGTGCGACGAGGAGACCAACCCGGCCGACGTCCGCGACGCGGGGATGGTGGTCGCCCACATCGGCATCGCCGTGGTCAAGCCCGCGGAGTTCGTGGTGTTCAAGCTGAGCCAGTGGGCCGGCGGCACCGAGACCGAGACGATTGGAGGCTGACATGCCGACCACGGCCACCCCACAGCCGGGCACCCCGGTCGACCCGTACCGGGCCTACAACTTCAAGCTGCTGGTGAACGGGGTGACGAACGGCCACTTCACCGAGGTCAGCGGCCTGGAGGTGAACATCCCGGCGGTGCCCTACCGGGAGCAGGGCAACGACCGGATCCGGATGGTCCCGGGCCAGGTGGAGTACGGACCGGTCACCCTGCACTTCGGCCTCACCGCGTCGCGGGAGCTGTGGGACTGGGTACATGCCGTGGCCCGGGGCACGGTCAGCCGCCGCAACGTCTCGGTGGTCCTGCTCGACGCCGCCGGCACGGCGGAGGTGCTGCGCTGGAACCTGATCAACGCATGGCCGACCAACTGGCGCGGCGCCCACCTGAACACGCTCGGGCAGGAGATCGCCATCGCGGCACTGACGCTGCGCTACGAGAGCCTGGAACTGGAGGCCGGCGGTGCCGCGCCGACGCCCGCGTAACTGGCTCGCCGACCGGCTGCGCTCCGCGGCGGCCACCGTGGACCGCCTCGCCGGCGCGCTCGACTCCCCCACCCCGCCGGCTCACGCGGTCGCGACCGCCCCGAGCCACGTCGATCGTCGGCCCCGGCGACCGGGGCAGCCGCCCGAGCACTGGCTGCGGGTCGTCACCGCCCACGCTCCTGGCCTGCTGCGGGACCTGGCCCTCGACCCGTCGCCGGACGCCGGGTCGGCGCCGGCCGATGCGTACCACCATGAGCCGGGCCACCACGAACCGGGCGGCGACGGCCGGCCGGACGTCGATCCCGCCGGCCCGCCGGGCGGGGGTGGTGCCGAGGGCCCGGAGCACCGACCTGCAACGTCGCTCGGCGCGGCCGGCTACGCCCAGCGTCCCGACACCACTGCCGAGCCCGCCCCGGCCACCGACGTGCACCCCCGCTCGACGGCAGCCTTCCCGACGTCCGGACCGGCACCGGAACCCCACTCCCCCACGCCCTTTGCTCTGCTTCACTCCACGCATCACCCGCCGTCCGGTATCCGGACGTCGACAAGTGCGCAGGTTGAAGCAGAGCAAAGGGGCCGCAGGGGGATGTCCCGGCCCGCTCCGGCGACGGCCGAGCAGACGGGGCCGGTCGAGACCGGCGGACCGGGCGGACCGGGCGGATCCGACCGGTCGGGCGGGATCCGCCGGCAATGGAGCCGAAAGGCGGACCAGGCACCAGCGGCGACAGCCGCGACGGTTGGCCCCGGCGGGGCCGCAGCGTCAACGGCGGGTCGCCGCCCCGCCCAGCCGGCGGGAAGATCGACGGCGACGAACCAGGGCACCACCGGGGACCAGGCGCTTCCGCCCGCACCGACACCCCGACACCCCGATCCAACGGGCCGGCCTGCCGACCCGGCGGGCCGGCGCACCGTCCCGGCTGACCGGCCCGCCGACGTGGCCAGCCGGCAGTCTGCCGGGCCGCACCGATGGGCGGCCGGACCGCTGAACGATCCCGAGCCGACCTCGGCCGGGGCCGTCCCGGGGCACCGCGCGGCGCTCCGGTTGGTCCCCGGGCGGCAGCAGACGGCCGGCCCCGACCTGCCGGGCGGCGACGGCGGGGCGGGACGAACGATCCGGCCCGGCGACCGACGCTGGTTCCCCGCCGGATCGTCCACCGGCGACGGACGCTGGCCCGGCAGCGGGCTACCCACCGGCGACGGACGCTGGTCGGTGGACGCGGACGTGCGGTGGCCGGAACTGGATTCGACGCGCGTCGGGCCCGACCCGTGGCCAGCCCTGCCCGACGACCGGGCACTGTGGTCGGTTTCCGGACCGGCCGACGGCGACGAGCACCGGACGCGGCGGCTCGACGGGGAACAGGCGGGTGGCTGATGCAGCGGGTGGCCTTCCTCATCGACAGCGGCGAGCGGATCGACTGTCTGCTCAACCCGGAGACCGTGCAGGTGACCCGCCTCGCCGGGGTGCGGCAGCGGGGTGGCGCCGACGGCCAGCTCACCGGCGCCGGGCTGGCCGACGACCCGCTGCTCTTCACCGGCGGTGGGCGCACCGAACTCGTGCTGGACCTGCTCTTCGACATCGACTTCGCCGAGGGGCAGGTCCAGCCCACCGACGTGCGGGCGCTCACCCGACCACTGTGGATGCTGGCGGAGAACTCGGCGGTGGAACACGGCTGGCTGCGGCCGCCGCTGGTGCGGATGGTCTGGGGCAAGACCTGGAACGTGCCCGGTGTGATCGTCGCGGTGGCGGAGCGCTTCGACGCATTCACCGCCACCGGCTCCCCGCGCCGCTCCTGGCTGCGACTCAAGCTGGTCCGGGTGGCCGAGGACGCCCGCCGCGCCGAGGAGGGCTTCGCCGAGGAACTGTCCGCCGCACAGACCCCCACCGTAGCCCCGGGCACGGCCGTGGTGGCCGCCGGCGACGGCACCACCGCCGACACCTCGGGCGTACGCTTCGACCTGCTCGCCCACGACGCGCTGGGCTCTCCCCTGCGCTGGCGGCTGCTGGCCGAGCACAACCGGATCACCGACCCGCTGGCCGTGCCCGCCGGCACCGCGCTCGCCGTACCGCCGCTGCCCGGCACCGCACCGGCGGGGGCGAGCGCCCTCGACTCCTCGGGAACCGGGTCGTGACCGCCGCCGCGCCCCGGGCGCTGACCGTGCTGCTCGGCGGCAGACCGCTGCCCGACGCGGTGACCGGCCGGGTCACCTCGGTGCGGGTGGCCGCCCGCCTGAACCTGCCCACCCAGTGCGAGGCCACGCTGCGCGCCGGGCCCGGCACCGCCGCGCTGACCGGGCCGGTGCAGATCGGCGCGAGCCTGGACGTCCGCCTCGACGGGCAACCGGAGGCGCTGTTCACCGGGGAGGTCACCGCCGTCGAGGTCGAGTACGCCGCCGACGGCGGGGCCACGCTGCGGGTACGCGGCTACGACCTGCTGCACCGGCTGCGCAAGCGGCAACGCATCCGGGTCTTCGAGTCGGTAACCGCCGCCGAGTTGGCCACGGAACTCTGCGCCGACCTGGGATTGCGGGTCGAGGCGGAGGTCGACGGCCCGCGCCTGGACCGGCTGCCGCACCACCGGCCCAACGACCTGGACCTGCTCGTCGAGGTGACCGGACGCGCCGGGCTGCACCTGAGCCTCGACGGTGACGTGCTGCGACTGGTCACCCTGGACGGCTACGGCGAGCCGACCGCCCTGGAGTTGGGCCGCGACGTGCACGGCCTGCGGTTGTCGGTGAACGCCGACAGCGCCGCCGGGGAGAGCGCGGTGCTGGGCTGGCATCCGCAGCGGGCCGAACCGATCGTCCAGCGGGTGGGCAACCCCCGCTGCGGGCGCCGCACCCCGGCGGATCCCGATCCGGCCGAGGTCGGCGCGGACGGCCCGCGTACCGCCCTGGACCAGCCGGGGCGCAGCGACGACGAGATCGCCGCGCTGGCCCAGGCGCGGCTCGACACCCGGGCCGCCGCGCTGGTCACCGCCGACGGTACCGCCGAGGGCACGCCCGCGCTGCGGCCCGGCCGGCGGATCCGGCTGACCGGGGTGGCCGAGCCGGTGGCCGGCACGTACGTGCTGACGGAGGTGGTGCACACCGTCGACGCGAACGGTCACCTGAGCCGCTTCTCCACCATGCCGCCACCGCCGCCGCGCACCGGGTCGCCGGCACCGGCGGTGGTCACCCTCGGCACCGTCACCGACGTCACCGACCCCGACGGTCTGGGCCGGGTACGGGTGGAGCTGCCCGCGTACGGCGGGGCGGACGCCGGCTGGCTGGCGGTGCTGTGCCCGGGAGCCGGCCGGGGCAAGGGGCTCGTCGCGTTGCCCGACCCGCAGGACAGCGTGCTGGTGGCGCTGCCCGGTGGCGAGCCGGCGTCCGGTGTGGTGCTCGGCTCGCTGTTCGGCACCGTCGAGCCGTACGACACCGGGATCGACGACGGGCGGGCCCGGCGCTGGTCGCTGCGTACCGCCGGTGGTCAGCAGGTGGTCGTCGACGACGTGGCGCGCAGCCTGCGGCTGAGCACCGAAGCCGGCAGTTGGCTGGAACTGACCCCGCAGCTGGCCACCCTGCACGCCGCCACCGATCTGGTGCTGTCCGCGCCGGGCCGGGCGATGGTCGTCCGGGCCCGCAGCGTCGACTTCCTGCACGCCGAGACCGTCGAGGACCCGGAGACCGCCGCCGAGCAGGCCCGGGTGCTCGCCCGCGCCCACCACGAAGGAGGCAGCTGATGCGCTGGATCCACCGCGACTCGGTGATCAGGTGCAGCCACGACGGCCGGGTCCGCAACCGGGCGTCCCAGGGCTGGGTCACGGTGACCGGCGTGCCGGTGCTGGTGGCCGACGACCCGAAGGGACGGGAGATCGTCGCCTGTCCGAACTACGGCGCCACGGTCAAGCCGTGCACCGGCACCGAGGCGGTGCGGGCCGGCTACAGCGACTGGGTGCGCGTCGGCGGCCGGCGGATCGTGCTGTCGCACCTGTCCGGGTTCACCAACGGCAGTCCGCCCGGCCAGTTCACCTACCGGGTACGCGATCCCCGGCAGCGTTTCGTGGGGGCCGACACGTGAGGGCGATCCGGTTCGTCGGTGCCGGCTTCGACCCGGGTCAGGGCGGTGGGCTCGGGTTGACCGCGGCCGGCGGCCTGGCGATGACCGACGGCGACGAGACGGTACGCCAGGCGCTGTTCCTGCTGCTGTCGACCACCCCGGGCGAGCGGCTGATGCGACCCGGGTACGGCTCCCGCCTGCACCGGCTGGTCTTCGCGCCGAACGACGACACCACCGCCGGGCTGGCCATCCACTACGTCCGGGCGGCCATCGCCCGCTGGGAGCACCGCATCGACGTGCTCGACGTCGACGCCGGACCGGATCCCGACGATCCGTGGCGGCTGGTGATCCGGCTGGACTACCGGATCCGGGCCAGCCTCACCCCCGGTCAGCTGGTCTTCTCGGTCGACCTGCTGCCGGCCGACGACGACCCGCCCGTCGGGCCGACCACCGGCACCGACCCGGACACCGAGGAGGCACGATGACGCTGCCCGTGCCACACCTGGACGACCGGAGCTTCCTCGACCTGGTCACCGAGGCCCGGGACCGGATCCGGCAGTCCTGCCCCGGGTGGACCGACCTGTCCGCGCACGACCCCGGTGTCGCGCTGCTGGAGGCGTTCGCACACCTCACCGAAGTGATGATCTACCGGCTGAACCAGTTGCCGGAGAAGGCGTACGTCTCCTTCCTCAACCTGCTCGGGGTGACCCGACACCCACCGACGGCGGCCTGGGCCGACGTCCGGTTCACCCGCACCGGCGGCGACGAGAGCCCGTTGCGGATCCCCGCCGGTACCCGGGTGGCCGCCGCTCGGGGGGCCGACCCACGGCCGGTGGTCTTCGTCACCTGCGAGCCGGCGCTGCTCGCCGCCGGGCAGCGGGAGGTGACCGTCCGGATGCACCACTGCGAGCCGGTGGAGGCGGAACTGCTCGGCGTCGGCACCGGGCAGCCGGGGCAGGTGCTGCGCGCCGGGCGGGCGCCGCTGGCGCGTACCGCCGAACCGCTGGACCTGCTGCTCGGCGTCGAGGTGCCGACCGGTTCGGTGGAGCTGGGCGCCGCGGCGCGGGAACACGACGGGCGCACCTTCGAGATCTGGCGGGCGGTGGACAGCTTCGCCGGCCTCGGCCCGCAGGACAAGGCGTACCTGGTGGACCGCTGCTCCGGCACGGTGACCTTCGCACCGGCGTTGGACCTGCGGGCCGCCGACGGCGGGACGCTGTCCGCCGGCGAGGGCCCGGTCACGGCGGTGCCACCGGCGGGCCGGCAGGTTCGGCTGTGGTACCGCGCGGGCGGCGGACCGGCCGGCAACGTGGCCGCCGGCACCCTGACCAGCCTGCGTGACCCGCTGCCGGGGGTGAAGGTGGTCAACCCCATGCCGGCGGCCGGTGGGCGGGAGCTGGAGACCATGGAGTCGGTGCTGCTGCGCGGGCCGTACGCCTTCTTCGCCCAGCAGCGCGCGGTGACCGCCCGGGACTTCGAGGTGCTGGCCACCGCCGCCAGCGGAGTGAGCCGCGCCCGTGCCTTCACCCGGGCCGCCGTCTACAGCTTCGCCCGCCCCGGTGAGGTGGAGGTGGTCCTGGTGCCGCACGTGCCGGACGGCGCCCGGCCCGGTGGCCAACTGCCGGTGGCGGTACTGGGCGAACACGAGGTCGAGGAGGTCCGGTTGCGGGTCGAGGCGGACCTGGAGCGCCGCCGTTCGCTGGGGACCGCCTGCCGGGCCACCTGGGCGCGGTACAAGGCGGTGTCGATCCGGGCCCGGGTGGTGGTCCGCCGGGAGGAGGACGTCGACGCGGTACGCCGGCGCATCCACGACCGCCTGCACCAGACGCTCAGTCCGCTGCCGACCACGCTCAACCCGACCGGGTGGGCGTTCGGCGAGCCACTGCGCGCGTCGAACGTGTACCGCCTGCTGGAGCAGGCCGAGCCGGGGGTGCGCTACGTCGAGTCGGTTCGGTTCGAGGTCGACGAGGCACCGGACAGCCAGGTGCGTACCCTCGCGGCCGACCAGTACCAGCCGCGCACCTGGTACGCCGGCAGTGGGGCGGTGCTGTTCCGCTCCACCAACGCGGGAGCCGGTTGGGAGCCGGCGGGACGCTTCGACGATGGGGAGACCGTGCAGCGGGTGGTGCCGGCACCCGCGCCGGTGCGACCGGGCATCGTGCCCCGGGCCGGTTCGGTGGCGGTGGCGACCGTACGCAGCGACGGCGGCTCCCGGGTGCACCTGAGCACGGATCTGGGTGAGACCTGGTCGCTGCTGGCCGACCTGGACTCGCGGGTCGGTGACCTGGCCTGGATCGACCGGGACGGCGCGGGCGCGCTGCTGCTCGCCACCGACACCGGCCTGTACGAGGTGTCCCTGCTGCCCGGTGCGGTGCCGTTGCAGATCCTGGTCGACCCCGCCGACGCCGACCGGGGCTTCTACGCGGTGCGGGCGTTCGTCTCCGAGCGCGGCGCGGCCGGGGTGGCGGTGGCCGCCCAGGCCGGTTTCGGGGTGTACCTGTCCGGCAACGCCGGCCGCCCCGGCAGCTTCAGCCACGTGGGTCTGGCCAACGTCGACAACCGGGTGCTCGCCGTGCAGTACGACGGACCGGCCACCCTGCTGTGGAGCGGCACCGGTGAACCGGACCCGAAGCGACCCGGCCAGGGCTGCTTCCGCGCCCGGCTGTTCGAATCCGACGTGAAGTGGCAGGCGCTGTCGGCGGGCTGGCTCGGCGGCACCTGCCGGGATCTCGCCTTCAGCGGTCCGCTCGCCCTGGCCGCGACGCAGAGCGGCGGGGTGCTCCGGCTGGACACCCTGTCCGCGCAGCCGCAGTGGACGTCGGTGTCGGTCAACTGCGGGCTGCCGCTGCGCGACCGGACCCGGTTCATGCCGGTGGACGCGGTCGCCGCGACCGGCGCGACGGACCGTCTGGTGCTGGCCGGTGGGGAACGTGGCGTGCACCGCAGCGGCGACGCGACGGAGTGGTCGGCCAGCGCCAACCAGGCCACCGCCGACGTGGTGACCGTCCCGGACACCTGGCTGCTCTGCTCCGGCGAGCACGACATCGAGGTGGTGCGGCAGGATGCGACGAGCGGCAATTGAGCGGCTGCTGCCCGCGGCCTATCAGCGGGCGGCCGGGCCGGGCAGCGTGCTGGGTGCGCTGCTGGACGTGATGGAGGCGCTGCACGCCCCGGACGAGGCGGTACTGGCCGAGGTCGACGCACTCTTCGCGCCGTACCGGGCACCGGCACCGATGGTGGCGTACCTGGCCCGATGGGTGGCGATGGACCACGTGGTCACCGCGCCTCGGCGGGACGTTCCGCTGCCGCTGCCGCTGAATCGGCTTCGTGATCTGGTGACGCACGGTGCCGCGCTGGCCGCCTGGCGGGGTACCCCGGACGGTCTGCGTACCGCCCTGGAGTTGGCCACCGGAGTCACCGGGTTCGTCCTCGACGAGCCGGCCGAGCGGCCGTTTCACCTGATCGTCCGGGTGCCCACGGCCGCCGCCGACCAGTTGGCCCTGGTCGACCGGATCGTGGCGGCGGAGAAGCCGGCCGCCGTCACCGCCGAGGTGACGGTCGCCGACGCCCCGGCCGAGCGGGTGGTCGGCCGGGCCAGCGTGCCGTCGCCCGTCGTCGCACCGTCCGCTCCCGCCTCCGCCGATTCCGCTCCCGAGGAGCCGTCATGACCACCGAATGGACCGTCGTCGCCGCCGCCGAGCAGTTCACCCTGGACGCCCGCAACGCCGGTGAGCTGACCTTCACCGTCTCCAACCCGGGCCTCGCGCCGGACACCGTGGTGTTCGACGTGGCACCCGGCGAGGGCACCCAACGGCCGTGGTTCACCGTCACCGAGCCACAGCGCGTGGTACCGGCTCAGGGCTCGGTGTCGTTCCTGGTCCGCCTGGCCGTGCCGCCGGGCACCCCGCCCCGGCGCTACGACATGACCGGGTTCGCGTACTCGGCGAACACGGCACCGGAGGAGAGTTCCCGCTCCAGTGGCCGGGTCACCTACGAGGTACGCGCGGTGGCGCCGCCGAAGCGTACGCCGTGGCCGTGGATCGCCGCGGCGGCGGCGTTGGTCCTGGTGGTCTCGGCGGTGGTGGTGTTCCTGGTGGCCCGCGACGACGAGCCGCCACCGCAGGCGCAGGTGGTGACCGTCGAGGCGGAGACGTTGGTGACCGGGGCCCGGGTCGAGTCACCGTCGGGTTCCGGGGCCACCGTGCAGGCGCAGCAGAACTGCTGCGAGGTGACCTGGTCGCAGGACGCCCAGCTGTTCTTCCTCGGCCGTGCGGTGAACGACCGGGTGACCGTGACGATGGCGCTGCCCGCCGAGGCGACGTGGCAGTTCTCCGCCGTGCTGACCACCTCGTTCGACTACGCCAACACCGTCTTCCTGATCGACGGCCAGCAGGTCGGCGCCCCGTTCCTCGGGTTCACGCCGAAGGTGCAGGTCACCGACTGGGTCGAGGTGGGTCGGGTGCGGCTCGGTCCCGGAACGCACGAGATCACTCTGGTCGTGATCGGCAAGACGCAGAGCACGAACCGCTACTTCGCCGGCATCGATCTGCTTCGGTTCACCGAGGTCGCACCCGAGGACGAGCGATGAGTGGACAGCAGAAGGCGCTGCTGGCGGCGCTGGGCGTACTGCTTGTGGTGCTGTTCGCGGTGGCGGTGGGCGCGGGTCGCGACGACCGGGGCGACCCGGCGGCCCGGCATCCACTTGTCGACCTGCTGGGCCGAGCCGGAGGTGGGCGAAGCGCCGTCGATCCGGCCGGCGTGGCCGCGGACTGCGCCGACGCCACCGGGCAGTTGGTGGTCGACGGCCGCTGCGAGCTGCGAATCGCCGATCCGGGCGGGCTGCGCACCCTGATCCTGCGCGGTCCGCAGGCGTTCAGCGTAACGGCCACGGCCCCGGGCGACGCCGACTTCACGGTCACCGACGAGGTGGATCCCGCCGACGACGGCAGCGGCGCCGTGGCCCGCGTCGCCGTCGACCGGGCCACCATTGTTCTGGTGAGTTGTCCGCCCGGCTGCCTCGTCACGATCGCGCAGGACTGAGGCGGGAGGTCGGCATGGGTGCGCTGCGCAAGCCGTTCCTGCTGCTGGCGATGCTGGCGCTGGTGCTGGCGGTCGGCCTGGAGGTGGGTGCCGGGCTGTTACTGGGCGGCGGTGACGCCGGGGCGGAGTTGGCCGGCAGCGCCGCCGACCTCGGGGTGGAGGTCGGTGACGTACGGGAGGTCAGCGAGCCGTCCGGCCGTGGTACGGGCCATCTGGCGCTCATCGACGCGGCGGCGCTCTGGACGACCGGGCTGTTCTGCCTGGGTCTGGTGCTGCCGGACCGGCTGCACGGCCGGATCCAGGGCGTCGCCACCCTGATCTTCTCCGTCGTCCTGATCCTCGTGGCCCTGCTGGCGCTGGTCCTCGCGTTCATCGAACTCATGATCATGGTGTCGTTGTTCCTGGCGCCGCCGTTCGGCACGCTGGCGTACCTGGCGCTGTGGGGCTTCTTCCCGGTCGGTGACGCCGCGGTGCTACTCGCGCTGGTGCTGCTGCTCAAGCTCGCCTGGGCCGGGTTGCTGGTCCTGGCGCAACCGAAGTTCCTGCAGAACAAGGGGCTGGTTCTGCTGATCCTGACCAGCCTGCTCTGCACGGTGCTGCTGGAGTTCCTGCACCACCTGGTGCCGGTGATCCTGGTGAGCATCCTCGACTCCGTGGGCGCCGTCGTCTTCGCGATCATCGCGATCGTCTGGGCGCTGGTGCTGCTGATCGGTGCGATCCCGGCGATCGTCAAGGCGGTGCGGGCCACCGCCGCGCTGCGCGCCGAACCGGACCCGCACGGCTGAGGGCCGGCATGAAGAACTGAGCTGCGCCGTCAGTCGGGACAGCTGGTCTGGGTGAAGACGCCGGCGTGGGCGGCTGCCGCTGCCGCTTCGGCGGACCGGTCCGCCATGGCCTCGTCGATGGGGTCTCCGCTGACGAGCAGGCGGTAGTAGAGCGGTGCCGAGACGGCACGGATGACCTCGGCCGCGTCCGTGCCCGGGGGCAGCTCCCCCCGCCGCACAGCCTGTTCCACGCAGGGGGCCCACTCGGCGATCCGGACGGCGTAGAAGCGATGCAGCGCCTCGGCGGCGCGTAGGTCGCAGGTCGCGGCGACGATGACCGCCCGGAACAGGGCACCCTGACGCGAGTCGACCAGGGTTCGCTGCACCAGCCGGGCATTGGCACGCAGGTCCCCGATCAGGGTTCCGGTGTCGGCTCGCGGCAGCGACTGCTCCGCCATGTCTGCCAGCAGGTCGGTGACCAGGCCGGCGACCGTACCCCAGCGGCGGTAGACCGTTGTCTTTCCCACCTCGGCACGGCGCGCCACGTCCGCGAGGTCAAGACGGTCGAATCCGTGCTCGACGAGTGCGTCGCCGGCAGCTTTCAGCACGGCGGCGCGAACCCGGGCGGTCCGCCCTCCGGGCCGGGTCGCACCGACGGTCATAACGGGTCTCCAGTTCCCTTAACTGCGATTGACTGCTAGCGTAGCCGACGCGCTAACGAAACCACAGTTCCCTTAGCGGAAGGATTCATCGTGGAGTACCGACGACTCGGGGCATCCGGCCTCATCGTGCCCGCCCTCAGCTTCGGCGCCGGCACCTTCGGCGGGTCCGGCCCGCTCTTCGGCGCCTGGGGCAACACGGACGCCCGAGAGGCGAGACGCCTCGTGGACATCTGCATCGAGGCCGGGGTAACGATGTTCGACACTGCGGACGTGTACTCCGACGGCGCGTCCGAGGAGGTGCTGGGGCAGGCGATCAAGGGCCGACGCGACGCCGTCCTGATCTCGACCAAGAGCGGTCTGCCGACCGGTAACGGGCCGAACGACGCGGGGACGTCCCGGGCCCGGCTCATCCGATCGGTCGACGTGGCGCTACGCCGACTCGGGACCGACTACATCGACCTGTTTCAGCTACATGCCTTCGACGCCGCGACGCCCGTCGAAGAGGTCATCGCGACACTTGACGACCTGGTGAGGGACGGCAAGATCCGTTATCTCGGCGTCTCCAACTTCGCCGGCTGGCAGCTCATGAAGTCCCTCGCCGCAGCCGACCGGGAGCATCGCCGCCGCTACGTGGCGCACCAGGTCTACTACTCGCTCGTTGGTCGGGACTACGAGTGGGAACTGTTGCCCCTGGGCCTCGACCAAGGCATCGGAGCCGTGGTGTGGAGCCCTCTCGGCTGGGGACGACTCACCGGCAAGATCCGCCGCGGCACACCGCCACCGGCCACGAGCCGGCTCCACGCGACCGCCGCCTTCGGCCCGCCGGTCGAGGACGAGCACCTGTTCCGCGTCATGGACGTCCTCGACGAACTGTCCCGCGAGACCGGTCGAGCAGTGCCGCAGATCGCGGTCAACTGGCTACTGCAGCGGCCCACGGTAGCCACCGTCATCATCGGCGCCCGGAACGAGGCGCAACTGCGGCAGACCATCGACGCTGCCGGTTGGTCACTCACGCCGGAACAGACGGCCCGGCTCGACACTGCCAGCAGCCGCACCGCACCCTATCCGTACTTCCCGTATCACCGACAGGAAGCCTTCGCCAGGCTCAATCCTTCGCCGGTCGCGACCACCGCCTGATCGCAGCCTTCCACCTCCGTTCGACGACCAGACGCGGCTGCACGACGGGGCCGAGATCCTGGACACCCACGTTTGCTTACGCCGGATAGGGTTGCCCCGTGATCGGGCTCGGCCTGCTCTGGTACCTCGTCGGCGTGTTGGCCGACGTCGGTGCCACCAGCATGCTCTCCGGCACGGCGGCGGTGACCGGCGTGCTGCTGGCCGCCGTGCTCACCGCCGGGGTCCTGCTCACCGGGGCGGTGGCCGATCCCGCCCGGCGGGTCACCCGTCGGATGCTGCGGGAGCGTTCCGGTCGTACCGGCGTACCCCGCCACCGTGATCCGGACGCCGCCGGCCGGGCCCGGCCCAGAGCGCCCACCGCCGCGACCCTCGCGGTCGCCTGAGCACCTCGCACCTCATCCACCTCTGCCGCTCGTCGGCGACCGCTGGTGACCGTTCCTGCTCACATCAGTCGTAGTCGCACGTCGAGGGGTGTTCCATGTCCATGATCTACCATGCCATCTCCGCGATCCTGCTGTTCTGGCACAGTGCCTGGCAGCGGCTGCTCGGCGAGGCGTCCGCGCTGGGTACCGACTGGTCCTGGGTGCTGGGCATCGTCTTTCTGGTGCTCAGCGTCCGGATCGTCCTGTTCCCGGTCTTCGTCAAGCAGATCCAGTCGCAGCGGGCGACACAGGCGTTGCAGCCGCGGATCGCCGAACTCCGGGCCCGGCACCGCGACGACCGGGAGACCCTGCAGAAGGAACTGGTCGAGCTCTACCGGGTGGAGAAGGCCAACCCGCTGATGGGCTGCCTGCCGATGCTGGTGCAGATCCCGGTCTTCCTCGGCCTGCTGCACGTGTTGCGTCATCTCAAGCCGACGATGCCGGAACACCTGAAGACCTTGTACGGCTGGTCGGTCACCCAGTTCGACAGTGCCTCGTCGGCCACGCTGTTCGGCGCCCCGATCGCGGGAAGCTTCGGCTCCACCGGACCGGACCTGGCCCTGCTCGGGGCCGACGGCACCACGGTCCGGATCGTGGCCGCCGTACTGATCGTGACGATGATCGCCACGACCTACCTGTCCAGCCGGCAGTTGATCCTGCGCAGCGGCTGGGCCACGGATCCGCAGCAGCGGCTGGTACAGCGGCTGATGCTCTACGGCATCCCCGCCTCGCTGCTCGTCTCCGGGTTGATCTTCCCGATCGGCGTGATCATCTACTGGGTGACCACGAACCTCTTCTCGCTCGGCCAGCAGACCTGGATGCTGCGCCGGTACCCGCCACCCACCAGCGGCACCACCGACCCGGGTGAGCGGACCACCATGCCGAAGGCCGGGCCCAACCGTGCCGGGGACGCACCTGGCCCTCCGGCCGCCCCGGCACCGAAGGTCGGGGCGAAGCCGACCAACCGCCGCCGGAGGCGTGCCAGCTGAGTCGTCCGGAAACCGGGCGGCGCAGGTACACCAGGGCAGTTCCCGATCGTCGGGAACTGCCCTGGATCAGGCGGTCGGCCACCATCGCGGCGGCGGCCGGTCAGCCCCGGGTCAGCCGATCTCGGCGGTGGTCCAGCGGGCGGAGGCGTTGGTGACCGGTGCGACGTCGCCGACCAACGTGGTCGACGCCTCGACGTCCCGACGCACGCTCGTGCCGACCCAGAGGTCGACGGCACCGGGCTCCACCACGCGGGTGAACGTCCGGTCGGAGAAGGCCAGCCGGGTGGTGGGCACCGTCATCGTGACGGTGACCGACTGGCCCGGCGCCAGGTGGACCCGCTGGTAGCCGAGCAGTTGGGCCACCGGTCGGGTCACCGATGCCACCAGGTCCCGGCCGTAGAGCTGCACCACCTCGTCGCCGGCCACCGCGCCGGTGTTGGTGACGCGCACGCTCGCCGTCAGCGCCCCGTCGGTCGGCACCATGGCCGGCACCGTCAGGTCCGCGTACTCGAACGTCGTGTAGGACAGCCCGTGGCCGAAGGGTGCGGCGGGCGTCGCCGGCAGGTTTGTCACCTCGTTGCCGTCGCCCAGCGTCGGGTGCAGGTACGAGTACGGCTGCGCCCCCGCCGACCGGGGCAGGCTGACCGGCAGCCGGCCCGACGGGTTCACCCGTCCGGAGAGCACGCCGGCGATCGCGCCGGCACCCTCCTCGCCGGGGAAGAACGTCTGCACCACCGCCGCGCAGCGGCTCAGCGCCCAGTCGATCGCGTACGGCCGGCCGGTGAGCAGCACCAGGACGACGGGCCGGCCCGTCGCCAGCACCGCCTCGACCAGGTCCCGCTGCACACCGGGCAGCTCCAGATCGTCCCGGTCGCAGCCCTCGCCGACCGTGCCGCGCCCGAACAGGCCCGCGTGATCGCCGACGACGAGTACGGCGACGTCCGCCGCGGTCGCCGCGGCGACCGCGGCGTCGAAGCCGGAGCGGTCGTCGTCGTCCACCGCGCAGCCGTGGGCCGAGGTGACGAACTCCGCGCCGAACTCGGCGCGCAGCGCGTCGAGCACGGTCGGTACCTCGATGCCGGTCTCCACGTCGGGATGCTGCACGAGCACGTGGTTGAGGAAGGAGTAGCAGCCGAAGAGGGCACCCTGCCGGTCCGCGTTCGGCCCGATCACCGCGATCCGGCGACCCGCCGGCAACGGCAACGCCTCCTGGTTGGCCACCAGCACGATCGACTTCTCGGCGAGACGGCGGGCGATCGCCCGGTGCTCGGGTGAGTCGAGGTCGACCGCCTGGACCGGCTCGTCGGTGAAGGTGGCGTCCAGCAGCCCGAGGTCCAGCTTCTGCCGCAGCACCCGCAGCACCGCCCGGTCGATCACCGACTCGTCGATCCGGCCGGCACGCACCGAATCCGCGAGGGTCAGGTACGCGTCGCCGGTGGGCAGCTCGATGTCCACACCGGCGGTCAGCGCCTGCACGGCCGCGTCCGCGTGGTCACCGGCGACCTGGTGCAGCAGGTTCAGGAACGCCACACCGAAGTAGTCGGCCACCACCGTGCCGTCGAAGCCCCACCGGTCCCGGAGCACCCCGGTGAGCATCGTCGGATCGGCGGCAACCGGCACCCCGTCGATCTCGGCGTACGAGTGCATCACGGAGCGTGCGTCGCCGTCGAGGATCGCCATCTCGAACGGTACGAGGAGCACGTCGGCCAGTTCGCGCGGACCGGCGTGCACCGGCGCGAAGTTACGCCCGGCGCGGGAGGCGGAGTAGCCGACGAAGTGCTTGAGGGTGGCGTGCACGCCCTGCGACTGCAGGCCCCGCACGTACGAGGTGCCAAGCGTGCCGACCAGGTAGGGATCCTCGGCGATGCACTCGTCGACCCGCCCCCAGCGGGGGTCGCGGATCACGTCGAGCACCGGGGAGAGCCCCTGATGGATGCCGAGCGCCCGCATGGACGTCCCGATCGCCGCAGCCATCTCGGTGACCAGGTCGGGGTCGAAGGCGGCCCCCCACGCCAGTGGGGTGGGAAAGGTTGCCGCCTTCCACGCCGACAGCCCGGTCAGGCACTCCTCGTGCACGATCGCGGGGATGCCGAGCCTGGTCCCCGTCACCAGGTCGGACTGGAACTTCCACAGCCATGACGCCCGCGACACGACGTCGACGGGCCGGGTGCCGTAGGCGCGGGTGAGGTGACCGAGCCCGTGCCGGGAGAAGTCCTCGAGCCGACCGATGTCGCCGAACTCGCCCTGCAACGGCGCGACGGCCTCACCCTCCGCCTTCTCCCAGAAGCCGACGAGCTGCGCGACCTTCTCCTCGATCGTCATCCGACCGAGCAGTTCACGTACGCGCGTCTCGCCATCGGACCCGTACCGGTCGGGCCGGCCGTGGCCCGATCCTGTCTGGGCCGGCACCGGTGCCGGCCCGCCCACGACCTCGCGGACCTCAGTCATGCTGTGTTACCCCTTTGTGTTCGTGCCGCTGCCGCTCAGCCCTTGACCGCGCCCTGGAGGCCACCGACGATCTGCTTCTCGGCGAACGTGAAGAAAATGAGTGCCGGCAGCATCGCCAGCGAGGTGAAGGCGAGGATTCCCGCGGTGTCGGAGGTGTACTGGCTGGAGAAGTTCTGCACGCCCAGCGGCAGGGTGTGCAGGCTCGCGTCACCCAGCACGAGCAGCGGCAACAGGAACGCGTTCCAGCTGGTGACAAAGGCGAGAATACCGACGGTGACCAGCGCGGGCCGCGACAGGGGCAGCAGAATGCGCCACAGGAAGCCGAGCCGGCCGGTGCCGTCGATGGCCGCCGCGTCCTCCAGCTCACGGGGGATCGCGGTGAGGAACGGTCGCAGGATCACGATCGTCAGCGGCAACGCGAAGGCGACCTGCGGCAGGATCACCGCGTAGTACGAGTTGATCAGGTTGAGGTCACGCAGCATCAGGTAGAGCGGCAGGATCGCCGCTCCGGCCGGGAACAGCAGACCCAGGGTGAAGAAGGTGTAGAGCACCTCACGACCCCGGAAGGTGTAGCGGGCCAGCACGAACGCGGCGCAGACCCCCAGCACGACCACACCGATGGTGGTGCCCAGGGACACCACGGCGCTGTTGAACACCTGCCGCCAGAAGTCACTCTGGGTCAGCACCCGGGCGTAGTTGTCCCAGACCCACGGGTCGGGCAGCCCGGCCGGATCCGCGACGATCTGCGGCGTGGTGCGGAAGCCGCCGATGATCACGTAGACCACCGGAGCGATGGACACTGCGGCGACCGCGAGCGCCAGCGCGTAGGTGAGCGGGTTTCCCCAGGACACCGGGCGGCGCTTGGCGGTCGGAGACAGGACGGCGTTCGCGGCCACGTTCAGTTTGCCCTTCTGGTGATGGCGCCCTCGATGTCACGACGCAGGAGGAAGCGCTGGAACAGCACCGCCGCGACGAACGAGATGGCGAACAGGATGACCGCCACCGCGTTGCCGTAGCTCCACAGTCGGGCGAAGAATCCGTTGTCCACCATGTACGTCGCCATGGTGGCCGACGCGCCCAGCGACCGCACCGCGGGCACGGAGGTCACCCAGATCACGTCGAAGACCTGCAACGAGCCGATCATGGACAGGAACATCCAGATCCGGATCGTCGGCCCCAGCAGCGGCAGCGTCACGTGCCGCTGGATCTGCCACCAGCTCGCGCCGTCGATGGCGGCGGCCTCGTTCAGCTCCTGCGGCACGTTCGACAGACCGGCGAGCAGGAGGATGATGGCGAAGCCGACGTACTTCCAGGTGAGCACGGCCAGCATCGTCCAGATGACGACGTCGAGGTCGGCGAGCCATGCCTGCACGAGGCTGCCCAGACCCACCGACTCCAGCATCGCGTTGACCGTGCCGGCGTCGGAGAGCAGCAGCTTCCACATGATGCCGACGGTGACCTCGGCGAGCACGTACGGCACGAACGCCAGCAGGCGGAACAGCGCACGGCCGCGGAAGTTGCGGTTGAGCAGCAGGGCCACGCCGAGGGCGATGGGCCCCTGGATCAACAGTGACCCGAACACGATTATCGCGTTGTTGCGCAGCGCGTCGATGAAGATCGGGTCCTGGAACGCCAGGACGTAGTTGTCGAAGCCGACGTAGTCGGTGGGCGGTCCGACGCCACGCCAGCGGAACAGGCTGTAGTAGAAGGCGAAGCCCATCGGGACCAACACGAACATCACGTAGACGATGACGGCTGGTGTGCTGAGCCCGATGATCTCGTACCACTTGCGTCGGGTCTGGGCGGCCCGAGCTGACGAGCGTCGGGCGGGCCGGGGTCCCGCCGGCGGCGCGGATGCGCCGCCGGCGAGGTCCAGGGTCGGGTTGGTCGAGGTCACTTGCGCGCGGCCGCCTTCATGGCCTCGACGACCTGCTCGGGAGTGCCGTTGCCGGCGAAGATGGCGACGATCGCGTCGTTCATCGCGTTACCGACGGTGCTACCGAACGCCGTGTCCAGCCAGAGCTGCACGTAGGTGGCGCTGGTGGTGGCCTCCAGGATGGACTTCAGCGCCGGGTCCTTGACGCCGTCCTCGGCACCCTTGGCGACGGGCAGGCCGGTGCCGGTCTCGGCGTAGCCCTTCTGCACCTCGGGGCTGACGATGTACTTGAGGAACTCGACGCACTCGGCCGGGGCGTTCTTGGCGCAGGCGAAGCCGTCGCCGCCGCCGAGGGCCGCCTTCGGGTCGCCGGCGGAACCGGTGATGGCCGGAACCGGGAACCAGCCGATGAACTTGTTCAGCGCCTCCTGGTCCTCGGTGACGGTGTCCAGGGTGCCCTTGTTCCAGTCACCCATCAGCTCCATCGCGGCCTTGCCGTTGGCCAGCAGGCCGTTGGCGCTGGTCGGGTCGTTCTGACCCGGCGTGGCGATGAAGTTGGGCTGGAACGGCTCGGTGTCGATGAAGGCCTTCAGGTCCTGACCGGCCTTGACGAAGCACTGGTCGTCGAAGTTGTTCTCCAGGCTGGCCTTACGCAGGGTGTCGACCGAGCAGGCGCGCAACGCGAAGTTGTACCACCAGTGCGCGGCGGGCCACTTGTCACCGGCGCCGACGGCGATCGGGATGACGTTGATCGCCTTGAGCTTGGTGACCGCGTCGTTCAGCTCGTCGAAGGTGGCCGGCGGAGCGGTGATGCCGGCCTGCTGGAACAGGTCCTTGTTGTACCAGATGCCCTCGATGCCCATCCGGTACGGCAGGCCGTACTGCTTGCCGTCGACCTGCCAGATCTCGACCGCGCTGCCGATGTTGGCAACCTCGTCCTTGACCTGGTCGGTGATGTCCTTGAGGTAGTCGGCCTCCACCTGCTCGCGGATCTCGCCACCGCCCCACGCCTGGAAGATGTCCGGCGGGTCGTTGCTGAGCAGCGCGGCGGGGAGCCGGGTGCGCTGGAGCTGGTTGGTCTCGATGCCCTCGACCTCGATCGTGACCGTCGGGTGCAGCGCGTTGAAGTCCTTGGCGACCTTCGCCCAGTACTCTTTACCGGGGCCGTCCTGGGAGGCGTTGTGCCACCAGGTAAGCGTCACCGGGTTCTTGTACAGCTCGCTCTCGGCAGGTGCCTCGCTCTCGCCACCGCCGCCGCAGCCGGCGACGAGTAGTGCGGTTGTCATGGACAGCGCTAGAAAGGTGGTTGCACGGCGCTTTATAGCCATCGATGTCTCCTCGACCAGTCAGTCGGGTGCTCGGCCTGAGCGAGTTTTTCAGCAAGGTAATCCGGTGTCAATCGGTGTCGATAACGTTTTCGACTCGCCTTCGTAACCGGAGCGCCGGCCCTCTATCATCATCGACGTGGCGTTTCCCCAGCGTGTCAAGATGTCGGACGTAGCCCGCACGGCCGGCGTCTCCGTGGCGACCGTTTCCAAGGTCGTGAATGGCCGTTACGGAGTGGCACAGGCAACCGTGGAACGGGTCCAGCAGGTCATCCGTCAACTCGGCTACGAGGCCAGCCTTGGGGCGCAGAGCTTACGCAGCCATCGCACGAACGTGCTCGGCATCCTGGTCGCCGAGTTCGAGCCGTTCTCGACCGAACTGCTCAAGGGCGCCAGCGTGGAGGTCGCCGGCACCGGCTACCAGTTGCTGGCGTACTCTGGCGGCGACGGCGCCGGGACGGCCGTGGGTTGGGAACGCCGCTCGCTGGCCCGGTTGTCGGGCACGCTCATCGACGGCGCCGTCATCGTCACGCCGACCGTGGTGGAGACCAAGCAGGGCTTCCACGTCGTGGCCGTGGACCCGCACACCGGCCCGTCGGGCCTGCCGACCGTCGACTCCGACAACTTCGCCGGCGCCGTTTTGGCGACCAACTACCTGTTGTCCCTCGGCCACCGCCGCATCGGGCACATCAGCGGACGCGCCGACCTCGAATCGTCCCGGCTCCGCGAGGCCGGCTTCCGGCAGGCCATGGCCGACGCGGGCGTGACGGTGGACGAGCGGCTGGTCCGGGTGGGCGGATTCCGGATCGAGAGCGCCGCCGAGACCGCCGCCGAGCTGCTCTCGTTGCCCGACCGCCCGACCGCCGTCTTCGCCGGAAACGACCTCTCCGCGATCTCCACGATCGACGTGGCCCGGAGCATGGGCCTGGCGGTCCCCGACGACCTCTCCGTGATCGGCTTCGACAACATCCCGGAATCGGCGCTGGTCAACCCGCCGCTGACGACGATAATGCAGCCGTTGCAGCGGATGGGCGCCGAGGCGTTGCGCCTGCTTGTCGACCTGATCGCCGGCGTCGAGCGGGACACGCACATCCGGCTGCCCACCGAGCTGGTCGTCCGCTCCTCCTGCCGCCCCTACGACCCCGCCACCACCTGAATCCCCGACGCCTCACCCCACACCCCGCGCGCTACGCCCAGCGCCCGTCGCCCAGCGCCCAGCGCCCAGCGCCCAGCGCCCGTCGGCCGCGAGATGCGGCATGTCGCGGTATCCCGGGCGCCGGATACCGCGACAAGCCGCATCTCGCGGCCGACACAAGGCGCAAGCCGGCGCACAGGCGGAGAGTTGGCGCAGGCGGCGCGCAGGGCCGAGCAGGGGCGCAGGGCCGAGCCGGGGCGCAGGGCCGAGCCGGGGCGCAGGGCCGAGCCGGGGGCTCAGAGGCTGGCGAGGGCGGCGGCGGCGGGCCGGTCGAGTGGGCCGTCGGCGACGGCCACCCGGTAGTGACCGCGCCGACCGGTGCCGGCCGGGATGGTCGCGGTCCGCTCGAAGGCGAAGGCCACGCAGACCCCCGGGTACATGGCGGTCCGGACGAACCATCGGTCAGCCGCGCCGAGCCCACTGAAGACCAGGGTGTACGCCCCGCCCTCAGGTGCCCGCGCCCGCAGCGCCACCCATGGTTCCGCGCATCCGTTGACCTGCTCCTCGCCGGTCAGCCGGGCGGTGAAGACCTCGGGCGGTTCGGCTGCCACCGCACGCCAGAAGAAGCCGCCGTAGCCCGCCCCGCCGGGGCGGCCGTTGGTGGCCGGACTGCCCAGCGTCACGTCGCGGTCGGCGGGCGCGGTGAGCGTACTGGTCAGGTCGAGCCGCCACGCGCCCTCGTGGCCGGGTACCGCCGAGGCGGTGAGCATCCGCCGCTCGGTGAGCAGCACCCCACCTGTCGGGTCACACCAGTGCAACTGGTGGTCGAGCCGGTCGGTCGCCAGGTGTTCCCAGCCGACATGCACGATCCGGCCGTGGTCGGCACGCCAGGTGTAACCGGTACCGCGCACGTACGTCCGTCCGCCCCACAGGTTGGTGCCGGTGACGTCCTGCACGGCCAGCGACGCCCCCAGGTGCCACACGTGGTCGGCGGGCAGCGCGTCGGTGACCGGGGTGCCGGCCAGGGTACGCACCGGATGCAGGTACGGTCGGGGCCCGTGCCGGACGTCCAGGTCGGGGGCGAGCACGTACCGGGCGACCGGCGTGCCGTCGACGAGAAGCTGTGGGTCGGTCACGACAGCTCCACGCGGGTGACCTGTCGACGGCGGACGACCGCGTGCACGGCGGCCAGCGCGTATCCGGCGAGGATCGGCACCGCCACCGGGGTGACCAGCACGCCAAGCAGGATCACGACCGCTGCGGTGCCGGCGAGCGCGGCCCAGTTCGCGGGGTGGTCGAGGCAGGCGCGGGCGGCCCGGGTGACCGCCGACCGCCACCCGGTGCCGCCGGCACGCCCCACCTCGACCACGATCGCGGCGGCGTAGCCGAACAGGGACGCCGCGACGACGAGTGTGACAACCAACGCCACCGTACCGCCCGGGACGCGGCCGCTGGCCACTGCGGCCAGGTCCGCGACGAGCAGCCCGGCGGCGGCCAGCCCGACCAGGACCACCGGTACGCCCGGCAGCAGCGCGCGGCCGAAGCGCGACAGCGTACGCCGTGCGGGCGGCCAACTGCCGGTGGTCAGCCAGTCGTGCACGGCCGCGCTGGCGGTGCCGACCGCGGCACCGGCGGTCAGTACCGGTGCTGCGGCCAGCGCGGCCAGGATGCCCAGCAACGCGAGGTCGGCGGCGTCACTGACGGTGTCCCGCCAGTCCCGCCCCGGCTCGTGCCGTTCGACGGGAGTGTCAGCCCTTGAGTCCACTGGTGTTGATCCCCTCGACGAGCATCCGTTGGAAGGCCACGAAGAACCCGAAGACCGGCAGCAGGGACAGCACCGCCATGGCGAACATCGGACCGACCGCGCTCTGGCTTGTCGAGTCGATGAACAGGGTCAGCGCCACCGGGACGGTGTAGTCGCTCAGGTCGGACAGGAAGACCAGTTGCCGGAAGAAGTCGTTCCAGGTCCAGATGAACGAGAAGATCGCGGTGGTGACCAGGGCGGGCCGGCTCAGCGGCAGGATCACGTGCCGGAAGATGCCGAACGCGTTCGCGCCGTCGATGCGGGCCGCCTCGTCCAGCTCGCGGGGAATGCCGCGCATGAACTGCACCATCAGGAAGACGAAGAACGCCTCCGTGGCCAGGAACTGCGGGATCAGCAGCGGCAGGTACGGCCACTCCGCACCGACCAGGCCGAGGCTGCGGAAGAGGATGTACTGCGGGACGATCAGCACGTGCCCCGGCAGCAGCAGGGTGCCGATCATGACGGCGAACCACAGCCCGCGCAGCCGGAACCTCAGCCGGGCGAAGGCGTACGCGGCCAGCAGGCAGCTCACCGCGTTGCCGACCAGGGTGAGCAGGCTGACCATGGCGCTGTTGAGAAAGAAGCGGGCGAAGCTCACGTCGAAGTTGGTCCACCCGTCGGTGTAGTTGCCCGGGGTGAAGTTCCGGGGCAGCAGACCGATGTTGTTGACGATCTCCTCCTGCGACTTCACGGAGGTGCCGATCATCCAGAACAGCGGGTAGAGCACGACCGCGACGATGGCCAGCAGCACGACCAACCGGAGCCAGGAACGGCTGCGTGGGCGTTGTGGACGGGTCGCCCTGTTCGGGGCGACGGTATCGGCCACCATCAGCGATCCTCCCCGTCGGAGTAGTGCACCCAGAACCGGCCGGTGCTGAAGAAGATCACCGTGATGATCGCGATGGCGATCAGGAACACCCAGGCCATCGCGGAGGCGTAGCCCATCTCCAGGTTGGTGAAGCCGGTGATGTAGAGGTTGAGCGTGTACATCAGGGTCGAGTCGACCGGCCCGCCGGTCCCGTTGCTGAGCACGAACGCGGCGGTGAAGCCCTGGAACCCGTTGATGGTCTCCAGCACCAGGTTGAAGAAGATCACCGGAGAGAGCATCGGCAGGGTCACGTTGACGAACTGCCGGAACTTGCCGGCCCCGTCCACCGCGGCGGCCTCGTACAGCTCCGTGGGCACCTGCTTGAGCCCGGCCAGGAAGATCACCATCGGTGCGCCGAACTGCCAGATGGCCAGCACCATCAGCGTCTCAAGCGCCCAGTCCGGGTCGTTCACCCAGGGCTTGCCCTGAATGCCGAAGAGGGCGAGGAACGAGTTGAACGCACCGTCCCGGTTGAACATGTTGACCCAGACGATGGCCAGCGCCACACTGCCGCCGAGCAGCGACGGCAGGTAGAACAGGCCGCGGAACAGTCCGACGCCGCGCCAGGCCCGGTTGAGCAGGAGGGCCACCCCGAGCGCCGCGGCCAGTTTCAGCGGTACGGCGATCAGGGCGAAGCTGAGGGTGACCCGTACCGAGTGCCACCACGAGGGATCACTTGTGAACATCCGTTCGTAGTTGGCCAGCCCGACCCACTCCACCTCGGACAACGGGGTGAGGATGTCGTAGTTGGTGAAGCTGAGGTAGAGCGACAACAGCATGGGTAGCGCCGTGATGCCCATCAGACCGACGAGCCAGGGCGACAGGAAGACGTAACCGGCCAGACCTTCCCCGTGCCGGATCCGTCCGGTCCCGCGCCGGTTGGCGTCGGGCCGGACGGATCCGGTGCCGCGTCGGGTCGGGTCGGGCGCCGTGGTCAGGGCCACGAACTGCTCCTCTCCGGGTGGTGCGGCAGGTCAGGAGGCGATTGCCGCCGTGCACGCCTCGACGAACTGGGCGGCGGCCTCGGCGGGGGTGACCCGGCCGTACAGCGCGTTCTCGGCGGCCTTGATCAGCTCGGCGCGAACCTTGCTGTGCCCCTTGATCGGCACCTGGGGCGCCTCGCCGAACGTCTTGGCCAGCTCGGTCTCGACGGCGATGGACTGCTTCATCGCCTCGTCGGTGGTGTCGTCGCTGACCACCCGGCGCAGGTCCAGGTTGGACGGCAGGCCCCGGTCGGTGCCGAGCAGCTTGACCGCGTCGGCGTCGTTCGCCAAGAAGTTGATCACATCTACCGCGATGTCCGCGTTCTTGCTGCCCCGGAAGACCGACCAGTACATCGAGGCACGGGCCCACTGGCCGCTGGGGTCACCCGGGTAGGCGATGACACCGAGTTCGTCGGAGGTGTTCTTCTTCAACTCCGGCATCTGGTTGACCCACACCCAGGAGGTGGCGGCCTTTCCGGTGACCACCAGCTGCTTGGTGATGTCGGTGGCGTTGCCCTCGTGGATGACGTCCGGGGTGGGGGTCGCGCCCCGATCGCGGGCGTCCTTCCACAGCTCGAACCACCTGGTCACGTCCGCCACGGTGAAGCCGAGCTCGTTGCCGGAGTACAGATCCTTACCCTGCTGGCGCAGCCACACCCAGAACGCCTTGTCGATGGCGCTCGCGTCCATCGTGCCGGGGACCCCGGTCTTCTTGCTGACCTGCTCGGCCCAGGCGATGTGCTCCTCCCAGCTCATGCCGGTGGTCGGCTCGGGCAGGCCGTTCTCGGTCACCAGCGTCTTGTTGTAGACCAGCCCCTGGGTGTTCTCCCCGGCGGCCAGGCCGGCGAGCTTGCCGTCGACCACGCCGTACTGGAGCAGGCTGGGCGGGAACTTGGAGGTGTCGAGGTCACCGGATTCCTGGTACGGCTTGAGGTCCAGGGTCGCGTTGCGGGCGGCGTACTCGGTGAGGAAGTTGTCATCGATCTGGAAGATGTCCGGCGGGTTGCCGCCGGCGGTCAGGGTGGCCAGCTTGTCGAAGTAGCCCTGGTTGGCCTGCCACACCTTCTCGAAGACGACGTCCGGATTCTTCTGGGTGTAGAGGTCCAGCGCCTGCTCGGTGAGCTGGGCCCGGGCCTCGCCACCCCACCAGAAGATCGAGATGGTGGTCTTGCCGTCGGACGCGGCGTCGTCGCCGCAGGCCGCGGCCGCGCCGACCAGCGGCAGAGTCACGACCGCGGCGACCAGGCCGCGCAACAACCGGCGGCGCAACAGGGGGGTACGGTAGGTGCGCCCGTCGGGCGCGCTGGCGGTGGGGTGCGTTGCGGGGTGCATGTGCGCTCACTCCTTGGCGTTAGGAGGCGACCACGTCACCGGCGGCCACGACCGGGTTGCCCGGGTCCGCACGGCGATGCGGGCCCGGGCCAACGGCAGCGGTTCCGGGACGTTCCCGACCGGCGTAAGGGCCCGGCCCGGTGGAGTCGCGGATGACCAACTCGGTCTGGAGCATTACCTGTGCGGTGGTGCGACGGACGCCGACTGCCACGGTGGCACCGCCGCCCCGCGCGGTACGCGGGAAATCGGTGTCCTGTTGCAGCAACATGTCGACGGCCGTCCGGCCGGCGGCCGCGGTTGGCGTGGCCACCGTCGTCAGCTTGGGGCGGGTGAGTCGGCTCAGGGAGATGTCGTCGACACCGACGACACTGACCTCCTGTGGCACCCGCACCCCGAGTGCGTCGAGCCCTTCGAGAAGCCCGATCGCCATCAGGTCGTTGTAGGCGAGCACGGCGGTGACGCCGGCCCGGCGGACCTGCTCCGCCTGGGCGAGACCGCCGGTCTCGGTGGGCGGGTTGGGACCGAGCACCGTGAGCTCCGCTCCCGCAGCCCGGGCGGCGGCGCCGGCTGCCCGCCGGAGTTCCCGGCTGGTCCACGAACCGCGGGGCCCGCCGAGCAGCGCGATCTCCCGGTGGCCCAGCCCGGCGAGGTGCTCGATCGCGGACCGGGCGCCCTGCCCGACGTCCATCAGCACGCACGGCAGCCCGGCCAACTGTCGGTTCACCACCACAAGCGGCACCTCCCGGCTGAGCTGCTCGATCAGGCTGTTGCTCATCCGGGGGCTGCACAGCAGCACCCCGTCGACCTGCTTGGCCAGGGCGTGGACCAGTTCCTCCTCGGCGGCGGCGTCCTCGTTGGTGTCGGCCACGAAGACGTGGTAGTCGCGGTGGCGGGCCTGGCTCTCCGCCGCCTTGATCAGTGGCGGGAAGAAGGGGTTGGCGATGTCGGCGATGATCAGCCCGATGTTGTGGGTACGACCGGTGATGAGTGCGCGGGCCGCGCGGTTGGGCCGGTAGCCCAGGTCCTCGGCGCAGGCAAGCACCCGTACCCGGGTCTCCGGGTTGACCAGGTGGGGTGCCGAGAAGGTGCGCGAGACGGTGGAGATGTGCACACCGGAGGCCCGGGCGACGTCCCTGATGGTGACTGGCATCCAGGCCCCCTTCGTCGATGTGTCGGCGCTCACGGTGCCGCCAATTAATGCAAACGGTTGCTCCAGTGTCAACGGTGAATGGTTACAGCTGCGTTTCGGCAGACCGCTTGCCATGCACAGGTAAGCCCTTCAATCGGGGCAAAGGCCGCCGATTTCCGGACCGTCGTTGACGGAAGCCGATCGACCGTGGTTACTTCAATGCAAAGGTTTGCAGGTAGATCGAGGAGGATCGCTCCGTGTCACCGCAACCCGGCCGACGGGCCCGGTACGCCGTGGTCGGCACCGGTGCCCGCGCCGAGATGTTCGTCCGGGCGCTGGTGCGCGAGCACGCCGACACCGCCGAACTGGTCGCCTTCGCCGACGTCAACCAGGCTCGGATGGACGCCCACAACCGGTGGCTCGGTGAGCTGGGCCACCGGCCGGTGCCGACGTACCACGCGGGCGACTTCACCGCGATGCTGGCCAAGGAGCACGTCGACGTGGTGCTGGTGACCTCGGTGGACGTCACCCACGACGAGTACGTGGTGGCCGCGCTGGAGGCCGGCTGCGACGTGGTCACCGAGAAGCCGATGACCACCGACGCGCCACGCTGCCAGCGCATCCTCGACGCGGTACGCCGCACCGGCCGGCGGGTGACCGTGGCCTTCAACTACCGCTACAACCCGCTGCACGGGCAACTGCGGCGGCTGCTGGCCGACGGTGCGGTCGGCGAGATCGGTTCGGTGCACTTCGAGTGGCTGCTCGACGTGCGCCACGGTGCCGACTACTTCCGCCGCTGGCACCGCGACAAGGCCAGCTCCGGCGGGCTGATGGTGCACAAGGCCAGCCACCACTTCGACCTGGTCAACTGGTGGCTCGACGCCACACCCGTGCAGGTGTACGCCGCCGGGCGGCTGTTCTTCTACGGTGACACCGGCCGCCGCCACGGCTACGCCCGCGACTACCACCGGGCGCACGCCTCGCCGGCCGCCGACGACGACCCGTTCGCGTTGCGGCTGGCCGAGCACCCCCGGCTGCGCGAGCTGTACCTCGACGCCGAGGCCGAGGACGGCTACCACCGCGACCGCAACGTCTTCGCCCCCGGGGTCAGCATCGAGGACGACATGGCGGTGCTGGCCACCTACTCCACCGGGGCGACCATGACCTACCACCTCACCGCGTACGCGCCCTGGGAGGGTTACCGGGTGATGGTCAACGGCAGCCGGGGCCGCCTCGAACTGGAGGTCACCGAGAGCGAGTTCGTCAGCCCGGCGGCCGCCGGCGCGCTGAAGGGCGCCGCGTTGCACGGCGACCAGGCCGCCGAGGAGGGTGGCGCCGCCACGCTTACCCTGCGCCCCTTCTGGGCACCACCGCAACGTATCGAGGTCGACGGCTACACCCGGCACGGGCACGGCGGGGCGGACGGCCGGATGACCCAGGTGCTGTTCGGCGGCGTACCCGATCCGCTGCACCGCGCGGCGACCGCCCGGGACGGGGCACTGGCCCTGCTCACCGGCCTGGCCGCCAACCGGTCCTTCGACACCGGCGCACCCGTGCGGGTGGCCGACCTGCTCACCCTCGACTGACACCGACCACAGGAGCCGCTCCCCGTGCCCACCCCGACCAGACCCGACCTGCTTCTCCCCGCCGAGCCGGGCCAACGCGCGCTGGCCCGGGAGCTGTACGCGCTGGTGGCGCAGTTGCCCATCATCTCCCCGCACGGGCACGTCGACCCGGCGCTGCTGGCCGAGGACCAGCCGTTCCCCGACCCGTCGCAGCTGCTCATCGTGCCCGACCACTACCTGACCCGGATGCTGCTCAGCCAGGGCGTCTCCCCCGGTGAGCTGGGCGTACCCAGCCGGGACGGCAGCCCGGTGGAGACCGACGGACGGCGGATCTGGCGTCGCTTCGCCGCCGGCTGGCACCTGTTCCGGGGCACCCCGTCGCGGCTGTGGCTGGAGCAGACCTTCACCGAGGTGTTCGGTGTGCACACCCGACTCACCCCGGGCACCGCCGACGAGGTGTACGACGCCCTCGCCGCCCGGCTCGCCGAGCCCGGCTTCCGGCCCCGGGCGCTGTTCGAGCGGTTCAACATCGAGGTGCTCGCCACCACCGAGTCGCCCCTGGACGACCTGGGCCGGCACGCCAAGCTCGCCGCCGACGGCTGGGGTGGTCCGGGCGGGCGGGTGGTCACCACCTTCCGCCCGGACAACGTGGTCGACCTGGACTTCGAGGGCTGGTCGACGAGCGTCGACCAGCTCGGTGAGATCACCGGAGAGGACACCGGGACGTACGCCGGCTACCTGGCCGCCCTGCGTTCGCGCCGGGCCGCCTTCATCGCCGCCGGTGCCACCTCCTCCGACCACGGCCACCCCACCGCCCGTACCCTCGACCTCGGTGCCGACGCGGCGACGCTGTTCGACCGGGCGCGGCGGGGCGCGGCGGAGCCGGGTGACGCGGAGGCGTTCCGGGCGCACATGCTGCTGGAGTTCGCCCGGATGTCGCTCGACGACGGCCTGGTCATGCAGCTGCACCCGGGTGCGGTGCGCAACCACAACCGGTGGCTGCACGCCCGGCACGGTCGCGACGTGGGCGGCGACATTCCGCAGGTCACCGAGTACGTGCACGCGCTCGCCCCGCTGCTGGACGCGTACGGCAACGACCCCCGGCTGCGGGTGGTGCTCTACACCCTCGACGAGGACACCTTCACCCGGGAGCTGGCACCCCTCGCCGGTGGGTACGCCGCTCTGCTGCTCGGTGCTCCCTGGTGGTTCCTGGACTCCCCCGAGGTGCTGCGTCGCTTCCGCGAGTCGGTGACCGAGACCGCCGGCTTCTACAACACCGCCGGGTTCGTCGACGACACCCGGGCGTTCTGTTCCATCCCGGTCCGGCACGACGTGGCGCGCCGCGTCGACGCCGGCTTCCTGGCCCGGCTGGTCGCCGAGCACCGGCTGCCCATGGACGAGGCCGCCGAGACCATCGTCGACCTGGCGTACCGGCTGCCGAAGCGGGTCTTCAAGTTCGGGGAGTGGGCATGACCAGGATCACCGACGTCACCGTGCACGACGTGCGGTTCCCCACCGCCGCCAGCGGCGACGGCTCCGACGCGATCAACCGGGGCGACTACTCGGCCACCTATGTGGAGCTGAGCACCGACGACGGACCGACCGGCGCCGGATTCACCTTCACCAACGGCCGTGGCAACGAGATCACCTGTGCCGCCGTCGACGCCCTGGCCCATCACGTACGGGGACGCAGCCTCGCGGAGATCGCCGCCGAGCCGGTGGCGTTCTGGCGCTCGCTCGTCGCCGACGTGCAGCTGCGCTGGCTCGGCCCGGAGAAGGGGGTCATTCACATGGCCAGCGGCGCGCTGGTCAACGCGGTGTGGGACCTGCGGGCCAAGCTGGCCGGCAAGTCGATGTGGCGCTACCTGGCCGAACTGCCCACCGACGAACTGGTGGCCAATGTCGACTTCAGGCACATCACCGACGCGCTCACCGCCGACGAGGCCGCCGCGATCCTGGACAAGGGGCGCGACGGGCTCGCCGACCGGCTGGCGCTGCTGGAACGCGAAGGCTTCCCGTCGTACACCACCTCGGTGGGCTGGCTCGGCTACCCCGACGACAAGGTCCGGACGCTGACCCGGACCGCGTACGCGCAGGGGTGGCGGGCGATGAAGATGAAGGTCGGTGGCCCGCCCGCCGACGACCTGCGGCGGGCCCGGATCATCCGGTCGGAGATCGGCCCGGACGCGCTGCTGATGATGGACGCCAACCAGGTCTGGGACGTCGATGAGGCGATCACCAACATGACGGCGCTGGCCGAGGTGGACCCGTACTGGATCGAGGAGCCGACGCATGCCGACGACATCCTCGGCCATGCCCGGATCGCCCGCGCGATGGACGAGCTGACCGGCGGTCGGTGCCGGGTCGCCACCGGCGAGGTGGCCGCCAACAAGGTCATCTTCAAGCAGTTGTTGCAGGCCGAGGCGATCGGCGTGATGCAGATCGACGCCTGCCGGGTGGGCGGGGTCAACGAGGTGCTCGCCGAGATGCTGATGGCGGCGAAGTTCGGGGTGCCGATCTGCCCGCACGCCGGCGGTGTCGGCCTCTGCGAGTACGTGCAGCACCTGGCGATCTTCGACTACCTGCGGGTGGGCACGAGCCTGGACGGGCGGATGGTGGAGTACGTCGACCACCTGCACGAGCACTTCGTCGACCCGGTACGCACCCGCGACGGGCGCTACCTGCTGCCGACCGCGCCCGGCTACAGCGCCACCATGCACCCCGAGTCGATCGCCACCTTCCGCTTCCCGGACGGCCCGGCATGGCGGTGACCGTGGGCGCGTCCCGGCTCGGGCTGGGCGCGGTGCGCCGGTTGCCCGCCGAGGCCCGTCCACTGGTCCGCCCGGGCACCGTGCCGGCCGGCGTGGTGCACCTCGGGCTCGGCGCCTTCCACCGCGCCCACCAGGCGGTCTATACCGAGCAGGCGATCGGCCTGGCCGGCGGTGACTGGGGCATCGTCGGCGTGGCCCCCCGCAACGCGGCGCTGGTGTCGACGCTCGCCGCCCAGGACAACCTCTTCAGCGTCAGCACGCTCTCCGCCACCGACCAGCACACCCGGGTGGTCGGGTCACTTGCCGAGGTGCGGCTGGCCGCCGCCGACCCGCAGGCGGTGGTGGCCCTGTTGGCCGACCCGGCGATCCGGGTGGTCACGCTGACCGTGACCGAGAAGGCGTACCAGCTCGACCCGGCCGCCGGCACGCTGCGCCCCGACGCCGACCTGGTCGCCGACCTGACCACCGACCGACCGCCGGTCACCGTGCCGGGGCTGCTGGTGCGCGGCCTGCTGGCCCGCGCCGCCGCCGACACCGGACCGATCGCCCTGGTCAGCTGCGACAACCTGCCCGCCAACGGCCGCCGGCTGCGCGGCCTGGTGACCCAGTCCCTGGCGTACGCCGGCACACCGCAGGATGTCGTCGACTGGGTCGCGGCACAGGTCGGTTTCCCGGGCACCATGGTGGACCGCATCGTCCCGGCCAGCACCCCGGCGACCCTCGCCGCAGCCCGGCGGGCGCTCGGCGTCGAGGATCTCGCGGCGGTGGCGGCCGAGCCGTACACCCAGTGGGTCATCGAGGACGACTTCCCCGGCGGCCGGCCCGCGTGGGACCGCGCCGGGGCGGTGCTCTGCGCGGACGCGGGTCCGTGGGAACGACTGAAGTTGCGCGCCCTCAACGGTGTGCACTCGGCGGCCGCCTACCTCGGCGCGCTGGCCGGCTGCGAGACGATCGCGGACGCCCTCGCGCTGCCGCACCTGGACACCGTGCTGCGCCGGCTGATCGCCGAGGATGTGGCCGCCAGCTTCGCCCCACCCGACGGAGTGGACGTGGTCGGCTACGGCGAACAGGTGCTGGCACGGTTCGGCAACCCGGCGATCCGGCACCGCACCCTCCAGGTGGCGTTGGACGGATCGCAGAAACTGCCGCAGCGCATCCTGCACACGGTCGCCGACCTGCGCGCGGCCCGACAGCCGGCCCGCTGGGCGGCCCTCGTCGTCGCCGCCTGGATCCGATTCGCCCAGGGCAGCGCCGACGACGGCCGCCCGCTCCCCCTTGACGACCCGCTGGCGACGCGGATCCGGGCGGTGCTGGCCGCCGCCCCGCAGACCCCGGCGGGCGCGGTGGACGCCATGCTCGGTCTCGACGAGGTCGTGCCGCCCGAGGTGGCCGCCGACGCGCAGGTCCATGCCGACGTGGTCGCCTGGCTCACCGATCTGGAGCGACACGGTGTACGCGCCACCCTGGCCGGTGCGGCGTGACGTCCGTCGACGGACCGCCGGCGGGGTCGACCCGCGTCGGACCGGCCGGTGCCGAAGCGGGGCCGGCTCGCCCGACGGCGCAGCACTTGTCGCCCGCCACGCCGGCACCCCGGGTGGCGCTGGTCGGGGCGAACGGGCACGGGCGCTGGCACCGCCGGATGATCGGCCCGCTGCACGACGCCGGCCGGGTCCGGTTGGTCGCCCTGGTCGACACCCGGCCGATCGAGTGCGAACCGGCGGCACCGGTGCCGACCGGCGTGCCGGTGTTCACCGATCATCGGGCGATGCTCGCCGACGTCACGCCGGACGTGGTGGTCATCTGCACCCCACCACACACCCACCTGCGGATCGCCCGGGACGCGGTGACCGCCGGTGCGGACGTGCTGCTGGAGAAGCCGCCGGTGCTGTCCACCGCCGAGCACGAGGACCTGTCCGGGGCGCTGGCCACCACCGGCCGGGTCGTGCAGGTCGGGTTCCAGGCGCTCGGCTCGGCGGCGCTGAGCGCGTTTACGGACGCGGTGTCGGCCGGCCGGGTGGGCGCGGTGGACGGCATCGCCACGGTGGCGGCCTGGCAACGCCCGGACGCCTACTACGCCCGCGCGCCCTGGGCCGGGCGCCGGCTGCTGGACGGGCGGCCGGTGCTCGACGGCGCGCTGGCCAATCCGCTCGCCCACGCGGTGATGCAGTGCCTGGCGGTCGCCGAGGCGCTCGGCGACGGGCCGGTGGAGCCGGTGAGCATCGAGGTGGAGCGGTACCGGGTACGGCCGATCGAGGTGGACGACACCGCCGCGCTGCGGGTACGGACCCGGCACGGTCCGCCGATCGTGGCCGCGGTGACCCTCGCCGGCGAGGACTTCATCGCCGGTGAGGTGATCGTCACCGGTACCGCCGGGCGGGCGGTGCTGGAGTACCCGACCGACCGGCTGCTGCTGCCCGGCGAGGCCACCGCCCGTACGGTGCCCGGCCGGCGCGGGCTGCTGGAGAACCTGCTGGCCCACCGGGCCGATCCACACGTGCCGCTGATCGCGCCACTGGCCCGGACCGCGCCGTTCACCGCCGTGCTGACCGCCCTGCAGGCGGCACCCGAGCCGGCGCTGCTCGACGGCGCCCTGGTGGCGGCCGTCGGTGCCGGCGCGCAGCGGGTGTTGCGGGTGCGCGGCGTCAACGAGGTGCTACGTCGGGTGGTCGACGAGGGCAAACTGCCGTCGGAAATCGGCGTGCCGTGGGCGATAGCGCCTTGGCGAACCCCACCCATCGGGCAAGAATAGGAGGCGCCGCCGCAACAAACTGCAAATCATCGGTCCACACAGGATCAGCTACAACGCGATTACCAGCAACTTCCCGACCAGAACCCGTCGGGACGATGCTACTCGAAAGAATTATCTGCAACAAATCTGCACATCATTAATATTGACCCTCGTAAAAACGCGGCCGTAACCTTCGTCATTAATAAGAAACAGCGACGAAGGAAACGGAACGAGCCGATGCGCAGACTTGCCGCCGCCGCGGCATCGACAATTGTCGCCCTGACCGCCCTCCCTACCGCCGCTCTGGCGCAGCCGTCGAACGACGCGGGGGTCGGCAGCCACCACGAGCGGGACAGCCGCACACCACTCTCACCGTCGGCCCGACAGCTCGGCCGGCAGGCCCTCCCGGCCGGCGACGGCTGGGCCGCCGCCGGTCCCGGCACCACCGGAGGCTCCGCCGCCTCGGCCGAGCAGGTCCACGTGGTGAGCAGCCGCGCCGAGCTGGTCGCCGCGCTCGGCGGCGACAACGCCACAAACGCGACGAACGCCACCTCCAAGATCGTGTACGTCAGCGGCAGCGTCGACGGCTTCGAGGACGCCGACGGTCGGTTGCTCGACTGCACCGACCTGGCCGATCCCGGGTACTCGCTGGAGGGATACCTGGCCGCGTACGACCCGGCGGTGTGGGGCCGGGTGGCGCCGAGCGGGCCGCTGGAGGAGGCCCGGCGGCGCTCGGTGACCAACCAGACCCAGCAGACCCAGATCAACGTCGGCCCGAACACCACGATCATCGGGTTGCGCGGGGCGCGGCTGACCGGCCTCACCCTGATGATCGACCGGGCGACGAACGTGATCGTCCGCAACATCACCTTCGACGACGCCCGGGACTGCTTCCCCGCCTGGTCCCCCACCGACGGCGACGCCGGCAACTGGAACTCGCAGTACGACCAGATCTCGGTGCGCCGCAGCGAGAACGTCTGGATCGACCACAACACGTTCACCGACGGCGACAACCCGGACAGCGCCCAGCCCGTCTACTTCGGACGGTCCTACCAGGTGCACGACGGCGCGGTGGACATCACCCACACCGCCAGCCTGGTCACCGCCTCCTGGAACCGCTTCTCCGGCCGCGACAAGCTGATGCTGATCGGCTCGTCCAACACGATCGGCCCGGACGTGGGGCGGCTCAACGTGACGCTGCACCACAACCTGTTCGACGGCGGGCTGCAACGGCTGCCACGGGTCCGCTTCGGCCAGGTGGACGTCTACAACAACGCCTACCAGCTCGGCGGTGACGGCTTCCAGTACGCCATCGGCGTCGGCGTGCAGTCCGCCGTGCACGCGGAGAACAACCACTTCACCCTCGGCGCCGGCGTCGACGCCGCCGAACTGCTCCACGACTGGGGCGGCACCGCGATCACCACCCGGGGCAACTGGGTCAGGTCGGCCGGCGCACCGTCCCGCCCGGTGGACCTGGTGGCCGCGTACAACGACGCACACGACCCCGACCTGAGTCCCGACGCCGGCTGGACGCCGACGCTGCGGCACGGACCGGTGTTGCCGGCGCGGTTGGTGCCGCTCGTGGTCGGCGCACTCTCCGGTGCCGGACGCCTACCTCGGTAACCCACTACTCCACCACCACCAAAGGAAGGTGAGACGAGGATGAGACGACACGTCGCACTCCGACTTCTCGCAGGACTGGCCGCCACCGCCACGGGAGCCGTGGTCTGTGTGGCCCTGACGACGCCCCAGGCGTCGGCCGCGGTCGGCAGCGCCACCGGCTTCGCGACCGGCAACGGTGGCACCACCGGCGGCGCGGGCGGGCAGACCGTACGCGCCACCAGCGGCACCCAGATCCACGCGGCCCTGTGCAACCGGGCCAGCAGCAGCACCCCGATCACCATCCAGGTCGAGGGAACCATCAACCACGGCAACACCACGAAGGTGTCGGGTTCGAGCTGCAACACCGCCGCCGACGTGATCGAACTCAAGCAGATCAGCAACGTCACGATCCTCGGCGTCGGCAACGGAGCCGTCTTCGACCAGATCGGCATCCACATCCGCGAGGCCAGCAACATCATCATCCAGAACGTGACCGTCCGGAACGTCAAGAAGTCCGGCTCGCCCACCTCCAACGGCGGCGACGCCATCGGCATGGAGGCCGATGTCCGCAACGTCTGGGTCGACCACGTCACCCTGGAGGCATCCGGCGGGGAGTCGGAGGGCTTCGACGGATTGTTCGACATGAAGAACAACACCCAGTACGTGACGCTGTCCTACAGCATCCTGCGCAACTCCGGTCGGGGTGGCCTGATCGGGTCCAGCGAGAGCGACAGGTCCAACGGCTACGTCACGTTCCACCACAACCTGTACGAGAACATCGACTCCCGTACGCCGCTGCTGCGCGGCGGCATCGCCCACATCTACAACAACCACTACGTACGCCTCAACGAGTCCGGCATCAACTCCCGGGCCGGGGCACGCGCCAAGGTGGACAACAACTACTTCCAGAACTCCAAGGACGTGCTGGGCACCTTCTACACCGACGAGGCCGGCTACTGGCAGGTCAGCGGCAACATCTTCGACAACGTGACGTGGTCCAGCCGTAGCGGCGACACCAACCCGGCCGGCCCCAACCCGACCTCCAACACCAGCGTCAGCATTCCCTACTCGTACCGCCTCGACTCGGCCAGTTGCGTGCCGAGCATCGTCAGCCAGACCGCCGGCGCGAACAAGGGCATCCGTACCTCCAACGGCAACTGCACGCCGCAGAGCCCGACCGCCGGGCCGACCAGCCCGACGCCCGGGCCGACCACCACCACCGCGCCACCGACCAGCAACCCGACGCCGACGCCGAGCCAGCCCAGCGGCACCAACCTCAGCATCGGTGCCGGCTCCGACGGCTCCAGCAAGGCCAGCGGCACCAGCTACGGCGACGTGCGCGACGGAAACATGAGCACCGCCTGGTCACCGAACGGCACCATCGGCCAGATCTCGATCAAGTGGGGCTCGGCCACCACGGTGTCGAAGATCAACATCCGGGAGGCGTCCGGCTCCGTCGGCACCATCCGCAACTGGCGGGTGCTCAACCACGACACCGGCGCGGTCCTCGCCACCGGCACCGGCGCGGGCGTCATCAGCTTCGGGTCGACCGCCCTCCGCAAGATCACCTTCGACATCACCAGCTCGACCGGCACCCCGAGGGTCGCCGAGTTCGAGACCTACGCAAGCTAGCGCCACCTGCACCGACACGGTGGGAGCCGTCGACTGTCGACGGCTCCCACCACTTTCCCCCCTGCGCCCTTTGCTCTGCTTCAACTGACGCAACGGATTCACCTGGATTCGATGCGTGGGTTGAAGCAGAGCAAAGGGCGCACACCAGTACTCCCGTACCCCCGCCCCCGACGCACGACCGGCAGGGGCCCGACGCACCACCGCACCACCGGGCCACCGGACCACCCGGCGACTGTCGCGGGCGTCGGTGCGCGGTCGCGTCCACCGACCGGAGCACGGCCGTGACGGCGTACGGCAGAATCTGCGGGCGATGCACGCGGCGACAATCCTCACCGCGCTCGCCGACCTGGCCCCGGCCGGTGCCGAGCGGATCCTCGACGTGGCCGGAACCGGTCGGCCGCTGGTCTGGCTGCCGGAACCGCACCGGGCCCCACGCGGCGCACGACTGGACCGGCTCGCCGCGCTGGACGCCCTGCACCGCGACGAACGGATCCTCCGCCTCGGACTGGCCTTCCTGGTCGGCACAGCCGATCTGGACGGCGCGCGGCGGCGGATCCGACTGCCGCTGCTGGCCCAACCGGTACGCCTGCACCGCGGCCGGCGCGATTACCGGGTCGTGCCGGCCGGTGACCTCGAACTGACCCCGCTGATCGAGGACCGGGAACTCGCCGCCCGACTGGAGGACGCACCGGGGCTGGCCGGGCCCGGCTGGCTGACGGCCCCCGGCACCACCGCCTGGATCACCGCGGCGGCCGAGGCTACGGGTGTGAAGGTGACCAGCGTCAGCTCGGGGCCACCGCGCAGCCTCGATGACGACGTCACCGGGGTCGCCGCCGCAGCGCTCTTCGTCACCCGCGACGTGTTCGCTGGTCGCCTTCGGGACACCCTGCTGAGCTGGGCGAGCCGGCCCGGGCTGGCGGACACCGCCCTGAGCCGGCTCTACCTCGGCGCCGACGGCGACGCGGAGCCGACCGCAGACGACCCCGGCGACGAGGATGAGGTGCTGTCGCCCCTGCCGCTCAACGAGGCTCAGCGCGACGTGATCCGGCGGACCAGGGCGGCACCCTTGGTGGTGGTCTCCGGTGCGCCGGGCAACGGCAAGAGCCACGCCCTGGTCGCCGCCGCGCTGGACACCGTGGCGCGCGGCGGGTCGGTGCTGGTGGCCACCCAGTCGACGCACGCCGCCGAGGTGCTGGGCGAACTGCTGCGCCGGCATCCTGGCCCACCACCGGTGCTCTTCGGCGACGCCGAGCGGCGCGGGAGCATCGCCAACGAACTCGCCGGAGGCGTCACCGTCGGCGTGGACGACGCTCAGCTGCGCCACGACACCGCCGCCGTGTCGGCCGCCCGCGACCGGGTCACCGGGATCCAGGCCGGCATCGTCGCCGCGCTGGAGCAGGAGCGCCTCGCCGCCACCCTGCCCGACTGGCAACCGCTGCTGCCCGCGCTGAGCCACGACGCCCCGGCGGTGTTCGAGCCGGCCACCGACCTCGCCGCGGTCCACACCGCCCTGCACGCCACGAGCCGGGACGGCGACGGCTGGTGGTCGCGGTGGCGCCGGTCCCGCGCCACTCGCCGCCTCCACCGACTCACCGGAGCCGACCCCGGCGTACCCGTACCGCAGCTGCGGGCGGCGGTGGACGCCGCGCACGCCGTACGGGCCGCCGCCCGACTCTTTGCGACCGGCGGTACCGACCTGGCCGCCGCCTGGCGGGCGCTGGCCGAGGCGGACGTCGCGCTCGCCGAGGCGGTCGGCACGGCGTTGCGCAACCAGACCGCCAGCGCGCGACGGTGGACCGGGGACGCCCGGCGCGCCGCCGGCGGCCTGGGCACCGCGCTGCGGGCCGGACGCAACCGCCGCCGGGAACTGCTCGCCACGCTGGACGCCGAGGCGCTGGTCCGGGCGCTGCCGCTGTGGGTGGGCACGGTGGCCGACGTCGAGGATCTGCTGCCCCCGGCGGCCGGCATGTTCGACCTGGTGGTGCTCGACGAGGCGGCGCACATCGATCAACTGCGAGCCGCTCCGGTGCTGGCCCGAGCCCGCCGGGCGCTGGTCGCCGGCGATCCACGGCAGCTACGGTTCGTGTCGTTCGTCGCGGACGCCGACGTGACCGCGACCCTGCACCGGCACGGCCTGGACCACTACACCGACCGGCTCGACGTACGCCGGGCCAGCGCCTTCGATGTGGCGGCCGGTGCCGCACCCGTCACCTGGCTCGGTGAACACCACCGCTGCGCACCGCACCTGATCGGCTTCTCGGCCCGCCGGTTCTACGACAACCGGCTGGAACTGGTCACCCGGCACCCCGGCAACGAACGGGCCGACGCCATCGACGTGGTGACCGTCGCCGACGCCACCGTCACCGACGGCGTCAACCAGGCCGAGGTGGCGACCGTACTCGACCTGGTCGCCGCCCTCGCGGCCCGACCGCCGCAGGGCGGCGTCGCGGTGATCAGCCCGTTTCGCGCCCAGGCCGACGCGGTGGAGACGGCGCTGCTGGCGGCGTACGACGTCGACGAGATCGAACGGTTGGGCCTGCGCACCGGGACGGTGCACGCGTTCCAGGGCAGTGAGGCGGACGTGGTGATCGCCACGCTCGGGCTGGTCGACGACGACCCGCCGGCCCGGCACCGGTTCGTCGCCGAACCGAACCTGTTCAACGTCCTGGTCACCCGGGCCAGGAAGCAGCTCACGGTGGTCACGTCACTCCAGGCCCCCGAGGGCATCATCGGCGACTACCTCCGGTACGCCGAACAACCCCTCGACGCCACCCACGCCGGGCCGCCGGACACGACCTTTGCTGGACCGCCGGACACGACCAGAACGGGAGCCGCCCAGCAGGAGCCCTGGACCCGGGCACTCGCCGTCGAGCTGACCCGGGTAGGACTGGCCGTGCGACCCGACTACCCCGTCGGCCGCTGGCGGGTAGACCTGTGCGTCAGCGACGACGGCCCGGTCGGATTGTGCTGCGCGGTGCACCCGGACGGCGTTGCCGCGCACGTGGAGCGGCAACGCACCCTCACCCGCGCCGGCTGGCGCCTGTACGACGCGTTCGCCAGCCGCTGGGCCGACGACCCGATCCACGCCGCCCTCGACCTAGCCACCCGCCCCCACGACGACGCCACGCACGAACAGGCCAATCCGCCCGCTGGCTGAGCAGTCGGACCCGGCCTCACCGCTTCTCCGACCGGTTGGCTTCGCGCAGGTCAGGGCTCCCGCATCCAGGTCTTCGGATCGGTCACGAAGACACCCTTGCCCTGCTGCCGCCGAATGACGCGAAGCGCTTCCAGTCGTACGTAGACCATCTGGATGGTCGATGAGCTGACGTCGAAACGGTCACCCATACCGGCGATCGACGGCAGCTTCTCTCCTGGCTGAACCTTTCCGCTCCGCACGTCGCTAACGATCTCGTCAGAGATCCGAATGTAGTCGGGTCTGGTCGATCCTCGCGTGGCAACGAGTTCGGCTCATCCCCCTGGTCGGGGCGGGTGCAATTCCAGGCCACGGTCGCCGACGAGCTGGCCGACCTGCACCAACAGCTCCGCAGACTCGCCCAGGAGAACAACCGGCTCAAGCGGACGCTGCGCGACTGGCAGTCGATGCACGCGCGGCACTGCCGACCACCGAACCAGGGCCCCTGGTGACGGTACGCCCGCAACCCGGCGACCTGCTCCGGATCGACAGCCGGGCATTGGTGCAGTTCGCCGGTGGGCGAGCGCTCACGCTGCGGGTCGTCTCGGTGAGCGACCGCCACGCATACGACGGATGGATCTGGCTGACCGGGTACGTCATCGACCGGCGCGGCAACGCCACCGCCAAGCGGGAACTCTACCTCCGGTCGGCTGGCCTCCGCTGGGCCCCTGATCCCGCAACGGCTGGTCCTGGGGCTGATGGCCCGTCACGCCGGAGGCTTCGGCGGGTGTCGACGGTCAGCCCGTCGCCGCCTGCCGGGCGGGCCGTCGAAGGACGGCGGGTCGCGAGAATGGCCAGGGTTTCCCGGCGTACGTTGTCGGGTTCGTGAATCAGGCGGCGGTGGGCGAAGCGGACCACCAGGATGCCGGTGGTCGCCAGCAGCGCGTCCCGCCGCAGGTCGATCTCGCGCTGACGGGGGTCGCCGTGGGTCGCCGCCCCGTCGAGTTCGATGTTCACCAGTTCCTGCTCGGCGAGGAGGTCGAGGTACATGGTGCGGCGCCCGATCGCGACCCGCGTCTGCCGTTGGAACGCCGGCATCCCCGGGCCGATGAAGACGTGCTCGTGCCCCCAGATCTCCAGCGGGCTGCGGCAGACATCGGCCAGCCGGGTCAGTAAGGTGCGCAACGTCGACAGGTCGGGCAGCTTCGACGCGTCCCGCAGGACCGACGCCACCCGCACCGGTGTGGTGAGCCGATCGTTGACGGCCTTGATGATCGGCGACCGCCGTTCAGCGAGAGGCAGCATCGGCCAGGAGTCGACGAGTGCCCGCTCGACGCGGGTCACCGGACGTCCCTGGCGTACCACCACGTGCGGCGGTTCGAGGGTGAAGTTCCGCCGTCGGTGCACTCGCGTAGCGGGTTGGCCGCGCAGGCCACTGTCGGTCGGCACGCTCAGGTGCAGCGGTTCACCGTCCGCCTGCCGGCGTAGGCCCCACAGGTCGAGCGCGGTGAGGTGGCTGAACGCCGCCCGGCCCCGCACCCACGCCCCCACCGCGCGGTGTGCCGTGGACGGGCCGAGCCGGCTGAGCGCGGGAGCGTCCTGCGGGCCGTGGGCCAGCAACTGCGCCGCTACGAACACCCCGGTAGCACCCGCACCAGCTCGCCAGCCCCGCACGCCTTCTGGAGAGTCCACCGGGGCACCACCTGCTCGACGGCCGGCCGGGTCACCAGACCACCGCCCCGCGCCACCAGTTCCCGAAGCACCCCGTTCACGCCCCCGACGGTGTCCCCCCGCCCGTCCCTGCGCCACTCCGCTCGACACCACCTGTGGGCAACCACCCCACTGTGGAAAACCCACACCACCCCACCCAAACCTGCTACGAGCCGAGCGGCCGGCCTGTCTCGATCTGTGGCAGTAAAGGTGCTCGGCGGTCGGCGTGTCGAGCACCGAAACTGCCAACGATCGGACGTCGGTGGCCCGGCGGATGGTGGGGGCGGTCCGATATAAGGGACGGATGGAGTTGCCGCCGTACCTGGCCACGATGCCGATGCACGCGATCACCGAGATGCACGGCGAAGCCGGGCTGCGGGAACGTTTCCGGCTGGAGATCGAGAGGTTCGAGGCCGCGGAGCGGCAGCGGCTCGACGAGGCGTTGGAGCTGGCCGCGCGGCTGCATCGTGATGATCGGCGGTCCCGGGAGCCGTACGTCAATCATCTGCTCCGGGTGGCGATCCGGATGCTGCACCACTACCAGGTACGCGACGTCGACGTGATCGTCGCCGGGCTGCTGCACGACGCGGTCGAGGACCATCCCGCCGAGCTGGCCGGCGGTGGGGACAACGTCGAGGAGCAGACCGAGGCGGCGCTGGGGGTGCTGGCCGGGCGGTTCGGGGCGCGGGTGGCGCGGCTGGTCGCGGCGGTGACCAACCCGCAGTGGGATCCCGGACGGGACCGGTACGAGCAGTATCGGGAGCATGTCGCGGCCAGTCTCGAACGGGAACCGTGGGCGCGGGTCATCAAGGTCTCCGACTTCACCGACAACGGCGTCGGGGTGATCCATTCGGTCGGTCCGAAGGTGGAGTCGTCGGCCCGCAAGTACCGGCCGTTGGTGCCGGTGTACCGCGATCTCGTCACCCGTGCCGACACTCCCCTCTCCGAGCCGGCCAAGCGACACATCCTGGACCAGCTCGACCTGGCCGAGCAGCGGTTCAGCGCCATCCTCGACCAACCCACCCACCCCGCCTGAGCGACACCGCCAAGCCCACCTGAGCCGCACCTTTTCGAAACCCCCGGCCGCGGCCGGCGGTCACCGTTCGGCCAGGGTTCCGGTGGGTGGGGTGGTTGGCAGGTTGAGCCTGCTGAACAGCAGATCGGCCTGAGCCACCGACCCGCCGCCGACTCCGAGCCCGCCACGGGCGGCACGGTAGAAGCCGTCCCGTGCCTCGTTGGCCCGGTGCAGCAACGTGGGCCGGTCGGCGTCGGCCTGCCCGTCCCGCGCCAGCCGCTCGACCTGCCACACGCTGTCCCGCCACGCCCGCGCCGCCGCCACCGTCGGCGCGTCGCCGAGCAGCAGCACGTTCTCCCAGGCCAGGGTGTGCCGAAAGTCGGCCTCCGCCAGCTCGGCGAGCGCCGCGTCCCGGTCGAGGTGGCCGCCGGTCAGCCGGCTGGCGATGGTGTGTGTCTCCTTCAACGCCCGGGCGAACTCGACGTACGCGTCGAGCCGGCGCTCGTCCCAGCGCACCGTCTGGTTGCGTCGCCAGCGTGACCGGTCGGCCAGCGACGTGGCCACGATCGTGCCGATCGTCCCGACCAGTACGCCGAGTAGTGCGGGTAGCTGCGCAGCGATACCGTCCATCGCCGGACAGCCTGACAGCAGCGGGCGAGAATCGTCCACCCGTCGTGGGTGTATCTGCGCTGGGTACGATGCGGTGATCTAGGCGCTTTCCGACGACCCCTCCGATAGGAGCTCCGGCATGCCCAGCCCGCCCTCTGCTCGGCGGTGACGGTGAATCCGCTGGCCCAGCTGTCCCTGGCCGAGCTGCGCCGCCGCACCAGCGTCAAGTGGCGCCAGTACGCCGACGACGTGCTGCCCCTGTGGGTGGCCGAGATGGACGTCCCGCTGGCCGCGCCGGTCGCCGAGGCACTGCACGACGCGGTCGGGCGCGGTGACACCGGATACGCCTGCGGGACGACGTACGCCGAGGCGCTCGGCGACTTCGCGGCCCGCCGGTGGGGCTGGTCCGACCTGCCGGTCGACCGCACGACCCTGGTGCCGGACGTGATGCTCGGCATCGTCGAGGTGCTCCGGCTGCTCACCGGTCCCGGTGACGCGGTCGTGGTCTGCGCACCGGTCTACCCGCCGTTCTACGCCTTCGTCAGCCACGCCGACCGGCGAGTGATCGAGGCACCTCTCGGCGCGGACCAGCGGATGGACCTGTCGACGCTGGACGAGGCGTTCCGCCGGGCCCGCGCGGGCGGTCGCCGGGCGGTGTTCCTGCTGTGCAACCCGCACAACCCGACCGGTGTGGTGCACCGGCGCGACGAACTCGAAGGGGTCGCCGACCTCGCCGGCCGGCACGGGGTGCGGGTGGTCTCCGACGAGATCCACGCTCCGCTGGTGCTGCCCGGGGCGCGGTTCACGCCGTACCTGACGGTGCCCGGTGCCGAGGACGCCCTGGCCGTGCTGTCCGCCTCGAAGGCGTGGAACCTGGCCGGGCTGAAGTCGGCGCTGGTGGTGGCGGGCCCGCAGGCGGTCGCCGACCTGCGGCGGATCCCGGAGGAGGTCAGCCACGGACCGAGTCATCTGGGCGTCATCGCGCACACCGCCGCGTTCCGGGACGGCGGTGAATGGCTGGACCGGCTGCTGGTCGGGCTCGACGGCAACCGCGAGCTGCTGGGAATGCTGCTGGCACGGCACGCCCCGGCCATCCGCTACCACCGTCCCGAGGGCACCTACCTCGCCTGGTTGGACTGCACCGCACTCGGCATCGACAGCGGCCCGGTCAGCGACGAGCCGGGCGTGGTGACCGACGTCGCCGGGCCGGCGAAGCTGTTCCTCGACCGCGGGCGGGTCGCCCTTAGCTCCGGGCATGTCTTCGGCACCGGCGGCGCCGGCTTCGTACGGCTCAACTTCGCCACCGCACCGGACATCCTGACCGAGGCGGTGACCCGGATGGGCCGCGCCGTCGCCGAGCACCACGCGACGGCCGGGTAGTCGCGGTGGCGGCGCGGCGCGGTCAGGCGAAGAACCCGTCGCGCAGGTTGATGCCGTGTTCCAGCCACGCCTTCAGGCAGCAGAGCATCTGGGTCCAGCCCTGGCAGTTGCCGTACGAGGCCTCCTGGCCCTCCGGGGTGGGCCGCCACCCCTGCTCGGCGATGGTGACCAGGGTCCGGTCGTCGCCGAGTGACTCGAACTCCATGGTGACGGTGGTGAAGTAGGACGCCCCGGTGACCGGGGTGTCGGTGGTGGACTGGGCGCCGTCGGCCGCCTCCCAGCGCAGCACGATCCGCCGGTCCTGCTCCACCTCGACCACCTCCACCGGGAAGGCTCCGGGGAAGTCGGCAAAGTCCCAGGTGACGGTGGCGCCGGTGACCAGCCGGCCCTTCGCGCCACCGGTGGTGAAGTACCTGGAGAGCTGGTCGGGATCGACCACCGCCTCGAACACCTCGTGCACCGGGCGACTGATCCGTCCGGCGATCTTGAATCGCAGGTCCATGGCGATCCCCTTTCGCAGCGTCGACATGTTATAGCTTTATAACATGTCGAGTCGTCGTGGAAAGCGTTCCGGCCCGGAACCGGTCGACGAAGACAGGGTCTTCAAAGCGCTGGCGTCGTCGACCCGCCGACAGATACTCGACGCGCTGAAGAACCAACCACGGACCACCGGCGCTCTCTGCGAGCGGTTTCCGCAGCTGGACCGCTGCACGGTGATGCAGCACCTACGGGTGCTGGAGGCGGCCGGGCTGGTCATCGCCCAGCGCAAGGGCCGCGAGCGGTGGAACCATCTCGACCCGCTACCGATCAAGCACATCCACGACCGGTGGATCGGCGACTACGCCAGCAGCGCGGTGGGAATGCTGGCCACCCTCAGAGACGACCTCGAAACCCGTCCCACCGACCACCGGAACGGGTGACCGGGCCGTGGAGTGATCACTCCCGGTCGGGTGCCGGCCCGTTGTCGTTGAGCCGGAAGCTGCTCGTCGGCGGCCCGTCGCCCAACTCCTCCAGGATCAGCCCGGAGTCCCGTGACGTCCGTGGATCCGCCGAGTTGTTGCTGATCAGGAACCCCTCGTCCGCGTCGCCCTCCACCAGCAGCGGCCGGCCGCTGATCGACGTACCCGGGAGGCGGCACAGGTATGCGACGACGCCCCGGTTACGACTCAGGTCGTAAGTCGAATGCCGTCCTGCGCCAGATGTCGCGCCGACGGCACTCGCGGAGGCTGGCACCAGGCCCCGGGTGACGCCGTACGGAAGCTCTCCGGACACCCGTACGGCCCGGAAGGTGACAACCAATCATGATCCACAAGACCGCGATCCGATCCCTGTCGCACCGCGTACGAATCGGCGCTGCCCTGGCCACGGCGGTCGCCGTCGCCGCGACGGTGGTGGGCTGCGGCACGTCACCGGCCGCCCCGGTACCGCCCGCTCCCGCGTCGGCCGATCCCGCCGCGTTGACCGGCGCGAACGTCGACGCCTGGCTCGACGGGCTGCTGCCGGCCGCGCTGGCCCGCACCGGCGTCGCGGGAGCGAGCGTCGCCGTGGTCCGGGACGGCGAGATCCTCACCGCCCGGGGATACGGCCACGCCGACACCGGCGACGGCGGTACGGACGCGGTACCTGTCGACCCCGACCGGCACCTGTTCCGGATCGGATCGGTGTCCAAGCTGGTCACCGCCACCGCGGTGCTGCAACTGGTGCAGAGCGGCAAGCTCGACCTGGACACCGACGTCGCCGAGTACCTCGACTTCACCGTGCCCCGCCGCTATCCGCAGGCCGTCACGCTGCGGCACCTGCTCACCCACACCGCCGGGTTCGAGGAGCGGATCGCCGGCCTCATCGGCACCCCCGGCACCGACGTCGACCTGCGGGCCGCCCTGACCACCGACCCGCCGGAGCAGATCTACCAGCCGGGCACGGTGCCGGCCTACTCCAACTACGGAAACGCGCTGGCCGGCTACATCGTCGAGCGGGCCGGTGGCGTCCGCTTCGAGGAGTACGTCGCCAGCAACGTCCTGGCCCGTGCCGGCATGACGTCGTCCACCTTCGAGCAGCCGCTGCCCGCCGAGCTGAACGACCGGATGTCGAACGGGTACGAACGCGCCGGTGCGCCCGCCGCGCCGTTCGAGATCGTGGGCACTCCCCCGGCCGGCGCAATGAGTGCCCCGGCGACGGACATGGCCCGGTTCATGCTCGCCCAACTGGGTGAGCGGGTGGGCGAGGCACCGCTGCTCGACGCGGCGACACGGGAACTCATGCAGCACCCGGCCCTCGACGCGGCGTCGCTCGGCACCCTTGCCGACGGTCCCCGGATGACCCTCGGCTACTTCGACGAGAGCCGCAATGGGCACCGCATCCTCGGCCACGGCGGCGACACCCGGTACTTCCACTCCCACCTGCAGATCTACCCCGACGACCGAACCGGCATCTATCTCTCGCTGAACAGCACCGGCGACAGCGCGCTGGACAGTCACGAACTCCGGCAGGCCGTGCTGAACGGCTTCGCCGACCGCTACTTCCCGATCGGGAGCACGCAACCGGCCGAGGGCACGCAACCGGCCGAGGGCACGGAATCGGCCGAGGGCACGGAATCGGCCGAGGGCACGGAATCGGCCGGGACCACGCGGCCGGCCGTGGGCGTCGACGCGGCCACCGCCGCCGAGCACGCCGCGCTGGCCGCCGGGACGTACGAGAGTTCGCGGGCGGTGCGGAGCAACTTCCTGACCATGATCGGTCTGGTCGGGCGTACCACGGTCAGCGTCACCGACGGCGACCGGCTGCTGTTCGAGCCGGCGCCGCTGTCCGACTCCCCCGCGGTGTACGAGGAGGTCTCGCCGTGGGTGTGGCGCGAGGTCGGCGGGCAGCGCACCGTGGCCATGCGGGTGGCCGACGGTCGGGTGGAGGCGATCAGCTTCGACTCCGCGTTCGCGCTGCTCCCGGTGCCGGCCGAACGCGACTCGGCACTGGTGCTGACGGTGCTCGCCGCATCCACCGCGGTCCTGCTGCTCGTGGCCCTCTCGTGGCCGGTACGCGCCGTCGTCCGCCGCCGCCTCGGCCGCGCGCCCCGGGACCGGGCCGGCCGGACCGCGCGGATCCTCACCCGGGTCGCCGTCGCCGGCACGCTGCTCGCCCTCGCCGGCTGGGCGGTGAGCCTGGTCAGCATCATGGGCCTGCAGGACGTCTCCGCGACCAGCCTGCGGGTGGTGCAGCTGATGCAGCTGATCGGCCTGCTCGGGGTGCTGCCGGCCGCCGTCCGGCTGGTCGACGACATCCGACGCCGGACCGGCTGGCACCGGATCACCGGCAGCGTAGCGGTGCTGCTCGCGCTGGCCGGCACGGGTTGGTTCGCCGTCGAGTTCATGCTGCTGGCCCCTAGCATCTCCTACTGACCGAAACGAACCGGAACGAACCGGAGCGAGGGTGGCCATCGCATGTCCGACCACAGTGGCACCGACGCCGTCGACGTCCCGGGCCCTCCCCGGCTTACCCGCTGGTTCGACGAACGGCTGACCCGGGTCGGCGTGACCGGTCGGTTCGCGCGGGACTGCCTGCTCGCGGCACTGCTCACCGTGCTGACGTTCCTGATCCTGACGCTGTTGTTCCGGTTCGTGGCACCGGCGCAGGGGCTCACCTTCGGCCCGGCGCGGGTCTGGCTGGTCATCGCCCTGTGCAGCGGACAGGCGATGCTGCTGTGCCTGCGTCGGGTCCGGCCACGGCTCTGCCTCGCGCTCGTCGTCGGCGTCCAGGTGCCGGTCATCGTCCTGTCGGTACCCGAGGCGACGATCCGCGGTGTCGCACCGTTCGTCGCGGCGTACACCGTCGGCGCGCTGCTCCCGCTCCGCTCGGCGCTGCTGGCTGCCGGCGCGGCGGTGGCGGTGGAGACGTCCGGCGTGGCCGTGGCGGTGCGAGCTGCCGACGCGGCGGACTTCGCCATCGGCGGCCCGGGTCCCGGACCGCTCGCCACGACCGTCGGACATCTTGCCACCAGCGCCCTGCTCTACGCCGGTCTCGTCTTCGTCGGCAGCTACGTGGGCACCTACCGGCGCTACCTGCAACTGGTGCGGGTCCGAGCGGACGAGGCGGTGCGGGCACAGCAGGCCACGGTCCGCGCCGCCATCGGCGCGGAACGCGCCCGGATGGCGCGTGAGTTGCACGACGTCGCCGCCCACCACCTGTCCGGCATGGTGGTGCAGGCGGCGGCGGCCGAGCGACTGATCGACCCGGATCCGTCGGCGGCGAAGACCGCGGTGGCGTGGATCCGGTCCCAGGGCAAGGAGACCCTCGACAATCTCCGGCTCGTCGTGGGCGTGCTGCGCGGTCGCCCGGGAGACAGCGACGGCACCTGTCCGGTGCCCGGCCTGGCCATGCTCGACGATCTCGTTGGCGGCGCCCGAAAGCTCGGCAGCCCGGTGGAGTTCGTCCGGCACGGGCAGCACCGCGACGTGCCGCCGATCGCCGACGTCGCGCTGTACCGGATCGTGCAGGAGTCCCTCTCCAACGCCCGCCAGCACGCCCCCGGCGCGCCGGTACGCGTGCAGTTACGCTTCCTCCCTCGGCAGGTCTCGCTCGAGGTGAGCAACGACCGGCCGGCTCGACGGCCCGAGCCGAGATCCTCGGTCACCGGTGGGGTCGGGCTGGTGGGCATGCGCGAGCGGGCACAGCTGATCGGCGCGCGGTTCGCCGCCGGCCCGACGACGACCGGCGGCTGGTCGGTCACCGTGACGGTGCCGACGACCGGAGACGATGCCCGCGCCACCGCGGCGACGGCGACCGGGAACGGAGACCAGCAGAGATGATCACTGTGCTGCTCGTCGACGACCAGTCCGTCGTCCGGGCCGGCTTCCGGGTCATCCTCGAACAGGCCGGCGACATCGAGGTGGTGGGTGAGGCGTCGAGCGGGTCCACGGCCGTCGACCTGGCCCGCCGGCTCCGACCCGAGGTCATCTGCATGGACGTACGCATGCCCGGCGGCGACGGGCTCACCGCGACCCGCCGGATCGTCACCGAGGCGGTCGGGTCGCCGCCGGCCGTGCTTGTGGTAACCACCTTCGACCTCGACGAGTACGTCTTCGGCGCGTTGGAGTCCGGCGCCAGCGGTTTCATCCTCAAGGACTGCGAGCCGGAGGAACTGATCGAGGCGGTCCGGCGCCTCGCCGCCGGTCAGGGGCTTGTCGACCAGGCGGTCACCCGACGGGTGATCGCCGAGTTCGCCCGCCGCACACCCGCACCGGCGACCGATGCCGCCGCCGCGCATCAGCTCACCGCGCGGGAGGTCGAGATCATCGGTCTGCTCGCCCGAGGGCTGTCGAACGTCGAGATCGCCGACGAGCTGTTCATCGAGACCAGCACGGTCAAGTCGCATCTCGGCCGCGCCATGGCCAAGATCGGTGCACGGGACCGGCTCCAGACGGTCGTCTGGGCCTACCGCAACGGCGTCGCACCGCGCTGACCTCAACGCGCGAGATCTGTGCATACCCGCTATTCTCCCCAGCCATGCGGACCGGACCCGACGACCGACACGTGGCGCTCGCGGCGGTGCTGGGTGGCGTGCTGCTCGGCGCTGTCGACTTCATCTGGATCAAATACCTGCCGTATCCCGTCGGCAACCTGGGCAACTCCAGTGCGGTGTGGGCGGTCGCCGCCTTCTGCTTCGGCTACTGGGTCCGGTCGGGTCGGCTACGCGCGGCGATCGGTGCCGCCGCCGGGCTCGTGATCGCGGTGCCCGGCTACTACGTCACGGCGGCGCTGGTGCAGGGCGACGACTGGGCGGTGCTGTGGACACCGACGTCCCTGCTCTGGATGTGCTTCGGCGTCCTCGCCGGAGTGATCTTCGGCATCCCCGGGATATGGACACACGAGGCAGGTTGGCGACAGGTGGTCGGGCCGGCACTGCCGGCCGCGGTGCTGTTCGCCGAGGCAGGGCTGGAGATCCGTCGGATCGGCGACCCCAGCTACGGCAACGACCCGATCTGGGACGCCCTGATCAGGGTCACGCTCGGCCTGCTGGTCCCCGTCCTCGCCGCGCGTACGAACCGGCAGCGGGTGCTGACCCTCGCCGCGGCGTTGCCGCTGGCGCTGGCGGGTCTGGCGGCTTTTCTCCTGGCCGGCTTCCGCTGACCCACCCGACTGCGGGCCTCAGGCCAGCGACAGGAAGAGCTTCTCCATCTGTTCGAGGTTGGCCTTGCGGTCCTCCCCGGCGGAGCCGCTGACGCACTGCTCCAGACCGCTAGCGATGATCTTGAACCCGGCGCGGTCCAGCGCGCGCGAGACCGCCGCGAGTTGGGTCACCACCTCGGCACAGTCCCGGCCGTCTTCGAGCATGCCGATGACGCCGCGAATCTGGCCCTCGGCACGGCGAAGTCGCTTGACCACGTCACCGACCGCATCCTCGTCGACCTGCATTCCCCACCCCTTCCCTCGTCGAACAACAGTACACCGGGGGGTATTTCGCGGCGGCTGACCGCGAGCCGTTTGCGGTTCCCCGATTCTTGGTCAATACTCGGATCCAGATACCCCCGGGGGTATGCAGCCGAACCTGAGGATGGAGTGTCCCGTGACCGCCAGAAGCAGTTCCCCGACCATCGACGTGCCCGCCGCGCAAGCCCTGATCGCCGACAACCCCGACGTGCTGATCGTCGACGTACGCACCCCGGGCGAGTTCGAGACCGCGCACGTCCCCGCCTCGATCAACCTGCCGCTCGACCAGGTCGACGCGCACCTCGGTCGGATCGTCAACGACGCGGGCGGTCGGATCCTGCTGATGTGCCAGTCCGGCAACCGGGCCACGACGGCCTGCGCCCGGCTGGCGAACGCCGGACTGACCGACGCCACAGTCATCACCGGTGGCATGAACGCCTGGGTCGCCGCGGGCGGACCTGTCGAGCGCGGCCGGCAGCGGTGGAGCCTGGAACGCCAGGTCCGGCTCGTCGCCGGCGGTCTCGTCCTGCTCGCCGTCGTGGCAAGCGTCTGGGTGCCCGCCGCCCGGTTCGTGGCCGGTTTCATCGGCGCCGGGCTCACCTTCGCCGCCCTGACCGACACCTGCGCGATGGGCGCGATGCTGTCCCGGCTGCCGTACAACCGCGGCGCCGGTTGTGACGTGGACCAGTCCCTCGCCCGGCTGCGCAACGAGCGGCAGCAGGCATGAACGCTACGGAGTACGTCCGGCAGGACCGCTCCGGCCTGGCCCGGGTGGTGCCCCTGCTCGGGTGGTTGCGCCACTACGACCGCCGCACCCTGCGCCACGACCTGATCGCCGGGGTGACCGTGGCGGTCATGCTTGTCCCGCAGAGCATGGCCTATGCCGCGCTGGCCGGCATGCCCCCGGTCACCGGGCTCTACGCCTCGGTGGTGCCGCTGCTTGTCTACGCACTGCTTGGCAGTTCCGGATCGCTCGCCGTCGGGCCGGTGGCGATCACCGCGTTGATGACCGGAACCGCGCTGGCGCCCCTGGCCCACGGTGACCCCGCGCGCTACGCGGCCCTCGCCGGCCTGCTCGCGCTGCTGGTCGGCGCGATCCAGGTGCTGATGGGGGTTCTCCGGCTCGGCGCGCTTGTCAACGTCATGTCCCACTCGGTGCTGTCCGGTTTCACCTCCGCCGCCGCGATCGTGATCGCCGCCAGCCAGGTGAAGGACCTGCTCGGACTCGACGCCGGGCGGGCGGAGACCTTTCCGGAGATCGCCGCGTCGCTCTGGCGGTCGGTCACCACCGTCCACCCGCTGACGGTCCTGGTCTCCCTGACGAGCGTCGCCGGTCTGCTGCTGCTGCGCCGCTACCTGCCGAAACTGCCCGGTGCCCTGCTGGTGGTGGCGGGCATCACGGCGGTCAGCGCCGGGTTCTCCCTCGGCACGCACGGCGTACGGATCCTCACCGAGGTCCCCGGCGGGCTGCCCGCCCCGGCCATCCCCACGCTCGGCGGCTCGGACGTGGCGGCGTTGCTGCCGGCGGCCGTGGCGATCGCCCTCGTCGCCTACCTGGAGGGCATCGCCGTGGCCAAGTCCCTCGCGGCGCGCAGCCGCCAGCAGCTCAGCCCCAGCCAGGAACTCGCGGCTGTCGGTTCGGCGAACGTGGCGGCCGGTCTGTTCCAGGCGTTCCCCGTGGCCGGCGGCTTCTCCCGCAGCGCGGTGAACTTCTCCGCCGGGGCACGTACGCCCGTGGCCAGCGTGGTCACCGCCCTCGTGGTGGCGCTGACCGCGGTGTTCCTGACACCTGCCTTCCACCATCTGCCCAAGGCGGTGCTCGCCGCCATCGTGGTGGTCGCGGTGCTCGGACTCGTCGACCGCCGGTCGGCGGTGACCGCGTGGCGGACCCGCCGCTCGGACGGCCTGACCCTCGCCCTCACCTTCGTGGTCACCCTGCTGTTCGGGGTCGAGCCCGGTCTCGCCGCCGGCGTGGCCTTCAGCCTGGCGATGTTCCTGTGGCGCTCCGCCCGGCCGCACCTGGCCGAACTCGGCCGGGTGCCGGGCACGCAGACGTACCGGAACGTGGCGCGCTACACCGGCCTGGTCACCGATCCCCGGGTCGCGATCGTCCGGGTGGACGGGCCGCTGTACTTCGCCAACGCCCAGTTCCTGGAGGATCGGCTGCTCAACCTGTCCGAGCAGCGCCCGGACCTGACGGCACTCGTGCTCGACGCGAGCGCGATAAGCGACACCGACGCCGACGGCGCCCATGCCGTCGCCGAGTTGCGCCAGCGTCTCGCCGCCCACGGCGTGGCGCTGCACCTGGCGACGGTCCGTGGGCCGGTGCGCGACCTGCTCGGCCGGGCTGGCGTGTGGCAGACGCTGCACGGGGACGGCCAGGTGCACGCCGACCTCACCACCGCGCTGGCGGCCATCGGCGGCGGGGTGGCGCAGCAGGTGGCCGACGCGCCCGCGCGGCCACCGTCACCACAGGAGGTGTTGTAGCCGTGTCCGACCGGTTCGCCACCTTGCTGAGCTGCATCGACGGCCGCGTCCAGCGTCCCCTCGACGAGTGGGTGCGACGGCATCTCGACGTCGACTACCTCGACACCATCACCGAGCCCGGGCCGGAGGCGGTGCTGGCCACCACCGGCGAGGCCGGGCTGGACGCCCTGCTGGAGAAGGTGCGGATCTCCCAGCGCGCCCACGGCAGCGCGACACTCGTCGTCGCCGCGCACTCCGACTGCGCCGGGAACCCGGTGAGCGTGGCCGAGCATCACCGCCACCTGCGTACCGGCCTGTCCCGGTTGGCCGCCCGGCTGCCGGGCACCCGCATCCTCGCCGTACACGCCGGCCGCTGCGGCCACCGGTGCTGGGCACCCGAACTCGTCGCGGAGGTGACCCCGTCCACCACCGGACCGTGAAACTCTGCCCGATGCATACCCCACGGGGTATAAGCGAACCGAACCCACCTGAGGAGCTGACCATGCTGTTCACCCAGTACTACCTGGACTGCCTGTCCCAGGCGTCGTACCTGATCGCCGACGACACCACCGGCCGGGCGATCCTGGTCGACCCGCGCCGCGACATCGAGGAGTACCTCGCCGACGCCCAGGCCCGCGGGCTGCGCATCGAGGGCGTCATCAACACCCACTTCCACGCCGACTTCCTCGCCGGGCATCTGGAGGTGGCGGCGGCGACCGGTGCCTGGATCGGGTACGGCCGACGCGCCGAGACCGAGTACCCGATCCGCAAGCTGGCCGACGGCGACCGGATCAGCCTCGGCGAGGTGACCCTGCAGATCATGGAGACGCCCGGCCACACCCCGGAGTCGGTGAGCGTGCTGGTGTACGAGCACGCCGAGGACATTGTGCCGTACGGAGTGCTGACCGGCGACGCGCTGTTCATCGGCGACGTGGGCCGACCCGACCTGCTCGCCTCGCTCGGCGTCACCGCCGACGAGCTGGGCAGCATGCTCTACCACAGCGTGCACCACAGGCTGATGAACCTGCCCGATGCGGTGCGGGTCTTCCCGGCCCACGGCGCGGGCTCGGCCTGCGGCAAGTACCTGTCGACCGAACGGCAGTCCACCATCGGCGAGCAGCGCCGCACCAACTACGCCTGCGCACCGATGAGCGAGGACCAGTTCGTCGCGCTGGTCACCGGCGGCCAGCCGGCAGCACCGGGATACTTCGCGTTCGACGCGGTACTCAACCGCAAGGCCCGCGAGCTGTTCGACCACGCCCGCGCCGCCCGGCCGCTCACCCCCGCCGAGTTCCTCGCCGCCCGGGCCGACGGCGCCATCGTCGTCGACACCCGCGACCCGCACGAGTACGCGGCCGGGCACCTCCGTGGCGCGATCAACATCCCCGCCGACGGCCGCTTCGCCGAGACCGCCGGTAGCGTCGTCACCCCGGATCGCCGCATCCTCGTCGTCGCCCACCAGGACCGCGAGGAGGAGATCGTGACCCGCCTCGCCCGGATCGGCTTCGACCACGTCGCCGGTTACCTGCGTGATCCCGAGCACGCGTTCCGCGAGATGCTCGCCGAGCTGACCCCGGCCAGCCGGGTCACCGCCGCGGAGTTGGGCGACGCCCTGGACCGGGCGGAGCCGCCGTGCGTACTCGACGTGCGCAACGCCGGGGAGCGCGAGCAGGGCGCCATCGACGGGTCGCTGCACATCCCGCTGGCCGAACTGCCCCGGCGGCTCGACGAGGTGCCCGACGACCGGCCCGTCGTCGTGCACTGCGCCGGTGGCTACCGCTCCTCGGTCGCGGCCAGCCTGTTGCGGGCGGCCGGCCGTACCGACGTCGCCGACCTGCTCGGCGGCTACGGCGCCTGGCAGGCGCTGCGGCAACCCACCGCGGCCTGAGCCCGGCCGGTGCGGGCGTGGTCGCTCCGGTCGCGGTCACGCCCACACCGCCACCCGGTCGCGCGCCTGCCGGTTCCGCGCCGCACCCGGCCCGAGCTACGGCCGGCCAGCGGTAGCTCGGGCCGGCCCAGCCTCGGCGCGCAGTTGCAGACCGGGAAGGTGGCGCCCCACCAGGACGAAGATCAGGACACTGATCACCGCGAAGACACCGACGCCCAGGAACATCGCGGTCCCGCCGTAGTGGGCGAGAATCAGTCCGCCGGTGAACGGGCCGACGAAGCCACCGAGCTGCGCGAAGGTCTGTGCCCCGAAGTAGCTGCCCCGCCGGTCCGGCGGAGCGATCCGGTCGATGACGGCGAACTCCGCCGGGACGATGAAGGTCTCCCCGATCGTGAAGACCACCATCGCGACGACGAACTGCCAGCTCGGACCGGACAGGGCGAAGCCCACCATGCCCGCGACGAGGAGCACCCCGCCGACGACGATCGACCGCACCGGATCGCGGTTGCGCGCGTACCGCGAGACGAAGAGTTGGACGACGACCACGGTGACGGCGTTCGTGGTCAGCACGTAACCGAGAATCGTCGTCCCGTCGGCGAATCCGGCGGAGAGATGCTGTGCCAACAGTGCGGATATCTTGCCGTGTACGGCCTCCAGCAGCAGGCCGGCAACGATGAGGCAGAGCAGCCGGGCGTCTCCGACGGCCACCCGAAGGCTGTCACGCAGGCCGTTGAGGTGGCCCCGGACACCGTTGCCGGGCGCCTGGTCCACCGCCGTCGGCGACCCGGGTGCCAGGAACAGCAGCGTCAACCCGAACAGGCAGAGGTAGCCGGCGTAGACCGCAGCACCGACGAGAAAAGCCACGCGACCGCCGGACAGACCCACATACGCGCCCAGCAAGGGACCAACGGCGAAGCCGACGTTCACCGCCATGTACTGGTAGGAGAACCATCTGAGGCGGTCCTCCGCCGGCAACAGGTCGCTCAGCAGCGCCTTGGCCACCGGGCTGAACGTGCTGCTGCTGAGGGCCAGAGCGGCGTTTATCAGGAAAACCGCCACCACGGTACTGCTGAAGTAGAAGGCGACGAAGGAGGCGATGACCCCCGACAACGCGAGCAACAGCAGCCCGGTGCGGCCGAGGGCGTCGGACAGGGAGCCGCCGACGAACCCGGCGAAAATGGAGAAGAAGACCGACGACCCGATGATGAACCCGATCGTGGTCGGGGCGAGCCCCAGTTCCCGATGAAGGAAGATCGCGAGGAAGGGGATCGTCACCGAGTTCGCCAGACTCATGATCCCGGCCCCGGCGATCAGTAGCCGGGCCAGCACCATCGGGCGGCCTGTCATCGTCATCGGGAGGTCGGCCCCGCCCCACCCTCGCTTGGGGACCGTGCCGGCGGAGGAAGCATGGCGGTCACCTCGTCGCAGATCAGCTACCAATGCAAATTAGTGGCATCTGCACACGAGTGGCAATAGGGGTTCAGCCCTCCGTCGCCACGACCCGGCGGGCCGGCGCGATGCCCCGGGCCACCCCGGTCGCGATCAACCGACGCGCGACGACGAGGCCAAGCGCGGTGAATGCCACCTGACTGGCGAACATGAGCGCGAAGAAGATCACCTGGACGGGCACCGACATCGTGGCGATGTTGAACGCCGCGTACGCGGACAGGGCGTACAGCGCGGTGAACACGAGCGCGGTGAGCTGGAACAGCCACGGCCGCCAGATCCGGTACCGGGTCACCAGGAACCCCAGTTCCAGAGCGACGCCGACCATCAGGCAGGTGACGATCGCGCTGGGGCCGGCCGGGGTGGGCGTGCTGATGACACCCGCGACGAACATCGTCAGCACGGCCGAGCCGGGCCGCCGCAGCACCGCCAGCGCGACCACGGGTCCGATGAGCCACAGGCCGAGCATCGGGGCGTACGCCAACGGCACGGTCGCGGAGACGCTGAAGGCCGCGAAGTTGGCCGGGATGAGCAGCACGCCGGTGGCCGCACCGATCGCGGCGCACGCCATCAGAAAGCGGGTGGTGAACGTCAAGGGGTACCTCCGGTCAGGTGGTGGACGAGCAGCGGGACCAGCGGAGCAGCAGCCAGCAGCAGCACGACAAGCACCCCGTCGCGCAGCCGGAACGGGATGTGCCGACGCTCGGTCCGGCTCGGATAGGCACCGAAGCCGCGCGACTCCATCGACAGCGACACGCGGTCGGCGTGCCGGATTCCGCCCGCCAGGAGCGGGATGGCGTACCCGGCGTAGCGCCGGACTCCCGCGACCGGCCCTCGGCCGCCGGACAGCCCGCGTACCCGGTGGGCGCTGCGGATCGTGTCGAGTTCCTGCGCGAAGCGCGGCACGAAGCGCAGCGCCGCCAGTCCGGCGTAGCCGATCCGGTAGGGCACCCGCAGTTGCGCGATCATGGACCGGACCAGGTCGGCTCCGTGCGTGGTCAGCCCCGACAGCAGGGCCAGCAGCACCACCGCGGCGACCCGTAGGCCGGTGGCGAGACCGGTCTCCAACGCGCCCGACCAGAGGGTCAACGGGCCGAGCCGGAGCAGGGCGTGGGTGTGGTCGACCTGTGCCGGGTCCGTCCAGATCCCGAACGACACGGTCATCACCGCCACCAGGGTGGTGACACCGAGCAGCAGGCCACCCAGCGTCCGTACGGCGAGCCGGCCCCCGACCAGCAGCAGGGCCAATGCGAGGGCCGCGAACAATGCCGGCGTGAGCAGGTCCCGCGAGCCGATCGCCACCACCATGGCCGCGATCGGCCCCAACACCTTCACCAGCGGGTTGTAGGTCCGCAGGTCCAGCACCGAGCCGTTCAGGTCCGGCTCGGCCCCCAGACCGACGGGATTGCGTGGTGCGCGGGCCATCATGCCGGCACCGCCGTACCAGTCGGCAGGTCGGCCAGTCGGGTGACCGCGCGCCACGACTCATGGCGGACCAGCGTGCCGGTGGCGCGGGCCACCGGAGGCGGGCGAAGACCTGCCCGGGCCAGCAGCCCGGCATCGGCGAACAGGTCTGCCGGCGGCGCATCGGCGATCACCCGCCCGTGGGCGAGCGCCACGACGCGGCTCGCGTGCTCGGCGACCAGGTGCATGTCGTGGGTCACCACGACGACGGTGGTGCCGGTCCGGTGCAGGTCGCGGAGAAGGGTGAGCAGTTCCGCGGCCCGCTGCCGGTCCTGACCGAAGGTGGGTTCGTCGAGCACCAGCACCTGCGGTCGGCAGATGATCGCGGTCGCGACCGAGAGGCGTCGCTTCTGGCCGCCGGAGAGCAGGAACGGGTGCCGGTCTCGCAGTTCCAGCAGACCGAACCGGCTCAGTACGTCGTCGACCCGGCGCGCCAGCTCGTCCTCGGCCACCCCGCGGATCCGCAGCCCGTGGGCAAGTTCGTCGTCGACCCGAGTGGCGACGAACTGATGCTCGGGATTCTGGAAGACGAATCCGACAAGCCCGGACAGGGTGCGGCCGTCGACCCGGGCCGGATCGACACCGGCCGCCCGTACCGTGCCGCGTGGTGGCCGGGTCACGCCCGCGATGGCCTGCGCCAGGGTGGTCTTGCCGGCGCCGTTCGGACCCACCACGGCGACCAGTTCGCCCGCCGGTATGACCAGGTCGATCTCGTGCAGCACGGGCACCCGCCCCCGCCTGACCGTGAGACCGGACACCTCGACCGCGACACCAGCCTCGCCGGCCGGCGCGACGGGGTCGGCCGCATCCGCCGGTGCCGGCAGGACCGGGCAGGCATCGAGTGCGGCGCCCAACTCGGTCGGCGTCAGCGGCAGCGGCGTCAGGTCGATGCCGGCCTGGCGCAGCCGGAGCGCCGCCAGGATCGCCTGCGGCAACCAGACGCCGAGCCGCAGCAGGCGGTCGGCGTGCTCGGTGAGCACCTGCCGAACCGGTCCGTCCAGGATCAGCCGACCGTTGTGGTCCAGTACGACCACCCGGTCGACCAGTTCGACGGCGGTGTCCAGGTTGTGCTCGACGAGCAGGACGCCGCGTTCGCCGGTCGCGACGATCCGCCGCAGCAGGGCGTGCACCTCCTCGACACCTACCGGGTCGAGATTGGCGGTGGGCTCGTCCAGGACCAGCAGCGGTGCCCGCAGCGCGAGCGCGCAGGCGATGGCCAGCCGTTGCCGACCGCCGCCGGACAGGTGACTCGGATCGTCGTGGCGCCGCTCCCACAGGCCGACCGTCCGTAACGCCTCCTCGGCCCGTACGAGCACCTCGCTGGCGGGCAGCCGCAGGTTCTCCGGGCCGAAGCAGACCTCGTCGAGCACCGTGGCCATCACCACCTGCGCGTCGGGATCCTGGAAGACCATCGCGACGTCCCCGGCGAAGGTCGGCACCGGATGGTCGGCGACCGACCGACCGGAGACCTCCACGGTGCCCGCCACCTGGGCGGTCACCACGTTCGGAATCAGCCCGTTGCTGGTCAGGGTCAGGGTCGACTTGCCACAACCCGAGGGCCCGAGCAGCAGCACCGCCTCACCCCGCCGGACCTCGAACGAGACCTCGTCCGGGCTGGGGCGTCCGTAGTGGACCACGTTCTCGTCGCCGTGCTGGGGCAAGTCGCCGTGCTGGGGCAACTCGTGCCGCACGGAGACGCTCGCGAACGAGAGCAGAGGCCGATGCACGAGGTTAGGATAGGCGACCCTAACCCGAATTTTCCATGTGCGGTGCGGCGTCAGGTCAGCAGCCGGAGCGCCCGGTGGCGGATGTCGACGTAGCGGTCGTACACCTGCGGGGTGCCGGCGGCGGCGACCTCCTCGGCCGCGACCGGCCAGTGCGGCGGTTCGGCGGCACCGGACAGCGCCCAGGCCGCCTGACGCGCCGCGCCGAGCGCGACGTACTCGCCGGGACTCGGCACGCTCACCGGGGTGCCGAACAGTGCCGGCGCGATCGCCCGCACCGCGCGTGACCTGGCCGCACCACCGACCAGCAGCACCCGATCCACCGCAATACCCTGGGCCCGCAGGGCGTCGAGAGCCTCGGCGAGGCCACCGAGCATGCCCTCGACCGCGGCCCGCGCGAGGTGCGCCGCCGACGCGTTCGCCCGGGTCAGCCCGGCGAGCAGTCCGCGGGCGTCGGGCAGATTGGGGGTGCGCTCCCCGTCCAGGTACGGCAGGAGCGTCAACCCGTCCGCGCCGGGCGGCGCCGCGAGTGCCAGTTCGTCGAGTTCGGCAAGCGAGCGGCCCAGCAGGTCGGCGACCGCGACCAGCACCCGCGCCGCGTTGAGCGTGCACACCAGCGGCAGGAACCGGCCGGTCGCGTCGGCGTAGCCGGCCACCAGACCACTCGGGTCGGCGGTCGGCACCTCACTCAGCCCGAACGCGCACCCGGAGGTGCCCAGCGACACCACCACGTCGCCGGTCCGCAGACCGACGCCGAGTGCCGCGCCCATGGTGTCGCCGGTGCCGGCGGCGAGGATCGCGCCGGACGCGGTCTCGCCGACCGTCTCGGCGGGCCCAGCGACCCGGGGCAGCGCCACGTCCCGACCGAAGGCGAGCTTCACCAGATCCCGCCGGTACTCGCCGGTCGCCGGTGACCAGTACCCGGTGCCCGACGCTTCACCGCGATCGGTCGTCGGTTCTCCCCCGCCCGCGCGCAACCGGTGGGTGAGCCAGTCGTGCGGCAGCAGCACCGTGCTGGTCCGGGCGGCGAGTTCCGGCTCGGCGCGGGCGAACCAGCGCAGTTTGGTGACCGTGAAGCTGGCCACCGGTACCAGCCCGACCGCATCGGCCCACGCCTGCGGGCCACCGAACTCGCCGGTGAGGTCGACCGCGGCGCGCGCCGATCGGGTGTCGTTCCACAGCAGGGCGGGACGGACCACCTCGCCCGCGTCGTCTAGGCAGATCATGCCCTGCTGCTGCCCGCCGACGCCGATGGCGGCCACCCCGTCCAGCAGACCGGCACTCGCCCGCTCGAAGGCGGCCCACCACAGGTGCGGGTCGACCTCGGTCCCGTCGGGGTGCGCGGCACGACCCTCGCGGAGCACCTCGCCGGTGTCCGCGTCGCACACCACGACCTTTGTCGACTGGGTGGACGAGTCGACGCCCGCAACCAGTGCCATCGCACCCCCACAGGGTCAGGTGCCGATGGTTCAACGGCACTCGAGCGACGCTGCCGGGGCCGACTCTACGGACATCGGCCAGTTAGTTCAACGCCCTTCCAAACTGGTCGGCACGATGCCACCGCGCCTGATCAGGAACGGAACACCACCCGGTCGTACGTCGCGGAGTGCTGCAACGCGAGCAACACCGCCCCGCGTACCTCCGCGTCCCGACCGAGTGTGGAAGCCCGGATCTGCACCGCACGCCGGGCCGGACCGAGCGCCCACTGCGTCGCCGTCGCCCGGAGGTGGGGCAGCAGCAGATCGGAGATCGCGGCGAGGCCGCCACCGAGGACCAGCATCGCCGGGTTGTACGCGTTGATGACCCACGACGCGGCCAGGCCAAGGTTGCGACCCAACTCCGCCACCGCCTCGGACGCCACGGCGTCACCGCAGCGGGCGGCGTCGGCCACGTCCGGCACGCCGAACCCGTCGTCCAGCACGGACGATCGACCCGCAGCGATCGCCTCCCGCGCGAACCGGACCAGTGCCGGCCCGGACGCCACCGTCTCCAGGCAGCCGATGTTCCCGCAGTTGCACGGCACGGTACTGCCCGGCACCCGGCAGTGTCCGATCTCGCCGGCCGTGCCGCCGGTGCCGTACAGCACCTGTCCGGCACAGAGCACCGCCGCCGACAGACCGGTACCGACGTACAGCAAAGCCAGGTCACCGACCTGGCCGCCGACGCCTTCGAGGTGCTCCGCCACCGCCGCCGCCTGACCGGCGTTGTGCAGATACACCGGCACGTCCAGCAGGGCGGTCAACGTCTCACCGACGGGTACGTCGCGCCACCCGAGGTTCGGTGCCAGCAGGCAGACACCACTGTGGAAGTCGGTGAGCCCGGGCAGTACCACACCGACCGCGGCGGTCCGCCCGTCCGGGACCGCCGACCCGACGACGAGCGTCGCCTGCGTCGCTACCTCCCGCAGCACCGCCCCGGGCTCGCCGGCCGGAGTGTCGAACTCGCGCCGCCCCAGTTCGAGCCCGTCGGCGTCGCTGACCGCCACCGTGGTACGCCGGGCGCCGATGTGCGCGCCGACCACCAGGTGCGAGGTGGCGTTGAACTCCAGCAGGATCGGTGGCCGGCCGCCACCGACCGCTGCGGCCCCTCGGCCGACCTCTCGCACCAGATCGTCGGCGATCAACTCGTCGACGATCGCGGAAACCGTCGGCTTGGCCAGCCTGGTGACCCGCGAGATGCCGGCTCGCGAGATCCGTCCGCCCGCTCTGAGGGCGGCGAGCACGAGCGATCGGTTCACCTCGCGTACGACGTTCCGGTCAGCGCCGCGTCGAGGCCCTGCGCCCTGCATCGCCTCACGCTACCCGCGTCGATTACGTGCTCGACGACCGGACCGGCCGGGCGACCGGTCGACGCGCCGCCGCACTCGACGCCCACGCCTCACGTGGTGGTCGCGGTGGCGGCGTCGTACGCCCGGCGCGCCGCCTCGATCGCGCCCAGGTGGTTGTCGGCCCAGTCGAGGAGGACGTCGATCGGCTCCCGGAGGGTCTTGCCGAGTCGGGTGATGCGGTACTCGACGGCGACCGGTCGCGACGAGACGACCCGACGCTCGACGATGCCGTTGCGTTCGAGTCGGCGCAGTGTGGCGCTCAACGACTTCTGCGAGACGGGCGGAATCGCCTGGCGCAGCTCATTGAACCGCGTAGGTTGTACGCAGAGCCGGTCGAGCACCGCGAGTGACCACTTGTCCAGGACCTGGTCCAGGAGTTCCCGGTGCGGCAGCGGAAGCGCGAGACGTTCCACCGCGTGGGGGTCGGTATCTGCCATGACACCCAGTCTCGTTGAAGTTTCCTGAATGCACCAGGTATCAAGGAGATACCGAATTGGTCCGAGGAAGGAAGTTCGATGGGTGTTCAGCTCCACTCCCCGCAGGGCATGATGCGGCCGGTCCCCTACCACCACGTCGCGGTCGCCACCGGGTCACGTCAGGTCCACGTGGCCGGTCAGATCGGCCGCGACGAGGCCGGGCAGCCGGTCGCGGCCGACCTCCGGGGCCAGGTCAGCCAGGCACTGCGCAACACGGCGCGTGGTCTGGCCGGCGGCGGCGCCCGCTTTTCGGACGTCGTCCGCCTGACGTTCTACGTCACCAACTGGTCACCCGACAGGATCGACGACTTCCTGGCCGGGCGCGGGGTACGGCTCACGAAGGGTGAACGCCTCCGGCGACGGGCCGTCGTGCAGCAGTTCCAGCCGGTCGGCGGCCTCGGTGATGGTCGGCAGGACGCCGGCGGGAATCCACCACAGCACGAGGTGGGGGCGGTCGAGCGGGACGAACCACTCCCGGCGCCGGCGCATCGGCTCCAGGTGCGCGGTCCGGTACACGAAGGCGCGCAGCGACTCGACCGACTGCCAGACGGTCAGGTTCACGATGATGTCCGGCCCGAAGGGCCGCAGCGCGGTCGCGTCACCGGACACGTCCTGCAGTCGCCAGACATAGCCGGGCGAGCGCTCGGCCAGGGCGTTGATCTCCGGGAGTTGGGCGACGAAGTCGGCGATCTCGGGGCTGTCGAGCGGGGCGCGGAGTCGGGCGATGTTCAGTTGCGCCAGGTGATGGTCGGCCATGCGACCAAGCCTATGTTCTATGTCAATCCTGATTGTCTTTAGAACGGATCACGACGCAGCACCCGGTCGGCCCGGGGTCGATCCGGACGTCCCAGTCACGGTCGCCCACCAGGCCGTCGAGCAGGGCCAGGTTCAACCCGCAGACCAGCGCGGGATACGCCTCGGCCAGCGCGTGGAACGGACAGTTGCGCAGCCGGATCGTCTGGTCGGCGTCCGCGAACGGCTCGTAGCCGAGTGTCCCCAGGCGCGCGTACACCTCGCCGCCGGCGAGCTTCGCACCCAGCTCGCGCGCTGCCGCGTGGACCGCCGGTTCCACACCGGATCGCTCGACCGCACTCGCCAGCACATCGGCCAACAACCGATAGTCGCGCGGCGGCAGCGTCACCGCGTGTTCGGCGGCCGACCGCCGGTACAGCTTGGCCGGCCGGCCCGCGCCTGGCCCACCGCTGCGCGGCGCGTAGGCCGTTTCCAGCAGCCCCGCCTCGGCCAGCTTGTCCAGATGAAAGGCGGCCAGGGTACGCCCGATGCCCGCCGCCTCGGCCACCTCGTTACGGTTCACCGGCTCCGCCCGCGCGACCACGTACTCATAGACTGCCCGGCGCACCGGCTCCCGCAGCGCCCCGATGGCCTCGAACGACATGCTGCCGACGCTACCCGCCCGAGCACGGTCACCTGCCGAGGCGGCGGCGTCCGGCCAGGTTCGCGGGTCCGGGCGGCGCGAACATGTCCGGGTGCCGCACTAGTCTGCCGTCATGGCGAGCGCTGAGCTGGATGAGTTGATCGTCGCGGACGCCGACGCCCTGCGTGCCTGGTTGTCGGCCAACCACGCCACCTCACCCGGCGTCTGGCTGGCCCTCACCAAGAAGGGCGGCTCGGTCACCACCCTCACCTGGCAGCAGGCCGTCGACGAGGCCCTGTGTTTCGGTTGGATCGACGGGCAGGCCCGGAGACAGGATCACCAGACCTCCTGGATCCGGTTCACCCCTCGCCGGCCGCGCAGTTCCTGGTCGCAGCGGAACGTGACCCACGTCGCCCGGCTGGAGGCGCAGGGGCGGATGCGGCCGTCTGGTCGCGCCGCGGTGGAGGCCGCGAAGGCGGACGGCCGGTGGGCGGCCGCCTACGCCCCGCCGTCGGAGGCCGAGGTGCCGGCCGACCTCCTGGCCGCCATCGCGGCCGACCCGGCCGCCCAGGCCATGTTCGACGTCCTCACCAAGACCAACCGGTTCGCTCTCATTTACCGCCTCAACGCCGTCAAGCGGGCCGAGACCCGCGAACGGAAGATCGGCGAGTTCGTCGCCATGCTGGCCCGCCACGAGACGTTTCATCCGCAGAAGGCCCGGCCCGCACCGGCGGACTGAACTCCTCGAAAAAATCTTGACACACCTGTCGATCGGGGCTGGTCCTCTTCGTAGCTGTGGTGAGAGCCCGGCACCGAGCCGGGACACACGCCGCCTGGAGGGCACGATGAGCACCACCGCGAACACGACCCGCGCCACTACGTCGACCATCGGAACCGGCGTCGTCGCCACGGCTGCCGCCAGCGCCGCCACGATGGCCGTCGCCGCCGCCGGCAACGCGGCGGGCATCAGCCTCGACGTGGGCGGAGCCCCCATCCCGGTCGCCGGGTTCGGCGTGCTGACCACGGTCTTCTCGCTGATCGGCGTGGCCATCGCCGCGCTGCTGTCCCGCTTCGCCCGGCATCCCCGGCGTGCCTTCGTCCGTACGACGGTGGTGCTGACGATGCTGTCGCTGGTGCCGGACGTGATCGCCGACGCCAGTCCGGCGACCAAGGCGCTGCTGATGCTCACCCACCTGGTCGCGGCCGCGATCGTGATCCCCGCTGTCGCGCGGCGCCTGGCCGCCTGATCCCACCAACCCATCGAACCACCGGAGGATCGTCATGAAGCAGTACCTGCTGTCCGTGCACTTCGTCGAGGGCGCGCCGGAGCCGTCCGAGGAGGAGATGCAGACCATGTTCCGGGAGACCGGGCGGATCAACGACGAGATGCAGGCCGCCGGTGCCTGGGTCTTCGGCGGCGGACTCCGCTCGCCGGACACCGCCACCGTCGTCCGGAACGAAAACGGCGCCACCACCATGAGCGACGGGCCGTTCGCCGAGACGAAGGAACACATCGCCGGCTTCTGGGTGCTCAAGTGCGCCGACCTGGACGAGGCCCTCGCCTGGGCCGAGAAGTGCGCGGCGGCCTGCGGCCCGGTCGAGGTGCGCCCCTTCGACGACCTGTCCCAGGCCTGAGGAGCCGGTCACCCGAGATGGACCTGGCGAGCGTCTACCGCGCGGAGTACGGCCGCTGCGTAGCCACCCTGACCCGCCTCCTCGGCGACCTTCACCTCGCCGAGGAGGCGGTCCAGGACGCCTTCGCCACGGCGCTGCAGAAGTGGCAGACCCTGCCGCCGAACCCGGGCGCCTGGATCGTGACCACCGCCCGCAACCGGGCCGTCGACCGGCTCCGCCGGGAGACGACCCGCGAGGCCCGGCACGCCGAGGCCCTGCTGCTGCACCAACAGGACGAACCCCAGGAGGTGGGACCGGTGCGCGACGACCAGCTACGACTCATCTTCACCTGCTGCCACCCGGCGCTCGCCCCCGACGCGCGTACCGCCCTCACGCTGCGCCTGCTCGGTGGCCTGGACGTACCGGAGATCGCCCGGGCCTACCTGATCCAGGAGGCGACCGTAGCCCAGCGGATCGTGCGCGCCAAGAAGAAGATCCGTGACGCCGGCATCCCGTACCGGGTGCCCGCCGAGCACGAGCTGCCGGATCGGCTGCCACCGGTGCTCACCGTGCTCTACCTGATGTTCAACGAGGGCTACACGTCCACCGCCGGTCCGCTGATCAGGACGGACCTGTGCGCCGAGGCGATCCGGCTCGCCCGGGAACTCGCCGCGTTGATGCCCGACGAGCCCGAGGTGCTCGGTCTGCTCGCCCTGCTGCTGCTCACCGAGGCGCGCCGGCCGGCCCGACTCGGCCCGGCCGGCGACCTGGTGCCGCTGGCCGAGCAGGACCGGTCGTTGTGGAACCGGACGCTCGTCGCCGAGGGCCACGACCTGGTCCGCCGCTGCCTGCGGCGCAACCGGCCCGGGCCGTACCAGATCCAGGCCGCGATCGGCGCGGTGCACACCGACGGCGCCGCCACCGACTGGCGACAGGTCCTGGCACTGTACGACCAACTGTTCGCGCTGGTACCGACCCCGGTCGTCGCGCTCAACCGTGCGGTCGCGGTGGCCGAGGTGCACGGACCGGCGGTGGCCCTCGCCGCGCTGGCGGAGATCGACCTCCCCGGCTACCACCGGCTGCCCGCCACCCGCGCCGAACTGCTGGCCCGGCTCGGCCAGCACACCGCCAGCCGGGCCGCCTACGACGAGGCCATCGCGCTGGCCACCAACGAGACCGAACGCGCCTACCTGGAGCGGCGTCGCACCGAACTCACCCACCCGAGGAGACCATCATGACCGCCACCTACACCTTCGACGTCTTCTCCAGCCTCGACGGCTTCGGCACCCATCGCGGAGACTGGGGCAAGCAGGGCCCCGAACTGCTCGCCCATCGCCTGGCCGCGTACGACCCGCCACAGCGCATGGTGTTCGGCGCCGACACGTACCGGGTCTTCGCGCGGTTGCTGGCCGAAAGCACCGACGAGTCCGAGGTACGGGACGCCTGGGTCACCCGGATGCGCCACCTGCCGGCCACGGTGGTGTCGTCCACCCTCGACGGGCCCCTCGACTGGCCGGACGCGACAATCGCGCGTGGGGACGCCGTCGACGTCGTCGCCCGGCTGAAGAAGGAGTCCGAGGTGCCCCTGCGGTCGCACGGCAGCCTGTCGATGAACCGGGCCCTGATGGCCGCCGGTCTGGTCGACCGCGTCCAGGTGACGATCTTCCCGGTGATCACGGGTCAGACCGGCACGGAACCGATCTTCCAGGACGCGGCCGACTTCGACCTGGAGCTGATCGAGAGCCGGACCCTCGACGGCCGCACCCAGGAACTCGTCTACCGCCCCACCCGCCACGGCTGACCGCGTGCCACGCCCGAGACCGAAGGTGAGTCCATGCCGTTCCACACCGAGGTACCCGCCCGGGTGCACCGCGCCCTCGCCCGCGCCTCCGAACTCGGCTTCCCGGGCGTCTGCGAGGACCCGGTCGGCCCGCTGCTGGCGACGTTGGCGGCAGCGGTCCCACCGGACGGTCGGATCCTGGAACTGGGCACCGGTACGGGTGTCGGCACCGCCTGGCTGGCAGCGGGGCTCGGCCGGCGCGGCGACGCGCGGCTGGAGACGGTCGAGTTGGACGAGTCCCTGGCCGCGGCCGTCCGGGCGGACGACTGGCCGCCGTACGTCACGGTCCACACCGGTGACGCCGAGGCGTTGCTGCCCACGCTGGGCCAGTTCGATCTCATCTTCGCGGACGCCGTGGCCGGCAAGTGGACCGGCCTCGATCTGACGATCGACGCGCTGACGCCCGGTGGACTGCTCGTCGTCGACGACATGGACCTGGGGCGCTACCCCGATCCGCAGCACCGCGCCACGGTGCTGCGGGTCGAGCGAACCCTGGCCGACGACCCCCGACTCGTCCCGGCGCGGATCGCAGCCGGCACCGGCCTGATCATCGCCAGCCGACGGCCGGATCACCTTGCGACTACGGCCGGACAATCATCAAGCGCGCGGCCGGACTGAGGTGCACCGCCGTCATCGGTCGGTCCGGCGGCCGATGACGGCGGTGCGGTCGGCCGCGGTCGGCCGACAGTCCACGTAGTCGAAGCCGGTCTCGGCGAACATCTCGCCGAGTTCCGCCACCGACCAGCACTTGCCGGGGGTCGAGTGCATGAGCAGCACCGAGTACTCCGCCACCGGCAGCGGACCGGACCGCTCGACGTCGATGTGTGTGTCGTGTACGACCACCCAGCCGCCCGCCGGCAGTGCGGCAGCCGAGTTGGCCAGGAGCCGCCGCACCTCGCCGGTTCCCCAGTCGTGCAGCACGTGCGAGTACAGGTGGATGTCGTACCTGCCGGGCAGTCCGGCGAACATGTCCCCGGAGACCACACCGACCCGGTCCGCGTAGCCGCGTCCGGCCAGCAGGGTGCGGGCGACGTCGTCCACCGGCGGCCGTTCGAAGACATCGGCCCGCAGGCCGGGATTCCGGTCCACCAGCGCGGCGGCGTAGACACCGGAACCGCCCCCGAGATCCAGAACGGCTCGGGCCGGCAGGTCGGCGAGCGTCTCGGCCAGCACCGGGCCCAGATAGGCACCCCGCGCATCCATCGCTGCCGTGATCGACGCCGCGAACTCCGGCGACGCCAGCCGATCCGACCAGGCCCCGGCGCTGCCGGCACCGGCCCACGCGGCGGGTCGCCCGGAACGGAGGACGGCGAGCAGCTCCCGACAGGTGGGCCGCTCGCGCAGCGAGGCGTAGTAGGCCCGCAGGTCGTACGGTGAGCCGCCGACCAGATGCTCCCGGGCGACCCGGGTCGGCGTGATCCGATCTCCGACGCGGGCCAGCAGCCCACGCGCGACCAGATAGGTGATCGTCACGTCGGCCGCCCGCGGATCGAGACGGTGCGCGCCGCACACCTGCTCGATCCGGGCCAGGTCGTCGTGCTCGCGCTCGTACCGGTCGAGCCAGCTGAACAGATCCAGCTCCGCGACGACCGCGATCAGCAGGTCGGCAGCGTACAACCCGTCCCGGAGCCGGTACAGCTCGGTGGGATCGGTACCGGCCGGTCCACGGTGCGCCGTCACGCCAGTCTGATGCGGACCCGCCGGTTCTGGCGGCCCTTGCTCTCCACCTTCGTGACGGTGACCCGGCCGATCTGGCCGGTCGAGGCCACGTGGGTACCGCCGTCGGCCTGCACGTCGAGGCCGACGATGTCCACCACCCGTACCTGGGGCAGCTCCGGAGGTGCCTTGAACTGGGTGCGTACCAGGTCGGGGGTGGCGTCGGCCTCGTCCCGGGAGAGCATCCGAACAACGATCTTGCGGTCCGCGGCGATCTCGGCGTTCACCGCATCCTCCAGGCTCTGTTTGAAGCCCGGCGGCACCTCCGGCAGGTTGAAGTCCATCCGGGCCTCACCGGGCTCCATGTTGCTCCCGGTCACCAGGACGTTGAAGTCGCGGAAGACGGTGCCGCAGAGCACGTGCAGGCCCGAGTGGGTACGCATGAGCGAGCTACGGCGGTCGTCGTCGATCGCACCGGTCACCGTGGTGCCGACCGGAGGCACCGGATCTCCCGGCGCGGGTAACAGGTGGAGGTCGTCGCCCTTTCGAGTGCCGACGATCCGGGTCTGCACGCCCTGCCAGATCAACACGCCGTGGTCCGGCGGCTGACCGCCACCGCCGGGGTAGAACGCGGAGCGGTCCAACACGATGCCCTGCTCGGGATCCGCCGGATCCGACCACAGGACCGTACAGTCCCACTCCCGGAGTGTGACGTCCGCCCAGTCCAGCCGTTGGGTCCGGCCGTGGTGATCAATACCCATAGGTTGGTGGGGAGGGCGGCCGTCGGTGGCCCGCCGCTCCGTCTCCCTTCAGCACTCGTATGGTCATCAGGACTATTCGTACCGGACACCGGGGACGAACATCCGGTGTCGCTAAGCGATCAGACGCAGCACCGCCGCGGTGCCGGCGCCCAGGGCTACGACCAGCAGGAACGGTGCCCGCAGCAACGCCGCCAGCAGGGCGACGGCGAATCCGGCAGCGCGCGCGTCGAGCACCAGCTCGTGGCCGGTGGCGAAGGTCTGCACCGCCACCAGGGCGGCCAGCAGCGCCACCGGCAGCAACGCCGACGCCTGCTGCACCTGCGGCTGCTCCAACACCGACTTCGGTACGCAGAGCCCGACCAGCTTGAGCAGGTACACCCCGAGGGTTCCCAGCAGGATCGCCGTCCACATCAGCGGCCACCCGCCCGACGGGCGGCCAACGCCGCGACGATGGCGGTCAGCCCGGCCACCAGCACCGGTGTCCCGGCCGGCAACAACGGGACCATGATCAGCGCGAGCACGGCCGCGGCGACCGCGAGTGCCCAGAGCCGCCGGCCACGCAACCGTGGCAGCAGCAGGGCGACGAACGCGGCCGGTGCGGCCACGTCGAGCCCGAGTGCCTCCGGGTCGGGCAGCACGTGCGCGCCGAGCGCACCGCCCAGCGTGGCGATGTTCCAGAGGACGAAGACGGCGACCCCGGTGGCCCAGAACGCCAGACGTGCCTCACGTGGGTCGTCGCGGGCCGTCGCCATCGCCGAACTCTCGTCCAGCACCAGGTGGGCGCCGACCAGACGGCGCACCCCCCGCAGCCGTAACAGGGACGCCAGATTCAGGCCGTAGAGGCTGTTCCGCACCCCCAACAGGGTTGCCGTGGCCGCGCCGGTCAGTGCGCCACCGCCGGCACCCAGCACCCCGATCACGGCGAACTGCGACGCGCCGGAGAACATCAGCAGCGACAGCGCGCAGGTCTGCGCGACGGAGAAGCCGGCCAGCACCGACAGCGCGCCGAAGGAGAGCCCGAGGGCACCGACGGCCACGCCCACCCCGACCGCGTCGCGCAGGACGGCGATACGCGCCCTCGGCCAGTCGCGATCCGCGATCGTGCCTGTCGTACTCACCTCGGCGTCCCTTCGCGTACCTGCTCGCACGGCTCGTGCGGCCTCGCCGTACCTGCTCGCGTGCCGGATCGCGGCGACGCGGTCGGATTGTCGGCGGCACCGAGGGTTCGGAAAACCCGCGCCTCATCGGGCGCAACTCGGCGCAGCGGGCGAGGCGGGCACCAGTGCGCTCCTCACCCGCTCGGTGTACGCGAGCAGGATACCGAGGTCCGTGCCGTGGTGGGGGCCCGCCGAACCGGCCAGGCGCGGAGCAGCGCCGCCCCGAGCATGCTCACGCCGCGCCAACCAGGCATCAGCGCCCAGCTACCGGTGGACCTTTCGGGTGGCGCCGGGCGAAGTCCCAGACGATGGCGCTGGCGTCCGGACCGGCGCGATCGGTGAAGAGGCCGTCGCCGGCAGGTCCTGGCCAGACGTGCCCCATGTCACGGACGAGGTACGACTCGACGACAGACGTGCCGTCAGGCGTGGTGATGGTGGTGTGCGTGTACGCATGCCTGCCCGGTTCCCCGGGCACCGTCGTCGTCTCTGTGACCAGGTCCAAACTCTCGTTGAGCAGACCGTCGTCGACGAGGTCGCTCACCGCGGTCCAGTGCTCGACGAGGCGAGTGGCGACGATTGGTGGGACCACGTCATCATCCTCGCCCTGGATGACGAGCAGCGGCACCTGCCGCGCCCGGTCGCCCATCTGGGACCACGCCTGACGTGCGGTGTACTCCGGCGGGGTGGCGCCGGGGTCGTCCGCGTCCACCTGGTTCAGCCCATACTCGCCACCGGCGACCGACGTCGCGGTCGCGAACACGTCGGGATAGGTCGCCGCGAGGATGACGGCGGCCCCCGCACCGGACGACGCGCCGGCGACGTGCACCTGGTCCGGGTCCGCGTGGTAATCCTCGACCACCTCCCGGGCCACGCCTGCGAGCAGCGCGGGTTCCCCGTCGTAGCGGTGCTGTTCCCGCGGGTCAGCCGAGTTCCAGCAGTTGATCGCGCTGCGGAAGATGCGCTGCGTCGGATAGACAACGATGAAGCCCTCGCGGTCGGCCAGATCGTTGAACTGCGTCGTGAACTTCATCGAGTTCCACCCGTACCCGGACATCCCGCATCCGTGGATCGCCATGATCACCGGCAACCGGGTCGTGCCGTCGTACTGTGGCGGCAGGTGAACCTGGTAGCGCTGGGAGCCGACGTCGCTTTCGTACTTGTGATTGCGATCTCCCTCCCCCATCCACCACGGCAGGCCGAACTGGAAGACCGCAGCACCGACACCGATCGCGGCCACGAGCACCAGCACGACGCCGGAGGCGATCCAGCGCCATCGCCGCCGCAGCCCGGTGGTCGCCGCGGTGCGGGGATCATCGGGAGCTTCGTTCCGTGCCGACATCGGCGTCTCGCCCATAGGTGGTTCCTTCCCTGGTCTTCGCGCGTTGCCCCTTCCGGTCGGCTCAGCCCAGGAAGGTGCGCAGGGCGGCGTTGACCTCTTCGGCGTGGGTCCAGAGAAGTCCGTGTGGGGCGCCTTCGATCTCGATGTACTCGGCATCGGGAAGTGCCCGGCGGAAACGCCGGGCGGTGGCGTCGATGGGGAGGATGTTGTCGGCGGTGCCGTGCAGGATCAGGGCCGGTTTGCCACTGGCGTGGACCGCCTCGACGTCGTCGCGGAAGTCCTCGATCCAGGAGGACACGACGGCGTAGGCCGCCACTGGCGCGCTGGAGACGGCGACGTTCCAGCTGCCGGTGACCGCCTCCTGGCTGATCCGGCTGCCGAGGTTCTCGTCGAGGTTGTAGAAGTCCGAGAAGAACTGCGTGTACCAGGCGTAGCGGTCACCTTTCGCCGCGGCCTCGATCCCGTCGAAGACCTTCTGCGGCAAGCCCTCTGGGTTGTCATCGCGGGCGACCAGGAACGGTTCGAGTGAGGCGAGGAACGCCAGCTTCGCCACCCGCTGGTGGCCGTACCGCGAGACGTAGCGGGCCAGCTCACCGGTGCCCATCGAGAATCCGACCAGGACGACATTGCGCAGGTCGAGCGTCTCCAGCACGGTGTTCAGGTCAGCGGCGAATGTGTCGTAGTCGTAGCCGGAACCGACCTTCGACGAGCGCCCGAAGCCGCGGCGGTCGTAGGTGATCACCCGGTACCCGGCAGCGAGCAGCTCGCGCGTCTGAAGCTCCCAGCTGTGGCCGTTGAGCGGATAACCGTGGATGAGGACAACCGGCTGACCTGCACCCTGATCCTCGTAGTACAGCTCGATCGGGGTGCTGTTCTCGTTCCCGACGGCGATGAATCCCATGATCGCTTTCCTTCTGTCGCCGGATACTCAGTGGTGGTGTCCGCGCTGTCCTGACACCAGGCTCCCGCAAGCGCCGGCACCTTCGCGTCGGTATGAGCCCCTTAGCTGTTACCGCCAGCGCGCTGCCGCCTGCTTGATGCCGGGTGAAGGCGGACTCGGCGATCTTGAAGATGGGCGCCCCGTCACCGCCGCCGACCTCGGCCGCTACCAGCAGGGCCGCCGCCATCGTCGAGGACGCCCGTTCGGTGGCGCGAGGTGGGTCCTCGCTGCCTGCGGCCGGCCAGGACCAGCAACGGCGCCGGCGGGCGCCGGCCACCCGGCGGCCCGGCCACGGTGGAGGCCCTGCTCTGGCAGCCGCGGTTCGCGTCGGTGATAATTACCTACGTTCCAAGCTCCTTGTACGCTGCGACGGACTCAGGTGAGAGCGAACTGGCGAACCTTCTGGGCCGGCGTGCAGAGCACGAGGCCGTCGAACACCTACTCGCTCAGGCACAGACCGGTCGTAGCGGGGCATTCGTGGTGCGCGGGGAAGCGGGCATCGGGAAGACCGCGATCCTGGAGCACGCCCGCGACACCGCGGGTCCGTTGGGGTTCCGAGTCGAGCAGTCGGTCGGAGCGGAGTCCGAGACGCAGTTCGCCTTCGCCGGCCTGCACCAGCTGTGCGCGCCACTGCTCGACCACACGGATGCGCTACCCGAACCTCAGCAGGCCGCCCTCGGCGTGGCGCTCGGCTTACGCGCCGGGGCGGCACCGGACCGGTTCCTGGTCGGGCTGGCCACCCTCAATCTGCTCGCCGAGATCGCCGAGGAACAGCCGCTGCTGTGCCTCGTCGACGACGCCCAATGGTTGGACGAGTCCTCCGCGCAGGTCCTGGCGTTCGTGGCACGCCGGGTGGCAGCCGAGCGGATCGCGCTGGTCTTCGCGCTACGAGACGCCAGCACGAGCGAGGGTCACCCGCTCTGCGGACTGCCAGAACTGCGTCTGGACGGGCTCGGCGACGCCGATGCCGAAGCGCTGCTGGCGGCCGCGGTCCGCACCCCGCTGGACGACGAGGTCCGTAAGCGGATCGTCGCCGAGGCCCGCGGCAACCCGCTGGCGCTGCTGGAACTCTCCCGCAGCACGCCGCCCACCCAGCTGGCCGGCGGGTTCGGGCGGCCCGACGCCCTCAGCGTCCCGCACCGCGTCGAGGACGAATTCCGGCGCCGCTCCCGCGATCTGCCCCCCGACACCCAGCTGCTACTGCTGGTCGCCGCCGCCGAGCCGACCGGCGACGTGGCGTTGCTGTGGCGCGCCGCCGCCGAGCTGAGGATCGCCCGCGACGCGGCCGCACCCGCCGAAGCCGCCGGGTTGCTCGAGATCGATATCCGGGTGCGGTTCTGTCACCCGTTGGCGCGTTCGGCGGTCTACCGGGCCGCCACACCGCCCGACAAACGCCGCGCCCACGGCGCGCTGGCCGCCGCCACCCACCCGCAGACCGACCCGGACCGGCGCGCCTGGCACCGCGCACAAGCGGTACTGGGCACCGACGAGGAAGCCGCCGCGGAGCTGGAACGGTCGGCGGACCGGGCACGGGCCCGTGGCGGGCTGGCCGCCACAGCCGCGTTCCTGCAACGCGCGGCAACCCTCACCCCCGATCCCGCCACCCGTGCCCGGCGGACGCTGGAAGCCGCCCGCGCCAAGCACGAGGCCGGCGCTTCCGAAAGCGCGCTGGAACTGCTCACGGCGGCACCGCTCGAGCCGCTGGATCCCCTGCAACGCGCGCATCTCGACCTGTTGCGAGCCCAGATCGCTTTCCACCTGACCCGCGGCACCGAGGTGCCGTGCATGCTGATGGATGCCGCCAAGGCACTCGCCCCGTTGGACGCCGCGCTTTCCCGCGAGACCTACCTACATGCGCTGGATGCGGCGATCATCAACGGAGGGGGAGACGCGGTGCGCATCGCCGAAGCGGCCCTGGCCGACCCCGCACCCGAGGCGCCGCCGCGACCGGTGGACCTGCTCCTCGACGGGCTCGCGACGACCTTGACCAGGGGCTATGCGGCGGGCGTGCCGGGGCTACGGCTCGCGCTGGAGGCGTTCCGCGACGGCCCGCAGGCGGAATCTGTGCAGTCCAGCCAGAGCGACCGGTGGCTGTGGCTGGCCGGCCGCAACGCCGTGGCGGTCCTCGACGACGAGCTGCTCCATGTGCTGGCCAGCCGCAACGTCCAGCTCGCTCGTGAGGCCGGGGCGCTGGCGACGCTTCCCGCCGCACTCAACTTCCTGTCCATCACCTCGGTCCTGATGGGCGATCTCGCCCACGCCGACGAGCTGGCCACCGAGGCCACGGTAATCACCCAGGCGACCGGGGGCGTGCCGCTGCACCATGCTCGCGTCATTCTCCACGCCTGGCGTGGTGACCAGGCCGAGACCACCGCCCTCAACGCCATCATTGCCAAAGAGGACATCTACCCCGAGGGCGGTACGGATGTCTCCCTGGCTCAGTACGCGATGGCGGTGCTCCACAACGGGTCGGGCAACTACTCGGTCGCGCAGGAAGCGGCGACGAAGGCGTGCAGGTCCGACGAACAGTCGATCAGCAGCGCGGGCCTGCCCGAGCTCATCGAGGCTTCCGTCCGCGCCGGCGACCCGACACGAGCGGCGCTCGCACTGGAGCAGTTCACCTCACTCGCAGATGCGTGCGGCACCTCATGGGCGCTCGGCCTGGCGGCGCGCTCACGGGCGCTGACCAGCACGGGACCCGAGGCCGAGGAGCACTACCTCGAGGCGATCGAACGGCTCGGGAAGTCCCGGATGGCCAGCGAGGCGGCTCGTGCTCAGCTCGTATACGGCGAGTGGCTGCGCCGCGAAGGCCGCCGTCAGGACGCGCGCAGGACACTTCGCACCGCCCACCAACTGCTGTCGGACATGGGGATAGAAGCGTTCGCCGGGCGGGCCGCCCGCGAGCTGCGCGCCACCGGTGAACACCCACGCAAACGCGGCACCCAGCCGGCCCACGCCCTCACCACCCACGAGCTGCACATCGCCCGATTGGTCGCCACCGGGGCGACCTCCCGGGAGATCGCCGCACAGCTGTTCCTGAGCCCACGCACCATCGAAGCGCACCTGCGCAGCATCTTCCGCAAACTCGGCATCACCTCGCGCCGACAGCTCAAGGATCTGCCGCTTCCCTGACCAGACCTGCACCCACGGCCGAAGCCCTGGGGAGACCGAACAGCCGAGCGTCGGTGCTCGATCTGCCAGCAAACCTGCCAGCACGGTGCGACCGGTCCGGATCTCGGTAGCCTCCACTGACGCGAACTGCCGCCACTGGTGCGAGTCTGGTGACCCGACCGTGACCGATGGCAATTCGGATCGCAAGACCTCATTCCGACATAACCTGAAATTATACGACCCAATGTCGCACAACCGATTTGGCCACCGAGTCGCCCTCAGGCCAGACCACGAGAGGACGATCATGCCCACCGTCAGCCACACGATCGACATCGCCGCGCCCGCGGATCGCGTGTGGGCGATCCTCACCGACACCGCTGCGTACCCGGAATGGAACCCGTTCATCACGAGCCTCGAGGGCAGCCTGACCCGTGGATCCCGGCTGGCGGTGACCATCGCTCTTCCCGAGGCCAAGCCGCGCCGCTTCACGCCCACCGTCACCACCGTCGAGCCCGAGCGGCGGCTCGCGTGGCTCGGCCGTTTGCTCATCCCGGGCATCTTCGACGGCGCGCACTCCTTCGACCTCGAACCGCTCACCACCGAGTCGACCCGGTTCACCCAGTCGGAGCGCTTCTCCGGACTGCTCGTGATGATGCTGCCCGGCGTGTTGCGCTCGACCGAGTCAGGCTTCACGGCGATGAACACAGCCCTCGCCGCGCGGGCGGAGGCATGACGGCCGGGTGCGCGGCCCAGCGTCCGGGGTGCTTCATCCTCAGCCGGTCGGTGTGCACCATGCAGACCACCTGCTCGCCCCATGGCTCATCCTGGGAATCGACAGGCCGGGTGTCGGGTCAGCCAAGCGGCGTCCGACCGCAGGGCCCGGTGTGATCGCAGTACGGCTGCAGGCGGCTCTGCCCGCACCCACACAGGACGGCCCTGGTCTCAGCGCGCACGCCTTGCGATGTGTCCACTCTCAACTCACCGCGCAGGACCAACTGTCCGGTGGACTCGCGCGTCACCCGCGTGGGCCGGTCCGGGATCTCCGCCCCGCCGTCTACCAGTTCGTACTGCAACGCTCCGGAGGGACAGCGCCGGACCACTTCGGCCAGGCGGTCGGCCTCGGCACCGTCGGGCCGGATCCACGGGCGCCGACCCGGGTCGAAGACCTCCGGCAAGCCTCGGACGCACTCGGCGGCGTGCAGGCAACGCCGGGCCTCAAAGGTCACCGTGATCGACTGGCCCTCGTACGCCTTCTTCGCGGTTCCGCTGCTCATTCCGACTCTCCGTCGCTGCCGTGCCCGGCTGTTCAGTCGCTGACCCTGCTGCGGGACTGGTACACCAGGTCCTGGTACTCGGGGTGCCGGGCGATCCACCCCGCGAAGAATGGACAGGTGGGCAGGACCAGCAGATTCGCGGCCCGGGCTTCGTCGAGGCCGGCGCGGGCCAGGGCCGCCCCAACTCCCCTGCCCTCGTACTTCGGCGAGACCTCGGTGTGCACGAACGCGATGAGTTCCTGGGTGCGGATGTACTGCGCGAAGCCCGCGACCTCGGACTCTCCCTCGACCCGCGCCTCGTACCGCTTGGCTTCTGGGGCATCCTTCACATTCACTACCATGTGTCCTCCATCAGATCTCATCTCCGAAACGGGCCGACCGGCGGTAACGCGGCGATCGTGCGGTCACCTTGCCGGTCTTCACCGGGTAGGGGTTTGGTGCCAGCGCAACGGGTTGTCCTCCAGCGCGGAGCGGTCCCAGTGCCCGAGATTCGCCGCGGCTTCGTAGGTGGTGCGGAGGAACTCGGCGACCGCCCGGTCCGGGTCCGGCGCGGTGCGTGCGGCCTCGTACGGCAGCAGGAACTGCTTGAACTCGGTACTGAAATACGCGCCGTCGGGGCCGACCTGCTGCGCGGCGAACCCGTCGGGTTCGGGATAGGCGTAGGAGTAGAAGGCGCCCTCCTCGCCGCCGCCGGGCCAGAACCCGCAGCTGGACAGCTCCCGGGAGTAACCCTCGACCATGACCCAGTCCCCGCAGTTGGGCACGCCCCCGGGGTGCGGTGGGGCCGACCGGCCGGAGAAGCGGGTGCAGGCGAGGTCCATCCCGCCCCAGAAGAAGTGCACCGGGCTGACCTTGCCGATGAAGTGTGACCGGAACTCCCCGATCACACGGTTCGCCTGCAGCAACTGCTGCCAGAACAGGACGGCCGCCTCGCCGTCGTAGGAGGCATGCTGGTGGTCCTCGGCGAACGGAATCGCCGGGTCGACCTCGTTGGGGCGCGGCCGGATCGGTGCCTCGATCCCGAGCTCGTCGAGCATGGCCATGACCCGCGCGTAGAACTCGGCGACCGGCATCGGCCGGAGCGGAAGGCTTCGCGCGCCGCCGTTGCTGGTGCGAATGTCGAGCCGGTGGCCGAGGAAGTCGAACTCGATCTCGAAGGCCCCCGTGCCGTACGGGATGGCGGACGTGGTCAACCCGCGCGGGCTCACGTACAGGGTCACCTGCCACCAGTGATTGAGAAACGGAGCGTGCGCCATGCGGATCTTGCCCACGATCTGGGTCCACATGTGTACGGTCTCGCGGGTGGCGGTCCAGTCCGAGACCCGCAGGCTCGGCCAGCTCGTCGTTGCCGGGCTTGTCATCGCAACTCACATTCTTCGTGCCGTGCCGGAAAGGCGGCGGTCGTCGTGGTCGGGTCCTCGGTTCGGCCGGCCGATGCGTCAGCGGTACTCGGGGTTGGCGGCATCCGGATGGACTCCTGCGTCCCAGGCCGTGCGCTGGTTGCCGTACGCCGGGAACCCGCCGGCACGACGCATCATCGACGCGAGGTGGAGCAGGTTGTAGGTCATGAACGCCGTATTGCGGTTGGTGAAGTCGTTCTCCGGCCCACCGGAACCCTCGTCAAGGTACGACGGCCCGGGCCCGACCTCACCGAGCCAACCCGCGTCGGCCTGCGGCGGGACAGTGAAGCCGATGTGCTGCAAGCTGTAGAGGATGCTCATCGCACAGTGCTTCAGGCCGTCCTCGTTGCCGGTGAGCAGGCACCCACCGACCCGCCCGTAGTAAGCGTACTGGCCATGCTCGTTGAGTACGCCGGAGTAACCGTACAGCCGCTCGATCACCCGACGGGTCACCGAGCTGTTGTCGCCGAGCCAGATCGGCCCGGCGATGACCAGGATGTCAGCTGCCAGCACCCGGCTCAGCAACGCAGGCCATTCGTCGGTATCCCACCCGTGCTCGGTCATATCGGGCCGCACGCCGGTGGCGATGTCGTGATCGACGGCGCGAATCTGGTCCACGCTGACCCCGTTCGCCTCCATGATCGCCACACTGCGGTCGATCAGCCCCTGCGTGTGGCTACGGCCAGGAGAACGGTTGAGGGTGCAGTTGATGTACATCGCGCGCAGCCCGGTGAAGTCAGGCTTCTCGACCATCGATGCGGTCATGGGGTCCTTCCTGGTAGCAAGTGATCAATGACATCGATGACCGTGAGCCGGCCGCCGTCGCCGGGATCCGGGTCCGGGATCATCGTCTCCGGATCTACGAGATAGACCTCGTGACCGTCCAGTGCGAGCCGACGCGCGGCCTCCAGGAGCATTCGTCGGGCGACATCGTCGATGGAGTGCACCAGAGATACGTCGAGCACCACTCGGCGCTCCGAAGGTGCAGTCGCCACGAGCTCGCGAACGATCCGCTCGGCTCCCGCGAAGCGAATTCCGCCCTGCAGTCGGAGCACCCGGGTCGCGTCCGCTCCGCCGCCTCGTACCCGATTGGAACGCACGACCGCGCGCGCCGCCGGCGGGACCTCCATCACATGCAGCCCCATGTCGGACGAGAACCGCTCGAACAGCGACACTCCGCGCACGCTGTTCCCATGCCGGTCCAGTCGAGGCGAGAAGGTGGCAATGCCGAGCTGACCGGGGAGGGCACCGATCAATCCACCGGCCACCCCACTCTTGGCCGGAATGCCGACCTGCGTGGCCCAGTCGCCAGCGGCGTCATACATTCCGCAGGTGGCCATGACGCTCAGCACCTGGCGCACCACTGCCCCGTCCACCACCTGCTCGTTCGAGAGGGGATTGACCCCGCGGTTGGCCAGCGTCGCCGCCATCATCGCCAGATCTCGGGTGGTCACGAGCACCGAGCACTGACGGATGTAACCATCGACGACGGCCCTCGGGTCCTCGGTGAGGATGCCGTGGCTGCGGAGCATGTGCGCGATGGCGAGGTTGCGGTGCGCGTTCTCCATCTCGGACGCGCACACCGTCTCATCGACCGTCAGCTGGCGGCCCGCGAACGCCGATAGTCCCTGAACCACGCGGTCGACCCGCTCGACGGGCTTCAGGTTCTCCGGACCGGCGAGTGAGTGAGCGGTGATCGCGCCAGCGTTGATCATCGGATTGCGGGGACGCCCTGTGTCGTTTTCCAGGGAGATCTCGTTGAACGCCTCCCCAGACGGCTCTACCCCGACCTTGTCGAGGACCCGATCGAAGCCGCGATCGGAGAGCGCCATCGCGTACACAAAGGGCTTCGAGATCGACTGGATCGTGAACGCGACATCGACGTCGCCGGCACCGTAGACCGTGCCGTCGACCGTGGCGAAGACCGCTGCGAGACGCTCAGGATCAGCTGTCGCGAGCTCGGGGATATATCCCGCCGGCTCCCCGGAGGTGTCCGATTCGACATCCCGGAGCACCTCAATCAGATAGTCGGGGACAACTGACCGCATCCACCCTCCTCCGGTTCTCGCGGCGGCTCTCCGCGGGGCCTCGCACACCATCAGCCCGGCCGGCTGCGGTCAGGGTTCGCAACTCGGCGGCCTCGACATTCGCTCCGAATGCAGCAGTCCCGGGCTCCAGGCGGGCACCGGCCGCGAGGGAGCCGATCGCAACGGCGTCGAAGCCGAACGTGTCGATCAGCTGTGACACCGCGGCAACGTCCTCGCGAGAGTCGCCGGCGACCGCGATCGCCTTGCGCCCGGACCGCCCTGCCGGACGAGCCTCGTCCTCGAGATCGTGATAGCCCATATGGTTCAGGGCCTTGACGACACGCGCGCCCGGCAGGAACCGCTGCACAGCCTCACTCGAAGACACACCGGACGGGACGACCGTGTCGCGGGGGCCGTCAACCTCCCACCAATGGTTCATCGCATCCACGACGAGCTTTCCCCTCAGCTCGTCTGCCGGGAGCTCGCGGTGCTTGCCGAGCGGCAGCGCGAGGATCACCACGTCCGCAGCCACCGCAACGTCGGTCGGCCACGCCGAAGTCGCCCCGGGGGTCAGCACCTCGGTACTCAGCGCGATCCTCGCAGGATCTCCAGAGCCGGAGATCAAGACGCGGTAGCCTGCGGCGACGGCCAGCCGGGCCAGGACGGTGCCGACCTTCCCGGCGCCCAGGATGCCGATGGTGGTGACCTGGGAGGTCATCGTGCCACCCGCGCGGTGGCCCCGGGCTGCTCGGCCAGAAGCTCACGTACCCGTGGGATGACCTGCGTACCGTACAGCTCGACCGACCGCATCCGCGCGGCGGCGGAGACCGTCCCGGCGGCGGAGTAGATCATGTCGAAACGGCCCACGTCCAACACCCGGATCGCGCGGGCCATCTTCGCCGCGACGGTCTCGACCGACCCGACATACAGCGAGCCGTGCGCGACATCGGCATCGAACTCCCGCCGCTGGAGCGGCGGCCAACCCCGCAACGCGCCGATCCGGTCGCGGATCTCCCGGTAGCCGGGGTAGAACAGCTCCCTGGCCTCCTCGTCGGTCCCGGCGACGAAGCCGGGCGAGTGCATCCCGACCGGCGCAGCGGGCGTGCCGAGCTGCTGGTGCGCGCGTCGGTACAGGTCCACGTACGGAGCGAAGCGATCGGGTGCGCCACTGATGATGGCGAGCATCAGCCTGAACCCGTAGTGCGCGGTGCGCAGCACCGACTGCGGTGTCCCGCCCACTCCCACCCAGGTGTTCAGACGTCCCGAGTCCGTCTTCGGGTAGACGTCCGCGTCCTTCAGGGCGGCGCGAGTGGTGCCTTCCCACGTCACCGGCTTCTCGTCCAGAAGTCGGTGAAACAGCTCGATCTTCTCCTCGAACAGCACCTCGTAGTCCGTCAAGTCGTACCCGAACAACGGAAACGACTCGGTGAACGACCCTCGCCCGAGGATCACCTCGGCGCGACCGTTGGAAAGCGCATCGACCGTGGCGAACCGCTGAAACACCCGCACCGGATCATCCGAAGACAGCACCGTCACCCCCGACGCGAGCCGGATACGCTCGGTGGCGGTCGCGATCCCGGCGAGCACCGTCTCCGGACTGGAGATCGCGTACTCCGGCCGGTGGTGCTCGCCCAATGCGACCACATCGATGCCGATCTGGTCGGCCAGCACAGCCTCGGCCACTGCCGCACGGATCGCCTGCGCGTGCGACACGATCTCCCCCCGGTCATCCCGGGGACGGTCTCCGAAACTGTCGATACCAAACTCGATCTGCGATGCATGCATCGCGGGCAACTCCTTCAATGTCTCGGCCATCTCCCGCGTGATCCGCGCCGTGGTCGATGCTGATCAGGTTCTTCGCCGCCTCTCAGCCTCGCGTTCAGTCGGGCGACGTCGATGACTGGGATGACGGGCATCGCGGATCCTTTCGTCTCGGCACAAGTCTTCCGTCATCGGCGGCACCTTCGCGTCGGTACAAGCCCCTTAGCCCTCACCCTCGGCGCGCCGCGTCGTCAGCGAGCTGGTCGCTGTCGGGGCTATTAAGCCGGTTTGGGGCGTCCTGTACGGTATTGACCACCGATGAAAGCCGCGGGCTCGGGGCCTGTCTCGACCTGCGGTAACCGTTCATCAACCGCTTCGCGTGGAGATCACGGCCTTGCCGTGGCGGCTGGATCAGGAGCGATTGCAATTCCCATCGGTGACAACTACCTACTCCGACCCCGGTCGGACCTCAGCCCACCAACGGGTGGGAGCGAAACCGACCGACCTCCTGGGCCGACGCGCAGAGCGCGTCGAGACCGCCCGCGCTGAGCCCGTTCGAGCCCGCGTACTTCGAGGCCCTGCGCGAGTCCGGCGAACCGTTCGGGCGACGCGGGTGGCGCCTCACCGCCGATGCGTAGCGATCGCTGGGCGGCACCGGCACCGACGAGGCAGGTGTCGCACTCATGGTGGGCAGAGGCCAAGGACTCAGCCTTTCAGGTAGGCGAGTACCGCCAGGATGCGGCGGTTGTCGTCCTCGGAGGGCTGGAGACCGAGCTTGGTGAAGATGCTGTTGCTGTATTTGCTGATGGTCTTCTCGGTGACGAACATCCGGGCGGCGATCGCAGCGTTCGAGCGGCCCTGCGCCATCAGGGTGAGGACCTCATGCTCGCGTGGGCTCAGCTCCAGGAGCTTAGGGTCGGCGGAACGGTGGGTGAGCAGCGCACTCACCACGTCGGGGTCCATAACGGTGCTGCCGGCAGCGACCTGCCGGACACTGGCGACGAACTGGTCGACGTCCGTAACCCGGTCCTTCAACAGGTAGCCCACCGCGCCCGCGCGATCCGACATCAGCTCCCTGGCGTAGATCTGCTCGACATACTGCGAGAGCACCATGATGGGCAGCCCTGGAATCTGCCGGCGGGCCTCGATCGCGGAACGCAGCCCCTCGTCGGTGAAGGTCGGCGGCAACCGCACATCGACGATGGCGACGTCGGGACGGTGCGTCATCAGCGACCGGATCAGCGCGGGACCGTTGTCAACGGCTTCCACGACCTCGAATGAATTGGCCCGCAGGATCCTGATCAGGCCCTCTCGGAGCAGGGCGAGGTCCTCGGCTATCACGATACGCACGGCAGCGACATCCTCACGTCGGTAGGTCCGCCCGGCGGGCTGTCAACGGTCAGCGTGCCGTCGAAGGCCGCCAGCCGACGGACGATGCCACGCAGGCCGGTGCCGGAATCGATCGAAGCACCCCCACGGCCGTCGTCGGACACCAGCATCGTCAGTTCCCCAGCAGCGCCGCCCCGCTGGGGTGCGAACTCCACGGTGATCCAGATCTGCTGGGCCTGGGCGTGCTTGATGGCGTTCGACAAGGCCTCGGCGACGGCGAAGTAGGCCGCGGACTCGATCGGGGCCGGCAGCCGTCCCGGTAGGCGGGTCACCACCGTGGTCGGGATCGGATTGACCAGGGCCAAGGCCTTGAGTGCGCCCTCCAGGCCACGGTCCGCCAGTACCGGCGGATGGATGCCTCGTACCAGGTCGCGCAGTTCGGTCAGGGCGATGGAGGTCGACTCGCGGGCCTCGGCCAGCAGCTGCTGGACGGCCTGCGGATCCTTGGGCAGTAACTGTTCGGCCAAGCCCAGGCTCATACCCAGCGACACCAGCCGGGCCTGCGCGCCGTCGTGCAGGTCGCGTTCGATTCGGCGCAGTTCGCCGGCCTGGGTATCGACGGTCTCGGCTCGCGAGGTCGCCAACTGTTGGACGCGGGCCCGCAGGCGCGCCTGTTCGGTGGGGCCGAGCAGGGCGCGGATCACCCGAGCGTTGAGGTTCGCGAGGCGCACCGCGGTGACGTACCAGAGCAGAAGGAAAATCGGACCGAGCGGTACCAGTCCGAACGACTGCGCGACGCTGTGCAGCCGGAAGGCCTCCCCCATCGGTGTGCGGAATACCTGAGAAGGCGTCAGCTGATAGATGAGCGGGTAGGTCAGGTATACGACTCCGAAGACGAAGAACAGCAGCGACAGTCCGCAACTCAACCAAATGGTGATCGAGTTGACCACCAACCAGATCCAGTCACGCCACGTCGCCGGATCGCGCAGGACCGTCCAAAGCCGCACCGGCCACCAGGCGTCCGGCGTCGGCTGATAGGGCCGGGCGGGCACCGGTTCGCCGAGCCGGTCGGCGGCCCACTGGCGGTGCAGGTCGGCAAACCAGCGCACCAGTACGGTCGCGAGCAGGGTCAGTGGGATTCCGACGCCAAGCGCGACGATCGATATCGAGGTGATCCAGAGCGTGGCCAGCACGGCACCTAGGACCGCGCCTGGCAGCAGCACCAGTGACCAGCCCAGCAGGCTCATCCGCTGGGCCAGCGCGGAGCGCGGAATCCGACCGTTGCCAGCGACGAGACCCGGCCCGGCGCCGTCCCGCGAGGGCAAGGAGCCGCCGGGAAGGGCGGTTCCGCGGTAATCGGTCATCTCACTCCATCGTTGCGCATCGTGCCGAATCGCCGGGCTGGTGATGCACACCGGCGCGATCCGCACCTCCCCAAGGCGGGTTCCGCCACTCCGCGTGGGATCCAGCGACCACGGTGTCTGTCCGTGGCCCACGGAGGCTGGCATTGCCGGTCGACGGCTCGGGCGATCGACACCCGCGCACACGTTACCCACCGCCTAAGCAGTCTCAGCCCGCTCCCCCGAAGCTCGACCACCACCTCGCCGTCATCGGGATCCGGACCGTGTGGCTCGTCGCGCTCGCCTATGGCGCTGCCCCGGGTCATCGGCAGCTGCGCCACAACGAATCCGAGTCCGCCGGACACTCCGTGCACGCTCAGGCGGGCTCTAGCGATGGCCGCACGCGATGAGGTCGTCTCCGCAGCCTGGTTGACCAGGCTGCGGAGGCCCAATTCCCCGGCACTATGGCCGTTACTTGACGGTGGCGGCCATCTGTTCGATTTCCCTGAGCACCAGGGCGGGCTTGTCCTGGGGAACGTCGTGCGAGCTTCCCTCGGCGATGACGAGTCTGCGGTCGGGCCCCGCCTTGGTGAACGCCGCTGCCGCGTCGCGCCAGGCCTGAGCGTCCTGCGGAGATCCATCGAAGGGCGTCTTGTCCGACACGACATAGATGACGGGAACACTGTCGGGCCAGGAGACCTTGTGGTACGCCTGATGCGTGGGACCGAAGTTGTCGGCCGTGGCGATGAGCTGGCGGTTCGCCTTCGTCGACGGCGCCTTCTTGAGCTCTTCGATCTGCGGTGCGGTTAGCGCGACAATGCGTTGAATCTGGGTTTCGGTGAAGAATTGCGGCACGTTGGCGTCGATGAGCACCGCCCCGGAGACAACGCCGGGGTTCGCGAGGACGAAGTAGTGGGCCACCTCCCCTGCCTGCGAGTGGCCCGCCAGGACCACGTTCTGGGTGACGCCGAGTTCACGCAGACCGGCCTGCAGGTCGGAGGCGGCGGCCCGGGGGTCCCAGGGGCCCTCCACCTCCTCACTGGCGCCCATACCGGCCCGGTCATAGGTGATGATCTGCGATCCGGTGGCCTGCGACAGCTGCGGTACCAGAGCATCCCAGTACGAGGAGTCCTCGCCGCCGCCGGCGTCCAGCACGATGGTGGGAGAACTTCCGGGCGTGACGTGGAAGGCAAGCTGATGCCCGTTGTTGGCGATCATATGCAAGCCCGCTGCGGGGGCCGCACTTGCCGGGCCGGCCGCGCTCGTCGAGGTCGAGGGAACCGCGGCTTCCGGACTGGCCGCGGGTGCGGCCTTCGGCGCCGCCGAATCATCACACCCGGCGACTGCCGCTACCACGGCGACGGGAAGGGCGAGGGCCAGGGCGGCCCGATGGAACCGGGAGATCTTCTGCGTGGTCATGGAAATGAGCCTCCACGGTTTCTGGATCTTGCTCAATCCTGCTAACCCCCCAGTCGGGTTGGGAGTTACCCCCACCCTCGCCAGGGGCAAATCAGAACCCGTCACGCAGGTGCCCGGTCCGGGCCGGGCGCACCAGCACCTGCCAGCGGGCCGGTCAGGAGGTGGGTGCCGGTGGACCAGATTCCTGGCTGACCACCGGGTCTTCAGCACCGGAATACCTGCGCCACTCCTACGAATACTTGACATCTGTGCACGGCATCACGCTGGCCCCCAACCAGGTCGGGTTCAACCTGCTGCACCGCCACCCGGAGACCAACGGCATGCTCGCCGCCGGCCGCGAGCCGGCCGTCACGATCCTGCCCATCCTCCCCTCGCCGAAGGAGTCCGCACGGCAAGTACCGCGTCGGTGGTCAAGAACAAGGAGGTCAACAGGCCACCCTGTTCCGTGGCGCGAGCCTGCTCGAAGGGACTTTGCCGGGGCCCTGCCCGTGCCCCTGTTCCGGAGATGAAGCCACAGCTGACCCAAGCCAATCGGGGATCCCTGCTCTTGCCGCCGTCGCCTCGCCGCAGCAGCGGCGGCCGGCGGCCGGCGCAAATTTCGCCGCGGCACCAGATCTTCGCGACGAAAACAAGGGGGCTGGGCAAGCGTGGTCTGAAGCGACACGTCCACAAGCGGCTCGCTATTGTATTTCCTGCCCAAAGCACTCGCCCACCGGACTCCAGTCTGAGGCGACATCCCGAGCATCTGCCGCGCGTTGCCCGCAGCGTCCTCCGCCGCCTTGCTCATCGCGCGTTCGTGGATAGTGCCCGCCAAAACACCACAGCGGCGCCAACCGCAACTGCCGCGCCCACCGCAGCGGCGATAGCTGACATGCCGTCTGTCCCAGGGCCATTGCGTGTTCGTCGGGCTGCCGCTTGGGCTGGGGTTGTCGGGGTGATTGGCCGCTGTGGAGGATGCATAGGGCGGGTAGCCCAGTCACGTCTTTCCTCATCGGTGCGCTGCCGGCATCGGGCCCGCCGGGCGGGGCCAGGACAACGCCGGTGTATCGACCATTTTGAATCGGTTATTTGATCGACACACGTCTGTCTGCTTTTCGACAGCGGCAGTCCAATGGTGTCCAACCTGGTCCAGGATGGCCGCATGAACAGCCGTCTAGGACCGAAGCTCGATATTGACCGGGGTAATCCCCGGTATCTCACACGACCCGGGAAGAGGGATGTTCGATGAGAGCAAGAACAATCGGTGGTCGGCGCCTGACGTACCCCATCCTGGCCCTGGCCTTGGCCCTGCCGCTGCTGACCGTCGGCCAGCCGGTGCAGGCGGCTCCGCACGCCGACGGTGACAGCATCCGTCAGGTGGGCACGGCCGTCAGCGCCGAGGCGTGGGCGGCCGGCAGGCAGCGGTACGGCGCGCAGGTGACTGCCGACGAGGCGATCGAGGCGTACTGGACGCCCGAGCGGATGCGCAATGCCAAGCCTGTCGAGGAGTCCCCCTCGTACAAGGCCGCGGCACGCCGTTTCGCCCAGAGTGGCGGGACCTCGTCTGCCGCACCGACCAACCGGTCCAGGCCGGTGGATGTGCCTCCGGTGGCCGGCCTGATGGGTACCCCGGGCATGTCGACGCAGGCCATCAACCCGAACCTCGGCTCCAACCACCCGACCGCCCGGTCCAACGGCAAGGTCTTCTTCAACATGGACGGCGGATCGTGGGTCTGCTCCGGCGCGGTCATCAACTCGGTCGGCTTCAACACCGTGTGGACGGCTGGCCACTGCATCCACGGCGGCCCCGGCAGCAGTCTCGCCACCAACTGGTCGTTCGTCCCGGCGTACGACGATGACCTGGCCAACCCTCGGCCGCACGGCACCTGGACGGCCCGCGAGCTGTGGACCTGGAGCAGTTGGATCGACAGCTCCAACTGGGAGGCCGACATGGCCGTGGCCATCATGAACACCCGTAACGGCGTCCGCATCGTGAACCAGTTCGGGGGCCACGGCTTCCGTACGCACCAGGGCTTCACGGTCGGCATCAACAACTTCGGCTACCCGAGCGGCGCGCCGTTCGACGGCGGCAACCTGTTGAGGTGCAGCGGCAACTCGACCCAGTCCGGGGCGCGAATCCGCATCAACTGCGACCTGACCGCAGGCGCCAGCGGCGGCCCGTGGTTGATCAACTGGGATGGGAACTGGGGCTACCTCAACGGGGTCAACAGCACGCTCAACTCGTACACGGCACCGACCTTGTGGTGGTCACCCTATTTCGACGACACCGCGTCGGAGTTGTACAACTTCACCGCCGCTCGCTGACCGATGTCCGGTGACAGATATCTCGTCCCGGTAGTACGCCCTTGACCTGAGCGGGCCTTCTCCAATGGCAAATGATCGAGCGACTGGTCGCCATTGGAGCCGGCCCGCTGGCGTGTCGGACGAGCTACCCGCAGAGCGAGGTGTAGAGCTCCAGGCTGTCGGCGAAGCTTGCTGGTGTCCTCGTCGCGCATGACCGGGATCAACTTGCGGGGTGTCTTCGGCTGCCGCACCCGGTGCATCGGCGACCGGTCGATGGCCTCCTCGTCGAGGAGCAGCCACGTGAAGAACTGCTGCAGTCCCTTGTGCTTGTTCACCGCCGTCGACGCGGACCTGGTCTCGATCATCCAACCCTGGAACGCCTCCACATGCGCCCGCGTCACCGCACACGGATCCTCGGCCGCATCGGCGGCGTCCGGATCCGGCGACTGCTCTGCCAGGTAGCGGCTCAGCTGCGCGGCGGCGAGGAGGTAGTCGTAGCGGGTGGTCTCCGGCTAGTTCCTGGTCCGCAGGGACCGGTCCCAGTCGCGGAGGAACCCGGCCCCGGTCCGGGAGAGCCCGACGGTGAGTTTCTGAGGATCCAGTAGCGGCACGACAACCTGCCCGAGTCAAGGAGTCCAACACCAGCGCGCTGGACCAGGCATCCATGCCAGGCAATGAAAAGAGGGCTCCCGCAAGTCGCTGACCTGCGGAAACCCTCTCGCTGTCGGGACGGCCGGATTCGAACCGACGACCCCTTGTTACCGTCAGTAGCCATTTCGACCTTGTCATTGGCTGTCGAAAGTCAGCACTGAGCTGCGCAGACATGATCAAGCGATGATCGCTACTTGTCACTGGTTGTCACCCACGGGCGGGGATTCTCGGGGGGTAAACGGGGGGCCGACAGGGCGCGCCAGTCCATCGTGTCCCGCTCCCTACCAGCCGAACACCCGTCACCAAGGGAGCGCGCGCTCCCACCATCGCCGCACGCCCGGCGCAGGCATGGGGGGGTTCGTGTCGGTGGGGCGACGTCGACCACGAATCCATGATCGCCTTTCGCGGCGAACTGCAACTCACGCCCAGGTGACCCGGCCGCCGGCGTCGGCGAACAGGTCGAACAGCACGTAGTAGGCCCGGGTACTCGCGCGCCAAGCGCAGGGACCGACCCGCCCGCGTCGACGCCCGCTCGGAGCGGCCAGAAGTGGTTCCTACCTTGGCGCCGTTGTGTCACGTGGGCGGGCGGCCGGTCGCGAGGCCAACCTGGTTGCCGACGTCCTCGCTGTCTGCGGCGGTCAGCACGGCGTCCAACAGACCGGGGAAACGGGCGTGCAGGTCCTCACGGCGCAGCACGACGTAACACCGGGTGCCTTCCTGGCGAGTGCGGGTGAGCCCCGCAGCGCGCAGCACCCGCAGATGGTGGCTCAGCGTCGACTTGGACACCGGCGTTCGCAGCTCTCCCCAGCCGCGTTCGTGGCCGTCGGACAGCAGTCGGACCAGGCCGATCCGGATCGGGTCGCTCAGCGCGGCCATCACGTCGGTGAGGGTCATCTCGGCGAGTTCCGGGTGCTGCGGATCTTTCACACGAACCATGGTAGCTTGTTCGATGTTCTACGAACATCGAACAAGAGGTGGAGTTGTGACCGCACCCCCAGACACCGGCCCATTCACCGGTCGCGTGGCCGTCATCACCGGAGCAGGATCAGGAATCGGCCGCGCGGCCACGATCGCGATCGCCGAAGCCGGCGCACACGTCCTCGGTGTCGGACGCCGCGCGGAGGCACTGCACCGCACCGCGCAAGAGCATCCCGGCATCGCCGTTCTCGCCACCGACATCCGCGCGACCGAGGCCGGCCAGGCAATCATCGACGCCGCCGTCGACCGGTGGGGCCGGGTAGACGTGCTGGTCAACAACGCTGGCGCCACCGCCGTCATGCCGCTCGCCGACACGGTCGCGGACCGCATCACCGAGATGTTCGACCTCCACGTCACCGCACCCAGCATGCTCGCCCACGCGGCTCTACCCCACCTGCGGCACACCCGCGGCACCATCATCAACATCTCCAGCACCTACGGCCATCGCCCGGTGGCCGGCGCCGCCCACTACGCCGCGTCCAAAGCCGCCCTCGAACAGCTCACCCGATGCTGGGCACTGGAACTGGCCACCGACGGCATCCGGGTCAACGCCCTGGCCCCCGGCCCCACCGAAAGCGAAGCCCTGCGCGCCGCCGGCCTGCCCGAACCAATGGTCAACCAGATCAAACAGGACGAAGCCGCACGCGTCCCACTTGGCCGCCGCGGCCACCCCGACGAAGTGGCCAGATGGGTGCTCCGGCTCGCCGACCCCGCCGCCACCTGGCTCACCGGACAAGTCCTCACCATCGACGGCGGCCTCGAACTCACCTGAGAGCAGCAACTCGGCTGACCAACGGCCGCAGCCTGAGCCCCGGCGACCGGTGCCCGGCCTGAGCACGCAACGCTCAACCGGTGTGGCGTGTCCGATCCAGCTTCCAGCGCACTTGGAATGTCAGCGCGGCGGCCATCAGCACCGCCGGGACCACGGTGAAGCCGATCAACAGGGCGGTGTGGGCGGACTCCGGCTGCGTCACGGTCTGCCCCTCGGTGGTGGCGATGAAGCCGCCTAGGGCGAGCACGGCCGAGTACACGTACGGGCCGATCGCGGTGCCGGTGGCTTCGGTGGCGGTCCAGACACCGGTGTAGGCGCCAGCCCGGACGGTACCACGCTGCTCGGCGGCCGCGACCGCGTCCGGGACCATCGAGAACGCGAAGAGCTGCAGCCCGGCGAACGCGATGCCCAGGACGCCGACCACCGCGACAGCCGGCCCGGTGCCGTAGCCGAGCAGCGGCGCCAGCGAACCGGCCACGAAGACCACCTGGCAGATCAGCAGGCCACGCTGCTTGCCGATGCGCCGGGACACCTGCATCCACACCGGACCGGCGACGACCGCTGGACCGAGGAACGCCCCCATGAACAGGGCGGTTAGCCCAGAGTTCTCGAAGACGTACTTGGTGTAGAACGGCAGCGCTGCGAGGAACAGGTGGGTAGTGGTGCCGGTGAACAGGTAGGACAGCACGAGCGCGCGGAAGTCGGGATCCCGCCAGGCGACCGCGATGTCACCGATGGTCGAGTGGGCCGCCTGCTGGTCGGGCATCCGGAAACCGGCGTGGGCAGTGAGACGCCGTACCCCGGTCAGTGCGACCAGCCCGGAGATCACCATGACGCCGGAGAGCAGCAGGGCCATCCAGCCGTAGTCGCCGCGCCGTCCCGACTCCACCAGCGCCGGTGCGGCCACACCGGCACCGAGTAACCCGAGGGTGAGGAAGAGCATCCGGAACATGAACACCCGGGTGCGCTCGTGGTACCCGACTCGAAGATCGGACGGGGTGGTCAGGTAGGGCACCTGGAAGCACGCGAAGAGCAGGTTGCCGGCGATAAACCAGCCGCCCACCCAGAGCGCCGCCGATGCGCCGGAGAAACCGGCGGGCACCGAGAACATCGCCACCATGGCCACCGGAAGCAGCAGACCGGCCCGCAGCATGCCGAGCCGGTGTCCGCTGCTGCGCGCTTCCCGGTCGGATCGGCTGCCCAGCATCGGATGCACGATGATGTCGATGATCTTCGGCAGCAGCAGGGTGAGACCGGCCAGGAACGGCGAGACACCGAGCGTATTGGTGAGGAAGTAGAGCAACAGCAGGCCGGGAACGGTCACCCAGACGCCCATCCCGACCGAACCGGTGGCGTACGCGATCAGGTCACCTGCCCTGCTCCGCACCTCGCCCGCCGCCCCGCGCAGCGCCGTCATCGGGTCGCCTCGTGCCGTGCGACCACACCCGCAGCCAGCTCGGCGCCCTGGAACGCGCCGGAGCGGACCCGGCCGGCGAGGATGCGCGCCACGATCCGATCGGTCAGCGCGGGCAGGTGACGGGCCAGGAAGAACTCGACCGCGCCCCGCCGGGTGGTGGGTAGATCACGGCGAGGACGACGACTGAGCGCGGCGCGCAGCACGGTCCGGACCACCCCGTCCAGCGGCTCGTATTGGCTCATGCCCTCCAGCGAGAGCCCGGCCGCGGCCGTCGAGTCGTGGATCGGGCTTCGTACCGCCGACGGGTACACGCAGGTGACGCCGACATGGGTGCCGAGCTCCAGACGCAGCGCGTCCGCGTACGCGACCAGGGCGCGCTTGGAGGCACCGTACGCAGCGGCCAGCGGCAACTGCATGACGGCCATCCGCGAGCTGAGCATGACGATCCGGCCACCAGAGGCGACCAGCGCGTCCACACATGCGGCGGTGACCCGCCAGGCGCCCAGCAGGTTGATGTCGAGCTGGCGGCGTACTTCCGCGCCCGGCGCCAGTTCGGCCGGGGCGGGCCCACCGATCCCGGCGTTGTTGATCAGCAGGTCGAGCCCACCGAGCTGGTCAATTGCTTCGCGTACCACGGCCGGCACCGCGTCGTCGTCGGTGATGTCGCAGGCCAGGACCCGGACCGGGTCATCGGCACGGGGGGCCAGGTCCAACCCGACGACCTGGGCCCCGAGTTCGTCCAGCCGGGCACAGATGGCCCGGCCGAACGTGCCGGAGGCACCGGTGACGAGGACACGCAATCCGCGGGGGTCTCGGGCGCTCAAACCACACTCTCCTCGGCGGTGAAGGTGCGTCCGCCCCGGGCGAGGCGATTCCGACCAGCCGCGATCTCTCTGGGCAGGTCGGCGACGTACCGGTCGAAATCGATACGCATGTGCGGCCGCGCGTTCATGCCCCACCGCGCGATGGCGGCGCGCAAGGCTCGCTGCACGGCGTGCTGCTGTTCGTCGATGCCGGGCAGGGCATAGCCGCCGGAGAGATACGCGGCGACCAGTTTGGCCTGGACCTCCACGACCGGCAGAGCGGCACCGGTGGACTGCATCAGGCCGACGAATGCCAGGCTGGGGTCCTGGAGATGGAAGACCCGCTGGTACAGCGGCAGCTGCTGGGGGTCGGGGCCCAGCCATTGAGGGGACAGGAACGGGATACTCACCCGGTACCCGGTGGCCCAGACGATCACGTCGACCGGGTCGGCGCTGCCGTCGGTGAACATCACCCGTTCCCCGTCCAGCCGTTCGATGCCGGGACGTGGGGTCACCTCGCCGTGGGTGAGCCGGTGCAGGATCGTGTCGCTGATCGTCGGATGGTTCTGGAACAGGCCACCGGCCGGGGCGGGTAAGCCGTACCTCTGTGGGGTCCCGACGGCGAGCCGCAAGAGGGTCTCGGCGATGCGCTGCCGCAGCCGCCACGGCAGGGCGGCGAGGGCGCCGCCGGTCGCGTCGGCCGGGCGGCCGAACAGGTACTTGGGAACGATGTGGACGCCGCGCCGGGCGGAGAGCAGGACCGGCCCCCGAGAGACGTGCGAGGCGTCCACCGCGATGTCCATGGCCGAGTTGCCCATGCCGACGATCAGCACCCGCCGATCCCGGAAGACGTCCGGAGTGCGGTAGTCGTGGGCGTGCATCTGGGTGCCGTGGAACGCGCCCGGATAAGCTGGATCCGGATAGCGCGGATGCCAGTTGTGGCCGTTCGCGACCACCACGGCGTCGTACCGCTCGGTGTCACCGGACTCGGTCGTCACCGCCCAGAGCCGGTCACGCTCGACGCGGGTGACCGTGCTCCCGAACCGGATGTGCGGAACGAGCCCGAACGACTGCGCATAGTCGGCCAGGTAACTGGCGACGCGACTGGCCGACGGATAGTCGGGCCAGTCCGCGGGCATCGGAAAATCCGCGAACTCGGTGCGGCGTTTGCTGGTGTTCAAGTGCAGGGAGGCGTACGCCGGAGACAGGCCGCTGCTGTTGTCCCTGACCCACAGGCCACCGGGCCGGTCACCCTTCTCGTACGCCACCACCGCACAACCGGCGTCGAGCAGCGCCTTCACCGTGGCGAGACCGGCTGCTCCCGCACCGATCACCGCCACCCGACTCGAAGAAACGGCCATGGTGCTCCTCGACGGTTGTAGCTTCCGCCAAACCGTAGGGCCTGGCACTGGGGCGAATACATGGCGTGGACCACGCAGTTTCGGGTTCTTGTTGTAGCGCACCACAACGGCGGGGAGCATGACAGGATGACGCATCCGGACGGCTGGACGACGATGGTGAACCTGATCGAACGCGTCGTGGGCGATGACGAACTGCTGCCGTCGGTGGTCGCCGGAGTCCGTACCACCGTGCGAGAGGTCTCCGCACTGCCCACCTCCGACATCGCCGGGCACACCCGCGCTCTGCTGGTGGCCGCAACCCGCGCATTGGCCGCACGGCGCGGCCCCACCGAAGCTGAGCTGTCGTTCGTCGCGGACCTCGGTGTCACCCGTGCCCGGCAGGGCGTGCCGATCGAATCGGTGCTGGGCGCGATCCATGTCGCCGAGCGCGCGATCTGGGCCCGGGCCCGGGAACTCGCCCGGGACCAAGGCGTCAGCGCCGAGCAACTGCTGGACGTCCGGGACCTTTACGACGACTGGGCCGAGGCCGTCCGGGCCCGGCTGATCAGCGCGCATCGGGCTACCGGAGCCAGCACAGATCCGCTTCCCGGGCGCCGGGACATGGCACTGCTGCGACGGCTGCTCCAGGGTGGTTCGGCGGCCACGCTGGCAGCCGCCGAGGCCGGCCTTCCGGTCACCGACGGGCTGTGGGTGCTCGTCGCCCGGCCCGGGGAGACCGCCGCCGGCATCGAACGAGCCGTGCGCGAGCACCCGCCGGTGCTGTGCGCAACCGTGGACGACCTGATGGTCGGAGTTCTGTCCCGGGCTCCGTCCGCCCGCCTGAAGGGGACCGGGGCCGTGGCAGGGCTCGCCGGTCCGGCCGAACCGGAGAAACTCGCGCCGGTGCAGCGGCTCGCCACCGCGGCCCTGACCGCCGCCGAGTCCACCGGCCGCACCGGACTGATCCACATTGCCGATGTGGCCTGGCTGGCGGCGTTGACCGAGCGGGCAGACCTGGCAACGGTGCTGCTCGACCGCTACGCGCCCGCTTGGGCGGCACTCGGACCGACTGCCGAATCGGTGGCGCACGCCGTGCTCGCCTGGCTGGAGAGCGACCGCGATGTCGACCTCGCCGGGGCGAAACTTTTCGTGCACCCCAACACGGTTCGCAATCGGGTCCGGCGCTTCGCCGCCGTCACCGGCATCGACCCGGCGGGCACCTTCGGTGCCATGACCGCCTGGTGGCTTTGCCGAACCTGGCTGCGCGACGCGACCTGATCTCGCACTTGCGGCGTGTAGTCGAGGCGGTTATTCCACTATCGAACGATACGTTGCCAACACAGGATCACCACCCTCCCACCAGACGGGAAGATCGGAGCCGAAAATGGGAAAGAAAGGCCGTGACCCTCGTTTCCGCAGGTCACGACCTTGATCTTTTTGCGCGCTGGCGACCAGGCAGGCCCAGCTCGGCCATGAGCGCGGCGACCGTGTTGCCCGACACCCGCCAGCCCTGCTCGCGCAACTCGTCGCCGACACGAGGGCTGCCGTAGGTGCCACCCGAGGCGTCGAAGACACGCCGGACCGCGTCCGTCAGCGTGGTCCTGCGGTTCTGGCGGGGTGTCGACGGACGCTCTGCCATCGACACATCGTCTCGCGTCGGCTCGCCGGCTGCGAGCTCATCTACCAACGCCGCACTGTTCGGTAGAGCGCTCGCCGCGGGGCGACGCTGGCGCCCGACGGCTGTGGCGTCCGGACGTAGTCATGGCCGGGCGGCCTGTGGTATCCCCCAGGCTAGGCTCGCCATGTGCCGGCGCTCATCGAGGTCGTGTCCATCATCAACGCCGCCCCGAATGTGGTATTCGACCTGACCCTCGACGTGGACGTCCACACCGCGTCCCTGCCTGCCAGCCGCGAGACGGCCACGACCAGCACCGAACGACGTCAACTCGCCCTCGGCGACGAGGTCACCTTCCACGCCCGCCATTTCGGACTGCCCTGGCGCATGACCAGCCGAATCACCGCCTACGAACGGCCGTACCACTTCGTTGACGAGCAGACGCGAGGCCCCTTCCGTGCTCTGCGCCACGAGCACCAGTTCCAGGACCTCGACGGCGTACGCACGCAGATGACCGACCATATGATCATCAGGGCACCCCTGGGGCCGCTGGGCGCAGTGGTGACCTGGGCGCTCATCGCGCCGTACCTACGCCGGCTGCTGATGCAACGGGCAGCCCACATCACCTACCTGGCACAAGCCCACGAGCCGTAACTCCCACCGAACCCGGGACATGCAATCGCCCCGAACCGGGGCAGACGGCGCCGCAGCGTATGAAGCCGGCTATTGCGATGAGGGTCAGCGCAGACAGCTTCCAGCACCGCACGGATCTGCCTCGCTGCGCGCGCTTACTGAGTGATCAGCATAGGGCGGCGACGGCTTCTACCTCGACGAGTTGGTTGCGGTAGCCGAGGACGGCGACTCCCAGCAAGGTGCTGGGCACATCGTGCGGGCCGAAGTGTCGACTGACCACGTCCCACGCCGTGACAAGGTCGTCCCGGCGGTTGCTGGCGACGTAGACGGTCGTCTTGACCACGTCGGTGAGGTCGGCACCGGCCGCCGCCAGTGCGGTGCGCAGGTTCGCCATGACCTGCTCGGCCTGCCCGGCCACGTCTCCGACCGCGACGGTGGCGCCGTCCTCGTCGAGCGGGCAGGCGCCGGCAGTGAACACGAGCTTCCGTACGTCAGACGCTACTGCGGCGTAGGCGTACGGAGCCCGATCGGTTAGCTGTGGAACTCGGATCAGCTCAACGGAGTCGGATGCGGTCATGGGCGCATGTTTGCAGACGATCTCGGCAGTGACGACCGCATTATGTTGCCCACGATCTCGGGTACCCCGATCTGCCGCAGACAGGGCGCTACGTCGTGAAATCGAGACCGTGCAGGACCTGCGTCCGACCCTGGCCGAGATGCGGGTGATGCTAGGGCTAGGCTGGGTCGCGGTACAGCGGAGCCGGGTCCCCATAGCGAACCCGCCGGACACCACCGGGCAGGGCCCTCGCCATAGCCTGGGACGCGTCGACGGAACATCCCACGGTGAACTCGACTTCCTCGTCAACCTCGCAGGCCAGGCACCAGGCTTGATCCTCGGGCCACACGAGGTGCGGTTCCTGATAGCCCTGCGCAGAGCCGTACCAAGCCAGGTACGCCGCATCTCTGAGTACTTCGACAGGCCCGGTGAACAGCAGCATCGCCCGATGAGGAATCGGCACTCGTGGCGCCTCAGGATGTGGGTCCCCGCCCCAGCCTTCCCAGATCGCCGCATATGCAGTGGCGGGAGTCGCCGTGTAGGCAGCAAGGGTCGCGAGCGCTCGGCGAAGGGCAGGATCTTCCCCTTCCCCCGGGATCCTGGGCGAAGGCGACACGCACGTACACGTCGAAGCCTGGCGGGCCATAGCGAACAAGATCCCACCAATCAACATCAGACCGAAGCAACCATTGCGCTGCGTCGGAAGTCGCCGCGGGTCGTACCTCGCTCATTCCTTCAGTCTGACGCCCCACGGCTACCAACCAACGCACTCACATGCCGCCGATCGGCTGTCCGTACTGTTGTGCGGATAACGAGTTCGGTCATCGCTGCGGGTCGGCGGCACTCGCTGGGGCTGTGCGCGGCGGGCACTGTGGTCGCGGCTGGTGCTGGGGCATCCGGTGAGTGCCGGGTCGAGGATTGGACCGGGGTGGTCGCCGTGGCAGCGGGCAACGTGCACGCGGCGCCGAACACCGGGCGGTCGCATAGCGTCGGACTGCGCGCTGACGGCACGGCCATGGCTACCGGCTGGAACGCCGACGGGCAGTGCGACGTTTCCTCTTGGGCCGGCGTGACCCTGATCGCCGCGGGCTGGCGCCGCACGCTCGGGCTGACCCGCGACGGGACGGTGCTGGCGACGGGACGGCTGCGCGAGGGTGCTTGCGACGTGGCCGAATGGCGAGAGGTCGTCGGATTGGCCGCAGGAGACTGGCATTCGGTAGCCCTGCGAGTCGACGGAACCGTCGTGGCGGTGGGAAACGATCGCCGTGGGCAGTGCGCGGTGGGCGGATGGCGTGACATCACCGCCATCACCGCCGGCTACCTTCACACGGTCGGCCTCACCAGCGACGGCCGCGTGTGCGCCGTGGGCGACCGATCGGCGGGTGCCTGCGACGTCAATGCCTGGCAGGATGTCGTGGCGGTAGCAGCCGGGAGCTACCACACCGTCGGCGTTACGGCCGCCGGCCGCGTCGTCGCCGCAGGAAGCAACGATTTCGGCCAGTGCGATGTGGCTGGCTGGCGCGAGGTCGTCGCCGTGGCCGCGGGCTCGACCCATACCCTCGGACTACGCGCGGACGGCATAGTCCTCGCGGCCGGTAACAACCAGCACGGTCAGTGCGACACCACCGCCTGGCAGACGATCCGATCGCCTGACCGATAGCGCGCGCAGCCGACCAGATCTAGCCGCGAACTGTTCGTTGCGGGCAATCGGCAGTCGCAGGGCCTCTCCAGTCCGTTGATATGGCCGATGCTGAACGCGTTGGTGTCTACCCGGGCGCTGCCAGCAGTTCTCTTCGCCGTCGACGAGATCCTGACCTAGCTGTACTGACCAGGCACGTTGGTTGAGGTTGTGCGGCGACATGATCTGACGGATCTTGAATGGAGAGAAGTAGGGCCGTGTTCGCGAGTAGGAAACGACCCCGCTGGGCCGAGCTGCCGGCGTCGGTTCGAGGGCCTATTGAAGGTCTGCTGGGTGGCGCCGTGGTGGACACCGAAAGTTGTGCCGGCGGCTTCTCGCCCGGCTTCGCCTCCCGGCTCACGCTGCGCGGTGGCCACCGGGCCTTCGTCAAGGCGGTGGATGCGCATCTCTGGCCGACCGAGGCGTCGCATTACCGCGCCGAGGCCGAAGTGGCCGGGCGGCTGCCACAGGGCCTGCCCGTGCCTCGGCTACTGAACACGGACGACGGCCGGTGGGTCATTCTGGTCTTCGAGCATGTGGACGCCATCGCACCGGGGCAACTCTGGACGGCAGCGCAGGTCCGGCGCGTCGTCGCGCAGGCAGTCGCTTTCGCTCAGGCGACCACACCGTCACCGATCGCGCTACCGCGCGACCACCCGCGACTCGGCGGCTGGGCCGGCATCGCCCTCGATCCGTCCAGCATCGCCCGGCTGCACACCGTCTCGACCTGGGCATCGCACCACCTCGATCGGCTGATCGTCATCGAGCAGCAAGGGCTGCACGCGGCACAGGGCGATTCGCTCGTGCACTGCGACCTGTACCCACACAACGTCCTGCTCAGCGGCGACCGCGTGATCTTCGTCGACTGGCCGCACGCCCGGCTCGGTGCCCCCGTCATCGACCTCATCGCGCTGCTGACCGGCGTGGCAGCCGACGGCATCGATCCCCAACCGCACCTTTACGCAGCCTTGCCGGCTCTGAACTGCCCGCCAGATTCCTTCGACGCGATCCTCGCCGCGCACACCGGCTTCCTCATGGCGGGCGCACTGACACCGATGCCCACCGGGTTGCAAGCCATCGCCGAGGAGAAACTCCGCCTCGCAACAGCCGCAACCCACTGGCTGCAACACCGCCACACCCACACGCGCTAGCAACCCGCAAAACACCATCAGCGTCGCGCACTCACATGCCGCGATCTGATCGCTACGCCGAGTCACCTGGCTTAGCGCTTGCCTGTAGATGGTGCGGATGCCGGGGCCGGTCGTCCTTTCTATTCGCGGGTCAGCTGCACCACGTATCCAGCGAACTTGAGGTCGCCGCGGTCGGGAGTCCATCCGTCCGCTGACCGAACCTAGGTCATGGCGCCGGATCCGGGCACGGGGAAGAGGTGAGTGGAAGGTGCCTCAGGCAGCGGGGCATACCGACAGTGCACGGCATGGATCGAAGCAACGACCCCCACGACAGAGGCTGCATCCTCGCTCACGCCTCCGTGGTGCTCCTCGGCCTTGTCAACGCCACGGGCCAGGTCGCTGCCCAGCACGAGCCCAGGCCATTCGGCCGGCCGCTTGTCGCGCGGCTGAATCCACCCGGCCGACAGCCCGGCGAACGAGCAGTCCGGCGAACCGCAGTGGTCCGCTCGTCGCGGGACGCGAGCCTACGGTGTCGCCAAGCTCCGCCACTCCTCGGTGACACACAACTCGTCGTAATCCCACCAGCCATCGCGCTTGCCGGTGTCGAGCATCTGGCGCACAAGCCGGAGGTCAGCGTCGGGCGGAACGTCGATCACAGTCAGCCCGAACATGCCGGTGCCAGTGACCCCCAAGGAATAGAACTTCTCCAGGATGACCCTGGTGCCAACATCGAGCGGACCGAGTGGACCGCCGGAAGCAAGCATCACCCGGATCGCGCAGTAGCCGGATGCCTCGATCTTCTCTCGTACCCAGAGCCGCCCGTCTTCTTCCTGCTGAACGCGGAAGATGTCACCCTTGGCAGCATCCAGCGCGGCCCATGGCGCAGACGGCAGCCGGACTCGGTCCAGCGAGAGAGCCTCGGCGCCAATCCCGAGGGCCGATGCCGGTCCACCTGACATTGGGAACCACACCTGCACCCATTCCATTGACGGTGTGATCACGGCGTCGCCTGTCGAGGGCATCGCTCAAGTCTGCCACCCAGGACGGCAAGAGGCATGGGGGGGCAGACAAGGTCGGGTTCACTGTCATGCCGCGCCCCAACATTGAGGCGCTGATCGAACGCCTCGGAATCTGACTGTGCCGAGGGGATCCGCGCTCTTCTGGCCGCAATCGGCGCGCTGACCTTGCGGCTCCTTCGTGCTGTGGTTCGAGCGGAACCTCTGCAACCACGGGTGAAGATCAGCATAGGATCTCTGCGTGTTGGGAGTGCACTTCGCGATCACGCCGGAGCAGGAGCGGTCGCTGCTCGCGGCCGGCGATGACGGCGACAGTGACGCGGTGGACGAGTTCATCGAGGCGATCGAGGAGTCGTGGGCCGAGGACGGCCTGAAGGTCGACACCGACAAGGCATGGGACGGCATCCACCGGTGCCTGACCGACGGCACCCTCGAACCTGACGGTGGTGAGTATCCGTTCAGTCATGCGGTGCTCGGCGGGCGCTGGCTGCACGACGAGTACGTCGTGGTCTACCTCACGGTGGACGAGGCCCGGGACGTGGCCGCCGCTCTGCAGTCCGTCGACCGATGCCAGCTGCGCCAGCGGTTCGACGCAATCGACGACCCCGACTATCGCGGCGCCCTCGACGACGCCGGCTTCGACTACACCTGGGACAACTTCGTTGAGGTTCGGGCGTTCTACCAGCGGGCTGCGGCCGCGGGGCGTGCCGTGGTCTTTACCGCCACCTGATCTCGCGCTGGGCGGCGCAGCGGATCACGCTGCTGCGTCTCGGTGGTGGAGCCACTGCCGCACTGTCGTGAGGTCGGTGTCGGTCAGTCCCAGGTGCGGGTCGACGCGGCGCAGCAGCGCCGGGTGTGGGTGGTGGGCGGCGACCCACCGCCGGTCGGCGTCGGTGATCTCGTCGTCGAGCCAGACGAACGCACGCCCCGCCGCCCACCGCGCCAACGACGCGGCCTTCCAGTGCACGCCATACGGTGGTTCCTTGTCATCGTCGATCCAGTCGACCACAGGCAGAGCGGGCAGGCCGAGCCGAGGTGCCACCACCTCGTTCGCCTCAGCCATCCACGTACTCGCCCAGACCAGGTGACCCGGCAAGGCGAGCAGCCGGCGACCGTCGTCGGACTCAAGACGATCCAGCAGAGGATTACCGTAACAGTCGGTACCGTCTACCAGGCTGCCGCTGCGCTGGCCCTCGGCACTGGCTGGCCGGGCCCGGAACGGGATGAGCACGCCGTCGATGTCGACAAAGATCAACGGTCGTCCGTCGCTGGCAGACACCGCCGAACCGTACCGCTTGTCGCCAGCCAGCGATCGTCTACGTCACGACTCGCATCTGCCGCCACGCGCCCGCCTGGCGGCAGATCCGTGCGTCTGGCCTCGGACGATGCGCGGCACGACCATTGGTAGCGCCGGGAACGAGTCCTGCTTCCGGCTGTACATGTTCCTCGATGGCGCCGGGAATCAGTACGCCTAACCGCCTACCCCCGACGCCGATGATCAGCATGCCTGGGTAAGCCCCACCGAGTTCGGCCGGTGCAATCCACCCGCAGGCAGCGCTCGGTCGGCGGACGGTCCGGGTGCCCTCCCCGACCTCCCAGTCATTCCGGCCATGCTCTTGATCTGAACCAACGTTGAAGTTCTACCTTCGTTCTCAACCACTCACCACCGGAGGTAGACCCTGTGGAGCAACCGCTGTCCGACGCCGAACTTGCAGGCCAGCCTGCCGCCTATTGGACCGGCGTTGCCTATGAGTCGCTCATCGCCTTCACCCGGGCTCGTCATGCCGAACACGGTTTCACTCAGCCTCAGTTCTGGCTGCTACGCAACCTCTCCAGAAACGACCTTCTGCCGGATGGCGGCGGGCTGACCATCCCTGAACTTCAGCAGGCGATGAGCTCGTACCTTAGGGCCGAAGACGATCTGGACGCCGAAGCTGAGGCTCTGTTGGAGCCCGGATGGCTGATCCGTGACCAAGAAGGAAGGCTATGGATCACCGAAGCAGGGGAAGAGGGTCGCCTCAGCCTCAAGCGACATGCGCCGGCGATCCGAGCCCTCATCCACAAGGGTATCGATGACGCAGATTACGTCACGACCCTCAAGGTACTCCGGCAGATGATCCGAAACACCGGTGGCTCGATGTAGGGCCCCACACTAACCGAGGCGCCCGGGCTGTCTTGTCGCCGACGTATCCACCGGACGCATGGACGACAGTCGCATCTGAGCGGATGCGGCGATGCTACGGAGCGCTCTCCGTTCGCACGGGTTCCACGCTGGCGGCCGGCACCGTCGCGAGCACGTAATCCTCGGTCAGGTCCGGCTGCACGTCGACCATCGCGTTCCTGTCGACGTAGCGGACGACGAACGAGGTCTCGCGCAGCCACGCCTCGTCAAAGTCGGCAAGACTCTCCGGCACTTCACCCACGAGTCGCACGTCGTCACCCGGCTTGACCGCGGCATCCGCCGGAGCCTCATCGCGTTGGATGGCCGTGATCGCGTGGATAAGAGCCTTCAGCGGTTCGGTGTCCGTGCCGTAGTGAACCAGATGGCCCGCCTGGCCGAAGATGACATCGGCCTCGGCTCTGCTCACGTCGGCGAGCGCCTCGGCCGCACCGGCCGCCAGGGCCGGTCCCCCCGACCTGTCAAGTTGCGCCGCCAACGCCAGGAGTAGGCGATCAATGACACGTTCCGTCGTCACCTCGTCCGTCACCCGGCGAGCCTATGACCCATCCGACGGCACCGTTGTCGGCCCAGGCAGCAAGCACGTGCCCGGGACTACACCACCGACATCACGTCGCCCCCCAACTGCGAGTCCGCTCGCAAAGTGCGACCTCGTGTCGCAACGGCAGATCCGGATGCCGTCAGTCGGACGTAAGGTTCCACTGCGCGGGCAGGGCGCTACCGCACAGGGCGCACGTGAAGTCGTCGTCCCGCACGATGTTGCGCTCGCCGCAGCTCGGGCAACGGCGGAAGATGACCCGGTCGGTGAAGCCGCCAGGATGCGGTACACCGACTCGGTCAAGCGCCTTGGCCACAGCGGGCCAGCAGACCGGGTCGGGGCAGTAGCCAGTCGACTGGTTGGTCACCTCGGCGACGCTCCAGCCGGTTCCGGCGGAGACAAACGCCATCTCACCAGCGGCGAGTACGTCCCGACCACCCGCGAGGGCGATGTGTTCGCTACGACGCGGCGCCAGTCTGAGCACACCATCGAGAGCAACGACGAAAGTGACCGGTTCGGCGAGGTCTCCACGATCGCGCCCAGCGAGCCAGTCGGCGAGGGAGGCAACCGATTCCACGGCAACCGCGTCCACCGCGATCACCCGGTCACGAAACTCGGCCGGACCGACATATGGGTACCGCCTGGTCTGCGCCACGGCGCGACGATATCGACGTGAGCCCGAGCACGGCCACCAATTCAAGCCTGCGGATACGCTGGGTAGCGAGCGGTATGCGGCAGATCTGGATGGGTCAGCCCGTGGCTGTTACTGCGGCTTGTAGGTGCTTTCGGGTGTCTTCGTTGAAGGCGACGAGTCGTACCCGTTGGACGTTTGTCGGAGTGGATCTGATCGTTGCTACGGCGATTCGGGCGGCCTGGTCGGCGGGGAAGCCGTACACGCCGGTGGCGATTGCCGGGAAGGCGACGCTGCGGGCGCCGAGTTCGTCGGCGACCTGCAGGCTCCGGCGATAGCAGGAGGCCAGCACGTCGGCCTCTCCGTGATCGCCGCCTTCCCAGACCGGTCCGACAGCATGGATGATGTGCCGCACCGGCGGGTCGAGGTCGAACGCCGGGGTAGCCATCGCGTCGCCCGGCTCGCAGGGGCCGATCGCACCCCCGGCCTGCGCCAGCCGAGGCCCGGCAGCGCGGTGGACCGCGCCGTCGACACCGCCGCCGCCGAGCAGTGACTCGTTCGCGGCCGTGACGATGGCATCCACGTCCTCTCGCGTGATGTCACCCAGCACAGTCTCGATCACGGCCACAGCAGGATCCTGGCACACCAGACGAGGGTGTGCCGGCCGACCGTCGCCAAACCGGGCAGCCACTCCACCGGGCCAGAGCGACCGATCCCGTCGCACGTCCGGCGGCAGATCCAATACTCGTCCACCAGCCCGGAGGCGACGTGCGGGGCTGGTAGGTAAGGCGTGACGTTGCTGCGGCAGCGGGCACGCAGCGGCACGCGGCACTGGTCCTAATCGGCTACCAAATTCTGACAAGGCGGACCCGCTCGCCGGAGCCAGTCCCCCTGTGAATGACGTCGGTTCGGCGTCGTCGGCTAACGGTATTGGCGTTCCTGAGCTGCACGGACCTGCTGGCGGATGTCGTCAGGAATCTCGACCACATGGACGGCAATCGCGAGATCCAGCAGCGCCTGTGCGGCCCAGGTACGTGCCGCTGGCTGAAACGGCCTCGCTGCGGCCGGGTCGCTCATGCAGAGCACGAGGCGGGGCCGCGGGTACATCGTGCTCGCGATCCACGTCAGCTTTAACGCGTCGGCCAGTACCTTGTGACGCTGCGCCGACTTCGGCGGACCCTGATGGGCCCAGCACTCCACGAGAACAGTTCGGCCGCTGTCGCATCCGTCGACCTCGACCCGAGCTCCCGACGGCACCGCGATTTTCGCCGGCTCCAGCGTCAAGGCCAGGTCGCGGCCCAGCAGATCAAGCATGACCCGCTCGGCCTGTCGCTGCTCCGCAGAGTGCCCGGAAGGCAAGTGATCTTCGGGCGTCCGAACAACGGCAGCAGGTGAAAGCGGCCCGCTACGCGGTGTTCTCGGATCCTCGCCAGCCAGAGCCCCGCTCGGCCGCTCGACGAGTTCGTTCACGATCTTCCCATCGGGGCCTTCCCACCGCCGGACGGCTCCGGCCAACTGCAACGCGCGGCAGATCTGGTTGACCTGCTGCCGCGGCCGGACACCCGTACGCTGTGACAGCTGGTCATCGTCCAGCGGCATCGAGCTCAGCCGAAGTGCTTCAAAGACACGGTCGCGATTGCTGGCAGCCGTCACACATCGAGTCTGACCGACGGCCGATGGCCTCGCCTCCTCCGTTCGGCGGTGCACAGGCTTGCGCCCGATCGGCGGCCAGAGCGGACGCCACGACAAGGCGTTCGAGGCGACCGGTCGGGCTTCTTCCCAGATGAGCGGCCTGCGATCATCAGCGGATGGAGTTCGTACTCGATCCGCCACACGGCGTTGGTCCGCTCCGGCTCGGGATGACTACCGAGGAGGCCCGGGTTGCTCTCGAGACTCTCGGACCGCTGGTGCCGACCGCTTCGGGTGAGCTGGCCGTGCACCTGCCGAGTGGGCTCGGGTTCAGTGTGGGTTTCGGGGTTGGGCCGACACGGGGCCGGGTCAACGCGATCGAGGTGTGGCGTCCGCACGAACGCGACGTGGTGCGATACCGCGACGTTGACGTCTTCGGCGTTGCCGCGCTGGAGGTCGTGAAGCGGCTGCGTCGCCACATTGACCTCGTGTCGAACGAGGACGACGACGGGTTCACCGCACCAGAGCTGTATCTCGCACTGTGGCGGCCGTTCGCCGCGGACGACGACCCGGCTGAGGAGCAAGGCCACTTCTTTCAGTCGGTGATTGTGGCCCGGCCCGGCTACGACGACACGCCTGCCGCAGCGGCGGCCCGGCTGGCCGCTGGCGGTCAACCAGGCTATTGATCCAACTGGCCTCCCACTCCGCCCATGAGCGTGCGTCCGATCTTGCGGCCAGCCCCTCTCTGGGCCGGAGGGCGCCTCGGTGCTCGCGATAATGTCCGGGTGCCGCTCTTCATGACGCCCTGGTCTTTGGGTCTGGATCGTGTGCCGTTGCTTGATCATCTGTTCGACGCGGGTGCGCCGCCGTCACCTTCCTGGGCGGTTTAGTATGCGGCGTGGCTGGGCTGCTGGATGGGGTTTATGAGATCGACTGGTCGGCGCTACAGCATGCGTACGGCTCGGCGGATGAGGTGCCGGGCTGGCTGGCGGCGATGACCGACCCGGGGACCTGCGTTGACGCTCTTGGCGATCTCGACGTGGCGGTCTATCACCAGGGCGGTGCGGTGTACCCCGCAGGCGCCGCGGTGGTGCCGTTCCTCCTGGGCCCGACGGTTCCTCATCGAGCGGACATCCTCGATCTTGTATGCCGCTTCGCCGCGCTGGACCGAGAGATGAGGGAGCCATGGCGGTCCCAGCCTTCGGCCCAGACGTGCCGCAAGGGTCTGCTCGAAGCTTTCAACAGCCTGCTGCAACTGCTCGACGATCCGGATCCCGCCGTCCGGCGCGGCGGTGTGGAAATCCTGGTCGAGCTGGTCGAGCGTGCGGACGACCTTGCCGATGAGCTGATGCGTCGTCTTCCCAGCGAGGCGGATCCCGATGTCGCCGCCGACTACGTTCTCGCCCTGGTTACCGCGTCAGCGCAGGGCACCTTGGCGCCTGGGAAACGAGCAGCTATCGCTGTGTGGCTGTCCGACCGTACCCCACCGGCCGGCGATCCACGGCGTCTCACCTTTCTGGTCGCCGCCCGCCGTCTCGGACACGAAGCCGGGACGGCCGATCACCTTCTCGCGGCGTATCCAGGCGCCGTACCGAAGCGGACCGCTGGCTGGCTTGGCCGTGAGCTCGGCGACGACCGCGAAGCCCGGATCGCCCTGGCCCGGATCGCGATCGGCGAAGCAGCCCGCACACAGGACGACCGGCCGCTCGCCGAGGTGGGCACGGTCATGCGGAAGTGGCGTTCGGCCACCGTCGCGCTCATCCCGGAGGTCGGTGCCGCACTCGAGGGACCAACCCCCATCCGGGCAGCCGCTGTCCACCTACTCGCCGCCTCGGGAAATGCCGGTCGTACCTGGTCGGACCACGTCGCGGAGCTGATCAGCCAACCAGGCCGCACGGGAGCGCTGGCCGCATGGGCCCTGGCACGGTGGGGAGACCAGCGAGCGGTCCCGGCCGTCGAGCGGTCGCTGCGCCGTGATCCAGAAGTCTTCTGCATGGGTTCGACGCATTACAGCGACGACTTCTACTGGCTCAACCAAGACCCGGGCATCACCGACGTCTGCCTACCGCTGACCCCGTACGCCGACGACCTCGTGCCCGCGATCCGATGGCGACTACGCAACGATCCCGGCACATCTACGGCCTACCACCTCACACAAGTGCTGACGGCCTACGGACCAGCGGCCGCGGCAGCAGTACCCGAACTGACCGCCATGCTCGACACGCAACAGCCCATACCGGCCTGCACTGCCCTCGCCGCGCTCGGCCCCGCGGCCGCAGCGGCGCGCGCCACACTGACGCAGATGTCCACCGGCGATGGACCGGAAGCCCCCGCCGCCGCCTGGGCCCTGTTCCGGATAACCGGCGACCCCGAGCCGTTCCTGGCCCGCGACGACGTGCTCGGTGGACAACGCATCAAAGCCTCAGCTGCCCGAATGCTAGCCGACCTCGGTCCGCTGGCCACGCGCTACTTGTCAGACATCGAACGGCAGCTCGTGGAGCGACCAAGCTACTGGCCAACCTGGGACGGTGTCGAACTGGGCTTCGCGCACTACCGCATCACCAGCGACCCGGCCCTCTGCCTGACCGTATTCGACGCGGCACTCGACCCCCTGCGGCACAGTCGGCAACTGCCGGTCAGCCGCCAGGCACTGCGCTACCTCGCCGCCCTCGGGCCGGCCGCCACCACGTTCACCCACCTACTGCACAGCGCCGCCGAGCAAGACCAACGACTGCTCGACAGCGGAGGATGGCGCGGCATCAGCGAGGACGACGAGGCGCGAGACCTGGCGAGGCAAGCACTGGCCGCAGCCACACCCTGACGTCGCCGGGCCCGCCATTCCAGTTTCCACTCACCGACATGTCCAGATGCAGACACCCAGGATCTGACTACCCTCCGTGACGGGCGCTCTGCGGCAGATGTCGCAGTCGATCATGCCAAGGCAACGGCATCGCCCGCTGGCCCGAATACGGGGAGCCCTACCCACACGATCGTCAGCGTCTTGTGCCCTACTACGACCGCCGGTGAGGACTGTCGTTGCCTGCGGTGTCGACCCTGTCCGGGCGTGCCTGAAGGGTGCCGGAGGAGAGATCTGGACACATCCCGCCGGATGCAGCCCTGCCACGCTCAGGCCTCGCTGGGTCCCACGCCTTAGCGTGGCAGGGTGGCAACTCCGCACACGGTGCCGCCGTCGGGAGATGAGCCGCCGGCTGACTTTCCTGTTCGCGTTGGCGGCGGGAGTGTCCATCGGCAACCTGTACTGGGCACAGCCGCTACTGGGTTTCATCGCAGGCGATCTGCGCGCCGCGATTCCGACGGCCGGCTGGCTCGTCACAAGCCCCCGACGTCTCCGACGTCCTGGACGCCGCCAACCCGAACCGACCGAACCCGCCAGCCCTGCACAACAATGCGGGTCGATGACAAACTTGGCTGCCGCACCCGGTAAACGGGGGGTTTTCGGGGGGCGGTTCAAATCTCCATCGAAGAAAGTCAAAGCCCTGACCGCGTTTCCGCAGGTCAGGGCTTTTTCTTTGTCGGGACGGCCGGATTCGAACCGACGACCCCTTGACCCCCAGTCAAGTGCGCTACCAAGCTGCGCCACGTCCCGATGCCACCGCCGAGCGTAGCCCGCGACAGCCGGTACAGCTTAGCGCAGCTACTCCCTCCCGCCGCACAGCCCCCACCCATGTCACCACCCCTCCAGCGTCCTAGGAGGATTGGTGGAGGGGTGGGGCTTGAGTCGCGGTGGGAACGGGTCAGCCGTGGGCCTTGCCGCGACCGCCGGGACCGAGCTTCTTGCGGGGGCGTACCGAAATCTCGATCGGGCTGCCCTCGAAGCCGAACTCCTCGCGCAGCTTGCGCTCGACGAAGCGCTGGTAGCCGGCGTCCAGCGGACCGGTGGTGAAGAGTACGAAGCGTGGCGGGGCCACCCCCGCCTGGGTGGCGAACAGGATCCGGGGTGCCCGACCACCGCGCACCGGGTGCGGGGTGGCCTGGACCAGGGCGGTGAGCCACGCGTTGAGCTGCGCGGTGGGGATCCGGGTCTCCCAGCTGTCCAGCGCCCGGTGCAGGGCGGCGGCGAGCTTGTCGACCGCCCGGCCGGTCTTCGCCGACAGGTTCAACCGGATCGCCCAGGGGATGCGGCGCAGCTCCCGTTCGATCTCCTTGTCCAGGTAGTACCGGCGGTCGGCGTCGACCAGGTCCCACTTGTTGAAGGCGATCACCAACGCCCGGCCGGACTCGGTGACCATGGACAGGATCCGCTGGTCCTGCTCGCTGATCGGCTCGCTGGAGTCGAGCAGCACCACCGCCACCTCGGCCGCCTCGATCGCCGAGGCGGTGCGCAGGCTGGCGTAGTACTCGGTGCCGCTGGCCCGGCCGACCCGCTTGCGCAGCCCGGCCGTGTCCACCAGGTGCCAGGTGTCGCCGCCGATGGTGACCAGACTGTCCACCGGGTCGACGGTGGTGCCGGCGACCGCGTCGACCACCGCCCGTTCCTCGCCTGAGAAGCGGTTGAGCAGGCTGGACTTGCCGACGTTGGGCCGTCCCACGAGCGCCACCCGCCGCGGGCCCCGGGGGCGGTACTCGGCCACCTTCGGTGCCTCCGGCAGCGCCGCCAGGATGGCGTCGAGCAGGTCACCGGAGCCCCGGCCGTGCAGTGCCGACACCGGGTGCGGTTCGCCGAGGCCGAGGGACCACAGCGAGGTGGCCTCCAACTCGATGCTGGCGTTGTCGGCCTTGTTGGCCACCAGGATCACCGGCTTGGCGCTGCGGCGCAGCATCTTCACCGCCGCCTCGTCGACGTCGGTGGAGCCGACCGTCGCGTCGACCACGAAGACCACCACGTCGGCGGTGGTCACGGCGGTCTCGGCCTGGGCCGCGATCGCTGCGGCGCGATCCTTCGCGTCCGGTTCCCAGCCGCCGGTGTCCACCACGGTGAAGGCCCGCCCGGACCACTGCGCGTCGTAGGGCACCCGGTCGCGGGTCACCCCCGGCACGTCCTCGACGACCGCCTGGCGGCGGCCGATGATGCGGTTCACCAGCGTGGACTTGCCCACGTTGGGGCGGCCGACCACGGCCACCACCGGCTGCGGACCGGTCTGCTCCTCGGTGTCCAGGTCCGGCTCGCGCAGCTCTACCCAGCCGTCGTCAGTCACGCCACGCCTCGCTTCGCTCGCCGGCGGGCGACACCGTCGGTACGCACCTTCACGCCACTGACCGTTCGGCGAGTAGTGCCCGCAGCCGCGCCACGACCTCGTCGATGCCCAGCTCGGTGGTGTCCAGTACCACCGCGTCCGGCGCCTGGGCCAGCGGATCGGCCTTGCGGGTCGAGTCCAGCTGGTCACGTCGGGCCAGGTCGGCGGCGGTGGCCGTGACGTCGGAGGCGTCTTCGGCGCTGCGTCGCGCGGCACGCGCCGCCGCCGACGCGGTCAGGTACACCTTCAGGTCGGCGTCGGGCGCCACCACGGACCCGATGTCCCGTCCCTCGACCACGATCCGGCCCGCCTTGGCGATCATGTCCCGCTGGCGGGCCACCAGCAGCGTCCGGACCGCCGGCACGGCGGCCACCGCCGAGACGGCGGCGGTCACCTCGGGGCCACGGATGTCGGTCTCGACGTTCACCCCGTCGACCGTCACGCCGTACCCGGCGGGGTCGGTGCCGATGCGCAGATCCACCTCGCCGGCGACCTTCGCCACCGCCTGCGCGTCGGTCAGGTCGACGCCGGAGCGCAGCACCGCCCAGGTGATCGCCCGGTACATCGCACCCGTGTCCAGGTAACGCCCACCGAGGCTCGTCGCGAGCCGTCGGGAGACGGTGGACTTACCCGAACCGGACGGCCCGTCCACAGCGACCACGCAGCGCCCGGCCGGCACGTTTTCCTCCACCGTCGTCCTCCTCAGCCCGTACCTCACGATCAGTCGGCGACGACCGCGAGCGGTTGCAACACACGTTCCATCATGCCCGGCACCGTGGCGCGCCACCGGCGGGGCCGTGAGCGAGCCTACCCTCAGCCGTACCCGCGACCGCCGCCTCAGTCACCCACGGCCTTGAACAGGGCGGCGACCTCCGCGTTGGTAAGCCTCCGGGTACGCCCGGCGCGCAGGTCGCCGAGCCGGATCGGCCCGATGGAGGTACGCACCAGCCGGCTCACCGGGTGGCCGACCTCCGCGAGCAGTCGCCGTACGATGTGTTTGCGGCCTTCGTGCAGGGTCAGCTCGACCTGGGCGGTACGCCCCAGACTGTCCACCACCCGGAAGGCGTCGACGGTCACCGGGCCGTCCTCCAGCTCCACCCCGGCGGCCAACCGCTTGCCGAGGTTGCGCGGGATCGGGCCGGAGACTTCGCACAGGTAGGTCTTCGGCACACCGTAGGACGGGTGCATCAACCGATGTGCCAGGTTGCCGTCGTTGGTGAGCAGCAGCAGGCCCTCGCTGTCGGCGTCGAGCCGCCCGACGTGGTAGACGCGCTGTTCGACCCGGTTGCCGAGAAAGTCGGCGAGCGCGGTACGTCCCTTCTCGTCCGCCATGGTGGAGACCACCCCGCGCGGCTTGTTCATCGCCAGGTACACCAGCCGGGTGTCGGCCGCCAGCCGCTCGCCGTCGACGTGGATGACGGCCGTGGTCGGGTCGACCTTGTCGCCGAGCTGCGCCACCCGCCCGTCGACCGTCACCCGCCGCCGGAAGATCAGATCCTCGCAGGCCCGCCGGGAGCCGACACCGGCGGCGGCGAGCACCTTCTGGAGGCGTTCCGGGCCGGTGTAGACGGGTGCGTCGGGGCGGGGGGTGCGGTCATCGCGTGGCATCGGCAAGCTCTTCTACGTCGTCGGGGAGGAACGGGGCCAGGGGCGGCAGGTCGTCGAGGCTGTTCAGGCCGAGTTTCTCCAGGAACATGGTGCTCGTCCGGTACAGGTACGCCCCGCTGTCGGACTCGGTGCCGCACTCCTCGATCAGGCCGCGGGTGACCAGGGTACGGATCACGCCGTCGCAGTTGACACCGCGGATGGCGGAGATCCGCGACCGGGTCACCGGCTGCTTGTACGCCACCACCGCCAGGGTCTCCAGTGCGGCCTGGGTCAGTCGCACCGACTGCCCGTCGAGCACGAACCGCTCGACGTAGGTGGCGTATTCCGGTCTGGTGTACAGCCGCCATCCGCCCGCCGCCCGGCGCAGCTCGAACCCGTGCCCGGCGGCGGTGAACCCGGCGGCGATCTCGTCGAGCATCGGGCCGATCCGCTCGGCGGGCTGCTCCAGCACCTGGGCGAGGACCAGTTCGCTCACCGGCTCGTCGACCACCAGCAGGATCGCCTCAAGCGCGCCACGCAACTCCGCGTCGTCGAGGTCCGGCGCCGGCTCCGGCACCGGCCGGACCCGCGCCCCCGACCGCCTGCGCCCCCCACCCAGATCCCCCGAAGCATCCGCCCCCGGTGCGTCTCCCCCCGGGACATCTCCCCCCGGTGCGTCTCCCCCCAGGTCACCCTCTGCCGCACGAACCCCCGCAACCTCCTCCGTCCCCCCCTCACCCGCGCCCCGCCCCTCCAGCTCGTCAACAATTTCGATCTTGGACGGGGACCGCCCCTGGAGGGGCACCTGCGCACCAAGATCTGCGGCATCACCTACCGCGACTGACGCGGAGGCGGTGGGTGGGGCGGAATCGGTGGGTGGGGGGGAGTCGGTGGGTGGGGCGGAGTCCTTTGGTGAGGCGGGAGTGGTGGGTGGGGCGGGAGCGGGGCGCTGCCACGGCGGGATCCAGGCGGCGGCCTGGTCGGCCAGGGAGTCCGGCCGCTCTTCGTTGCTCATCCAGCTCGCTCCTCGGTCGTTCCCATCACCTCAGCCTCGCCGGCCCCAGCACCCCCGGCGTCAACAACACCACCGCCGACACCAGCACCAGCCTGGTTGAATCCAGCATCGGCAGCGTCAGCACCGCGCACACCAGTCTCGCCGAGATCGGCGGCACCAGCGGCACCAGCATCGGCGTCACCGGTGCTCTCGGCGTCACCGGTGCTCCCGGCGTCACCAGCGCCGCCAGCCGTTACCGGCCCGCCATCCGACAGGGGCTCGGAAGCCGACTCCAACGACGGCCCAGACGGCTCAGCTGGCGACCCGGAAGACGGCTGCGCGGACGGCTCGGCTGGCGTGCCGGAGTACTCGTCGATGGCCAACGCCGGGCCACCATCGGCTGGTCCCGTCCAGCGGACGGTCAACTCCTCCAACGCCTGCTCCTGGACGAAGGCCACCACACCCTGTCGGTACAACTCCAGCAGGGCGAGGAACCGGGCCACCACCTCCAGGGTCGCCTCGCAGTCGGCGCAGAGCAGCGAGAAGCTGGCGGTGCCGGCGCGACGGAGCCGTGCGGCGATGATGTCGGCGTGCTCCCGGACGCTGACCCGGACCATGTGCACGTGGGCGACGGACACCTCCGGTACCGGTTTCGGGGTCATCGCCCGTACCGCCAGCTTGAGCAGCCGTTGCGGGCCGATCCCCAGCACCAGGTCGGGCAGGGCCTCGGCGTAGCGGGCTTCGAGGGTGACGGCCCGCGGGTAGCGGCGACCGCCGACCTCCTCCAGCGCGGCGATGTGCGCCGCCGCCTCCTTGTACGCCTTGTACTGCAACAGCCGGGCGAAGAGCAGGTCCCGCGCCTCCAGCAGAGCCAGGTCCTCCGGGTCCTCGACCTCGGCGGCGGGCAGCAGCCGAGCGGCCTTCAGGTCGAGCAGGGTCGCGGCGACCAGGAGGAACTCGCTCGCCTCGTCCAGGTCCCAGTCGTCGCCCATGGCTCGGATGTAGGCGATGAACTCGTCGGTCACCTGGTGCAGGGCGACCTCGGTGACGTCGAGCTTGTGCTTGCCGATCAGCTGCAGCAGCAGGTCGAACGGGCCGGTGAAGTTCGCCAGCCGCACGGTGAACCCGGTCGCGTCCGTCGGCGCGGGTGGGTCAGCCGCCACGGGCTGCGGTGCCGCCGGGGCGGTCGGGTCGAGGGGCGGGGCGCTCACGCCGACGACGGTAGTCCACGGTCGGGACACCTCGGTTCAGCGCCTCCTACCGCTCGGCCTGCGCGGCGATCACCTCACGGGCCAGCTGACGGTAGTTGCGGGCCCCCGAGGAGGCCGGGTCGAGCGTGGTGATGGGTGAGCCGGCGACGGTGGACTCGGGGAACTTCACGGTCTTGGTGATCACGGTCTGGTAGACCTTGTCGCCGAACGCCTCCACCACCCGCTGGAGCACCTGACGGCAGTGGGTGGTGCGGCTGTCGTACATGGTGGCGAGGATGCCTTCGAGTTCCAGGTCGAAGTTGAGCCGCTCGCGGACCTTGTCGATGGTGTCCAGCAGCAGCGCCACTCCGCGCAGGCTGAAGAACTCGCACTCCAGCGGGATGAGCACGCCGTGCGCGACGGTCAATGCGTTGATCGCCAGGAGACCGAGTGACGGCTGGCAGTCGATCAGGATGTAGTCGTACTCCTTGCGGATGCTCTTGAGCACCCGGGCCAGGGCCATCTCGCGGGCGACCTCGTTGACCAGTTGGATCTCGGCGGCGGAGAGGTCGATGTTGGCCGGCAGCAGGTGCAGCCCGGCCACGTCGGTCTTGATGAGCACGTCGTCGGCGGTGACGTCGTCCTGCATGAGCAGGTTGTAGACCGACAGGTCCAGGTTGTGCGGGTTGACGCCCAGCCCGACGGAGAGGGCGCCCTGCGGGTCGAAGTCGACGAGCAGCACCTTGCGGCCGTACTCGGCCAGCGCGGCACCGAGGTTGATGGTCGTGGTGGTCTTGCCGACCCCGCCCTTCTGGTTGGCCATCGCGATGATGCGGGCCGGCCCGTGCCGGTCGGTGGGCATCGGCTCCGGGATCGGCTTGCGCATGGTGTAGGCGGCCGGGTCCGCCGGACCCAGATCCGAGCCGAGGGCGTTCTGCTGCTCGCGGAGCTCCGACGTCCAGGTCTCGGCACGGTCACCGTTGCCAGCCATGTCCTCGTTGCCCCCTCCCGGCGACCGTGCGGCATCGGAGCCGCCCGACGTCCTTCGCGGCGCCGCTGCGCACCCCGGTCCACTCGCCGCGAGGGCCGCGCCATGCCGACTGTACGCCACCGGTCAGCAGGGCGTTCGGCACCCGCTCGGCGTGTCGGCCGGCAGCACCGACCACCAGCAGGTCAGGCCGCCGACGTGCGGTCCACGGCGGAATGATCGCTGGCACCGCAGCGCCGATCACGGGCCGGTCGACGGTCAGGTCAGCGCGCGGGGGTGGGCGGTGGCGTAGACCTCGCGCAGCCGTTCGACGGTCACCAGCGTGTAGACCTGGGTGGTGGTGACCGAGGCGTGCCCGAGCAGTTCCTGCACCACCCGCACGTCGGCCCCGCCGTCGAGCAGGTGGGTGGCGTACGAGTGGCGCAACGTGTGCGGCGACACGGCCCGGGGGCCGTCGACGGTCAGCCCGGCCCGCCGTGCGGCGTGGCGCAGGATGCCCCAGGCGCCCTGCCGGGTCAGCGGCCCACCCCGGGCGTTGAGGAAGATCGCCGGGGTGCCCCGGCCGGCGGCGGCCAACCCCGGTCGGGCCCGCACCAGGTACGCACCGAGGGCCCGCAGCGCGTATCCGCCGATCGGCACCAGACGGGTCCGGCCGCCCTTGCCGCGCAGCACGGTCACTCCGTCGTCGAGATCCACATCGTCCACCGCGGCACCGACGGCCTCGGAGATCCGCGCCCCGGTGCCGTACAGGAACTCCAGCAGCGCCCGGTCGCGCAGCGCCAGCGGCGCGGTGTCCCCGGCCGCGTCGACCGGTCCGGCGGTCTCCAGCAGCGCGACGACGTCGTCGAGCGGCAGCGCCCGGGGCAGCCGTCGGGATGCGGTGGGGGGCCGCACGTCGCGGCTCGGGTCGGCGCCGGCCAGGCCCTCGCGCAGCGCGAACCGGTGCAGTCCGCGTACCGCGCTGGCGGCGCGGGCCGCCGAGGCGACCGCGAGGGGCGGGTGCCCGTCGGCACCGGCACGCAGCCGGGCCAGGTGACGTTCGATCTCCCCGGCGGAGACGGCGGACAGTTCGGTCACCCCGGCGGTGGCCAGCGAGCCGAGGTAGCGGTCCAGGTCCCGGCGGTACGACGCGAGCGTGTTCGCGGCAAGTCCACGTTCGACGGTGAGGTGGTCCAGGTAGCCGCGGACGGCACGGCGCAGGGCCGGCGCGGGCTGCTCGCCCCCACCGGCCTCGCCCGGGGTCGGTCGCTTGTCGGTCAGGCCAGCACCTCGGTCAACGGCAGGGTGGGCAGGCCGTGTGCCTCGGCGACCGGTCCGTAGACGACCCGTCCGTCGTGGGTGTTCAGGCCCAGCGCCAGCGCCGGGTCGCGGCGGGCCGCCTCGCGCCAGCCGTGGTTGGCCAGTTCGAGGGCGTACGGGAGGGTGACGTTTGTCAGCGCGTAGGTGCTGGTGTTCGGCACCGCGCCGGGCATGTTCGCCACGCAGTAGAAGATCGATTCGTGCACCCGGTAGACCGGGTCGGCGTGGGTGGTGGGCCGCGAGTCCTCGAAGCAGCCACCCTGGTCGATGGCGATGTCGACGAGCACGCTGCCCGGCTTCATCCGGGAGACCAACTCGTTGGAGATCAGTTTCGGCGCCTTCGCACCGGGCACCAGCACCGCCCCGATCACCAGGTCCGCGTCCAGCACCGCCCGCTCGATCTCGTACGCGTTGGAGGCGACGGTCTGCAGGTGCCCCCGGTAGATGGCGTCGGCCTGGCGCAACCGGCCGACGTTCTTGTCCAGCAGCAGCACCTCCGACTGCAGGCCCAGGGCGATCGCGGCGGCGTTCATGCCGGACACGCCGGCGCCGATGACCACGGTCTTGGCCGCGTACACGCCGGAGACGCCGCCGGGCAGCACCCCCCGGCCACCACCGGTACGCATCAGGTGGAACGCGCCGACCTGCGGGGCGAGCCGTCCGGCCACCTCGGACATCGGGGCGAGCAGCGGCAGCGACCGGTCCGGCAGTTCCACGGTCTCGTAGGCGATGCCGGTGATCTTCCGGTCGAGCAGCGCCTCGGTGCAGTCCCGGGAGGCGGCCAGGTGCAGGTAGGTGAAGAGCACCTGTCCCGCGCGCATCCGGTGGTACTCCTCGGCGACCGGCTCCTTGACCTTCAGCACCAGCTCGGCGGCCGCCCAGACCTCGTCGGCGCTCTCCAGGATCTTGGCACCGGCGGCGGCGAACTCCTCGTCGGTGATGCTCGACCCGAGCCCGGCGCCGGCTTCGACGAAGACCTGGTGACCGCCGCGGGTGAACTCGTTGACGCCGGCCGGCGTGATCGCCACCCGGTACTCGTGGTTCTTGACCTCGCGTGGGATGCCGACCTTCACGATGCTGACACCTCTCTTCGGGGCACGTCCACCCCGACTGCGCGGCGCCGTGGCGGCCCCATTGCCGCCCCGGTCGACCGGTCCCGCCGGCGGCAGTCTAGGCGTGACCGCAGGTCGGCGGAGCCTGCACTGTGACACCTGCTGGCCGCGCCCGTTGACGATGTGTCAGGTGTGAGCACCCGGGCCGGCGGTGGACGTCACATCGGTCGTGCGGACGGTCCTGGGCCCTATCGTCCCATCTGATGCGCACCGGCACGGACGGCGACCGCAGGATCACTATTGGGTCGCCTCATGCCGGGTACCCCCAGGGCGTCTCTGACAAGAGCAAGGTCGTCGCGGGCGTTATCGGCATCGTGCTCGGCTTCTTCGGCGCCGGCCGGTTCTACATCGGTGACGTCAAGACCGGTGTGCTGCAGCTCGTCGTGAGTGTGTGCACCGCCGGTCTCGGCAGCATCTGGGGCCTGGTCGACGGCATCCTGATCCTGGTGAACGGCGGCGTCGACGCCCAGGGCCGACCGCTGCGCGACTGACCTACGGAATCAGGCAGGGGCTGGGCGGTGGAGACCGCCCACCCCTGCACCCGTCGAACGAGCCTGACGGTCGCTCGATCGAGAGTGACCGGACGCCGCATCTCTCGCCCGGGCACCGCGCGTCCGAGGCACCGTACCCGGGTCAGCGGGGCAGCGGGGCGTCCGCCCGGCGCAGCCCCGACCAGCCGGCGTCGCGGGCGCGGGCGGCGGCGAGCAGCCCGGCCACGCACGGCCCGTTGCTGATCTCCCCGGCCAGCACCATGCCGACCGCCTCGGCCAGGTCGATCCGGACGATCTGCAGGTCGGCCTCCTCGTCGTGCCGGTCGTGTCGCTGCTCGGCCGGCACCTCGCCGAGATCCCGGGCCAGGAAGACCCGGACCAGTTCGTCGGTGAACCCGGGCGAGCTGTGCACGTCGACGAGCACGTCGAGCCGCCCGGCGGTGAGGTCGACCTCCTCGGCCAGCTCACGCGCCGCCGTCACCGCCGGGTCCTCCCCGGAGACGTCGGTCAGCCCGGCCGGCAACTCCCACAACCGCCGACCCACCGGCTGGCGGTACTGCCGGATCAACACCACCTGACCGGCGTCGTCGAGCGCCACCACCGCCACCGCGCCGACGTGGCGCACGAGGTCACGCGCCGCGGTGCCACCGCCGGGCATGGTGACCTCCTCGGTGACCACCTCGAAGATCCGGCCACGGTAGCGCAGCTCCCGCGAGCGCACCTCGTAGCGGTGCTCGACGGCGCTCATCGGCCCACCACCGGGTCACCCGCTCCGGCCTCGGCCCACATCGCCCCTTCGATCCCCTCGGACGGTCCGCTCACGAGGCCGATGCCGCCTTCTCCGCGACGCCGTTGCGGGTGGCCCGCTCGGCGGTGGTCCCGTCCAGATCGACCGGGAGCTGGTCGGCGTGCGAGTACGTCACCGCGGCGTGGACGAAGGCGGCGAACAGCGGGTGCGGCCGGGTGGGGCGGCTCTTGAGTTCCGGATGCGCCTGGGTGGCCACGAAGAACGGGTGCAGATCCCGGTCCAGCTCGACGAACTCGACCAGCCGACCGTCCGGCGAGGTGCCCGAGATGTGCAGCCCGGCCTTGACGAGCTGGTCGCGGTAGGCGTTGTTCACCTCGTACCGGTGCCGGTGCCGCTCGCTGACCTCGGTGGTGCCGTACGCCTCGGCGACGATCGACCCCTCGGTGAGCGTCGCCGGGTACGCGCCCAGCCGCATGGTGCCGCCCAGGTCGCCCTTGCCGGCGACGATGTCCTGCTGCTCGGCCATGGTGGCGATGACCGGGTGCACCGCCTCGGCGTCGAACTCCAGGGAGTTGGCGCCGTCCAGCCCGGCCAGGTGCCGGGCCACCTCGATGGTCATGCACTGCAGACCCAGGCAGAGCCCGAGCAGCGGGATGCCGTTCTCCCGGGCGTACCGGGCGGTGCCGATCTTGCCTTCGATGCCCCGGACACCGAACCCGCCGGGAATGACGATGCCGTCGACGCCGGCCAGGGCCGCCGCCGCACCGGTCGGGGTGACGCACTCGTCGCTGGGCACCCAGCGCAGCTGCACCCGGGCCCGGTGGCCGAAGCCGGCCGCCCGGATCGCCTCGCTCACCGACAGGTACGCGTCGGGCAGGTCGACGTACTTGCCGACCAGCGCGACGGTGATGGTGTGCCGGGGCTGGTGCACCCGCTCCAGCAGGTCGTCCCAGCCTTCCCAGTCCACGTCCCGGAAGGAGAGGTTCAGCCGGCGCACCACGTACGCGTCGAGCCCCTCCCGGTGCAGCACCTTCGGAATGTCGTAGATGCTCGGCGCGTCCGGCGCGGCGATCACCGCCTCGGCGTCGACGTCGCAGTAGAGGGAGAGCTTGTGCTGGAGCTTCTCCGGAATGTCCCGGTCGGACCGGCAGACGATGGCGTCGGGCTGGATACCGATGCTGCGCAGCTGGGCCACCGAGTGCTGGGTGGGCTTCGTCTTCAGCTCGCCGGAGGGGGCGAGGTAGGGCACCAGCGAGACGTGCAGGTAGAAGCAGTTGTCCCGGCCCAGGTCGTGGCGCACCTGGCGGATCGCCTCCAGGAACGGCAGCGACTCGATGTCACCGACCGTGCCGCCGACCTCGGTGATCACCACGTCCGGGGTACGGCCGTCGTCGTCCGGGTCGGCCATGGCCAGGATCCGGGACTTGATCTCGTTGGTGATGTGCGGGATCACCTGGACCGTGTCGCCCAGGTACTCCCCGCGCCGCTCCTTGGCGATCACCTCGGAGTAGATCTGACCGGTGGTGACGTTGGCCTTGCCGGACAGCGCCCGGTCCAGGAAACGCTCGTAGTGGCCGACGTCGAGATCCGTCTCGGCACCGTCCTCGGTCACGAAGACCTCACCGTGCTGGAACGGGTTCATCGTGCCCGGGTCGACGTTGAGGTACGGGTCGAGCTTCTGCATCACCACACGCAGTCCGCGCGCGGTCAGCAGGTTGCCGAGGCTGGAGGCGGTGAGCCCCTTACCCAGCGAGGAGGCGACGCCTCCGGTGACGAATATGTGCCTGGTCGTCCGTGCTGAAGGGGCCAAGGCCTGCTCCCGTGTCGTCCGTCGCGGTCGTGCAGACCGCCGAGCCGATCAGCGAAGTGATCACGCGATCCACGGGATTCCACGGTAACACCTCCCCGACGGCCCTCCGGTGGCGCACCCGGGTACCGCCGCCGAGTCACCCGGTCGCGACCTCGGCCGACGACCGCGCACCCGGACCGCCACCGTCCGGCACATCGCCGTCCGGAACATCGCCGTCCGGGTCGGCGTCGCCCGGGCCGCCACCGCTCGGGCCCGGATCGCGCGGGCCCGGATCGCGCGGGCCGCCACCGGACGGCCCGCCGTCCGCGGGACGGTCCAGGCCCGGCCTGGTCCGGTCCGCCGCGTGGTCCAGCACCCGCAGTGCCGACAGCGCCGCCATCGGCACCACCACGGCCGCCGCGGCCCCCGCCACGTCCAGCGCCGCGGCACCCAGCAGACCGCCGATCACCGCCGCCACCGCGGTGCCCGCCATCGCCGCCCGGATCGCCGGGTAGATGCCGAACAGCCGCATGAGCCCGCCCCACGGTTGCAGCAGCGCGAACCAGACCAGCAGCGCGCCCGCCAGCGCCAGCACCGTGAGCGGGCTGTTGACGAGCGTCTCGAAGCTGGCGGCGCTGGACCGCTGCACGGTCAGCCCGCCGGTGCCGTCGCCGAGCGCGGCCAGGAACCGGCCGAGGCTGCCCCGCTCCGCCGGGGCCCGCCCGAGATCCACCACCGCGAACCCGACCGTCAGGGCCAGCCCGGCCATGGTCGCCCAGGCGAGTCGGGTCAGCGTCAGCCAGCCACCCGCGCTGATCGCCGCCGCCACGCTCACGCCGGCGGTCAGGGCGATCGCGCCGATCGAGTCGGCGCCCAGGTACGGGCTGCCGACGATCACCACGGCGGCCCCGCCCACGATCACCATGACGGTCGGCCGCCAGCCACGACGTACCCGCTGCGCGAGCCAGCCGGCGCTGAGCAGGACAGCGGCGACGAACACGCCGAGTCCGACGGTGCCCAGGCCGGCGTAGCGGCCGCCCTCCAACGCGGAGTAGCCCACCACCCCGTTGAGCTGCAACCGGGCACCGGTGACCACGTCCAGGCCGACGGCCAACGTGGTCAACCCGGCCACCGCGCCGAGCGGGCCCAGGGTGCTGCGGTAGCCGGGAGCGAGCCGTACCAGCAGCGTCGTGGCGGCCAGCAGCACGGCGGTCAGCCCGGCGAACGAGGCCGCCGGATGCGCGAAGCGCCACCACGGAGCGGCCTCGGCGACCAGCGCCGCCGGTATCGCGAGCGCGGCCGCGACCAACAGCACCTCCACCGTCGCCACCACCGGGCGCGGCACCAGTTTCGGCCCGTACGGACCGGCGTGCCGGCGAGCCCGGCGCAGCAGCGGCAGCACCGCCACCGCGAGCGCCACCTGCACCACCGCCAGCACGACGAAGAACCCGCCGGCCACCTCCCGCTGGGCGGCGGCCTCCCGGTCCGCGTCCGCCGGCTCGGAGATCGCGGCGGACAGGTCGGCGGGCCGGTCGCCGACCGACTCGGCGGGCCGGCCGAGGAAGGGCCGGTCCGGCATCGGGCGGCCCAGGGCGGCCAGCGCCGTCGGGGCCAGGTCGATCAGTTGTAGATAGCCGCGCCGGTCCGTACTGGGCGAGGTCAGCCAGCCCTCCTCCCAGCCGGGCCCGTGGGCGACCGCCACGTGCAGCCGGGACGGCTGCGCGGTGTCGGAGACCCCGGCGACGATCACCAGTGAACGCGGCGGTCGACCGGCCAGCACCCGGGCCAGTTCGGCGTCGGCGGATTCGGCCGCCGCCGCCCGCACCGCCGGATCCTCACCCTCCACCGTGCCGAGGTCGACGATGCTGAGCACACAGGAACCGAGCAGCCCGGCCGGTTCCTCGGGCAGCGTCGGCGCGTACCGGTCGACCCGGCCGAACGGTCGGGCGGCGGCCACCGCCGCGCCCGGTCCGACCGCCACCGAACACCGCACCGACTCCGACAGCGCACCGGGCACCGTGCCCCACGGCAGCCGCTCCTGGTTGTGCAGGACGACGCTCTCCTGGTCCGGCAGGTTCGCACCGATGCCGTCCGGCTGGTCCACCGTCACGTCGACGGGCGGGCACTGCCCGTCCCCGCTCCGGTTGCCGGGCCAGGCGGCGAAGCTGCCCGCGCCGAGAGTCAGCCAGCCGTCCACCGGGCAGGTGGGCCGGTGCGCCGAACGCACCGACAGCGACCCGATCGAGCCTTCCCGGGCCAGCCGCCACAGCGTCGGCGTACGCTCCGCGTCCACGTCGTCCCACCGCAGCCCGGCCACCCCGACGAGGACCACGTAGTCGGCGCTCGGTCGCGACGGTGGACCCTGCGGACGGGCGGCCAGCGCGGTGACCCCGAGCGCCACCACCAGCACGGTGAGCAGGATCGGCGCGATACGACGCAGCATCACCGGCGTCCCGTCGACGGTGTGTCGGCGCCCGGCGTGGCCGGCCCGGCCGGGCCGGGCGCCAGCTCGGCGTAGAGCGCCAGCAGTTGGGCGAGGGTCTGTGTCTCGGTCGGCCAGGTCGACGCCCGCGCCGCGCCCCGCCGCGCCAGCTCGGCCCGGCCCGCCTCGTCGTCGAGCAGGCCCCGCACCGCCGCGTCGACCGCGTCCACATCACCCGGTGACACCAGCACCGCCGCGTCGTCGACCAGCTCCGGCAGCCCACCCACCGCGGTCGCCACCAGCGGTACGCCGGCCCGCAGCGCCTCCTGCGCGAACAGTTGACGGGCCTCCCAGTCGCTGGTGACCACCGCGAGGTCGGCGGCGGTGAGCAGATCAGCCACGTCGGTGCGGTGCCCCAGCAGGGTGACCGGCGCCCGGGCAGCGCTGATCCTGGCAGCCAGCGGCAGGTAGGCCGGTCCGCTGCCGGCGATCACGACCACCGGCGGCGGGGTGCGCTCCCGCCAGCGAGCGGCGGCGTCCACCAGCACGTCGTACCGCTTCTGCGGATGCAGCCGGCCCACCGACAGGATCAACGGCTGGTCGGCGGCGACGGCGAACTCGGCCCGCACGGCGGCCCGGCGGCGACGCGGCGCGGGCAGTTCCGGAGCGGCGACCGGGGCGAGTCGGGCATCCCCCGCACCCAACGCGACGGCCCGCGCCACCAGGTCGGCGGAGGCACCGAGGGTCACCCGGGCGCCCCGCGCCACGATCCGCTCCACCAGCCGGGACACGGCACCGCGTACGCCGCCGGCCAGCACCGCGTTGTGCCAGGTGACCACGAGCGGGACCGCCGGCCGGGCCAGCACCGCCACCAGCCCGGCGCGCAGCCCGTGCGCGTGCACCACGTCGGCCTGTTCGGCAGCGAGCAGCCGGCGCAGCGCACCGACCGCGCGGGCGTCGGCCGGCGTGGGACTCGCCGGGATCTCCACCGGCCGAAACCGGGCACCGGCGGCCACGAAGTCGAACTGTTCCTGGGTCGCTGCCGGCCCGCAGACCAACACCGGCCGCCCGGCCGCAACCAGCCCCCGCGCCACCGACCGGACGTGCTGGCCGACGCCGCCGGTGCTGGACGCCAACAGCAGCACCACCGTCCCCGGCCGGCCCGCGACGGCCGCCGACCCGTTCGGCGCACTCACCGGGCCGACCCTTCGTTCGCGACTGCGGGGCTCGCAAGCTCACTCCTCGCGCTCACCGTGCTGGCCTTCCGTTCGCGACTGCGGGGCTCGCAAGCTCACTCCTCGCGCTCACCGTGCTGGCCTTCCGTTCGCGACTGCGGGGCTCGCAAGCTCACTCCTCGCGCTCACCGGGACGCCTCCTCCTTCCGGTCACCTGGCCGGGCCCGGCGCAGGCGTCGACCCAGGCCGGTCAGCAGTGGCCGCAGGTCCTGCCGGTCGACCAGCCACACCACGGCGAGGAACACGACAGCCACCAGGACTCCGGACAGCATGCCCTGCATCAGTGCCGTCCACCGCGCCGGGGGGTCGTCCCCGGCGCCCAGCAGCCGCAGCATCCCCACCGCCGCGACGGCGGCCACACCGCCGGCCAGCAGACCGGCACCGCCGGCCCGTCCGGCACCGGCGAGTGCCTCCCGTCCGGCCGACCGGGCGACCGCGACCAGCAGCAGCGCGCCGAGCAGCAGCATTCCCGCCGAGTTGGCCAACGCCACCGCCAACACCCGGTCGGCCACCGGGAGCAGCGCCGACAGCGGAAGCAGCACCAGCGGCACCGTCAGCCAGCCGGCGGAGATGGTGACGGTCGCCGCCCGCGTCGCACCTCGGGCGTACAAGGCGCGCGACAACACCGCGAACAGGCCGTACCCGAGCAGCCCGGGCGCGTAACCGGCGATCGCGGCGGCGGTCGCGTCGCTGTCGAGCGGGAAGAACCGGCCGATCGGGCCGGCCGCGCCGACGAGTCCCGCGGCACCGAGGAAGCTGCACAGCAGCACCCCGCGCAGCGTCGCCGACAGCACGTTCCGGTAGGTCCGCTCGTCCGTGCCCGCCGCCGTGGCCAGGGCCGGGTACGCGGCGGTGGCCAGCGGCACCGCCAGCACCGCCCAGGGCAGCAGGTAGAACGTCTGCGCCAGGTTGAACACCTGGAACGCCTCGGTCCGACCGCTGGAGAGCCGATAGAGGATCACCGCCAGCGCGACCTGCTGGGCGGTGACCGTCACCACGCCGGCCACCGCCAGCCCGCGCACCCGGACCCGGGCGTCGGGAGGCAACGTGTACCCGGGGCGCAGCGGCAGCCGCAGCCGACGCAGCGGGATCAGCAGCGACAGTGACAGCACCACCACGCCGAGGGTGGTGCCCACCGACAGGATCAACTCGCCGCCGCGGCCCGCCTGCGCCACGCTGGCCCCGGTACCGGCGACCCCGGCGAAGACCAGGTAGACCACGACCACCGTGAGGCTGGACAACAGCGGGGCGATCACCGGCCAGGCGAACCGCCGGTGCGCCTGGAGCACGCCGGTGAGCACGATGCCGACGCCGTACAGCGGCAGTTGCGGCGCGAAGACCCGCAGCATCCGGACGGCGGCCGCCAGCTCCTCCGGTGACCGGCTGTCACCGAGCGCGCTGATGATCGGCCCGGCGCCCAGAGCCACCAGCGCGGCGAGCGGCACGAGCAGCGTCACCGTCCAGGTGAGCAGGGCACCGGTGGTGGCCGCGACCGCCGACCGGTCCCCCGCCGCGACCGCTCCGGCGAGCAGCGGTACGACCAGGCTGGCCAACGCCCCACCCGCGACGATCTCGAAGATGATGTTCGGAATGGTGTTCGCGAGCAGGTACATCGCGCCCAGGTCGCTGTCCTGCACCACCCAGGTGAACACGGCGGTACGACCGAACCCGGCGAGCCTGCTGAGCACGGTGAGTGCGGCGATGAGGGCCGCCGCTCCGGCCACCCGGCCGGCGCCGACGAGGGGGGCCGGTCTGGTCACGTCAGTCGGCGCGTCGGCCCAGCGCGTCGAGCTCACGCAGCCCCGGCGTGCTCGCGATGACCTTCGTGAAGCTCACCTTCTCGCTGGCGGCGGTGAGCCCGGCGAGGACGGCCAGCAGCCCGGCCCGGCCGACCGGGCCGGTACGGGCGGCAAGCGCCACCCCGAGCACCGCACCGAGGGCGTTCGCGCCGCTGTCGCCGAGCATCACGTCCTCGGCGAGGTCGGCCGGGAGCAGCCCGGCGGCGGCACCGGCCGCGCCCGAGGCGATCCCGCCGTGGCGGCCACCGCTCAGCGGCGCACCGAGCAGCAGACCCGACTTCAGTGCCCGTCCCGGGCGCAGGTCGAGCAGGTTGACCAGGTTCGCCGTGCCGGCCACCACTCCGGCGCCGAACAGCACGTCGAGGCCCCGCCCCAGCGGGCCCTGTCGACGCCGACGAGGATGCCCGGCCACGTCGCGGTCGGCGGCGAGCAGGATCGCCGCTCCCAGACCGGCCGCACCCACTCCGACGATCTTGACAAGGCCGGCGGTGACCCGGCCCTGCCGCAACGCGGCCAGGTGACCGGCGAAACCCTTGGCCGTCTTCTGCTCCGGGCGGGCACCGACGATGTCGTCGTAGAGGCCCACCGCACCGGCGCCGAGCCCGGCCACCAGGGTCGCCGCCCCGGCCGGCACGCTCGCCGCCCCGCCGGCCGCGGCGCCCGAGGCTCCCAGGGCGAGGGCCGGGCCGGCGGCCAGGGTCACGGTGCGTCCCCGGAAGTTGGTCCGTTCCAGAGCCGGCGCGCGCGGCGCGGCGCGGATCACGCGAAGCGCGCACCGGGCGGCGATCGCCCCGGCCCCGGCCACCAGCAGTCGACCGAAGACCGTCACGTCGCCGTCCCGCTCACTCACGCCATCCCCTCCCGCCGACCGGCGGAGATCGTCGGATCGGGCACCGGGTGCCCCATCAGGTCACTGAACCCCTCGTCAACCCGAACCGCTCGGCGCGATCGCACCTCCTGCGGCCCGGCCGACGGGTCGGCCGGCGCGGCGGATGAGAAGGGTTCACTGGGGCAGTTTAGGCACCAACGAGGCGGCACTGTCACCGACGCCGAAGTGACCGGCCTTACGCTCGGCGAGCTGCTGCACGAGCGCCAGGGTGGTGACCAGCTGACCTTGGACGGTGTTGGCGTTGTCGATGGTGGAGATGGTCTGGGCGAGCACTGCGTCGCCCCGGACGAAGGCCACCAGGTTGCCGCCGGCCGAGCCGTTGCCGGCCACCACGATCGCCCCGGTCCGGTCGAACTGCTCCGCGATCTTCACCACGGACTCGTCCTTCTTGGCGGAGTCCTTGTCCACGTACGGCTGCCCACTGACCACCACGACGGCCTCGGCCGGCGCGGTGATCCGGTCCGAGGTGGTCAGGTAGTTGGCGTTGCCGTACGCGGCCAGCACCGCCCGCCGGTCGGCCTCGGTGACCGGCTCGGCGCCGGCGGGCTGGTCCAGCAGCACCGTGGCCAGCAGGGCGCTGGAGGTCTCGACGCCGTGTCCGTTGCCGGGCAGCCCCTCGGTCGGCGCGTCGGTCGGTCGGGCCGCGGTGACCGCCAGTTCGAGCAGGTCGTTGTTGTTCTCCGGGTTGATGAACTTGTCCTGCAGGTCGATCCGCCCGGTGACGTCGGCGCCGGCCAGCTGGAGCATGTTGAGCACCCCCTCGGTGTGCTCGCGACCGGTGGGCAGGCTGAGCACCAGCACCCGCTTGCCGCTGAGCGTGCCCGGCAGCATCACCTGGGCCATCTCGGCGGCGAAGTCCTCCTCCAGCTCCAGTTCCCGCTGCATGTTCTGGACCGCCTGGCGCTGGTGCTGGTTGTCCTTACGCAGTTCGTTGACGGTCTCCCGGAGCGAGTCCGCGACCGGACCGTTGAGCGCGGCGGTACCGACCACCAGGCCGATCGCCAGGGCGAGGAAGACCGCGGTCAGGGAAACCACGTGGTACCGGAAGTTGATCACGCTTGAAGCCTCTTGATCGGTCGGGAGCTAGAAGAGCTGGCCGAGCTGGAACACGAAATTGTCCCACCACTCGGAGACCACGCCCAGGTACGCCTTGCCGACGGTGGAGACGGCCACCGCCGACGCCATGGCGGCCAGCGCCGACAGGACCAGCAGCAGCAGGGACGACCCCGAGATGCTCTGCCGGTACAGCCGGCTGACGCCCTTGGCGTCGACCAGCTTGCCACCGACCTTGAGCCGGGTGAGGAACGTCGACGCCATGCCGCCGCGCCCCTTGTCGAGAAACTCGACGAGCGTGGCATGGGTACCCACCGCGACGATCAGCGAGGCGCCCTTCTCGTCGGCCAACAGCATGGCGAGATCCTCGCTGGTGGCGGCGGCGGGGAAGGTCACCGCCGGCACGCCGAGGCCGTTGACGCGGGGCAGCCCCGGCGCCCGCCCGTCCGGGTACGCATGCACGATCACCTCGGCGCCGCAGCGCAGCACGTCGTCGGTGACCGAATCCATGTCGCCGATGATCATATCGGGGGTGTAGCCCGCCTCGACCAGGGCGTCGGCGCCCCCGTCGACGCCGATCAGCACCGGCTTGAACTCCCGGATGTACGGGCGCAGCACGTCCAGGTCGGCCTTGTAGTCGTAGCCCCGGACCACGATCAGACAGTGCCGGCCCTGCACCTCGGTGGCGATCTCGGGCACTCCGACACCGTCGAGCAGCAGGTCGCGTTCCTGCTTGAGGTAGTCCATCGTGTTGGCGGCGAACGCCTCCAACTGCACCGAAAGGCCCTCCCGGGCGTCGGTCATCGCCTTGGCGACGCTCTCGGCGTCCTGGAGGCTGCCGTGTGCCACCGGATCGTCGTCCAGGTAGACGGTGTTGCCCTCGATGCGCACCGTGTCGCCCTCACGGATCCGCTCGAAGACGCCCTCGCCGAGGTCGTCGAGCAGCGGGATGCCCGCCGCGATCAGCACCTCCGGCCCGAGGTTGGGGTAACGGCCGGAGACCGACGGCTTGGCGTTGAGCACCGCACCGACGCCGACGGCGACGAGCGAGTCGGCGGCGACCCGGTCCAGGTCGACGTGGTCGATGACCGCGATGTCGCCGGGGCGGAGCCGGCCGACCAGCCGTTTCGTCCGGCGGTCCAGGCGCGCGGTGCCGAGGATCTGTCCCGGTTCCGCGTTCCGGGCCCGGCGCAACGTGGGTAGACGCATCGTGACCATCCTGGCATGTGAGGCAGGCGAATCTGTCGCGACATGCCTGAGCAGGGCCGCCTACCCAGGGAAGCACAGATGGGCGAAGGCCGGTGTGCCTCCGCTCACAATCGCGGTCTCACGACCGCCGTTCCCTGGCCGCCACGGCCAGGAGTTCCTCGGCGTGGGCGATACCCAGATCCGAATCCGGCAAACCCGCGAGCATCCGGGCGAGTTCCCGGGCCCGCTCGGTGTCCTCCACCACCCGGACCCCGCTGGTGGTGACCGCGCCGCCGGTGTCCTTGGCCACCACCAGGTGCCGGTCGGCGAAGGCGGCGACCTGCGGCAGGTGGGTCACCACCAGAACCTGGTGGCTGCGGGCCAGCCGGGCCAGCCGGCGGCCGATCTCCACCGCCGCCTGGCCGCCCACGCCCGCGTCGACCTCGTCGAAGACCAGCGTCGGTGGACCACCGGAACCGGCGAAGACCACCTCGATGGCGAGCATCACCCGGGACAGCTCGCCGCCGGAGGCACCCCGTTGCAGAGGCAGGGACGGCGCGCCGGGGTGGGCCAGCAGCCGCAGCTCGACCTCGTCACCGCCGTCGGGTCCGACGCCGACGTCGGCCCCGTTGACCGGCAACGTGGGTTCGGCCCGACCGGCGGGTCGGGGCAGCACCGCCACCTCGATCCGGGCGTGCGGCATCGCCAGCCCGGCCAACTCGACGGTGACCTGCTCCGCGAAGCGCGCCGCCGCCTCCTGCCGGGACGCCGACAGCCGGCCGGCCAGCTCGGCCACCTCGCCGGCCAACCGGGACGCCTCCCGGTCCAGCTCGTCGAGCAGTTCGTCGGAGTTGTCCAGCTCGGACAGTCGGGTCCGGGCCCGCTCCGCCCAGGCGAGTACGCCGTCGATGTCGTCGGCGTACTTGCGGGTCAACGCGCGCAACGCGGCCCGCCGCTCGTAGAGGGCCTGCAACCGGGCCGGATCGGCGTCCAGGCTGGCGAGGTAGGTGGACAGCTCCACCGACACGTCGGCGACGAGCGTGGCCGCCTCCTCCAGGCGCACGGCCAGTTCACCGAGCGCCGGATCGGTGCCGACCTGCGCCTCGAGCGTGCGCCGGGCGGTGCCGAGCAACGTCGAGGCGTCGGGCGTGTCGTCGGTGGCCTCAAGCCCACCGGCCACGCACTGATGGGCCAGCTGGGCCGCGGTACGCAGACCCTCCGCGTGCTCCAGTCGCTGCGTCTCCGCCTTCAGCTCGTCGTCCTCACCCGGCTGCGGATCGACCCGGGTGATCTCGTCAAGGCCCAACCGGAGCAGGTCGGTCTCCTGGTGGCGTTCCCGCGCGTTACGTCGCCGGTCGGCCAGGTCGTCGACCACCCGACGCCATCGGGTGAACGCGTCCCGCGTCGCGTCGAGCAGCTTCTCGTGCTCGGGGCCGGCGAACCGGTCCAACGCGGCCCGCTGCTCAGCCGGGCGCAGCAACCGCAGCTGGTCGGACTGGCCGTGGACCGCGACCACCTGCTCGCCGACCTCGCCGAGCATCGACACCGGCATCCCGCGACCACCCAGGTGGGCCCGGGACCGACCCTCCACCGTGACCGTACGGCTCAGCAGCACGCAGCCGTCCTCGTCGGGTTCACCTCCGGCGTCGGTGATCCGGGCGTGCACCGTCTCCGCCACCCGGCCACCGAGACGCAGCCGGCCCTCGACGACGGCGCGGCCAGGTTCGGCGCGTACCCGGCCGGCGTCGGCCCGACCACCGAAGAGCAGGCCGAGCCCGGTCACCACCATCGTCTTGCCGGCACCGGTCTCGCCGGTGATGACGTTCATGCCGCGGGTCAGCGGCAACGTCGTGTCCTCGATGACGCCCAGTCCGGTGATGCGTAGCTCCTCCAGCACAGCAACCGACAGTAGCCGCGTGGCCCGACACTTGACCAGCCGGCGCGGGCCCCGGCGTGCCCCGGACCGGCGTCGTCGTACAGTTCTGCCTCATGTTGCAGGTGATCGGCCTGACCTCGGCGGAGGAGGAGCTCTACCGCTGTCTGGTGCAGCTCACCAGGGCGCGGGTCGAGGAGTTGGCCGAGCGGCTGCACCGCTCCCACGTCGACATCCTCAACCACCTCGACGCCCTGCGCGCCAAGGGGCTGGTGCAGCCGGTCGGCCCGGAACCGGACGCCCCGCTGCGCCCGCTCGCGCCGGATGTACCGCTCGGCGGGGTGCTGCTGCGCCAGCAGGAGGCGCTCGAGACAGCCCGCGCCTCGGTCACCCAGCTCGCCGAGGAATACCGGGCCGCGATGCGGCGGCACGACGCCGAGCACCTGGTGGAGGTGATCACCGGAGCGCGGATGCTCCGCGAACGCCTGCGCGACCTGCAGAACGCCGCCCGGGACGAGGTGCTCTGGTTCTGCCGGGCCAACCCATTGGCGATGCCCGGCCAGGACAACGTCGAGGAGTTCCACGCGCTCGCCCGGGGTGTGCGCTACCGGGCCATCTACGAACGCGAGATGCTCCTCGAACCGGGCGCGTTGCAGGACGTCGAGCAGGGCGTACGCGCCGGTGAGCAGGCCCGGGTCGTCGACCGGCTGCCGGTGCGCCTGGCCATCGTGGACGCCCGGACAGCGGTCTGCCCGCTGGTACCGGATCGCGGCAGCGGCGAACCGAGCGCTGCGGTGATCGGTCGCAGTCAGCTGCTCGACGCGCTGCTGGCCCTGTTCGAGAGCCAGTGGCGCATCGCCACGCCGCTGCGCGCCAGCGCACCATCGAACAACCCGGAAGAACCGGCCGCCGAGGGCTACCGGCCGGACGCCGAGGAGGTGCGGCTGCTGTCGCTGTTCGTGGCCGGGGTACCGGACAAGTCCATCGCGTCGCAGCTCGGCGTCAGCCGGCGGACCGTGCAGCGCCGGCTCGCCGACCTGATGGACGTCGCCGGTGTGGACACCCGACCGGGACTGGCCTTCCAGGTCGCCCGCCGAGGCTGGATCTGAACCGGACGGGCGGGGCAGCCGCCCGGCCACCCCGCCCGGCCACGTCAGCGCAGCCCGTACGCGTCGATCACGGTCTGCTCGACGGTGTTTCCGGCCCGGTCGCCGGCATGCACCCGCAGGGACACGGCGCCCCGGCCGGCCGGCACGGTGGCGGTGTAGCGGGTGCCGTGCGCCCGCACCGACGCCTTGCGCCAGGTCCGTCCGCCGTCGAAGGACACCTCGATTCGTAGGCTGGTGCCGGTCGGCGCGGCTACCCCGGCCGGCTGGCGCAGGGTCAGCCCGAGCTTGTGCGACCGCTTGCCGGGCACCGTACCGTGCAGGTCGGCGGGCACCTGGTAGTCAACCTGGAGCAGCGGCAGCGGGACTGGTTCGCTCCCGGCCGGGCGCGCCGAGGTGAACTGCCAGGCCGTCTCGGTGCGGGTGGCGTAGCGCCACGTGGCGGAGGAGCGTTGGGTGGACACGTCCAGCCGGTAGCGGGCCGGGCCGGCGGTGGTGGGCACCGGCACCCAACCGGCGGAGAGGTCCGCGAGCTGCCGCCCGTCCCGGCTGAGGTGGGCCTCGACCGTCGCCGGCTCGTCGCCGGAGCCGGCCCCACCGAAGTGGCCGTCGGCGTCGACGAACTCGGCCACCCGCAGGTCCAGGGTGTCGACGGTCCGGCGGGGTGTCGGGCCGGCGGTGCCGGCCGGCACCGCTGGGCGGATCACCGGGGCGTGCCAGCTCTCGGTCACCCGGTCGGTGGCGATGTACCGCCGGGGTTCCTGGGTCAGGCCGTCCTCCAGCGGCCCCCAGGCAAACATCATCTTGTGCAGCACCCGATGCTGCCACCAGTTGTCTCCGGCGCTGACGAACTCCTTGCGGGTGGTGCCGTTGCGGACCATGCGCTGGTCGTCGTTCCAGGCGTACTCCTGCCACGGCCGCCAGCCGAACCGCTGCTCCGTGGCCCAGTCCGCGCCGGTGCCGCCGTAGCTCGCGGTCACCTCGGCGGTGTTCTTCGCCGTCACGGTGTGCACGACCCGCTCCGGCACCCGCTCCTTCGCCACCTGCCACACGTCGTAGAGGTAGGGGCTGTTGACGGTCAACGTGAGGTCCAGCGTCGCCCGGCCCTTGCGGGCCGCCGCGATCAGCCGCTGCCCGTCGTCATGGGCCACCACCAGCGACGGAATCGGCAGCCGGTCTCCGTCCGGGCGCCACACCGTCCAGGCGCTGAAGTCCGCCGGACGGACGATCAGCACCGCGGCGGCGCCGGCGGCAGCGGCAGCGGCGATCTGCTCCTCCTCCGGACGGTCCGGATCGGCGCCGAGCAGCACGGCGGCGTCCCGTGCCCGGGTCAACTCGCCGGGCTCACCCGTGCCGGCCCAGACCAGCGGCAGTTTCCGTCGACCGGTCGGGGCCGGCGAGGTACCCAGCAGGTTGATGTCCGCCGGACCGGACACACCGCTGATCTTCGCCGCCACCATCGGCGCGACGAGCTGCCAGCGGGAGGCGAACTCGAACTCTCCCGTCCGCACCGGCCGGGTCGGCGTGACGTTCACCTGCTGCACGGTGCTGAACGCCATCACGCCGTGGGCGATCTGCCGGCCGTTGCCCAGCACCCGGTGTACGTAGTAACTGAGCGACGCCCGCTGTTCGGCAGGCTTCGGCGTCTCGATCCGCACCGGGGTGCCCTTGCGCGCATCCAGCACCACGGTCAGATCCCGGTCGACGGTCAGCTCCGGCTCGATGAGAGAGGTCAGCTGCTCGTCCAGGGGCGCGCCGTGCTCGACCAGCGCGGTCAGCAGGTAGGTGCCCTCCTCGACCTGGAGGGTGCCCTCGCCCGGCCAGAAACCCCAGAAGTCCGACTCGGGTTGCTCGCCGAAGAGCGTCAGTCCCGGTGAGAAGGTCGGCTCACCCTGTCTGTCCAGCACCTTGATCGTGACGTTGCGGATCGGGCGGGTGAGGGTGAACGCGACCGGCGTACGCGCCACGACGCCGTCCGCGCCGGTCGCCACCAGCCAGCCACCGTGTGGTCCGTGGGCCAGCTTCGCCGGGTCCGCGCGCAGCGACACCGGCACACTGCCACCCGCCGGCACGGTGACCTGACCGGTCCCGACCACGACACCGTCGGTCTCGGCCACACCGGTGTCCGTGTTGCGCAGGCCCAGGGCGAGCCGCAGGGTCTGCGGGGTCGTCGTGGCGTTGGTGTACGTGACGGTCCGCTCGACCGCGCCGCCATCGTCGAGCACCCGACCGAAGTCGGCGGTGGCCGAGGCGAACACCCGCTGGCCGAGCGCCCGGGCCACGTCGACCCGGCCACCGCCCTGCTCGAAGACGGTCAACTGCGGATTCGCCTTCGTGGTGCTGACCAGTGCGTCCTTGAGCTTCCCGGCGGTCCAGTCGGGGTGCTCCTGAGCGAGGATCGCCGCCGCACCCGCCACGTGCGGAGTGGCCATCGACGTGCCGGAGGCGGTCGTGTACGCCTCGCCCACCGGCGTACCCATGCTGGTGCCGGCGGACCGGGCGGCGACGATACCGACGCCCGGCGCGGTGATCTCCGGCTTCAGACCGTTGTCACCGAGGCGCGGCCCCTGGCTGGAGAACGCCGCCAGACTGTCGTCCCGGTCCACCGCTCCGACGGTGAGGGCCGAGGTGGCCGCGCCGGGCGAGCCGACGGTACGCGGAGCGCCGGAGTTGCCGGCGGCGACCACGAAGAGCGCCCCGGTCTGTGCGGTCAGATCGTTGAGCGCCTGACTCATCGGATCGGTGCCGTCGGTCGGGCCGCCACCGAGGCTCATGTTCACCACTTTCGCGCCCGCATGGGCGGCCCACTCCATCGCCGCGATGATGTCCGACTCGAAGCCGGCACCGCTGTCGCTGAGAACCTTGCCGACCAACAGCCGCGCGCCGGGGGCGACACCCTTGCGCAGGCCACCCGAGGCGGCTCCGCTGCCGGCGACGGTCGCGGCGACGTGCGTGCCGTGCCCGTGGCCGTCGCGCGCGCTGCCGCTGCCGGAGAAGTCCCGCGCCTCGGCGATCCGACCGACCAGGTCCGGGTGGGTGGCGTCGACGCCGGTGTCGAGCACGGCCACCGTGACGCCGCTGCCGTCGCGGCCGGCCGCCCAGGCGGCGGGCGCGCCGATCTGCGGCACGCTGTGTTCCAGGGCGGGACGGACCCGTCCGTCCAGCCAGACGCTGGCGATGCCGGCACCCAGCCGCGGGGTGGTGACGGCGGTGGACCGACGGGGAGCCGGCGCGCCGGCCAACTGTGTCCACAGGCCACCGACCTCGCCCTTGCCGACCCGTACGGCGGCGCCGTTGATGCTCGCCAGGGGGCGGGTGTCGGCGGCGGCGGCCAGCGGGCGGACGCGGCCGGCCGCCGGCTCCTGGTAGCGCACGATCAGCGGCAGGACGCCCTGCGTGGCGTCCCCGTAGCCGTCCTCGGCCAGCTCCTGCACGTCGAACAGGTTGGCGTCGAGCACGCCACTGGAGACGTACGGCACGACGTCGCTGGGCAGCACCCGCAGTCCGCCGTCGACCTCCATCGTCTGGAAGGTGACCCGTTCCCGGCCGGGTCCGGGGCGGACGGTGGCGGCGACCCGGCCGGGCGACGCCGGAGCGAGATCGACCTGGTCACCGGTGATCAAGGTGATCCGGGCGGATCCGGTACCAGGTGCGGTCGGCCCGGGTACCGGGCCGGGGGGCTGAGCGGGCGGGTCGGCGGACACGGGGGTGGCGAGTCCGATGGCCAACGCGCCGGCCGCGCCGGCGATCAGCCAGCGTGGGGGCCTGTGCATGCGATGCGCTCCTCTGCTCCGGGGCCGATCCACCGAAGATCGACCGCTCGGAGTCTGCGACGCGGTTCACCGCACGGTCACTAGTCCGGGTCCGCCGCACCGGCGACATGTCGCCAGGTGGACACCGCACGGACAGCTGACCGGCGGGTAGATGTCCGGCCGGTTACCGACGCGCGTCACGAGGCGGTTGGTCAGCGGCGGTTACCCCGCCAACCGTGCACCGGAAGGTCGAACTTGGCCACCAGACGCGCGGTGAACGACCGGTCCCGCAGCCGGACGATCCGCACCGGCAGGGTGCCCCGCCGTACGGTGACCCGGGCGCCCGGGGGCAGGTCGTAGACCCGCCGCCCGTCGCAGCAGAGCACGGCAAGTGTGGTGAACGGGTCGACGGTGATCGTCATGGTGGAGGTGGGAGCCGTCACCAGCGGCCGGCTGAACAACGCATGCGCGCTGATCGGCACCAGCAGCAACGCCTCCACCTCCGGCCAGACCACCGGCCCCCCGCCGGAGAAGGCGTACGCCGTGGATCCGGTGGGGGTGGCGCAGACCACGCCGTCGCAGCCGTACCGGGACAGCGGCCGCCCGTCGACGTCGACGAGCAGTTCCAGCATCTGGGCCCGCTCGCCCTTCTCGACGCTTATCTCGTTCAGGGCCCACGACTCGATTGTCGGCCCGCCGTCGAACTCCGCCGTCACGTCGAGGGTGAGTCGCTCGTCGACGCTGTAGTTGCGGCTGACCACGTCACGGACCGCCACGTCGAGATCGTCGATCTCCGCCTCGGCGAGAAATCCGACCTTGCCGAGGTTGATGCCGAGCAGCGGCACCTTCGCCGGCCGGGCCAGCTCCGCGGCGCGCAGGAACGTGCCGTCCCCACCGAGTGCGAAGACGATCTCAGCCCCCTCGGCCGCCTCCGGTCCGGTCACCGGTACCGCGCCCGGCAGGTCGAGGTCCTCGGCCTCCTCGGCCACCACCCGTACCTCGAACCCGGCGGCGATCAGGTCCGCGGCCACCGTACGGGCATGCTCGGTGCTGCGCCGTCGGCCGGTGTGCGTCACCAGCAGGGCGGTGCGGGTCACCGTGCCGCCTGCCCGGGAACACCGCGCCGACGGTCAGCTCGCCGGGACCAGCTCACGCCGCCGCCTCACCGCTGTGCCAGACGGTTCGCTCGCTCCGCTCACTCACGTGGCCACCTCCTTCGTCGACTCGTCCGGCCCGTCGCCGGACGTCACCGGTCCGCCTGGCCCGGCCGCCACCACGGTCCGCACCCGGTCCGCGTCGGCCGGTGGCGCGTCCCGGCGTAACCATACGAAGAACTCGACGTTGCCGCTCGGCCCGGGCAGCGGGCTGGCCGCCAGGTCCGCCAGCCCCAGCCGCAGCGTCGCGGCCGCCGTGGCGACGTCCAGCACCGCCTGCGCCCGGAGCTCCGGATCGCGCACCACCCCACCGGCTCCGACCCGCTCCCGACCCACCTCGAACTGCGGTTTGACCATCAGCGCCAGGTCGCCGTCGGCCCGGGTGCAGGCCGCCAGGGCCGGCAGCACCAGCCGCAACGAGATGAACGACAGGTCTGCCACGGTCAGGTCGACCGGGCCACCGATCGACTCAGGCGTCAGCGTCCGAACGTTCGTGCGCTCAAGGACCCGTACCCGGGGGTCGTTCCGCAGCGACCAGGCCAGCTGGCCGTAGCCGACGTCCACGGCGACCACCTCGGCGGCGTCGGCGCGCAGCAGCACGTCGGTGAAACCGCCGGTGGACGCGCCGGCGTCGAGGCAGCGTCGACCGGTCACCACCAGCCCGCCGGGGGCGAAGGCGGCGAGCGCGCCGGCCAGCTTGTGCCCACCCCGGGAGACGTACTCCGAGGTCGGATCGGCACCGCTGACCAGCAGCGGATCGGCGGGGTCGACCATGGCGGCGGCCTTGCGGGCCGGTACCCCACGCAACTGCACGCGGCCGGCCTCCACCAACGCGACCGCCTGCTCGCGGGAGCGGGCCAGACCGCGACGGACGAGTTCGGCGTCCAACCGGTTACGCCGTGCCATGGACGGACGCGCCTCCTCAGGCCTGGTCGATGGTGGCCAGCGTCTCCCGCAGCGTCTGGTACGCGGCCTCGTACTCGGCGATCTGGTCGGCGGGGCCGAGCGTGGCGGCGTTCGCGATCGCCTGCATCGCGGCGTCCACCGCCGGATGACCGTCGTCCTGCCCGCCCTCACCAGTCCAGCGCTGCGGCGGCGGCCCGGGGCGCGGACCCGGCGGCGGACCGGGCCGCGGCGCGGTCATACGGACACCTCCCGCAGCGCCGGTGTCCCGGCACCTCGCCCGGTCACTCGGCACCGTCCGGACGCGGCGGTGCGGCCTTGGTCGGTCGCGACGCCGGTTCACCATCCGCGGTACGCACGACTGTTCCGGATGCCTTCTTGGCCACGGTCTTCTTGGCCACGGTCTTCTTCGCGACCGCCTTCTTGGCCACCGCCTTCTTGGCCACCGCCTTCGTCGGTGGGGCCGCGGCGGCGGTCGATGGCGTGCCGACGGACGGGGTCTCGACGGACTCGGGGGCCGCCACCGGGCCCGATGCGGCACCGCTGGTGGGCGTACCGGAAGCGGCCCGGAGCTGGCGTTCCAGCTCGCGCACCCGGCGGTCCAGGTCGGCGACCTCCTCAGCGGTGGCCAGGCCCACCACACCGAGCGCCCGCTCGACCTCGAACCGCACCAGCTTGGTCAGCGCCTCGCGGTTGGCCGCGCCGGTCGACCGCAACTCCTCGGCCAGGGTCTGCAACTGTGCGGCCGTGGCACCGGTCGATCCCATCGCCCGGCGTACCGCGTCCTGTGCCTTCTTTCGGGGCGCCTCCGTCAGGCCCATGGCCAGTTCGAGGTAGGCGCGCCACGCGTCCTGCATGCCTGAGTCCTTTCGCCCGGCGGCTGTGCAGGTGTCACGCTACCGGGCCGCCGGAACCGTCCCGTGCGGTACGGTGCCGGGAGACGACGTGGTGTGGCGAGGAGGCGATTGGTGGCCACGGTGGACGAGTGTCGGCAGGCGTTGCAGGATCTGGCCGCCCGGCTCGAACGCAACGCGGAGACCGTCCGCGATCGCGTGGACCTGGATCGCACCCTGGCCTGCCGGATCACCGACCTGGAGACCGCCTTCCACGGTCGGCTCACCGGTGGCAGGCTGGTGGAGCTCGCCGACGGCGACGACCCGAAAGCGAAGATCGCCATGAGCACCACAAGTGACGACCTGCTGGCCCTGGTGCGCGGTGATCTCGACGTCACCCGCGCGGTCGCCAACCGCCGCGTGTCGATCAAGGCTAACCCGTTCGACCTGATGAAGCTGCGCAAGCTGCTCTGAGCCGGTCAGGAGGCGAGGCCGAGCCGCTCCAGCGCCTGCGCCGCCTCCGGCGACGCCGATCGGACCGGGCCGGCCGGGTGGCCGCGCCACGCAGCCGCACAGAGCGCGGCGAGCGCGTCCAGTGCGCGCCCCGACCCGGACAGCCGCCACTCGTCGGTCCCGGTGATCACCTGCCAGCCGCCGTGGTCGGCGGCTGGCGCCGGCACCCGCACCACACCGTCGGCGTCGAAGAGCCCGGTCAGATCCCAGGAGACGTACGTCGGCCGTCGTTGCGCTGGTGCGGCGAGCAACTCCGCGGCGTCACTGACTCCGGTGAGGACCAGCAGACTGTCCAGGCCGGCCCGGTTCGCGCCCTCGATGTCGGTGTCCAGACGATCGCCCACGACCACCGTTCGGCCGCCGTCCGCCCGCCGGGCGGCGGTGGCGAACAGCTCCGGTGCGGGCTTGCCGACGATCTCGTCCGGGTCCCGGCCGAGCGCGGTGGCCAGCGCGGCCACCAGGGCGCCGTTGCCCGGCAACGGGCCACGCCCGCTGGGCAGGGTCCGGTCCGTGTTCGTGGCCACCCAGGTCGCGCCGGCCCGTACCGCCACCGCCGCCTCGGCCAGATCGGCCCAGCCCACCTGCGGGCCGTACCCCTGGATGACCGCGACCGGGGCCTCGTCGGCGGTGGCGACCGGCTTGAGCCCGGCGTCGCTGATCTCGGCCCGCAGCGCCTCGGCCCCCACCACGAGCACGTTCGCGCCGGCGGGAAGCCGCTCACCCAGCAGTTGGGCGGCCGCGGCGGCGCTGGTGAGGACTTCCTCCGGTCGGGCCGGCACACCCATCCCGGTGAGCAGGTCGGCCACGTCGGCGGCGCGACGCGAGGCGTTGTTCGTCGCATACGCGACCGCGCGGCCCTCACCGTGCAGCCTGGCGACCGTCTCGACCGCGCCGGGGATCGGCTGGTCGATCAGGTAGATCACCCCATCCAGGTCGAAGACGACCAGGGTGTAACCGTCCACCAGCCGATTCCCGCTCATCGCTGCCGGGCCTCCGGCTCGTCGACACCGTCCGCCTCACGACGGTCCGTGCCGGGTTCGGCGGGCTCGTCTTCAGCCCGCTGCTCGACCGCCGCATCATCGTCGTCCAGTTTCCCGACGGCCGCCACACCGGCCGTCGGCCCCGCGCCGGTCATCGTGTCGTTCGCCGGCTCGTCGGACGCCAGGTCCTTCCCGGCCGGGCCTTCCCGGTCGGGAGCCTCGGCGGTGGTCGACGGGTCGGCGTCCGGGCGGGCCGGCACGGCACCGGGGGTACCTGGACCAGCAACGAGCTCCTCACTCACCTCGTCCTCGTCGTCGCCCTCGATGACCACACCGTCGAGTTCGAGCAGCCGCTCGGCCGCGTCGGTCTCCGCCTCGGTGTCGACCTCCGCCGCGCGGGAGAACCACTCCCGCGCCTCGGTCCGCCGTCCCACGGCCAACAGCGCGTCGGCGTACGCGTACCGCAGCCGTGCCGTCCACGGCTGCACGGTCTCGGTGGTCAACTCGGGAACCTGGAGCATCGCCACGGCCGCGTCCCGCTGACCGAGGTCGCCACGGGCGCCGGCAGCCACGATCAGCAGTTCGATGGCGACCGCCGGGTCGAGCTTCTCCTGGTCGGCGCCACGGAACAGGTCGATGGCACGCTCGGGTCGGCCCAGTGCCCGCTCGCTGTCCGCGATCACCGCAAGGTGGCTCTGCGCACCGCTCATCCGGTGGTACGTCCGCAGCTCGGCGATGGCCGACTGCCACTCCCCGGCGTGGTAGGCGGCCAGGCCGACAGCCTCCCGCACCGCGGCGATCCGCGACGCGAGCCGTCGAGCGGCAAGTGCGTGGGCGAGCGCCTCGGCCGGATCCTCGTCGATCAGCTGCCCGGTCGCCACGAGGTGCCGTGCAACGGTCTCCGCGACCGGCTTCGCCAGCGACAACAGCTCGGCGCGGACGTCTTTGTCGAGGTCGGTCGCGACGATCTCGTCAGGCAGCGGCGGCGCCTCCGTACGCCCCTCCTCGGCCGAGCCGGGTCCGTCCGCACGCCGCGCAGAGCGACGCTCACCGTCCCGGTCGTCCCGGTATCCGCCGCCACGGCGGTCGCCGCCACGCTCATCCCCGCCACGACGGAAGCCGCCCTCGCGGCGCTCACCACGGAATCCGCCGTCCCGCCGGTCGCCGGCTGAGCTGTCGCCATCGCGGCGGCCCCGGAACCCGCCCTCACGGCGATCACCGCCCCGGAAACCCCCCTCACGGCGATCACCATCGCGGAAGCCACCCTCGTGGCGGTCACCGCCACGGAAGCCACCCTCACGGCGGTCGGCGCTCTCACCACGGTCGTTGCCGCGGAAGCCACCGTCCCGACGGTCACCATCGCGGAAACCGCCCTCGCGGCGGTCACCGCCACGGAAACCACCCTCGCGACGGTCACCGCCACGGAAACCACCCTCGCGGCGGTCACCGCCACGGAAACCACCCTCACGGCGGTCACCGCCGCGGAAGCCACCCTCACGGCGGTCGGCGCTCTCACCACGGTCGTTGCCGCGGAAGCCACCGTCCCGACGGTCACCGCCACGGAAACCACCCTCGCGACGGTCACCGCCACGGAAACCACCCTCACGGCGGTCACCGCCACGGAAACCACCCTCACGGCGGTCACCGCCACGGAAACCACCGTCCCGACGGTCACCATCGCGGAAACCACCGTCCCGACGGTCACCATCGCGGAAACCGCCCTCGCGGCGGTCACCGCCACGGAAACCACCCTCACGGCGGTCGGCGCTCTCACCACGGTCGTTGCCGCGGGAGCCACCGTCCCGACGGTCACCGCCACGGAAACCACCCTCGCGGCGATCACCGCCACGGAAACCACCGTCGCGGCGCTCGCCCCGGAAGCCGCCGGAGCGCTCGCCATCGTCGCGGCGGAACCCGCCCGTACGGCGGTCGGAGTCGCGGCGGTCGCCACCACGGAAGCTGCCAGTTCCACGGTCCCTGTCGCCGGAGCCGTCGCGCCCGCCGGAGCCACGGTCGCTGCGCTCGCCCCGGTACCCGCCGCCCGAGCGGCCACTGTCTCGGAAACCGCCCTCACGACGGTCACCGTCACGACGGAGGCCACCGGACCGGGGTCGGTCGCTGCTGTACCCGCGGTCGTCGCGAGAACCTCGCTCCTCGCCCCGGTCCTGGCGCGACGAGCGGTCGCCGCGACGAGGTCCGCCGTCACGGTCCGCCGGCCGACCCTGGTAACCCCGGGGGCGGTCCCCGCCCTGCGGTGCTGAACTCACAGGTACATCCTTCCTGAGTACGTCGTGTCAACGACGCAACGCAGTCGAGGGCCGACCCGATTCCGGGTGGCCCTCGACTGAGACGTGTGTCCGGCGGTGTCCTACTCTCCCACACCCTCCCGGGTGCAGTACCATCGGCGCTGGAGGGCTTAGCTTCCGGGTTCGGAATGAGACCGGGCGTTTCCCCTCCGCCATGACCGCCGTAACCTTA
>NZ_JAGPXT010000060.1 GCF_018070465.1 Micromonospora sp. C95
GGGCCGCCGCGGTTGTCGGCGGTGGCTGAGTCGGTGGGGTTGCTGTTGCAGACGCCGGTTTCGGGTAGTTCGAGTTGTACGTCGTGGGCGGCCTGCCAGTCGCCGGCGAGGGCGGCGACGACGGATCGGGTCTGTTCGTAGCCGGTGGCCATGAGGAAGGTGGGTGCGCGGCCGTAGCTTTTCATGCCGACGGCGTAGTAGCCGGGTTCGGGGTGGGCGAGTTCGTTGACGCCGTGCGGTGGGACGGTGCCGCAGGAGTGCTCGTTGGGGTCGATGAGCGGGGCGAGGGTGCGGGTGGCGCCCATGATGGGGTCGAGGTCCAGGCGTAGCTCGGCGGTGATCGTGTGGTCGGGTCGGAAGCCGGTGGCGGCGACGATCCGGTCCACCGTGACCTGCTCCTGGGTGTCGTCGGTGCGCCGGAGGGCCACCGTGACCCGGCCGTCGGTGGGGGTGATGGCGTGGACGGAGAATCCGGTCAGCAGGTGGATGCGGCCGGCGTCGACGTGCCCGCGCAGCCGGGTGCCGAGTGCGCCGCGAGCGGGTAGCGCGTCGGCGTCGCCGCCGCCGTAGGTACGGGTGGGGGACAGCGCGCGGATGGCCCAGGTCACCTCGGTGCCGGGTACGGCGGCGGCGAGTTCGGCGAGCGAGAGCAGGGTGTTGGCGGCGGAGTGGCCGGCGCCGACGACCAGGGTGTGTCGGCCGGCGAAGCGGGCCCGGTCGGTGCCGAGGACGTCGGGCAGCGCGTGTTCCAGGTGGGCGGTGGCGTCGGTTTCGCCCAGGGCGGGCAGGCCGGAGGCGCCGAGGACGTTCGGGGTGTGCCAGGTGCCGGAGGCGTCGATGACGGCCCGGGCGAGGATTTCCCGGCCGTCGGTGAGGCGGAGCAGGAAGGGAGCGGATTCCCGACCGGTGGTGCGTAGCCGGTCGTAGCCGAGTCGGCTGATCGCCGCGACCCGGGTGCCGTAGCGCAGGTGTGGCTTGAGTTGCGGCAGGTTCGCGAGGGGCTGAAGGTAGTTCTCGACGAGGTCCGCCCCGGTGGGCAGGGCGTCGGGATCGGGTGCCACCCAGCCGGCCTCGTCGAGGAGCCGACGGGCGGCCGGGTCGATGTTGTACCGCCACGGCGAGAAGACGCGGACGTGGGCCCACTGCGCGACGGCGGCGCCGGCGCCGTCGCCCGCCTCAAGGACGGTGTAGGGCAGAGCGCGCTCGTGCAGGTGCGCGGCGGCGGCGAGGCCGACCGGCCCGGCACCGATGACAGCGACGGGCAACTGGTCCAGATCACTCATCAGG
>NZ_JAGPXT010000061.1 GCF_018070465.1 Micromonospora sp. C95
CTCGAAGTCAACTGATGGTTGCAACGCCGCCTCGTTGTGCTGGTGGAGGTGGTTTATGGCGCCACGGTTGTCTGCAGCTGAGCGTGAAGAAATCGGGCTCGGTCGTGCGGCGGGCGAGTCGATACGGTCGATCGCACGTCGGTTGGGTCGTCAGGCGTCGACGGTCAGTCGTGAGGTTGCTCGGTTCGAGCGTTATGGGCAGCCGTACAAGCCTGCGGCGGCTGACTGGGCGGCGTGGTTGCGGCATCGGCGAGCGAGGCGTCCTGCGAAGCTGGCGGTAGACGGTCCGTTGCGCCGGTTGGTGATCGGGTTGCTGCGGCGACGATGGTCGCCGCTGCAGATCGCTGCTCGGCTGCGGCTGGATTATCCCGACCAGCCGGAGATGCATGTGTCCCACGAAACCATCTATCAGGCCATCTACCTGCAGACCCGGGGGAACCTGCGGGCGGAGTTGACGCGGCAGGTGGCGTTACGTTCCGCACGAGCGGCCCGGCGGGCACGCCCGGTCGCCGGCGGCGCTGTCCGGTCCAACCGCGCCTGGGTGGGCCTGAACATCTCCGCCCGCCCGGCCGAAGCTGCCGACCGTGCCGTGCCAGGGCATTGGGAAGGCGACCTGATCGAAGGTGGTAACCGGGTGGGAGGCTCGGTGATCGCCACGCTGGTCGAGCGGCAGACCCGGTTCGTCATCCTGGTCGGGCTGCCCCACGGCAAGCTGTCCGAACACGTCGCCGCCCAACTGGCCACCGCCATGGGCCGCCTGCCAGCACGGCTACGCGCCTCACTCACCTGGGACCAGGGCATCGAGATGGCCCGCCATACAGACTTCACCCTGGCCACCAACTGCCCGGTCTACTTCTGCGACCCCCACTCACCGTGGCAGCGAGGCAGCAACGAGAACACCAACGGACTGCTGCGCCAGTACTTCCCCAAGGGCCGCACCGACTTCACCAAATTCAGCCAGGCCGACCTCGACGCCGTCGCCGACGAACTGAACACCCGTCCCCGTCAAACCCTAGGTTGGGCCACTCCCAGTGAGAAAATGGCCCAACTACTCGGTGTTGCAACCGCCGCTTGAATCCGCC
>NZ_JAGPXT010000062.1 GCF_018070465.1 Micromonospora sp. C95
TGCCGCGACCGGAGTGTCGGGCGGGTAGCGCGGGCGTACGTTGCGTGTCCGGCCTATCGCGCGGCTACCGGCCGGTGTTGGGCTATCCCGGTGGCGATAATTCCTTGGTGGGTCCGCTCTCCGATCTTGACGGCGTGCCGTGGGCTTCGCTGCACGGTACGCACGGCCTGGCAGACCGTATCCCGGCGCACCTGTCGGCGCTTCGCTCACCGGATCCGACCGTGGCCGGCGAGGCGCTGACCCGGCTGCGGGACGCTGTCGTCCATCAAGGAACCCGGTGGCAGGTCAGCGCTCACGTGGTGCGTTTCCTCGTTCTCTTGATCAACGACCCAGGCACGCCAGCCCGGCCTGCCCTGACGAGGTTGCTTCGAGACGTAGGTCTGGGTGCCTACACCGATCACGATCTGCCGTTCGATCCGAAGGCCGCCTTCGATGGGCCGACGGTGACACGCCGGCAGGAGGACATGGTCATCGCGCTCGTCTACTACCGCGACGAGGGCCTCACCGAGGAGGCGATGGACATCGCCGACTCGTGCGCCGCGAAGTGGGCCACCGACGCGTACCGGGCTGTGGCGGCACACGTGGACGCCTACCGTCATTGGCTCGGCGACGATCCGCTGGTCGCGTCCCAGGCCGCCGAGCTGCTGGCGTGGTTCCCGGCGGACGAGCCGACGATCGCCGCGCTGCTGTCGGCCGACGGCGACGACGCCGTCCGGGCGAGCGCGAACCTCGCCCTGGCACACCTGCCGGTGTCGCCCTGCGCGATCGCGGCCCGGATGACGGACCTGCTCGGTCACGACTCGTTCGTCGTGCGGGTAACGGCTGCCATGGCGCTCGCGCGCAGGCTGGGTCAGGAACTACCCGATCCGGCGCTGAGCTTGCTCATCGATGCCAAGGATGCCGCAGCACTGCCTGACTTCCCGCTCGGCTGGCAGCACCGGGCCGCCCGTGGGTACGTCGCCTCGGCTCTACAACGCCTGGGGCTTGGTTGACCTCATTGCCCGAGGTGTCTCCACCAACTCCCGCCAGGCACTCCTCGTTTCACCTCCCTGAAATGCCGC
>NZ_JAGPXT010000063.1 GCF_018070465.1 Micromonospora sp. C95
AGATCGGAGAGCGGACCCACCAAGGAATTATCGCCACCGGGATAGCCCAACACCGGCCGGTAGCCGCGCGATAGGCCGGACACGCAACGTACGCCCGCGCTACCCGCCCGACACTCCGGTCGCGGCAGATCCGGACACGCGCCGAGTGGCCGGCCTGGAAGACTGATGCGATGTCCCTTCGGCGCTACCTGAGCGGCTTTCGCCCATCGGTCGATGAGTCCGTGCTTACCGAACCGGCGCTGTGGCTGAATGATCGACTGTTCTGGCCGGCGTTCCTGCTCTCGTTCGGTGGCTCTGACATCGCAGCAATCGCCTTCGACATCGACCCCGCTGAGGTCGAAGAATACGCAGCGGAGCTGCACGACCCCAACCGCTGGCCGTTCCTCATCCTGCCGCTCGCCCGTGGGCACCGCCTGTACATTCTCTTCCGCAACTTCGAGGACGACTCCGGATGGGACTACCTGCTCCAACCGGCAGACTCCGACACGGTCATCACGCTCGCCGCACTAGAGGGAAGCTTCCAGGGACCAGGCCTATCGTGGCCGGAACTTCTCGTAACCGCTGGTCAGCCGGACCCCGCAAGGACGCAGGCGGAACGTCTGCTGCTGTTGTTGCCCGCCGTCGGCGATGCTGACCTGCCCCACGACGCTAAGGAACTGGTCGCCACGGCCGTCGTCGCGGTCGGCGGTGAACAGCGGTACCGGCGGCAGGTCGCCGGCGAGCTACTGACCGCGAGTCGCCGTTTCTGGGGTGCTCCGGCCTGGACCGAGCAGGGGGACCGCCATGTCTGCCTGGGCTCACACAGCCCTCGCAGCCCGCAGACACCACCGGATCGTCTTGCCCTGATCACCGAGGCGCTTGGCCCCGGGAACTGACCGAGGAGGTCCCACCGGTTGCCGGCGATGTCGAGGAAGACCGCGACCCGGCCATAGGGCTCGGTCCGTGGTTCCCGGACGAAGGTGACACCGGCCCCGGTCATCCGTCGGTAAGCGGCGTCGAAGTCGTCGACACGGAGGAA
>NZ_JAGPXT010000064.1 GCF_018070465.1 Micromonospora sp. C95
TGTCGAGGGAGAAGCTTCCGGAGTTGTAGTCGTTGGCGCGGTTGAACGAGTTGCCGTCGGAGGTCCAGCGGTAGATCCGCATCGTCCCGTCACCCATGTCGTACCCGAGCGACGGCGCAGCCGGACGGCGCCACACCGCGTCGACCAGGATCTGTGCGTCACCGGCCTGCGGCTGGTAGCGCTCAGGAAATGCGGACACCTGAACCCGCTGGCAGACCTCGCCGATCGGCGCGCTCTGCCAGGCCCCGTTCGGGTACAGGCTGATCATCTTGTTGAGGAATGCGTTTGTGGCCCACTCCGGATTCAGCCGCTGTGACCGCGAGCCCCACGACGCTCGCTGCTGGAAGATCCCGAGGCTGTCATGGTCGACCTCCTCGCTGATGTTTCGGATGGAGCTTTCCACGATCGCGGTGGTGATGGCGATCACCGCAGCGCGTTTGGGTAGCCCACGCTTCTGTACGGCGGTGACCACTGCTCGTAGGCAGGAGGCGGTGTAGGCGCTTACCGCATTGCGCATCTTGGCGGAGAGTCGAGGGTTGACGAAGTCCGCGACAGCCTGGTCACCGGCCGTGGGACCGCCATCCACGCAGGGCGCGACGGCGGCGGCGAGGAGTAGCTGCGGGCTCGGCTCGGCGAGGGCAGGTGTCGGCGCAGCCACGGCGGCGGCGACGGTGAGCGAAAGAGTCAGCCCAAGAGTGGTACGAAGGCCAGGAAGCATCGTCGTCCTTAAAAGGGGTGCGGATCCCGGGCGGCCGGGCGCGGTGCCACGGCCGCCCGAGCGGATGAGGGGTCTACCAGCTGCCGAGGACGAGTCGGCCGGCGACGCGGTCGAGGTTCATGGAGCCGCCGGTGTACCAGGTGCCGTCCCAGTCGTTGCCGTTGAGGAAGGTGTGTAGGCCCCAGGTGCCGTCGCTGTTCTGTTCT
>NZ_JAGPXT010000065.1 GCF_018070465.1 Micromonospora sp. C95
TGCCGTCCCAGTCGTTGCCGTTGAGGAAGGTGTGTAGGCCCCAGGTGCCGTCGCTGTTCTGGTAGGCCATGACGATGTCGTCGCGGCCGTCGCCGTCGACGTCGCCGGAGGCGACTCGGTCTCCGACGTTGTCGAGGGAGAAGCTTCCGGAGTTGTAGTCGTTGGCGCGGTTGAACGAGTTGCCGTCGGAGGTCCAGCGGTAGATCCGCATGGTGCCGTCGCCCATGTCGTAGACGAGTGCCGGTTCGCTGCGGCCGTCGCCGTTGACGTCGCTGAGGACGAGTCGGCCGCCGACGCGGTCGAGGTTCATGGAGCCGCCGGTGTACCAGATGCCGTCCCAGTCGTTGCCGTTGAGGAAGGTGTGTAGGCCCCAGGTGCCGTCGCTGTTCTGGTAGGCCATGACGATGTCGTCGCGGCCGTCGCCGTCGACGTCGCCGGAGGCGACTCGGTCTCCGACGTTGTCGAGGGAGAAGCTTCCGGAGTTGTAGTCGTTGGCGCGGTTGAACGAGTTGCCGTCGGAGGTCCAGCGGTAGATCCGCATGGTGCCGTCGCCCATGTCGTAGACGAGTGCCGGTTCGCTGCGGCCGTCGCCGTTGACGTCGCTGAGGACGAGTCGGCCGCCGACGCGGTCGAGGTTCATGGAGCCGCCGGTGTACCAGATGCCGTCCCAGTCGTTGCCGTTGAGGAAGGTGTGTAGGCCCCAGGTGCCGTCGCTGTTCTGGTAGGCCATGACGATGTCGTCGCGGCCGTCGCCGTCGACGTCGCCGGAGGCGACTCGGTCTCCGACGTTGTCGAGGGAGAAGCTTCCGGAGTTGTAGTCGTTGGCGCGGTTGAACGAGTTGCCGTCGGAGGTCCAGCGGTAGATCCGCATCGTCCCGTCACCCATGTCGTACCCGAGCGACGGCGCAGCCGGACG
>NZ_JAGPXT010000066.1 GCF_018070465.1 Micromonospora sp. C95
CCGGGGTGGTGTCGGCGTGGGCGGCCACCGGACCGGCGAACAGGCCACCGGTGAAGGCCAGACCCGCGATACCCAGCACGCTCTTCCGCAGCATCGTGTTCATGACAAAGCTCCAATTCGGGGGTCGACGCACACACACCCACAAGGGGGACGGGGCGCGCGCACGCAAGCACCGACAGGCGCTCAAAAAAGGGGGGAAAGTCCTCCAGCACGCGGGGCGGATCGCCGCTTCACGTCGCCGGGACCATGTGTAACGACCGCCGACCCGCCATCATTCCCGGGCCCGCACCCACCCCGGAGGGCGGTGTCTTCCTCGGTCGTTCACCCGTGCACAACGCCCCCGCCCCCTGAGCCATTCCGCCCCGAGCCCCCGACCACCCAGACAATCTTGGTCCGAAACCGCCCACCCAAGGGCACAACCGCACCAAGATCTCCCCGGATGCCCACGGAACCGGACAGCCGACACATCCGGGCGAAGTGCACGCACGGCGGGCCACACCCCCCACAGCGCGGGCCACACCCCCCACAGCGCGGGCCACACCCCCCACAGCGCGGGCC
>NZ_JAGPXT010000007.1 GCF_018070465.1 Micromonospora sp. C95
CCCGACCACGAGCGGGGGCACGTTCTGACACCAGGACTCGCATTGGTCCAGGCGGCGGGAGTGCTCACCCGCTCGCGGCTACCAGGCACCGAGTCTGCCAGCGGCTCACCCGGTAGCTCCCATTAGGCGGGCAGGCCGCCGACCTGGGTGTTGATCCAGGAGCGGATCGAGGGCAGGTCACCGTAGATGGACGGGGCGGTGGCGCAGGTGGAGCTGTTGTTGCCGGCCCGGCTGGTCGCGCCGATCACGTTCCACACGCCGTTGATCCGGCGGACCTGCGGGCCGCCGGAGTCGCCGTAGCAGGCGCCGGCGTTGCCGTTGGTGTTGTTGGTGCAGATCTCGTACGGGCCGTTGATGCCGCTGCACCGGCTGTCGGCCACGATCGAGGTGTCCAGCTCGTGCGCCACGGTCGGCGCGGAGCCGCAGCCACGGGGTGCGCAGGTCTGGCCCCAGCCGATGATCCGGGTGGCCGTGCCGACCGCGCCGGAGGTGGTCGGAATCGGCGCGGGTGCGTAGCTGACCGAGCTGGCGAGTTGGAACAGCTTGACGTCGATGCTCGGGTGGTTGACCGCCCGGCTGACCCGGACCACCGTGCCGCCGCTGGTGCGGTTGATGCTGCCCACCCGCACCGACGACGGGGTCGGGCAGTGCTTGGCGGTGACCATCCAGTTGGCCTTGATCAGGGTGCCGGTGCAGCCGGAGGTGTAGACCAGCCACGGGTAGTTCTCCGTGGCCGGGCGGCCGTTGACCACGAGAATTCCGACACCGGTGTCCTCGGTCCAGGTGTAGCTGCCGGCGGCGGCCGACGCGCTCCGGCTACCGGCGAAGAGCTGGTTGACCCGGCTCGCCTCGGCGGCGCTGGGGTACGCGTTGGTGCAGGAGACCGGCGCGCTGCTGCCCGACATGAGGTCGGAGCAGAGGCCGGTGCGCCGGTCAGGCAGACCGAGGATGTGACCGAACTCGTGGGTGGCGATCCGGGTGCGGTGGTAACCCTGGTCGACCGCCTGCCAGCCCATCCAGATCCGTCCGGAGCCGAGTCCGGTGACCTGTGCCCGGGGCCAGCCGCTGTCCACGTAGATGGTGACGCTGGCGGGCGTGCCGGGCACCAGCCGCACGTTGCTGACCCGGCTGTTCCAGATCTGCGCGGCCTGGTCGAAGTTGGTCCGGAACTCGCCGGCCCGGCTGGCGTCGTAGTAGACGGTCCGGGCCGCCGAGGCGCTGGCGGCGGTGGCCACCTGAAGCCCCGTCCCCGCCAGCACCGCCGCCAGCGCGGCGGTGGCCGCGCGCAGCAGTTGTCGTCGGATCATCACGCACTCCCTGCGGACTGAGCGGCGTACCCACACGCCGCGATCGATGTGCGTGAATATTAAATTGCCGTCCTTCGCGGGTTGTCATCGCGAAAGCGTCATACCGCCCACCGCTGTTACCCGCGCGTTACGCCACGGCGAAGCTGCCGTGGCGAAGCAGCGCGACGGTGGGACCTCACCAGGGTCGAGCCCGCCCGTCCCAGCGGTCGGCGGGCTGGAAGGGAGCAGAGAATGAAGATCAGAAGGACCGTCACCACACTGCTCGTGGCGCTCGCCGCGCTGATCGCCGCCACCGCCGCGCCCACCACCGCCACGCAGGCGGCGACCGGCTCGCCGTACTGCGGGATCACCTGGGGCAGCGGCGACAAGACCGCCGGAGCGCTCAGCTCCGCACCCCTGATCGAGGTACGAACCGGACGGCACGACTGCCACGACCGGGTGGTGTTCGAGTTCGACGGTCCGGTCACCGGCTACTCGGTCGGATACGGCGAGACGTACACCGAGGGTGAAGGGTTGGCGCTGTCGCCGTACACCGCCGGTGACGCGCTGCTGCGGGTCTCGCTGCGCGCCCCCGCGTACGACGACGAGCACCTCGCGACGGTGCCGTACCGGACCGGCGAGCACGTGGCGAACGTGCTGCGCTACCAGACCCTGCGCGACGTGGTCTTCGGCGGCAGTTTCGAGGGTTACAGCACCTTCGCCGTCGGCGTCCGCGCCCGGCTGCCGTTCCGGGTGTTCGTGCTGGCCGGGCCCGGCAGCCACAGCCGGATCGTGCTCGACGTGGCGCACCAGTGGCAGGAATGACCGACCGCTGCGGCGGGGGTCCGGCACCGGCCGGCCCCCCGTTGCCGCCCGTCACGCCGAGCGACCTGCCGATCGCCCGGGACTACCCTGGATCCGTCATGGACGGCCGCGTGCTGGTGGTCGAGGACGACGCCTCCATCCGGGAGGTCATCGCCCTCGGGTTGCGCCGCGCCGGTTTCCGGGTGGAGACCGCCGCCGACGGCCGGCAGGCCCTGACCGCCTGGCGCGCCGGGACCGTCGACCTGATCGTGCTGGACGTCATGCTGCCCGGCCTCGACGGCCTCCAGGTGTGTCGGGAGATCCGACGCAGCAGCGCGGTGCCGATCCTCATGCTGACCGCTCGCACCGACACCATCGACGTCGTGGTCGGCCTCGAATGCGGTGCCGACGACTACCTGCGCAAGCCCTTCGACCTGCCCGAGCTGGTGGCCCGGGTCCGTTCGGTGCTACGCCGGGCGGTGGTGCCGCCCGAGCCCGGGCCGCTGCGGGTCGGCGACCTGGAGATCGACCCCGGCGCGTTCGTGGCCTGCCGGGCCGGTGTGGAGCTGCCGCTGACCACCACCGAGTTCCGACTGCTGCTGGAGTTGGCCCGCCGACCCGGGCAGGTCTTCACCCGGGAGCTGCTGCTCGATCGCGTGTGGAGCCACAGCTACCTCGGCGACAGCCGGCTTGTCGACGTGGCGGTGCAGCGGCTGCGCGCCAAGGTCGAGTCGGATCCGGGCAACCCGCGACTGATCCGCACGGTACGCGGCGCCGGATACAAGCTCGTCGCCGGATGAGCGGCCGACGGCGATGGGCAGGAGACCGGTGAGCACATCGGCCGTCCGCCCCGGCCGGCTGCGCCGCCGGCTGACCATCGCGTTCGTACTGGTCGCCGGGATCTCCGCCGGGGTGCTCGCCGGTGGGTCGTACCTGCTGCTGCGGCAGGCCCGCTACGACGCGTCGCTGCACGCCGCCGCGGCCGACGCCCGGTACCGGCTGGTGCTCGCCGGGCAGTTCCGGCCGCTGACCGAGCAGCGCCGCACCGAACTGTTGACCAGTTTCGAGGGCAGTGGCCGGCACGTGGTGCTGGTCGCCGGAGACAGCTGGCCCTCGGACCCGGACTTCGCGCCACCCCTGAGTGACCGACTGCGCACCACCGTCGCGGCCGGGCAGCTCGGCTACCAGCGCACCTCGGAGCCGACCCGGCTGCTCGTGGTGGGTGGCCGGATTCCCGGCTCGACCGCCGAGTTGTACGTCATCACCGACGAGAACGACCTCGCGGCGGGACTGGAACAGCTCCGCAACGCGCTCGCCGCCGGCTGGGTACTCGTGGTGCTGCTCGCTGCCACGGTCGGGCACACCCTCGCCCGGCGCACCCTGGAACCGGTGGGGCGGGCCAGCCGGGCCGCGCGGGCCATCACCGAGGGCCTGCTCGCCACCCGGCTGCCGGTGGCCGGGCGCGACGAGTTCAGCGGGTGGGCCGCGTCGTTCAACGAGATGGCCGAGGCGTTGGAGGCGAAGATCGCCGCCCTGCACCGCGCCCAGGAACGGGAGCGGCGGTTCACCGCCGACGTGGCGCACGAGCTGCGTACCCCGGTGACCGCCCTGGTGGGGGCGGCCTCGCTGCTGCGCGACCACCTCGACCAGCTGCCCGCCGACGCCCGGCGCGCCGGTGAGCTGCTGGTCAGCGACGTGGTCCGGCTGCGTCGTCTGGTGGAGGACCTGATGGAGATATCCCGGCTGGACGCCGGGCGGGAGGCGGTCAGCCCGACCGACGTCGACGCACCGGCCCTGGTGCGCGCAGTGGTGGCCGCGCGCGGCTGGTCGGACCGGGTGACGGTCGATTGCGGCCCACTGCGGCTTCGCACCGACCCGCGCCGACTGGAGCGGGTGCTGGGCAACCTGATCGCCAACGCGGTGCAGCACGGCGCAGGTGAGGTCCGGGTGCGGGCGGTCCGCTCCGGTGACCGGGTGCACATCGACGTCGACGACCGGGGGCCGGGCATCCCGACCGAGCACCTGCCCCGCCTGTTCGACCGCTTCCACAAGGTCGACCCGGCGCGCTCCGGCGGCGGTAGCGGGCTCGGTCTGGCCATCGCCCTGGAGAACGCCCGGCTGCTCGGCGGCCGGTTGACCGTGCACAGTACCCCCGGCGTCGGCACCCGGTTCCGCCTCGACCTGCCCGACATCGCGCCGGAAGGCATCCCGTCTGCGGGTACGGTGGCGCAGCGCAGCGGGTCTGGGCGGACGTCTGCGGGACTGCCCGGCGCGGGCGGGTCCGAGCCGACGGGCGGCACCTGATGAGCCGCCGCCGACTCGCGACGCCGATCGTCCTGGCGCTGCTGGCCGCCGGGTGCGCGCCGTCGCGGTCCGGCTCGCTCGGCCCGGCGCCGACGGCCGCCGCGCCGACCGTGCCGGCTCCCACCGGCGTCAGCCCGTCCGCCACCGTCGCGCCGTCGCCCACGGACTCCCCCGCACCGGCCACACCGCCCACCGACACCACCGACGTCCCCCGGCCGGCGCCCCTCACCCTGGAGCTGTGGTACGTCCGGGACGGGCGACTCGTCCCGACCCGACGCACCCGACCCACCACCGTGGCCACCTCCCGGCTGGCCCTGGCCGAGTTGGCCGCCGGGCCGACCCGGCGCGAGGCCGACGCCGGAATGGTCACCCTGCTGCCCGACGGCGCCGAGGTGAGCCGGATCGCCGCCGGTGTCGCCACCGTCCGGCTGGCCCCCGTGGCCGACCCGGTCACCGCCCGGCTCCGTGAGGCGCAGGTGGTCTACACCCTCACCCAGTTCCCCACCGTGCGACAGGTCGACTTCGGTACCGCCGCACCGGTCGGTCGCGCCGACCACGCCGATCTGCTGCCACCGATCGTGGTCACCGGACCGGTCATCGGCGACCGGGTGACCAGCCCGGTCACCGTCACCGGTAGCGCCGACGTGTTCGAGGCGACAGTCAATGTCCGGGTACTCGACGCCGCCGGCCGCCAACTCGCCACCGCCTTCACCACCGCCACCTGCGGCACCGGCTGCCGGGGCGCCTACCGGGTCGCCGTGCGATACCGGCTGCCGACCGAGCAGGCCGGCACCATCGAGGTGTACGAGGTGTCGGCGGTCGACGGCTCCCGCACGAAGGTGGTCGCGGTGCCGGTGACCCTGGCCGCGACGCGCTGAGCCGGCTCCGCGGCGACGGGCGGAAGGTCGGTCGCGGCCGGCGATCCGAGTTCGACGACCGCAGTTACGATCTCCGACGTGTCTGCGAACGCCGTAACCGGGATGGCCGGTGCCTGGACGGCCGCTACCTCGGCCCGCCGGACGGCGCTGCTGGCGCTGTCCGGGTTCGTCATCGCCGCGCTGAACACCGGCATCGGGTACGCCGCCGCCGGCACCAGGGCTGTCGCGATCGGGACCGGCGTCGTCCTGTCGCTGGTCTTCGTGTTCGCCGTACGCCTCCTGCACCGCGCGGCCTGGCTGGCCTTCCTCTCGTTCCTCCCGGCCCTTTTCGTCCTCGTCGGTTCGGTGCAGTTCGCCCCCGACCTGACGCTCGAACAGCGCGGCGTACGCCAGGAGGTCACCGTCGTCGACGCACAGGCCGACGGCAGTCGGCACACCTTCACCCTTTCGGGCGCGTCCGGGCCCCTCGCGGAACCGCTGGTCTACCAGGGCAGTGACCCCGGGTACCGGGTCGGCGACAGGCTCACCGTGCTGACCGACCCGGACGGGCCGCTCACCCTTCAGGACGCTGACCGGGTCGACTCCGGCGGCAAGCTGATCGCGCTCATGCTCGGCGTCAGCGGCTGGACCTTGATCGCCGTGCTCGCCGGGTGGCGCGGTCACGTCCGCCGCCGCACCGGCCGCGAGGACACCCTGGTGATCTAGCGGCGTTCCCCGGGCCGTACGACCGCCCGCTTCCTCACCGACGCGGACCGGCACGCGCCCGGACGAGGTCCGGATCCTCGACCTCGGGCAGCGCCCCGGCAGCCGGCTCGGAAGAAGGGTCGGTGACGAGCGACGATTCTGCCCGACGCCCGGAGTCTTCTCTCTCGACACGGCACGCCTGCGCCGTTCGTCGGACCCGTTCGCATGACGTGACGGCGGCCGCCACAGGAGGTTCACTGCATGACCGAGCACACTGCGAAACGTGACCGCACCGCCGTCTGGTCGCTGGTCCACGCGGAACGGGCGGCGCTGGCTGACGACCTCGTCGGCCTGACCGCCGACCGGTGGACCACTCCGTCGCTCTGCATGGGTCTGACGGTGCGTGAGGTCCTCGCCCATCTCACCGCGGCGGCGAGCCTGAACCCCGCGCGCTGGATGCTGGGCGTGATCCGATGCCGGTGGGACTTCGATCGGCAGGTGCTCATGCGGCTCCGGGAGCAACTGGGCGATACCCCCGACGACACCCTCGGCAGGTTCCGCCGGATCGTCACCAGCACCACCAAGCCGCCCCTGCCGGTGTTGGCGATGCTCGGCGAGCAGGTCGTGCACGGCGAGGACATCCGCCGCCCGCTGGGGCTGGAGCGCGGGTACCCGATCGAGACCGTCACCCGGGTCGCCGAGTACTTCGCCGGCTCCGACCTCACCGTGCCGGCCAAGGGTCGGATCGGTGGGTTGCGCCTGGCGGCGACGGACGGCCCCTTTGCCACCGGTTCCGGGCCGCTGGTGTCCGGTGGCACGCTCGCGCTGACGATGGCGATGACCGGGCGGCGGGCCTACTGCGCGGACCTGACCGGCGACGGCGTGCCGATTCTGCTCAGCCGGTGCCCCACGGCGTGATCCCACCGTCCACCGTGCTCGGTGAACGCCACCCGCCGACCGCCGTCACGGTGAGTGTGCCCTGGTACGCGGCCCGAGGATCGTGCTGCGCAACCCAGGCATCGAGCGGTTCTTCCTCGAAGCACCGATCACGCCGACCTGGGCGTCGATCTTCCCGCACGGCGACCACGTGGTCCTCGGCCGCGCGCAGCGGCGCAGTGACGACACCACGCCCGACCCGGCGGAGGAAGCCGACATCGTCGCGCGGTGCGCCGCGATCGAACCCGCACTCGCCGCCGCCGATGTCATCGAGCACACTGTCGGACTCCGTCCGGGGCGCCCGGTGCCCCGGCTCGAGGCCGAACGACGCGGCTCCACCCTCGTCGTCCACAACTACGGCCACTCCGGGAACGGTGTGATGCTGTCCTGGGGCTGCGCACGCGACGCGGCGGCGCTCGCGCTCGACCAGACCACACCAGCGGTCTGAGACGCCGCCCGATGCGAAATTGTCGTTGTCCGGTCCGACGACGGCTCGTAACGTCACCGCGTGACCGTTCAGGTGCCGTTCCGTCCCCTGCCCATTGATCAGTCGGACGTCCGATACCGCCACGGCCCCGACTCCCGCCGACAGCCGAGCACGCCGGCAGGTCAGACCATCGAGTTCGACTGGGATGACAGCACCGTCTATCCCGGCACGTCACGGAAGTTCTGGGTCCACCTACCGGACCAGTACGACCCGTTGCGACCGGCGTCGCTGATCGTGTTCCTGGACGGACAGTGGTACCTGGATCCGGCCGGAGAAATCCGTGGCGCGATCGTCCTGGACAATCTCATCCACCAGGGCGACATCCCGGTCACCGTTGGCCTGTTCGTCGACCCTGGCGTCCTCGTCGATGCCGAGCAGCCGAAGAACCGCAACGCCGAGTACGACGCGTTCGACGACCGCCTCGCCACCTTCCTGCTGACCGAGATCATCCCGCAGGTCACCGCACGCTACTCGATCGCCGACGATCCGGACCGGTGGGCCATCTGTGGCGGCAGCAGCGGCGGCAATGCCGCGTTCACCGCCGCCTGGCTGCGGCCGGACAGGTTCCGGCGGGTGCTGTGCTGCCTGTCCAGCTTCGCCCAGATGCCCGGCGGGAATCCGTATCCGGGAATCATCGTCAACGGTGCCCGCAAACCCCTGCGCGTCTTCATGCAGGCCGGTCATCGGGATCTGCACTGGAACGAGCCGCACCGCAACTGGCTCTCCCACAACCTGCGGGTCGCCGCCGCCCTGGCCGAGGCCGGCTACGACTTCCGGCTCGTGCTCGGCGACGGTGGCCACAACCCCAACCACGGTGGCGTCCTGCTGCCCGACGCGCTGCGCTGGCTGTGGCGGTCGACCGACACCTGACCTGCTTCATTGCCCTTGCGAGACATCGGGCGTCGTGGCCAGCAGCAGCGCCGCCCCGGCCGCGAAGACGGCCGCGCCGAGATAGACCGAGCCCGGCGACGCGTACGTCAGCGACCAGCCGAACGCCACTCCGGCCGTGATCGGCACGATGGTTTCCGCCACGGCACCGATGCCGGTCAGCGCGCCCTGCACAGTGCCCTGTTCCTCGGCCCGAACGGCACGGGCGATCCATGACTGTGCGGCGGCACCGGCGAGCGAGCCGAGCACGCCGACCGCGCACAGGAGATAGAGCAGCCACGGCACCGACACGAACGCCGTACCGCAGAGCGAGGCGAGACCGAGGAGGCTACCGAGCACCGGTCGGCGCAGGACGGCGGCGATTGCACCGATCGGATTCGCCAGCCGCAGGGTCAACGGGGTGCTCGGGTCACCGGGACGCGACTCCGGGAGAACGAACCAGCCGTACGCGGCGTTCGCGAAGCACAGTAAGGCGGCGACGACGAACGGCAGGCGTACGTCGACGGTGCCGAGCAGGCCACCGAGGACCGGACCGGCGACGAAGCCGAGCCCGAACGCGGCGCCCACCAACCCGTACGCCTGGGCCCGCGCCCCGGGTTCCGTGACGTCGGCGATGTAGGCGTTTACCACGGTGTACGTCGCCGCGCAGGCACCAGCGGCAGCGTGGAACACCAGCAGGGTCCACGGGCTCGGCGATGCCGCGTGGGCCAACCAGTCGACGCCGAGGCAGGTCAACGACGCGAGCAGGACCGGACGGCGGCCGTGGCGGTCGGACAGCCGCCCCAGCAGCGGCGAGACCACGAACTGGAGCAGCCCGTAGACCGAGCCGAGCAGGCCGGACCAGAAGACGGCGGCGGCGGCGTCCTCGGTCACCGAGGTCATCAGGGCCGGCACGATCGGCACGATCAGGCCGAGCCCGAGCATGTCCAGGAAGACGGTGCCGAGGAGAACGGTGAGGGCGGGCGCCCGACGCATTGCGGCTCCTGAGTGTCGAGAGGGCAGGGCCCCCCCTCGCGACTCACGGTCCGCCGAAGGTACGGAGGATCAGAATATGTGTGCTGTCAAACCGTCGTTCGCCATGATCGACTCCGGTATACCCGTCCCACTGCCGCACGACCGGGGCTGGATCGACTGGTTCGGCGGGCACCGGCACCGGCAGGTACTGCCACTCCGCCCGCTGGCGGACGGCCGGCGCCCGCCCCCCGACGGGCGCCGACCGTACCTCAGCCCTTGACGCAGATCACCTGCTTGAGATGGGCGACCACCTCGACCAGGTCCTCCTGCTGCGCCATCACCTCGTTGATGTCCTTGTACGCGCCGGGGATCTCGTCGACCACCCCGGCGTCCTTGCGGCACTCCACTCCCGACGTCTGCGCCGCCAGGTCCGCGGTGCTGTACGTCCGCTTCGCCTGTGCTCGGGACATCCGCCGGCCCGCCCCGTGCGAGGCCGAACGGTAGCTCCAGTCGTTGCCCGAGCCACGGACGATGTACGAGCCGGTGCCCATCGAACCGGGGATGATGCCCAGGTCACCGAGGCCGGCCCGGATGGCACCCTTGCGCGTCACCAACACGTCCACCCCCTCGTAGCTCTCCTCCGCCACGTAGTTGTGGTGGCAGCTGATCGGCTCGTCGTAGCGAACCTGTGTGAACCGGTCCCGGATCAGGTTCATCAGGACGGCGAGCATGACGGCGCGGTTGCGCCGCGCGTACTCCTGCGCCCACCACAGGTCCCGGCGGTAGGCGTCCATCTCGGGCGTGCCGGCGAGGAACACCGCCAGGTCCCGGTCGGGCAGGTCGGCGTTGTGCGGCAGCCGGCGGGCCACCGCGATGTGCCGCTCGGCCAGTTCCTTGCCGATGTTGCGGGATCCGGAGTGCAGCATCAGCCAGACCCGGCCGGCGTCGGTGCCGCCCTGTTCCAGGCAGACCTCGATGAAGTGGTTGCCGCCGCCGAGGGTGCCCAACTGCCGCTTCGCCCGCGTCTCCAGTTGCGCCACTCGCCGGTCCAGGTCGGTGAAGCGCCGCCAGAAGTCGTCCCAACCGCGCTGTTCCAGCCCCCGCACCCGGCGCGGGTTCACCGGCTCGTCCCGCTGGGCGAAGCCGACCGGGATGGCGGCCTCGACCGCCCGGCGCAGCCCGGCGAGGTCGTCGGGCAGGTCGTCGGCGGTCAGTGAGGTACGCACCGCCGACATGCCGCAGCCGATGTCGACCCCGACGGCCGCCGGTGAGACCGCCTGCCGCATCGCGATCACCGACCCGACGGTCGCACCCTTGCCGAAGTGCACGTCCGGCATGACCGCGACGCCGTGCACCCACGGCAGCGCGCCGATGTTGCGCAGCTGCTTTGCGGCCTGCGGCTCGATGCCGTACGGGTCGGTCCACACCCGCACCGGCGCCCGCGTCCCCGCGAGCAGCCTGAAGCCCATGGTGATGTTCTCCTGGTTCTGCGACGAAGCCCGCCGATCATGCACTTATGGTCGCTGAAATGCAGCTTTCGTCCCGATATGTTGGGACGAAAACTGCATGATCCACGACCGCTGGTGAGGGCGGGCCTGCCCTGCGGCGACGTACCGATCGCCGCAGTTACCTGCCGGTCGTCGGAGGGGCGAGTCTGCCGGCTGGCGCGACGGCCAGACACCACAAGCGGCCACCCGCCTGGCTGCGGTCGAGTTCTCGCACGGCAAACTCCTCTCCGGCTCATGTCATGATCGACCTGATGCCGGAAAGGCTAGGGAGGATCCGCCGCGCCCGCAATGGATATTGACCGGACGACGCCGTCGAGGGCCCGGTCAGGCCGGCGCGGAGTGCTCCCGCTCGTCGGCGGCACGGTCCAGGTGGGCGGCGAGTTCGTCGGTGACCAGCAGGTCGGTGCGGATGTCCTCGTGCGGGTACGCGGCCCGACCGACCATGTGCGCCGCGACCGGGGCCGTGGCGAGGGAGAAGGCACCGACCAGCACCAGCGTGGTGATGTCCACCCCGGTACGCAGGCGCAACGCGCAGCCGACCAGCACCAGCAGCAGCCCGAGCACCTGCGGCTTGGCCGCCGCGTGCATCCGGGTGAGCAGATCGGGGAAGCGCACCAGGGCCACCCCGGCGGCAACGCTCAGCAACGCCCCGGCGATCAGACAGATCGAGGCCACGACGTCGAACACCACGTCCAGGCTCACGGCTGGCTCCCTTCCGACGTGGTGGACGTGGACGTGTCGTCGCGTCGAGCGGCGAACCGGGCGACGCTCACCGAGCCGACGAACCCGAGCACCGCGAGGACGACAAGCACCGGCAGCGCGGTGGCGTCCCGGCTGTAGGCGGCCTCCGTGGCGATCGCCGCGACGATGACGGCCAGCAGCACGTCGGTGGCCACGGCCCGGTCGAGGATCGACGGCCCGCGGATGATCCTGGCGAGGGTGAGCCCGCCGGCCACGGCGAGCAGCACGGTGACGATCACGGCGACCGCGGTCATGCGGGTACCCCTTCCCGGTCAGCCGGATTTTCCCGGATACGGCGCAACTCCTCGGCTGACCCGATGGCCTCGATGATGCGGGCCTCGAGTTCCAGCACGCCTCGGCGGAATCGTTCGACCTCGGCCTTGTCGGTCACCCCCAGCACGTGCACGTAGAGCGTGCCGGTCCGCCGGTCGGCCTCCAGGATCAGGCTGCCCGGCAGCAGCGACAACGCCTCGGCGGTGAGCGTGAGATTGAGGTCGGTGTTGACCCGTAGCCGCGCCGCGATGATCGCACTTCGCGGGGGGTGACCGACCCGCATCGCCAGCCAGGCGACCTGCGCGGAGGCCACCACGAGATCGCGCAGGAAGTGCAACCAGAAGCGGAGCATCGGCAGCGGGTGGATGCGGCCGGCGAAGGTCACCGGCGGCAGCGGGAAGACGGCCAGCAGGACGACGGCCACCACCAGTCCACCGATGATGTTGGCCCAGGAGAGGGTGCCCCAGAGCAGCACCCAGACGGCGACCAACGCGGTCACCGCGATCGCCTGGTTGCGTCGTCGGGCCGTGCGGCTCAACGGCGGATGTGCTCGGTCGGTCGGCTCCGTCGACGGATCGGAGCTCACGGCGCACCTCCGGGGAAGACGGCATCGACGTAGGGTGTCCGGCGCAGCAGGTCGTCGGCGGCGTCGGTGCTGAGGTCGAACAACGGGCCGGCGACCGCGGTCAACGCCAGTCCGAGCACCACGAGCGCGAGCGTCGGCGCGATCATCAGGCCGGGCAGCACCGCACCCGTCCGCCCGCCACCTCCCCGGTCGGGCTGCACCGCGCCCTCGGTACGAGCGGCCTGTGCCGCGTCGTCGTCGGCCGGCATGTCCGCGTGCGGCGTCCGCCAGAAGGCCAGGTTCCACACCCGGGCGATGGCGTAGAGGGTGAGCAGGCTGGTGACCAGTCCGCCGGCCACCAGGATCCAGGCCAGCACACCGCCATCGTCCACAGCGGCCTGGATCAGGCCGAGCTTGCCGAGGAACCCGGAGAACGGCGGGATGCCGGCGAGGTTCAGCGCGGGTACGAAGAACAGCACGGCAAGCAGCGGAGACAGCCGCGCCAACCCGCCGAGCCGGTCCAGGGCGGTGCTGCCGCCCCGGCGTTCGACCAGGCCGGCGGCGAGGAAGAGGGTGGTCTGGATGGTGATGTGGTGCACCACGTAGAAGATCGCCGCGGACAGGCCGAGCGACGAGGTGAGACCCACCCCGAAGAGCATGTAGCCGATGTGGCTGATCAGCGTGAACGACAGCAACCGCTTGATGTCCGACTGGGCGACCGCGCCGAGGATGCCTACCACCATGGTCAGCACCGCCGTCACCAGCAGCAGCGTGGCCGTGCGTCCACCGGGGAACAGCAACGTCTCGGTACGGATGATCGCGTACACGCCGACCTTGGTGAGCAGGCCGGCGAAGACCGCGGTGACCGGGGCCGGTGCCGTGGGATAGCTGTCCGGCAGCCAGGCCGACAGCGGGAAGACCGCCGCCTTGATGCCGAAGGCCAGCAGCAGCATGCCCTGCAACACCAGGCGCAGGTCGTCCGGCAGGGTGTCCAGCCTTTCGACGAGTTGGGCGAGGTTGAGCGTGCCGGTCGAGGCGTAGACCAGACCGATCGCGATCAGGAAGATCACCGAGGAGAGCAGGCTCACCACCACGTAGGTGGTGCCGGCGCGGATCCGGTTCTCCGTGCTGCCCAGGGTCAGCAGGACGTAGCTGGCGACCAGCAGGATCTCGAAACCGACGTAGAGGTTGAACAGGTCACCGGAGAGGAACGCGTTGCAGACACCGGCGGTCAGCACCAGGTAGGTCGGGTGGTAGACGGACAGCGGGGTCTCCTCGTGGCCGTCGGCCATGCCCTGCCCGATCGAGTAGACGAGCACGCAGAGCGTCACCGCCGCCGAGACCACGAGCATCAGTGCGGCCAGCTGGTCGGCGACCAGCACGATGCCCAGCGGGGCGACCCAGCCGCCGACCTCCACCACCAGCGGGCCGTGCAGGCTGGACTGCACCAGCAGCGTCGCGGACACCGCCACGGTGGCGGTGAGCACGGTGAGGCTTACCCACCGCTGGGCGTGCGGCCGGCCGAGCAGCAGCAGCGTCACTGCCGCGCCGAGCAGCGGCATCACCACCGGCAGCGCAACGAGGTACGTCATCCGGGCCGACCTGCCTCCACCACGTCGGCGCCCGGTCGAGCACCGCCGACCGGCCCGTCGTCGTCACCGTCGCCGGTGCCGCCCTCGGTGTCGGCGGTGCCCGGACCCTCGTCGCGGATCGCGAGGTCCATGATCCGGCGGTCCTCGACGTCGTCCTGCACCTCGTCGTGCCCGTTGAGATGCCAACTGCGGTACGCCAGGGCGAGCAGGAACGCCGTCATGCCGAGGGTGATGACGATGGCGGTGAGGATCATCGCCTGGGGCAGTGGATCACTCATCTGCTCCGGATCGGTGGTGCCGACGATCGGCGCGCCACCGGCCCGCCCGCCGGTCAGCAGCAGCAGGTTTGCCCCGTTGCCCAGCAGGATGACCCCCATCAGCACCCGGGTGAGGCTGCGTTCCAGCAGCAGCGTCACGCCGGCGGCGACGAGCACGCCGACCACGATCACGTAGGTGAGATTGGGGGTCACACCAGCTCCCTTTCCCGGGTCTCGGCGTCCTCGGTCTCGCTCTGTCGGTCCATCTCCGCGCCGAGACTGCGCAGGATGTCCAGCACCAGACCGACGACGATCAGGTAGACACCGACGTCGAAGAAGACCGACGTGACGAAGTGGACGTGCCCCAGCACCGGCAGGTGGAGGTCGAGGACCGCGCTCTGCAGGAACTCGCCGCCGAGCAGCATCGCGCCGACCCCGGTGCCGACGGCGACGAACAGCCCGGCACCGAGCACCACACCGGCATCGACGGGCGCCGCGCCGTTGAGTTCGGTACGCCCGCCGGCCAGGTAGCGCACGGCCAGCGCGAGGCCGGCGACCAGGCCGGCGGCGAAGCCGCCGCCCGGGGCGTTGTGACCGCTGAACAGCAGGTAGATGGAGAAGAGCACGATGGCGTGGAACAGCAGCCGGGTCACCACCTGAAGGACCACCGACTGGGCCCGGGTGGTGGCGCCGGTGGTCAGCCAGCGGGGCCGGGTGGACTCGGCCCGGCCGCCGCCGGGAATGTCGGCCCGCCGATGCAGGTCACCCGACCGCCGGAAGATCAGGCTGGCCACGCCGGTGGCGGCCACCACCAGCACGGCGATCTCACCCATCGTGTCCCATGCCCGGATGTCGACCAGGGCCACGTTCACGATGTTCTTGCCACCGCCGTACGACACCGCCTCGTCGGGGAACCCGACGGAGACCGGGATGGCCTGGCGGGAGCCCGCGGCGACGTACGCCATGCCGGCGGTGACCGCGCCCACGGCGACGCCGATCGCCACCCGACCGCGCCGGCTGGACCGGATCGGCCGCTCCGAGAACCTCACCGGCAGGCGGCGAAGCACCAGCACGAACATGACGATGGTGACGGTCTCCACCAGGAACTGGGTGAGCGCCAGGTCGGGCGCGCCGTGCAGGATGAACAGCAGCGCGGTGCCGTAACCGGCGACGCCGACCAGGATCATCGCGGTGAGGCGGCGCCGGGCCCGAGCCGCCAGCACCGCCGACACGATCACCACGGCGGCGGCAACCCCCTGGAGCGGGGTGTCCCAGACGTGGAACCGCTGCGGCCAGGGCGCACCGATCAGCAGCGCCCCGCCGGGCAGCAGCACCAGCACCACCAGGATGACGCCGAGGTAGAACGGCAACGATCCACGCTGGGTGGCGCCGGTCAGCTCCACCGCCAACCGGTCGACGGCACCGACGACCCGGGTGTAGCCGGTCGCGCTGTCGAAGGGCAGCCGCAGCGTGGCAGACACCCGTTCGCGGCGACGCAACAGGTGGAACAGCCCGGCGCCGCCGGCCACCGCCAGCACCGACAACCCCAGCGCCGGAGTGAGCCCGTGCCAGAGCGCCAGGTGGTAGCCCGGCGCGGCGCCGGGAAACCGGTCGGCGTACGGGGCGAGCAGCCGGTCCACCGCCGGGGCGAGCAGTCCGGCCGCGACCCCGGCGACGGCCAGCGCCGCCGCCGGGGTGAGGAACGGCCAGGACACGGGCGCCACCTCGGCGGGCGCGACGTCCGGCTTGCGGGCGAAGGCTCCCCAGAGGAACCGCAGGGTGTACGCGACGGTCAGCGCCGAGCCGAGCACCACACCGGCCAGGACCAGCAGGTCGGGCCCGCCGCCGTGCAGCAGCGCGTCGACGGCGGCTTCCTTCGCGACGAACCCGGCCATCGGCGGCAGGCCGGCCATCGACGCCGCCGCGAGCCCGGCCACCACGGCGAGCGCCGGTGCCCGCCGAGCCAACCCGCTGAGTTGGCGCAGGTCCCGAGTGCCGGTGGCGTGATCGATGACCCCGACGGTGAGGAAGAGGGTGGCCTTGAACAGGGCGTGTGCGAGCACCATCGCCGCGCCGGCCAAGGCGGTGTCGCGGGTGCCGGCACCGAGGATCACCATCAGCAGGCCGAGTTGGCTGACCGTGCCGTAGGCCAGCAGCAGCTTGAGGTCGGTCTGGCGCAACGCCGTCCAGCCGCCGAGGAACATGGTGATCAGACCGGCGGTCAGCAACACCGGCCGCCACGGGGTGACCTCGGCGAGCACCGGCCCCAACAGGGCGACCAGGAACACGCCGCCTTTCACCATGGCGGCGGCATGCAGGTACGCGCTGACCGGCGTCGGTGCCGCCATCGCACCCGGCAGCCAGAAGCTGAACGGAAAGATCGCCGACTTGCTGAGCGCGCCGAGCAGGATCAGCACCACGGCGACGGTGAGGTAGCCACCGCCGGGCAGGTTCCCGGCTATCTCGGACCAACGGAAGCTGCCGGCGTGCCGGCCGAGCATGACGAACCCGGCGAGCATCGCCAGGCCGCCCAGCGTGGTCACCAGCAGGGCCTGCATGGCGGCCCGCCGGCTGGCCCGTTTCGCCGGGTCGCTGCCGATCAGCAGATAGGAGAAGACGGTGGTCAGTTCCCAGAACACGTACAGCAGCAGCAGGTCGTCGGCGACCACCAGGCCGAGCATCGCACCGGCGAAGGCGACGAAGACGGCGGCGAAGCGGCCGAGGCCGGGATCGTCGGTGCGGAAGTAGCGGGCGCTGTAGGCCAGCACCAGCGCGCCGACCCCACCGACCAGGACCACCATCAGCCAGGACAGCGTGCCCATCCGGAAGGCGAGTTCCAGCCCGAGTTGCGGCACCCACGGCACCGTCTCGACCACCGGCGCGCCGTCGCGTACGCCGGTGGTGTGGCTGAGCGCCCAGATCAGCGTCGCGCCCGGTGCCAGCGCCACCGGATAGAGGGCGTTGCGCCCCCAGAGTCGCACCAGCGCCGGGGCGATCACGGCTGTCAGCGCATGGACCGCCACCAGTGCCAGCACGCACCCTCCCCAGAGATCATCAGCCGGTGTAACGACCCTATCCGGTGACGCCCGTTATCCGCTCGGGTCGTGATCCTGGTCAACGGCGCACGCGCCTGGTTGGTGTCACTCCTTGCCGACGCGGCGGAGTCGTCCGTCGTCACGGTCGATGCGCAACTCACGTTCGAGCTCGACGATGAGCGTACGCAGGTCGTCGAGGCGTTGACTGATCGCGATCCGGTCCACCTCGTCGGGCACGCCGTCGCCGTCGGAGTCGTAGCCGGGGCCGAGTCCCTCGGTCATCTCCAGCCGTCGCGCCTCCTCCATGGAGTTGACGAAGACCGCGACCAGGATGTTGAGCAGCAGATTGACGGTGATCACCACGAAGCTGGCGTAGTACAGCACCGTCCAGGGCGAGAACGCCATGCCCTGCTCGATGAGATCGGGCAGCGTCTCCAGCGACAGCAGCACGAACAACGTCAGCAGGGAGCGGCCGATGTCCCCGTACTGCTCCGGATAGACCTCGCCGAAGATCAGCCAGCCGGCCATGCCGTAGACGTAGAGCGTCACCACGGCCAGCGCGAAGAAGCCACCGATGCCGGGCAGGCTGCGCCACAGCGCGGAGACGATCGTGCGCAGGCCGGGCGAGAACCGCACCAGGCGGACGATCCGCAACACCCTGACCACCCGCAGCAGCGCCGAGTCACCGTGCAGGCCGGGGATGAAGATCGCGGCGATCACCAGGAAGTCGAAGACGTTCCAGCCGTGCCGGAAGAAGTCCTGCGGGCGGCGACCGTACGCCAGGATCCGGATGCTGATCTCGGCGACGAACACCGCCCGGAAGGCCCACTCCAACGCGCGCAACGCGATACCCGCCGGGCCCAGGTCCGGATAGGTCTCCAGGCCGAGCACGACCCCGTTGGCGAGAATGACCCCGACCATGGCGATCTCGAAGGAGCGCGACGCGGCGAGCCGGGCACAGCACCCGAACAACCTGGTGGTACGCGCCCGTCCGCCTCGCGGAGCCGGCACGGGTGCACCACTCATCGTGCGACCGGCCCCGGCGCGGACACCGGGGCCGGTGTCGCTACCCACCGTGCGTCGGCGGTGTGCTGACGTACGGCAATCATGGGCGACAGCCTACGGGGCGACGAAGGTCGCGCTCAGCCGCCCAGCCGGCGCACCATGTTCATCACCGTCTCCACCTGGGCGCCACCCTTTATCGGGTAGTTGGTGGCGCCGAGGTAACCCCACCAGTCCCAGCATCCGTTCGGGTTGCTGGGCACGGCGATGGCCTGCGGGTACAGCACGATCGTGGCGTTGGTGTCGGCGTACTGGTTGAGGTTTGCCCGGTCCACGAAGGCGGTGCCGACCCGGCTGCGGCCCTGGAGACAACCGTGCAGCGCCACCAGCAGCCGGCAACTCGCACCCGAGGCGCAGGACGACGGGACATAGGCGAAACCGTTGGCGTCCATGCTCAGGCCGTTGGCCCAGCCATTCGGCGCGAAGCCGTTCTGGCTGAACCGCACGAGCGTGCCGCCGAGCGGCCCGGTGTTGGGCGGCTGCACCGAGCCGAACAGTTTGCGCAGGAAGGTGTGCTGCGGGTCGGTGCCGCAGTCGTTGAGGTACGGGGCGGCCGTGGCCGTACAGCCCACCGTCCCGTAGGGGGTGACCCAGCCGTGCCCGGCGGCCGAGCCACTGTCGTACTGGACGCTGGCCCCGAAGTGCTGCTGGTAGCGGACCAGGTCGTCACTTACCGACCGTTTCACGGTGCCGTCGGAGCCACCGTGGAAGACGTAGACCGGCTCGCCGGACAGCCCGCTGACCGGGTCGACCCAGCCGTATCCGGCCCAGGTCCGGGTGTACGACTGCAACGCGCTCAGATACGTCGGGTAGGTGTTGTCGCCGCAGCCGTACAGCGCCTGCGCGACGTTGTTCTGCGCGCAGTAGTAGGGGCCGGCGGCGAACAGCGCCGCTCCCCTGATCCGCTGCGAGTAGGCCACCTGGAGTTGGCCCGCCAGGTAGGCGCCCGAGGAGACGCCGGCGACGTACACCCCCGAGATGCGGTAGGTCGACAGGCTCCCGGACACGGGAGTCTTGGTGTACGGGGTGCCGGCGGCGTGGGCGGGCGCCACGGGCGTGAGCAGCAGGGCCGCGACGGCGGCGGCGAGCAGCCGCGAGACAGGTCTGATCATGACGCTCCCTGGGGTTCGGTGAGCGCCGGCGGTGGTGTCGGCGTACGGCGACGCTAGCGTGACCTGCGTCACCGCCGACATGACCGCGACCCACACCTCGCAGCGCCGCGCAGTGGTGCCGGTCGCTGTCGACGGCCTCTCCCCCGGTCTCCGCCGGACCTTGCCACCGCGCTCAGTCGATGGTGCCGAACTGCAACCAGACCCGGACGCGCTCGGTGACGTCGTCCCGCCCGCCGAGGGCAGCACGAACCTCGGCGGTGAACGCGGCCCGGCCCGCTGCCGAGGGCAGCCGGTCGGTCGACATGGCGGAGAGGACGCCACCGACCATGTCCTCGACGGTGAGCTGCGCGTCGTACTGCACAAACGACTCGGCGTACCGGTAGCCGGCCCGGACGAGAGCCTCCTGGTTGAGCCGGCGACCTGTCTCGTCGGTCTGGCAGGTGGCGGTGACGGGATGCCCGAGCAGCCGCCCCAGGCAGTCGCGCAGCGTTGCCGACCACTCGGCGTCCTGCGCCCACAAGGGAGCACCGTTGGTGATCACGGCGATGCCGCCGCCGGGACGCAGCAGGTGACGGGCGTCGGCGAACAGCGTGTCGCGGTCCATGAAGTGGACAGCGACGGCGATGGTCAACGCACCGATGGTCCGCGCACCGAGAAGCCGGCCCAGCGCGGGCAGATCCCGGTCAGCGCCGAGCACCCACGTGACATTCGCGCGCGTCGCGCGGCGGGCGGCCTCGCGGGCCTTGGCCAGCATGTCCGGCTCGGGGTCCACGCCGATGACCGCCCCCACCCTGGCGGCGAGCGGGAGGGTCAGCTGGCCGGTGCCGCAGCCGAGGTCGAGCACGGTGTCGTCGACGTCGAGCCGGCATGCGGCGATCAGGGCGTCGAGCACCTGGGGCGGGTAGCCGCGCCGGTGCCTCGCGTAGTACGCCGCCACCTCACCGCTGAAGTCCGCCCTCACCTCGCCAGCCTGCCCACGACACCAGGCGCGACGCCAACCATTCTGCCCACGGCAGAGCCCGCCCCACCCCCGCACCCATCCAGACGAGATCTTGGACATTTTCCGTTTCGCGAACGGAAAATGTCCAAGATCTCGCATTCACCTCCCAGCTACCAGCGACCTCGGCGGCGTCAGCCGGCCGAGGATCGGGTCACCGGCAGGTCGAAGCAGGTGTCCGGCCAGGGTTCGTCGCGGTAGCGGAAGTGCCACCATTCCCGGTCGTAGCCGACGAAGCCAGCTTCGGTCATCAGCTGCCGCAGCTGCCGCCGGTTCGCCCGCGCGGTTGGACCGACGCGGTCCGAGTCGGTGTGCGACAGCGGGTCGAAGCAGTCGAAGCCGGTACCCATGTCGACGCTGTTGTCAGCGAGACGTCGAGCGGTGCAGGGCACCGACGGCCGACCGGGTTCGACGCGGGCCGGCTCGGGCGGCGGCACGTCGACCAGGGTGAGGTCGACGGTGCTGCCCCGGCTGTGCGCGCTCGGTGCACCGAGGTAGCCGCGATCGACAAGTTCGGCCTTGGGCACCCGAGGGTAGAACGCGGCCTTCGTGGCGTCCTGGTCCGGCTGGCCGGCCCAGCCCAGGAAGTCGTCGGTGGCCCGCTGCGGGCGGTAGCAGTCGTACACCTTGAGGCTCCGGCCGGCGGCGAGCGCCGCGTCCTGCACCCGGTGCAGCGCCTCGGCGGCCCGGGCGGTGAGCAGGCACAGCGGCTCCTGGTAGCCGTCGACGCGGCGGCCGACGAAGTTGTCCGCCGTGGCGTACCGGATGTCGGTGAGAATGCGATCATCGACATCGGACAACACGACGAAGTCCGGCGACACCGAGACCGACGGTGACGGTGGTGGTGGCGGCTCCGGTTCGTCACCCCGTCCGCAGCCACCGGTCACCAGCGCCAGCGTCGCCGTCAGACCGAGGGCGAGGGTGCGCGGCGAGGTCACCTCACCGCCGGCCGGCGCGGGTGGCGGCGGTGCGGTGCCGCCAGCGACGGCGGCCGGCCAGACCGCCCGCGAGCAGCGTCACCCCGACGGCGAGGCCGATCAGCGAGGCCGACCGCAGGCGACCGGCCAGGACCGCCGCCTGCGATGTCTCCGCGCCGGACGCGCCACCGGGCAGCGCCTGCGGGGGTACGCCGGCCGGCGGCGCCGAGGCGGTGGCCGCGCCCGGGCTCACCAGTACCCCCACCGACGCCGCCGAGGGCAGCTCGAATCCCCAGTCGAGCAGGGCCGCGCCCTGTTGCCAGCCCCGCTTGTCGATCACGTCCGCGCCCAGCAACGTCACCACGAGCCGCCGTCCGCCTCGCTCGGCGATGCCGACGTAGGTGTGTCGGGCCAGATCGGTGTAGCCGGTCTTGCCGCCCAACGCGCCGGGATAGTGGTAGAGCAGCTGGTTGTCGTTGTCGATGGTGAAACCCTTGGCGCGCTGCCTCGGCTGCGCCGGGATGGCCGCCTCCCGGGTGGCCACGTAACGCCGGAACCGTGCGTCGGCGAAGCAGGCCCGGGTGATCAGAGCCAGGTCGTACGCGCTGGTGAACTGCCCGGGACCGTCCAGCCCGGAGGGCGTCGCCGCGTGCGTCTGGTACGCGCCGAGCAGTCTCGCCTGCTCGTTCATCGCCCGTAGCCCGCCGGCCATGCCGTCCGCGCCGCCACCGAGCCGGGCCAGCGCGTTCGCCACCTCGTTTCCCGAGCGCAGCAGCAACCCCAGCCAGAGCGTCTCCACCCGGTACCGGCCGCCCGCCACCAGCCCAACCGCGGAACTCCCCGGTTCGATGTCGAGGTCACCGGCGGTGATGGTGACGACGCCGGCCGGATCGAGTCTCGGCAGCATGGTCGCGGCCAGCAGCAACTTCTGCACGCTGGCCGGGGTTGCGTACTCATGGGGACCACAGCCACCCAGCACCTCGCCGGTGTCCAGATCGGCCACCAGCCACGAGGTGGCGGCCACCTTCGGCGGTTGCGGTACGCCCGGTGGCACGACCAGACCGGACGTGGCCAGCCGCGGCCCGCCGACGGCCCGCTGCACCGGGTCCGGGGAGGGCGTCGCGGCAGGGGTCGGGCCGGGAGCCGGCGGCGCTGGACGTGGACACGGCACCGCCGCCGCGTGGGCCTCCGCGACGGGCACCAGTGGCGTCGCCAGCAGCGCCCCCGCCATCGCAAGTGCTAAAACCCTCACAATCAGCGACACTATCGAGTGATTCCCACCAAGTCTCGCGAATCAACCACCGCGGTCCCGGATCTTGGACCTGGACAGACCTCATGAGGGCGGTTTCGCACCAAGATTTGTTCGGCGAGGGTGGCGGGCGGCGAGGATTGCCAGGGTGATCGCGAGCGCTCCGACGGCGAGCGCCACGAACGTTCCGGCGCTCGGCCCACCAGCGGCCGAGGTGGTGCCGGCCGGCTGAGCCGAGGTGGTGCCGGCGGGCGGTGCCGCGTCGACCGGCCGGGTCGGCACCGGTGAGGGTTCGGTGTCCAACTCCCCCGGCTCCACCAGCCGCCCGACACTTACCTGCCGGGGCAGGGCGAAGCCCCAGTCGAGCAGCGCGGCGCCCTGTTCCCAGCCGCGTTGCGGCCGGGGCTCGGCGCCGAGCAGCGTCACCACCAGTCGGCGACCATCCCGCTCGGCCGCGCCGACGTAGGTGTGCCGCGCGTAGTCGGTGAAGCCGGTCTTGCCGCCGAGCGCACCGGGATAGCGGTACACCAGCTGGTTCTCGTTCTGGATCTCGAAACCCTTGCCCCGCAACGCCTTCTGCGCCGGGATTCGGGTGCGCTCGGTGAGCACGTACCGCCGGAAGGCCGGATCGGCGAAGCAGAACCGGGCGATCAGGGCCAGGTCGTACGCGCTGGTGAACTGCCCGGGTGCGTCCAGCCCGGACGGGGTGACCGCGTGGGTCTGGTACGCGCCGAGCAGTCTCGCCTGCTCGTTCATCGCCCGCACCCCGCCGGCCATGCCGTCCGCGCCGCCACCGAGGCGGGCCAGGGCGTTCGCCGCCTCGTTGCCGGATTGCAGCAGCAACCCCAGCCAGAGCGTCTCCACCCGGTACCGGCCACCCGGCAACAGTCCGACGGCCGAGCTTCCGGGGGCGATGTCCAGGTCCGCTCTGGTGACCGTGACGACCTGGGCCGGATCGAGTCTCGACAGCATGGTCGCGGCCAGCAGCAACTTCTGCACGCTGGCCGGGGTCGCGTACTCGTGGGGACCACAGCCACCCAGCACCTCGCCGGTGTCCAGATCGGCCACCAGCCACGAGGTCGCCGTCACCTTGGGCGGAACGGGTGCTCCCGCCGGCGCGATCAGCCCGGGAGTGGCCAGCGCGTCGCCGCCGACCACCCGGTGCTCCGGCACGGGTGGGGGCGGCGTCGGCCGCGGCGACCGGGTCACCTTCGGCGCCACCGCCTTCGGGCAGGGCAGGCCCGCCGGGGTCGGGGCGGTGGGTCCCGGCGCGGACGGCGTCACCGCAGGAGCCGGTGAGGCGACCGAGGTGGACGATCCGAAACCGACAGTGATCGCCGCAGCACCGGACGTCGCCGGCATCATCACGGCGGTGAGGGCGGCGCAACCGGCGGCCATGGCCCGGATTCTCATGAACACGCAGACTAGCGCCAGGATCTTGGGCGTCGCCCAGCTCGACGGGCTGACCCCCGTTCCCCGCGAAGTCAGCCGGCCACCTGGTGTAGATAGTCGTGCAGGGCCGCCGAGGCGGCCAACCGTCGCCGGCTACGGCGGTGCAGCTCCTGCTCGCGGCGGGCCAGTTCGGCGCGGACCCGCTGCGGGCTACCGGTGGTCCGCATCTCGGCGAGCACCGCGGTGATGATCTCGAACGGGTACGCGCCCCGGCGCAGCAGTGCCACCACCTGCGCGGCGCGCTGCTCGGCCTCGTCGTACACCCGGTAGCCGGTGCCCGCCTCGCGGGTCGGGCGAAGCAGGCCGCGAGCCTCCCACGAGCGCAGTTGCGAGGTGCGGACTCCGACCAGGTCGGCGACGACGCCGACCCGCACCGCCCGACGTGGCACTGCGGTGTGCCGGCGCGGACTGCTGACCACGGTCTCGAACGCGCCGAGCACCATCCGGATCTCGGCCCGTTCGCGGTCCAGCTCGGCGTGCCCGGCGTCCAGCGACGCCAGCGCCGTCGGCAGGTCACCCCGATGGACCGCCGCCATGATTTCGCGGGTACGCGTCCAGCCGTGCCCGTCGGCCACCGCCCGGGCCACCGTCAGTGCCCGCGCGTGCGCGTCGGTGAAGATCCGGTAGCCGCTCGGGGTGCGGTCCACCGGGGGCAGCACACCAAGGTCGACGTAGTTGCGCACCTGCTGCACCGAGACGCCCCCGGCCGCGGCGAGATCCACCGCACGCAGCCGCCCGCCGCCCCGACGACCCACCACCGGTTCAGCTTAGCCTCTCGCGTCCGTTTGAGACTTCTCTCCATCTACCGGACAGCCGTCCCGCAGTGATCGTCGCAAAACCCTCCACGGGGGCATTAATGAGACAATTGAAACCGGCCAGGCCATCGGAAGCCAGTTCCCGGGCCGGAGTCCATCCATGATCTCGCGAAGGGTTCACATGCAGCAGCCAGCAGGGTCAGCCGCCGACAGTCACGACGTCATCGAGGTACGCGGGGCGCGGGAGAACAACCTGGACGCCGTCTCGGTCGACATCCCCAAGCGCCGGCTGACCGTCTTCACCGGCGTCTCCGGATCCGGCAAGTCCTCACTGGTCTTCGGCACCATCGCCGCCGAGTCCCAGCGGCTGATCAACGAGACCTACAGCGCCTTCCTCCAGTCGTTCATGCCCAACCTCTCCCGGCCAGAGGTGGACTCGCTACGCAATCTCACCCCGGCCATCGTGGTCGACCAGGAGCGGATGGGCGCCAACTCGCGCTCCACCGTCGGCACCGCCACCGACGCGTACGCCATGCTGCGCATCGTGTTCAGCCGGCTGGGTGACCCGCACGTCGGCGGAGCCGGCGCGTTCAGCTTCAACCTGGCGGAGGGGATGTGCCCCACCTGTGAGGGCCTGGGCCGGGTCTCCGATCTGGACGTCAACGAGCTTGTCGACGTGGAGAAGTCGCTCAACGACGGCGCGATCACCGTGCCGAACTTCGCCGTCGACACGTGGTACTGGCAGACCATCGTCGGCTCGGGTCTGTTCGACCCGGACGTCAAGCTTCAGGACTTCACCCCGCAGCAGTGGCAGGACCTCCTGCACAAGCCCGCCACGAAGATCAGGGTGGGTGGCACCAACCTGACCTACGAGGGTCTGTTCGTCAAGGTGCGCCGGCTCTACCTCGCCAAGGACCGGGAGTCCATGCAGCCGCACATCCGGGCCTTCGTCGACCGGGCGGTCACCTTCACCACCTGCGCCGACTGCGGCGGCACCCGGCTCAACGCGGCCGCGCTGTCCTCCCGCATCGCCGGCCGCAACATCGCCGAGTGCGCCGCGATGCAGATCAGCGACCTGGCCGGGTTCATCCGCAGCATCGACGACCCGTCGGTCGCCCCGTTGACCGTCAACCTTCGGGAGTTGCTGGACTCGCTGGTCGAGATCGGTCTGGGGTATCTCAGCCTCGACCGCGAGTCCGCCACCCTCTCCGGTGGTGAGGCGCAGCGGGTCAAGATGGTCCGGCACCTCGGCTCCAGCCTCTCCGACGTCACGTACGTCTTCGACGAACCCACCGTCGGCCTGCACCCGCACGACATCGCCCGGATGAACGACCTGCTGCTGCGGCTACGGGACAAGGGCAACACGGTGCTCGTGGTCGAGCACAAGCCGGAGACCATCGCGGTGGCCGACCATGTGATCGATCTCGGTCCCGGTGCTGGTGCCGCCGGTGGCCGGATCTGCTACACCGGGGACGTGGCCGGCCTGCGCCGCTCCGACACGCTCACCGGTCGGCACCTGGATCACCGGGTACGGCTGCAAGAACCCGTCCGTACGCCTCGGGGGCACCTCGCGATCCGGCACGCCGACCTGCACAACCTGCACGACGTCGACGTGGACATCCCGCTCGGCGTGTTGACCGTGGTCACCGGGGTGGCCGGCTCCGGCAAGAGCTCCCTGGTGCACGGCTCACTGCACGGCCGCGACGGTGTGGTGGTCGTGGACCAGGCCCCGATCCGGGGCTCCCGGCGCAGCAACCCGGCCACCTACACCGGGCTGCTCGACCCGGTACGCACCGCCTTCGCCAAGGCCAACGGGGTCAAGGCCGCCCTGTTCAGCGCCAACTCCGAGGGTGCCTGCCCCACCTGCAAGGGCATCGGGCTGGTCTACACCGACCTGGCGATGATGGCCGGCGTCGCCTCCGTCTGCGAGCAGTGCGAGGGCCGCCGCTTCACCGACGAGGTGCTCACCTACCGGCTGCGCGGTCGCACCATCAGCGAGGTGCTCGGCATGTCGGTGGCCGAGGCCCGGGACTTCTTCCCCAGCGGCCCGGCCCGGGTCGTCCTGGACCGGCTGGCCGACGTCGGGCTGAGCTACCTCACCCTCGGCCAGCCGCTGAACACCCTCTCCGGCGGCGAGCGACAACGGCTCAAGCTGGCCATCCGGATGGCCGACAAGGCCGGCACCTACGTGCTGGACGAGCCGACCACGGGACTGCACCTGGCCGACGTAGACCGACTGCTCGCGCTGCTCGACCGGCTCGTCGACGCCGGCAACACGGTGATCGTCATCGAGCACCACCAGGCGGTGATGGCCCACGCGGACTGGCTGATCGACCTCGGACCGGGTGCCGGTCACGACGGCGGCCGGGTCGTGTTCACCGGCACCCCCGCCGAGCTGGTGGCGGGCGCCGACACGCTCACCGCCCGCCACCTGCGCGACTACGTGACCAGCTGACCACCGTCGGAGCCGGTGGCGCCGCCGCCCGGCTCCGGCACCCGTCGCCTGACCATGGACGGGTGCTCCTGCGTCGTCGGCGCTGCGGAGGCTGCGCATCCCGCCGGACCGACCACCACAGCGGCGGTCGGTCCCGTCACGCCGCGGACAGCCGGCGCAGCCAGCGCCGCTGCCAGGGCGTCTCCACCGCGCCCGGCCGGTAGGCGGCGCGTACCCAGCCGACCGCGTCCTCGGCGGGCAACCCGTCGAGGATGGCCAGCGCCGCCAACGCCGTGCCGGTCCGCCCCGTGCCACCCCGACAGGCCACCTCCACCCGCTGGCCGGCATACCCACGGCGCAGCGCCTCGCGGAGCGCGTCAAGGGCGTCCGCCCGGTCCAGCGGCACCCAGAAGTCCGGCCACCGGACCCGCCGGTACGCCCAACCGGGCGTCGGTCCGGGGGCGAGCAGCAGACTGAAGTCGGCCGGTGCGGCCGGGTCACCGATCCGGCGGCCCCGCATCCGCACCCCGCCGGGCAGCCGTACCACTCCAATGTCGTCGGCCCAGTCCGATCCGCTCATCGGCATCTCCCGGAGGTAGCCGGCACGGCCGGAGCCGTTCCGGGTGGGCAGGTCATCCTTGCCGGCCGGGCCGCAATCAGCGCCTGCGTTCCTGGTCGGTCGGCGGGTGGCCGTCGGACCAGACGCTGCGGTAGATGGTGCCCCGCCCCTCAGGGTCGGGCACCCCGACGGGTGTGGAGTCGGTCAGGCCGGCACCGCTGTCGTTGGACCGCAGTCCGCCGGCTCGGCGGGAGCGGCGCAACCGGGTGACGACGAACCAGACGATGCCAAGTGCCGTGGTGACGATGACCAGATTCTGCAGGATACCGGCGTACCCCTCGACCAGGTGCCAGTTGTCACCGAGCAGGAAGCCGGCCAGCACGAACGTGGTGTTCCAGATCAGACTGCCCAGCGTGGTGTAGACCGCGAAGGTGAGCAGTGGCATACGTTCCACCCCGGCCGGAATGGAGATCATGCTCCGGAAGATCGGGATCATCCGTCCGAAGAAGACGGCCTTGACCCCGTGCCGCAGAAACCATTCCTCGGTCCGGTCGATGTCGCTGAGCTTCACCAGCGGCAGCTTCGCCGCGATGGCCCGCGTCCGCTCCCGGCCCAGTGCGGCTCCGATCCAATAGAGCGCGAGCGCTCCGAGCAGCGAACCGAGTGTCGTCCAGAAGATGGCCCCGATGACACTCATCCGCCCCTGCGCCGCGACGAACCCGGCGAGCGGCAGGATCACCTCGCTGGGAATCGGCGGGAACAGGTTCTCCAGCGCCACCGCCAGCCCCGCACCCGGGCCACCGAGCCGCTCCACCAGGTCGGTGACGAAACCGACAAGGCCGTCCTCGGGTGGTGCGGACTGGCCGACGACCGAGGGTGCGGCGTACCGGACATGCGTCATGACGTACACGCTACGAACCGCACCTGAGAGTCGCCGCACCGGCGTCGACATTTCCGGATGCGCGAGCCTAAGCTGCGCTGGTGTCACGCCCACCACTGACCATCGCCGTCGCTCAGCCCCGGTGCGTGTCGTACGCGGTGGAGACGAACGTGGCAGCACACGCAGCGGTGGTCCGCGCCGCTGCGGCCCGGGTGGTGATCTTCCCGGAGCTGTCGCTCACCGGCTACGAACTCGATGCCGCGCCGGTCGACCCGTCGGATCCCCGGCTCGCGCCGCTGGTCGCCGCGTGCATGGCGGCGGGGACGCTCGCACTGGTCGGCGCACCGGTGGCCGGCGAGCACATCGCCACCCTCGCGGTGGACGGCACCGGGGCCCGGGTCGCGTACCGCAAGATGTGGCTCGGCGACGTCGAGGCCCGCCGGTTCCGCCCGGGACCGACACCGGTCGTGCTGGACGTCGACGGCTGGCGGATCGGCCTGGCGATCTGCAAGGACACCGGGGTCGTGGCACACGCGGAACGCACCTGTGCTGCCGGCGTCGACGTGTACGCCGCCTCGATCGTCGACGCCGCCGCTCAGGCGCACGTGCCGGATCAGCGGGCGGCGCGGATCTGCACCACCCACCGGGTCGTGGTCGCGGTCGCCAGCTTCGCCGGCTCCACCGGTGGCGGCTACGCCGAGGCAGCCGGACGGTCGACGATCTGGGCGTCGGACGGGTCGGTTCTCGCCCGCGCCGGGACCGCACCGGGTGAGTTCGTCCGGACCACCCTGAGCTGACCCCGATCGCCCGGCGCCGCCGGCCGGGGCCAGTCACTCCTCCGGCAGGCTCGCCTCGAACCGGTCCAGCACGTCGTCCACCCGGTCGGCGAAGTCGGCGGGAAGCCGACCGCGGTCCACCTCGTCGTCGAGCCGCTTCCGCAGATCCTCCACTCGCTTCTCCTGGTCCTTCGACCCGCTCACGACCAGATCGGTCAGCTCCTTCCGTAGCCGGTCGGCGGCCTTCCGCTCGATCTCGCCGGTGAGCTGTGCCTCGGTGAGCAACGCGACGAGTTCGACCGTCGCCCGTCGCAGGCTCACCGGCTCCGGCGGGTTGGCCGGCGATGTCGCGGCGGGTCGTGGTGAGGCGGGCGCGGTGGCGGTCGGCCGGTCGGCCGAGGGCGTGGTGGGGGCCGCCGTCGGCTGCTCGTCGCTGCGGTCGCCGAGGACGAGCGCCGCGCCCAGGCCCAGGAGCAGGACCAGCGCGAACGTGACGAGCGCGCCCGCCGGCGGGCCGGTACGCCCGCGCCGGCCCGGCGGCCGTCCGGGTGCCGGCCGGCTGCGGGTACGCAGTGGTCCACGAGTCGCGGATCGTGGTGCGATGCCGGACACGACGGTCGTCGGGCGGTTCGCCGGCTCGATCAGGGTCGGTGGATGGTGGCGCACCGGCCGGGTGACCTCCGTCGGCTGCTGCCCACCGCCGCCGACGGCCGATCCGGTGACCGGTCCGTCGACCGTGACCGGTGCCGCCGGGCCGGTGGCGGCGGCACGGAACCGGGTGGCCAGTCGTCCGGCCGTGGGACGTCGTTCCGGATCAGGGTGGAGGCAGGCCAGCACCAGTTCGGCCAGGTCTGCCGGCAGGCCGGGCACCCGCGGCGGCGCCACGGCCGGTCGGTCGGCATGCACCCGGACGGCATCCGGCCAGCTGCGCACGGGCAGCGGCACGTCACCGGTGAGAGCGCGGTACAGCAGCGCGCCGAGGGCGTACACATCGCTGGCCGGGTGGGGCGGGTCGGCGCTCAACCGTTCCGGCGCGAGATAGGCGGGCGTACCCATCAGGGCGCCGCCGGCCGGTCGCACACCGGGCGTGGGCGCCCCGGCGAGTGCGGCGATGCCGAAATCGAGCACCTTGGCACCGTTGTCGGTGAGCATGACGTTACCCGGCTTGATGTCGCAGTGCACCACGCCGAGGCGGTGCGCGGCAGCCAGGGCGCTGGCCACGTCGGCGGCCATCCGCAGGGCCGGCCGCCAGGGCAGCGGGCCGTCGGCCAGCCGGTCGGCGAGATTACGCCCGTCGACCAGCTCCATCACCAGGTACGGCACGACGCTGCCGTCGGTCAGTGCCGCCTCGCCGTAGTCGTACACCTGGGTCACGTGCGGGTGGGCCAGGCGTGCCGCCGCGCGGGCCTCCCGCCGCAGGGTGGCTCGCAAATCCGGGTCGACGGCGAACGTCCCGGCGAGGACCTTCACCGCGACCGACCGGCCCAGGACCTCGTCGTCGGCGCGCCACACCTCGGACATTCCGCCGAGGCCGACGCGGTCGTGCAGCACGTAGCGGTCGTGCAACCGCAGGCTGGGGGTGAACGGCGACATGGGCTTCCAGTGTGCCCGCTGCACCACCCGGCGCACCACCCGCCCTACGTACCGCAGGCGGGCGGGGCGGGCACGGGACGGGGCTGAATCTGGTCGGCGAGCCGGCGCAGCGCCCCGGCGGCGAGCCGGCGGGTGGCCACCAGCCGCTCCGGCCGGGGTACGTCGGGTCGGACCGGCGCGTCCGGGCGGGCGGACATGACGTGGCGGGTGACCGCGTCTACGGCCATGACGAAGCCGCTGGACTGTTCCATGGTCAACTCCTCGGGACCGGTCCGGAGCTGCTCCGGACGATGAGCGTGGTGGGTAGCAGGATCTGGCCCGCAGCGGCGTCCGTGGGCGGGTCGAGGAGCAGCGTGGCGGCGCTTCGGCCCTTCGCCTCGCCGGGCTGGCGGATGGTGGTCAGGCCGGCCGGGGTGGCCTCGGCGATGTCGTCGAAGCCGGTCACGGAGACGCCCCGCCCCCACTCGCCGTCGGCACGCAGGACGTCGAGCGCGCCGAGGGCGAGCACGTCGGAACAGGCCAGCACCGCGGTGGGCGGTTCGGGTAGGTGCGTCAGCGCGCCGACCGCGGCGGCACCCGCGGCTCGGGTGTTGTCGGTCGCGGTGAGCACGGTCAGATCCGGCCAGGCGACCCCGGCCGCTGCGAAGGCGTCGGCGAAGCCGGCAAGTCGATCCCGGGTGGTGGGGTGCGGCACGTCGGCCACGTCGGCGACCAGCAGCGGCCCGGCTGGCGCGTCGGGCAGCACGTCGTGGCCGAGCAGGGCGACCTTCCGGTGGCCGAGGGTGATCAGGTGTGCTGCGGCGGACCGGGCGGCGGACCGCTCGTCGATGCCGACCCAGAGGTCGTCGGCCCGAGGACGCGAGGAGGTGGTGACAAAGGGCAGGCCGCGACCGCGGATCGTGTCGAGGATGCCCTCCTCGTCGTCGGCGCAGTAGACGCAGAACCCGTCGACGGCGGCGTTCTGCACCGCCGTACGCGCACCGACGGCATCCTCGGGCAGCGGTATCAGCAGCAGGTTGCTGTCGTGGCGCTCGGCCGCCTCGGCCACCCCGGTGAGGAACCCGAGGGCGAAGGGGTCGGTGAACGCGTACGACAGCCGGGAGGTGAACAGCACCCCGATCGCGCCGACGACGCCCCGCCGCAACGACCGGGCGGTCGGGTCGGGCCCCGGATAACCCATCTGCCGCGCGGTCTCCAGAATGCGCTGGCGCAGCTGTGGTGAGAGCTGGTCGGGCCGACCGTAGGCGTTGGAGACCGTGCTGCGCGAAACCCCGACCGCCTCAGCCACCGCCCGCAACGTCGGCTTCACCCGGCACCCCCCTTCTGGATCGATCCAGCAACTGGATCGATCCAGACACTAACCCCCACTCCCCCACCCGTCAACACCCTCACCCCTCACCCCACACCCACCCCGCCAGCCCAGGCCTGCGGATCTTGCACTTTTCGTCGCCACAAAGCTCGACAAATAGGGTATATCGACGACCAAAAGTGCAAGATCGACGAAGAAGACGGGGTGTGGCTGGCTAGGTGCGCGACGGGTTTGTGGTTAGTGGGGGGCTAGGTCGGCGATCATCCGTTCGAGGATCTCCGGGGTGCGCTCCGGCGGCTCGGCCTCGACGCAGAGCCGCTCCATGGCCACCGCGTAGAAGTCGAGATCCTCGCGCTTGTCCAGGTAGATGGCACTTGTCAACTGCTCGATGTACACGATGTCGGGGAGGTCCTGGTCGCCGAAGCGCAGAATGGTGAACGCGCCACCGGCCGCGGCGTGCCCGCCGGCGGCGAACGGGATCACCTGAAGCCGGACGTTGGGCGTACGGGTCGCCTTTAGCAGCGCCTCGAGTTGGCCGCGCATCACCTCCGGGCCACCGATCGGCCGGCGCAGCGCCGCCTCGTCGACGACCGCCCACAGGCGCGGTGGGCGCGGCCGGGCCAACAGCTCCTGTCGGCGCATCCGCAGATCCACCCGACGGTCGATCTCCTCGGGACCGGCCGTGCTGTGACCGAGCAGCACCACCGCCCGGGCGTACTCCGGGGTCTGCAACAGGCCCGGGACGAACTGGACCTCGTAGCTGCGGATGAGCGCGGCCGCGGCCTCCAGCCCGAGGTACGACTGGAACCACGACGGCAGCACGTCGCCGTACCGGTGCCACCAGCCCGGGTTGTTCGCGTCGCGGGCCAGTTTGAGCAACGCCGCGCGCTCCTGCTCGGCGGTGACGCCGTAGAGCGTGAGCAGGTCGGCGACGTCGCGTTCCTTGAAGCCGACCCGACCCAGTTCCATCCGACTGATCTTCGATTCGGAGGATCGGATCTCCCAGCCGGCGCTCTCCCGGGAGACGCCCCGCGATTCCCGCAGGCGTCGCAGTTGCGCACCCAGCAGCATCCGCAGCACGGTCGGGCCGGCCGCCGGCCCCTCCTCGGCGGAAACCATGGTCACCTACCGTCCTCCGCATGCCGTCAGCGGCCGAACCGGTGGACCGACTCGACCGACGTGTAAGCATGCCATGAACCATCAGTGAGGTGAACCGCCCATCCCGTGCGGGACGAATCCCGTCGATGGGATGTGGGGTCAGCCGATCAGGTGATCGAAGTCACCGTCCCGGGCGCCGAGCACGAACGCGGCGATCTCGTCCACCGTGTAGATCAACGCGGGTCCGTCCGGGTGCCGGGAGTTACGCAGGGCGATGCCGGCACCACCGGGCAGTTCCGCCAGCTCGACACAGTTTCCACTGGGATTGCTGCGCCGGCTCTTCTGCCAGGCGAGGGGAGGCAAGTGGTCAACGGGTACACCGTTTGGCGGCTGCTGCATGAGGGGCTTCTGTTCTCTCCGATTGGCGCCGGTGCCGTGGGAGGAGCGGTAGCGGCTTGAGGGGCGGCGTCGGCTCGTTATGCACGTGCATCTGCTATTGCATCTGCAATGGACACCGGGGATGATAACGCACAAGCGTGACGCCTACTGCGCACGCTCTGTCCCGCGAACCTGACGACCATCAGGGGAAACGAGGTGTCTGGCAGCGTCCGCCGTTCGACGCCGGGCGTGTGTCGCGGAGAAGGGAGATGGTGTGCCGGATCCGCTGACCGTCGCGTCCGGCATCTGCGCCGCGGGGGCACTGCTCTCCTCCTGGCAGTTGGGACGCCGGGCCGTGCGGGCCGAGGCGGAGATCGGGCGTCTCCAGGCCGAGCTCACCGCCGAGCGGCACGCCGCCAGCCACGACCCGCTGACCGGCCTACCGAACCGGCGGGCCTTCTACAGCCTCGCCGCGACGCTGCTCACCGACCGCTCCGGCTGCCACCTGATCGCCGTGGTCTGCGATCTCGACGACTTCAAGCAGATCAACGACCGGTACGGGCACGCCGCCGGCGATCAGGTACTGGTCAGCGTCGCCCAGCGGCTGGCCACCTTCGCCGGCGACAACCTGGTGGCCCGCCTCGGCGGCGACGAGTTCGCCGGGCTGCTGGCCAGCCCGACGCTCGACCGACGGTGGATCGACCACGCCACCCGGCGGCTCTACGACATGCTCGCCGCGCCGATCCCGATGGGTGCCCTCACCCTTCGGGTGACCGCCTCGGTCGGTCTGGCACCCGTGCAGGACAGCCAGCTCACCGAGGCGCTCAACCGTGCCGACGCGGCGATGTACGAGGCCAAGGCGCTCGGCAGCGGCCGGCCGGGCCGGGCGTTGCGCGACACCGCGTACCTCGCCGAGTGCTGACGTCACCCCGCACCATGCGTCGCCGCCCCCCAGGTGGGTACTCCCCCGTGACCAGGCTGGTACGGCGGAGGGAAGATCATGGCTGGCATCCGTGCGCTGGTCCTCAACTGCACCCTGAAACGCTCTCCCGCCCGGTCCAGCTCCGAGGTGCTGGGCCGGGAGGTGCTCGACGCCCTCGGCGAGCAGGGGGTCACCGGCGAACTGATCCGGGTGGTGGACCACGACGTCCGCTTCGGTGTCTCCACCGACGAGGGCGATGGGGATGCCTGGCCGCAGCTCCGGGCGAAACTGATGGCCGCACAGATCCTCGTGATCGCCACGCCGATCTGGCTCGGACAACCGTCGAGCGTGTGCAAGATGGTCCTGGAACGCCTCGACGCCGAGCTCAGCGAGACCGACGACCAGGGCCGGCTGCTCACCTACGGCAAGGTGGCCGCGGTGGCGGTGGTCGGCAACGAGGACGGCGCGCACCACACGATCGGCCAGGTGCAGCAGGCACTCAACGAGGTCGGCTTCACCTGCGCGGCGGCCGGCGCGACGTACTGGGTCGGCGAGGCCCTGCACAAGACCGACTACATCGACGCGCGCCCCAAGCCCGACACCACCGGTCGGGCGACGAAGGCGCTGGCGCTCAACAGCGCCCACCTGGCGCGACTGCTCGCCGAACAACCGTACCCGCCGCCGGACGCCCGCGCCGCCGCGGTCGGCCCGGCTTAGCGGTCCGGCTGAGGCCACCGGCCCGACCCGGTCCAGCAGGCCGGCTGAGGCTGCGGACCGGGCGAGCCGGACGGTCAGCGCCAGCCGTACCCGGCGCGCAGGGCCTGACCCACCCGGTCGAACCGGGCCCGGTCCAACACCGCGCCCTCCCGCCGGATGCTGTCCTCCCGCATGGTCAGCACCCGGTCCAGGCGCACCCAGCTCGGTCGCCGGTCACGGTCCCAGTCCCCCGGCCCGAGGGCCAGCCAGTGCCGGTCGCCGTGGCGGTCCTGCTGGCTGGAGAGCATCAGCCCGAACAGGGTCCGGCTGTGCCGGCCCACCACCAGTACCGGCCGGTCCTTGCCCTGCCGGGGGTCGTCCTCGTAGGACACCCAGGTCCAGACGATCTCCCCCGGGTCGGCCTGCCCGTCGGGCTCCGGGGCGTACGACAACTCGCGGCGCTGCAACGCGCCGACCTGACGCCGTCGCGCGAGCTTCGCCGGGGTGGGCCCGGCCGCGCGCGGCCTCGGGATCACCGCACCGACACGGGACGCCACACTCCTGAACAGACCTGCCACGGCGGCAGCCTATCCGCCGTCACCGGTCCCCCGGCCGGCAGGGAGCGTGCGCGCCCGCGCCGCGTGCCGGTCGCGCCTCACCCGACGACCGGGTCGGTGCCACCGCCGGCGGTGGACAGCCGCGCCACCATCTCCTGGAACTCGCCGACGGTCACCGTCTCGCGCAGGGTGGCGAAGACGGCCGCGGCCCCGGCAGCCGCCGTACTCTCGTCGACTCCCGCCCGCTCGCCGACCCGGCGCAGGAAGTCCCCCGGGCCGCCGGGAGACACCGCGTCGGTCAACTCGGCCGGTAGGTACCCGGTCGGGTCGGTCGGCGGCGACCCGGTCATCCGCTCCACCACGGTCTGCAGGACCGCACGCGCGACGATGGCCGCGGGTTCGGGCGCCAGCCCGGAACGACGTGACACCGCGGCGACGAACAGCGGAAACCGCACGGCGCCCTCCTGTCGTCGGCGCCGCGCTGGATACCCCCGCCGGCACCGGACAAACGCCCGTCCGTCACGGCCGGGGCGGCCCGGCCCGGCGCGTGCGGTGTCCGGGCGGGCCCGCCGGGCACCGACCATGAGCGAGGCCGGCGGGACGAGCGCCGCCCGGAGGCCCCTCGGCCGCCGGTGCGGCTCGCCGACGCACGTCGCGCCCCCGTTCACCACCACGTGTGCCGGCCCGAAAGACCACGCTGGCAACCCTCCGGGCCGGAGCTGTCCGGCCCCCGGGTTGCCAGGCGAATGCCATCGTACGCGGACAGTAAGGAGTCCTGTCAATGCTGGATTCCGGATCCAGTCGTTGTGTAAACCTGGTGTTCCGCCGTCCGAGGAGCCTCCATGACTGAGGAGCCGGACCACCCCGGAACGACCTTCGCCGAGCGTCTCGACTGGCTGTTCCGCACCACCCCGGACCAGACCGGCAAGCCGTACAGCGTCCGCCGCGTCGCCGGCGAACTGACCCGACGCGGCTGCCGGATATCCCACACCCACCTCAACAACCTGCGCCAGGGCCGGGCACCGGACCCGCGACGCTCGGTGGTGGAGGCGATAGCCGCCTTCTTCGGTCGCCCGCCCTCGTTCTTCACCGAACGACCGGCCGACCGGGAACCACCCGACGACGACCTCGTGCACCTGCTGGCCGACCCGTACGTCCGGCAGGTGGCCCGGCGGCTGGTCGACGCCCGCCTGTCGCCGGAGGGACACGCCCTGGTGGTGGCGGTGATCGAGCAGGTCCGCCGGCTGGAGGTCGCCGCCGGCAGTCGGCGCCGGGACACCGCGCGGCTGAACCGGAGCTGAGCGTTGCGCAGGTGCGCGGTTCACGCTCCGGAGTGCGCGACCGGGCCCCCGGCCGCACCTTCGTCGGCACCACGCCCGGTCGGCTGGTCGGCGTCGTCCCCCTCACGTCGCTCGCCTGGGTCGGCCGGCAGCGCCGCGCGGGCACCGGTGTCCGGGCCGCGCAGCCGTGCCTCCCGCCAGCGTCCGGCGCGTACCCGGTCCATCGTGTAGCACAGCTCCCGTGGGGCCTCCGGCCGCCCGGGCACCCGATCGAACGGGAAACCCCGCCCGGCGTAGTCGTAGTGGGCCTTCAACAACCGGGTCAGCCCCGCCATCGCGCCGATGATCTTCTTGCGCGGCCGGCCGGTCACCTCGGCCAGGTCACCCACGGTGAACAGCCGCTCCGGCTCGGCGGCGAGCGCGTCGAGCACCGCGGCGACCGTCCGGTGGGTGGCGCTGGGCCCCTGGCTGAGCTGGCGCAGGTCCTCCACCGTCCACTCGGACTCGGGCGGACGGGACACCGGGTTGACCCGCCGTCGGGGTACCGGCGCCATCCGCTGGCGGGCGTCGAGGTCGGCCAGCAAGCGGGCCACGTGCGGGACGTACGCCAGCGGGACCGCCACCAGGACCATGCCCTCCGTCGGCGTCCCCGACGGCAGGTACGGCGGCGGCGCCGGCATGTTCACGACGGTGACGACGTTGCCGTGGCCTGGGCGGGCACGAACCGGTAGCCCAGGCCGCGTACGGTCACGATCATCGGAGCCTGGTCCCCGTCCAGCGCCAACCGTCGACGCAAGCGCTTGATGTGCACCGTGAGGGTGTTCGACGTGTCGTCGGAGATACCGCCCCAGACGGCGGCGAGCAGCTGCTCGCGGGTGACCGTCCGTTCGGCGTGGCTCATGAAGAAGTAGAGCAGGCGGAACTCCTTCAACGGCAGGGCCACCGTGCGGCCGTCCCGGCTCACCTCGAACGTCGCCGGGTCCACCCGCAGCCCGCCCAGCTCGATCGGCGGATCGAGGGCGCCGGAGGTCTCCGGGCGGATGGCCCGCAGGATGGGCAGCACCTCCTCGGCCCGGTAGGGACGCCGGACGCAGGCCGTGGCACCGGCCTTGAGCGCGGCGGCGGCCACCCCACCGTCCTCGTCGCCCACCCCGACCACAGTGGGGATGCCGGCCCGGCCGGCGAGCAACCGCACCAGCTCGGTGCAGCTCATCGTGGACAGCCCGGCGGCGACCACGGCCGCGTCCGGTTGCAGCGCCCCGGCGGCCAGCAGCGCCTCGGCGGCGTGCGCGAAGTCGTGGCCACGTACCCGGTGGTCGGCCAGCTGGGCGACCAACGCGGCACCGACGCTCTCGTCGTCGTCCACCACGAGCAGCACGAAACGCCCATCGGATCGATGGTCACCCCTGGTGGCCTCGACGAGATTGTTCATCGCACCCCGGCTCCGGTTCAGTTCAGGCCCGCCGCGACACCCTCGGGCGCGCCGGGCGATCCCCCGCACTACAGGTCGACGACGGTCGGCGGAACACGGCTGGGCATCACGACGAGCCAGCCACGCACGGTGGGTCACCCCCTGACCAACGGCGACCCACCGTCGACCGTCGCGTTCGGCCTCAGCCGAAGCGACCGGTGATGTAGTCCTCCGTACGCTTGTCGGCGGGGTTGGTGAACAGCTTGCCGGTCTGGCTGAACTCGACCAGCCGCCCGTGCCGCTCCTGCGCCTCGTCCACCTCGGCCGTGAAGAACGCGGTGTAGTGGCTGACCCGGGCCGCCTGCTGCATGTTGTGCGTGACGATGACGATGGTGTAATCGTTCGTCAGCTCGAAGATCAGATCCTCGATCTTCGCCGTGGCGATCGGGTCGAGGGCCGAGCAGGGCTCGTCCATCAGGATCACCTCGGGCTTGACGGCGATCGTCCGGGCGATGCAGAGCCGCTGCTGCTGGCCGCCGGAGAGCGCCAGGGCGCTCTTGCGCAGCTTGTCCTTGACCTCGTCCCAGAGCGCGGCCTTGGTCAGCGCCTCCTCGACGTGGTCGTCGAGGCGACCCTTGATGCCGTTGATCCGCAGCCCGTACGCGACGTTGTCGTAGATGGACTTGGGGAACGGGTTGGGCTTCTGGAACACCATGCCGATGCGCCGGCGCACCTGGATCGGGTCGATGTCCTTGGCGTACAGGTCCTGGCCGTGGAACAGCACGTCGCCGCTGACCCGGGCGCCGGGGATCGGGTCGTTCATCCGGTTGAGCGCCCGCAGCACGGTGGACTTGCCGCAGCCGGACGGCCCGATCATCGCGGTGACCTGGTTCTGCTGGATCGGCATCGTGGTGCCGCGGACCGCCTCGTAGCTGCCGTAGTAGACGCTCACGTCGCGCAACTGCATCACCGACGAGTTGGCGGAGTCCGCGCCGGAGACGGTGGTGCCGGGAGCGTGCACCGCCACGGACGGGCGGGTGGTGAGGTTTGTGTCGTTGCTGGCCATGTCAGCGCTCCTTGATGGCGAACCGGCTGGAGATGAATCGGGCGATGATCGTGAAGCCGAGCACGATCACGATGAGCGTCAACGCCGCACCCCAGGCCCGGTCCTGTGCGGCCGGGAAGGGCTGGCTGGCGTTGCGGAAGATCTGCGCCGGCAACGCCGTGTTGGAGCCGTCGAAGAGGTTCCAGTTGGGCGAGAAGACGATGCCGGTGACGATGATGATCGGGGCGGTCTCACCGGCCGCACGGGCGACGGCCAGCAGCGAGCCGCTGGTGATCCCGGAGATCGCCGCCGGCAGCACCACGGTGAGCGTGGTCTTCCACTTGCGGGCACCGAGCGCCATGCTGGCCTGCCGAAGCTCGTCGGGGACCAGCCGGAGCATCTCCTCGCTGCTGCGGATGACCACCGGCAGCATCAGGCAGGCCAGCGCCAACGCGCCGGCGAAGCCGGTCTGCTCGCCGACGAGCAGCACCCAGGAGATGTAGATGAACAGACCCATCACGATCGACGGCACGCCGGTCATCACGTCGGCCATCAACCGGATGACCCGGGCCAGTGGCCGCTGCTTGCCGTACTCGTTGAGGTAGACCGCGCCGAAGACGCCGAGCGGGATCGCCATCAGGGCGGCCATCCCGGTGATGAGCAACGTGCCGACGATCGCCGGGCCCATGCCGCCGCCGTCACGGCGGTAGGAGTTGGGGATGTCCTCGTTGAGGAACGACAGGCTCATCACCCCACCGCCCTTGGCGATGACGGTGTAGGTCACCAGGGCCAGCGGAATGACGGCGAGCAGCACGGCGACCCAGATGGCCGCCGTGGCGAGGTGGTTGGTGAACCGGCGGCGGCCGGAGAGGGCGGCCCGGGTCAGGTCGGGCCCGCCGGCGGCCGGGCGGGCGGCGGGTGGTGCGGTGAGAGTCACGCGACGCTTCCCTTCATCCGGGCCTCGGCCCGACGAACGACCACCTGGGCGAGCAGGTTGACCAGCACGGTCATCGCGAACAGCACCACGCCGAGACCGATCAGCGCGGCGGTGAACGTGCCGGTGGACTCGCCGAACTGCTGCACGATCACGGCGGCCATCGAGTTGCCGGGGGCGAACAGGTTGGCGGTGATGTTCGTGGCACCGCCGATGACCAGGGCGACCGCGATCGTCTCGCCCATCGCCCGGCCCAGGCCGAGCATCACCGCGCCGACCACCCCACCGAAGCTGTGCGGGAAGACCGCGCCCCGGATCATCTCCCAACGGGTGGCACCCAGGGCGAGGGCGGCGTCCTTGTCGGCGCGCGGCACCGTGCTGAACACCTCGCGGGTGATCGACGTGATGATCGGCGTGACCATGATCGCCAGGATCAGGCCGGCGGTCATGAAGTTGCGGCCGCTGGCCACCGGCCCGAAGAGCCGGCCGAGCAGCGGAATGCCGCCGAGGAGGTCGTGCATCCACTGGTAGATCGGAACCAGCGCGGGCGCCACGACCAGGATGCCCCAGAGGCCGAAGACCACCGACGGTACGGCGGCCAGCAGGTCGATCACGGTCACCGCCGGGCCACGCAACCGGCGCGGCGCCAACTCGGTGAGGAACAGCGCGATGCCGACCGAGACCGGCACCGCGAACAGCAGCGCGATGAGCGACGAGACCGCGGTGCCGTACGCGAACGACAACGCGCCGAAGATGGCGTCGCCGGTGGCCGGGTTCGGGTCCCAGACCCGTTCGGTGATGAAGCGCAGGCCCATCGCGTCGAACGCGGGCCAGGCCTCCCGGACGGTGGTGATCAGGATCAGCCCGAGGATGGCCAGCACCAGCAGGCCGGTGCCGAGCGTCCACCAGGAGAAGACGCGGTCGCCGAGGGCGCTGCGGCCGCGCTGGGTCAACGTCGGCTTCGCGGCGGGGGGATTGTTCGTCAAGGTCATCTTCACTCCAGCTCAGGTACCCCGCTAGGGACGGGATCGACGTGATCCCGTCCCCAGCTGGAACGCCCTAGCGATCTTGATTTGATCAGCCCTGGATCTTCTCGACCTGGGCCAGCGCCTTGTCCTTGAGCGAGGCCGGCAGCGGTGCGAAGTCGACCTCCTCGGCCAGTTCCTGGCCGTCGTTGAGCAGGTAGGTGAGGAAGCCCTTGACCAGCGCGGCCTTGTTCGCGTCGTCGTAGGAGGTCTTGACGATGATGAACGTCGGCGCGGTGATCGGGTAGGCAGCGGCACCGGCGGCGTTGAGCGGGTTGTAGCTCAGGTCCTCGGCGATCTCGGCACCCTCCAGGCCGGCGGTGGTGCCCTCCAGCGACGGCTCGACGAACTGGCCGTCCTTGTTCTTGATGGCGGCGTACTTCAGACCGGTGGCCTTGGCGTCGCTCAGGTCGACGTACCCGACGGCACCGTTGGTCTGCTTGACGATCTGGGCGACGCCGGTGTTCTTCTCGCCACCCTGGGTGCTGGCCGGCCAGGCCACCGTGTCACCGCTGCCCAGCTTCCAGGTGCCCGCGGCGGCGGCGTCGAGGTACTTGGTGAAGTTGCTGGTGGTGCCGGAGCCGTCCGAGCGGTGGGCGACCACGATCGGGGTGCTAGGCAGCTCGACACCCGGGTTGTCGGCCTTGACGGCCGCGTCGTCCCAGGTCTTGATGTCGGTCTGGAAAATCTTGGCAAGCGTCTCCGGGCTGAGCTGGAGCTTGTCGACGCCCTCAAGGTTGTAGGAAACCGTGATCGGCGCCGCCACCGTCGGCACGTACATGAACGAACCGGCGGTCACACCGTCGGTGTCCTTCACCAGGCTGTCGGTGCCGGCAAAGTCGACCAGGCCCTCACCGAACTGCTTCTTGCCGGTGCCGGAGCCGGTCGCGTTGTAGGTGACCGTCACGTCGGACGCCTCGGCCTTGAAGGCTTCGACGACCTCTTGGTAGTAAGCGTCCGGGAAGCTGGCGCCCGACGCCTTCAACTCGCCGGACAGGTCGGCGTAGGCGCCGTCGCCGCCACTGCCGCCCGGCTCCGAGCTGCTGTCGTTGCTACCACAGCCGGTAAGCGCGAGCGCGGCAAGCGCGACGCCGGCAAGGACGCGCCGCGAAAGCACGTTGCGGTTCACCAGGTAAGCCTCTCTATCGGGGTGCATCAGCCCGTCCGGGCCGTACGCGAGTCAAGTTAGGAGGCGCAGGTAGCCGGACTCCCGGACCCAGGTGAACGAAAAATGAACTTGCCGGCCCGGTGACGGCCACCTGGGAGCCGGGATGTGACGTTGCGGGCGCGCCGTACCGGATGTCCGGAATTCTGTCGGCCGGATGCTGGCCTTCGCGCGCCTCGTCAGAGGCGGATGGTGCCGGTCACCAGGTACACGACCTGACGGGCGACGTTCACCGCGTGGTCGGCGTAACGCTCGTAGTAGCGGCCGAGCAGGGCCAGGTCGATCGCGGACTCCACCCCGTACGGCCAGCCGGAGACCAGCAGCGACAGCAGGCGTTCCTGGGCGGCGTCCACCTCGTCGTCGTCCAGCCCGAGCTGCATCGCGTCGAGCCGGTCCTTGGTGGCCAGCACGACCGCGCTCTTGTCGGCCACCCCTGCCGCCGCCTCGGCCAGCGCCGTCATCACCGGCATCGCCAGCTCTGGCACCACCCCGACCGGATGCCGGCGCAGCGCGACCTTCGCGACATGCACCGCCAGGTCGCCCATCCGCTCCAGGGCACCGCCGATCCGCAGCGCACACACCACCAGGCGTAGATCCGAGGCGACGGGCTGGTGCCGCACCAGCACCTCGGGAATCATCGCCTCCACCTCGGCCCGCCGGGTGTCCAGCACGGCGTCCTCGGCGAGCACGGTCTCGGCCGCGCCCCGGTCCACCTCCAGCAGGGCGGTGCTGGCCCGCCGGATCGCCGCACTGGCGTCCCGGCTCATCAGCGCCAGCACACCGGTCAGCCGGTCGAGCTGCTCGTCGTAGCTGTCCCGGCTCATCGCGTGTCCCTCCCGTCCAGCCCGGTCACCCGGTCACGGTGGCGCCCGGAACCGGCACGGCGGCCGGCCGACCCTGGACAGCAACCTACCTGTCCCCGGGCGACGTCACCTCCCGTGCCACCCGGACTGCGGCACCGGGCGGGTCGCGCCCGCGCCGGTCAGTCGGCCAGCACGTCCAGCAGCAGGGCCGCCGTCCAGCTGAACGCCGGTGAGCCGAGGCCGGCGCCGGTGTCCGGGTGGAAGTACTCGTGGCAACCGGCCGTCGAGACCAGGTCGATCATCGAGGTGCGCAGCCCGGCCGCCAACCGGTCGTGTCCGTGCACCAGCAGTCCCCGCCGGACCAGCCAGGTGATGTTCGTCCAGCTCGGGCCGCGCCAGTAGCGCAGCGGCTCGAAGTCGGTGGCGGTGCGGTCGTGGCTGGGCAGCGGCCGGTCCATCCGCGCGCCGAGACCGAAGCGCGCCGAGCGGGCCTCGGCGAGCACCGCCTCGACCTGCCGCGCCGGCAGGTCGGGCAGGATCAGCGGGGCCAGGCCGAGCACCGTACGGGCCGGGGTAAGCCGGCCGGTACGCAGGTCACGCGGGTGGAAGGTGCCGGTGTCCGGGTCGTACAGCCGGGCCACCACGGCCTCGGTGATCGCGACCGCCCGTTCCCGGTGCGGGCCCGGGTCGGCACCGATCACCTCGGCGATCCCGGCGAGCGCCGACTCCGAGGCACCCATGGCCGCGTTGAACAGCGGACACTCCACCAGGAACGGGTGCCGGTCGGCCAGGCCGTCGTCGCGGTAACCGTTCGCCCGGTACGCGGTCACGATGGTGACGTACCGCGCGTAGTCCAGGTCGGTGGGTCGGTGCGCGGGATCGGCGTGCACGGTGTCGCGCCGCCGGTACGCGCGCATCACCGCCACCTCCGCCGCCACCGCGGACATCGGTTCGTCCCAGGCGGGGCTGTTGTCCAGTCCGGACTCCCACGGGTGCACGATGCTGGCCAGCCCGGCACCACCGACATCGCGGCAGGTGGCCAGGTAGCGCTGCTGCGCCACCAGGTGCGGATAGAGCCGACGCAACGCGGCGCGGCTCTCCTGCGTCGGCACGCGACGGTACGCGTGCCAGGCGGCCAGCGCGTGCACGGGCGGCTGCACCAGGCCGGACGTGGCCACCGAGGGCGTCCCCGCGACGGTCGACGACGACCAGAATCCCGGCCCGGGAAAGTAGGCGCCACCGGACACGGCCGGGTTGAACACGATGTGCGGCACCCGGCCGTCGCGCCACTGGGCGCGGAACAGGCTGGTCAGCTCCGACCAGGCACGGTCGGGACGGACCTGCGCCCAACCGATCGCGATGAACGCGGAATCCCAGCTCCACTGGTGCGGATACAGGGTGCGCGACGGCACAGTGTGTCCGCCCGCCCAATTGCCGTCGAGGGTGTCGCGCGCCAACCCCCACAATCGGCCGTGTTCGCCGACGGCATCAGCGCCGACGGCCGGGCCCGGCCTCGCCGGCGGGACAGTTCGGTTCACCATGAGTCACGACATGGTAGCGCGCGAGATGGTCTCCGGATACCTGCCGTTTGTCTGTTCCGGCGGCCGGACGGCTGCCCTGAGCCGGTCCGGATACGGTGCAGACATGACCAACAGGACCCGATGGGCCACCGACACCGGTCCCGAGCACTCCCAGTGGTACGTCAACCGGTTCCGGCAGTTGGCGGCCGAAGGAGCGGACCTGGCCGGTGAAGCCCGGCTGCTCGACACGCTGGTGCCGCCGGCCTCCCGGATTCTCGACGCGGGCTGCGGCACCGGTCGGGTCGGCGCCGAGCTGGCCGCACGCGGTCACACGGTGGTCGGGGTGGACGCGGACCCGGTCCTGATCGACGCCGCCCGCGCCGACCACCCCGCGCCCCGCTGGCTCGTCGCCGACCTCGCCGAGTTGGACCTCGCGGCGGCCGGTGAGGGCGAGCCCTTCGACGCGGCGGTGCTGGCCGGCAACGTGATGGCGTTCGTCGCCGCCGGCACCGAACGGCAGGTGCTCAGCCGGGTCGCCGCGCACCTGCGCCCGGACGGGGTGGTCGCGGTCGGATTCGGCACCGACCGGGGGTATCCGCTCACCGATTTCGACGCCGACGCGGTCGGCGCCGGACTGCGCCTCGACCATCGCTTCGCCACCTGGGACCTGCGTCCGTGGCGCGACGACGCGGACTTCGCCGTCACCATCCTGCGCCGACCCACCTGACTCCTCAACCACGCCCGAACCGGCTGATATTGACGTGGAAGCGTTCCGAGCCGCATCGTAGCCTGGACCGATGCCCCCGCAGCTCCCGCACGTCGAGCCGGGCACGCCGGACACGAGGGGGCCACTGCGGTACATCTGGTGGCTGGTCCGCTGCCAGCCGTGGCGGGTGCTACGCGGCGGTCTGATCGGCACGGCCTGGATGCTCGGGTTGTCGCTGCGGCCGTACCTCGTCGCCCGGGCCATCGACGACGGGCTGCGCGCCGCCGACCACCGGACGCTGCTGTGGTGGGTGGCCGCGATCGTCGTCGCCGGGGTCGGGCTGGCCTACCTGGGCATCATGCGGCACCGCACGATGACGTTCGTTCGGGAGGACGCCTCGGCCCGGTCCGCCGCCGTCCTGCTGCGTCACCTCTCCCGGATCGGTGCGGTGCTCCCCCGCAGACTCGCCGCCGGTGAGGTGGCCACGGTGGGCGGTGCCGACATCACCCACACCTCGGCGGTGCTGACGATGACCGGGCCCGGCGTCGGGGCGGTCCTCGCGTACGTCTTCGTCGCCTTTCTGCTGTGGTCGGTGTCGCCGTCGCTCGCGGTGTTCGTGCTGCTCGGCGTGCCGACGGTGGTCCTGCTCGTCGCTCCGCTGCTGCGCCGCCTCGAACGGGTCGAGTCGGTCTACCGCCACCAGCAGGGCCTGCTCACCACCCGCGCCGCCGACGTCGTGGCCGGGCTGCGCGTGCTCGCCGGAGTCGGTGGTCGGGGGCTGTTCGCCCGCCGGTACGCGGCCCGCTCGCAACGGCTGCTGGCCGAGGGGTACCGGGTGGGTGCGGTGAACAGTTGGATCGAGTCGCTGACGATCGTCGTCCCGGGGGTGTTCCTGGCCGCCGTGGTGTGGCTGGCGGCACGGATGGCCTCGGCCGGTGACATCACCATCGGGCAGATGGTGGCCGTCTACGGGTACGTGGCGGTCCTCATCGTGCCGGTGTGGTTCCTGCTCGAAGGCGGTCACCAGGTGATCCGGGGGCGGGTCGCCGCCCGCCGGATCGTCGCGCTGCTCAACCTGCGGCCGGACGCGGCCGGCCCGACGTCGCCGGGTGGCGGGACGCGCCAGGCGCCGGACCGGCCCGCCGACCTGCACGATCCCACCTCCGGGCTGACCGTACCCACCGGGCGGCTGCTGGCCGTCGCCGCCGACGACCCGGCTGAGGCCAGCGCGTTGGCCGACCGGCTCGGACGGTTCGTCGCCAGCGAGGTGACCTGGGGTGGGGTACCGCTGACCAGCATCGCGCTGGACGAGGTGCGCGCCCTCATCCTCGTCGCCGACCACGACTCCTACCTCTTCGCCGGCACGCTGCGCGAGATCCTGCACGTCCGGGCGGATCTCGGCGACGCCGAGCTGCGCGCGGCGCTGCGTACGGCGTCGGCGGAGGATCTTCTCGACGCCCACCCGGACGGGCTCGCGATGCCGGTCGGTGCGCGGGCCCGCACACTCTCCGGCGGCCAGCGGCAACGGCTACGCCTGGCCCGTGCCCTGCTCGCCGAGCCGGACGTGCTGATCCTCATCGACCCGACATCGGCTGTGGACGCGCACACCGAGGCGCGCATCGCGCAGCGGCTCCGGGCGGAGCGGGCCGGGCGGACCACCGTGGTGTTGACCACCTCGCCGCTGCTGCTCGGTCGCGCCGACCTGGTCGCACACCTGCGCGACGGCCGGATCGTCGCCGTCGGCGCCCACGTCGACCTGCTCGAACAGGATCCGAGCTACCGGACCCTGGTGTCCCGGGACAGCGAACCCGCCGACGTGGACGGATCACTGCGATGAGCGGGCTGCCCGTCGCGGACCGTCAGGTCGTCCGCCGCGCCGCGCTGAACCTCATCGCCGCGGACCGCCGCGCGGTCGCCGCCATCCTGGTGCTGCACGGTGCCGCCGCGGTCGCCGGGCTCGCCCCGCCGTGGCTGCTGGGCCGGATCGTCGACGAGGTCACGGCCGGTTCCGGTGCCGCCGCGGTGGACCGGCTGGCCCTCGCGATCGGCGGCTGCGTGCTGGCGCACGGGCTGCTCGCCCGCTACGCCCAGTACGTCGGTCACCGGTTCGGTGAGCGGTCCGTCGCCCGGCTCCGCGAGGCATTCGTCACGCGAGCGCTGGACCTGCCCATCTCCGTCATCGAACGGGCCGGCACCGGCGAACTCGCCACCCGCAGCTCGGTGGACGTGACGACCGTCGGGACGACCGTGCGGGACGTGATGCCCGTCATGGTCATCGCCGCGACGCAGCTGTCGCTGCTGTTCGGCGCGATCTTCCTGCTGCATCCGCTGCTCGGCCTGGTCGCCCTGACCGGGCTGCCGACGATCGTCGCGGTCACCCGCTGGTATCTGCGTCGGGCCAGGCCCGCCTACCTGGCCGAGGGTGCGGCGACCGCCGAGTTGACCGAGGCGCTGACCACCACCGCGGAGGGCGCCCGGACCGTGGAGGCGCTCCGCCTCGGTGCCGACCGCATCGGGTACGGCCGGCAGCGCATCGGTGAGGTGTGGGCCACCCGCCGGGCGACCCTGGCCCTGCGGTCGGTCTTCTTCCCGGTGGTGGAGGCGAGCTACGCGCTGCCGATCGCGGTGGTGCTGCTGTTCGGCGGTTTCCTGCTGAACCGTGGCATGGTGACCCTCGGCGAGGTGGTCGCGGCGGCGCTCTACCTGCAACAGGCGATCGAGCCGTTGGACCGGCTGCTGCTCTGGATGGAACAGGCCCAACGCGGCCTCGCCTCGTTCGCCCGGGTGCTCGGTGTCGGCCAGCAGAGCGAATCCGCCGCCGCCCCGGTCGCCACCGGGACACCGCGACCACGGGTTCCGGCGTCCGCCCCACCCGGGCGGCTCGTGGTGCGGGGCGCCCGGTTCTCGTACGCCGACGGCCCCGACGTGCTGCACGGGATCGATCTGGTGGTGCGTCCTGGCGAACGCCTCGCCATCGTCGGCCCCTCGGGCGCGGGAAAGTCCACCCTCGCCCGGCTGCTCGCCGGCATCGACGAGCCACGCGAGGGCGTGGTCAGCCTCGACGGCGTCGCGGTCACCGACCTCGACCCGGCCGAGCGACGTCGCCGGATCGCCCTGGTCACCCAGGAACACCACGTCTTCATCGGTACGCTGCGGGACAATCTCGCCTTCGCCGCGCCGGGCGCGTCCGACGAGCAGATGCGCGCCGCCCTGGGCGCGGTGAGCGCCGACTGGTACGGCGACCTGCCCGACGGACTCGACACGCAACTCGGCGACGGTGCCCGCGAACTCGGTGCCGCCGACGCCCAACAGCTCGCGCTGGCCCGCCTGGTACTCGCCGACCCGCACACCCTGATCCTCGACGAGGCGACGGCCGCGCTCGACCCGACGACCGCCCGACGCACCGAGCGAGCCCTCGCCGCCGTGGTCAACGGGCGTACCGTCATCGCCATCGCGCACCGGCTCAACACCGCTCACGACGCCGACCGGGTGGCGGTGCTGGAGGACGGCCGGATCACCGAACTCGGCAGCCACGACGAACTCGTCCGCGCCGGTGGCGCCTACGCCGCCCTCTGGCACTCCTGGCACGGCTGAGCCAGCAGGTGGATGTCAGCGCTACGGCTCCCCGAGGTACGGGGCTGCGGAGCGGGATTCACGTTGGATAGTGTCGACTCCGCCACGAAACGTGACTGACCGCGACCCCTGCGGCGGACCGGAAGGACGGCATGGCCAGCATCGAGCAAGTGAAGGCCGAGCTCGCCCAGGCGGCCGAGCAGTGCAACGCGACGACGAATCAGATCCGGGCCGCCATCGCCGGCACCGAACAGGTGATCTCTCGGCTGCGCGCGGTCTCGGCCGGCACCGGTCATCCCGCCATCGCCGAGGCGATCAACCGGGCCGAGCAGAGCAAGCAGCGGCTGGTCGAGGCGGCGACGGTGCTCCAGGGCAGCACCCAGGCGGCCCGGCAGTACATCAGCGTGCTCGGGTGACCCGTGAGCATCGGCGAGGTCAAGGCCGCCCTCGATGAGGCGAACCACCTGCTCGACCAGGGCAAGGCCACGATCGAAGGAGTCGGCGCGACCCTGGACGAGGTTTCCGGGCTGGTCTTCGCCACCCTGCACGACAGCCGACGAGCCGAGGCGGAACAGGCCCGCAAGGCCATCGCGGACGCCATCCGCGAGGTGACGTTGACCCTGCGAGCCATCGGCGCGGCCCAGGAGAACGGCAGCGCGTACCGGAAGCGGCTGGGGTGAGCGATCTGCTCGCACAGGTCATCGCCCAACTCAGATCCGCAGTGGACCGATTGGACGGCCTCGCGGTGCAGGCGACCCGCGCCGCCACGGACGTCGCCGGGGCGAACACCCGTTACACGACGGCCGGCAAGGGTTCCGACCACCCGACCATCCGCGCGGCGGTGAGCCACAGCCGCACCGGTGTCGACAAGGCGCACCGGCTCGCCCGGTTGAGCAGCGAGGCCGCCCGGAATGTCACCGCGTACCTGAATGCGATCGCCCCGGGCTCGGTGCCGCAAGCAACCGTCGCCCCGTCCGGCCCACCCTCCGGCGAAGACCTCTTGTCCGACAGCGACCGCCGCGACCTCGGCCGCAAAAAGGCGGGAGGGTTCCTCACTCGCTCTCTGCGGCGGGCGGACGACGCACAGGACGTGGCATCCTCCACCACCGAAGGACTTCAATCCTGGGCCAAGGCCCTCCGTGATATGAACGGCCCCTCCGGCACGCAAACAGCTGGCACTGCTACCCCAACCGCCCCGGCACCCGCGCCACGCCCCAAGATAGATGGGGCAGAAGCCGCCGGAAACCTCGTGGTGGTCGGCCTACTAGCCGGCGTGGTAGTTGATCGGGCCACCAGATTGATCCGCAGATGGACAGCAAAGGACAACAAAGGTGAGGGAAGAAACGCTCCGCGACCTGATCCAAGCTCTGGCTAGGGCTGACTGGGATGCTGTCGATGCGCTGGTAGTCGAGATCGGCCAGGATGGCCTGGCAAACGGCCTCCGGGTTATTGGGGCCGCCTTCGCTCTCGCCGTCAACCGACGCTTCGGCCCCGACGCCACCCCGACCGATGTGGCCAACTGGGTCGCTGGGCTCCGTGCTCAGTACCAAGGGGAGGAACCTTTGCCCACACTCGAGATGGAAGGTCTCGTCCGGGCCGCCCTAGGCGAATCAGAGTTGGTCGACACGATTGCTCCCGAAACCGCGCTCGGGGCCGAACTCCTCATGCTCGGTCAGATAATTCTGCAGGAGAACCTGAGTGCGACGGAACTCGACGAGTTCGTGGCCGAGGCGGAGCAACTCGCAGCCGAGCACCTGTAGAAACGTGGCGCCACAGTCGTTTCGCTACAACGGCACAGGGATGGGATAGCCAAGCGGTTGACTAAACCAACCTCACCCAAAGCATCGCAATGCTCACTCTCGGCAATTCGACTCCGGGCGATCTTCGGCAATCACCTGGCTAAGTGTCAGCGGACAATCTTTTAGTCGGCTGACATTTCGCCCGAATACCGACCCACCAAGGGCAGCGCGTTGCCTCAGACAGGCCACCAGTAACCTTTTGTCACGCGACAGTTGGAGATCCGGTGGACAACACGAGCGAACCAGGCAGGAAGCACAGCGCCGAGACCTTCGCCGCCGAACTTAGGCGCAGGATCAAGGAGCACGTCAAGGGCTATGAGGCTGGCGCGAAACTACCCACGCTGCGCGAGTTCGCCGCTTCGGAAGAAGGCGTAGCACGCGGCGTTGCGGAGAAGGCTATCGATCGCCTCCGTGCGGAAGGGCTGATCGAGTCCCGTCGAGGCTCCGGCAGCTACGTCCGAACGAGTCGGATTCCCCGCACCTCTCCAGGTCGCTTGTCACCGACCCAGTGGGGTAACGGGCTGTCGATCCAGGCGCACGACACGGATAACCCACCACGGGCGGTAGATGTAGCGGTGGGCGATGTCGTGCCGCCAGCCCATGTTGCCGAGGCGCTCGGAGTACCGCCCGGCGAGGCCGTGCTGTCGAGGTATCGCCGGTACGTACGAGACCGGCGCTCGGTGCAGCTCGCCACCGCCTACCTCCCCATCGAGCTGACGCGCGGAACTCGCATCGAACACACGGACACCGGTCCTGGCGGAACCTTCGCACGACTCGATGAGCAGGGGTTCGGGCCCACGAGGTTCGTGGAACGAGTGATCAGTCGCGCGCCCACCCCGGCGGAAATCAACGGGACCGAAGGCCGGGACGGGCTGGGCTTACGCCGCGAAGGAGGTCTCGTCTTTGAGATCACCAGGTACGCCTACGCGGGCGACCGCTGCGTCGAGGTGTCGCTGATGGTACTCGACGCAGAGGTGTACGAGCTGGTCTACGCCTTCCCCCCAGAGGTGTAGCGGCAAGAATTGTCCGCAGACCACTTGATTGTCTGCGGACAATCCATCATGGTTGGTCCTACAGCGATCGACCTCGCACCGACCCCCACTTCGAGACCGGAGCGGGCTGGTGCGAGATCCCACGGACCAGCCATGCGGGAGTAGCTTCGATGCGGCAGAGTTTCTGCAAGACCAGACAGGATCACCAACTGAATCCGGCCTCCCTGATGCGGCCGGTGGTCGCTCAGGCAGTGGATGCAAGACGCATTCCTATCCCTCGCCGAGATCGAACCCCCGCAGCTGCGGCGGTCGTGGGGGCCGCTCGTACCCGAAGGCCAAGGTTCGCGGTCAGCGGCTCGACTTGCACCATCCGCCTGAGGTGAGTGCGCGTGGGCGTCGAAGTAGCGATGATGGTGCTCGGCGGCGTACTGCTGGGGTTTCTCGCGGGGTTGTTGGCGTTCAAGGTGAAGGCGCGGTGGTGTCCGCGCTGCGGAGCGTCCACGGAGGCCATCGGTCCGGCGGCGCGGCGATGACCGGCGGCGGCCGGCAGGAGCTGCCGATCGGGCGGCGTATCGCGCAGCTACGGGTCCGCCGTGGGATGAGTCAGCAGGTCTTCGCCGACCGGATCGGCAGGTCGAAAAGCTGGGTCGACAAGATCGAACGGGGTGCCCGCCGGCTCGACCGGCTGTCGGTGATCGAGACGGTCGCCGGGGCACTCGGCGTCGCCACCGGCGTGCTGGTCGGACGCGACAGCCGGCAGCCGACGGTCAGCGAGATGACGGCCGCCGTGGAGCGGGTACGGGAGGCCCTCGCCCGCTACGACCTTCCGACCAGCTGTGCCACCACGGTAGACCTTGACCGGCAGGTCGGGTACGCGCTCGCCGCGTACCGACACGCCCAGTATCCCCAGCTGCTGCGGATCCTGCCCGACCTGCTTGCCGACGCCCGCCACGCCGCCACCACCGACCTGCCGGTGTCCGCCGTCGACGTGTTGGTACGGGTGTACCGGCTGGCCGCCCAGGTTCTGGTCAAACTCGGCGAGCCCGACCTGGCCTGGCTGACCGCCGACCGGGCCATGACCGCTGCCGGCGGCGACCCCCGGCGTACCGCGATCGCCGTGGTCGGCCTGGCGCAGGCGCTGCGAGCCGTACGGCGTGGCCGGCTGGCGCTGGCCGTCACCCGCACCGCCCTGCACGCCCTCGGCCCGACGCCCTCCCCCGCCAGCCCACCGGAGGACGTCGCCCTCGCCGGTGTCCTGCTCGTCGAAGCCGCCCTCGCCTCCGCCACCTGCGGCGACGCCACCACCGCCGGCACCCTCACCGATCAGGCAGCCCGCCTGGCCCGCCTGTCCGGACATGGTGCCGGGTTCGGGCCGGTCGCTGTCGATCTCGCCCGGGCCCTGACAGCCGCCAATCTCGGTGACAACGGCCTCGCCATTGCCACCCACAAACTCGCCGTCAACACCGATGCCTGGCATCGGCTGCCCGCCGAACACCGCGCCGGGCACCTGATCGACATCACTCGCACGCACTTGGCCCTTGGCGACCCTCAGGCCGCCGGACGCGCCTTGGTCGTCGCCGACCGCATCGCCCCTGCCGAGACCCGCGTGCGGCCCGCCGGACGCGCCGCGCTCACCGCCGTGCTTCGTGCAGGCAACTCCCCAGCCGACGTCACCCGGCTCGCCACGCTCGTCGGCCTGACCCGACAGCCGTGACCCACCCGGACACCAACCGACCCAACGAGTGAGGCATGGTGCACGAACAGCCGTACAGCGATCTCATCCGGGCCATGGCCCGAGCCGACTGGGACACCGCCGAAGCACTGTGCGACGAGATTCGCCGCAGCGGTCAGGCCGGCGCCCCCTACGTCATCGGAGCCGCGTTCGCCCTCGCCGTCAACCGGTACTTCGCGCCCGATGCGACACCCACCGACGTCGCCGCCTGGGTGTCGACAGTCCGCGCCCGTTATCAGGACGGAGACACCCCGCCGGCCCTCGAAACGGAGGGTCTCATCCGCGCTGCCCTCGGCGAACCGGAGCTGGTCGACAACATGCCCGCCGAAACCGTGCTCGACGCCGAGATCTTCGTCCTCGTCCACATACTTCTGGACAAGAACCTGAGCGTCACCGAGCTGGACGAGTTCCTCGCCGAGGCGGAGGACGTCGCGGCCGAGTACCAGTAGGCAGCCGCCAGCCTGGGAAGCTGATGTCGCCCGGGCGCTCACCACCTTCGCCGCCGTGACCGGCGCTCATCTCGCCGATGTGTCCCAGCCGGCCGAACAGGTGGCCGACGCCATCGCCATGAGCATCCGGTCGGTGCCCAGCCGCTGACGGCTTCCGCCACGGACGCAGCTTCCGCTCTGGGTGCATCTGTTGTCGTCGGAGCAGCAACAGATGCACCCAGAGAGCCGCACCTGATTCGGGGCGCGGTCAGCGGGCGACGTCGTAGACCAGCTTCTGGATGCCGTTGGCGTAGGACTCGCTCTCGACCAGCTTGAGGTTCTGCTTGTCCCGGTCGGTGTCGGAGAACAGCCGCTTGCCCGCGCCGAGCAGGACCGGGAAGACCAACAGGTGGTAGCGGTCGATCAGGCCGGCGTCGGAGAGGTTGCGGTTCAGCGTCGCGCTGCCGTGGATGCTGATCGGGCCGCCGTCGGTCTGCTTGAGGGCGGCGACGTCGTCAAGCGACCGGAGGATGACGATCTCCCCCCAGTTGGACACCAGATCCTGCTCCTTGAGGCTCGTCGACACGACGTACTTCGGCATCGCGTTGTAGCCGGCGAACTCGTCGGTCATGCCCGGCCACACCGGCGCGAACGCCTGGTAGCTGACCCGGCCCAGCATCATCGCGGTGGCCTCGTCCTGCTCGCGTCCCTTGATCTCGTAGGCGGACTCGTCGAACTCGATGTCGTTGAAGGTCCAGCCCGAGTTGCGGTAGCCCGGTTCTCCCCCGGGGGCCTCGATGACGCCGTCGAGCGAGACGAACGCGGTGGCGATCAGGGTACGCATCAGGTTGCTCCTTGGTGGTTGTCTGACGTGCTGTCGTCAGTGCGACGAGCGGGAGTCGCCGGATTCGACAGCCCACGGCAAAAATTCCTACCACCTGCGCGGCGCGCGTCCGAGCACGTCAGGCGGGGGCGGCGCGCCGGCGGGCCGCGTCCGGGTCGAGCGGCGCACCGGCCGGTACGAGGCTGACCACACCCGCGGGCAGCCGGACAGGTCGGACATCGGCGTAGCCGAGCATGCCGGTCACCTCGGGGCCGGTGAGCGTGTACCGGCGGCCGAGGTCGGTCACCACGGAGATCGCGCCGCCGGCCGCGCCCGGCGTGGCGACCGATTCGACGACCGCGCCCCGACCCGGCTCCACGAGCACGTGGTCGGCGGTCGTCGGCTCGGTCGATCGATCCGGTGCCCGAGGGAGCACGGGCAGTTCCACCCCCAGCCGCAGCTCGACCGGCCGGCTGTCGTCGCCGACCCGCGCGCAGATCGTCGCCGGGCCCGGCGTGGCCAGCGGGGGCGGGGCAGCCGGCGGCGCGTCGGGCCCGGCGGGAACGAGGTCGGGCAGCTGCGGCAGGGCGGCGAACCGGCCGAGGCTGATCTGCTCCGGCTCCCGCTGGCCGGTCAGCGCGAGCAGCAGACCGGCCTGTAGCTCGGTGATGCCGGCGAGCCCGTTGCGTAGCACCACCGCGTACTGCCGCCCGCTGCCGGAGTTGCGGACCACAAGTACGTCACCGACCCTGGCCCCGACCACCCGGGTGGACCGCCGGCCCAGGCCGGGCAGGTTCAGCGGGGCCAGATCGAGGCCGGCCGGCACCGAGTTGAGCAGGGCGGCGGCCACCGGGACGGACCGGGAGCGGGTGGTCGCGAGCGCGGCCAGCACCCGCTCGGTGTCCCGGATCAGGTGCCGATGCTGCTGCCAGAGCAGATGCAGCCGGCCGTCGGGATCACGTAGCAGCAGTGCGTCCCGGCCCAGCGGTCGGCCGCCGGTGCCGCCGGCACCCACCAGCAGCACCGACCGGGTGCCCGCTCCGTCCCCGGTCGGTGACATCGAACAGACCGTCCAGCCGGCGGTGGCGAGCCGGGCCGCCGGAGGCAGCGAGTCGGGAGCGTCCCGGATGCCCAACGGCAGCCCCCTCGGCACCCCGTCGATCGACCGGCGGGACACCAGCACCGTCTTCGGCCGCTGCACGCCGATGATGAGCAGCGCGGAGGCGTAGTTGAGCACCGGGTGCAGCCGCTCGTCCCGGTAGACGAACCGGGCGCCCGACTCCTTCTCGACGATCACCACACCCGCGTCACGCCACGTCCCGCCGCCGCCGGTGAACAGGCCGTACAGGGCCGTGGCGCCCAGGCCGATGGCCGCCACCAGGATGCTTGCCAGCGCGGCTCCGGCGAGCCGGCGCGTCGGTGACAGCGCCGGATCGCTGTCCCGGGTCACCAGCGCGGCCACCGTCCGCGCAACGGTGAACTGGTACGAGTGCAGCTGATCCTGCCGCGACGGCATCGTTTCCCCTCCGGCGAGACGGTCGGCGCACAGGATATGCGCTGCGTCGATGTCCCGAGGACCGTGCGTCACACCGTGGGCGGCAACTCACCGGTGGGTAGCATTCCGGCGGTGAGCGTACGTTTCGAGGAACTGGCCTGGCGGCCGACACCCATCGGCGAGATCAGTCTGCGTCGACGTCGCGATCCCCGGCTCGACCGGGACGTGTACGAGGTCAAGCTCGACGACGAGTTTCTGATGTCGAGCCTGTTCACCGCCGGGGAGGTCGAGCTGGCCCGGTTGGGGTTGGCGGCGCTGGCTGGTGACCGCCTCGACGTGGTCGTCGGTGGGCTGGGGCTCGGCTACACCGCCCGCACCGCGCTGGCGGACGACCGGGTGGCCAGCCTGCTGGTGGTGGAGGCGGTCGAGGACGTGATCGACTGGCACCGGCGCGGTCTGCTGCCGTTCGCCGCCGGACTGGCCACGGACCCGCGTACCCGGCTGGTGCGGGCCGACTTCTTCGCCCGGGTGGCCGGTCCGGACGGCCTCGACCCCGACGACGCCGGGCGTCGCTTCCACGCCGTGCTGCTGGACGTCGACCACTCCCCACGGCATCCGCTGCATCCGAGTCACGCCGCCTTCTACCGGCCGGACGGGTTGCGCCGGCTGACGCGGCTGTTGCATCCAGGTGGGGTGTTCGCCCTCTGGTCGGACGACCCACCGGACCCGGACTTCGAGGCCGCCCTGGCCGCCGTGTTCCCCACCCACCGCAGCCATGTGGTGCGGTTCGCCAACCCGCTGACCGGCGGCGAGTCGGCCAACACCGTCTATCTGGGGCAGCTGCCCGGCTGAGCCGGGGCGGGTACCCACGCGGACGGCATGATCCGGGTGAGAGCGGGTAGCCGGTCCGGCAACCGCGCCCGGACTGGCCGGGCGGCCGGGTGGGAGGTGGAGATGCGTGCCCTGCTCTGGGTCGTCGGCGTGGTCGCCGGGGTGCTGGTCCTACTGGGCCTGCTCCTCGAAGCGGTCCGTTGGCTGGTGATCATCGGCGTCATCGCGCTCGCCGCGGTGATCGTGCTGGCCTTCGTCAAGGGCCGCCGGACCGCCCACAACTACCCCAACCGCCGCTGAACCGGTCACGTCCCCGTCGCGGCGGTCAACTCGTCGTCGTAGCGGGCCAGGGCCCGTCCGTCGGCGGCGTAGGCGATCAGCCGTCCGTGGGTCATGGTGGCCGAACGGAACGAGAACGTCCGCACCCCGGGATAGGCGGCCAGCAGCGGGATGGTCCGGGGTGGGCCGCCCGGAGCGGAGTGGTAGTCCAGCCGCGCCACCTGTTCGGAGACCACGCCGTTGACGCGCACCTTGGTCTTCTCGCTGCGGGTGCCGAAGGTGACCGGGGCACCGGTGCCGTAGCGGGCGCACTCCGCCTGCCCCCGGCAGACGAAGAAGTACCGCGAGTTGACCACGTCCCGCAGGCCGTACGCCTTGAAGGTGGGATCGGCTCCGGCGGGCAACGGCTGCACGGCGAAGAACGCCAGCGCGCCGAGGGACGCGACGGCCACCCGCGACCACCCTCGCCCGAGGGACCGGGCGGGATGAGCGCGGGCGGTGGTCAGCGCGACCGCGCCGAACCCCGCCACACAGAGCGCGACCGCACCGACGGCCCGGGCGTTCTCGAAGAGGAACTGCACACCGGGTCGCATCGACACCGGTGCCAGCACCGCACCCAGCGACAACAGCATGCTGGCCAGCAGCAGGGCGCCGGCGACCCGCCGGGTCACGCCGACGGAGCCCACCAGCAGCATCGCGGCCAGCACCGTCCAGACCTGGTGGTGGGTCCAGGAGACCGGGGACGCGGCCACGGTGGCGCAGCCGACCAGCACCGCCGCGTGCCCCGGACGCCCCAGCCGGTGCAGCGTGCGCGCCCGTAGCAACGCCAGGGCGCAGAGAACGACCACCAGGGCGGCCCAGACCAGCGGAAGGGCTGCCGCGTCCAGGCCGAGACGAAGCAGCATCCCGTGCACCGACTGGTTGCCCAAGGACGCCAGGTTGCCGATCCGGGAGGTCTGGGTGACCGTACCCGCCCAGTAGGTCAGGCTCTCGGCGGGCAGCGCGGCCAGGGCGAGCGCCCCGCAGGCGACGAAGGCGGCCAACGCGCGGGCGGCGTCGCGGTACCGGCCGCAGACCAGGAAGTAGAGCACGAACAGCAGCGGGGTCAGTTTGATCGCCGCCGCCACGCCGACCAGCAGGCCGCGCGTCCGCGACGGTGGTGCCATCCCGTCGAGCAGCGCCATCAGCACGATGAAGATGCTCACCTGACCGAAGCGCAGGTTGCTCTGCACGGGCGCGGCGACCATGAGCACCGCCGCGACCGCCGCGATGCTGACCGCCGCCGACGTCCTCGCCCGGCCCTCGGTCGGGCCACGGCGTGGTGCGGCGACGCGGCCGGCGGCGAGCAGGCGACCGACGGGTACGGCGAGGGCGATGACGCAGGCGCAGGTCGCCGCCAGCCAGAGCGCTTCGACCACGCCGAGCGGCACGGTGGTGATCGGCCAGAGGACGAGCGCCGCGAACGGCGGGTACGTGAACGGTCCGCCGTTCGGCGCCACGTACCCGTAGAGCGGACGCCCGGCACGCAGGTCGGTAAGCGCCCCGTGATAGATGTGCAGGTCGGACAGGCGGTCCGGGCGTCGCAGCACCAATGCGACGGAGACCAGCGCCGCGACCGCGAATCCCACCCACAGCAGCGCCGCCCGACGATCCCGCATGGACAGAGAATAGAGGTCCCCACACCGCTGGGCGCGAGGCTGTTCGCCGCTCGGCGCGGCCCTGCCACCGCTCAGCGCGGCTGCGCCACCACGCCTTGTGACGCCTCCGATCCCACGAAGACAATCGTCGATGTTCTGAGAGCCGGACGAGGTAGGGCACCGGGCAGCCCTCGATCGGAACACCACCATGTCCCCTTCCGTCCGGAGGACCCGTTCCATGAAGAAGGCGATCCGACTGTGGTGCGCCGCCCTGGCGACCATCGTCCTGACCGCGCTGGCCGCGCTGTCGCTCCCGACATCGGCGTCGGCGGCGACGCTCACCGAGGTGACAAACTTCGGTGCCAATCCGAGCAACCTGCGCATGTACCTGTACGTACCGGACCGGGTCGCGCCCCGGCCGGGCCTGCTGGTCGTGTCCCACTACTGCACCGGCAACGGGCCCGCGATGTACTCGGGTACCCAGTTCGCCCGCCTGGCCGACCAGTACGGCTTCATCGTGATCTACCCGTCGGTGACCCGCAGCAGCCAGTGCTTCGACGTCTACTCGCAGCAGGCGTTGCGTCGCGGTGGCGGCAGCGACCCGGTCGGCATCATGTCGATGGTTGACCATGTCCGGAACCGCTACCCGGTGGACCCGGCCCGGATCGCCGCGACGGGCACCTCGTCCGGCGCGATGATGACGAACGTCCTGCTCGGGCTATACCCGGACGTGTTCCGCGCCGGTGCGGCCTTCGCCGGGGTGCCCTTCGGCTGCTTCGCCACCACCGGCGGCTCGGAGTGGAACAGCGAGTGCGCCAACGGGCAGATCAGCCGCACCCCGCAGCAGTGGGGGGACCTGGTGCGCAACGCCTACCCCGGCTACACCGGGCCCCGGCCACGGATGCAGATCTGGCACGGCACCAACGACGAGATCCTGCGCTACCCGAACTTCGGCGAGCAGATCAAGCAGTGGACCAACCTGCACGGGCTGAGCCAGACCCCGACCTTCACCGACAGCCCGCAGTCCGGCTACACCCGGACCCGGTACGGCGGTTCCGCCGGTAACGCACCGGTCGAGGCGATCAGCATGCAGGGCGTGTCGCACAACCTGCCGGTCGACGCCGCGCAGGCGATCCGCTTCTTCGGGCTCGACGCCGGGCCCCCCACCCCGACGCCGACCAGCCCCACGCCCACCCCCACCCCCACCCCCACTCCCACTCCCACTCCGACGCCGACGCCGACGCCGACGCCGACGGTGACTCCCACGCCGACGCCCACCACGCCGCCGCCGGGCACGGGCTGCCGGGTCGGGTACGCGGTGAACGCCTGGAACACCGGGCTGACCACGTCGGTGACCATCACCAACACCGGCGTCGCGGCGGTCAACGGTTGGAACCTGTCGTTCACCCTGCCCGCCGGGCAGAACATCACGAACGGCTGGAACGCGACCTACTCGCCGACGTCAGGGGCGGTGACCGCCCGCAACGTCTCCTACAACTCGACCATCGCCCCCAACGGCTCGGTCACCATCGGGTTCCAGGCCAACCACAGCGGCAACACCGCCAGCCCGCCCTCGTTCACCCTCAACGGCACCGCCTGCGCGGTCAGCTGACCGTCGCCCGCTCCCGGCCGGCCCGGTGTCCGTACCGCTGCCACCGTACGGACACCGGCGTCGCCGGGGCCCATTTGGATTGGGGGCGGACCAGAAGATATATTCCTGTCGATGTCAGGAAAGCGCTTGCTCTGCGTCGTTCACCACTCCGGCACGCGCTCCACCACCGCACCCGTCCCCGGAGGAACCCGCATGCTGTTCAGCACAGGAAGCCGAGGCGCGCGGCGCTGGCTGGTCGTCGTCACCACAATGGCGCTGCTCGCCGTCGGCGTGCAGGTGGCCTCGCCGAGCGCCCAGGCCGCGACGGTCGACCCCAACGCCACCTACGTGTTCGTCAACCGGCACAGCGGCAAGGCGATGGACGTGTGGAACTGGTCCACCGCCGACAACGCCCCGATCAACCAGTACACCCGCAACGACGCCGCCGTGCAGCAGTGGCGGTTCGTCGACGTGGGAAGCGGCTACTACCAGGTCCGCTCCGTGCACAGCGGCAAGGTCCTCGAACTGCCGAACGCCAACGACGGCGTCCAACTCGTACAGAACACCGCAGCCAGCGGCAACACCCGCCAGCACTTCCGCCTCGCCGACTCCGCCGGCGGGTACGTCCGGTTCGTCAACCGGCACTCCAACAAGGTGCTCGACGTGTGGGGCTGGTCCACCGCCGACGGCGGCATGATCTCCCAGTACCAGGACCACGACGGCGCCAACCAGCAGTGGCAGCTGGTCACCCTGGGCGGCGGAAACGGCAACGGCTGCGGCAGCGGCTCGTTCCAGGCCGAGGCGACACTCAACGGCGGCACCTGGACCGCCCGCAACGGCGGCAGCACGGTCTACACCGGCGGCGACATGCGGTCCGCCGTGCAGGCGGCGGTGAACAGCCTCAGCGCCGGCCGGACCAGCAAGCAGCGGGTGGTGGTACGCGGCTCCGGCTCGATCAGCGCCGGCTCCCGCATCTCCCTGCCCAGCTACACGACGATCGACGTCTGCGGCACGATAAACGTGACCGGTTCCGGCTCCGGTGACCAGGCGCCGATCTACTCGCGCGGCACCACCCAGGTCGAGGTGCAGAACCTCATCGTCACCGGCACGCCCCTCTACGGCATCTTCATGCGCAACGTCACGAACGTCATCCTCGGCCAGATCGACCTGCGCGTGTCGAGCGGCCTCGGGGTACGCATCGACAACCGGGGCGACACCAGCCAGTGGACCCGCAACGTGCGCATCGACAACGTGTACGTCTCCGGCACCAGCACCCACGGCGTCGAGACGTACGGCGTGGACGGACTGACCGTCGGCACCGTGACCGCCCGTAACGTCGGCGGCTCCGGCCTGCTGCTCAACGAGACCATAAACGCCACCGTGACCACGGTCGACGCGGAGAACGCCGGTACCGGCACCGGCTACGCGGCGTTCCGTACCGCAAACCGTGCCGGGCGGATCGGCTCCGGTTACCCGATCAACATCCGGGTCGGCACCGTCCGGGCACGCGGCGGCGGCCGGGGCATCTTCTGCGTCTCCGAGTCCGGCGGCGTGGCGGTCAACCGGGTCGACATCGCCAACACCGGCAACAACGCGATCTTGATCGAGAACTGCTACGGCGTGGACATCGCCGCGGGCGGCGGCACCATCAGCGGTGGCGGCGAGGTCCGGCTGGCGGCGCGGACGGAGTTCCCCGGCAACCGGGACATCACCCTGCGCAACTTCACCCTGGCCAACAGCCGGATCCTGGAGAGCCCCTGCACGACCAACCTGACCATCAGCAACGTCACCCTCAGCAATTCGAGCATCAGCCGCTGCTGACCGTGCCGGGGCCGTCCGGATGTCCCCGGGCGGCCCCGGCCACGTCGGTCCGGCGAGCAACCACCCGGCGCGCGGGTACGCCGGGAACGTCAGGCGCTCGACCAGCACCCTCGTGCGGCCCCGGCCGGGGGCCGGTTGACAGATCATGAGGGCGATCCCAGACTGGCTCGCGTCGATCCCGTCGGCCGCCGGTGAGGAGCCTGGATGAAGATCGCCGATGCCCGGGTCATCGTCAGCTGTCCCGGCCGGAACTTCGTCACGCTGAAGATCGTGACGGACGACGGGGTGACCGGGGTCGGCGACGCCACCCTCGCCGGCCGGGAACTCGCGGTCGCGAGTTACCTGACCGAGCACGTCGTGCCGCTGTTGATCGGCCGGGAGGCGGACCGGATCGAGGACACCTGGCAGTACCTGTACCGGGGCGCGTACTGGCGGCGCGGTCCGGTGACAATGAGCGCCATCGCGGCGGTGGACACCGCGCTCTGGGACATCAAGGGCAAGGTGGCCGGGTTACCCGTGTACCAACTGCTGGGCGGCCGCAGCCGCGACGGGGTCACCGTCTACGGCCACGCGAACGCGCCCACCGTGGACGGACTCCTCGCCGAGCTGGCCCGCCACCTGGATCTCGGGTACCGCGCGGTCCGGGTGCAGTGTGGCGTGCCCGGGCTGCTCGACACCTACGGGGTGGGACCGGACAGGCCGGCCGGTACGGCCGTTCCGGCCGAGACCGTGTGGAGCAGCGAACGGTATCTCAGCCACGTACCGTCGGTCTTCGCTCAGGTCCGCAGCGAGTTCGGGCCGGAGGTGAAACTGCTGCACGACGTGCACCACCGGCTCACCCCCATCGAGGCCGCCCGGCTGGGCAAATCCCTGGAGCCGTACGCGCTGACCTGGCTGGAGGACCCGGTACCGGCGGAGTTGCAGGAGGGTTACCGGCTGATCCGTCAGCACACCACCACGCCGATCGCCGTCGGCGAGGTGTTCAACACCGTCTGGGACTGCCAGCAGCTCATCACCGAGCAGCTCATCGACTACGTACGGGCCACCGTCGTGCACGCGGGAGGCATCACCCACCTCCGCCGCATCTTCGACCTCGCCCACCTGTACCACGTACGCAGCGGGTCGCACGGCACCACCACGATGTCCCCGGTGTGCCTGGCCGCGGCCCTGCATCTCGACGTCAGCATCCCCAACTTCGGTCTGCAGGAGTACCTGCCGTACGCCGAGGAGGCCGACGCGGTCTTCCCGCACTCGTACCGCTTCGCCGAAGGTTTCCTGCATCCGTCGGAGGAACCGGGGCTCGGCGTCGACATCGACGAGGAGTTGGCCGCGCGGTACCCGTACCGGCCGGCTTCGCTGCCGGTGAACCGCTTGCAGGACGGCACTCTGCACAACTGGTGACGTGGCACTCGGCCTGAACCGCTGAGCCAGGCGGCACCTGGCGTACCAAAGGCCCGGCGCGGACATGTCCGCGCCGGGCCCGGTCTGGTGCTGACGGATCAGCTCCCGGAGCAGGCGAAGCTACCGGATGGCCCGGTACCGGTGCCCTGGAAGCCGAAGTCGGCGGTGCCGCCGGCGCCGACGCTACCGTTGTAGCTGACGTTGCGGAACGTCACGTTGCCACTGGTACCGCTGGGGTTGGCGTTCCACGTGTTGGTCAACGCACTACCGCCCGGAAGCCCGATGGTTACCGCCCAGCCGTTCAAACTGCTGGGGCCTGCGGTGACCCGGATCTGAGCGACGAAGCCACCGTTCCACTGGTCCAGCGACGTCACCGATGCGGTGCATCCGGATCCACCGGGCGGCGGAGAACTGGGCGGCGGCGAGCTGGGCGGCGGAGAACTGGGCGGCGGGGAGCTGGGCGGCGGGGTCGTGGTGCCGCCCGCGTTCAGCGCGTCCAGGGTGGCCGTGTACGCCTGCTTCTTGTTGCCGTTGTTGTCGAACAGCAGCGGGGTGCCGTAGGAGCGCCACGAGTCGCTGTCCCGGATGCCCCACACGGTGATGCCGTTGCAGCGGGGCACCGCGAGGCAGTCCTGGACCACGTTGCGGTAGGTGTTGGCCTGCTGGCTGCCGGAGCCTTCGATGTCCAGCTCGGTGATCTGCACATCCACGCCGAGCGCGGCGAAGCTGGACAGCGTGGTGCGGTAGTTGCTGTTGTACGCCGACTGGGCGTTGAAGTGCGACTGGAACCCGACGCAGTCGATCGGCACGCCGCGCTGCTTGAAGTCCTGCACCATCCGGTAGACGGCCTGGGTCTTGGCCCAGGTCCAGTTGTCGGTGTTGTAGTCGTTGTAGCAGAGCTTGGCGCCCGGGTCGGCGGCGCGGGCGGCCCGGAACGCGGCCTCGATCCAGTCGTTACCGGTGCGCTGCAGGTTCGAGTTGCGGCGCGCACCGCTGTTGCCGTCGTCGAACGCCTCGTTCACCACGTCCCACGAGTCGATCTTGCCGCGGTAGTAGGTCGCGACCCGGGTGACGTGGTTGAGCATGGCGTTGCGCAGCGCCGTGCCTTCCATCTGCTGCATCCAGCCGGGCTGCTGGGAGTGCCAGGCCAGGGTGTGACCGCGCACCTTCCAGCCCCGGGACAGGGCGTGGTTGACGATCCGGTCCGCGTTGCCGAACGTGAAGTTGTTCTGCTGCGGCTCGAGCGCGTCGATCTTCATCTCGTTCTCGGCCGTGACCGAGTTGAACTCACGGTTGAGGATGCCGACGTATGTCGAGTCGTTGAGCTTGTTCGCCGCCACCGCGGCACCGAAGTACCGGCCGGACTGGGCGGCAGCCGCACCGAGGGTGCTCTCGGCGGCCTGGGCGCTGGAGGTCGCCACCACCATGCTGGTGGCGACGAGGGCGAGACCGACTGCGGCCGAGACCAGCGCGGCGCGCGGTCGCAGTCGGGTAGCCGACCGCCCGCTGGCGCGGGCGTGGGCGTTGTTCATGGCATGAGCCTTTCGACGAAGCCGTGCTGATGAGAAGCCGGCCCCGACTACTGCCCAACACGACGACTCTCCGTCGCCGACGCGGTCGCCCGGATGCCGCGTCGGCCGGTGCACTCAGCCGGTCATCGTGAGTAGATCGAGGCTGTTGTATCGAAAACCTTATCGAAACAGGTCCGAAAGCTCAACGCACCCGAGAAGTCTTTGCCCGCTCGTCGTCCGCACGATCCGACTCCGCCGCCGCCGCTGCGCCACAGGTGATGTGTCACGCCGGTGAGATCTGGGCCGCCGAAAGTTTCGGCCCGTGCGACCGGTCCGCGGGGTCGTCGCCGAGCACACCGGCCAGCCAGCGCAACTGCCGCCGTACGTGGGTGGCCTCGCCGTGCTCGTGCCCGTTGAACGGATAGACGTGCATGACCCGCTCGGGACGAGGGCCGAACGCGGCGGTGCCGTAGTGGTTGTAGGCGGCGAACCCGGTGCTCGGGGGGCACACCATGTCCCGCAGCCCGATGCCGAAGTGGACCGGCGCGTGGGCCCGACGGGCGAAACTGACCCCGTCGACGTAGGACAACGTGCGACGCACGGCCGGCTCCGCGTCGCGGTTGACCGCCAGGTAGTTGACGATCTCGCCGTACGCCCCCACCTCGGTGATCTCGAGGGCCCGCTGCGGGTGACAGAGGAACGGCGCAGTGGTGAGCACGGCGGCCAGCTCGACGTCGAGCCCGGCGACGGCAAGGGCCAGCCCGCCGCCCTGGCTGTTGCCCGCCGCCACCACACCGTGCGGGTCGACCCCGGGAAGAGCGCGTGCGGCCTCGACCGCGCGTGCCGCGTCGGTGATGAGCCGGCGGTAGTAGTAGCCCTCCGGGGCCATGATGCCGCGGGTCAGCGGCGACGGCCCCCCGGGTGCCGCGCCGTGCGGGTCCGGGGTGTCCCCGGCGCCGTACCGGCCGGACTGTCCCCGGGCGTCCATGAGCAGGTGGGCGTAGCCGGCGGCCGGCCAGATCAGGCGTTCGTGCGGCAACCCTCGGCCACGCCCGTAGCCGACGTACTCCACGATCACCGGCAACGCCTCGTCCACCCCGGCCGGGCGGTTGTACCAGGCCCGGACCGGATCGCCGCCGAACCCGGCGAAGGTGACGTCCCAGCTTTCCACCAGCCGCAGGTCGGTCGGTTCAGGTCGCACGTCGAGCAGCACCGGCGACTGGGCCGCCGCGTCCAGGGTCGACCGCCAGAACTCGTCGAAGTCGGCGGGCTCGGCCACGGCTGGCGCGTACTGCCGCAACTGGTCCAGCGGAAGGTCGAACAGGGGCATGGCTCCTCGCAGCGGGCTCGGTCACGGATGCGGTGGCGGTGCGGTGCTTTCCCGGATCACCAACTCGGCGACCAGGTCTATCCGGCTGGTGGGCAGGGCGTTGCCGCGGGCGAGATCGAGCAGCATCTGGGCGGCGGTGCCGGCCATGTCGCGCAGGGGCTGGTGGACCGTGGTCAGGGCCGGACCGACCCACGCCGAGAGCGGAAGGTTGTCGTAGCCGACCACCGACACGTCACCCGGCACGTCCAGGCCGAGCTGCCGGGCCGCCCGCAACACCCCGAGCGCCTGCAGGTCCGAGCCGGCGAAGATCGCCGACGGCCGGTCCGGCCGGCTGAGCAACTCGATGCCATGGGTGTAGCCGGCGTCGAGGTGGAAGTTGCCGTGCCGGATCAGCGTGGCATCGACCGGAACGCCGAGTTCCTCGTGGGCGCAACGGAAGCCGGCGGTGCGGGCCCGGGCACAGAGCACGTCGCGCGGACCGGAGATGACCGCGATTCGCCGGTGCCCGAGATCCAACAGGTGTCGGGTGGCGATCAGCCCGCCGTTCCAGTTGTTCGAGCCGACGGTGGGCACCGACGCCACGCTGGCGCTGTCGGTGTCGATGACGACCACCGGGATCGACTGGCGCTGCAACTGTTGCCGTTGCGGATCGGTGAGGTTGCACATGACCAGCAGCACCCCGAGGGGACGCCGGGCAACAACCGCGTCGACCCACGCCTGTGGCGGCCGTCGGGCGGCACTGAGCTGCGACAACATCACGTTCACCCCGGTCAGGGCGGCGACCGCCTCGACCCCCCTGATGATCTCCAGGGCCCAGTCGGACCCGAACTCGTGGAACACCAGGTCGATCTGGCCCTCGCCCGGGGCGCGGCGGGCGCGTCGACGGTAGCGGTGTCGTTGCAGGCTGGCCTCGACCCGTGCCCGGGTCACGGCGGCGACGTCGGACCGTCCGTTGAGGACCTTGGACACCGTCGCCGAGGAGACACCGACCTCCCGGGCGATGGTCGCGATGGTCGCGGAGCCCAGCCCTGCCGACGATCGCTTCTCTGCCATCCGATCCTCTGCAACGATTCCGAAAATTTCGGAGACTGTATCACGCTACGAGCCACCAGAGGGTGACCCCAGTCGATGCTGCGCACTCGCGACGATGAATGCCGGCAATCGCTTACCCGCACGACAGGTGTGTGCTGAACAGTCTTTCCGCAACCCTTGACACACCCTGTCGACGCACTTAGGTTCCCCGACACAGGTGTCCGACTGGTTTCCGAAAATTTCGATAATCGCCGTGTTCCGCGGCGGTCGGCGTGGCCTGCCGGGAGAACCTCCCGGCCCCGGCCGGAGGGGTTCGCATGACAAGTCAGCTGCCCGTCGACGACCGATTGGCGTCCACTCACGCCGATCGGTGGCGTGATCCGACGTTGCGACCGGACGAGCGGGCCGACGCGCTCATCCCGCTGATGTCGCTTGAGGAGAAGCTCGCCCAGTTGGTCGGGCTGTGGGTCGGAGCGGACGCCTCCGGCGAGGGCGTCGCTCCCCATCAGACCGACATGGTCGAGCACATTCCGCCCTGGTCGGAGGCGATCCGGCACGGCCTGGGGCAGCTGACCCGGCCGTTCGGGACGGCGCCCGTCGATCCGGTCCTCGGCGCGCGGTCCCTGGCCGCGTCCCAGGCGCAGATCATCGCGGCGAGCCGGTTCGGGATCCCGGCGCAGGTGCACGAGGAGTGCCTGACCGGCTTCGCCGCCTGGCGGGCGACCGTCTATCCGACGCCGCTGAGCTGGGGCGCGGCCTTCGACCCGGAACTGGTCGAGGAGATGGCCGGGCTGATCGGCCGGTCCATGCGGGCGGCCGGTGTCCATCAGGGGCTCGCCCCGGTGCTGGACGTCACCCGCGACTACCGCTGGGGGCGCACCGAGGAGACGATCGCCGAGGACCCCTATCTGGTCGGCACGATCGGCGCGGCGTACGTTCGCGGGTTGGAACGGGCCGGCGTGGTGGCGACGTTGAAGCACTTCGCCGGCTACTCGGCGTCGCGGGGCGGCCGTAACCTGGCGCCGACGGCGATGGGGCGCCGGGAGTTGGCCGACGTGATCCTCCCGCCATTCGAGATGGCCCTGCGTCTGGGCGGGGCGCGATCGGTGATGAACTCGTACGCCGAGATCGATGGTGTGCCGGCGGCGGCCGACGCGGAGCTGCTCACTGGGACGTTGCGTGAGCAGTGGGGTTTCGACGGCGTGCTGGTCGCCGACTACTTCGCGGTCCGGTTCCTGCAGACTCTGCACGGCATCGCCGCCGACGCCGCGGCGGCGGCCCGGCTGGCACTGCGGGCCGGCATCGACGTGGAGCTGCCCACCGTGGACGCCTACGGCGCGCCCCTGGCGGCGGCGGTGCGCTCCGGCGAGGTCAGCGAGGCGCTCGTCGACCGGGCCCTGCGGCGGGTGCTGATCCAGAAGATCGAGCTGGGCCTGCTCGACGAAGGCTGGCAGGAGTTGCCGGCGGACGTCGAGTCACTGCGCTTCGACGACGAGGCCAGCCAGGCCGTCGCCCTGCGACTGGCCCGCCAGTCCGTCGTCCTGCTCCGCAACCAGGACGGGCTGCTGCCCCTCGCCGCCGACCAGCGGGTCGCGCTGGTCGGGCCGGTCGCGGACGACCCGATGGCGATGCTCGGCTGTTACACGTTCCCGCTGCACGTCGGGGTGAACCACCCCGAGCACGGCACCGGCGTCGAGATCCCGTCCCTGCGCGAGGCGCTTGCGCAGCGGTATCCGCAGCTCACCCACGTACCGGGTACCGGCATCACCGGTGACGACACCTCGGGCATCGCGGCGGCGGTCCAGGCGGTCGCCGACGCCGACGTCTGCGTCCTGGCCGTCGGCGACCGGGCCGGCATGTTCGGCCGGGGTACCTCCGGCGAGGGCTGCGACGCGGTCGACCTCCAACTGCCCGGGGTGCAGGACGAACTGGTACGCGCGGTGCTGGCCGCCGGCACCCCGGTCGTCCTGGTCGTCCTGTCCGGCCGCCCGTACGCCCTGGGTGACGCGGTGGACCGGGCGAGCGCCATCGTGCAGGCGTTCTTCCCCGGCCAGCTCGGCGGCCAGGCGTTGGCCGAGATCATCAGCGGCGAGGTGGACCCGTCGGGACGGCTGCCGGTAAGCGTGCCCCGGCACGCCGGCGGGCTGCCCGGCACCTACCTCACCCCCGTCCTGGGCCGACGCTCCAAGGTGTCCTCGGTGGACCCGACGCCGGCGTTCCCGTTCGGCCACGGTCTCAGCTACACCACCTTCGAGTGGGGCGACGCTGCGGTCAGCGACGCCCCGGGCGGCGTCACCGGGGAGCCGACGACCTGGCCGGTCGACGGGGAGGTGACCGTCGGGGTCACGGTCCGCAACACCGGCGCCCGGGCCGGCACCGAGTTGGTCCAGCTCTACCTGCACGATCCGGTGGCGCAGACCACCCGACCGGTGGTGCGCCTGATCGGGTACGCGCGCGTTCCGCTCGAGCCCGGCGATGCCGCCCGGGTCAGCTTCACGGTCCCCGCCGACGTCACCTCGTTCACCGGCGTGCACGGCCGGCGTGTGGTCGAGCCCGGCGAGGTGGAGCTGCGGCTCAGCCGCTCCAGCGGGGACGTGGCGGCCAGCCTGGCGCTACGGCTGGAGGGCGGCGAACGCGAGGTCGGGCATCACCGCGAGCTGCTGTCCCGGGTGCGCGTCGAACCGGTCGCCGGGCCCACGCCGGAGGACCGGCCATGAGCAGCGTGACCACCCTGACCACGCCGACGCCGAGCCCCGACACGACGACACCGAAGCCGCCATCACGGGCGCCCCGGCAGACCTGGCGGCGGGCACTGCGGCGGGACTGGCAGCTGTACTCGCTGGCGATCCTGCCGTTGCTGTTCTTCCTGATCTTCCGGTACCTGCCGATGCTGGGCAACGTGATCGCCTTCCGGCGGTTCCAGCCGGGCGGCAACATCTTCGGCGAGTACTGGGTCGGCCTGCGCTACTTCAAGATGTTCCTGAACGACCCGACGTTCTGGAACGTCTTCACCAACACCCTGGTGCTCGGCGCGCTGACCCTGCTGTTCTGCTTCCCGCTGCCGATCGTGCTGGCGCTGCTGCTCAACGAGGTGCGGGCCCGCAAGCTCAAGCGCCTCGTGCAGTCGGTGTCCTACCTGCCGCACTTCCTGTCCATCGTGATCGTGGCGGCCATCGTCATGCAGCTGCTGTCGATGGACGGCACGGTCAACCAGCTCGTCCGGGCCGGTGGCGGTGAGGCGATCCCGTTCCTGCAACGGCCGGAGTGGTTCCGCACCATCTACGTCTCCTCGGAGGTCTGGCAGACGGTGGGCTGGGGCACGATCCTCTACCTTGCCGCGCTCACCACCATCGACGACGACCTCTACGAGGCGGCCCGCATCGACGGCGCCAACCGGTGGCGGCAGACCTGGCACGTCACGCTGCCGGGCATCCGGCCGACAATGGTGACGCTGTTGATCCTCAACATCGGCACCTTCATGGCGGTCGGGTTCGAGAAGATCCTGCTGCTGTACAACCCACTTACCTATCCGACGGCCGACGTCCTGTCCACCTACCTGTTCCGGATGGGCTTCCAGTCCAGCAACTTCAGCTACGCCGCCGCGATCGGGCTGTTCGAGGCGGTGATCGGGTTGATCCTGGTCGTCTCGGCGAACCTGATCGCCCGTCGCACGGTGGGGACGAGCCTGTGGTGACCGTCGACACCGCCGAGCGGCCCGCCGAGACCGCGAACCGTCCCCGTCGCCGCGGCATCCAGGAGACCCGGGGCTACCGGGTGTTCCGGGTGGTCAACGGCATCGTTCTGACCCTCGTGGTGATGGTGACGCTCTACCCGTTCGTCAACATCGTGGCCCGCTCGTTGAGCGACGAGGCGTACATCATCGCCGGTCAGGTCAACCTCGTGCCGCGCGGGTTCACCCTGGACACCTACCAGCTGTTGATGTCCGACCCGTTGTTCTGGACGAACTACCGCAACACCGTGTTCTACACGGTCACCGCCACGGTCATCTCGATCGTGATGACCACCTGCTATGCGTACGTGCTGTCGAAGAAGCAGCTCAAGGGGCGCGGAGCGCTTGTCGGCATCGCGGTCTTCACCATGTTCTTCACCGGCGGCCTCATCCCCAACTACGTCCTGGTGACCAGCCTGGGGCTGAAGAACAGCGTCTGGGCCATCGCGCTGCCCAACGCGATAAACGTGTTCAACCTGCTGGTGATGAAGGCGTTCTTCGAGAGCCTGCCGACAGAGTTGGAGGAGGCCGCCGCCGTCGACGGGCTCAACACGTACGGCATCCTGCTGCGGATCGTGCTGCCGCTGTCGAAGGCCATCGTCGCCACGATGGTGCTGTTCTACGCGGTGGCGTTCTGGAACTCCTGGTTCGCGGCGTTCCTCTACATGGACCGGCAGGAACTCTGGCCGGTCACCGTGTACCTGCGCAACCTGATCGCCGGCGCCACCGGCGCGGAGAACGTCGGGGCGATCACCGAGGCGAACGAGGTACAGGCCGAGGCGACGCTCAAGGCCGTGACCATCGTGCTCACCACTCTGCCGATCCTCCTGGTCTATCCCTTCGTCCAACGGTACTTCGTCCGGGGCATCATGCTCGGCGCGGTCAAGGGCTGACCAGTAGCGAACACCCTCTCCCACCACCGAGTTGAAAGGAACCCGCCATGTTCCGCAGATCGTGGCGTCACGCGGCGGCGGCTGCCGCCGTGCTGTTGGCCCTCGGCAGCGTCGCCGCCTGTGGCGACGACTCGCCCGACAGCGAGGACCTGTCGGAGAACCGGGCCGGCGCGATGGAGAACTACGCCGTCGGGACCCAGTTCAAGGCCACCGAGCCGCTTTCCTTCTCCGTCCTCTACAACAACCACCCGAACTATCCGCTGAAGGAGGACTGGCTGTTCTGGACGGAGTTAAAGTCCCGGACGAACGTCAGCCTCGAAAAGGTCGCCGTGCCGCTGAGCGACTACAACCAGAAGCGCAGCCTGCTCATCGGTGCCGGCGACGCGCCGCTGCTGATCCCGAAGACCTATCCGCCGGACGTGCACGCCTACGTCTCGTCGGGGGCGATCCTGCCGGTCAGCGACTACCTCGATCTGATGCCGAACCTCAAGGACAAGATCGAGAAGTGGAACCTGAAGCCTGAGATGGACACCCTGCGCCAGCAGGACGGCAAGTTCTACCTGCTGCCCGGCCTGCACGAGAAGCCCTGGCACGAATACTCCCTGGCGGTCCGCACCGACATCCTCGAAGAGCTGAACCTCGAGGTCCCGAAGACCTGGGACGAGGTATACACGATGCTCAAGGCGATGAAGGCGGCGTACCCGGACGTCTACCCGTTCTCCGACCGGTTCAGCCAGCCCAACCCGGCCGGCAACCTGCTCAACATGCTCGCCGCGTCGTACGGCCTGGAAGGCGCGGGTTGGAACTTCCAGCACGTCACCTGGAACGCCCAGGCGCAGCAGTTCGAGTACACCGGCGCCACCGAGCAGTACAAGCAGATGTTGCAGTACCTCAACAAGCTGGTGGCGGAGAAGCTGCTCGACCCGGAGAGCTTCACCCAGACCGACGACCTGGCCCGGCAGAAGCTCGCCAACAGCAAGTCCTTCGTGATCAGCAGCAACGCGCAGACGTTGGTCAACGACTACCGGCCGGACCTGGCGGCGACAAACCCGAAGGCCAAGATCACCAAGATCCCGCTGCCGATCGGCCCGGCCGGCGAGATCAACCCGGCCAGCCGGCTGGAGAACGGCATGATGATCTCCTCGAAGGCCCGCGACAGCAAGAACTTCGTGGCCATGATGCAGTTCGTCGACTGGCTCTGGTACTCCGACGAGGGGCAGGAGTTCGCCAAGTGGGGCGTTGAGGGGACGACCTTCGTCAAGGACGCCACCGGCAAGAAGACCCTCGCTCCGGACGTCGACATGATCGGCCTCAACCCCGGCGCACCCAAGCACCTCCAGAAGGACTTCGGCTTCGGCAACGGCGTGTTCGCGTACGGCGGCAAGCCCGAGCTGGTGCAGGCGTTCTTCTCGCCCGAGGAGCAGGAGTTCCAGCAGGTGATGAACGCCCGCGCACCGAAGGCGGTGCCGCCGCCGTACCCGCTCAACGACGAGGAACGCGAGCAGGTGTCGCTCTGGGAGACCCCGCTCAAGGACCACGTCTACCAGGCCACGCTCCAGTTCGTGCTCGGGCAGCGTGACTTCGCCGAGTGGGACGCCTACGTGGCGGAGTTGAAGAGCAAGAACATGGACTCCTACCTGGAACTGGTCAACGAGGCGCACAAGCGCTACCAGGAGAAGAACTAGCAGACCTGTCCGGTCCGGTCGTGTCGGCGCGACCGGACCGGGCACCCTCCACCCCGAGCACAGGAACGACGATGCGGATCACCGTTGCGGACCAACCCGTCGGCCGGCTGAGCGACGCATGGCGCCTCGCCGTCGGCACCGGCCGGCTCGACCTGGCCCTGCGCCGCGACTACCAGGATTCGCTGGCCCTGGTCCAACGCGAGATCGGTTTCCGGTACCTCCGCGGGCACGGCCTGCTCAGCGACGGCGTCGGGGTGCACCGACCGTACGACCACCAGGGCCGACGCCACGTCCGGCACGCCTTCGGCTATCTCGACCAGATCGTCGACGCCTACCTTGAGCTGGGCATCAGGCCGTTCGTGGAGCTGGGTTTCATGCCCTCCGGGCTGGCCAGCGGCGAGCAGACGGTCTTCTGGTGGCGCGGCAACGTCACGCCGCCCCGATCGCACACCGAATGGGCCGACCTGGTCCGGGCCACGATCGGTCACCTCGTCGACCGGTACGGCCTGGACGAGGTACGCGGCTGGCCGATCGAGGTGTGGAACGAGCCCGACCTGAAGGAGTTCTGGCAGGACGCCGACGCCGACGCCTACCACTGGCTCTACGAGGTGACCGCGCACGCGGTGAAGGACGTCGACGCCGACCTCAAGGTCGGTGGCCCGGCACTCTCCCCCGGCGCCGACGACGGATGGCTGCCCCGGTTCGCCGAGTTCGTCACCGACCGTTCGGTGCCGATCGACTTCGTCAGCCGGCACGCCTACACCTCCGGCCCGGCCCAGCACGTGCCGTTCGGCGTACACCAGACCCTGGCACCGGCGCAGCGGCTGCTGGAACAGTTCGCCAGCCCGCGCCGGTTACTCGCCGGCACCGCGCTGGCCGACCTGCCGGTGCACATCACCGAGTTCAACAGTTCGTACCGCCCGGACAACCCGATCCACGACACCGCCTTCCACGCCGCCTACCTCGCCCCGGTGCTGGCCGGCGGCGACGACCTGGTCGACTCCTTCGCGTACTGGACCTTCAGCGACGTGTTCGAGGAGGTGGGCATCCCGACGACGCTGTTCCACGGCGGCTTCGGCCTGCTCACCCACCGGCAGCTCCGTAAACCCACGTACCACCTGTACGCCTTCATGAACCGGCTGGGTACGCAGATCCTCGCCCGGGGCGCGGATCACCTGGTCACCCGCGACGACACCGGCCGCATCGCGGTGTTGGCCTGGGCGCCGGTCGACGTCACCGGCGGTGAACCGGTGGACGGCCACACCGTACGCCTGTCGCTGCCGGTCACCGACCCGGCCGCCCACACCGCGTTCCTGCTGCGCTCCTCGGTCAGCGAGGAGTCCGGCAACGCCTGGCGGGCCTGGTGCGAGCTGGGCCGACCGCCCTCCCCCACCGCCCGCCAACTGGACGTTCTGCGGCAGGCCGCCGAGCCGGCCAGACGGCACGGGTCGCTGCCGGTGCTGGCCGGCCGCGTCGAACTGGACCTGCACCTGGCTCGGCACGAGGTGACCCTGGCCGAGGTGAGCCCGGTGACCGACGAGACTCCGCCCTGGTGGGACGAGCGGCGACTGCTGGGCGGTGAGCCGTCGTGAGCACCGCCGCCCGTCGCGAGTTCGGTGCCGGCCCACTGTCCCGGGTAACGGCGTTGATCTACACCCTGCTGGTGGTGGAGGTGCTGCTGCTGGTCTGCGCAGCTCCCGGGCTGGTGGCGCTGTTCGCGCTGGAGCGGCACGTGAGCAACCTGCCGCTGGTCGCGGTCTGTGCGGTGCCGCTCGGCCCGGCGTTCTCCGCCGCACTGTACGCCCTGCACCGGCAGCGTCTCGACCTGACCGAGCTGCACCCGGGGCGACTGTTCTGGCGCGGCTACCGGGCCAACCTGACCGGCTCGCTGCTGGTCTGGGTGCCGGCGCTGATGTGGCTGACCGTCATCGCGGTCAACCTGGTCAACCTGCCGGCGGCCGGGGTGCCCGGCTGGTGGGCGGTGCCGCTGGTGCTGGTCGGCGCCGGGGTGTCGGTGGTCGGGGTCAACGCACTGGTGATCACGTCGCTGTTCACGTTCCGGCTGCGCGACGTGTTCCGGCTGGCCGGGTACTTCGTGCTGCGTACCCCGGTGGTCGCCGTCGGCACCGCGTTGCTGCTGGTGGCGGCGACGGCGCTCACCATTGTCGCCTCGGAGGCGGCGCTCGCCGCCCTCGGCTCGGTGCTGGCGCTGGCGCTGGTCCGTGGCGGCGCGCCGATGACCGACATCATCACCGAGGAGTTCGTCGAGTGAGCCTGCCCGTCACGCCGCCCGTCACACCCAAGGTGCCCCCGCTGCCGACGTGGTGATCCGTCGTGGACATTTCGCTCACTCGGTTTCGGCGGCGAGAGTGCGGAGGTTCCCGCGTACCTTTTCAAGCAGTTCGACGAACGCGGCTCGTTGGTCGGCCGCCATGCCGGCGGTGGCGGTCTCGGCGAGCGTGCGCCAGGCCGCCTCGATCTTCGGGATGACGGCCCGGCCCTTGCGGGTCAACTGGATCCGGGTGGCACGCCGATCGCCCGGTACGGGTTCCCTGACGAACCAACCACCCTGATCGAGGCGGCTGAGGCTGCGGGTCACCGTGGGCTGTTCCACGCCGAGCCGGGCGGCGATCTCGGAGATCGTCATACCGTCGGGTTCTTGGCCGAGCAGCCACAGCAGGACGTCCTGCCCCGGGTGCAGGGCGAGTGCGCTGAGCACGTCGGCCTGCGCGCTCCGGTACAGCTTGGCCACCTTGACCAGGGCTTTGTTGGTGGCCAGGACATCCGTCAGTTCCACCCGGGCAGTGTACGAGTTGACGGGCCGGCGCCAGCTAGTCCATAGTCGGCTAACTTATAGCCGACTATGGAGCTGTCATGGAAACCGGTTTGTCGAACAGGGTCGCCCTCGTCACCGGGGCCTCCGGGGCCATCGGCCGCGCCACCGCCCTGCACCTGGCGGCCGAGGGCGCCTCCGTCGCCGTGTCCTGGTACACCAACCACAACGGCGCCCTCGACGTGGTCGGTGCCATCACGCGAGCCGGCGGCCGGGCCTGCGCCATCCACCTGGATCACCACGGTCCCAGCACCATGCCCGGCGTCATCGAGGAGATCGCCGAACGACTCGGACCGGTCTCCGCCCTGATCGCCAACGCCGTGCAGTGGCCCTCCTTCGACACCGACGAGATCGGTGGTCTCACCACGTCGCTGGCTGTCAACACCGTCGGTCCGCTGGCACTGATCGATGCGGCTCTGCCAGCCATGCGCGCCAGCGGCTGGGGACGCATCGTCGTCGTGTCGACCGACATCGTCGCGCAGCCCATGGCGGGGCCACTCGCCTACGCCACCGCAAAGGGCGCGCTGGAGACCGCCGCGCGGGTGCTCGCCGTCCGGGAAGCCCGCCACGGGATTCTGACAAACATCGTGCGCCCCGGCTTCACCCTCACCGACAAGGCACTGGCCGCTCCGTTCCTGGGGCCGGAAGCGGTCGCCGCCGAATCGGCGAAGACTCCCACCGGCCGCATCTGCACCCCCGAGGACGTCGCCACCGCCGTCACCTACCTGGCATCGGCGGCGAACGGTCACGTCAACGGCCAGACGGTGTCGCTGGCCGGTGGTCGGGAACTCGTCCGCGGGTGACGCCGGCACGAACCACCGGTGCCCGAACGTGTCGATGATTTCCCGTTCCCGCAACCCGCCGGCCGGATCGGCGGCAATCTCCGTCTCGAATCAGGCGGTGGACGCCGGCAGCGGGAGAGAACGTTCCCTCGACGGGCAAGCTACGACGGCTGCCAGGCAAAGCGGATGTCCGGGGCCTTCTCCTCGTTATGCGACCCGTCGGTCGCCTCAACCGGAACGAAGCCGTGCCGACGGTAGAACCGCTGCGCGCCGGTGTTGGCCGCGAACGTCCACAGCTGAAGGCCCTCCGGCCGGCGGGACTTGGCAAGCTCAATCAGTTGTGCGCCCAACCCACGACCGGTCCAGGCGGGATCGACATAGAGCTGGTCGATCCAGTGGCCGTCCAGAACCAGCACGGCCAACGGCAGTTGGCGGCCATCCTCCGTCAGCCACACTTCCCGTTCAGCGATGACGACGCCCCTGACCCATTCGCGGATCTCCCCGTCCGAATGAACGGCCGGCGGAATCGCGCCGACCGCAGCACGGCGGGCGGCGATGAGCAGGTCCGCAACTGCCCGCGCATCTTCGGCACCAGCACGACGAGACGCAGGTGATCCCAGTGACGAGGCATCAGACGGACCCAATGGCTGTTCGCCCTCCACATCGCCGTCACCGTCCCAGCGGTGTCATGTTCCGACGAGTAAACGCGGGTGCGTGCAGACCGGCAAGCGCATTAGCGTCTCTACCCATGACCTCGGACGCCTTCGTACCACCGGGCTTCACCCCACCGACGTCGCTGACCACCGACCGGTTCCGCCTCGAACCGCTGGGCCCGCAGCACAACGTGGCGGATCACGCCGCGTGGACGACGAGCATCGAGCACATCCGCGCCACACCTGGTTACCCGGACGGCAACTGGCCCCCGCCGAGCGGCATGTCGTTGGAGAAGAACCTGGCCGACCTGCGCCGTCATGCCGACGACTTCACCAGCGGCACCGGCTTCACCTTCACCGTCCTCGACCCGGTCGACGGCGACGTCATCGGCTGCGTCTACCTCTACCCGTCGGCCTCCGAGGAGTACGACGTCACCGTCCAGTCCTGGGTGCGGGTCGACCGGGCAGACCTGGACGTGCCGCTCGCCAGCGCCGTCGCGAACTGGATCGCCACCGACTGGCCATGGGATCGCCCGGACCGGTGCGGCCGTTGAGGAAGCGGTGACGGCCGGACTGTCCGGCGGCGGAGTGCAGCGCCTCAGTCGGTGATCGCGGTTACTCCCGTGACGCGCAGCAGGTCCAACTTGTCGGCATCCGGGGAGCCGGCGGGCGCCGTGTACACCACGATGCGCAGGTCGGAACCGTGTGCGGTCAGCACGTCACAGTCCAGGGTCACCGGGCCGACGGCCGGGTGCGCGACCGTCTTGCGTTCGCTCTCGTGCGCGGCGACCGCCCCGGAGTCCCAGAGGGCGGCGAACTCCGGACTGGCGGAGCGCAGCGCGGCGACAAGTGCCGCCAGCCGGCGGTCATGCGGATGGGCGGCGGCCGTGGTGCGCAGGTCGGCGACGAGGGCGGCCGGCAGGGCAGCGGAGGCACCGTCGGGGGCGACGCGCGGCCAGGCGAGCGACGCGCCCGGCAGGAACAGGACACGCAGGAGGTTGCGCTCCTCCGGGGCGATGACGGCCGGGTCGCCGAACAGGGCCGCCCACAGCGGGGTCCAGGTGAGCAGCGTCCAGTCGGCCGAGAACACGGCCAGCGGGACGTCGCCCAGGCGGGCGGCGATGCGGGCCACGCCCGGCGGGATGTGGGTGCTCACGTCACCCGCGGCGGGCGGCAGGAGACCCGCGGTGCGGTACAGGTGGTCCCGTTCGGCGTTGTCGAGTTGCAGGGCCCGGGCCAGAGCCGCGACGACCTGCGCGGACGGGTTGCGGGCGCGACCCTGCTCCAGGCGGATCACGTAGTCGACCGACAGGCCGGCGAGGGATGCCAACTCCTCGCGACGCAGACCGGCCGCCCGGCGGCGGGCCGTGGTGGGCAGGCCGGTGTCAGCGGCGGAAAGCCGGTCCCGCCAGGCCCGGACGGCGGCACCGAACGCACTTGTCACCTCACCAGTATCACGACCGACCGAGGCCCGGCCTGGTACTGCTGGTCCTACCGTCGCACCGGGTGCTGGCTACGCGCCGCCGCTGCGGCCACGGTCGAGGCATGACCGAGACGATGCTGATGACCGGCGCCAGCCGGGGAATCGGGTGGCACGCGGCGGTTGCGATGCTCGCCGCGAACCCAGGGCTGCGGATGTTCGTGACCGACCGCACCGGCGGACTGGCCGAGTCCCTGCGCGACAGGAGCGGAAACCAACAGGTGTACGGCGTACGCACCGACCTGGCTTCCCTGGACTCGGTACGCGCCGCGGCGGACCACGTGATGCGGCGGGCCCGGGTGACGTCGTTCGTCGGCAACGCGGGGCTACAGGTGACCAGCGGTGCCCGGTGCAGCGCCGACGGGTACGAGGTGACGTTCGCCGTCAACGTGCTCGCCAACCACCTCCTGCTGCGACTGCTCGGCGACCAGCTACGGCGAGCGGTGATCACGGCCTCGGACACCCACTTCGGGGACTTCCGGCACAACCTGGGGCTCGCGCCCGCGCCGGTGTGGCGGCCGCCGGCGGAACTGGCCCGTCCCGACGGGCCGCACACCTCGGTAGCCGGGCGGACCGCCTACTCGACGAGCAAGCTCGCCGTCATCTATCTCGTGCACGAGTGGGCGCGGCGACTGGACAACACCGAGGTGTACAGCTGGAATCCGGGCTTCGTTCCGGGTACCGGACTGACCCGCGACGCGGGTCCGATCGTACGGTTCACGGCGGCCCGGGTGCTGCCGCTGCTCACCCTCACCCCGTTGTCGGTGAGCCCCCGCACCGCCGGCCGTCACCTGGCGCAGGTGGCGACCGGTCCGGCCGTGGCACCGAGCGGATCCTATGTGAACCTCGGGCAGGCCGAGCGTTCCTCGGACGCATCCTACGATCCACAGCGGGAGGGCGAACTCTTCGAGGCCGCGCAGGCTCTCACCGCGACATGACGGCCACGCGACGACCCGCGCTCAGGCACCACGACGATCCCCGGAGTGCTACCGGGCTTCGGTCACCGGGGGCGTCCAGTCACGGTCGCGGCCGGTGAGACCGAGGACCCGGTCGAGCAGCGGAGCCTCGGCGGGCTGGGCGATCGACGGCCCGAACAGGCCGGGGGTGCCGTCACTGCTGGCCTGTTGGGACACCAGGCGGTGGACCGCCTCCAGGGTCCGGTCGTCGAGGTCGTACGGCTGGCCGGTCGCGCGGGCGAGATCCCACCCGTGCACGACCAGTTCGTCGAGCGCGACGACGCCCATGATCTCGGCCGGCAGCCGTACCCCGCCGACCGCGGTCTCGCCCGTCCAGGCCGCCGGCTCGCGCCAGGCGGCAACCAACTCGTCGAGCTGCCCCGGCAGTAGCTTGCGCCACTGCGGGTCGAGCTGGTCGGCCGCGGGCTCGCCCGGACCGTTCGGTGCGGGATCCGGTCCCTTCTCGGCAGCCGTCCGGAACGCGAGCGTCAGCCCCATGATGTGGTCGAGCAGGTCGCCGACCGTCCAGCCGGCACACGGAGTGGGACCGGAGAGCTGGTCGTCGGTGACCCCGGGGAGCAGCGCCTGCAACGCGCGGGCTGCGGGTTCGAGATCCGGGCTGCCGGCACTGTCGATCATCTCTGCTCCTTCGTCGCGGACGCCTCCGCACGCTACCCGCCGGGACCGACAGAACAGCGCGTGCCGGCGGCCGATCAGGAGGTGCCCGCAGTGGCGTGGCGCCACTGGGACGGGGTTACTCCGTGTTCGGCGCGGAAGCGTTTGATGAAGTAGCTGACGTCGGAGTAGCCGATCCGGCGACTTATCGTCGCCACGGTCAGGTCGGTGTCGGTGAGCAGCAGGCGGGCCTGCTGCATGCGGCGCTGCGCCAGCCACTGCTGCACGGTCCGGCCGGTCCGGCGGCGTACCACGGTGGTGAGGTGCCCGGCGGTGAGGGCCAGTTCGGCGGCGACGTCGGCGAGTGAGATGGGCTCCTGGTAACGCCGCTCGACGACGTCGAAGACGGCCGCGAGCAGCGGCTCCTCTGCCGACCGCAGCTGGTCGGCGACGTCGGTGGGCAACCGGGCCACGGCCACCAGCAGCAGGGTCAGGTGGGCGAGGGCGGCCTCCTGATGGCCGTCGCGCCGGGCGCGCAACTCGGTGTCGAGCAAGACGAAGCGCTCCACCCAGCCCGCTCGGTCGGGCGGTGGGACGCGCAGCCGCTGGGCCCGGTCGGTGCCGTGGGCGAACGGGAGGAGCAGCGGGTGTGACCGCCACGACGAGTACGCGCCCGACCTTCCGGGCCGGATCACGTCGGTCGGGAACCACACCGCCCATCCGTCGACGACCGTGGTCTCGACCGGGTCGCGGAAGGAGATGACCTGCCCCGGTGCGATGACGAACAGGTCCCCGTCGGTCACCGTCCACCTGCGGCTGTCGATCACCAGCCGGCCGTCGGCGCGATGCGCGTAGAACAGCACCAGGAAGTCGTGGGTGTGGGCACCTGCGGGGGCCGGGTCCGCGACCGGCAGGCCCGGCGCGACGCGGGCCACGGCCACCGGGGCGAGGCCGGCCACCCGATCGAACCCGATGACCGGCACGCCCTGCCCGGTCACCCCGACGGCGCGGGACGCCGGAACCGAACTTTGTCGCATCCAGTCCACAGTTACGCCATTGTCCACGGTGTCGCGCTCCATGACGCTGAGAGTACGACCGAACTTCGTCTGATATCGGAGCGTCACATGACCGGACCGTCCCACCACACCGCCCCGCAGCAGTACCTGCCCGGCATGGGTAAGCACTGGCTGCTTCCGCTCTACGACCCGTTCTCCCGCCTCGCCGGCATCGGGCGCATCCACGGACAGCTGATGGACCGGGCGAACCTCCGGTCCGGCCAGCGCATCCTGGAGATCGGCTGCGGTACCGGCAACCTGCTGACCGCGCTCGGGCGTCGCCTGCGGGACATCGACGCGCTGGGCATCGACCCGGACCCGGCCGCGCTGCGCCGTGCCCGCCGCAAGGCGGCCCGGCACCGGCTGCCGATCCGGTACGAGCAGGCGTTCGCCGGCGCGTTGCCGCTGCCCGACGACAGCGTCGACCGGGTGCTGTCCGCGTTCATGCTGCACCATTTGGACGACAACGAGCGCGCCCGGGCGCTCCGGGAGGCCGGGCGGGTGCTGCGGCGCGGCGGTGAGCTGCACGTGCTCGACATCGACGGCACGCCGTCCGGGCGGGGCGGCGGGGCGGCGCACCGCAACGCCCGGGTGGCCGCCAGCCTTCCCGAGCGGGTGCTGGCCGCGCTCGTCGACGCCGGCCTGACCGGTGTGGCGAGAAACGGCGGCGGTAAGGCGTGGTTCGGCCGCTTCGCCTGCTACCGCGCCGAGGCACCCTGAGGCGGTCGGGCCGGCACCGCAGGCTGGCTCAGTGCAGCGGCCGGCCGTGCGCGTCGGGTACCCCCGACTTGCGGTGGAAGTAGGCGTTGATCTGGTCGCGCCACTCTCGCGCGCAGCGCAGCTGCTCGTCGAGCCGTTCGGTCACCCGGGCGTGCACCGCCGCGTCCACCAACCCGGCCAGCGACTTCCACCGCAGGCAGGCCGCCTCCACCTCGGCCACCCCGGCGAAGTGGGTGTCGTAGATGTGCTGGATGACGGTGCGACCGCTGTGCAGCACGTGCTCGTACGGCACGTGGTGGAAGAAGAGCAACAGTTCGTCGGGGCAGGTCTCCGGGGATTCGTACACCCGGGACCACGGCCGGGGGTACTGGCCGGTGAAGCCGGTGCCGGTGGCCCGGGTGCGGTCCACGCCCACCCCGTCGCGATCGGCGAAATGGTACGTGCCCCACCGGCTGTACTCGTATCCGTCGACGTCGGGGCCGTAGTGCAGACCCGGTCGCACCATGAACCCCACGCCCAGTGGGGCGGTGTAGCGCTCGTAGGTACGCCACGAGTCGTCCATGATCTCGTGCAGGGTGCGGCGGAGCAGGTCCGGGTCGGCGCTGGTGCCCGGGTGGAAGGTCAGCTCGATCCACTCGTCGAGCACCTCCGCCGGTCGCAGCCGTGGATCCCAGGCCAGCCGGCCGAAGGCGTACAGGTTGGCCTGGGCCAGCGGATGTCCGGTCCAGAACGGGTCGTCGCCCACGTTGGACACGGCGACCAGGCCGCCGCCGTCGGCGGCCACACCGGCAACGGTACGTCCGTCGTCGCCCCAGCCGAACCGGAGCGCCTCGCTCCACCAGGGGGCGAGGTAGCACACGTGTCGCTGTTGGCCGGTGTACTCCTGGGTGACCTGGAACTCCACCGCCATCCGGGTGGTGGGCATCGCGGTGATTACCGGGGAGACGGGCTCCCGGGTCTGGAAGTCCATCGGGCCGTGCTTGACCTGGACGATGACGTTGTCCCGGAAGCGGCCGTCGAGCGGGGCGAAGTGGTCGAAGGCGGCCCGGGCCCGGTCGGTGGAGCGGTCCCGCCAGTCCTGCCGGTGGTTGTAGACGAAGGCCCGCCAGTGCACCACCCCGCCGTACGGGGCCAGCGCCTCGGCGAGCAGGTTCGCTCCGTCGGCGTGGTCGCGACCGTAGCTGAACGGACCCGGTTGTCCCTCCGAGTCGGCCTTGACCACGTAGCCACCGAAGTCGGGGATGCGGGCGTACACCGCCTCGGTGGTCTCGGCCCACCAGGCCCGCACCGCCTCGTCGAGCGGATCCGCGGTGGGCAGGCCGGCGAGGACGACGGGCGCGGCGAAGGTGACCGACAGGTGCACCCGGATGCCGTACGGGCGGAACTCGTCGGCTATCTCGGCGACGTCGTCGAGCCGCTCGGTGAGCAGCCGCGCCTCGGTGGCGTGGACGTTGACGTTGTTCACCGCCACCGCGTTGATCCCACAGGCGGCCAGCAGTCGCGCGTACGCCCGCACCCGGGCCCGGTCGCGGCGGGGGTGGCCGGCCCGCCAGAAGATCGACCCACCGGCGTAGCCGCGTTCGACCTGCCCCATCACCGGGTGCACGTCGACGTTGTCCCAGTGGTCGAGCATGCGGCGGCGCATCGCGGGACGGTGCGGCTGCGCCTCGTGCGGTGCGCCGAACGCCGACTCGCCGAGGCGGGTCAGGTGGAACAGCCCGTAGAGCAGCCCGGCCGGCTGGTCGGCGAGCAGCACCGTGACCTCGCCGTGGCGGGCCAGGGCGTAGCCCTCCGCGCCGAGCGGCCCACCGGCTGCCGTTTCCAGGTCGGCCAGGGCGGCGTCGAGTTCGGCTGGGCCGCCGTCGCCGACGGCCGGGACCAGGGCGAGCACCAGGCCCGGCGGCGGCCCGTCCGCCGCACGCCGGACGGTGCCGCCGTGCTCGGCGCAGGCCTGCTCGATCTCGGTGACGACCGTGTCGACGAGCACTCCGCTGCCGAGGACGACGCAGTGCCGGGAGCCGATCGCGCGGAACGCCTCGGGCGGCAACCAGGCCGGGTGGACGTCGGTCGGGGCGGGGGCGGTCATTGCGCAGATCGTAACGTTCCCACCAAAGGCGTCAAGATACTTCCGGAAGTGCCGGTGGCCGGTGGCCGGCGGCCCGCCGGCCGGGCGGGCCACCGGCCGCTGGACCTATCCCCGTCAGGCCGGTTCGACGGGCAGCCACAGCTCGCACGTGGCGGTGCTGAAGTCGGCCGCGCGATCGAGGATCGCGACGATCGACGGGCCCGGCCGCAGCCGCCACGGGTTCGACGGGAACCATTCGGACGCGGTCGCGGCCCAGGTCTGTTGCAACTGCTGCGGGTACGCTCCGGCGGTCCGGAAGACCGCCCACGTGCCGGCCGGCGCCGCGACGCTGTCCAGGTCGTCGGGGACCGTGGTCTCCCCGGCGACGGCGACCCCGTGCAGGTAGGTCAGCTCGGTGCCCTCCACGGCGTCGGGGTCGACGCCGTCGGTGACCTGGAGCAGACCGGCCGGCTCGGTGTCACTGAGTTCCTTGAGCCGCTGGTGTTCCTCGGCCGGCAGGGCGGTGACGTGCCGCTGGATGTGCGGGTTGACACCGTGGTGGATGAGCGGAACCCGGGCGGCGTGTCCGATGAGCCGGAACGCGGGACGGTCGACGATGCGGGTGTCCACGGGGATGCTCCCTTCGACGGTCAGGCGGAACCTGAGCTGTGGCTGGGTACGCAGGGGGCCTCCGTCACGGCGTACGTCACCCGGGCCGACGCCGTGCACGGCCCGGAACGCACGGCCGAACGCCTCCGTGGAGCCGTACCCGTACCGCACCGCGATGCCGAGCAGGTCGTCCTCGCCGCGAACGACGTCCGCGGCGGCGACGGTCATCCGCCGCCGGCGTACGTACTCCGACAGCGGCATACCGGCAAGTGACGAGAACATCCGGCGCAGGTGGTACTCGGTCGTGCCGAGCGCCCGAGCCGCCCCGGGAACGTCGAGTTCCTCGGTGAGGTGCTCCTCGACGAGATCGACGAGCCGGTTGAGTGCCGAGATCATGAGACCTCCTTTCGAGATCCAGCCTGGCCCACCCGCCCCCGGCCGCGCCCGATCGTCCTGGTCCGATCCGATCACCCGGCGGCGGGTGGCGAGGCTCGACACACCGTCACCCGAAGCGGCCATCGCCGCAGGTCAGTGCAGCGCGACGCGCTCGCCCACCGGTTCCAGGTACACCGGAAGGTGGTCACCTGCCTGCGCGACGAACATGGCCACCTCGTACGCCATGTCGCCGACCTCCGCCTCGCCGTCGATGCCGACGGCGAGGACGGCCCCGTTGCCGGTGGTGGCGTGGAACAGGAACGCCCGGGACATCTGCACCACCACCTGGTGCAGCTCGCCGTCACCGCAGACCCGTGCGGCGGCCAGGCCCAGTGCCTGAAGCCCGCAGACCATGCTGGACAGCTGGCTGGCGAGTTCGTCGTCGATGCCCCGGGAGGCGCCCAGCAGGAGCCCGTCCGGGGAGAGCACCACCGCGAACTGGGCACCCGGCACGCGGTCGACGATGTTGTCGAGCGCGCGGCCGAGGTTGTCGGCGGTGGCCACCGCAGAAGTCATGGCAGGTCCTCTCGTTTACGGAACCGGTGATGCGGGCCGGTCCGAGGCTCAGGTCACGGCCCGTCGGGGCCACGGCTGTCCGTTCGTGGTGTACGACGGTTCGGCCAGGATGGTTCGAAGCATGGCCAACAGGTCGGTGCGGTTGGCGCAGTCGAGCCGCGAACGCATCCGGGCCACGTGATGCTCCACAGTCTTGGCCGAGATGAACAACCGGTCCCCGATCTCCCGGTAGGTGAGACCGGCGACCACCAGTTCGGCCACCTCCCGCTCCCGGTCGCTGAGCCGGTGCGAGACGGTACCGGTCGCCGGCTTGCGGTCCTCGGCGGCGGACCGGCCCTGAAGCGCCCGGGCGCAGTCCAGCAACGCCGTCATCGCCCGCCGGTCCGCGGTACGGATGGCGGCCTGGCCGGCCAGCCGGGCGCCGTCCCAGCACAGGCCGGTGTCGTGCAGGCCCCGGGCGGCGGCCTCGACCCGGGCCGGGTCGACGGTGCCGCGCAACACCTCCAGCCAGCACTCGGCCGCGGCGGCCACCACGGCGGCGTACCGGCTGTGGCCGGCGGCGGCGACAAGTGCGGTCACGTGCCCGTCGGCGGCGGCCGGATCGTCGGTGAGGATCGCCGCGTGCAGTCCGCTCCAGTGCAGCGGGGTACCCCACAGGGGCGGGTCGGCCAGCCGGCCGAGCAGCTCGTGGGCCGCCCGCAGGTAGGGCTGGAGGCGGCCCAGGTCACCCAGCCGGGCACCGGCGATGGCCAGCTCGCCCAGCGGCAGCAGGGTGAACAGGTCCACCGGGTGGCGGACCACCGCCTCCAGCGCGGGCACCCAGCCGCGCTGCAACGCGCCGAGGTCGCTGGCGCGCCGGGCGATTCCCATGGTCAGCCCGGCGGTGAAGAGCAGGTCGCGGGATTCGAGTGCGACACCGGCGGTCGCCTCCGTGAGTTGCTCGCTCGCGGCGGCGACCCGTCCCCGCGTCATCAGGATCCAGGCGCGCAGCAGCCGGTGCCGGCCGGTCAGCAGTGGCCCGCCGATGCCGCTGGCCAGGGCCCGGTCCAGGACCCGTTCGGCGATGTCCAGTTCGCCGCAGTGCACGGCCGTCAGCGCCGCCAGCGCGGCGGGACTGTCCGGCAGCAGCACCGCCCGCCCGTCCGGCTCCAGCAGGGCCGCCGCCTGCACGAGGGTGGACAGGGCCGCCGACGGGGTGCCGTGGACGCTTTCGCGTACCCCGTCGGCCATCAGCCGGGCGGCGCCGGCCGGCAACGTCGGCGGACTGTCCGCGACTGGTTCGGGGTGGTCGGTCGGCCGGCCGGCGGCGAGGGCACCGACCGTGGCGAAGGCGTGTGCGCTGACCCCGCCGGACCAGCGGTACAACTCGACGCTGCGGTCGGACTGTCCACGGTGGGCCAGCGCGGTGGCGGCGACCAGCGCGGCCTCCGCCCGGCCGGCCGACGGTGCGGTGGTGAGCAGCCGGTCGGCCAACCGCAGCGCGAGGTCGAGGTCACCGGCGAGGGCGGCGGCGACCGCCTGCCGGACGCCGGTGGGTCGACCGGCGGCACCGGCCGCGGCGAACAGGTGCGCCGCCAGCGCCGGTTCGCCGCCGAGGGCCTCCTCCGCCGCCGCCTCCAGGGTGTCGGCCGGGCAGTCACCGGCGACACCGGCGGCCAGCAGCGAACGCACCAGCGGCAGCACCGGCGCGCCCCGGTTGAGCGCCAGCTCGCTGAGCAGGTGCCAGACGGCGGTACGGTCGGCCGCCGGGCTCAGCACGGTCACCGCCCGGCGCACCAGCGGGGTGGGGCGGCCGTCGGCGCCGAGCAGGCCCGCCGCCCGCGCCTCGGCCACCAGGTCGTCGATCTCCGTCGGTTCGCGGTTCAGCAGCGGGCGCAGCGCCTCGGCAGGCAGCGGAACGCCGGCGGCCAGCGCGATCAGCAGCCGCCGCACGTCGGCGGAGAGCTGTTCCAGGTCGGGGCCGAGGTGCAGCACCACCTGGCGGGGCAGGTCGCCCGGTACGCCGGTGGTCGTCTCCTGCTCGCGCAGCCCGTCGGCCAGCCATCCCACGTGCCGGGGCATCCCACCGGTCTGGGTGTGCACGAAGTCGACCAGGTCGGCGCGGCGACCGAGGCGGGGCACGGCGGCGAGGTACGCGGCGGTGCGTGCCCGGGTGAACGGGGTGAGCAGGAGCTGGCGTCCCTCGCGGCGCAGCGCGTCGGTCAGCTCGGTCAGGGCCGCCGGTCGGGGCCACGGTCGGTAGCTGATCGCGATGCGGTGGCGGCGGTCGGCCACCAGTCGCCGCAGCGTGTGCAGCCGGGCCTCGTCGAGCAGGTGCGCGTCGTCGATCAGCAGCACCGTGTCGGGGGCGTACCCGTCGTCGGTGGCGGGCACCTCCGTGTGCACGGTGACGCCGGCCCGGGCGTACCGGGCGGCCACCTCCTGAAGGTAGCGGGTACGGCCGTGGCCGCCCGGTCCGGTCACCCCGAGGGCGAGCGGTGCCGCCGGCTCCGCGGTGATCGCGTCGAGCAGGTCGGTCGCGTCGGCGGCGAGGACCAGCGGGCTGTCCGCCACGGCGCTCGGCATCATTGCGGTCATCCTTCGTGCCCCGGGCTGCGTACCAGCTTCCGGCGGGATCGCTTCGGCAGGTCGAGGGGCGGGTAGCGGATCGGCGGGCGGGGCGGTGGCTCGTCGGGTGGCGTCAGGTCGTCGGCCGGTGGCGGGGTGCTGGTGCGCGCCATCGACCCGACGGAGGCGGTTGCGACGGTGGCGGGGGTGCCGGCCGGTGGTGGCGGGCCGACCGGCAGGGGACGTGGGGACAGGATCCGGGTGCCGGCGGCGGCCGCGCCGGCCGCGGCGGTGTGCTGCGGGTCGGGTGCGGTCTCCACCGCAAATCCGGCGGTGGCGAGCAGCTCGGCGACCAGCGGCACCCGGCTGGCACCACCGGCCAGCAGCACGCCGTCGAGTTGCGCGGGGGTCAGATCGGCGGCGCGGACGGCCTGTGCCAGCAGCTCCACTGTGGCCTGCACGGCCGGCCGGATCAGTTCCTCGAACTCCAGCCTGGTCACCGGCACCCGGACGGGCCCGGTGGGCAGGGCCAACGCCACGTCGGTCTGCGATCCGACGGTCAGCTCCCGCTTGGCCCGTTCGCACTCGGCCGGCAGCTGACGCAGGGCGGCACGGGCACCGGGACCGGCGGCGGCCAGATCCCGGGCGAGCACGGCCCGTGCGTGCCCGGCGAGCGCCTCGTCGAAGTCGGCCCCGCCGAGTCGGGCCAGCGTCGCGGGAACGCCGACGGTCTCGTACCGGTCCCGGGCGTTGCGCCGGACCAGTGCGGTCTCGAAGGTGCCGCCGCCGAGCGCGTACACGGCGGCGGTCCCACCGGCGAAGCCCCGGGCGGCGTGTCCCTCCGCGACGGTGACCGTGCGGGGCAGCAGTGTCACCGCACCCAGGCCGTAGTCCCACAGCGCGTGGTGCAGCAGGTCACGACGGTACCGATCCCAGGAGGCGGGGTGACTGAGCACGATCATCTCGGCCGGCGCGCCCCGGGCACCGTGAACCTGGTCGACCACGTGCGCGGCGAGCAGCGCGACGAGCGTCTCCGGCCGGTACCGCTCGCCGGCGAGCAGCAGCGGCACATCGTCGCCGACCCGGCTCAGCAACCCCCGCGCGGTACGTTCCGGCTCATCGCCGTCGCCGAGGGTGAAGGTCCCGTCTGCGGACAGCAGCAGCGTCGACGGCAGTGGACCCGGCCCGGGGTGCAGGGCGACCGGCTCCGGGTGGCTCCAGTGCCCGTCACGGTGGCGGGCGACCGCGGCGACGGTGCTGGTGTTGCCGATGTCGATCCCGAGCACGTAGGCCATCTGCTTTCTTCCTTGACCGCGTCGGCCGTGGGGGCGGGCCGGACAGGCCCGCCGATACGGGCCGCCCCGGGGGACCCCGTGGGCTCCTACGTTCGTACCAGAGATCACTCCGGCATCAGGAGCCCCAACTTCGGCGGGCGCCGGTCCCCCACTCCCCCTAACGTACGAGAGTCCCGATGCCCCTAATCGAACGGGTCGGATTGCGGGATCGTCCCCGATGCCCGGTCCCGGGCACCGCCCGTAGCGTCGTCGGCGATCACCGGTCGTTGACGTTTCGCCGAGGAGTGAACCCCCAACATGGACCAGACCCTGCACGACTTCGTGCTCAACCTGCTGACCGACGCGGACGCCCGGTCGGCGTTCGACCTCGACCCCGAGGGCGCGCTGCGGGCCGCCGGCCTCGGTGACATCACCGCCGCCGACGTCCAGGACGTGGTGCCGCTGGTGGTGGACTACGCCCCGGTGCAGGGGCTGGCCCCGGTCGCCCCGGTGACCGGGCAGCTCGGTCTCGACCCGCTCGTCGGTGACGCCACCGACGCGATCAGCCAGTTGCAGACCGTGGCCCAGCAGATCAGCGTCGGCAGCTCCCACTCCGGGGTGGACGTCAAGGCCGGGGTGCTCGGCACGATCGCCGTCGACCCGTCGACGGTGACCGCGGGGGCGAGCGTCTTCCCGGGAGTCGGCGTGGGCGTGAACCCCACCGGGGTCGGCGTGGACCTGTCCGGCGTGCACGATGTGGCCGACACCCTCGACGCGGACGTCGTGGCCCCGATCGACCGTGTCACGGAGCCGGCGCTCGGTGACGTCACCGGTGCGGTGGGTGACCCTGCGTCGGCGGTGCACGGCACCGGTTCCGGGCTGCTGGACACCACGTCGGGTCTGCTTCCCGGCACCACCAGTCAGGTCGGCGATCTGGTCGGTTCGCTCGGTGTCGACGACACCCTCGGCGGGCTGGGCCTCACCGGCGACACCGGTGGCGTGGTGCCGTCGTTGGACCTCGATTCCACTGTGGGCGGTGTGACCGGGCAGGTCGACGGCCTGCTGGGCGGCGTGACCGGCGGCGTTACCGGCGGCAAGGCGGGGCTGCTGGACGGCGGGGTCAGTGGTTCGGTGAGCGGGGACACGGCAACCCACGGCGAGGCCTCCACCTCGACCGGTGGGGTGCTGGGCCTCACCGACGGTCTCCTCTGACACCCGCCGCTTCGCACTTGATAATTGCGCCGAATTCAGCACACTTAGTGCGGTGATGGCGGGAATCTGGCTCGACGCGCTCGACGACATCGCCCGCACGTGCCAGGAACACGGTCGGGGCGACCTGCTTCAGGCGGTTCGCCTAAAGCGCGCCCACCTGCTCGATCCGACGTTGACCGTGCTCGTCGTCGGCGAGCCGAACCAGGGCAAGAGCCAGCTGGTCAACGCGATCGTCAACGCGCCGGTCTGCCCGGTCGGTGACGGGACCACCACCGTCCTGCCGACGGTGCTGCGGCACGCCGAGGTCGCCTCGGCGACGGTGGTGCAGACGCCGCTGTCGAGACCGGGAACGCCACCGGCTGCTGATCCGCCGGCCGCGCAACGAACACCGGTGCCGACCGACCAGATCGCCGCCGGAGTTGGTGGCAGCACCGGCCGGCTGCCCGGCGGTGGCCCCGCGTACATCGAGATCGGCCTGCCCCGCGCGCTGCTCGGCGCCGGCGTGGTGCTCGTCGACATGCCGGGCGGCGGTGACGTCGCGGCCGTGGGTGCCGGCACTCCGGTCGCCGCCCTGGCCCGCGCGGACACCGTGCTGCTGGTCACCGACTCCACTCGGGACCTGTCGGTCAACGAACTGAACATGCTGCTGCACCTCACCCGGTCGCACTCCAACGTTGCCGTGGTGCAGACCAAGACGGACCTGGTGCCGGACTGGCGGGCCGTGGCCGACCGCAACCGGCGGCACCTGGCCGACGCCGGGGTGCCGGTCCCGTTGATCGCGGTGTCCGCCGCGCTGCGCCTGCACGCCGCCGCCACCGACGACCACGCGCTCAACGCGGAGTCCGGCTTCCCGGCGCTGATCGCCCTGCTCCGGCGGCACCTGGCCGCCAAGCCCGACACCCTGGCCCGGGCCGCCGTGGTGCTGACCGCGCGCACCGTGGTGGAACAGCTCGCCGCGCCGCTGCGGGCGGAACTGACCGACCAGCGCTCGGCCGAGGAGTCCGCACCGATGGCCCGGCTGCACGCGGCGCAACGCGAGGTCGACGAGCTGCGCCGGTGCGCCACCAGGTGGCAGAACACGTTGACCGACGAGATGGCCGATCTGATCTCCGACATCGAGCACGACCTACGCGACCGTACCCGGCAGATCCTGCGGATGGTCGACGAGGCGTTCGAGACCGCCGACCCGCTGGTGGCGTGGGACGCCGTCGCGCAGTGGCTGGAGCAGAGCCTCGTCGAGGCGGCCACGGAGAACCGGCGGTGGCTGGTCCAGCGGTGCGACTGGGTCGCCCGCCGGGTCGCCGAGTCGTTCGCCAGGTACGGGCACGGGTCGCTGCCGCCGTGGCCGCTGGCCGCCTCGGTGGAGTACGGCGCACCGGTGCCGGAGCTGGAGCGTCCCACCGTCGACCGGTTCACCGTCGGCCAGAAGGTGTTCACCGGCATGAAGGGCTCCTACGGTGGGCTGCTGATGTTCGGCCTGGCGCTGACGCTCGCCGGCCTGCCGATGATCAATCCGATCTCTATCGGCGCCGGCGCCCTGTTCGGCGGCAAGAGCATCCGTGACGAGGGCAAACAGCTGCTACGCCGCCGACAGGCCACGGTCAAGACGGCGGTGCAGCGGCACGTCGACGACTTCTTCATCCAGGTCAGCAAGGACAGCCGGGACGCCGCCCGCCGGGCACAGCGGGTGCTGCGGGACCACTTCGCCGCGCTCACCGACGAGTTGCAGACCGCCATCATCGAGTCGCTGCGCAGCGCCAAGGAGGCTGCCGACACCGACGCGGCGGCCCGGGAGCGACGGCAACGCGAGATCCAGCAGCGGATGATCCGGCTGGCCCAGCTCTACGAGCAGGCGCAGCAGGTCACCGCCGCCCGCCCGGCGTCACTGGCATGACCGGCGCGCGGCTGGACGCGGCGGTCCGGGACCTGCTGCACCGGGCGCTGCACGGCTACCGCGACAATCCCCGCGCCACCGAGGCGCTGCGGCACCAGTTGGCCCGCTACGACCAGCCGCTGCGGGTCGCCGTCGTCGGCGGCTGGCGCAGCGGAAAGTCGACGCTGCTCAACGCCCTGATGGGTGAGGAGGTGGCCCCGGTCGACGGAAGCGCCTTCACCTGGTACGAGGACGGGCCGCAGCCGGACGCCACCGCGTACTCCACAAGTCATCCGCCGCAGCGACTGGCGGTGCAGCGATCCGGCACCGGGATGCGGGTCGACCTCACCGGTTGGCGGGCCGGCGAACTGCGCGACATCGTGGTGCGGTGGCCGGCCCGCTCGCTGCGGCAGGTGACCCTGCTGGACACCCCGGCGATCGGCGCGAGCGACGAGCGGACGGCCGATCCGGTACTGACGCGGGTGCTGCGGGAGGCCGATGCGCTGCTGTACCTGACCCGCGACGCCCGCGGCGCCGACCTGCGGATCCTGGGGGTGACCCGAGAGGGCGTCGTCGGGCAGGCCGCACCGGTCCACACGATCATGGTGCTGTCCCGGGTGGACGAGTCCGGTGGTGGTCGGGTCGACGCGCTGCTCAGTGCCCGTCAGCTCGCCCGACGGGCGCTACGGGACCCGCACGTGGACGCGCTGTGCGTGACGGTGGTGCCGTGCAGCGGGCTGCTCGGCCTGGCCGGTCGGGTGCTCGGCGAGAGTGATTTCGCCGCGCTGGCCAGCCTGTCCCGGGTGCCGCGTGCCGAGCTTGAGCCGTACCTCCTCTCCGCCGAGCGGTTCGCCCGCGGCGAGCCACCGGCCGGGTTGGACGCGGCCGCCCGGAGCGCGCTGCTGGAGCGACTCGGTGTGGTCGGGATCCGCCTGGCGACCACCCTCGTCCGCACCGGCTGCGACAACCGGGTGGCCCTGGCCGCCGAGCTGGTCCGGCGCAGCGGTCTCGGCGAGCTGCGCGAGTCACTCAACCGCCTCCTCGTCGACCGCCGGCACGTGCTCAAGGCCCGGTCGGCACTGATCGCGGTGGAGGCGCTGCTGCGGGACGAACCCGGTCCGGCCACGGCCGACCTGTTCGCCGCGCTTGAGCAGCTGCTCGCCGGTGCGCACGAGTTCGCCGAATCGCGGCTGCTGGCGGCGCTGCGCGACGGTCGGCTCGGCCTCGACACCGAGCTGGCGGCCGAGGCCCGGCGGCTGGTCGGCGGCGACGGTGACGAGCTGGCGACCCGGCTCGGCATCGCGCCCGACGCGACGCTGGCGTGGCTGTGGGAGACCGCCGCCGAGGCGCACTGGCGGTGGCGGGAACGGGCCGAGGACCCCGGACTCCCGTTGCCGCAGCGGCGCGGCGCGCAGGTCGTGGCCCGCAGCTGCGAGGGCCTGCTCGCCGACCTGAGCGCCGCCCACGCCCACTAGGGCCGATGACGACCGGCCGCACCGGGGCTGGTCGCCGGTCAGGCCGGCCGGGCGGGACCGTGCAGGCCCACCAGGCCGGGCACCGCGGCGCGGCCGAGTTCACCGCCGGTGACCGGATCCTGCCAGCACACCGCCGCCCGCTGGCCCAGGTAGAGGCGGCTGCCGTCCGGGCTGAGCAGGAGACCGCTGACCGGGTCGGCGGTCGCCCGCTCGGCGGTGACGGCGAGGCTGGCCAGGTCCACGGCCCGCACGGCGGTACCGGCACCGACGAACAGCCGCTCGGTGGAGGCCACCGCGTGCGCCGGAGCACCACCGGTGGCGAGGGCGGCGACGCGGCGTACGGTCAGCTCCTCGGTGGAGATCTCCGCGACGGCGCCGGAGCCGACGTCGGCGACGTAGAGCCGGCCGCCGTCCGGGGTGATCGCCAGGGTGTGGCCGGCGGCGGCACCCTCGCCGAACGGGTGCGGCAGGTCCACGCAGTACGCCCACCGCTGGTCCAGGTGCAGCGTGTGCACGAAGGCGTGTACGTCGCGCCCCGGCCGGCCGCTGATGCGGTCCCGGGTGTGCTGGTGGTCGGGCTGGTGGGTGTAGAGCGTGTAGAGCACGGTGCGGTTCGGGGCCAGCACCGCCTGCCGTCCGTCGCCGCGCATCTCCTCCTCCGCGTCGGGCGGAACCTGCGTCTTGGCGCGGGTGAGCAGTGGCCCGGCGACACCCGTGGCGAGGTCGACCAGGCGTACCCGGTAGCGGTCCGGTGCGGCCGCCGGCAGCCATTCCAGCACGAACAGTCCGGCCAGGTCGTGGGTGAACGCCTCCGGCACGACGTTGCCCGGCAGCCGCAGCCGTTGCCGCACGCCCGCGGTGTCGACGATCAGCACCGGCGTCTCGTCGCGCCCGGCGGGACGGTCGCCGGTGGCGCTGAGGTGTTCGGTGGTCAGCGCCAGCCGGGTGCCGTCGGTGGCGGCGGTCTGCGGCACCCACCGGCCCGGCAGCCGTACCCGTTCGGAGGCGCTGCCGCGGCCCGCGTCGACGCGCCACAGCAGGGTGTCGGCGCCGTCGGCCACGGCAGTCCACACCAACCGCCCGTCGGCGGTGGCCACCCCGGGGCCGATCGACTGCCGGTCGGTGCCCCGCAACACGGTCAGGCCGTCGTCGAGGTCGACGAGCAGCGGGTCCGGTAGCGGGTCGGCGGCGGCCGGGGTCGGGTCGCAGCCGACCAGGGTGGCGGCTCCGACCCCGGCCAGGGTGGTCAGCAGGGTACGCCGCGAGATCGTGGTGTTCGCCATCATGACCCGGTGACACCGCCTGAGCCTCCCGGGTTCCCCCTCGACACGATGGAACCCGTTCGGTGTGGGCGGTGTCAGTAGGGGTGATCCCACCGGAGGTAGCCCTGGACGACGAGCAGTTCGTCACCCGCGCGCAGGCAGGTGACCTGGCGGCGTACGAGTCCCTGGTCGCCCGGCACACCGCGGCCGCGTACCGCACCGCGGTGCTGCTCGGCGCAGGCTCCGATGCCGAGGACGTCATCCAGGAGGCGTTCGTGAAGGGGTACCGCAAGCTCGGCCGCTATCGCGGCGAGGCGTCGTTCCGCTCCTGGCTGCTGGCGATCGTGGCCAACGAGACACGCAACCTGCACCGCACCCGGCAGCGGCGCGACGGGCTGGTGCTGCGCGCGGCGCGGGTGGCGCCGGGCTCGGAGGTCGTCGAGGACGACGCCGTCGGCGCGGTCCTGGCCGGGGAACGGCGGGACACCCTCGTGCGGGCCCTGCGGTCGCTGCCGTCCCGGGACCGGGAGGTGATCGTCTGCCGCTTCCTGCTGGACCTCAGCGAGGACGAGACGGTCACCATGCTGGGCTGGCCCCGGGGCACCGTGAAGTCGCGCACCTCGCGGGCGCTGGTGAAACTGCGCGGTCTGCTCGCCGTCGAGGAGGTCGGCCGTGGATGACCTGGAGCGGGAGCTACGTGACCTGTCCGCCTGGTTGGCGACCCCCGAGCCACCGGACGTCACGGCCAGGGTCCGTGCCCGGCTGGCCGCCGCACCAGCCACCCGCCGCGACGCGGGCCGACGACGCCGGCGGTACGCGCTGGCGGCGGCCCTGGCCGCGCTGCTGGTGGCGGTGCTGCCGCCGGGACGGGCCGCGCTCGCCGACGTGATGACGGACCTGTTGCGCTTCGCCGGCGTCACCATCAGCACCTCGCCGGTCGTGACGCCGCCGAGCGGCGTGCCGTCGCCGCCGCCGGGGCAGCGCTCCGCCGCCCTCGACGAGGCGCGACGGCTGGTGCGCTTCCCGATCCGGACGCCGGTCGTGCTGGGTCCGCCCGAGCGGGCACTGCTGGCCGATCCGGACGACGCCGGCCGGTACCGGGTGGCGAGCCTGCTCTACCGGGCCGGCACCCTCCGCCTGGACATCTTCGACGGCCGGCTCGATCCGGTCTTCGTCAAGCAGGCCGGCGGGTCGGGTGCCGAGTGGACTCAGGTGGGTGCGGCCCAGGCGATCTGGGTCGGCGGCCCGCACCCGGTCTCCTACACCGATCGCGACGGGGTCGTTCACCAGGCCAGCGCCCGCCTCGCCGCCGCGACCCTGATCTGGGAGGAGGCCGGGGTGACGTATCGGTTGGAGGGCGACCTGACCATGGCGGAGGCGATCACGATCGCCACCACGCTGGAGTAGCGGCCTACCGCCGGTTTTCTCGCGTTTCGTCACGGTCATCCGACGCCGATGACGCCTCCGCCGAATTGCGAATGTAAGCGTGATCAACCAGTGACCTGCGAGCTTCGCCAACCGGCCCGCCCGCCGCGGTCGTGTCTCACCTTCGTAACGGGCCGACAACGATTTCGTCCGGCAGACCGGGTGACGGCGCCCTCGACTCCTACCGGGATTTTTCCGGGACCAGGCCGGGCGCGATCAGTTCGTCAGACCGGCGCGGAGGACCACTCGGTCCAGCTACCGGACGATTCCGACCCTAATGCAGAGCACTGATTGTTAGCGCGAACACGCTGTCACGCAGAGCCACCATCGTGACCGCCCTGCTACCGCCGCCCGCAAGACCGACTGACCAGCGAGGTCGCCACCTCCGGCCCTAGGTCACGGAAGTTTCGGAAACGTGTCTTGTTTTTTTCGGACAAGTCTGCGACCGTTTTGGCCGTCGGTGGCCTGGGTCACTCCGAGGTTGATCGCGATGCGACCGCGAGCCGAGCCCGGACCAGCGCCTGTCGACAGGAAACAAACCTTTCGGCGTCGCCATGGTGCACGTTCCGGCCGGCGACTCGTCCGCAGAGGTTGTTTCAGGTGGGCGGAATCGGCAGAGAGGGAAGATTGATGAGGGCGAGAAAACTACTGGCTGTGTCGGTGGCCCTGGCAACCGGCGTCTTGGCGACGGCGGCCTGCGGCGGTGGCGACTCGGAGGGTCGCAACAGTGACGGCTCGGTCACGATGAGCTTCTGGCACAACGCCAGTATCGGCCCGGGCAAGGCCTTCTGGGACAAGACCGTCGCCGACTTCGAGGCCGCGAACCAGAACGTGAAGATCGAGATCCAGTCGATCCAGAACGAGGATCTGGACGGCAAGCTCCAGACCGCGCTCAACTCCGGCGACGCACCCGACGTGTTCATGCAGCGCGGCGGCGGCAAGATGGCCGCGATGGTCAAGGCCGGCCAGCTGATGGACCTCACCGACTCGATCACCGACGACACCAAGAAGGTGATCTCCGAAGGGTCGTTCACCGCGCAGACGATCGAGGGCAAGGTGTACGCCATGCCCGTGGCGGTGCTGCCCGGCGGCTTCTTCTACAGCAAGGACCTGTTCGCCAAGGCAGGCATCGCCCAGCCCCCGGCCACCCTCGCCGAGCTTCAGGATGCCGTGACCAAGCTGAAGGCGGCGGACGTCCAGCCGATCGCGCTCGGCGCCAAGGACGCCTGGCCGGCCGCCTTCTACTACTACTTCTTCGCGCTGCGGGAGTGCAGCTCGGAGACCATCACCCAGGCCGGCCAGACGATGAACTTCGACGACCCCTGCTGGCTCAAGGCCGGCCAGGACGTGCAGAACTTCGCCGCGAGCGAGCCGTTCAACAGCGGCTTCCTGACCACGTCGGCGCAGCAGGGCGCCGGTAGCTCCGCCGGTCTGCTCGCCAACAAGAAGGCGGCGATGGAACTGATGGGCGCCTGGAACCCCGGCGTCATCGCCTCCCTGACCCCGGACCAGAAGCCGCTGCCCGACCTGGGCTGGTTCCCCTTCCCCAGCATCGAGGGTGGTGCCGGTCAGCCCGGCGCGATTCTCGGCGGCGTCGACGGCTACTCCTGCTCGGCACAGGCCCCCAAGGCCGAGTGCACCGCCTTCCTGAACTACATCGCGAAGACCGACGTGCAGAAGGCCTACTACGAGGCGTTCAACGCGCCGCCGGTGAACAGCGAGGCGCAGGCCGCCGTCACCGAGTCGCACCTGCAGTCCATCCTCACCGCCTACAACCAGGCACCGTTCGTCTCGCAGTGGCTCGACACGGTCTACGGGCAGAACGTCGGCAACGCCCTGAACACCGCTGTGGTGAACATGCTGGCCGGTAAGGGGGACCCGCAGAGCATCGTCAACGCGGTCAAGGACGCCGCCAAGAGGACGCAGTAGTCCCACCGCCATGTCTGAAACGCAACACGAGAGCGTACGGCTCGCGCCGGACCCGACACCGGGTCTGACGAAGGTCGGGGGTGACACGCCGGTCGTGTCGCCCCCGGCCCCGCGCCGCCGGCGCAAGGGCATCGGCTGGGCCGCCCGGCTGGAAATCGCACTGATGACGGGGCCGACACTCATCGTGTTCCTGTCCTTCGTCATCCTTCCCGTGGCCATGGCCGCCTACTACGGCTTCTTCAGCTGGCAGGGCTACGGGCCCGCTGAGGACTTCGTCGGCCTCCGCAACTACCTGCTGATCTTCGAGGACAGCACCTTCATCGACGCCCTGCGGCACAACGGCATCATCGTGGTGCTGTCGCTGCTGCTCCAGGGCCCGGCGGCCATCCTGCTCGCCCTGCTGCTGAACCGGCAGATGCGGGGGCAGACGCTGATCCGGGTGCTGGTCTTCATCCCGTACGTGATCGCCGAAGTGGTGGTCGGCACCGGCTGGAGCCTGATGCTGCACGGGGAGGGCGTGGTCAACGCCGTCCTCGAGAAAGTCGGGCTCGGCTGGCTCCAGACCGACTGGCTGGCCGATCCGAAGATCGCGATCTGGACGCTGATGGGCATCCTCACCTGGAAGTACATCGGCTTCGCCGTCATCCTCTTCCTCGCCGGCCTACAGGGCATCCCGGAGGAGCTGACGGAGGCCGCGGCGATCGACGGCGCGTCGTACTGGCAGATCCAGCGACGCATCACGCTGCCGCTGCTCGGACCGACGATCCGCATCTGGGCCTTCCTGTCGATGATCGGCGCCCTGCAGCTGTTCGACCTGGTCTACATCATCTGGGGCCAGTACGTGGCGGCAACGGCCGGGACGTCGACGATGGCCACCTACATGGTGGCCAACGGACGGAACGCGGGAGAGTACGGGTACGGCAACGCGGTCGCCGTGGTGCTGTTCTTCATCTCGCTCTTCGCCGCCCTGCTGTACCAGCGGTTCATCCTGCGCCGGGACACCGAGGGCGCGATCACCGGAGGGAGGCGCTGATGGCCGTGACCGCCGTAACCGGGCGCAGGGCACCGCACAGGTCATCCCGGTCCAGAAGACCGTTCAGCTGGACGGACCCGTCGGTGTACTTCGTCGCGCTGCTGCTCATCGCGACGATGCTGGCCCCGGTCGTCTACATCATCCTGGGCGGCTTCCGGACCAACGCGGAGATCACCACCGACCCCGCCGGGCTGCCCACCACCTGGCAGACCCAGAACTACCTCGACGTGCTGACCGGCAGCACCTTCTGGCAGCAGGTCTTCAACTCCACGATCGTGGCCCTGGCCACCACGGCCGGGGTGGTCACGCTCGGTCTGATGACCAGCTTCATCATCGCGCGTTACCGGTTCTGGGGTCGGGGGGCGATGTACGCGCTGTTCGCCGCCGGTCTGATGTTCCCGCTGACCGTGGCGATCACCCCGCTGTACATCCTGGTCAAGACGCTCGGGCTGATGAACACGCTGGCGGGGGTGATCCTGCCGCAGATCGGGTTCGGCATCCCGCTGACCATCATCATCCTGGTCCCGTTCGTACGGGCGATCCCCGACGAGATCCAGGAGGCCGCGTCGATCGACGGTTGCAGCCGACTGGGCTTCTTCTGGCGGATGGTGCTCCCGCTGGCCATGCCGGGCGTCATCACCGTGTCCATCCTGACCTTCATCCAGAGCTGGAACGGCTATCTGCTGCCGCTGTTCATCCTGAACCGGGAGGAGACCTTCACGCTGCCCCTCGGCGTGCAGGCCTTCGCCTCGGAGTACTCGGTCGACACGGCCAAGGTCCTGGCGTTCACCTCCCTGTCGATGATCCCGGCACTGGTGTTCTTCAGCCTGTTCCAACGCCGCATCGTCGGCGGACTGACCGGAGCTGTGAAGGGCTGACCTCAGCAGCTGCGCCCACGGCCGTCTCGGTACGACTCAGATCGTGTCGAGACGGCCGTGGCGTTTCAGGTGCTACACCCGGCCCTGCAGGAGCGTGCCCATCCGCAGCGCGACATCCTTGCGCCGGTCCGACTCACCGATGTCGGCCTTGATGCCGCAGAAGTCACCGCCACACGGGAACCACAGCTCGCCGTGGATGTCGTCGTAGACCGCGCCGTCGGCGGATCCGCTCACCGGCTCCCCGATCTCGGCCACCGCCTCGTACTCGTCCTTGGACAGGACCGTGGCATGGATGGCCTGCCCACCGGAGGTCGCCGTCCACACGCAGCCGCCGAGCTGGTAGTCGTGCTGGCCACCGTCGTGCGCCCCGATCACGTCCGCGACCTCGTCGGTGGTGAGGCGTGCACACTCCTCGCCCTCCGGCTCGGTCAGGGACCCGGCGGCATCGTCCGGAGCCGTGACGCTCTCCACCGCCTCCGGCGTCGAAGAACCGGAGCCGGCATCGCTCCCGCACGCCACGAGCATGGCGAGCGCCCCACCGAGGACCGCAGCCCGGGCCAGCCTTCCGAGGGTTTCCATGGTCATCCTTCCGCCGCGGCACCGCTTGCCGCCCCGTGACCACTCCAGCACGACCCGCCGAAACTTGAATCGGTAAATTCCCCCGCCTTTGCTCAGGTATGGCCGAGATCCGGATGTGCCCGGCGGAAGCGGGTCGCCGCGCCGGGGCGGCGAGACGGTCAGGTGACGGGCGGGACGGCAAGCAAGGCCAGCGGCACATGGTGCTGACCGGCGTGGATGTCACGGTCGTGCAGGCTGCCCTGCACCACCGGCCGCGGGAACGAGATCTTCACGACGTTCAGCGCGGGGATCCGGTAGAACTGGACGTCCTCCGCCGTGACCCCGTAGCGGTGGGCGATCACCGAGGCGTCCAGGAACGACGGGTCGGCGAGGACCGCGTACGCGTCGGCGTCGCGGGCGAACACCTCCATCGTCACCCAGAACGGACCGGCGTTCTTCGACCGGACCTCCAGCGCGAGATCGGCGACGACGGTCATCGGTTGTCCTCCAGGCAGACGCGAAACAGGCTGGTCGGCGACGACACCTCGACGACGTGGTTGAGCACGAACTCGTACACCGGTCCGCGTTCGGTCTCGGCCGGCGACGTGGCGAAGGCGAGGCTGGGCAGGTAGTCCATGTCCGGCGTGGGCAGGTGCAGCAGCAGCGGGTTGGCCACCTTCGCGACCGCCGTCGCGGTCTCCTGGTCGGCCGCGTGGACCAGGAGCATCACGCCCACCTCGCGGGGCGGCCCGGTAGCCGGATCGAGCGAGCCGAGGATCGCGTCGTAGCCGTACCGGCGGATGTCGAAGGCGTAGTCGCCCTCGCCCAGCCCGATGGTCCCGGACACCCACTCAGTGATCATCTTCCGGAGCAGGGCGGTCCACGTGTCGATCTGACCGAGGATGTGCGGGTCGCGGATGGCGGTGAACGACATCGTCTCGTACCCGGTGATCCGGGCGCCCTCCAGCTTGATGGTGTGCTGCGCGGCGGGCTCGAACCGGGAGCCCTCGACGCGGACGCGCCGCTCGTCCAGGGCCTGGTAGACCGCGTCGCCGACCTCGATGGTGCCGGCCGGCTCGCGCATGGTGAACGGGTTGACCGTCTCGTAGAGCATGTGCGCGGCCACCGAGGTGGGCGTGCACGCGTTGCCCGGATCGAGCGGCTCGATGGTGAAGCCGGTCGCGTCGACGGTGGCCAGCACACCGCCGGCACGCGGGTTCGTGGTGCACTGCCCGCCGCACTCGACGATCTTCGCGGCGTGCCACACCGGTCCGGCCGGCATCCCCTTGAGCAGCGGATAGGCGGCGGCGACGGCGGTGTCGGTGGCCCGTCCGGCGAGGACCACGTCGGCACCGGCGGTCAGGGCCGCGGCGATCGGTTCGTGGCCCATCATCCCGACGATGTTGGTGCAGCTCTCCAGGGTCGCCCGGTCCAGTTCGCCGGCCGGTGGCAGGGGGCGGATCCGGTCCAGATCGAGCTCGGCCGCCCGCTGCGAGCTGTATATCGTGGCCAGCCGCAGCTGTAGGCCCTCCTCGGCGAGGATCTCCCGGGTGATGCCGGCGACCCAGTCGACGCCGGCGTCGGTGCCGCTGGTGCCGCACGAGCCGATGACCAGCGGGATGCCGGCGGTAGCCGCCGCCCGCAGCAGCAGGCGCAGGTCGCGGGCGACCGCGGCGCGGGCGGTCTTGGCGGTACCGGCACCGAGATAGTAGGGCCCGGAGTCGGTCGAGCCGCCGTCCACGGCGATCACGTCGGCGCCGAGGGCCAGGCCGCGCTCGACGGTCTCCGGCGGGAAGCCGGCGCCGAGCATGCCGACCGGCACGAGGATGCGTACGGAGTCAGGGTTGGTGGACATCGTTCCTCACTTCTTGGCGATCGCTCGGCCGGCCTGCCGGCCGGAGAACAGGCAGCCGCCCAGGAAGGTGCCCTCCAGGGCGCGGTAGCCGTGCATGCCCCCACCACCGAAGCCGCTCGCCTCGCCGGCGGCGTAGAGGCCGGGCACCGGTTGCCCGGCGGCGTCCAGAACCCGCCCGTCGAGGTCGGTGTGCAGGCCGCCCAGGGTCTTGCGGGTGAGCACGTGCAGGCGTACGGCGATCAGCGGTCCGGCCTTCGGGTCGAGGATCCGGTGCGGCGGGGCGGTCCGGATCAGCCGGTCGCCCCGGTAGTTGCGGAAGTTCCGGATGGCGGCGATCTGCAGGTCCTTGGTGAACGGGTTGTCCAGTTGCCGGTCGCGCGCCTCGACCACCCGCCGGACCTCGGCCGGGTCCAGCAACGGCGTCTCCGTCAGCGCGTTCATCCCCTTGACCAGTTCGTCGAGGTCGGACGCCACGACGAAGTCCGCACCGCGGTTCTTGAACGCCTCGACCGGTGCCGGCGCACCGGCCCGGATCCGGCCCAGCACCTGACGGACGCTGCGGCCGGTCAGGTCCGGGTTCTGTTCCGACCCGGACAGCGCGAACTCCTTCTCGATGATCTTCTGGGTCAGCACGAACCAGCTGTGGTCGTACCCGGTGGACCGCAGGTGGGCGAGGGTGCCGAGGGTGTCGAAGCCGGGCGACAGCTCCGCCGGCAACCGCTTCCCGAGGGCGTCCAGCCAGATCGAGGACGGCCCGGGCAGGATGCGGATACCGTGCGCCGCCCAGATCGGGTTCCAGTTCTGCAACCCCTCCACGTAGTGCCACATCCGGTCCGGGTTGATCACCGCTCCGCCAGCCGCCGCAGCGATGTCGATCATCCGGCCGTCCACGTGGGCCGGCACTCCGGAGATCATGTGCTCGGGCGGCGTGCCGAGTCGCTCCGGCCAGTTGCGACGGACCAGGTCGTGGTTGCCGCCGATGCCGCCGGAGGTCACCACCACCACGGGCGCGGACAGTTCGAAGTCCGCGACGGCCGTCCGGCTGGTGGCGGCGCCGCGTTCCGCGCCGCTCGGTTCGAGGATCTTCCCGCGTACGCCGGACACGACGCCGTTGGTTCGCACGATCTCGTCGACCCGGTGCCGGAACCTGACCGTGACCTTCCCGGCGCGCAGCTTGGCGATGAACGGCTCCAGCAGGCCCGGCCCGGTGCCCCAGGTGATGTGGAAGCGGGGCACGGAGTTGTTGGCGCGCTCCGCCCAGCCGACGATCGGGAACAGCTTGATGCCGAGCTGGCGCAGCCAGGCGCGTTTCTCGCCGGCGGCGAAGTCGACGTACGCCTCGGCCCAGCGCCGGGGCCACTCGTCCTCGGGCCGGTCGAACCCGGCGTTGCCCAGCCAGTCCTGCCAGGCCAGCTCCCGCGAGTCACGGATGCCCATCCGGCGCTGCTCGGGCGAGTCGACCAGGAACAGCCCACCGAACGACCAGAACGCCTGGCCGCCGAGGCTCTGCTCGGGCTCCTGGTCGAGCAGGAGGACACTGTGCCCGGCGTCCACCAGCTCGGCGGTGGTGACGAGACCGGCCAGGCCGGCCCCGACAACGATCACGTCAGCGGTCATCTTCTCTGCTCCGGGTCGATCAGGTGGGCGTTGACGGAGGTCTGTGGTTTCCCGGCCAGGGCGGCGGCCAGTTCGCGGGCACCGAGCAGGCCGGCGTCGCGGCGGGCCTCGGTGGTCTGGCCGGCCATGTGCGAGTAGACGGTGATGCCGTCGACACCGCGCAGCACGCTGTCGGCGGGCAGCGGTTCGACGTCCACCACGTCGAGGGCCGCACCGGCGATCCGGCCGGACCGGACCGCCTCGGCCAGGGCGGCCGCGTCGACGATCGGGCCGCGTGCCGTGTTGATCAGATGAGCGGTCGGCTTCATCCGGGCCAGTGCCGCCGCGTCGATCAGGTGCCGGGTACGCGGGGTCAGCGCGGTGTGGACCGACACGTAGTCGGCGTCGCGGAGCAGGCTTTCCAGGGGCACCTCGTGGCCCAGCACCGTCATGCCGAACGCCTCGGCGAGCGGTCGCACCCGCTGGGCCACCGCGCCCCGGCCGATCAGGCCGAGGGTCTTGCCGCACAGCTCGTGCCCGTCCTTGCGCGGCCAGCCGCCGGCCGCGACCCCGGCTGCCATCGGCACCAGGTGCCGGGCCTGGGCCAGCAGCAAGGCGATCGTGTACTCGGCGACCGCGTTGGCGTTGATGCCGGGCAGGTTGCTGACGCTGATGCCGAGGCGGGTGGCGGCCGCGACGTCCACCGAGTCGTACCCGACGCCGGTGCGCACGATCGCCCGCAGCCCGGGCGACGCCGCCAGCACCTGCTCGGTCACCGGCTCGTTCGCGATCAGCGCGCCGTCGGCACCGGCCAGCGCGGCGATCAGCTCCGCCGGCTCACGCGGCCCGCGCATCGGGTGATGCCGGGTGACGAAGCCCTGGCCGGTGAGATAGCTGTCCACCTCGTCTCCTGGCCTCAGGTAGTCAGTGGTGATCAGGATGGTCGGCATCGGCTCTCTCTCACTGTGCTACGGCGGGGGTCGTCTCGCGGGTCCGTTCCAGGCGGGCCAGCCGGATCACCACCACGGCGGCGAGCGTGGCCAGCACGGCGATGTCGAGCAGCATCCAGTTCCAGCCGACGAGGTCGACCGCGGCACCGACAAGCGCCGGCCCGGCGAAGCCGCCGAGATACCAGGTGACCGCGTAGAGCCCGGTGTAGGCGCCGAGCATCCGGCTGGACGGGGCCAGGTTCCACAACGCGACCGCCGCGTTGATCAGGAACCCGGCGGCACCCATGGCGGCGAGGCAGAACAGCACGACCGTGCCGGTGGGGGTCCGCACGACGGCACCGGCCGCGAGCGCCCCGGCGAAGACGGCGATGCCGATCAGGATCACCCGCAGCCGACCGAAGCGCTCGGCCGCCAGCGCGGCCGGATAGGCCGCGATCAGGTACGCGACGCCGCTGGGCAGGGTGAGCCCGCCGGCCTCACCACGGGTCAGACCCAGCACCTCCATGCCGTACGGGGTCATCAGCGACCGGGAGGCGAACCAGGCGCCGCCGAAGAGGAAGACGGTGAGCAGCAGCAGTACCCGGCGCCGGTCCCGGCTGGTGACCAGTTCGGTGACGACCCGCCACAGTGGTGATTTCGTCTGGTCAGGTCCGGCGTTCGCGTCCTCGGCCACCGCGGCCTGATAGGCCGGGGACCGGCTGTCGCGCACCTTCATGATGATCACGGCGGTGACGACAAGCATGATCGCCGCCGGGATGACGAAGGCCGCCCGAGGGTGGTCGTCCACCACCAGAAGGCTGATCAGCGACGCCACGATGATGGTCAGCGACGTGGCGATCTTGACTACGGCGTTGGTCCGGCCGCGCCGCTGTGGTGGTACGAAGTCCGGGGTCAGCGCCTCGGCGAGCGGTCGCATGGTGTTCGCGACGAGCGCGTAGCAGACCATCACCGCGACAAGCGTGACCAGCGAGGTGGTCCAGGGCAGCAGCAGGAAGAACAGTGCGCCCAGGGGCATGCCCACCGCCAGGTACGGGATGCGCCGCCCCCACCTGGTCCGGGTGTTGTCCGACCGGTTGCCGATCCAGGGCTGGATGAAGATTCCCAGCAGGTTGTCCATGCCCATCAGCGCGCCGACGAGCGCGGCGCTCGTGACGTGCTCGCGCAGCAGGACGGGCACCTGGTTGTCGTAGAAGTTCCAGGTCGACTCCTGCGCGAACAGCGCGAGCGCGATGAAGAAGGTGATCTTTCGATACGACACCTCGTCGCGGGTTTTCATTTCGGCCATGTCGCCTCCACGTAACGTGTGCCGCGTCACGCTAGTTTGCTATAGCAATCTCGTCAACAGTCGCGTGTAACTTTTGCGATGGCATGCGTTAGGGTGTGGCCATGACAGTGACCGAGACGCTCGGCGACCAGGCGTACCGTCAGGTCCGCGCCGCCATCGCCGCCGGTGAGCTCGCACCGGGAGAGAAGGTGACCGAGCGCGGGCTGGCCGAACGCCTGTCGATCAGCCCCACCCCGGTCCGCGAGGCCCTGCGGCGACTGGAGTCCGACGGGCTGATCGAGCGGATCGGGCCGCGTACGGTGCTGGTAGCCGAGATCCGGGACGCCGCCATCGACGACCTCGCCGAGGTCGAGGTCGGCCTGCGCGGGCTGGTCGCCCGGTTCGCCGCCCGGCACGCCACCGCCGACCAGCTCGACACCCTCGACGAGATCCTCGACCGGGCCGACGACCTGTTGATCCTGTTGAAGGAGCGCCGCAGTCAGGGCCTGCCGACCGAGCGGCACCTCACCGCGCTGCTCGACACCATGGTGGAGTTCAACGAGACGGTGAACGCCTGCGCCCACAACCCGGTCCTCGTCCGGATGCTCGACCAGAGCCGGGTCTTCACCCGCCCCCAGCGGCGCGAGCTGCTGTTGCGGCGGGTCGCCGAGGACGACACCTTCGGCATGGAGCGCTACACCAGCCACCGCGCCCTGGTCCGCGCGCTGCGCGCCGGCGACTCCGCCACCGCCGAACGCATCGCCATCGCCGACGCCGAGGGTGGCCTCGACGCACTGCGGAGGGGCCGATGACCCACCGGATCGCCGTCATCCCCGGCGACGGGATCGGCAAGGAGGTCGTACCCGCTGGCATCGAAGCCCTGGAGGCGACCGCCGGGCGCTTCGGCCTACGGCTGGAGTTCACCGACTTCGGCTTCGCCAGCGCCGACTACTGGCAGCGGCACCAGCGGATGCTGCCGCCCGACTGGGAGGAGACGCTGCGCTCCTTCGATGCCATCTACTTCGGGGCGGTCGGCTGGCCCACCGTGGTGCCCGACCACATCTCACTCTGGGGCAGCCTGCTCCAGTTCCGGCGCACCTTCGACCAGTTCGTGAACCTGCGGCCGTGCCGGCTCATGCCCGGCGTCCGCAGCCCACTCGCCGACCGCGAGCCCGGCGACATCGACTTCCTGGTGGTCCGCGAGAACACCGAGGGTGAGTACTCAAGCGTCGGCGGGCGCATCTTCGAGGGCACCGACCGGGAAACCGTGCTCCAGGAGACGGTGATGACCCGGATCGGCGTCGACCGGGTGCTGCGCTACGCCTTCGAGCAGGCGCAGCGCCGCCCCAAACAGCACCTCACCTCGGCCACCAAGAGCAACGGCATCGCCATCTCCATGCCGTACTGGGACGAGCGGGTGGCCGCGATGGGCGAGCAGTTCCCCCGCGTACGGGTCGACAGGTTCCACATCGACGCCCTCGCCGCCCAGTTCGTGCTGCACCCCGAGTGGTTCGACGTGGTCGTCGCCAGCAACCTCTTCGGCGACATCCTCTCCGACCTCGGCCCGGCCTGCACCGGCACCCTCGGCATCGCCCCCAGTGCCAACATCAACCCCGACCGCCACCACCCGAGCCTCTTCGAGCCGGTGCACGGCTCCGCGCCGGACATCGCCGGCCAGGGCATCGCCAACCCGATCGGCCAGATCTGGTGCGGCTCGATGATGCTCGACCACCTCGGCCACCCCGAGGCCGCCGCCCACCTCCTCGGCGCCATCGAGGACGTCCTGGCACTCGGGCCGAAGGAGTCGCCCCTCACCCCCGACCTGCACGGCACCGGCACCACCGCCGAACTGAGCCACGCGATCGCCGAACGCGTCCGCGAGCGCTGAGCCTCACCCCCGGCGGGATCACCCCGCGTGCCCGGGGAGCAGGCCAGGTGGCCGGTGAGCTGCGCGGAGGCCCGTGTCGGCGTACAGGTCCGGGTGCGGAAGGTACGGCTGCGGAGTGCACACCGCGCCAATCTCGATCCTGGTCGGCGAGAGCCCTCGACTTGGCCGCGATCCAAGTCGGTGACGTTGCGTGGGGTTTGCGGAAGCCCAGCCGATCTTCATCACTCGACGTGGATCTGCCGATGCGCACGCGCCGGGTCGCACCCATCGCCCGACCGCCAGGAGCATCCTCATGTTGATCAAGGCGACTATGGGCTCTGTCGACGTCCGACCCGTTGCGGCAGGAGGCTTGGGGTGGGGTGTGTGGATGCTGTCGACCTGATAGCGCAAACGGATCGCAGCCGGAACGCAGTCCGGGTCACAGCCCGTGGCCACCGCGACAGCGCACGGCGTGATAGCACAACCGGTTCAGCTCGACAGGGCCCACACACCCTGCCACGGGCCATCACCTGGCCGTAAGGATCTCCGCGAACCAGGTGCCGACCCTGCTCTACTGGTAACCCAGCGTGAGCAAGGAAGGAGTCACTGCGTCCGCAGCCGCCGGCCGAGCCGGAGCGGCAGACATCCCGGCCTGTGTACGTCTGGCGTACCTGGCTCTGCACTGAAACCCGTACACCGACAGCCCGGGGATCACCCCCGCGTGCGCGGGGATCAACGGGTCTGCTCCAGCTGCCGGTCCCGTCCCTCGGGATCACCCCCGCCTGAGCGAGGAGCAGCGTGGCGAGATACGAACGGACACCCATCGCCCGGGATCATCCCCGCGTGCGCGGGGAGCAGATCTCCACGTTCATCTCCCATTCGGGGGAGCAGGGATCATCCCCGCGTGCGCGAGGAGCAGGTGCCCACCCGCCGGGCGGACGGGTTCATCCCGGGATCATCCCCGCGTGCGCGGGGAGCAGAGTGGTGCTGGCGGTTGTCGCTGTCCACCCCCGGGATCATCCCCGCGTGCGCGGGGAGCAGTTGCGTGCCCCGGCCACGTCGGGGGTGGTGCCGGGATCATCCCCGCGTGCGCGGGGAGCAGGCCTCGGCGGGATCGTGCACCAGACCCTGGTAGGGATCATCCCCGCGTGCGCGGGGAGCAGGCCTCGGCGGGATCGTGCACCAGACCCTGGTAGGGATCATCCCCGCGTGCGCGGGGAGCAGAACGCCCGGTACTCCGCGCCAAACTCGCCGTCGGGATCATCCCCGCGTGCGCGGGGAGCAGTCCTTCACCGGCGACCAGGCGGCCGCCGTCGTGGGATCATCCCCGCGTGCGCGGGGAGCAGGTCGCATGTTCAGGATGCGTCGTGCGAGGGTGGGGATCATCCCCGCGTGCGCGGGGAGCAGACGTCGAGCCTCGCCGTGCACTGGCCGCCGTTGGGATCATCCCCGCGTGCGCGGGGAGCAGATTCTGAAAGGGGCATCACTGCCGGCCCCCCGGGGATCATCCCCGCGTGCGCGGGGAGCAGCCGGTCGTAGCACTGTCGGTCAGTAGTTGCAGGGGATCATCCCCGCGTGCGCGGGGAGCAGCCGGTCGTAGCACTGTCGGTCAGTAGTTGCAGGGGATCATCCCCGCGTGCGCGGGGAGCAGGAGTAGACCAACCGCACGCACTAATGGTGCAAGGGATCATCCCCGCGTGCGCGGGGAGCAGGGCTCCTCATCGGTCGTCCACCAACTGGTCCCGGGATCATCCCCGCGTGCGCGGGGAGCAGGTGGCGAGCTTCGGCGGGGGCGGTGGGGTCGACGGATCATCCCCGCGTGCGCGGGGAGCAGGCGGTCGGCAGTTCCGGATGTTCATGGTCTTTGGGATCATCCCCGCGTGCGCGGGGAGCAGGTTTGCCAGCATGGCCAGCACCGTCGCGGCGCGGGATCATCCCCGCGTGCGCGGGGAGCAGGAGCTGCCGAACGAGCGGGACACCGTCACCCGGGGATCATCCCCGCGTGCGCGGGGAGCAGAGACCTAATTCGTTCGTGAGGCCGTACGTCTCGGGATCATCCCCGCGTGCGCGGGGAGCAGTGGCGGGGTGGGCTCGCGCATCATGCCACGTCGGGATCATCCCCGCGTGCGCGGGGAGCAGGGTGAACTCCGACAGACCCTCGATCTTGATTGGGGATCATCCCCGCGTGCGCGGGGAGCAGTTCTGCCGCTGGCACTGGTCGGTATCGGAATCGGGATCATCCCCGCGTGCGCGGGGAGCAGGATCCGGCGTCGAGCAGCTCGCGGCTAAGCGTGGGATCATCCCCGCGTGCGCGGGGAGCAGCGCCGCGGCGTGCATCGAACCGACGTTCACCCGGGATCATCCCCGCGTGCGCGGGGAGCAGGTCGCCCAGTACCGGTCGATGTGGGACGACATCGGATCATCCCCGCGTGCGCGGGGAGCAGTGGATCAAGTCCGCCAGCACGGCGTTGTGGGAGGGATCATCCCCGCGTGCGCGGGGAGCAGGACTCCCCGGCGGTGAAGTCGGCCTGGACGGAGGGATCATCCCCGCGTGCGCGGGGAGCAGGACGCGCCGTTCGGCGTCGCGGGGTTCGGTGAGGGATCATCCCCGCGTGCGCGGGGAGCAGGGCCAGCCCCTTCGTTGGAGCCGACCCCGGCTGGGATCATCCCCGCGTGCGCGGGGAGCAGAGTCACCCGGCCACGCCCCGCAGCCCAGACACGGGATCATCCCCGCGTGCGCGGGGAGCAGGCCGCCCTCGCCTCCGCCGCGCTCCGCCATCCCGGATCATCCCCGCGTGCGCGGGGAGCAGCCGTAGGGCTCAGGCGCTGCTCAACGCTGAGGGGGATCATCCCCGCGTGCGCGGGGAGCAGTCGGCGCGGCTAAGACGCAGCCGCGCGTAGTCAGGATCATCCCCGCGTGCGCGGGGAGCAGACTTCCTGACCTGCGGCGCTAAAGATCAACTGTGCTGTTTTCCTTCACTTTGACTCTCAAGATCCTTCGCTCCTCTGCCATGGGTCACCGGTGGTGGGACGTGGTGCGGCGGAAGCCTGGGTCGAGGGTAGCGGGTGCCATGGCGAGGGTCACCCGCAGCGCGAATGGTGCCGGGCAGCACGGCGGCGAGCCGCCGGCGGCGAGGTGCTGTTTCGGCGACGGAGCAACCGTTGCTTTCAGAACCTGGCCCGACAGATCCTGTGCCCGTGCGGCCATGAGCGGGAAATCCGGAAGCACCCGGTGGTCTGGGGGTCAGCTGTCGCGGTGTTCACCTTGCTCCGAGGCCCTTGCCACGGGAGCGGCGCTGTCTGTGCCTCGGCGGCCGAAGCGGCGGCGCTTCGACGCCTTGCTCCAGCCTCGGGACGTGGCGGGATTGTAGGTGGGGCGGGCAGCGGGTCGGCGGATCAGGGTGATGCCGTCGAGGTTCACCGGCTGCCAGTGGTGATCGTGCACCTGGAAGCAGAGCCGCTGCTCGCCCGGCTGTTGGTGGACCAGCAGTGCCCGTCCCGGTCCGGCCATCTCGACGACCTTGGCCCAGAGTCGCTGCCGGATCCGGCTGTTGACGTGCCCGACGTACACCCCGGCGGATATCTCCAGGAGCCACTGGGTCAGGTGCCCGCGCAGGCCCTCGGGGCAGGCGGTGAGGATGATGACGGTCATCAGAAGTCGATATCCTCACCGTGGTTGTGGCCGCCGGCAAGCTCGTACCCGCTCTCGTCCCAGAGGCGTACGGTGTCGCGTTCCGCCTCCTCATCGAGCCACTCCTCGTCAATTGCACCACCCGGGCTTAGCAGCAGGGTCCGGATGTCGCGTACGCATCGGTCCAGGAGCGCGCCGTCGTGCACCCGGTCACGGACGGCGCGGCGGGTGTCCCCGCCGATGTCTTCCGGTGCGCGGGCGGCGATGTCGAAGGCGACCGGGATGGTGATCTCGGCTTTGTAGAGGTCGGCGATGTCGTAGACGAACGATCGGTCGTGACCGGTGTGGACGAAACCGAGCCCGGGTGAAGCGCCGATGGCCACGATAACGGCGTGCACGATGCCGTAGAGGCAGGCGTGGGCGGCGGACAACGCCTGATTGACCGGGTCGCCGCCGCTGAAGTCGTCCGGGTCGTACATGCGGTTGTTCCAGGTCACGCCGGTGCGATTGGCGTGTTCGCGATAGCACCGACGGACCCGTGCCCCTTCCTTGCCGCGCAACTGCTGCATGGTGAGCGCCGTGGTGTCCTCGCCGGGGAACCGCATCCGGTACATCGCCCTGGCCACCTGGAGCCGCCGGTCGCGGTGCGCGACGGCAGCGGCCTGGGCGACGAGGAGTCGGCTGGATCGGGCCAGGGGACGTCCGTGGGCGTAGTAGCGGACGCCGTGTTCGCCGACCCAGACCACGGTGGCGCCGTTGTCGGCGAGCAGCATCATCGCCTGCTGGGTGATGCTGGTGCCCGGCCCGAGCAGGAGCACGCCGAGGGTGGCGGCCGGGATGTGGACGATCCCCTTGTCGTCGGTAGTGGTGATCGCGTTGCTGTCGCGGTGGATGACGCAGCGTTCGAGGTAGATGAAGCTGAGCCGATCCTGAACCCGGTTGAGGTCGGCCAGTTCCGCCGGTGGGACGCCCGGGATCTTCACTGGCCACCCTGGACAGGGGCGAGGGTCAGCAGCCCGCAACCGTACGCCTTGGCGTGCCCGATCCCGCTGGTGAGCGCCCGCCGGAACGGCTCGGCGTCCATGACGTGGAGGATGCCGTCGAAGGTGGCCGTGGTGAGGGTGACGGTCCCCATGCCGCGTTTGAAGGACTGTGTCTGACGCCGATGCAACCGCAGGTTGGGGCGGCCGTCCTGCTGGGCCGCCAGCGTGAAGCCGTGTCGCTCGGCCCGCCCGAGCAGCCAGGCGGCCTGTTCGTGCTCGCGGAGGTAGCCGAACCGTTGCGTCTCCTTTGCCTCGGCGGTCTTCCGCCCGCTGTGGGTCGGGTTGGCGGTCAGGCGGAACGCCCACTCCTGGCCCGCTCGCAGCGAGGCGAGCAGCCCGTCGTACTCCCGGGTTGTCCAGGCTTCGCCGCTTGTCGGCCAGCCGGCCTGCTCGACCAGGTGGGTGAGGTCGGGTCGGCCGGGGCTGACGATGTAGAGGTGAACGGTGGCGGTGGCGGGGGTGTCGAGGCGCCACAGCGTACGGGCTCCGGGTCGCTCGTAGTCGGCAGCGTCGGCGAAGGCGGCGCGGACGGCCGCGTGCATGGCGTGCGGCGAGGCGAGCAGCCTGCGCGCGTTGCGCCGGGCGGCGTTGATCTGGAACCGGGTGAGGAACATGCTCAGCCTCCCAGCAGGCTCAGCGGGTCGTGCTCGGCGACACCGGCCCGCTCCGCGAGATCATTCGTGACGTCGACGTGTCGGCGCACCACGGACCGCCAGGTGTGCTGCCGATGCGCGGGGTCGAAGCTGACCGGCTCGTCGGGGATGGTTTCGGTGACCGGCTCCCCCGGCCGCGCATCCCGGATGATCTCCAGGCGGACGGTGTGGGCGGCCTTTTTGCGGTGCCATTCGGCGGCGCGCCACGGCCACAGGTTGAGCGCGTCGTCGAGGGTGTGGTCGTGGACGCCGAGGCTGATCGGGCCGACCGGTGGGCAGGAGCGACGGCCGAGATAGAGGGGGAACTGGGGCCGGTCCAATGCCTCGGCCAGGCCGGTCAGTAGAGTCCGTTCGCCGCTGACAGCGGCGAGGAAGACCGCGTCGGAGAGGTAGAAGCGGTAGGTCAGGGGTGCGCTGCGACGTCCGTCGAGGGACCGCGCCGTCTGGAAGTCGCGCAGGATCTGACCGGGCTGGTCCAGGCGTACGCCGAACTGGAGGCCCAGCAGGTCGGTGAGCGGTTCGGTGCGCCGCATGCCCTTCGCGGCGGCGAGCAGGCCGATGACTCCGCTCTTGGTCGGAGCGACCTCGGTGCCCCGTCTGGTGAAGCGGCTGGACGAGCCCCAGGATTGCAGCGGACCGGCCAGTTTCAGCAGCAGCACACTCATGCCGGCTGCCCGAGCGCCACGGTGACCTGCTCCCCCACCCCGGCGACGAGTTCGCTGAACGTGACCGCCTTACCCAGGTCGGCCAGCACCGCGGTCCGCTCGCCGACCTGGGTCACCCAGCTGCCGACGGGCCGCTCCCCGTAGGCGCTCTCGACCGCCACGGTGTGCTTCGCCAGTGCCTCGGCGGCCAGTGCGATGCGCCCGGCGGCGTGCGTCTCCCGGATGGGCGTCTCGAAGGCACCGACGAGGTTGATCGGCTGGGTGTCGCGCAGCCGGACCAGCACGGCGTCGGGCAGCGTGCGGTGGGCGAAGGTGTTCTGCTTCCCGGTCGGCATGCTGCGGGCGAACGCGGTCAGGAACGCTTCGACGGCGGCCCGGGTGGCTGCGGCGTCGCCGAGGGTACGGTGCAGCGCGTCGACGTCCAGTGTGGCGTACCGGTACAGGGTGGACGAGTTGAACTCGACGGTGCCGATCATGCCGGCGCCCGTTTCGGCGGCGTCGGCCTTCCGGTCGTCGACGGCGGTGAAGTAGTCGAACTCGTTGTCGACGGCGTGGACGCTTATGGCGTGGGAGACCTGGCAAGCGGCGTCGACATTGATGTCGGTCATGTCGGCGACCATCCGCCCGAACATCGCGATGTCGACGGAATGCTCCGAGTCGACGAGCGCCTTGAACCGGGCCTTGTCGAGGGTGCCCCCGGCCTGCGCCGCCGCCAGCACGGCGGCGGCGAGGTTGTCCAGTTGCCGGTGGCTCAGGAACAGCAGGTAGCCGGACTCGACGTCCTTCAGCTCGCCCTTCTTTTTGTCGACTTTGGCCAGGCCGCCGGCCACGAAGGTCTCGGTGGCCAACGTCGAGGCAGCCTCCTCGGACAGGCTCGGGTCGAGCGCCCGAATCCGTACGGCGAGGGACTCCCCCACCCGCTTGGTCCGCTCGCCGAGCTGGGCGCGGTCGAGCAGGTCGGCGAAGGCCAGCCGGATCGCCCGCTTCCACGCCTGGCTGGACACCCGCGCACGGCGTACACCCCCGTAGACGGCGGTCTTGGGTGAGCCGGTGTCGTCGCGGTTGAGGTTGCTCGGCGGCACGGTCTGCAGGGCGTAGACGTCGATGATGGTGCGGCTCATGGGAGATCCTCCTCGGGCTGGTCAGGTGTGGGGGCGTCAACGTCGGTGCTGGGTCGGCTGCGGAAGAACTCCCGCCCCCAGATCGCCTGGATCTTCGGGCGGTGATCGGGGTGCTGGAGGGTCTGGAGGTCGTCGGCGAGCAGGCCGTAGTCGAGTGGGATCTGGTGTTCCCGCAGCATCGTGATCAGGCTGCGCAGGTGGTAGATGCTCTCGGGGTAGGTGCTGGCCGTGCCGAGGGCGGCGAACCGCCGCCGTACCCCGTCCGGCCCGGCCGACCTGCGGGCCAACTCGGCCATGGCCTGGCCCAGCCCGCGTCCGTCGGCGTGCATGCGTTCCCGGCGGGACTGCTGGTGCAGCGCGTACAGGGTGACCGCGTCGTGGGCGGCCTGCTCGGCATCGGTCGGCTCGGTATCGTCGGCCGGGCGGTGACCGAGCAGTTCCTCCGGCACCTGCACGTACCGCTCAAGCGTGAAGTCGAAGCCGGGGGTCCGGCCGATACCGCGCCGCAGCCGCGCCAGCGCGCTCACCGCCTCGGGTTGCGGCACGGTGCTCAACGCCCGCGCCTGTAGGCGCCCGACGGTCCTGGCGACATGCTCGCCGAGTTCCCGGCGACGCCGGTACCGCACCTTCTGGACCGGGCCCGCCGGATCGGCTTCCACTGCCGTGGTCATGCTGGTTGCTCCTGTCTCTGTTGCGGGGACTCGACCCCCATCGGCAACGCCCTGGCCAGGCCGGTCAGGAACCACGCCTCGGCCTGCGAGCTGGAGTAGTGGACGTCCCGGCCGGCCCGGTCCTTGCCGGTGCGGCCGACCCACGCCGTCGGGCCGGCCGCCGCCACCAGGTCGGAGCCGAGCTGCCTGATGGCCCGCCAGACCAGCCGCTGCCATTCGCCTCGCTCGGCGGCCGGGTCGCTGTCCGGCCCGAGCCGGGCAAGCCAGTCGCGGAAGGCGCGGTCCAGCAGGGCGTACGCGCGCTCGGCGGCACGGTCGGCGGCGCCGCCCTCGGTGTCCCGGCTCCCGGCGGCGCGGGCCACGTTGTCGGCGAGCCGGCGCAGCACCGTCACCGCGGCCTCGGCGTCGCCGGCCGCGTCGACGGCTGTCGCGCGCAGCGCCGAGTCCGCCACCAGCAGCAGCACGTTCATGGTCAGCGCGTCGCTGAACACCTCCTCGACAACTGACTGCTTGGCGCCGTAGGTGATGCTCACGGCACGGGTGCGGGTCTGGAAGTCGGTACCCACGACGCCGGTGACGGTGAGCCGGGCCAGCCACTGCACCACCATCGGCGGCAGCCGCTGCGGCGGTTCACCACCGGGGGTCGGCGGCGCGGGCAGCAGGGTTTGCAGCCCGCGCCACAGGGCCCGGCCGTGGGCGTGCGGTCGGGGCAGGTAGATCGGGGTGCGTTTCTGGTCGCGTTCGCGGGGTGCGCTGCGGCCCCACACGCTCAGGGGCTCCATCAGGTGCCGGTCCTGCCATTCGATCCGGTCACCGTTGGCGATCATGGCTCCGGTGATGCCGCCGGCGTTCCCGAACAGCCGGATGCGGCGGGACTGCCAGGTGTAGAGGCTGAGCAGCCCGTACGGTCCACGAGTCGAGACGGTCTCCTCGGCGGCGGTGTGCGGCTCGCGCTCCCACACCGGTAGATCCCGATCGTCGGCCTCCCGCCAGGTGGGCGCGATCGGCACCAGATTGAGCAGCAGGGTCTCCCGCAGGTTCGCGCCTTCCAGGTGTACGCCGCCAAGCCACCCGACGGATCCCGCGCCGATCGGATAACCCTTGCCGTTCTTGGCCTGCGGGTCGCCGACCGCACCGGTCTTGATGCCGGAGGTGTCGTACGCCTGGCAGTGCACCACCCAGCGGGCCGCCTCGGCCGGAGAGATCGACTCCATGCCGGGCCCGGCCCGGGTGGTCAGGAACGGCATGCCGGCCGGGACGTCGGCGATCAGCCGTTCCAGGCCGTACGTGTTCTCCTTCGCCGCTCGCAGGTCGGCCACCTGGTAGAACGGCTGTCGCGGATGCAGCAGGTCGAACCGATCGCGGAAGGCGTCGAGATACTCGGCGATGTCCACGGTCGGTAGTCGACGGTCCCGCCACAGCGTGCGCCAGGCGGCCTCCCCCGGCGGACCGTCCGTGGCGCGGTGCAGGACCGCCAACGCGAGCCGCAGGATCGCGAAACTCTGCGTGGGCAACTCGCAGGCGATCATGCGTAGGTCGTCGGCCTGCTCGAACAAACCGAGCAGCGACACCTCGCGGCGTGTCCCCGCAACGTCAAGCACCGGAATCCACGCCTGGTCAACAAGCGAGAACCCGGCGTGCTGTGGTGTTCCGGTCATCGGTATCACCTCCAACTCAGGTAGTGGTGCGCGTCGTACGCAACCCCTCGTCCGGGTCGTAGTGCAGCTCGAAGCCGGCGACCGAGGCGATCCCGTTCGGGTCGATGTCGAGCACCAGTTCCCCGGCCAGCCACGGGCTGTCCTGCCAGGCCCGCAGGTCGTTCCGCTGCTCCAGTTCGGCGATGACCTCGTCGACGATGCCGGCGGCGGTCATCGCTCGCGGCAGCGGCAGGGTGCAGCGGGCGATCATCCGAGGTAGCGGCCATCTGGGAAGACTGCCGGTCGGCACCGTTACCCCACCCCCGTCGATCCATGGTGGAAGGATCAGGCCCTGCGGGGCGCGTACCAGGAGCAGGACTTCGAGGGTTTCGGCGTCGGTGTCGCGTACGTGGCCCTGCGCCACGCGCTCGTCGGCGTCGCCGACACCGCCGGAGAGCCAGCCGATCAGGGGTACGCCGGGTTCGGCGACACCGGCCAGGCGGAAGCTGTCTGCCTTCGACTCCTTGGTGGCGATCTCGTCGCGCTGTTTCGCCTCCGCCTCGGCCATGGCGGGCTGCCAGGTCTCGGGGCCGGCCGGGGTGTCGCCGTAGGCGGTCTGGGTGATCGGCGCGATGTCCTGCGGTAGCCGCACCGGCTGGCCGTCCAGATAGGGCAGGAGCACGGCGGCGCTGCGCAGCAGGGTCGCCGGCTGGTAGACCCGTCGTGATCCGCTTACCGGCTGGGGTGGTTCGGCGGTCCAGTCGGCGCCGGTGATCCAGCAGGTCGGCGTCGCGAGCCGGGCGGGCCGATCGGCGCGGGGGTGGCGGTGCAGCCGGCCGATACGTTGCAGCACCAGGTCGACCGGGGCGAGGTCGGTGACGAGCAGGTCGAAGTCGATGTCGAGGGACTGCTCGGCGACCTGGCTGGCCACCACCACGTGCCGGTGCGGGCGGTCGCCGCTGCTGCCCGGCGGGCCGAAGGTGTCGCGCAGCCAGCGGTCCTTGGCGGCCCGGTCGACGGCCATGAAGCGGGAGTGCGCCACCGACACGGGGGTGTCCGGCCCGAGGGCCGCGCGCAGTGCCGCGGCGGTCTCCTGGACCCGGGCCACGGTGTTGCGGACGACGAGGGCGCACCCACCGTCGGCGAGCTGGTCGCGGAGCAGGTTCAGGAGTGCGGGCAGGTCGTCGGGCAGCCGCCGCAGCGTCACGTCGATGCCCCGTCCGGAGTCGCCGCAGCTGGTGGCGGTGGCGCCGCGTCTGTCGGTGGAGACGGTCACCAGGGGGTACCGCAGGTCGGTGCGCAGCGGCGCGTACGGGTCGATTCGTGGTTTGCCCCGGTCGCGCCAGGTGAGCGGCGGGGGTGGGCCGAGGCGGCCGTCGTCGTACGCCTTCATCAGCTCGGCCCGCCGGTGTGCCGGCAGCGTCGCGGAGAGCACGACCACCGGTACGCCGTACGCGCCGAGCCATTCCAGCGCCCGGTCGAGGAACCGGCCCATGTAGACGTCGTAGGCGTGTGCCTCGTCGATGACGACGACCTTGCCGGCCAGGCCGAGATGGCGCAGCACGAGGTGTTTGCTGCGCAGCGCGGCGAACAGCAGTTGGTCGACGGTGCCGACGACGAAGCTGGACAGCATCGTCCGCTTGGCCCCGGCGAGCCAGCGGTGCACACCGATGTCGGCGCCTCCGGCGTCCTCGCCGATGCCGCTGGGCAGCGAGGTCGTCCGCAGGTCGCCGTAGTCGGGGTTGAGGGCGGCCTTGCCGTGAGCCAGCCGCACGTCACGGTCGCCCCGGCCGACCTGCGTGTCGGGCAGCCGGCGCAGCCAGGACAGCATCCGGCCGAACATGGCGTCACTGGTGGCCCGGGTGGGCAGGGCCAGGTAGCAGCCGGATGCGCCGGTACGGCGGGCCAGGATCTCCACCGCCGCCAGGGCCGCCTCGGTCTTGCCCTCCCCCATCGCCGCCTCGACGATCATCATGCCGGGCGTGGGCATGGTCCCGGCCAGGTCGGTGACGATGCGCTGCACCGGGCGTGGGGTCGCCTCCGGGGGCAGCGCGAACCGTGCCGTGAACAGCTCGTCCACGCTGGCCGGCGCGGCGGCGGGTCGCCAGGGCACCGGCAGGTCCACCAGCTCCCACCCGGTGCGTAGCCGATCGGCGTCGCTGCCGGTGAGCAGGTACGGGAAGTACTCCTCGTTGCTGGCGATCCAGTCGGCCACGATGACCAGGCCGGTGAGCAGGGCCTGCACCGGTTGGGAGAGGGCGACGCCGCGCCAGTCGGCGAGTCGGTCGCCGGCACCGGACCGTTGCGTCATCCAGGTCAGCAGCTCGTGTTGCACGGGCCGCCAGGCGTCGCCGCCGAGCAGGTGGGGGCGCACCCGCACGTCCCGCAGGCCCAGGTCGGTCGGCGGCACGCCGTGGTGCCCGCCGACGACCACGGCGTACGGGTGCGGGTCGGCCCAGTTCTGCTCGTGCAGCCAGTCGGCCAGCAGCACGTGCCCGGCGATGGCGTGCGGCGCGTACCTGCGGTCGGCGCTGATCAGGTCCCGCTGGTAGCCGAGTCCGTGGTCACGCATCCGCTCCGCGAGGTTGTACGCCTGGCAGGCGAAGGCGGGGGTGGCCTTGCCGATGTCGTGGATGCCGGCGAGCCAGACGAGCAGAGTGCGGGCGTCGGCTTCCGTGCCGGGCAACTCGTCGGCGATGCGGTGCCGGGCGGCGCGGCCCAGCCAGTGATCCCACAGCTGTCCGGCCACGTCGGCGGTGTCCGCCAGGTGCCGCCACAGCGGCAGCCACCCCACGGGTGAGGTGCCCAGCCGGTCGGTCTTGCCCCAGACGGTGCGGGCCGCCACGCCCAGCGGCGGGGCGTCGGCGCTGACCCGGGCGTTCATCGGGCCACCGGCAGCAGCGGGCTCGGCGTACCGCTGTGGGACAGGTAGAGCACGTCCCGGGCCCGGGTCAGCGCGACGAACAGCAGGCAGCGTTCCCGCTGGAGATCCTGCCGGTGGGCGTGGGGGTCCTCGGCGGCGGAGGTGAGCGCGTGTGGTGCCGGCAGCACGCCCGCGTCGAGCCCGACGACCGCGAGGCACTGGAACTCCAGCCCCTTCATCCGGTGCATGGTGGCCACCCGCACCCCGTCGGTGCCGCGCTTGTCGTCGGCGACGGGGATGTGGGCGTCGCTCAGGATCCGGCCGACGGTCTTGACCAGTTGTCCGGTACGCACGGCCACGCCGACCGCGTGCGGTTCGACGCCCTGGTCGAGCCAGGTGCCGACCCGCTCGATCAGCGCCTCGCACTCGCCGTCGCGGCTGACGTGCGCGGCGAGTTGGGGTGTCCCGCCACGGGTGACCGAGCGGTAGCCGCGCAGCGTGTCGTCCTGTCCGTCGAGCCCGACGGTGGCGTCCCCGCCGAGCACCTTGACCGACAGGTCGAGGATCTCGTGGGTGGTCCGGTAGTTGACGCTGAGCCGGCGGGTGCAGCCCCGGACCTCGATGCCGAGCTGGGCCAGTGACACGTGGCTGTCGTAGATGCGCTGGTACGGGTCGGCGAGCAGGAACATGTCGTTGGGGCCGGGTGCCACCAGCGCCCGCAGCAGGCGCCACTGGGCCGGGTGCAGATCCTGTCCTTCGTCGACGACGACGTGCCGATACGGCGCCGGTGCGTGGCGGGCGATGGCGGCGGCGTCGTCGGCGAGCTGGGTGTGGGTGCGCAGCCGCCGCCTGGCCAGCTCGCCGGTCACCGTCTCGATCACGGTCCACACCTGGTCGCGCTGCGCGGCGCGCAGGCCGGCGCCGCGTCCCCGGCGGGTCGCCTCGCGGTACGCCTCCCGGGTGGTCACCTGCTGGGCCAGCACCACCTGCTCCCACTCGTGCCGCAGGAACGCGGGACTGTACGTGGTGATCTGGCCGGCCCGGTCGAGGTAGGTCGGGCCGGCCTTCGCCGCCGTCTCCCACAGCTGGTCGACGATCTCGGCATCGGCGACGGTGACCCGGCCACGGCTCCGGGTGACGATCTCGTAGGCGAGCTTGTCGACGCTGATCACGTCGATGCGGGCGCGGACCGCCGGGTCGTCGGTGAGCCGGTGGAGCTGTCGGGCGAGGGCCTCGGCGAGGGCGCGGGTGAACGTGGTCAGCAGGACCTTCTGGCCGTCCGGCAGCCGCCGGGCGAGGAACACCGCTCGGTGCAGGCCGGTCACGGTCTTGCCGGTGCCGGCACTGCCGGTGACCAGCGCGGGCCCGCTGTAGGTGTCGCGGTAGGCCACGTCCCGCTGGGTCGGGTGCAGGAAGGTGCGCCACACGTCGAACGGGTGGGCGAGAATGGCGGCGAGTTCCACCGGCCCCGAGACGAAGGCGATCCGTTCGGGGGTGCGTCGCGCCGCGGTCAGCAGATCGTCGGTGTCCACCCCGGACACCGTCCGGTCGGCCAGTTCCGCCCAGACCTCCTCGACGGACAGCCCGCTGGCCAGGCCGAGCAGCACGTCGAGTTGGCTCTCCGGCAGGCGTCCCCCCAGGCCTTCGAGTTGCTTGTCGGTGGTGATGACGCGCAGCAGCGGCAGCAGGTCCGCGTCCACGCCGAGCCGGTTGAGGTCAGCCACCGAGACGTGGGCGAACAGCCCGGCGCTCGCCGGTGACGGTTCGGCGCGGGCGAACTCCTCGATGCCGACCTGGTCGCGCATCTCCAGCACCCCGAGGGTCTGGTTGACGGTGAAACGGCGGCTCACCGCGAAGGCGATCGCGTCGTCATGGGGCAGGACGTCGAGCAGTGCGTACCGGTCCTCGCCGAGCGCGAGCACCACTCCCCGGTAGAACTGGTCGATGCGGATGGTGCGGATGTTCGGGTCGCGCGCACCGGTCAGCTTCTCCAGGTGCAGGCCCGCGTGGGTGTGCTCGGCGAACTTGCCGATGGCGGCGTCGACGGCGCGCTGCACCCGGCGTTGCAGCCGGGCGTAGGCGGGCAGGAAGCCTCTGCCGATGGCCAACTCAGCCATACATCCCCCGATGACGGGCACCCGGACACGGCCAGGAGCGAGATGAACGAACTGTCGTGTGCCGGACACGACCGGCGGTCTGGTTCACGCAGCATGGACGGCGGCACGAGCGCGCACCGCTCCGCGTCGAGCCCATGATGCACCTTGTGAACCATGCTTGCAAGAGCGTTCTTGTTGGCGATGTTCACCGAATGAGATGCGGCGTGCCGGACGGATGTGCCCGGCCGGATGCGGCCCGGTCGTTATGCTGAGCCGGTGGTGCCCGGCACGAGCCTCAAGGACCGCTATCGGCTGGCCCGATTCCCGTTGGCCCACCGGGGAATGAGCGAGGTCTGGCCGGCCCACGACGCGCTGCTCGACCGGCCGGTCATCGTGAAGTTCGTCGCCGTCACGGAGCTGGATCTGGTCCGCCGCTTCCGCCGCGAGGCACTGCTCACCGCCCGTCTCGACCACCCCGGCGTGCCGGCTGTCTACGACCTCGGCGAACACGCCGGCCACCCCTACGCGGTCCTTCAGAAGATTACCGGCGTCACCCTGTCGGACCTGGTCGCCGAACACGGTCCGCTGCCGATCGCCTGGGTCGCCGCCGTCGGAGCCCAGATCGGCAGCGTCCTGCTCGCGGCCCAGCGGCTCGGGCTCGTGCACCGTGACATCAAGCCCAGCAACGCCATGCTGGAGCCGAGCGGGGCGGTGAAGGTGCTCGACTTCGGCCTGGCCGTGATGCCCGACGACGACCGCTACTCCCGGATCACCCAGAGCGGGCAGGCGCTCGGCACGATCGGCTACATGGCACCGGAGCAGATCCTCGGCCAGCAGGCCGACCACCGCGCCGACCTGTACGGTCTCGGAGCCACCCTGTTCGATCTGCTCACCGGCAGCGCACCCTTCGACGGCCTGACCACCATGACCACCGTGCGACAGCAGATAGCCGCCACTCCGCCCCGACCCGCCACCCTGCGACCCGAGACCCCGGCCGCGCTCGACGACCTGGTGCACTCGCTGCTGGCGCCCACCCCCGACGACCGGCCGGACAGCGCCGCCGACGTGTACCGCGCGCTGGCCCCGCTGGCGGCGGATCTACCGCCGATTCCAGGCGTGCTCGACGAGTCCGTCACCGCGGTCCAGGCGTACGCCGCGATCGTCGGGCGCACCCCGCCGCCGCACGGAGCCTCCGTCACACCGACCGACCAGCCGTCCGATGTGGAACTGGAGCAGGCCGTCCGGCAGGCCGAGCAGATGCAGGCCGCGGGCGAGTTCCGCGCCGCCGCCCGGCAGTGGCGGCGGCTCGCCGAGCACCGGGCACGGCAGCACGGAGACGACGATCCCCAGGTGTTCGATCTTCGTCTGCGTGCTGCGCGTACCCATCTGGCGCTCGGCGAGCACGACCGGGCGGTGCGACAGCTCACGACCCTGCTGGCGGGCCGGGAGCGGGTGGACGGGCCGGATCACCCGGCCGTGCGGGAGCTACGCGAGGAGATCGCCCGGCTCAGCGTGGAACGAGCCGGCCCGCTTCCGCTGCCGCAGCAGTACGCGCCAGACGCGGATCGCTGAACAGCCGGGGCAGCAGCGCCGCCTTCTGCTCGGCGAACCGGCGACCCCCGTAACGGAAGATCTGGGCGCAGTTCTGCCCCCGCGTCTCCGTGGTCATCGCCCGTGCCGCCAGCGGCGAGTACATGGTGGCGTGCTTCAACCAGGCCGCCTCCTCGCCGTGCCGGTCGAATCCCCGGCCGCTCGCCGCGTGCCCGAACACGTCGTGGACCGCGCGGAACATGTCGTTCTCCCCGTCGCTGAGGTACGGGTGGGGGTTGCCGCTCGCCGCACTGGCGAACACCTTCAACCGGCGCTGCCGCACGTCGTCGATCATCGACTCGACGTCGGGGTACGGGTCCTCGTCGACGATGCGCACCGTCACGCCCAGGCCACCGAACTCCGCCCGCCCGACCAGGAGGTGGTACTGCTCGACGGTTTCCCGGCAGAACGCCGCGTAGGCGGCGTAGGCCCGCTCGTCACGCTGCGGGGCTGCCAGGTACGCGTCGGCGATGGCCGCGCCGACGACGGGGTCAAGGCGCACTCGCGCGTACGCCTGGGACGTGGTGCCGGGAGCGTAGCGCCGCGCGCCGCGACAGACGTACGCGACCGGCGGGAAGCACGGGGACGCAACAGGTGACGGCGTCGGTTCGCGCAAGGGTGTTCATGGTCCTCCTCAGGTCGACGGGATTCGGTAGGTGCGGGTCAGCGCGGCGTCGAGCCGTCCCGCGCCGGTTGCGGGTACGCGCCCTCGCGCGGGTCGGCGCGCTGCTCGCGCCGGAGCAGCTCGCCGAGCATCCGGATCTCGGAGGCGCGACGGGCCTGGCAGAGCTGGGCGATCTTTCCGACGGTGGTGCTGCGGCCGCGACGCGGCATGCGGAGCCTCCCGGAGGTCTGTGAACTGATCGAGCGGAACTGTAGCGCCTGTGAACCGTATCCACAATCTCGATCATTATGCTAACGTTCACGCCGTGACGACAGAGCCGACGCTGGCCCCGAGCGAGACCACCCTGACCGCCAGCGGCATCGCCCGCCTGGCAAACGTCGGCCGGGCCGCGGTGAGCAACTGGCGACGGCGCTACGCCGACTTCCCGACGCCCGTCGGCGGCACTCCGACGAGCCCGTCCTTCGACGCCCGCGAGGTGGAGCACTGGCTACGCCGACACGGCCGGCTGCACCAGGCCGGCACCGACGAGTGGGCCTGGCGGCACATCGAGAGCTACCAGCCGGCGGCGCAGCTCAGCGACGCACTCGGCATCGCCGGCGCGCTCCTGCTCGTCCGCGCCGACCAGTCCCCCGCCGCCGGCACCGCCCCGCCCGCACCGAAACAGCTCGTCACCCGGCTGCGCGCCCTCGATCCCGGTCTGGCCACCATGGTCGGCACCCTGCTGCCGAAACAGTGGACCGCGCAGCTCAGCACCCTGCTCGGCGCAGTCGACCAACTCGGTGTCGAACAGGGCCCGGAGTCGGCCTTCGAATACCTGCACCACCGCTACGTCTCCTCGGCCCACTCCATGTCCGGCCTGGCCGGGACACCGGACACCGTCGCCGAGGTGATGCTGGCCCTCGCCGGGCCGGGAGACGTCACCTTCGACTTCACCAGCGGCACCGGGTCGATCCTGCGGATGGCCGCCGACCGGGCGCTGACCCGAGGTGCGGCCACCCGGTGCTACGCCCAGGAAATCAACCCGCGGTACGCCCTGATCACCATGCTGCGGCTGTGGCTGCTGCACCTGCGCACCCGACGCAGCAGGCCCGACGCCGCGCCACCCGTCGTCCACGTCGGCGACAGCCTGCTCGCCGACGCACTGCCCGACCTGCGGGCCGACGTCGTCGTGGCGAACTTCCCCTTCGGCGTACACGAATGGGGCCACGACAAGCTCGCCTACGACCCCCGCTGGACCTACGGCCTGCCCCCACGCACCGAACCCGAACTCGCCTGGGTGCAGCACGCCCTCGCCCACCTCGCGCCCGGCGGCACCGCCGTCGTCCTGATGCCCCCCGCCGCCGCGTCACGCCCCGCCGGCCGCCGCGTCCGCGCCGAACTGATCCGCCGTGGCGCGCTACGCGCCGTCGTCGCCCTACCCGCCGGACTCATGCCGCCCACCGGCATCGGACTCCACGTCTGGGTGCTCACCCAACCCGACCCACACCAGCCACCGCCCGGCGACCTACTCGTGGTCAACACCACCACCGCCCCCGACCAGCCACTCGCCGACACCGTGGCCACCGCGTGGAGCGCCTACCGCTCCCCCGCGTACGCGGAACTACCCGGCGTGCACCGCACCGTCTCCGCCATCGACGTCCTCGACGACCAGGTCGACCTCACCCCGCAACGCCACCTCCCACACACCGGCGACCTCGCCGCCGACCCGGCCCGGGTCATCGCCCGGATCAGCGAGTTCGACAAACTGCTCGACCAGCTACGCCGCGGCCTGCCGGCAGTACGACAGACACCGGACACACCCCTGCGCGACGCCCCACAGGCCGACGTCGCCGACCTCATCCGCTCCGGCAGCATCTCCGTACACCGCGCCACCGCACGCAGCCGATCGACCGGCACCACCGCCACCGCCACCGCCGTTGTACTGACCGCCGCCGACATCCTCTCCGGCAGCCCGGCCACCGGCACCACGACCCGCACCGACGACGAACCAGGACCGGAGGTACGCCCCGGCGACATCCTCGTCCCGGTCATCGGCCGCAGAATCAGCGCCCGGGTGGCCGCCCCGGAGCAGGTCGGTGCCGAACTCGGCCCCGGCACCCAACTGATCCGCGTCGACACCACCCGCTTCGACCCGTGGTTCATCTCGGGCGTCATCTCCCGCACCGACAACCTAAGAATCGCCGGCCGCGCCGCCAGCACCGGCAACGGCGCCGTCCGCATCGACGTCCGTCGACTGTCCATCCCGGTCCTACCGCTGAGCCAGCAGCGGGCGTACGGCGAAGCCTTCCGCCGCCTCGTCGAGTTCCGCGCCACCCTGGAGCGAGCATCAGCGACCGGTGCCACCCTCGCCCGTGAGATCAGCGACGGCCTCACCTCAGGCGACCTCGGCATCTCCTCCTGAGCAGACCGGCACCCCACCCGCCCGGTACGCTGCACCCAACCGCGCCCCAACGGCCACGCGCCACCCTCCCACGCCGGCCCGAAAGGGACGATCTTGCAAACCAAAGTGAACGAAAACGGCGTACTTGATCTCTAGCCCCGCAGGTCAACAAGCCCGCTCCCCGCGCACGCGGGGGTGATCCCAACATCACGACGTGGTTCGCCGGCTGGGACATCCGCTCCCCGCGCACGCGGGGGTGATCCCCTGGACGGTGAGCAGCCGGCCGACGACTTCCCCCGCTCCCCGCGCACGCGGGGGTGATCCCCCGTCCTCCATCAGCACACCGTTGTCGACGGCCCGCTCCCCGCGCACGCGGGGGTGATCCGGCCGAAGGGCTGGTACGCGGCCAGCCGGGCGACCGCTCCCCGCGCACGCGGGGGTGATCCCGTGGAACGGGAAGTCCTGCGCGCGGTCGGCCGCCGCTCCCCGCGCACGCGGGGGTGATCCCGACCGGCCCGACCGGGAGCAGCCGATTCCGGCCCGCTCCCCGCGCACGCGGGGGTGATCCCGTGTTCTTGGCCGTGCTCATGGTGGGGACGCTCCGCTCCCCGCGCACGCGGGGGTGATCCGGGAAACCATCCGGCGGCGGTGACCGGGCGTACCCGCTCCCCGCGCACGCGGGGGTGATCCGCCGGATGGAACACTCAGAAAGTATTCGTCGCCCCGCTCCCCGCGCACGCGGGGGTGATCCCGATGTCGGCGTGTCCTTCGCGGCGCGGATCGGCCGCTCCCCGCGCACGCGGGGGTGATCCCGGACGAGGGAGTACATCCATGACGAGGAATCCCCGCTCCCCGCGCACGCGGGGGTGATCCCAACGTCGTGCGGTGCTGGGCGATCCAGGGACCCCGCTCCCCGCGCACGCGGGGGTGATCCCCCACCAACGACAGCAGCTGGTTCAGCGGGATACCGCTCCCCGCGCACGCGGGGGTGATCCCTCCACGTCCAACTGAACGTCAACTTCGCCGACCCGCTCCCCGCGCACGCGGGGGTGATCCCGCGGCGCGCTGGGCGTGCGTCACCTGGTCGCACCGCTCCCCGCGCACGCGGGGGTGATCCCCGTGGACCGGCACCGCGAACGGGCTGATCGTGCCGCTCCCCGCGCACGCGGGGGTGATCCCACAACGGCAGAGGACTAGACAACTCTTACGGGCCGCTCCCCGCGCACGCGGGGGTGATCCCTACTAACCTTCACGAAAAGACAGGCATCCCTCCCGCTCCCCGCGCACGCGGGGGTGATCCCGGTCACTGTTCCCGGCACCATGGAAACAACCGCCGCTCCCCGCGCACGCGGGGGTGATCCCTTTCTAGTGGCCCCGCCGTGTGCGTGTGGTACCCGCTCCCCGCGCACGCGGGGGTGATCCCGGTATGTCGGTCACCGGCGGCCCGTCCGACTTCCGCTCCCCGCGCACGCGGGGGTGATCCCGGCCGCGCTTCGATGAACTGCCAGAACAGCGACCGCTCCCCGCGCACGCGGGGGTGATCCCGAGGAGGGTGGCCGGTCCCTGACGATTGATCGCCGCTCCCCGCGCACGCGGGGGTGATCCCTGACGCCACGCCGGTAAAGCGGCGGGCGGCTCCCGCTCCCCGCGCACGCGGGGGTGATCCCTCCGGACCGGAGTACATCCCTCAGAGCCGACCCCGCTCCCCGCGCACGCGGGGGTGATCCCGGCGACAAGAAGCAGGTACTGATTCGTCCGTTCCGCTCCCCGCGCACGCGGGGGTGATCCCAAGCAACTCGTCGTCGACCCGGTCGTCGGGCCCCGCTCCCGCGCACGCGGGGGTGATCCCCTGCTCGAAACCAGTACCGCAAGCGCGTTGGTCCGCTCCCCGCGCACGCGGGGGTGATCCCCGTGAAGGCATGGTCCTGTTCGCGGACGAACTCCGCTCCCCGCGCACGCGGGGGTGATCCGGCGGCCCCTTCCGTACTTGAGGAGGTGCTGATCCGCTCCCCGCGCACGCGGGGGTGATCCCCGGAAGGAGTACCAGGCCACGCGGGTCCGTGTCCGCTCCCCGCGCACGCGGGGGTGATCCGGCATCCGCCCGTTCGTTCAGGATCTGGCCTTTCCGCTCCCCGCGCACGCGGGGGTGATCCCTACCAGGCCGCCGTGGATGCCGTGACCGCATCCCGCTCCCCGCGCACGCGAGGGTGATCCCATCGGGTTGACCGGGTCCCATTCGTTGAGGTCCCGCTCCCCGCGCACGCGGGGGTGATCCCAACCGGCCAATGCCGTGGTCCCCCAGGATGTCCCGCTCCCCGCGCACGCGGGGGTGATCCGAACGGGGCGGAGTGGGTGAGGGTCGGGTCGCCCCGCTCCCCGCGCACGCGGGGGTGATCCCAGGGTCCGGCAGACGGTGAAGCTGTGGTAAGCCCGCTCCCCGCGCACGCGGGGGTGATCCCCCCGCCGGCCCCAACTACTGGCCCGAGGGTGTCCGCTCCCCGCGCACGCGGGGGTGATCCTGTCCGTGCCGCGAGGCCGGGTCTCCGCCGTCACCGCTCCCCGCGCACGCGGGGGTGATCCACACGCAGCATGAACGCGAACGATCCGCCGGTCGCCGCTCCCCGCGCACGCGGGGGTGATCCCGTCACCTCCACCGAATTCCGCGCCGTGATCTACCGCTCCCCGCGCACGCGGGGGTGATCCCGTGGTACGTGTCCGCCGTCAGGGCGTCACGCACCGCTCCCCGCGCACGCGGGGGTGATCCCAGTGGGACCAGGACCAAGCCGCCGCCCTCGCCCCGCTCCCCGCGCACGCGGGGGTGATCCCAATCGTTATCTGGTCGCGGTAATCGTCGGGTTCCGCTCCCCGCGCACGCGGGGGTGATCCCACGCCGCCCTTGGTCACAGCGACACCCCGTAGCCGCTCCCCGCGCACGCGGGGGTGATCCCCGTACGCGGTGTCCGGGATGTTGCCGGCCGTACCGCTCCCCGCGCACGCGGGGGTGATCCCGCCACTCGGGTACTTCACTCGGGTGGCGTTTTCCGCTCCCCGCGCACGCGGGGGTGATCCCTGCGCCGAGCGGCGCACACTGCCCGCATCCGTCCGCTCCCCGCGGACGCGGGGGTGATCCCCCGCTGAGCCAGTGGTACGGGCTGCTCGGTCACCGCTCCCCGCGCACGCGCGGGTGATCCCCGGTAGGCCATCCCCTGCCCTGAGTTCGGCACCTTGAGCGGGCACCAGACCGGTAGCTTCTTTGGGCACCAGGTGGCCCATGAGCTCGGTGGGGAGTGGCTGGTCGCTGAGCAAGATCGGCACCTTGATTCGGCGCCAACTCGCGTCAACTGGCCATGATCGGCATCATGGTTGGTACCAGCGCCCAGCTCCGCCCGGCACTCTGTGTAACTTCTTCGCGACTCCTTGCGTTGGCCTTAGTTGATCGTTAGATTCGTTGACAACTATCAATCAGCTGGAAGATGGATGTCAGGGAACAGGCTTCGATCGGCGCGGTTGGCCGCCCTTGTGGTGGCCTCGACGCTGGTTGCCACGGGGGGATTCGCATCAGCGGCATCGGCCGATGTGGGGCCATTGGATCACTGCACATCGGTCGATGGCGGGGATCTGGTCTACGACGACTTCACCAAGTACAACAACTCGTTGTCGCATGCGGTGAATCAGTGGAACTCGCTGAACCCGATCAACGTCAAAGCTGATACGGCTTCGACCTACGCGGACGTCGACGTGTCCGACTACACCTCTTCGAGCGACAGTCGGGCGGGCTGGTTCGACTGCAGTGCGGGCGCGGACGACATCAAACTGAACACACACCACATGGACGGCTACAACGAGTCGCAGAAGCACGCCGTCATGACCCACGAGTTCGGGCATTCCCTCAAGCTCGGCCACGGGCCGGAGATCGCGGTGATGGACTCGTGCCCGGCCTGTTACAACCCGAACATGAGCAACAACCTGCAGTCGTGGGACATCAACTCGTATCACAGCGTATGGGGGTACTGAGCATGAACCGCCGCCTTGCTCGACCGCTGGTCGCAGGTGCCGCCGCCGTTGCGGTGGCCTCTGGCGGGTGGTTGGCCTACGACTCGCTGCGCGCGGGTGAAACGCACTCGGTGCACTCGTCCTACGCGTTCGACGTAAAGGATGAGACGAAGGTGGCGGGGTTCGCCGACTACGTCGTCGTTGCGACGGTGGACCGTATCGCCGAGGTGCAGGAACGCGACGGCGCGCCCTACACCGTCTTTGACGTCACCGTGGACAAGACTCTCAAGGGCGAGCCGACCAAGACGCTGCGAGTGGTCCAGCTGGGTGGAACCCTTGGCAAGGACACCTGGCGGGTCGACGGCGAGCCCTTGCTGCGGCCCGGCACGACCTACGTGCTGGCCGCGAAGACGGAGCAGGGGCGTGGAACGCATCAGCTGGTGGGCGGGGCGAACTTCCCGGTCGTCGACCGAGCCGCGGCCCGCGCTGGGGGCTCGAACCCGGTGGCCGAGTGGCAGGACAGCGTCGACCGCCAGCGGTGGCCCGACGAACTCCCCAAGAGTTCCTGACCGCTGCCCTTCGACCGAACACCTTGTGGCCTGCCGTCCCGGCCTGGGGCGACAGGCCACACGCCGTCCTGGCGAGGGCCTCGAACCCGGCCTCTTCGAAGAGCTACCGATGGGGCGGTTGGTGGCTTCCCCCGGGTCAGGGGGTCGCGCCTCCTGCTGGTGTTCATTCGGCGATCCGGTACCAACCTCAGCCTCGACACGCGGGACTGCCCGCTTCGCCGGTCTTGCTCGACTTGTTGATAACGGCCGGTTTAGGTTGATCCCGGTCATATCGGGAGGCCGGGTTGTTCACGCGTGTTCAAGCCGAGATCGCCCGGTTGCGGCGTGAGGTGGCTGAGTTGCGGCAGGAGAAGGAGATCCCGCGTAAGGCGGCCGCCTATTTCGCGAAGGAGATGGATCGGTGACCAGCCGCTTCCGGTTCATCTCCACCTACCGCGCCAGGTTCGGCGTGAAGCGGCTGTGCCGGATCCTGGCGGTATCCCGCTCCGGGTTCTACCGCTGGAGCGCCAGCGAGCCGGCCCGGCAGGCTCGCGCCGCCGACGAGGACGCCCTCGCCGAGCAGATCACCGTGGTCCACGCCGACTCCGGTGGCGCCTACGGGTCGCCGCGGGCGACCGCCGAGCTGGCTTTGCAGTGCCCGACGACAAACGTCACCGCTGGCCGGAAAACCCATCGCGGCGACGGACACGAGGCGGTACGCGACATCCACGGTCCGGGCGCATGGCTGAGTCGGGGTTGTCGTGGGTGGCTGTTCGTGGGATGCATGAACGGGCCGCCGATCATTTCTGGGCGTTCATGGAGGATCGGTCGGTGCGGTTTCTGCCGCACCGGTACGCGGCGATGTTCTTCACCACGCTCGGGCAGGTGATCGCGGGTCGGGACCACCCGGCGGGGCGGCGGGCGGCGTTGGCGGTGTTGGGGCGGACGTACCACCGGTTCGGGCTTCAGCCCTATCACGACACCGCGATCAGCGCGGCCATGGTGGACACGGTGGGCCGGTTCGCGGGTACCGCCTGGGGTCCGGCCTCGGCGGGCCGGTGGGAGCAGGGCTGCCGGCGGGCGTTGCGGTTGGCGGAGCGGGCCGCCGGGGTGGTCGGCGACGGGCCGCAGGTGATGGTGGGTGAGGTCGAGTCGCGTACCGAGCCGGTGGCGGGGGTCGCGGTGCTGACGGTACGGCCGGTGCGGCGACTGCGGTACGAACCGGGTGAGGCGCTGCCGGTGTGCACGCCGAGGCTGCCCGGGGTGTGGCGGTGGTTGTCCCCGGCCAATGCGCCCCGCCCGGACGGGCGACTGGAGTTCCATGTTCGCGCCGTCGCCCGGGGTGTGGTGTCGCCGATGCTGGTCGGTGCGGTGACGCCGGGCGACACGCTGTGGCTGGGGCCACCGGCCGACGTCGGGCTGTCGCTGGCCGCGATAGGTGGGGCGGATCTGCTGCTGGCGGCCGGCGAGACCGGCCTGGCACCACTGCGGGCGATGGTCGAGCAGGTGGCGGAATCGCCGGGCGACCGTCGGGTGGCCCTGGTGGCGGGTGCCCGCACCCTGTTCGACCTCTACGATGCGGTGGCGCTGGACAAGCTCGCCGACGCCCACCGGCGCTGGCTGACGGTCGTACCGACGTTCTCGCACGACCCGGCGGTGGAACCGGCCGCCCAGGGTGACCTGCTCACGGCGGCCCTCTACCACCATCGGCCCGGTCAGGCGTTCGTCGTCTGCGGTCCCCCGGGGCTGATCGAGCGGGCGCGGACGCGGCTGCCCGCCGCCGGGGTGGCCGCCCGCGACCTGCACCTGGCGCTCACCTTCGACCGTGCCATCGACGCGGCCCGCTGGCTACGCCGGCCGCAGCCAGCCGATCGCGGCCCCGGCCACGCATGCACGACTGCCACGAACGCCGGCGGCAGAGCGTGCTCTCAGTGCTGGACGAGCCCGCCGACCGGGACCGACGGGACGTGACCGGTTGCCGGACGTGTCCGCGCCAGGGCAAGGCCGACGTCCACGAGGGAGGATCGGCGGAGGTGAACCACGTCCGGTATCGGGATCCAGACCGGCTCGGCAGTTTCGCCGTTCGGCTCCGGCCGCAGGACCCCGCCCGTGATGCGGACCTGGTAGAAGATGCCCACGTTCTGGTGCACGAGTCCTGAGCGTGCCTCGGCGGCGGGAATCACTCTGGAGTCCACACCCAGCAGACGTTCGACCACCGCGTCGCAGCCGGTCTCCTCGGCAACCTCCCGGATCACCGCATCGACCGGATCCTCCGCGTGCTCGACCCGGCCGCCCGGGAGGGACAGGTTCGTGCCACCCGACGGCTGTCCGCAACGGACGAGCAGCACCCGCGCACCGTCGATGCACACGGCGTACGCGGCCAGCCGGAAACTCATCTCAGCAACGCCATGCCGGTTCAGACGCCGGCGAGGAGCGCGTCGAGGGGGCGGGGCACGATGTCCCGGGCGACGGCGGCCTCGACGAGCAGGCGGGCGTAGCGCTGGTTGCGGCGGGAGCTGCTGCGCAGGAATCGCCACAGTTGCGCGTCGGGATCCCGGCCGCGCCAGGCGGGCTGGCTCTGGAACCCACGGAACAGCCGCAGGTCGCCCTGCGCCTCGAAGAGGGCTTCGACGGCCGCACTGCCGACGGCACGGATCAGCTCGTCCTCCAGGTCGTCCACGCAGACGAAGAAGCCGAGCTGCGCCATCTCGGCGCGGGTGCCAGGCGTACCGACGCCCGCCTCGGTCAGGCCGCGCCGGAAGATCTCCTCCTCGCGCAGGTCGCACAGGCCGGCGAGGCGTACACCGATGCCCGGCGGGCCCAGCCTGGTCAGGAAGCGGCCGATCGCGTGGGCCCCGCCGATCGGCACGATGACGATTCGCTCGGCGGCGAGGTCGCGGCCGCGGCCGGCCGCCAGTGCCTCCAGGGCGATCTGGTCACTGATGCCCTCGACGAGCACCACGGCCTCGGCGGACTCGGCCTGCGCCAGAGCGCGGGCGGTGGCCTGCATCGAGGCGGCGTTGCCGCCCAACGGCCCGTCCAGGCCGATCCGGGGCGGCTCGCGACGCGAGGTGACATCCATGGTGGGCCTCCCCCGCCCGATCGGTGGCGGAGCCCCGCGACGGGTGACAACGACAAAAGGCAGAGAGTCACCTCCCTGCCACTCCTAACGTATAGCGCACCGGGGGGCTTGTGGCAAGACCCGGGTTCTGCCGCAGAATCGTCGGCCGGACGAGGAAACGGGGGAAACACGTGCGGGAGCTGTCGACGTACGAGACGACCACGCAGTACGTGGTGGGGCTGCACGACATCGGCGAGACGCAGGGCGACGTCGCCGGCGGTAAGGGGGCGCACCTGGGAGTGTTGTCGCGGATCGACGGCGTCCGGGTGCCGGCCGGCTTCTGCGTCACGACCCACGCCTTCCGGCGGATCATGGCCGAGCTGCCGTCGATCGAGGATCGGCTCGATCGGCTGGCGCGGCTGCATCCGGAGGACCGGGATGCGATCCGGGCGCGCAGCGCCGAGATCCGGCACGCCATCGAGGCCGTCCCCGTACCGGACGATCTGGCGGCGGCGATCATCGGCGCCGTCGACGCACTCGACGGGCGGGCCGGGTACGCCGTCCGGTCCAGCGCCACCGCCGAGGATCTGCCGGCGGCCTCGTTCGCCGGCCAGCACGACACGTACCTGAACGTGGTGGGCCCGACCGCGGTCGTCGCGCAGGTCCGCCGGTGCTGGGCGTCGCTGTTCAGCGAGCGGGCGGTGACCTACCGCCAACGCAACGGCGTCGACCACCGTACGGTCGGGATGGCCGTCGTCGTGCAGCGGATGGTCGTCCCGGACGCGGCCGGCATCCTGTTCACCGCCGACCCGGTCACCGGCAACCGGAAAGTCTCCTCCGTGAACGCCAGCTTCGGTCTGGGCGAGGCCCTGGTCTCCGGCCTGGTGAACCCGGACGTGTACACGGTGCGCGACGGCGAGATCGTCGCCCGGACGGTCGCCAGCAAGCAGCGGACCATCCACGCCCTACCGGCCGGGGGCACCCGGGAACAGGCGATCGAACCGCAGCGGCGGGAGCAGCCGGCGCTGACCGACAACCAGGTCGTACGGCTCGCGCAGCTCGGCCGGCGAATCGAGGCACATTTCGGTCGCCCGCAGGACATCGAGTGGTGCCTGGTCGGCGACGACTTCCAGATCGTGCAGAGCCGGCCCATCACGACGCTGTTCCCCGTCCCGGCGGCCGATGACCGGGACAACCACGTCTACGTCTCGGTCGGCCATCAGCAGATGATGACCGATGCCATGAGGCCGCTGGGGCTGTCGATGTGGCAGTTGACGGCCATGGCACCGATGCGGGTGGCCGGTGGTCGACTGTTCGTCGACGTCACCCAACGCCTGGCGTCACCCGCGAGCCGCGCCGCCCTGCTGGACATCATGGGTAGGGGTGATCCGCTGGTCAGGGACGCACTGGCGACCATCCTCGACCGCGCCGACTTCATCCCGACGGGGCCGGACCTGCTCGCGGCACGCCCGGACCCATCCGTGGCGACGCGGCCTGACGCGACGGTGGGCGGGGCACCGACCGCCGAGGTGCGGGCCGGTGGGGCACAGGCCGCCGAGGCGGTAGCTGGTCCGAGCCGCACCCCGATCGACACGGACCCGGCCATCGTCGCCGGGCTGATCGAGCGTAGCCGAGCCTCCATCGCCGCCCTGCGGCGCGACATCCGGACGAAGACCGGCACCGGGTTGTTCGACTTCCTGACGACCGCGTTCGCCGAGCACAAGCGAGTCCTCGGTGACCCGCTGAGCATGCAGGTGATCATGGCGGGGATGGAGGCGACCTGGTGGCTCAACGACTACCTCGGGGAGTGGCTGGGTGAGAGGAACGCGGCCGACACGCTGACGCTCTCCGCCCCCGGCAACGTGACGTCGGAGATGGGACTGGCGCTGCTCGACGTCGCCGACGTCATCCGCGTGCATCCCGAGGTGGTGGCGTTCCTGCACGACGTGGCGGACGAGAACTTCCTGGACGAGTTGCCGAAGCTGCCCGGCGGCACCGAGGCACGTCGGGCCATCGAGGCGTACCTCGACCGGTACGGCATGCGCTGCGTCGGCGAGATCGACATCACCCGGCCACGGTGGCGCGAACGTCCCACCACGCTGCTGCCGGTGCTCCTGGAACACGTCCGGCGCGCCGAGCCAGGTGCGGCCGAGCGTCGTTTCGAGCAGGGACGGCAGGCTGCGGAACAGAAGGCGCAGGAGGTGCTGTCCCGGCTGCGCCGCCTGCCGGACGGGGAGCGCAAGGCGACCGAGGCCAGGCGCATGATCGACCGGGTCCGGACCTTCACCGGCTATCGGGAGTACCCGAAGTACGACATCATCAGCCGCTACTTCCTCTACAAGCAGGCCCTGCTGGCCGAGGCCGAACGTCTGGTGCGGGCACAGGTGATCCGCGAGCCGGAGGACGTCTTCTTCCTCACCTTCGGTGAATTCCACGACGCCGTACGCACCCACCACGTCGACGCCGGCCTCGTCCGACGGCGCCGGGAGGAGTTCCGGTCGTACCAGGCGCTCCGGCCGCCCCGGGTGCTCACCTCCGACGGTGAAGCCGTCGACGGGGTGTACCGGCGTGACGACGTGCCGGCCGGTGCCCTGGTCGGCCTGCCGGTCTCCACCGGGACCGTGGAGGGACGCGCCCGGATCATCCTGGACCTGGGCCGCGCCGACCTGGAACCGGGCGACATCCTCGTCACCACCCACACCGACCCCAGCTGGACACCCCTGTTCGTCGCCGTCGCCGGCCTGGTGACGGAAGTCGGCGGACACATGACCCACGGCGCGGTGATCGCCCGGGAGTACGGCCTGCCAGCCGTTGTCGGGGTGGCGGATGCCACCACGCTGATCACCGACGGGCAGCGGATCCGGGTGCACGCCACCGACGGATACGTGGAGATCCTGCGCAGATAGACGCGCTGGCTTGCGTGCCAACGAAGCCGGCGCGCCGCCGCCGGCTTCGTGGAGCTCAGCGATCGCGCCGCCAAACCATCGTTCGGCGGCGGTCCGCTGAGTCGAGGTGGTCAGCCGTCGGCCGGCGCGGCGCCGACAGTCGCGAGGTCACGCAGGGCGTAGCGGAGGTGCTCCCACTCCTCATCGAAGATCACGTGGAGGCAGTGCAGGACCGACACCTCGGTCTCGGCTGACCACGGGTTCCGTCGAGGCTCGGCGAGCAGTTCCGGGGTGACGGTGGCGAGGAACTCGCGCACCATGGCCTGCCGCCCGGCCCGCAGGTCGAGCACCTCGGCCAACGTCGGCTGCTCCGTTGCGAAGATCGAGGTGTCGAAGCCGTCCGTCGTGTACTCGACGTGCGGCTGCCCGAGCGGATGGAAAGGTTGCGGCAGGCGTAGCACTGCCTTGCCGAGCCAGGCGTCGGCGGCGAACGCGAGGTGCCGCAGCGTCTGCGTAAAGGACCACTCGCCGTCGACCGAGGCGTCGAGGACACCGGCCGGCATCGCGTTCGCACGCTCGACCGCGGCCGCCCAGGCCCGTTCGAGCGCCGCCCACGCCGCCCGCAGTCCCTCCGGGTCCCCGGCCTGCTTCAGCTCCCGACCCGGGAACCGCCGGTTGAGCTCGGACTCGACGAACGGCACGACATCGATCCCGTTGACCAGCAGCGGCCCGTCCGCCAGCCAGGGTGCGTCGATGTCGAGCCCCCGCACGTCGACGCCGCGCATCACCGCCCCGGCCAACGTCGACCTGTCGAACCGTGCCCCCTGTAGGTCCCGGTCGACGAACTCCACGACCCGGTTCTGAACCATGCGGCCCCCTCCTGTCGACGAATCGCGGCGACCTTAAACCGCGGGTGCGACAACATCGGCCGATCCCGGGACGCGCAGCAGGCACTCGCCTTGCCCGCCGAGGCGCAAGCTCCTAGCCTTGATTCGCGAACGTCGATTTCTACCTGGTCTTCACCGGCGGTCCGGCGCCCTCCTCGCCGTGCAACGCGCCGAGTTCAGCGGCTGAGCGCCAGCGGTGGCTGTTCACCGTCTTCAGTAGAGTCCCCGACAGCCGGGCCGATCCGCCGACGGAGGTCGGGTGACCACTGCGGGTCGACGATCTGACAGTCACAGGGTAGAGGTCGGGAATGGTCGACGCAGATCAACAACGCCGCAGCACCGTCGCCACGGTGCTGGCCAGGGCGCTGCCCGGGACCGCCGCGGACGTGCCGTTGGCGATGGCCCGCGAGATCCTCGACGTGCTGCCCGACCTGCGTCTGCTCGACGACGCCCGCGCTGCCCAGGCCACCATGGAGCAGACGATCGAGCGGGTACAGGCGGAGTTGGACCGCAGCCCCTGGACGGTCGAGTTGCCGCCGCCCGGGACCGATCTCAGCGAGGCGTTGCGGGACGAGGCCCGGCTGCTGCGACGCAACACCGCGACGAGGACCGGCCCCAATGCCATCGGATTCGCCGCCGGAAGTGATGCCTTCGTGCGCTCCCTGGAGGCACGCGCCTCCACCGTGCCCGCGCAGTCGCGCCCGGACCCCGCCGGCAACAGCCCGGCACCCTCGGTGCCGGACGACCGCCCCAACAAGGTACGGCTCGCCGTCGAGCTACACGTCGCGGGGCTGCCGACCGATCCGGCTCTGCGAGCGCAAGATCGGCGAACCCTGGTCGGCAACGAACTCGTTCGCTACGGCCTCGACACCGGGGTCAACTCGACCGAGCTGGCGTCGACCATCGCCAATCTCGTGCTGGCCGCGCTACCGGAGATCGACACCCTGCCGGAGGTCCTGGACGCCCTGCGGGCCAGCGAGGACGAGCTGCGCTCTCTCTGGCAGCGACTTGCCGAGGAGCAGGCGAACTGCGGGCTCACCGAGCCCGAAATACGCTGGCGCAACGCGCTGGCCAGGGAGTTGCGCCAGCAGGCCGACTCGGTGACACCGAACGCCGGGATGACCGACAGCTTCACCATCGGCTTCAGCCTCGCCAGCCAGGGCCTGGCCCGTAAGCTACGCGCCCGAGCCGACGAGATCGTCGTCCTGCCCGTCCCGGTCGACCCCTGGGCGCTGCCGAAGCGCCACGACGAGTCCGACTCCTGACCATCCGGGTGCCGACGGCCGACGCACGGGTGCCCCAGGTGCCGCCCGGCGCGGCACCCGGGGCGTCCCGGGCCCCGTCGGCAGGCTCATCCGCGCACCACGACGGTGTCGGCCGTCGCGCTGCGCCGCTGGTGGGAGCGGATCAGCTCGGCGTAACGGTGACCGCTGGCCTTGACCGTCCGCCGTTGGGTGGCGTAGTCGACGTGCACCAGACCGAACCGCTTGTCGTAGCCGTACGCCCATTCGAAGTTGTCCAGCAGCGACCAGGCGAAGTAGCCGGCCACCGGCGCACCCCGGCCGACCGCCGCGGCGCAGGCGGCCAGGTGTCGTTCCAGGTGGTCGGTACGCTCGGCGTCGTCGACGGTGCCGTCGGCGGTGACCACGTCCGGCCAGGCGGAGCCGCTCTCGGTGACCAGGAGCCGGGCCGGGGCGTACTCCTGGCTCACCTCCACCAGGAGCCGCTCCAGGCCCTCGGGGTGCACCTCCCAGTCCATCGCGGTGTGCGCCGCGCCGGGCACCGGGACCTGCCGGGCGTACGGTGCCGGACCGTCCGGGTCGTCGGCCGCCACCTGCCGGAAGTAGTAGTTGACGCCGAGGAAGTCGGCCGGCGCGGCGATCACCGCGAGGTCGTCGCCGCGTACCGGCGGCTCGACGCCGTAGGTGGCGACCATGTCGGCCGGGTAGCCGCGGCCGTGCAGCGGATCCAGCCACCAGCGGTTGACGTGCCCGTCCAGCCGGCGGGCCGCGGCCACGTCGGCGGGGCTGTCACTTGCCGCGTCGATCGGGCTGAGGTTGAGCACCGGGCCGATCGACGCCGGCCGGGCGGCGTGGGCCCGGATCGCGGCGGTGGCCAGACCGTGGCCGAGCAGCACGTGGTGGGCGGCGGACACGGCCCGGCCCAGGTCCCGCTCGCCGGGGGCCATCCGTCCCTCCAGGTGGCCGATCCAGGCGATACAGAGCGGCTCGTTGACGGTGCACCAGTCGCTCACCCGGTCGCCGAGGCGGGCCGCGACCACGGCGGCGTAGTCGGCGAACGCCTCGGCGGTCTCCCGGCGCGGCCAGCCACCCCGGTCCTGCAACGCCTGCGGCAGATCCCAGTGGTAGAGGGTGACGTACGGCCGGATGCCGGCGGCCAGCAGCCCGTCGGTCAGGCGGTCGTAGTAGTCCAGGCCGGCGGCGTTGACCCGGCCGACCCCGTCGGGCCGGACCCGGGGCCAGGCCACCGAGAAACGGTACGCCCCGACGCCGAGACCCCGCATCAGCGCCACGTCCTGCGGCCACCGGTGGTAGTGGTCGCAGGCCACCTCCCCGGTGTCGCCGTTGTCGATGGCGCCCGGTCGGGTGCAGAAGGTGTCCCAGATGGAGGGTCTGCGGCCGTCGGCGGTGACGGCGCCCTCGATCTGGTAGGCCGAAGTGGCGACACCCCAGAGGAAGTCGGGCGGCAGCGGGGACAGGTCCGGCACGGGTCGGTTCTCCTCGGTTCGGGTGGACGGGCTCACTTGACCGCTCCGGCGGTCAGGCCGGCGACGAAGTAGCGCTGCAACGCCAGGAACCCGGCGACCACCGGCACGCTGACCACCAGCGAGGCGGCCATCACCTGGTTCCAGTAGACGTTGAACTGGGTGGAGTAGCCCTGCAGGCCGACGGCGAGGGTGCGACTGTCCTCGTTGGTCAGCACCGAGGCGAACAGCACCTCACCCCAGGCGGTCATGAAGGCGTACACGGTCACCGCGACCACGCCGGGCACGGCGGCCGGCAGCACCACCTGGAACAGGGTGCGCAGCGGTCCGGCGCCGTCGACCTGGGCGGCCTCGTCCAGCCCGCGCGGGATGGAGTCGAAGTAGCCGACCAGCATCCAGATCGAGAAGGGCAGCGAGAAGGTCAGGTACGTGATGATCAGGCCGGTGCGGCTGGCGTAGAGCGCGATGCCGGTGGCGTTGCCGAGGTTGACGTAGATCAGAAACAGCGGCAGCAGGAACAGGATGCCGGGGAACATCTGCGTCGACAGCACGGTCACCGAGAAGACCTGCCGGCCCCGGAACCGGTAGCGACTGACCGCGTACGCGGCGAAGATCGCCACGCTGACCGAGAAGATGGCGGCGACGCTTGCCACCAGCAGGCTGTTGAGCAGGTAGCGGCCGAGCGGGACCGTCGACCACATGTCCACGAACGCCTGCCCGGTGGGACGCCGGGGCCACCAGGTGAAGGCGCCCTGCACGTCCTGCAACGGTTTGAGCGCCGAGCTGACCATCACGTAGAGCGGGACGAGGACGAAGCCGGCGAGCAGGGTCAGCACGACCCGGCGCGACAAGCGTTCGGCGGCGGTCTCACGCATCGTTCCTCCGTCGGTTGGTCAGCAGCAGGTATCCGGCGGTGACCAGAAGCAGGAACAGCAGCAGCACCACCGACATGGCCGAGCCGGTGCCGAAGTCCCAGGTCTGGAACGAGCTGCGGTAGATGTGCAGCGAGATGAGGTCGGCCTCGGCCGGTGCGGAGCCACCGAAGAGGACGTACGGGGTGTTGAAGTCGTTGAAGGTCCAGAGGAAGAGCACCAGCAGCAGGACCAGGTTCACCGGACGCAGCATCGGCAGGGTCACCGAGCGCAGTCGCCGCCAGAACCCGGCGCCGTCCATCGCGGCGGCCTCGTACAGCTCGTCGGGAATGTTCTGCAGGCCGGCCATCACGCAGAGGAAGGCGAACGGCCAGGTCCGCCAGATCGAGACGATCAGCAGAGCCACGAAGCTGTTGTCGCCGATCAGCCAGAACGGCGGCTCGTCGACCAGGCCCAGCTGGTCGACCAGGACGTGGTTGACCAGGCCGGTGTCGCGCTGGAAGAGGAAGGTCCAGGTGATCACGGCGGTGTAGACCGGCAGCGCGTACGGGGTGAGGAAGAGCGCCCGCAGCACGGCCCGGCCCCGGAACGGTCGTTGCAGCAGGACGGCGGCGGTGGTGCCGAGCACCCAGGACAGGCCCACCGACAGCACCGTGTAGACGACGGTGACCCGGAACGAGCGCAGCAGTTCGGCTCCGGCGGCGGAGTCGAGGTCGAACACCACCCGGTAGTTGTCCAGCCCGACGAAGGGTGCGCCGGACCAGTCGCGGATGTGGAACTGGGTCAGCTCCAGCAGGCTCATCCAGGCACCGACGAGCATCGGGACGACGTGGATGGCCAGCTCCAGCACGACGGCCGGGGCGAGCAGCAGGTACGGCAGCAGGGACCGGCGGGGCCGGCGGGCTGCGGGGCGGGTCGGGCGGCCGGTGCCGGCGGCACGGTCGGCGGCGGGTGGCGAGGTGGTGGTGGTCATCGAGGTCCCTTCGCGGGCTGGCCGTGGGAGGGTCGGCGGCACCTCCCACGGCCAGCGGTCCGTGGTCAGCGCATCTGCTGCTGGGCCCGGGTCAGCTTCTCCCGGACGCTGTCCTCGGTGACCGGCCTGCCGCTGGCCGCGTCGGCGAAGAGTTCCTTGATGGCGGTGCCGACGAGCGTCTCGAAGGTGCTCTCCTCGGGCACCTGCGGCAGCGGTGCCGCGGTGGTGGCCAGGGTCTGCGCGAGGACCTGCTGCTCGTCGGCGGCGAAGGCGGGGTCGGCGGCGACGGTGCCGACCGCCGGTAGCGAGCCGTACGTCTTGTTCAACGTGACCTGCTCGGTGTCGCTGGTCATGAACTTGACGAACTCCAGCGCCCCGTCGAGGTTCTTGGTGTGCTTGAACACGGCGATGTTGATGCCGGCGACCATGCTGTTCACCTGTTTGCCACCGGCCGGCGGGCTGGCCAGGAACGGCACCGGGGCCACCCCGTAGGCGTCGGCCGCCATGTTCTGTGACTTGAGGTTCGCGCCGGCGGCCTGCCAGAGCAGCATCGCGGCCTTGCCGTTGGCGAAGTCGGAGACGGACTGGTTCTGCGCGTACTCGGCGTTGCTCGGGTTGACGATCTTGTCGACGGCCATCAGGTCGACGTAGCGCTTGACGGCGGCGACGTTCTGCGGGGTGTCGAAGGTCGGCTGGCCGGCGGCGTCGAACCAGTTGCCGCCGTACTGCTGGCCGAAGGTGAAGGCGTGGTGGGCGTTCTCCGACGGGTTGGCCCCCTCCACGGCGAGACCCCACGTGCCGTCGCCGGTGAGCTTCCGGCCGACCTCGGCCAGTTCCTCCCAGGTGGTGGGTGGGGCGGTGATGCCGGCGTCGGCGAACGACTGCTTGTTGTAGTAGAGCGCGTAGGCGAGGCTGTAGAGCGGCACGGCGGCCGGGGGCTGGTCGGGTGCTCCGGCGGCGGCGAGCGCGGCCGGGACGAATCGGTCCTTGCCGCCGACCTTGTCCAGGGTGGCGTCGTCGAACTCGACGAGCGCGCCGGTGGCCTGCAGCGAGGCCGACCAGGTGTTGCCGATGTTCACCACGTCCGGGCCCTGCCCGGTGGTGGCGGCGGCCAGCAGTCGGTTGAGCAGGTCGGACCAGGGCACGACCTCGACATTGACCTTGATGCCGGTCTGCTGTTCGAACTTGTCCAGCTCCGGCTGGAGGATCTCCTTGTCGGCCTCCAGGCTGGCGCCCTGGTTGCTGGCCCAGTACGTGAGGGTCTTGCCGCCCTCGCCCGGCTCGTCGCCGGAGCCGCAGGCGGTGAGCGACGCGGCGGCCAGGACGGTCGCGGTGAGTATCGCGAGGTGTCGTCTCGACACGGTCTACCCCTTCGATCTCAGGATGGTGGTGGGGGGAGTTACATCACGGCTTAATTAATGTCGTCATTAAAATGGTTCGGCGGAGGGTCGTCAAGCATGGGGTCGTACAGTCGCCGGGGGCGGCCGACGGGATGAGGTGACACGTGGAGCTGGTGCGGGCGACGAACCGCAGCGTCCGGTTACGCAACCGGTCGGCCCTACTGTCCCGGATCTTCCTCGACGGCCCGCTCACCCGGCAGGATCTCGTCCGGGGCACCGGGCTCAGCCAGCCGGCGGTCAGCAACGTGGTCGGCGACCTGATCGACGAGGGCCTGGTGATGGAGGCCGGCGCCGCCGAGTCCGACGGTGGCCGGCCAAGCATGATGTTGCGGGTGGCACCGCGTCACGCCGTCGTGATCGGCGTCGACGTGGGCGAGACCCGGGTACGCGTCGAGCTGTTCGACCTCACGATGACCGTGCTGGGCAGCGTCGAGTACCCGCTGGAGCACAACGGCACCGAGCCGGCGACGGTGGCCGGGCACGTGCTGGCCGGCATCGACCGGGTGCTGGCCGACTCCGGGATCGCCCGGTCCGAGGTGCTGGGCGTCGGCATCGGCGTCTCCGGGGTGGTCGAACAGGGCGCCCACGCGATCGTGGACGCACAGACCCTGGGCTGGCACCGGGTGCCGCTGCAACAGCTGGTCGCCGAGGGCACCGACCTGCCACTGCACCTCGACAACGGCGCGAAGACCCTCGGCCAGGCCGAGATGTGGTTCGGTGCCGGTCGGGGCGCCCGGCACGCCGTGTTCGCCCTGGTCGGCTCCGGTGTCGGCGCGGCCGTGGTGACCAACGGCGTCACCTACCGGGGCGCGTCCAGCAGCGCCGGCGAGTGGGGTCACACCACCCTGGTGTACGGCGGCCGGCCCTGCCGCTGTGGTGCTCGCGGCTGCCTGGAGGCGTACGTCGGGGCCGAGGCGGTCATCGACCGCTACCGGGAGGCCCGGCGCGGCCGGCCGGTGCCCGGCGAGGACGAGGAGTCCCAGCTCGGCGCGCTGGTGGCGGCGGCGGAGAAGTCGGAGACCGCCCGGCGGGTACTCGACGAGACCGCCGACTACCTGGGCGCCGGTGTGGCCAATCTGATCAACCTGTTCAACCCGGAGCGGGTGGTGCTGGGCGGGTGGGCCGCGATGGCGCTGGGCGGACTGCTGCCCGCCATCCGCGTGGCCGCCGGCCGCCAGGCCCTCCGCGCGCCGTACGCGCAGACCACCATCGAGCTGGGCCGGCTCGGCGTCGACGCGGTGGCGCTCGGTGCCGCCACCCTCCCGATCGCCCGCCTGCTCGCCACCGGCGGCATCCGCCGCTGACCCCGCCCCACCCGGCACCCGTTGCCCGGCGCTCGGCAAGATCGCCCGGTATGGCCAACCGCACCAGCGGCCAGCCGGCGCGGATTCGTCACCCTCGGCAACATCGCGCCCGACCGGCAACCCACCTGCACCACGCTTTGCTCTGCTTCAACCGACGCAACGGTCACGCTCCGTGTCGCCAGCTCGTCGAATGGCGCATCGCTCCCGATGCGTCACCGCAGGTCGGCGGCTACTGCGTGGGTTGAAGCAGAGCAAAGCGAGGAGAGGGAGCATCGGGAGGCAGGACATGAGGCACACGGTGCGTGACGGCAACCGAGTGTCATGGGCCCGGGTGAATGCGGATCGATGTCTTGACGGCAGCGCAAACGTCGCCGCGCCGTACTTCGGCGGGCGCTCCCCCACAGCGGTGCACCCGGCCGGGCCCGCGCCGTCACGCCGACCGGACCGGTCGGGCTCAGGTCCACCGCGCCGGGTCGGCCTCCACCGCCACGTCGACCGGACCGACCCGCAGGATGCCGTCGGTCAGCGGGGTGCAGCGGGCGCCTCCTCTGCCGCGCAGGCCGCGCCACGCGCCCGGCCCGACGGTCACGTCCATCCAGGCGCACGGGTGTGCCGCCCGGTTCAGCCGCAGCCGCACCGGCCCCTGTCCCGAGTCGAGCACCAGCACCGAGCCGAGCAGGTCGTCCACGGTGATGCCACTGGTCAGGATGTTGCGCCGGACCTGAGCCAGGCCGGCCCCCGGCGGCAACGACTCGGCCGCGATGACGGTGACGCTCGCCTGCCGGTGCGCAGCCTTGCCGAAGTACCGGTCCCCCACGATGCCCAGCTCGGCCCGGATCTGGATCTCGTCGACCAGCTCATCGGCCGGTGCCGGCTCCGGCCCGTCCGCCGGCCGGCCCACGAATCGGTGTACGGGTGAAGCCAGCAACTGGACGATCTCCGGCATGCCCCGACTCTAGGCCGCACGTCACGTCACCGGTGTCTGATCGGGTCACGGGCGCGACGTCGACACCGCCACGCATGACCGCCGTTCGATGTTTCGGGTGTCGGATGGTCGAGTCGGCTGGCACCTCGGGCTACGCTGAACTCCTGACGACATCGACGGCTGCGACCTGGGCGCCGCCGGGTATCGCGGTCCCCGACGAGTGGAAGGGGAACACGCCTGGCAACGGAGGTGCGGTTCGCGACCGGTGCCGGCGGTCGTCGGTTGACTGTGGAGATCACCGGCAAGCCCGACGGGGTACCCATCTTCCTGCTGCACGGCACGCCCGGCAGCCGCAGCGGCCCGAAACCACGAAGCGGAGTCCTGTACCGGTACGGCATCCGGCTGATCAGCTACGACCGGCCCGGCTACGGCGGCTCCACACCCCGCCCCGGACGTACCGTCGCCGACGCGGCCGAGGACATCGCCGCTATCGCGGAGGACCTGGACATCTGCCGGTTCTCCGTGGTCGGACGTTCCGGCGGCGGACCACACGCGCTGGCCTGCGCGGCGCTGCTGCCCCACGCGGTCACCCGTACGGCGGTACTCGTGGGCTTTGCCAGACCCGACGTTGCAGATCTCGAATGGTTCGGTGGGATGACGGCCAGCAACGTGCGGGACTTCACCGCCGCCACCGACGATCGGCTCCGGCTGACGGAGCGGCTGCGGGCACAGGCCGCGCGGACCCGGCGCGACCCGGAGAGTCTGCTTACCCAGTTGGAGACGGACATGACCTGGCCGGACCGGCGCGTCGTGCGGGATCTGGCGATCCGACGCCTGATCGCCCAGGCGTACCGTGAGGCGCTGCGCAGCGGCCCGCAGGGGTGGATCGACGACGTGCTGGCGCTACGACAGGACTGGGGATTCAACCTGTCGGCGATCACCGCTCCGGTCCGGCTGTGGCACGGCGAACAGGACAACTTCGCGCCGGTGAGCCACACCATGTGGCTCGCCCGGCAGATCCACACCGCGCAGGTCGACGTCCAGCCGGGCGCCGCCCACTTCGGTGCCGTCGAGATCCTGCCCGAGATGCTGGACTGGCTGTCGAACTGGTGAGCCGAACGCCCGCCTCAGAACGGGTGCGGGTCGATGATCCGGCGTACCGGGCGTCCCCGTTTCAGTTCCGCCACCGACGGGTGGTTGCCGCCGATCCTGGCCACCACCGCCTCGATTGCCTCGTCGACCTGCGCCTGGTGGTCCACACCGTGCACCTGACGCTGGATGAGGGCGTGGTTCGCCCGGCAGCGCAGGGTGTGCGGATGCGCCGGCCCGAGCAGGTCCGTCAGCAGGTCGGCGGCGGCACTGAGCAGGGTGAGCGCCTCGGCGGGCTCATGCAGGTCGGCCTCGATGACGGCCACATTGATCTGGGCGGCCACGGTGGACGGATGCCGATCACCGAGGACCGCTCCGAGCCCCTCCCACGCCTGCCGAGCCGGCGACCGGGCCGCGTCGATGTCACCGCGCGCCCGCACCGCGGCAGCGTGGTTGTTCAGGCACACCAGGCTGTGCGGGTGCCGCTCACCGAGCTGCCGCGCGTACGCGCGGCGTACGGCGCTGGTCTCCGTCTCCGCCTGTTCCCAGTCCCCCAGTTCGAGCAGGGTCACCGAACGGCTCAGCCGGCAGGCCAGCGTCTCCGGGTGGTCCGGCCCGAGGATCTCCGCCAGTCGGTGGTAGGCCACCTCCAGCAGTTCGCTTGCCTGGCGGGTCCGGCCGGCGCTGCGCAGCGACACGGCCAGGTTGGCGTTGGCGTCGTACACGAACCGGGCCTGTTCCCCCATCACCGTCGCGTAGACGTCCCGCACCTGGGTCAACAACTCGACGGAGCGTGGGTAGTCACCGGCGTCGCGCAGATCCCGCCCGAGTGACGTCGCAGACTGCAGCGTGCTGAGATTGTCCTCGCCGAGCAGCTGCCGGCGTCGTTCGTAGACCTCCTGATCCAGCCGCAGCGCTTCGGTCACGTCACCCATCAGCCGCCGCGAGACCGCCAGGTTGCTCAGGGCGTTGAGGGTACGCGCATGGTCGTCACCGAACTCTCGACGCCAGGCGTGGTAGGTGTCGATGTCGCGCTGGAGCGCCTCCGGGTAGCGCCCGAGCCCACGCAGGTCCCCGCCGAGGCTGCCGGCCGTCATCAGCGCGTCGGCGTGGTCGCCGCCGAGGAGTTCGACCTGCTGGGCGTGCACGTCCCGGTCCAGATCGTAGGACTCCTGGAACGCACCCTTGTCGCGCAGCACATTCGCCTTGTTGAACCGCAGTTGCAGAAGCTGCACGAGCACCTCGCGGCGCACCGGTTCGGCGAGGTTCCGACCGAGGGCCTCGGTCCAGGCGGCCTCGACCCGCTCGGCCACCTCCAGCCCGCCGTCGGGATTGCCACGCACGAAGAAGTAGCGGACCTGGTCGACGAGCAGTTGCCGGACCGGGGCGAAGTCACAGGTCGTGCCGTCGGAGACCTCGACGTGCGGCCACAGCATCCGGTACTTGCGCCACTCGTCCTGCAGATCCACCTCGCCGAGCGTGCGGGCAGCCGACGCGATCAGCAGGTGCACCTGGTGTTTGGCGTCCTCGATCTCGTCCTCGGTCATCCGGGATCGCACCACCGAGTGCAGCAGGCGGTGGATCACGATCCGGGTGCTCTCGCGTTCGGTGCCCTGGCTGTCGTACTCGCTCTGCTGGTCCAGCCGGAGCAGCGCCAGCCGCTTGATCTGCTCCACCAGCCTGTTGATCATCAGCCGGCTGGTGACCGTCGGGTCGATGGCCCGCAGGTGCTCGGCCATCGCGGTGCTGTAGACGATGTCGAGCGACACCTCGGGGGCCATCACCGCGCAGAGCTGCAACAGGCGGTAGGCGGCCGGACGGCGGGTCGCCAACTGGTCCAGCGACAGCCGCCACGCCGCCTCGACCCGACCGATGTCCGCCTCCGAGCCCAGGGCACCGAGGTCACCCTGCTCGATCGCCGCCAGGTACTCCGACACCGGCGAATGGGTCTCGACCAGCCACGCCGCGGCGGCGGCCACGGCGATCGGCAGATCGCCGAGCGCCTCGGCGATCCGGTCGGCGTCCCGCTCGCCGAGATCGGGCAGCAGGCGGCGGAGGTGGTTGACGCTCTCGGTCCGGTCGAACACGTCCACCGGTACGACGTGCGCCTGCTCCAGCCAACCCGGGCCCTGGGAGGTGATGACCACATGCCCCGGGCCGTTGGGCAGCAACTGCCGGATCCGGTCCAGCCGCTCGGCGTTGTCGAAGACCACCAGCCAGCGCAGTCCGCCCTCGCCACGGGACAACGCCTGTTTGACCGTCTGCGCCCCCTCGCGCACGCTGCTGGAGAGGTTCATGCCGAGTCGACGGCCGAGATCGTAGAGCCCACCGTCGACGTCCGCGGCGCCGTCCGCGTCGATCCACCAGACCACGTCGTACGCGCCCCGGAACCGGTGGGCGTACTCGGTGACGAGCTGGGTCTTGCCGAACCCGCCCATGCCCTGCAACACCACGGGCACGGCGGCGTCGCTCTGGGCGCGCAACAGCCCGCGCAGCGACCCGAGCAGCCCGTCCCGGCCGGTGAAGAGCAGGTTTCGTGGCGGCGCCTGGAAGACGGTCTGCGGTCGGCCGGGGAAGCGCGGCGCCCCGATCAGGAACTCGGTCTTCGGTGGCGGGAAGCCGACCAGTTGCAGCAGCTGCTCCGCGGCGGGACGCTCGTCCAGCCGGCCAAGCCGGATGGAGTTGGCGGCGGTCACCGGGAGCACGGTGGACTGGGCCGTGCCGACGTGCACGATCAGCGGCCGGCGCGAGGGGCGCATCAGGGCGGCGTTGAGCCCCAGCTCGACCTCCTCCGAGACAGTGTTGATCACCAGTGGACGCGCGGCCACGGCGACACCCTCCAGGCGCCCCACCGGACCCGGGTCGTGCACCTGAACGCCGACCTCACGCAGGATCCAGGAGATCCATTCGGCCCAGCTGACACCGGCGATGTCGTACCGCAGCGCCACCTCGGTCTCGCGGACCGCCGCCATCCGCACGAACTGCGCCTTGACCCGCACGCGGTCGGCCTCGTCCATGGTGGGCAGCCGGGTCACCCGGCCCTCGCTGATCACATCGGTCAGCTTCTCGAACGCACCGAGCAGGTTGCCGGGCGCACCCGAACTGTCCTCGATCGTCGCCAGCGTCTCCTCGTACGCGTAGTAGGCGAGATACGGCACCTGCACCTGGGCCCAGTAGCGTTCCCGCGCCTCGTCGCCGAGGTGCGCCGGCAGGCCGTCGAAGCGCTGCCGGGCCACCAACCGGCCGGTGTCCGCCTTGAGCTTCTCGGCCGGATCGATCCGCATCGCCACCGGCAGCACCCGGATCCGCCGGGGCATCGTCTTGCGGTTGATCGACTGGGCCACCTCGGCGGCGCCTTCGATGCCCTGCTCGCTGAGGGTGAAGCAGGCGACCAGGGTGTCCGGCAGGTGCACCGTGCAGATGTCCGCCACGTCGCTGAGCCCGGTACGGCTGTCGATGAGCGTGTAGTCGTAGTTGCGCTTCATGTCCGCGCGCAGCGCGTCGAAGAACGCGCCGCCGGCCAGCACCTCGTAGAAGTGGTCCCAGTCGAGTCCGGAGATCGAGCGGCTGTAACTGTGGTTGTGCCGGCCCGCGCCGAGGAAGTCCAGGGTTCCACCCGGAGGCCACCGCCAGTTGATCGAGAAGGCGTGCCGTCGCACGTCGGCGAAGGTCGCGTGCCGTAGCTCGCCGGGCGCAGCCGGGTCGCGACCCGCCGCCTCCTTCGCCGCCCCCTCGTAGCCCACCAGCATGTCGATCACACCACCGGCGCCGCGGAGCATGCCCTCGTGAATGAACGGACGGTAGAAGCGGTGCAGTCCCGGCGACTCCAGATCCCAGTCGACGACGAGCACCCGATGGCCGTTCGCGGCGAGAATCCACGCCGTGTTGGCAAGCGCCATGGTCCGGCCGGTGCCGCCCTTGTAGGAGTAGAACGTGATGATCTGACCGTCCCGGGTGTCCGTCATGTCGGCTACTCCTCCGGATGGCTGTTCGACCGAGGTCGGGGCGGGTACCGGCGCTCCACCAGGTGTTCGTCGTCGAAATGGCGGACGGCCCGGCCGATCGCGACCGCGATGATCGTGAGCGGATCGTCGACGGCGGCCATGATGCGGGGTCGAGGCACCCGGTGCCGGACGGCGGCCCGGGCCGGCCGCCCGACCCACCCGTCGTCCTCGGGAGCCCGGAGGGGTTCGTCGCCGGCCGGTACGATCAACGGCTGCACCCAGGCGGGCAGCGCCGCCAACAGGCGCCGCACGTTCACCCCGATCGTCGGGTCGGCCCACGCCCGCTCCGCGACCAGCAGCACGGCCGGCCGGCGCCCCAACTGCTCGTACCCGGCGCCCACCTCGACCAGTTGCACGGCGAACCTGGTGCGGTCGACGGTTGCGGCGACCTGCCTCGCCATCTGTCGCAGACGGCCGGAGTCGTCCTGCCGTGCCGCAGGCGCAGCGTCGCCGGCCGGATCGGCTCCCGGTGGCACGGCGAGCGTCGCGATCACGAACGCCGGTCGCGCCTGGGGCGGCCGCGGCGGCCAAGGGGTGGGCGGCGGGGCACCGGCCCGACCCTCGGCCAGCTCGATGATCGAGTCACCGAGGTACGCCAACACCCGCTCGTACGCATCGCGCTCACCGCGTCGGCGACTGAGGGCGATCAGTCCGGTCTCGGCGTACTGCGGCACATCCGGGATGGCCGCGACGGTGGCCGCACCCGCGCTGCCCGGCGGCACCTCCCACAGCACCGGCAACAGGCGCTGGCCCGGCAGCCGGGAGTGCAGGGTCGCCGGTTGCCGGAGAAAAGCGGCGCGTTCCGCGGCGGCCACCCCGTCGGTGTCGTAGCACTCCGAACGAAGTGCGACGAAGACCGCGACCGTGGCCAGGGCCCGCTCGACGCGAGCCGCCGACCTGGTCGAGGGGTCGCCGCACGGCCGGAACATGCCGGTACGCCAGTGCGGCCGCTCCCTCGGCAGCTCACCGACCACCCGGGCCAGATCCTCGAACACCGTCCGCTCGTAGTAGTCGAGCTCGACGGTGCGATCGACGGTGGCCGGATGTGCGTGACTGAGGAAGAAGTAGCAGGGCTGCTGCCCGGAGGGCGACTCTGTCTCGTCTGGCGTCATCGAGGCCGCTCCCGATTGGGAGTGGCTGAGCCGAGTCGCACCGCCGCTCCCCCAACCGTCCGCACGTCAGGCGAGCATCACGATACGTGAAAGGACCAACACTCACCAGCGTCACGAAGTTGACGGTGACGGGCCATCCAGCCGACCGCGAAGTCGACCGTGCGGCGCATGGGCATGCTGCGCGTGACCGCGCCGCCGACCCGGCCGTGGACCACCACCGGATCGGGCGACCGCTCCAACGCCCGGCCGAGCCGGCCGAAGTCACTGTCGTCGAGATCGAGGCCGGTGAAGTCCATTCGCAGCCGACGGTCGCCGTCGCGTACGAAGCAGCAGTAGGCGCGGGTCCGCGGCGTCGGCAGCCGGTACTCGGCGAGGTGATAGGCGGTGCAGACCCGGTGGTCGACCCCCAGCAGCAGCACCGTCGCGTCGGCGTCGTACAGGGCGCCCAGCGGGGACCGCTCCCCCAGGTGGCAGTCGAGGTCGTGCACCCGCATCAGGTCGGTCGCGCCGTGACCGACGGCGGCGAAGGAGGTCTGCGGATGTCCGCTGCGGACGGCGGACGGGCTCCGGCGGACCTGCTCGGCGAGCACCCCCATCCCGCGCGACGGTGTGCCGGCGGGGTCGAAGGCCTCGATCCGGTCGATGTGCCGGGCCACCCCGTCGGGGGTGAGTCCGCTGGTCGCTGCGCGGAACTCGGGGCTGGACGTGGAGTTGTAGGCGGTCTGTGCGGGTACCACGACGGCGGCCCGACCGACGACCCGGCGCAGCGCGGTGAGCAGGGTCGCCACGCCACCGTCCACCGGACCGACCGCCCGCATCGACGCGTGCACAAGTACGTGGCGTCCCGGGGCGAGTCCCGCCGCCGCGAGCTGGTCGGCCAGCTCCGTCGCGGTGGCCACCCGCACGGTGGTGGTCACGGTGTCAACGCCGCCGCGAGTCGACGGACGAACCGGTCGCCGGCCGGCGTCAACGCCCCGCTGCTTAGCAGGGCGTCGGCGGCATCGGCGGTCCAGGCCCGGAACTGCTCGTGGCGCTGGTGCGCCGGGCCGCCCGGCGCCTCCCGGCTGGCCCGCTGCCGCCACATCTCGGTGATGGTGAGGTGCGCGTAGGTGCCCTGCAGCACCCCCTCGACCGGCCGTGGGTCGGCTCGCCAGCCCACCGTCAGTCGGACGGCGGGACTGGGAGTGAAGAGGTCACACAGGTCGAGCAGGGCCCCGAGCACGCTGTGCTGGAACTCGTGGGCGATCATCACGGCCGTGGCGGGAGCGTCGGCCAACGCGACGCCGACCGACGCGAACGCCTGCCGGGCGGTGGAGCTGCGCAGCGTACCGGTGGGATCGTCGACGAGCGGCACCACCGCCCGCAGTCCGATCCGCACGGCGGCGGCCTGGTGCGGCAGCTCGGCCTCGATGCTCGACCACGCACCGGACAGCACCTCGCCCCAACGGGCCAGCGCCGAAGCGTCGGGGCGCTCCGCGGCCTTCCAGTCGTGGCAGTCCCGATGCGGGTCGAGGTCCTCGAACAGGATCGTCCTACCGGCAAAGGCGAGCCGGCGGTTGGCCCGCCAGTGGCCCCCCGTCACCTGCGGCGCCGTGGCGTACAGCTCTCCGTCGAAGGACACCAGGGTGGTGCCGGCTTTGTGCCGCAGGCGCCACCTGCCCGGCTCGACGGTCAGCACGGCGGCGCCGGTCACCGGTTCCGGTACCGTCAACGTGCCGAGCGACGGCAGGTGCAGCACCCCGGCGCGCATCGGCACGTCGATTTCCACTGTGGCGCCGGCCCGCACCGCGGCCGCCGCGGCGACACAGCAGAGCTGGGCGGTCAGGGCGGAGTCGGTGCCGAGTTGCCGCCGCGCGTCGACCGCCCACACGCGCACGTACGGATGTCGAAGCGTCTCCTCGACCGCACCGGGCGCCTCCCGATCGAGCCGGACCAACACCTCCCAGCCGGCTCGCTCGGTGACCGGCATGCCGTCGGCGACCTCGACGAGCATCGCCCGGGTGATCGCGAGCTGGGATTCGGCGAGGAACCGGACGGCGTCGGCGTCGGTGCGGCCGGCGGCGATCCGGTCCAGCAGGCCGTCCGGCAGGTCCGTGCCATCCTGATCGACAGGTGCGGTGACCGGCACCGGTTCGACGTCGCGTCGGGCGCTCAGAGACACGATCAACTCCTTGAGATCGGCGCAGTAGGCCGACGGGTTGTCGAAGCCGGTGCCCTCGCGGTACCGGTGCGCGAACAGCCCGCCGCCGCACTGGGTCACCACCGGGCAGGCCCGGCACTGTGCCGACAGCCCGGCCAGCCCGGTCTGCCGGACCGCGATCTCGGGCAGCCGCGACACCTCGTCGACGGTGTGCGTGAACACGCTCAGGCCGGTGGTCGCGGCACCGTCGTACGCCGTCTTCAACGAGTCGACCTGCTCCCAGGTGCCGTCGGTCTCGACCACCACCAGGTCCGCGGGATCGAGACCGACCCACTCGCTGCCGCTGTGGCCACCCGCCGCCGTGGACCGCAGCGCGTCGAACAACCGGATCGGCATGGGCCGGCCGTCGGCCGTCCAGCGCTCGTGCACCGCAAGCAACCAGTCCGCGTACGGCGTGGCCCGGCCGGCCGGCCGGATCGGCGGGTTCGCCCAGGTCGCGTGTGGCAGCAGCAGGTCGAGTCGCGGCGGCCGGACGGCGCGTAATGCCTCATAGACGGCAATCGGGTCGTTGCGGACATCCACCGTGCAGAGGATGCCGGCGAAGAGCCGACGGTAAGTCGGCGTTTGCAGCAGCTCGATGGCCCGCAGCACCTGGCGGTGGCTGCCGGCACCGTTGGCGAACCGCCGGTGCCGGTCGTTGGCTGCCCGGTCGCCGTCGAGGGAGATCCCCACCTGGACGTCGTACTCCGCCAGCAGGTCGCAGTACGGCTCGGACAGCCGGACTCCGTTGGACTGCATCAGCAGGTCGAGGTGGCTGACGGGATCGATCCGTCGGCGCAGCGCCGCCAGCACCTGCCGCATGCGCTCCGGTCCCAGCAGCAGCGGTTCGCCGCCGTGCAGGACGACGCTCACCCGCCGCAGCCGATGGGTCGCGGCGTGCTCGGCGATCCGGTCGGCGACCGCGGCCACCGTACGGGCGTCCATGACCATCGGACGACCGCGCCAGCTCTGGTCGGCGTGCTCGTAGACGTAGCAGTGGTCACAGGCCAGGTCGCACCGGCTGTGGACCTTCAGTACGTACTGGCTGATGGGCCACGCCGTCCCCGGTGACCCGCTGGTCGGCACGACGACCGGGGCCTACGCGACGGATCCGAACCGGGCGACCTCCACGCCGCCCTCGGCGTCGTCGCGATGACGCATGACCGTCCGGGTCACGTCCAACGCCCGGGCCACCGGGATCTCACCCAACGGCCGACGTCGCAGCTCGGAGAGCCGCTCGGCCATGCTGACTTGCTCGTTCTCGACTATGTTCATGGTCTTGCTCTTTCTGGGCGGAGCGGCGGAGCGCGGGCACCACGATCCGGGTTGGATGTTTGGCGATGTTCAGGGGGCGGAGCGGGACCGACGGGCGTTCACCCCCGACGAACGGCCCAGGTCCTTCCCAGCTCAGCATGATTCCTCAGCATCGGGATGAACATAGTCAATCGGTCGATACTGCCCAGCCCGACATGCCGAGATGTCGGCGGCAGGCTGGGATCACCAGGGTGCCGCCGGGTCCAGCGGGCGCAGTCTATCCAACAACTCCCGTCCGCCTCGGCTGAGTCTCCCCGAATGTTCGAAGGGTTCCAGCGCCTCGCGCGCCTCGGCCAGCGCCGCCGTCCGTGCCGGCTCCGCGAGAACCCGACCGAACAGCAGCAGCGACTGCGCCAGTTCCTCAGCCAGTTCCACGTTCGCCGGTTCCCTGCCCCGCAGGTCACGGCGGACGTGCGCCGCCGCGCTGAGCAACGTCTCCGCGTTGCCGGAACGCGGCCGGGTGACGCCGCCGAGGGAGAGTTCGCCGAGCCTCTCGTAGAAGGACGCCAGGTGCCGGGCGAAGTGGATGCTCCCTGGTTCGGCGGCGAGCATCCGTTCGGCTCTGGTCCGCCCCAGCCGGTAGAAGCGCTCCGCCGCCTCGCCATCGCCGCGTTCGGCGGCGAGTGCGCCGAGGCCGGTGTAGAAGAACAGCGCGTCCCGGACGAACGTCGCATTGCGAGGTTCGACGGCGAGCAGGTCCTCGGCGACATCGAGCCCCAGCCGGTAGTGCCGCTCGGCGTCGGCTGGTTGCCCTTCCCGGGCGGCGAGTTCGCCCAGCCCGCCGTGGCACACCAGCAGATCGTGGGAGAACTCGGTGTTGCGCGGCTGCACGTCCCGCAGCCGACGCCGGATGTCCAACGCCAGTTCGTAGCGTCGCCGGGCCTCCGCGAACTGCATCGCCTTCGCCGCGAGATCCCCCAGACGCTCGTAGGAGACCGACAGATCCCGGGCGAACGTGACGTTGTCCGGATCGTCACTCGCCAGTCGCTCCCGCAGCTGGTGACCGCGTTCGTACAGGTGCCGCGCCTGCGTGGGATCACTCTCCAGGGCGAGATCACCGAGCACGTCGTAGGAGATGGACAGGTCCCGGGCGAAGGTCGGATTGTTCGGCTCCTGGGTGAACAGCCGCTCGCGGATGTCCAGCACCTGCCGGTACAACGCCTCCGCCCGGATGGGATCACCCGTCTCGCGGATGGCCTCGGCGAGCCGTTGCCGGGACACCGCCAGGTCACGCGCGGAGGCGCTGTCCCCGGGGTGCGCCTTGTGCAGTCGCTCCCGGATGGCCAGGCCCTTCTCGTACAGCCCACGCGCGAGTTCCGGTTGGCCCAGCCAGGCCGCCAGCCGCCCGAGCTTGTTGTACGAGATCGACAGCTCCCGGGCGAGCTGCTCGTCGTCGGGCCGCGCCCAGGCGAGGCGCTCCCGGATGCCCAGCGCGCGGGTGTACAGGGCCTCGGCGCGTTCGCTCTGCCCGGAGTCCCGGGCCAGGTCACCGATCCGGTTGTACGAGGTGGAGAGTTCGATCATCCTGCTGTCGTCGGCCTGACCGGACCGCGCCGCCTCCTCCACCTGCGCCTCCACCCCGCCGGTGAGCAGCCGTTGCAGACCGATCGCGAGGTCGAGATTGCCCGGCCGGTCACCGCCGCCGTGCGCCCGAACCTCCGCCCGGTCGGCGAGGCGGGTGTGCCTGTCGAACAGCGCCGCCGCCACCGCCGTGGCGGCCACAGCGTCGCTGGCCGCCAGGCGGGCGAGCAGGTCGAGACTCCGTGCGACCTGCCCGTCGTCGGCCAGGTCGAACACCGCCGCGAGTAGTCCACGTCCCGCGTCACGCTGGCCGGCCAGTGTCTCGGCGACCAGCGCTTCGCCCAGCAGGTCCGGACGGACGGGATTGATCTGCAACGGCCCGGCGTACAGCGCCGAGAGCCAGAGCAGGGTCTCGCCGCGCAGGGCCGACCTGCGCTCACCGCGAAGCTCGGGCAGGATCTGGAGCAGTTCGTCGGCCTGGTCGTCGTCCTCGGCGCCGGCCAGGCTGGCCAGGGCGACCGCGGCCCGGCGGGTCCGCTCGGCAAGTGCCGCCGGCGCCTGCCCGTTCCAGTGACGCGCCTCGTGATCGAGCGCGCGGTCCACAGGCGCTCGATCACGAGGCGCGTCCTGGTCGGACAGCGCGCGGTCGAACGCCTCAAGCAGCACCTCCAGCGGCACCTCGTACCGCTTTCCGCCGAGCGGCGGCACCGGAGGTGGCGGCGGTGACTTCTCGGCGAACCAGGCACGCCGGAAAGCCTTGAACGACGCCCCGTACAGATCACGACGCTCGGCCAGCGGCAGACCACGGATCGCGATCGGGTCCCCGCTGCCGCTGAGGATCGTGCGCAGGGCCGGCTCGGCGCCCTTGCCGAGTTCCCGGAGGAGGTCCCCGTTGGCCGCCGCGCCACGGGCCGTCGTCCGGGTCAGCAGCACGACCCGTACCGGCGCGAGTTGGCTGGCGTTGCGTCGCAGTTTGTCGAGCAGCGCCCGCAGCGTGTCGATCGCGATCGCCTCGACGTAGTCGATCACGATCAACCGGGGCAGTGGCAGTCCGGCGACCTCCTGCACCGCGCTGGGCAGGGCAGTGAGCTCGGTCCACCGGACGACCAGCCAGCCGCGCCGATCCATGGCCCGGCACAACTCGATGGCGTGCCGGGTCTTGCCGGCGCCCCCGACCCCGGCGAAACGCCACACCTCCATCGCGGTGGGCCGTTCACACCACCGCACGGCGTGCGCGAGATCCTCGTCGCGCAGCCGGTACGGCACCACGCGCGCGTCGGCGAGCAGCATCTCGGCCGGCAGCGAGCCGGGCATCCGGACGAACCCCTCCCAGCTCGGCCGCAGGGCCGTGGCCTCCGGCACCGGTAGGACCGCGTGCCACGTCCGGCGGTCGGCCAGCACCGCCTGCGCCCCGAGCCGCAGCAGATCGCGCCCGTGCGCCACGAGTGCCTCGGGCACACCGGGCAGTTCGCCGAGCAGCGCCGAGATCGGTGCCGCCCAGCCCCCCAGGTCACCGTCGCGGTCCCGGGTGCCGGTCAGCACCCCGACGACGGCTCGCCGGGTCGGGCACAGCAGGGGCGCCCCGGACAGGCCGGGGGCCGCCTGGCCCGACTTGAGCCGGAAGAACCCGTCGCCGTCGACCCCCTCGAAGACGAACCGTGCCGGTGCGCCCGGCGGCGGGCCGGTCGACTCCCGCGCCGCGAATCCGTAGGCGTGGCAGTCGTCGCCGAGTGGTTCACCGCTCGCCGTCCACACCACAGGGTGCCGGCCCACCCATGGCCGGACGGGTTTCAGGCGCAGCAGGGCCAGATCCGGAAACGGCCACAGGATGGTGCGCTCCGGCGGGTCGGAGTGGGCGACCACGTCGGCGGGCACCGCACCGTCACCGACATCAGCGGCGGCCGGCGTCACCCGGACCGCCTCGCGGAAGCCTTGCCGGTCGCGGTCGAACACGACGTGCGCGGCCGTCACCACCCAGCCGGGGGCGATGAAGAATCCGGTGCCCAGCAACGTCCCGTGCGGACCAGCCACCCGGACCACGTGCCGGCGAAGCTGGCGAGAGGCGACCGGGCCACCGCCGGGCGGTTGACCGGCCCGGGTCACGAACCGCCTTTCCAGACCAGTGTGATCTTGAAGGTGGCCGCGCCGTCGCCGGCTACGATGAGCCCGGTCAGGGGGCCCGCCTTGGCGGTCAGCGACAGGCCGAACTCGACGGTCGCCTCCGTCGGCTTGGCCTGCTGCCAGGCCCGGGACAGCTCGTCGGCGATGACCTCGACCGTCTCGCGGACGCCGTCGAAGGAGAGCAGTCTCGCCGGTGAGACGTTCTCCGGGCCACCACCGTCCAGCAGTTCCGCGAAGAACTCCACCTGACCGGAGCGGATCGGCTCCACGTGTCTGCGCCGAGAATGATCAGGTTGCATGCGCCACCCCTCGGTACCGAAGTCGACTCACCTTTGCATGGTGACACGCGCGATCACCTCGGTGCCGTCGGTGACGAGGTCAGGAGAAACGGCGCCCCTCGTCACGCCGGTACGCCCAACCGGCCAGCGTCGCCAACCCGACGATCCACACCGCCAGCATGATCATCGAGACTGGTTCGGGCCGGAAGTCGCCGACCGCCGTCCACATCAGTTCCACGGCCCCCCGGGTCGGCAGGAACGGCGCGATCGCCTCGATGAAGGCGGGTGCCTGCCCGGGCGCGGTGAGCAGACCACCGCCGACGGCCAGGGGGAAGAAGACCAGCTGGGCGACCACGATCGCCGCCTTGCTCGGCAGGGCGTACCCGATGGCGAGCCCCATCAGCGTGAACGGCACCGACACCAGCGCGACGGTGGCGGCGGCGAGCGCGAACCCCGCGGCGGTGGTGCGCGCCTCGGTCAGCAGGGCCGCGATGAGCACCACCGGCAGCAGCGACAGGTAGGTGAGCGTCAGGCCGGCCAGCACCCGGCCGGCGAACCGGGGTGTCGGCCCCACGGGCAGGGTCCGCAGGTACGGGTCCCACGGCTGGGCCCGGTCCTCGGCGACGCCGACGCCGTACTGGAAGACGTTCGCGCTGAGCACCGCGAAGGTGACCATGGCGGCGGTGGCGTAGGTGGCTCCGACGGCGTCGTCGCCGACGGCCGGTACCACGAAGAAGAGCATCGCGACGGCGGGAAAGAACGCACTGCCGAACACCGCGACCGGGGTCCGGACGAGTTCCAGCAGTTGATAGCGGGCGTGGGCCAGGGCGTACTGCACGGCGGTCTCCTCAGGCGGTGGTCGGTACGCCGGCCTCCGCCGGCCGGCTCTCGGCGGTGATGGTGAGGAACGCCTCCTCCAGCGAGGTGGGTCGGACCTCCAGGTCGCGGAAGGCCACACCAGCGGTGACCAGGTCGCGGACCAGTTGATCGGCATCGCTGGTGAGCAGGTGGACCCGGTCCCGGTCCCGTTCCACCCGGACCACGTCCGGCAGGGTCGGCAGTTCGTCGGCGGTCAGGCTGACCCGACGCAGGCCGACCACGCCGCGGATCGCGGCGACACTGTCGTCGGCGAGCACCCGACCGTGCCCGATGACCACCACCCGCTGGGCCAGCGCCTCGATCTCCTCCAGGTAGTGGCTGGTGAGCAGGACCGTGCCGCCGTCGGCGTGGAAGGCCCGGATCGCCTCCCACAGCCCGTGCCGGGCCTCGACGTCGAGCCCGGTGGTCGGCTCATCGAGCAGAACCAGCCGGGGCCGGCCGACGAAGGCCAGCGCCACCGCCAGCCGACGCCGCTGTCCGCCGGACAGACCACCGGTCTGCCGCCGGGCCAGATCGGCCAGCCCGAACCGGTCGAGCAACTCGGCCCGTGGAACCGGGTCGGGAAAGTGCGCGCCGACGAAGTCGACCACCTCGCCGACGCGCAGCGAGCCGGGCAGGCCGGTCTCCTGCGGGGTGACCCCGACCCAGCGGCGGTGCGCGGGATCCCGAGGGTCGCCGTCGAACAGCAGCACCCGGCCACCGGTGGGGCGGCGCAGCCCGACGAGTAGGTTGAGCAGGGTGCTCTTGCCGGCGCCGTTCGGCCCGAGCAGACCGACCAGTTCGCCGGCCCGGACGTCCAGGTCCACCCGGTCGAGGGCCAGGACGTCTCCGTAGCGTCGGGTGGCCTGTTCGGCCCGGGCGAGGATCATGGCGTCTCCTTGGTGTCGGCGGGTGCGAGCAGCGCACGGATCGCCTCCGTGTACTCCTCGAAGGCCAGGCGACCGCGACGGGTGAGAGCGATCAGGGTGGCCGGGGTCCGACCCCGGTGGGTCTTGGTGACGGCGACGTAGCCGGCCTCCTCCAACCGCCGCAGGTGCACCGAGAGGTTCCCGGCGGTCATCCCGAGGATCTCCTGCAAACGGGGAAAGGCCACCTGATCGCAATCGGGCAGGGCGGACAGGGAGGCGACCACTCGAAGCCGGGCCTGAGCGTGGATCACCGGATCGAGTTCGGTCACTGCCAGTCCCGACGACGCAGCCAGCCGAGCAGCCCGGCGAGCAGCATTCCACCGCCGCCGGCCACCGCGACGACCAGGGCGTGCCAGCCGGGACCGGCAATGGTGCCCAGCAGGTTGACCACGGTGATCCAGACGCCGAGCAGGAACAGGGTGCGGTCCAACCAGATCGCGCCGCCGGCCATGTGCAGGATGCCGGTCAGACCCACCGCGAGAGCCGACCAGAGCAGGCCGACCAGTTCCGGCGGGAGGCTGTCGGACAGCCGGCCGGCGAGCACGAAGAGGGTGAGATAACCCAGCCCCCAGGACCAGCCGTACCAGGCGCCCCGCCGGGCGGACTCCCCGGCCACCTGCCCGTACGCCCGCGTGCCGACCGTCGCCGTGACGGCGCCGGCGGCGGCCAGCAGGACGAACAAGGTGGTCAGCGGCAGCCAGGAGGGCATCTCCACCAGGGCTGCGTCACCCGGCGAGTAGTAGAGGAAATGCAGCCCGAAGCCGATCAGCCAGGCCACTCCCCAGGGCCAGTAGTAGGCGCGTGGATCCGGCTCCAACTGACGGGCGGCGGTCGCCCGCTGCTCGTCGATCAGGCGCAGGGCGGCGGCCGGGTCCTCGGGGGGCAGATCATCGTCGGCGATCACGCAAACTACTTTAAACCGCAAAGTCAAGCGCGCTGACTGTGAGCCTGCCGGCGGCGCGGTGCACCCCGTTGGTCTGCGGACCGGTCAGCGGTCCGCAGACCAACGTGATCGCTTGTCAGCTTGCGCAGGTCGCCGTGATCCCGGACGGCACCGTGCTGGCCGAGGCGAGCAGCCCGAACGTGGTGGTGCCGCCCGGCGCGACGGTGCCGTTGTACGAAGCGTTGCGGATCGTGACGTCGGCGCCGGCGCCGTCGGACACGCCACCCCAGACCGACTGGATCCGCTCGTCGCCGGTCCACCGCCAGCGGACGAGCCAGCCGTCGAGCGACTCGCTGCCGGTGTTGCGTACGGTGACCGTGGCGACGAAGCCGCTGCCCCAACGAGCGTCGATCGTCGCCGTCGCGCCGCACGTCGACAACGGTTCGGTCCGCGCCGGCCCACCGATCACGTACGGGTCACGCCGGGCCTCGACGTCGCTGAACCGGAACCAGTACTCGGTGTCCGGGGTCAGCCCGTCGAGCGTCACCTGCCCGTTGCGCTCCAGCCCGGTGACCGCCTCGGCCACCGGATTCTGCCACGTCGCCGCGTCATCGCGGCTGGTGAAGAGCAGGACCGTCATCGGCAGGTCGTAACCGCAGGGCGGGCCGCTGAACATCAGCGAGTAGCTGATGGTGACGGTGGTGGCGGTGACCCCGGTGACCATGCCGCTGATCGGTAGTGCCGGTGGGCACGCCACCGTCGGAGTCGGAGTCGGAGTCGGGCTGGGGCTCGGGCTCGGGGTCCACAGGGGGACGGGGGCCGGGGCGGCCTGGGTGTCGGCGGCACCGGCCGCCGTGACTCCGGCGACAGCGGCCAGCGTCACTGCGGTCAGCAGCACGCCAATCGTGCGAAGCATCCGTTACCTCCAAGGGACGGGGACGGCGGAGTCGGCCGGACCTCCAGCCGACGGCCGATAGGTGGTCGGGCACCGGCCAACGGACCGCTGACGGCGTCGACAGCAGATGTCACGGTGGCGGCACGCGCGAGAGCACTGCCCGGATGCGTGGCACACCAGGCGCGCCGACGCCCGTCGAGAGACCGCACCGGCTCCCAGATGCGGTCGATGAGCCCGAGTCTCTCAGTCGACGTCCCTCGATACAACCGGCCGGTCCGGCGGACCGGGTCCGGACCCGACGGCGGGTGTCGCATCAGGACCGGGTGCCGGAACTCCGTCCGTCACGCGGGATCATCCCATCGACTTGGCGCCGTCGATGGACTCACGGATGATGTCGGCGTGCCCGGCGTGCTGGGAGGTCTCCGCGATGATGTGCAACAGCACCCGGCGGGCCGACCAGCGGGCGCCCGGCTCGAACCAGGGCGCCTCCGGCAACGGCTGACCGGCGTCGAGGTCGGGCAGAGTGCCGACGAGGTCGTCGGTGCGGCGGGCCACCTCGTCGTACGCCGCCAGAATGCCGGCCAGGGTCTCCCCCGGCAGCATCTGGAACGACCGTGCGTGGCGCTCGTAGGCGCCCGGGTCATCCGAGTTGCCCATCGCCGTGGGGCCCTTGAGGATGAAGTCGACCCAGTCGCGCTCGGTGTGCGCGACATGCTTGATCACACCGCCCACGCACAGCTCGCTCACGGTGCTGCGCTCGGCGGCCTGCTGGTCGGTCAGATCCCGGGCGGTGTTGCGCAGGAGGAAGCGGTGCTGGCGCAGGGCTTGGAGCAGGTCGGCACGCTCGGCTGGCAGGTCGGTTCCGGTCATGGTCGGCCCTTCGTCGGCGATCGACCGGATGCTACTGGCCACCCCCGACAGTCCCCTGCGTCAGTGCCTCGCGCATCCGGTTGATCTCGACACCCTGCTCCACCACGACGCTGCTGGCCAGCTCGTTGACGGTCACGTCGGAGCCGAGCGTCAACGCCTCCTTGCCCATGTCGATCGCGCCCTGGTGATGATCGGACATCATCTCGACGAACAGGCGATCGAACTCGGCCCCCCGAGCGGCGGTGAGGCGGTTCAGCGCCGCCGCCGACTGCATGCCGGACATGTCATGCTCGTGGTCGCCACCGGAGTCGCGGTCGAGGCCACGGTCGGCCAGCCACGCCTCCAGCACCTTGATCTCCGGCCCCTGGGCGGCCAGGATCCGGTCCGCGATGATCTTCAGTTGCGGGTTCTCGCCTCGCTCCGGCGCCAACCGGGCCATCACGAGCGCCTGCTCGTGATGCGGGATCATCATGGTGACGAAGCGGACGTCGGCGTTGTTGTGCGGTGGGCGCGGCATCGCCGACATCTCGTTCGCCGGCAGCGACGTCGCCGGCTCGCCGGGGCGTCCGGGCATCAGCACCGGCGCGGTGACGTCGGGCATCCCCGGCAGCTCGATCGGTGCGGGCGTACCACCCGACGTCGCCGCCGGCTCCGAATCGCCGCTCGGCCACCGGAGGACCAGCGTGACCCCGACGACCAGCACCGCCAACACCATCAGCTCGATCAGCACCAACCTGCGCGATCGGCCGAGCAACTCCCGGACCCGTACACCCAGCACCACGTGACTCCCGCCGTCGTCGAGGTTGGCCGGATGTTAGCGCGGGACTGACCTGCAGCGTGCGTACACCCGTGGCGGCCCTTGACCGTCAAACCGTGATCGGCTTAGCTTCATCGATCAGGAAGGTCTCTTTACTGATTTCGCCTCACCCCTCCCGGGAGTGCCGATGCGATCATTCCGTCCCCGCCGCCTCACCGCCCTCCTCGCCCTGAGCACCCTGCTGATCACCGCCGCGCCGCCGGCCGCCGCCAACGCGACCGGAAAGCCGGGCCGCAGCGATGGCTACCACCGGGTCGGCTACTTCACCCAGTGGGGCATCTACGGCCGAGCGTTCCCGGTGAAAAAGCTCGACACCTCCGGCGCGGCGAGCCGCCTCACCCACGTCAACTACGCCTTCGGCAACGTCAGTGCGGACGGACGGTGCCATGTGGACGGCGGTCCGGGCGAGGGTGACGCGTGGGCCGACTACCAGCGACCCGTCCCGGCGGAGGAGAGCGTCGACGGGGTCGCCGACGCCTGGGGCGAGCCGCTCAACGGCAACTTCGGCCAGCTGGCCAAGCTGAAGGCCAAGCACCCCGACCTTAAGGTGATGATCTCGCTGGGCGGATGGAGCTGGTCGACGTACTTCTCCAACGCCGCCCGCACCGACGCCTCCCGCCGGGCCTTCGTCGCCTCCTGCATCGACCTCTACCTCAAGGGCAACCTGCCGGTGCTGGACGGCGGCAGCGGCGGTCCCGGTGCCGCCGCGGGCGTCTTCGACGGCATCGACCTCGACTGGGAGTGGCCCAACTGGCCCGGCGAGCCCGGCAACGTCATCCGCCCCGAAGACCGGGAGAACTTCACCAAGCTGCTCGCCGAATTCCGCCGGCAGCTCGACGCGTACGGCCGGCAGACTCGCCGCCATCACCCGCTGACCGCCTTCCTCCCGGCCAACCCGGCCACCATGGACGCCGGCTACGAGGGACGCAAGATCTTCAAGTACCTCGACTTCGCCACCGTGCAGGGCTACGACTTCCACGGCACCTGGGAGGCGGTGACCAACCAGCAGTCCGCACTGCGCGTACCGAAGGGCGCACCGGACGACCCGGACTTCTCCGTCGAGGTGGCGGTCGACGGCTGGATCGCCCGTGGGGCGCCCCGGCACAAGCTGGTGCTCGGCATCCCCTACTACGGCCAGGGCTGGACCGGCGTCACCGGCGGCGGCGACGGGCTGTTCCAGCCGGCCACCGGGCCCGCTCCGGCCACCCACGCCGCCGGGTTCGAGGACTACAAGCAGCTCAAGAACCTGGACCGGGACGGCTTCACCGTCCACCGCGACCTGCGCGCCGGGCACGCCTGGCTGTTCGACGGCACGACCTTCTGGACGTACGACGATCCGGTGGTGGTGCTGCAGAAGATGCTCTACATCCGCCGGGCGGGCCTAGGCGGAGCGATGATCTGGTCGCTCGACGGTGACGACGACCGCGCCACCCTGACCAGGACGATCAGCCTGGGGCTCAGTACCGGATAGCCGTACCACCGCCCGGCCGCCGTCCCGCACCGGCGGTGGCCCGGGCGGTCGGCGCTCACCCGAGGATGCCCTCGTGCAGCGCGCGGAGCACCGCGTTCGTGCGGTCCCGGGCGCCGAGCTTGGTGAGGATCATGGAGACGTGGTTCTTGACGGTGCCCTCGGCGAGGAACAGCCCCTCGGCGATCTCCCGGTTGCTGTAACCATGCGCCACCAGCCGCAACACCTCCTGTTCGCGTTCGGTGAGGCTCTGCACCGGTGGCGCCTGCGGTCCGGCCGGGGACGGCCCGGAGCGGATCGCCCGCAGCATCCGGTCGGTGATCGACGGGGCGATGAGCGTGCCACCGTCGGCGAGTGTGCGGATGGCCCGGGTGAGCTGTTCCAGCGTGACGTCCTTCAACAGATAACCCCGGGCGCCCGCGCGCAGCGCGGCGAGCACGAGTTCGTCGTCGTCGAACGTGGTCAGCACCAACACCGGGACGTCGATGCCCTCCGCGCGTAGCCGTTCCAGCGTCCAGATGCCGTCGAAGCGGGGCATCCGCAGGTCGAGCAGGACCACGTCAGGGGCGCTACCCGCGACGACCGGCAGCGCGGCGCGACCGTCGTCGGCCTCGCCGACCACGTCGATCCCGGCGACCTCCAGCAGCCCACGGATGCCCTGCCGGATGAGGGTCTGATCGTCGACCACCACCACCCTGGTCATCGCGCCGGCACCCGGGCGGTCACCCGGAACCCGTCGCACCCGTCCACGGACAGCTCACCGCCGAGGGCGGCGAACCGTTCGCCCAGGCCACGCAGCCCGTTGCCGAGCGACGGTTCCGGTGCCCCCCGGCCGTCGTCGCGGGCATCCAGCACTATCTCCCGTTCGTCGCCGGTCACCGCGATCCGCAGGGTACGAGCGTCGGCGTGCCGGATGGTGTTGGTGACGATCTCCTGGGTGGCGCGGACGAACGCCGCGCTGTCGTCCTCGTCGATCCGGACCCCCGGCGAGACGTCGATCGTCACGTCGAGACCGGGCAGGTCCTGTGTCACCCGACGCAACGCCTGCTCAAGATCGGGGCTTTCGGTGCGCAGTCGCCCGACCGTGGCGCGCACGTCGCCGAGCAGGTCCCGGGCGACCCGGTCCGCCCGCTCGAGGTGGGTACGCACGGCCAGCCCCTCCAGATGGCGGGCGGTCTCCAGCTCCAGGGTCAGCACGGTCAGTTGGTGGCCGATCAGATCGTGCAGTTCGCGGGAGATGCGCAGCCGTTCCGCCGTGGCGGCCGACTCGGAGAGCAGGACGCTGGCGGCCTGCAACTCGACGTGCGCCTCGGCCAACTCGCGGCGCATGCGCTGTTCGCGCAGCAGGGTGACCGAGCTGAGCAGCGTCGCCACCTGGATCAGCAGGTAGAAGATCAGCAGCATGGCGCCGTCGGCCGGGGCCCGGGTCAGCGACGCCGCGCCCAACGTGATCACCAGCGTGTTGGCGACCACCACCGCCAGGCCCACCGGCACCGGCACCACGTACACGCTCACGGCGGCGGTCAGGACCAGCAGCACCGGCAGCAGCCCCAGGGTGGACGCCGTCAACAGCAGGGCCCAGGCGGCGACGACGGTCACCGCGAACGCCGCGTACCGCACCAGCCGGGACACCCGGGTGGCGACCGCGCCGAGGAGGGCGACCAGGTAGCCGGCGAAGATCGCGATCCACCAGCCACGCGCAATCGTGGTGCCGATGGCACCGACGAGGCCGGGACCGGCGACGGCGACCGCCACCACGAGCATCGCGAGGCCGGACCACTCGTCAGTCCCGACCCGTCGCATGAACCCCACTGTAGGTCGGGCCGTGACGAGCCCACCTGTGCCGGAAGTAATGCCCGCAGGTGATGACTTTCGGGACCCGACACCGGCCGGGCGCGTTCGTAGCGTCGAGACATGAACAGCGCCGAACCGGCGGTCCTCGCCGAGCAGCTCGCCAAGAGCTACCGCGGTACCCGGGCGGTCGTCGAGGTGAGTCTGCGAGTCGAGGTCGGCGAGGCGGTCGGGGTGGTCGGCGCGAACGGCGCGGGCAAGACGACCACCGTCGAGATGATCGCCGGGCTACGCGTACCCGAACAGGGGCGGGTACGCGTACTCGGCCTCGATCCGCGCCGCGACCGGGCCCGGCTACGACAGGTTCTGGGCGTGCAGTTGCAGCAGGCCCACCTGCATCACGCGCTGCGGGTCGGCGAGCTGGTCGACCTCTACCGCAGCTTCTACCCCGATCCCCGGCCCACCGCCGAACTGCTCGACCTGGTCGAGCTGACCGAACAGCGCCGGACCAGCTTCGACAAGCTCTCCGGCGGCCAGCAGCAGCGGCTGTCCATCGCCCTCGCCATCACCGGCCGGCCCCGGGTGGTGATCCTCGACGAACTGACCACCGGGCTCGACCCGACGGCGCGGCGACGGATGTGGGGCACGGTCGAGCGACTCCGCTCCGAAGGGGTGAGCGTGCTGCTCGTCAGCCACACCATGGAGGAGGTCGAGCGGCTCTGCGACCGGGTGGCGGTGCTCGACGCCGGCCGGGTCGTCGCGCTCGACACCCCGGCGAACCTGGTCACCCGCGCCGGGACCAGCACCCTCGACGAGGCGTTCGTCGCGCTCACCGGCCGGCAGGTGACGGAGGAACCCGCATGAGCACGCCCGTCGAGGCCCGCCGGCCCGGTCTGCGCTCGCTGATCACCCTGGTCGGATGCGAGGCGAAGATGGTCGTCCGGGACACCGCCGGGCTGGTGGTGCCGCTCTGCCTGCCCTTGATGATCATGTTGACAAGTGCCGCCAGCGCGAGCCGGACGGTCGTCGCCAACGGGCGCACCGCACTGGAGGTGTACGTCCTGCCGCTCGTGTTCACCATGGTCGTCGCGATCATCGGCATCATCAACATGCCGAGCTTCCTCGCGTACTACCGGCGCTCGGGGATCCTCCGCCGGCTCGGGGTCACCCCCGCCTCACCGGCCATGATCCTCGCCGCACAGGCCATCGTCAGCGTGCTCCAGGCGCTCGTCGGCATGACGGTCGCCCTGCTCGTCGCGTTGCTGGCCTTCGGCGCCGATCCACCCGCCGACCTCGGCCGGGCGGTCGGAGTGGTCGCGCTGGCGATGGCGGCGATGTACGGTGCCGGGCTGATCGTCGCAGCGGTCGCCCCCACACCCAACTCCGCCGTCGCCATCGGCCTGGTCGCCTTCTTCGTCCTCGGCGCACTCGGCGGCATGTTCGGCGGCCGGGACTCCCTGCCCGAACCGCTCGCCGAGATCGGCGGCTGGCTGCCGTTCGGCGCGGCCGTCGAGGCCCTGTCGTCCGCCTGGGCCGGCAGTACGGTGGCGGCGGCGAACCTGATCGGCCTCGGCGCGACGGTCGTCGTCGCGGCCGTGGTCGCGGGCGTGCTGTTCCGCTGGGAGTGACCCGTGCCGGTCGCGCCGGCCGACCCCAACGCCGCCCAGCGGCGGCCGGACGCGAGGATGCCCGGTCAGCCGGTCGGTCAGGACGGCTCGGCGGAGAGCAGGTAGTCGTCCGCCTCGCTGCTCCACCGCAGGCCCACCGCCCCTTCGGTGGCGGCGGCCTTGCAGAACTGGAGAAAGCCGCGGTAACCGAGTTTCTTCTCGCTGAAGTCCGGCCGCACCCGCCGGAGCTGGTTCTTCAGGCCGGACAGAGCCACCTCGCCGGTCCCGCTGCTCAGATCGCGGACCACGGAGCTGAGCAGTGCGAAGCCGGTCTCCCGGTCGCCGTGTTCCGGCAGGGAGACCTCCGGATCGCCCTTGGCCGGGCCTTCCGCCAGTTCGACCACCCGCAGTTCGGCGAGGTGCCGCAGCAGCTCTCCGAAGGTGCGGAACCCGTGGTCGGACTCGCTGAAGGTGGGATCCTTGCGCAACAGGGTCCGTTTCAACCGTGAGGCGGTCACCTCCCCACCGGAGCTGCGCTGCAGACCCGCCACGGTCTGGGCGACGAGGACGGCGAGCGCGTCGGCGTCCCGGGCCGGCTCCTCGGTCGGCGGCGCCTCTGGTTCCACCTGTTCGACGGGCTCTGGCTCGGGCAGCCGGGCCGGACGGCTCCGTCGTCCCCGCGTCGGCAGGATGTCGACGCCCTCCAACCGGTCGTAGTAGAGGAACTCGTCGCACGCCGGTGGCAGCAGGGCCGAGGTGGAGTTCTCCACCCCCACCCCGATCACCTGCTTGTTGAGTTCGCGGAGCTTGTGCACCAGCGGCGTGAAATCGCTGTCGCCCGTGCAGAGCACGAAGGTAGAGATGTACCCGCGTTCGAAGGCCAACTCGATCGCGTCGACCGCCATCTTGATGTCGGCGGCGTTCTTGCGGGTGGCACCCATCCGCTGCGGAATCTCGATCAGCTCGACGTGCGAGCGGGTCAACATCCGCCGATCCTCGTCGAAGTACGACCAGTCGGCGTACGCCCGGCGCACCACCACCCGACCGCGCTCGGCCAGCGCGTCGGCGATCGGTCGGAAGTCGAACATCGCTCCGCCGTGGTGGTCGCGCACCCCCAGCGCCAGGTTCTCGTAGTCCAGAAACAGGGCGATCCGGTCCTCATGCTCCACCTGGGCAGCGTACGTCGGTGTGGCCGCGTGCCCACCGGTGGCACCGCGCCGACGCGGGACCGTCACGGGCGGCGGCTACCATCGCCCGATGGATCTTCGCGGCACGATCAGCCCGGACCGTCCGCTGCTCGTCCTGGCCATCGCCGAGGAGGCCGCGTACCTCGACGCGAACCTTCCGGTGCTGCTGACCGGGATGGGAAAGATCAACGCGGCGGCCGCGGTCGCGGCGACGCTGGCCCGCTCCCCGCTGCCGTCGGTACTTGTCAACCTCGGCACCGCGGGCGCGCTGCATCCGGGTCGGACCGGCACCCACGAGGTCGGCAGCGTCCTCCAGCACGACCTGGACACCGAGTTCATCCGCCGGCTCACCGGTCAGACCGTCGGCGCGCCGCTGACCCTGGGTGACGGCCCGACGCTGGCCACCGGTGACCGGTTCATCGCCGACGACCAGGCCCGCGCGGCCCTGAGCCGCCGCGCCCACCTGGTCGACATGGAGGGGTACGCGGTGGCGTCGACGGCGCGCGCCTTCGGCGTACCGGTCCGCGTGGTGAAGCAGGTGAGCGACGAGGCCGGCGACGGAGCTGAGCGCAGCTGGCAGGAGTCGGTGGACGGCTGCGCCCGGGTCCTCGCCGACTGGGTGCGGGACAACCTCTGACCGTGGTCCCCGGGCGTGTGCTGCCTCGTATGGCACGTTTGACGCCGCGAGGTCCGGGTAGCCGCGCTGCTGCGGCTACGGATTGGAAAACGGGTCATGGAGCTGTCGGCACGTACGACAATCATCATGCGCAGTGGCATCCGAGGGGTCATCGCCGCGATGGCGATGTCCGGGCTACGCCAGGCCACCACCTCCCTGAATCTGGTGCAGAGTTCGCCGCCGAAGTCGGTGATGGAGAAGCTGGTGCCCGGACTGCTCGACCGGTTGCCCGGCGACCAGCACCCGGCGGCCCTGGCGGCGGCACACTGGGGCTACGGGCTCAGCGCCGGGCTGGCCTTCGGTGCGCTGCCGAAACGCCTCCGTCATCGGATCTGGGTCGGTCCGCTCTACGGCATGGTGCTGCTGCTCGGCTTCCACGCCACCATCGCGCCGGCCCTGGGCATCGACCGCCGCCTCACCGACTGGCACGAACAGGCGGCTCTGGTCGCCGACCATCTCCTGTACGGCATCGTGGTGGCGGGCTTTCCGATGCCGCACCGGGACTGACAGCCACCTGTCCGCACCGACGGCACCGCGCACCCGCCGTGCCCGAGCCTGCCGACGCGCCGCACGCCACGTCGGCAGGCTCATACGAGGTCAGGCGCCGCCGGCCAGGTCTCGTCGGCGGAAGGCGGCCACGGCAGCCTGGGCGAGGGCACCCGCGAGCACGGTCAGCACCACGACCGCGATCACGCTGACGTCCTCCAGCGGGTACTCCCCCACGTGCTCGAAGGGCGACAGCCGCAACACACTCTCGGGTAGCTCCAGGATCGGGGCGAAATAGCCGGCGATCAGCCCGTAGCCGAGCACCACCCAGATCACCGGCAGCACCCTCGGCGCCGCCGCGTAGAGCAGGGCAGCGGCCGCGAGGACCAGCCAGACCGCCGGGGTGTGCGCGAGGTGACCGACCAGCAGGTCACCGAGCAGACCCGCATCGCCGGTGCTCGCCGCCGCGCCGACACCCATGCCCACACCGGCGACCAGCAACAGCCACGGTACGCCGAGCGCCACGACGGCGATGTGACTGCCGATCCAGGCGGTCCGGCTGACCGAGGTCGCCAGCACCGGCTCGGTCCGTCCCTCGGCCTCCTCGGCGCGCAGCGACTGCACGGCGAGCACCGCGTAGACCCCGACGACGAGCGCCATGGTCAGACCCATCATGCCGAGGTAGCCGGCGAGCAGGTCACCAGAGCCACCACCCATGACCTCCACCAGATCTGCCGGGGCGTTCTCGAAGCCGTCGAGCAGGGGCTGGGTGAACGATCCGTAGGCCACGCCGGCCACCAGCAGCGCCACGCTCCAGCCGATCAGGCTCGCCCGGTGCAGCCGGAACGCGAACGCGAACGGGCCGGCCAGCCAGCTCGCGGCCCGGGGCGGACCCGGGCGGGGCGGCACCAGGCCGGCACCGAAGTCGCGCCGCGCCGACAGGACGTAACCGGTGGTGGCGGTCGCCGCCGCGAAGGCCAGCGACAGGGCCAACGGCCACCAGCGGTCATGGACGTACGCGGCGGTCTGCTGGGACCAGCCGATCGGCGAGAGCCAGGACAGCCAGGATGGACCGCTGCCCTGTACCGCCGCCATGTCCCCGAGGCCGCGCAACACGAAGGCGGCACCGAGCGCCGCCCCGGCCATGCCGGAGGCGGCCCGCGGGTACTCCGACAACTGGACGGTGACCGCGGCGATGCCGGCGAAGGTCAGGGCCACCGCGCCGACAGAGGCGCCGAACACCATGGACCCGCCCAGGTCGAAGCCACGGCTGGTCATCATGGCGCCGATCAGCAGCGCGACAAGTGCCGCCATCACAGCGGTGAGGGTCAGCGCGGCGGTCAGTTGTGCGTGCCGGCCGACCACATTTGCGCGGACCAGTTCGGCCCGGCCGGTCCGCTCCTCGGTCCGGGTGTGCCGGACCACGGTGAGCAGGCCCATCAGCCCGGCGCCGAGCAGCACGTAGAGGCCGTACTGGCCGGCCAGGAAGCGTTCGATGGTCAGGTCGTCGAATCCGAAGCCGGGTCCACCGAACAGGGCTCCGGCGGGGCTGCTGGTGAAGGCGGTGAGCCCCGCCAGATCCTCCGGAGTCTGCGCGATGGTGTCCAGCGCGGTGGCGAAGTACGTCATCAACAGGGGCAGACCGAGCGTCCAGGCGGGCAGCCGGATCCGGTCGCGGCGCAGCATGAACCGCAGCAGGTTGCCGGTCCCGGTGACGGCGGTGCCCGTGCCGGTGCCGGCCGGTGCCGCGCGGTCGAGCGTCGTCGTGGCCATCACGCCACCCCCTCGGCACCGTTGCGGACGAGCCGGTCACCGTAGTGGCGCAGCAGGAGTTGCTCAAGCGTCGGCGGCCGGACGGTCAGTCCCTGCACACCGAGGTCACCGAGTTCGCGTACCACGACGGCGAGCTGGTCGCCGTCGACCTCGAACCGGACCTGGCCGTCGTCGGTGCGCAGGCCGTGCACGCCGGCCAGGTTGGCCAGGCCGTCCGCCGGCCGGTCGGTGACGGCCTCGACCGAGGTACGGGTGAGGTGGCGCAGCTCGGTGAGCGAGCCGCTCTCGACGATCTTTCCCTGTCGGATGATCGAGATCTGGTCGGCGAGCACCTCGACCTGGGCGAGGATGTGGCTGGACAGCAGCACGGTACGCCCGGCGTCCTTGACCTCGCGGATGCACTCCTGGAACACCGCCTCCATCAACGGGTCCAGCCCGGCGGTCGGCTCGTCGAGCAGGAGCAGTTCGACGTCGCTGGCCAGCGCCGCGATGAGCGCCACCTTCTGCCGATTCCCCTTTGAGTAGGTGCGGCCCTTCTTGCTCGGGTCCAGGTCGAAGCGCTGGCACAGCTCGTCCCGGCGGACCGGGTCGGTGCCGCCGCGCAGCCGGGCGAACAGGTCGATCGCCTCGCCGCCGGTGAGGTTCGGCCACAGTTCCACGTCGCCGGGCACGTAGGCGAGCCGCCGGTGCAGGGCGACCGCGTCGGCCCAGGGGTCACCGCCGAGCAGCCGGGCCCGGCCGCCGTCGGCGCGCAGCAGCCCGAGCAGGATCCGGATGGTGGTGGACTTGCCGGCGCCGTTGGGGCCGAGGAAGCCGTGCACGGTGCCGGCGTCGACCCGCAGGTCGAGTCCGTCAAGTGCCGTGACCCGGCCGAAGGACTTGTCGAGGTGGTGGATGTCGATGGCAGCAGTCATGGTCGTTGACCTCATTCGAGGTAGTCCCGGGCGTACCGGGGTGCGATGTGGTCGATCAACGGATCCGGGGGCACGGCACGCCACCCGGAATCCGGTGCGGTTCGCGCTGGTGCGCGGATGAGTGGGCCACGCCGCGGCGTGGTGGCGGTTCAGCTCGCCGTACCGTCCTGGTCGGCAGCGTTCGATGCGGCCGACGGCGGATCCGGCACGTACATCAGGTACTCGTCGAGCATCGACCGGTCGACGAGCAGCCCCTCGGTGAACAGTTCCAGCGCCGGCAGCGCCAGTTCGTCCATGTACTGACGGAACAGGGCCGGGAACTTCTCGGGCTCCGCGTCGCCACCGTGCAGGGTGAACCAGAGCAGCATGCTGCCGGTCGCCTGGTAGGCCAGGTAGCGGGTGCGAGCGGCCCGGTCACGGCTGGGCCGCACCACCCCGGCCGCCTCCCCCGCCGACAGGTACGCCTCGGCGTCGCTGATCATGTGCTCGATCAGCTCGGCCGCCAGCTCCCCGCCGGCCTGCATGCTGCGCAGCAGGTACAACACCATCGGCGCGAACTGCTCGACCTGGGCCATCTGCGCCAGCAGCATCGTCCCGGTGCCATCGGTCAGCGCCTTCTTCTTCTCCCGGCGCATGATCTCCAGCACCCGCTCGTCGCAGGCGCGGCGCAACCCGTCCTTCGAGCCGAAGTGGTGCACGATCAGACCGGCGGTCACCCCGGCGTCCGCGGCGATGGTGCGCAGCCCGGCCCGGAAGCCGTCGCGGCCGAACCGGGCGATGGCGGCGTCACGGATGCGGCTCGCGGTGGCCAACTCGCCGCCGCGCTCCTCCGAAGCTCCGCCCAAGGACGTCACGACACCAGATTAAACACTCGTTCAACCGCCCGGCAAGCCCCGTCGGCCGCAATCCTGCGAGAAGCCTGAGAATGACCTGATGACCTCGCTCACCATCCGCGAACGCCAACCGACCGACCTACCCGGATGCGTCGACCTGCTGACCGAGGTGCATCGCGTCGACGGCTATCCGCTCAGCTGGCCGAGCGATCCGATCCGCTGGTTGTGCCCGCCGGAGCTGTGGCACGCATGGGTCGCCGAGGCCGGCGACGGTGCTCTGCTGGGCCACCTTGCCATCCATCTCACCCCGCCGACCGCGCACGACGCTCGCGGCCGTCCGACGGCCGAGGTCGCCCGGCTGTTCGTCGCGCCCACTCTCCGCCGCCGTCGGGTCGGTACCAACCTGCTCCGGCAGGCGCGCCGGTGGGCGGCGCAGCGGCACCTGGACCTGACCCTGGATGTCGTCGAGCAGGGCCGGTCATCAGCCGTCGCGCTGTACGAGCGCGAGGGCTGGCGACACGTCGCCACCGAAACCACCAGTTGGTGTGCCCCGGACGGCTCGGCGGTCACCCTCCACCAGTTCGTCCTGGCCGTCGGGGATGTCCAGAGGTCTCATGTCACTCAGACATAGGTACCCAGGTGACATGAGACCTCAAGGTCTACCTGGCTTCGGCCTTGCTCAGTCGGGCTCGGGGGCGGGAATCTCGCGCAAGCCACTCCCGTCGAGGCGCAACCACCGGTCTACGCCGATGTCGCGTAGGAAGCGTTCATCGTGGCTGACCACCACGAACGCGCCCCGGTACGCGTTCAACGCGTTCTCCAGCTGGCCCACGCTCACCAGGTCGAGGTTGTTCGTGGGCTCGTCGAGCAGCAGCAGGTGCGGCGCCGGCTGCGCGTACAGGACGCAGGCCAGGGTGGCGCGCAGGCGCTCACCGCCGGAGAGGACACCGACCTGCAGCTGGGCGCGGTCGCCCCGGAACAGGAAGCGGGCCAGCAGGTTCATCCGCTCCGACTGCGGGCGGTCCGGGGCGTACGCGGTGAGGTTCTCCAGCACGGTGCGGTCCACGTCGAGCAGGTCCAGCCGCTGTGACAGGTACGCCATCCGGCCGTCGGCCCGACGCACCTGCCCGCCCTCCGGATCCAGGTCACCGAGCAGCAGGCGCAGCAGGGTGGACTTGCCGACGCCGTTGGGGCCGGTCAGCGCGATTCGCTCCGGGCCACGGATGGTCAGGTCGACGCCGTCACCGGCGAACAGCGGCCGGCCGCCGTACCGGACCTGCATCCGCTGCCCCTCGACCAGGGTCCGGCCGGCCGGGACGTCGGTCTCCGGCAGGTCCACCGCCAGTGTCTGATTATCCCGCAGCGCCCGGCCGGCCTCGTCGAGCCGGGACTGTGCGTCGCTGACCCGGCTCGCATGCGCCTGCTGGGCCCGACCGGCCGACTCCTGGGCGCTGCGCTTGAGCCCACCGGCCACGATCCGGGCCAGGCCCGCGTTGCCGAGGTTGCGGGTCGCGTTGCCGGCTCGCCGCTCGGCGCGTTCCCGGGCCTGCTGCATCTCCCGCTTCTCCCGCTTGACCTCCAACTCGGCGCTGCGCACCTGGCGTTCCGCCAGCTCCCGGGCGGCCCGGGACGCCTCCTCGTAGGCGGTGAAGTTCCCGCCGAACATCCGCAGCTGCCCGCCGTCGAGCTCGGCGATGCGGTCCATCCGGTCCAGCAGCATCCGGTCGTGACTGACCAGCAGCAGGCAGCCGGACCAGCTCTCCAGCACCGCGTACAACCGGTGTCGGGCGTCGATGTCGAGGTTGTTGGTCGGCTCGTCGAGCAGCAGCACGTCAGGACGCCGGAGCAGTTGCGCGGCCAGGCCGAGGGAGACCGCCTGCCCACCGCTGAGGGTGTCCAGGCGACGATCCAACGCCACCTCGCCCAGCCCCAACCTGTCGAGTGCGGCGTGGCTGCGCTCCTCGACGTCCCAGTCGTCACCGACGGTGGCGAAGTTCTCCTCGCTGGCGTCACCGGCCTCGATCGCTCGCAACGCGGCGAGTGCCGGGGCGACCCCCAGCACCTCCGCCACGGTCAGGTCACCGGTGAGCGGCAGGTTCTGCGGCAGGTAGCCGAGCACCCCCTCGACCGTCACGCCACCGCCGGTGGGTACGAGGTCGCCGGCGATCAGGCGCAGCAGTGTCGACTTGCCGGCGCCGTTCGGCGCGACCAGGCCGGTGCGACCCGGCGGCACGGTGAAGGACAGATCCCGGAACACCTGGGTGTCATCGGGCCAGGAAAAGGACAGATTGGTGCAGACGACGCAGACGTCGGACATCGCAGGAAACCTCGGAAGGAAAGCCGGAAACGCCACAGGCGTCCCGGTCAGGCAGACAGGGCCATGACACGACAGGCCACCAGCACGGCGGCGGGGCTGCTCACCCCGAGATGTCGTCGTCCCCCGAAAGCATGTTGCGCTCCTCGCTGCGTACCGCGCGGTTGATCCGCTGGGCCAAGCCTAACAAGTGCCGACCGCGCCGGCACCGAACCGCACCCACCCGCCGAGCCCCGAGTCCCGGCGGGTGGTGCGCGTCTGTCGGGTGCGCGTCGCCGATCAGGCGCGGCTCGATCCCCGTACCCGGAGGTACAGCAGCGCCGCCCCGGTCAGCGCCACCGGCCAGAGCAGGTAGACGCCGGTCATGGCCAGGAGGAACAGCACCACGCCGATGGTCGCGGCGGCGGCGTACCAGGCGGCGCTGCGGCGGGGCAGCAGCCGCAACGCCGCCGCGACACCGATGACGTAGACGGTGATGAAGGAACCCGTCGTCAGCAGCACCAGCGAGTGGGTCCCCAGGCCGGTTACCAGTACCGCGCCCAGCGCGAGGAACGCCAGGGTGGCGGTGACAGCGAGGCTGCGCCGGGGCACCTCGCCGGCCACGCTGCCCCGGGCGAGCCAGTCGGGCAACGCACCGTCCCGGCCGAGGGCGGCACCGAGCTTCGCCGCACCGGCGTAGTACGCGTTCATCGCGCCGAAGGTCAGCAGCAGCGCCGCCCCGGCGACCAACCAGCGGGCGTCGCCGCCGAGCGCGATCGCGAACAACTCGCCGAGCGGCGCCGCGGACCCCGCCGCAGCGGAGCCGAGCACGGCGACGGTCGCGAAGGCCACCGCCAGATAGAGCGCACCGACCACGACGACGGCTGCGGCGGTGGCCCGGACCAGGTCCCGCTCCGGACGACGGAACTCGCCCGTCAGGTGAGTGATCGCCTCCCATCCGACGAAGCTCCACATCAGCAGCGCCGCGGCGGGGCCCACGGCGGTCAGGCCGTGCGGGGCGAAGGGCGTGAGGTTCGCGGCGTCCGCGTGCGGCAGCGACAACAGCACCGCCAGCAGCAGCAGCGCGACAAGTGCTCCGGCGAGCGCGAGCTGCACCCGGCCGGCGAGTTGCACACCGGCGTGGTTGGTGACGGTGACCGCGACCATCAGCAGCACCGCCGTGACCGCGACGGTCGGCGTACCGCCGCCGACCGCAGCCTCGACGTAGGCCGCGCCGAACAGCGCCGCCGCGGATGCGCCCGGCGGCACCGCGAAGTAGAAGCACCAGCCGACGACGGCCGCCGCCCGCGGCCCGAAGGCCATCCGGGCGTACGTCGAGACGCCACCGGCGTCCGGGTGACGGGAGCCGAGCGCGGCGAAGGTGGCCGCCAAGGGGGCGGAGACGATCACGAGCAGCAGCCAGGCGAGCAGCGAGGCGGGACCGGCGGCCTCGGCGGCCAGCGCGGGCAGCGCGATCACCCCGGTACCCAGCACGGCGCCGACGTAGAGGGCGGCGCCCTGGGCGGCGGTGAGCCGTCCGCCGGTCATCGGCGTGGCACGGGTCTGAGTCATGTGATCACGGTCGTCCGGGCCGGCCCGTCGGGACAGCCGGATTGCCGCCGAGCTGCGCTAGATTTCTGCCATGCGTCCGCACGTCGTCGCCGTGGCGGTGACCGACAACCTGCCGATCTTCGAGTTGGCGATTCCGCAGGAGGTGTTCGGCACCGACCGGCGGGACATCGTCGACCCGTGGTACGAGCTGCGCCTGTGCGCGGCCGAGCCGGGCCCGCTGCGTACCACGGGTGGCTCGTGGCTCGACCCCGCGTACGGCCTGGACGATCTGGTCGAGGCCGACACCGTGCTGGTGCCCGGTTGCGCCCGGCCGGCCCAGACCAGTCCCCCGGCCGGGCTGGTCGAGGCGCTGCGTACCGCGTACGCCCGGGGCCGGCGCATCGTCGGCATCTGCACCGGCGCGTACCCGATCGCCGCGGCCGGCCTGCTCGACGGTCGCCGCGCCACCACGCACTGGATGAACGCGCAGGACTTCGCCGGCCGGTTCCCGCTGGTCGACCTCGACCCCCGGGTGCTGTACGTGGCGGAGGGCAACATCTTCACCTCGGCCGGCACGGCCGCCGCCATCGACCTGTGCCTGCACCTGGTGCGGCTGGACCACGGTGCCGCGGTCGCCAACGAGGTGGCCCGGCGGATGGTGGTGGCACCGCAGCGGGGTGCCGACCACACCCAGTATCCGGCGCCGCCGGTGCGGGGGGCCGCACCGGCCGACCTGGGCCCGGTGCTGGAGTGGGCGCGGCAACGCCTGGACCGGCCTTTGTCGGTCAACGACCTGGCCCGCGCGGCCAACCTGAGCCCGCGCACTCTGGCCCGCCGGTTCCGCGACTCACTCGGCACCACGCCGTTGCAGTGGCTGTTGGAGCAGCGGGTCCGGCTGGCACAGGAGTTGCTGGAGACCACCGAGGATCCGGTCGAGCGGATCGCGCACCGCACCGGCTTCGGCAGCGGTGCGAACCTGCGCCAGCACTTCGGCCGGATCAGCGGGATGACCCCGCAGACCTACCGGCACGTCTTCCGGTACCGGGCCGGCGCGTCTGCCCGTACCGCGGTGCCGCACCGGCCGGCCGGCCAACCACTCCGGTAGCCCCGGCCGCTGCCGATTCACCAGCCGCCACGGTTGCGTCGTTACCGGAAACTTCCGGAAGTTCTGGCCAGTGCGGTGGTCTCGGCATAGCATGCACGCGCTTGAATCCGTCCGAAGGGCCACGTCAGACACACCCCGCCAGCACCGATATTAATTAGAGGGATTTCGATGAGCCTCTGGAACCTTTCCCATCGCTCACGACGCCGACCCCGAACCATCGCATTGCTCTGCTCGGCCGCACTCCTCGCGGCGGTCGCGGTCGCGGTCGCACCCGCACCGGCGGCCGCCGCCGAGGTCGTCCTCGCCAACGACTTCGAGTCCGGCTCGTACGCCCCGTGGGGCCCGCGTGGCGACATCACCCTCGCCATCGCCGACGAAGGGCGCGAAAGCGACAGCAGCCTGTCGGTCACCGGCCGGACGGCGAACTGGCAGGGCCCGGCGACGAGCGCCACGGCGCTGTTCCGGCCCGGCACGCAGTACTCGGTCACCGCCTGGGTGAAGCTGCCGGCCGGCACCGAGGGCACCGCCGGCGTGCACTTCACCGTCGAGGCGACCCCGGCCGCCGGCGGCGACAACACCTACACCTGGATCGGCGGGGACGTCGCCACCACCGCCGACGCCTGGGTGCAGATCGGCGGCACGTACACGCTGCCCGACGGGCTCAGCGCCGCCACCCTCTACGTCGAGGCGGCGGAGAGCACCCCGTTCCTCGTGGACGACGTGCTGATCACCGCCCCGGACGGCGGGCCGGGCGGACCCGAGCCCGGCACCGTCGTCATCGACAGCGACTTCGAGGACGGTCTCGACGGCTGGGGTCCGCGCGACAGCGGTCCCGGCGCCCCGACGGTCGAGATCAGCGACGTCGCGCACGGTGGGACGGCCGCGGCGCTGGTCACCGACCGGGTCGACCAGGGCGCCGGCCTCGGGCGCGACGTGGCCGGCCTGTTCGAGTCGGGCGTCACCTACGAGTTCAGCGCCTGGCTGCGGTTCGCCGAGGGGCAGCCGACCGACCAGATCTGGCTCAGCCTGGCCAGCACCGCCGGCGGCAGCCAGTCGTTCAGCACCCTCGCCCAGTTCGAGTCCATCACCAACACCGGCTGGACCGAGGTGAGCGCCCGGTTCACCATGCCCGCCTCGGACGAGGCGCTGCTCTACTTCGAGACCCGCTGGCAGGGCGCGGACGTGGCCGGCAACACCAGCGACTTCCTGGTCGACGACATCGTCGTCCAGGTGCCCGAGCCGCCGGTCATCGAGGACCTCACGCCCATCCACGAGACCACCGACTTTCCCGTCGGCGTGGCGATCGACGCCCGGGAGACCGTCGGCGGCGCCGCCGAGTTGCTCAACCGGCACTTCAACCAGGTCACCCACGAGAACCACATGAAGCCCGAGGCCTGGTACGACGACGAGCGCACCTTCCGACCGCACGAGCAGGCGCTCACGGTGCTGGACTTCGCCCGCGACAACGACCTGCGGGTCTACGGTCACGTGCTGGTCTGGCACAGCCAGACCCCGGCCTGGTTCTTCCAGGACGCCGACGGCCAGCCGCTGACCACGTCGGCCGCAGACCAGCAGGTGCTGCGCGACCGGCTGCGGACCCACATCTTCGACGTCGCCGAGTCACTGGCCGACCGCTACGGACTCTTCGGCTCCCCCACCAACCCGCTGTACGCCTGGGACGTCGTCAACGAGGTCATCAGCGACAGCGGCGAGTACGCCGACGGCCTGCGCCGCAGCGAGTGGTACCGGATCCTCGGCGAAAGCTTCATCGACCTGTCGTTCGAGTACGCGCACGAGGCGTTCAACGACGTCCACGCCGTGCCCGGCAGCGACCCGGTCACCCTGTTCATCAACGACTACAACACCGAGCAGAGCGGCAAGCAGGCCCGCTACCGGGCGCTGGTGCAGCGGCTTGTCGACCGCGACGTGCCGATCGACGGGGTGGGTCACCAGTTCCACGTCTCGCTGGCCACACCGGCCAGCAGCCTGGAGGCCACCCTGGACGCCTTCGCCGAGCTGCCACTGACCCAGGCCGTCACCGAACTCGACGTCACCACCGGCACGCCGGTGACCCAGGCGCGGCTGATCGAGCAGGGCTACTTCTACCGGGACGCCTTCCGGATCTTCCGGGAGCACACCGACGACCTGTTCGCCGTCACCGTGTGGGGACTGACCGACGGCCGATCGTGGCGGTCGGCCAACGCTCCGCTGCTGTTCGACGACAACCTGCGGGCCAAGCCGGCCTACTACGGGACGGTCGACGGCGACCTGCCGGCGCGCCTGCGTACGGCAAACGTCTTCGCCGGTGACGTGCCCCTCACGGCCACCGCGCCGAAGGACCTGACCTGGCGCAAACTGCCCCTGCACCCGATCGAGGACACGGCCCGGTTCCAGCTGCGCTGGGCGCCGGACCACCTGACCGCGTACGTGACGGTCGACGACGCCTCAGTCTCCGACGACGACCAGGTCACCTTCGCCCTCGGCGAGGAGACCTACCGGGTCGCCCGCGACGGCGACGGCGACGTGCCGGCCGTGGCGACCGAGCGGGACGGTGGCTACCAGATGGTCGCCCACCTGCCGCTGGCCGACGCCGCCGAGGGCGAGACCCGCACCTTCGACGTGCGGGTGACCGACGACGACACCACCTCCGGCTGGAACACTCCGGGCGCCGTCGGCACCCTGAGCCTGGTGGAGGAGCTGTCGTATCTGGAGGTACGCGAGACGGCCACCGCTCCGGTCATCGACGGCACCGTGGACGCCGGCTGGGCCCAGGCCAGCTCGGTCACTACCGCCAAGCAGGTCTCCGGCACCGACGGCGCGACGGCGAACGTTCGCACCCTGTGGCGGGGCCAGACGCTCTACGTGCTGGCCGAGGTCACCGACCCGGTGGTGGACGTCTCCGGGTCCGACCCGTGGACCCAGGACTCGGTCGAGATCTACGTCGACGCCGGCAACGCCAAGAACGGTCCCTTCCGCTACGACGACACCCAGATCCGGATCAACGCTGACAACGTGGTGTCGTTCGGCACCGGTGACGAGGCGTTCCAGGCAGGACGGCTGGAGAGCGCCGCGGTGCGTACCGAGACCGGATACACCGTCGAGGCGGCGATCAGCCTGCTCGAATACGGTGGTCTCGGCACCTTCCACGGCCTGGACTTCCAGGTCAACGACGCCTCCGACGGCGCACGTACGTCGATCCGCAACTGGGCCGAGCAGAACGGCGAGGGCTACCAGACCACCGCCCGCTGGGGGGTGGGCCGGCTGGTCGCCGGCTCCAACGTGGAGATCGCGATGGAGCGGATCGCCCGCTGGAACTCCGACAGCGGCGGTGGCTACTGCGCCACCATCACCGCCACCAACAACGGCGACAAGCCCGTCGAGTGGACCGCCGTGGTCGATCTGGAGGGTGACATCTACACCGCCTGGAACTTCAAGCGGGAGCGGCTGACCGACGGCAGCTACCGGATCCGGGGAGTCGACTGGAACCGCACCCTGGCCGCCGGCGCCAGCACCTTCAGCATCGGATACTGCGCCAACCTGTGACACCCGGCCGGGCCACGATGACGTGCCCGGGCCGGTGAGGTAGCTCCGGTGGCGGCCACCGCTCGCTCAGGGCGGTGGCCGCCACCTGCACGTCCGCATACGCGCCGCCGCCGTGGTCGCCGGTCTGTCCCGGTCCGGCGGCAGTCACCGGCCGGCAACGAACCCGTCCCGGCCGGGCCGAGGCGGTCGTCCATACCGGTCAGACGGCGCGGGCGATGCGGATGCGGGCGTCCAGCCGAGGGCCGGCCTCGTAGATCATGTACGAGACGCCGCCGTCGGTGCCGAAGGCCGGCGCGGCGACCCGACCGTTGTCCGAGGCGATCGGGGCGTGGAAGACCCCGAGGTGCACCTCCCGGTCGAAGTTGTTGCCGACCTCGGTGAGCCGGATGCGGCCGTCGTTGCCGTGGTAGGCGACATAGCTTGTCCCGTTGCGTTTGAGCAGGTGCGGGCTGGAGATGTCGGTCAGCCCGTCGCCGGCCGGCGAGATCAGCGGGTTCGGGGCGAACTGCCACTGGTCCCAGCCGTTCGGTGACCAACCCCAGAAGATCTTGCGAGTGCCGGGGCCGATGGTGTGCGCGCCCATGAAGAGCATGACGTACTTGTTGTTCTTCCCGGCGACGGTGTGTTCGAACACCCGGGCGTACGAGGTCTCGGTGGTGTTCGGCACCAGCCGGGTGCTCAGGATCGGTGTCTCGTTGGTGAAGGTGATGCCGTCGCGGGACCGGGCCACCCGGGTGGTGAAGTTCTCCCCGTGGAAGTAGAGGAAGAACTCCCTGGTGGAGGCGTTCCACACCACGTGCGGCGAGGAGACGTGGCTGACCGTGGTGGTGGGCAGCACCCGGTCGACGATCGGGTTGGCCGGGTGCTCGGTGTAGGGGCCTTCGAGCCGGTCGGCGTAGGCCAGGCAGATGCCGCCGGGTGCGTCGTGCGGGGCGTAGTAGAGGTAGTACCGGCCCCGGGCACCGGAGATCTTGTCGTAGACCCCGCGTACGCAGGGGAAGATCGTCTCGCCGGTGGGGTCGTAGCGCAGCGGCGTGGCGAACGCGTCGCGGACGTACCGGTAGCTGGGGAAGCCGGCCGGACCGGCGAGGGCGGGAGCGGCGGCGAGGGTGCCGCCGATGGCGGCACCGGCGGCGGTGGCGGTGCCGATCAGGGCCGCGCCGCGCAGCAGGCCACGGCGGCTCACCGGAGCGGGTTCCGGTAGGGATCGGTCGGTCATGCGGATCTCCGATCGTGAGGGGGACGCTCGTCGATGGCGGAGCTGGGGACGGCGGTGGGGCAACGCTGCCGGCTGGGACGTGGCAGGCCGGCGCTGGCGGCGAGGACCGGCGGTCGCCGCATCGATTGCCGGTGACCGTACGTGAGATCGGGCTCCATGAGGGAGCGAACCTCGTGATCGATGAGTCTGCGGTCGGAGACGAGCCCGGGTCAAGGTGCTAATACGAATTATCACGCCGATTTTGCGGAGAGATTTTCCGTCGTCAGGGGTTGACGTCGGACGGTGGCGGGTCGCAGGATTTCACACCAACGTAGCTAATGCGTATTAGCGCAGAAACGATTGGACACGGAACGTGACCGGATCGCGCAGGCGGGTGACCCAGCAGGACATCGCCCGGATGACCGGCGTCAGCCAGGCGACGGTGTCGCTGGTGCTCAACGGCCGCGACGACGGCAGCGTCCGGATCGCACCGGAGACCCGGGACCGGGTGCTGCACGCCATCCGGTCCACCGGGTACGTCGCCGACCCGGTGGCCCGGCGGCTCGCCGCCCGGCACAACCGGATCCTCGGCGTCTTCACCTACGAGCCGGTCTTCCCGGCGGGCACCGGCGACTTCTACCATCCGTTCCTGGTCGGCATCGAGGAGTCCGCCGAGCGCCTCGGCTGTGACCTGCTGCTGCTCACCAGCGCCCCGGTCGCCGAGGGCCGGCGGCGCATCTTCCACGACGACAACCGGCTACGGCTGGCCGACGGCTGCGTCCTGCTCGGTCGCTCCCTGGACCGCGACGAACTGGGCCGGCTGGTCGCCGAGGGACATCCCTTCGTCTCCGTCGGCCGGCGCGACGACGCGGGCGGACCGGTGCCGTACGTCGGCGCGGACTACGCCGCCGCCACCGCCGACGTGGTCCGGCGCGCCCTCGACGCCGGCCACACCAGGCTGGCGTACCTCGGCCAGGGGGCCGGCCCGGAATCACACACCGACCGGTTCGCCGGCTACCGGGCCTCCCTCGACGCGGCCGGGCTGCCGGCCCGACACGAACCCACCGACCGATCCCCCGCCGACCTGCTCGACGCGCTGCTCGACGCCGGCGTCACCGCCGTGCTGGCCGAGGAGTACGCCGACGGTGTCGCCCTGGCCACCGTCGCCGCCGAGCGCGGCCTGACCGTGCCCGCCGACCTGTCCATCCTGGCCCTGGGCGACCCGACCCGGCCGACAACCAGCGACCTTGAGTTCACCGGCTTCCGGATCCCCCGCCGCGACATGGGGTGGCAGGCCGTCGAGGTACTCACCGGACTGCTGGCCGGGGTGCCCGGCACCGTCACCCAGCGGCTGCTGCCGTGCCAGCCGGTCGACGGCGTCACCCTGCGGCCACCCCGACACTGACCAGCTCAACACCGGCCGCCGCGCCGTCGTTCGGCGGCCCTGGATCGTTTCATGAGAGGACCGACCGTGCCCGAGATGCAGGCCGAAGTACTTGTCGTCGGCGGTGGGCTCGGTGGCGTGGCCGCCGCCCTGGCCGCGCTGCGCGCCGGCCGCAGCGTGTTGCTGACCGAGGAGTACGACTGGCTCGGCGGGCAGCTCACCAGCCAGGCCGTACCGCCGGACGAGCACTCCTGGGTGGAGCGCTTCGGCGTCACGGCCAGCTACCGGGCGCTGCGGGACGGCATCCGGGAGCACTACCGGCGCTGGTATCCGCTCACCGACCGGGCTCGGCGCACCACCGCGCTCAACCCGGGGGCCGGGCACGTCAGTCGACTCTGCCACGAACCCCGGGTCGCGGTGGCGGTGCTGGAGGCCATGCTGGGGCCGTACCGGGGGTCCGGGCGGCTGCGGGTGCTCCAGCCGTACCGGCCGGTGGCCGCCGACACCGACGGCGACCGGGTCACCGGGGTCACCGTGGCGCACCGGCACACCGGTGACCTGGTGCACCTGAGCGCGCCGTACGTGCTGGACGCCACCGAGACCGGCGAGTTGCTGCCGCTGACCGGCACCGAGTACGTCACCGGCTTCGAGTCCCGGGCAGACACCGGTGAGCCGAGCGCGCCGGAGCAGGCCCAGCCGACGAACATGCAGGCGGTGTCGGTGTGCTTCGCGGTCGACCACGTCGACGGCGACCACACCATCGACAAACCGGCGGCGTACGACTTCTGGCGGGCGTACCGGCCACCGTTCTGGGGCGACCGGATGCTGTCGTTCCGCTCCCCAAACCCGCGCACCCTGGCGATCTCCGAACGCACCTTCACCCCGAATCCGGACGACGACCCGTGGCTGGTCCAGGCCGACCAGCGGGTCAACCCCGGCGACGGGAACCTGTGGACGTTCCGCCGGATCGCCGCCCGGCGCAACTTCGCCCCCGGCGCGTACGACAGCGACATCTGCCTGGTCAACTGGCCGATGCTCGACTATTTCGAAGCGCCGGTCATCGACGTACCCGATCCGTACGCGCGGATCGAGGCGGCCCGGGAACTCTCACTGTCGGTGCTCTACTGGTTGCAGACCGAGGCGCCCCGCGCCGACGGCGGCACCGGCTTCCCCAGCCTGCGGCTGCGCGGCGACGTCACCGGCACCGGCACCGCCGCCACCGGCGGCGACGTCACCCACAGCGGCCTGGCCCAGGCGCCCTACATCCGGGAGTCGCGCCGCATCCGGGCCGAGTACACCGTCGTCGAGCAGGACCTCTCGTTGGAGATCCGAGGCGACAAGGGCGCGGTCAGCTACGCCGACTCGGTCGGCGTCGGCATGTACCGCATCGACCTGCACCCCTCCACCGGCGGCGACAACTACATCGACGTGGCCTCCTGCCCCTTCGAGATCCCGCTCGGCGCCCTGATCCCCCGCCGGGTGGAGAACCTGCTGCCCGCCGGCAAGAACATCGGCACCACGCACATCACCAACGGCTCCTATCGCCTGCACCCCGTCGAGTGGAACGTCGGCGAGGTCGCCGGTCTGCTCGCGGACTTCTGCCTGGCCCGGCGGGTCACCCCCCGCGCGGTGCGCTACACCCCCGGCCTGCTGGCCGACTTCCAGAACCGCCTCGCCGAGTCCGGTGTCGAGCTGCGCTGGCCCGACATCGCCGGCTACTGAGGAAGGACATAACCTGATGAGGAACCGGTTGACGGCCGTCGTCGCGCTCACCGCGCTGCTCGGCCTGACCGCCTGCGGCGGCGACTCCGCCGAGTCCGACGGCCCGGTCACGCTGCGGATGACCACCTGGTCGGCGAACGAGGCCCACCTCAAGTTGTTCAACGAGATCGCCGCCGAGTACGCCGCGACGAATCCGGACGTCGCCGGGATCACCTTCGACCCGATCCCGTTCGAGAGCTACACCACCACCCTGACCACCCAGATCGCCGGCGGCAACCCGCCCGATCTGGCCTGGGTGCTGGAGAACTCCGCGCCCGACTTCGTCACCTCCGGCGCGCTGGTGCCGCTTGACGACACCCTCAAGAGCACCGAGGGGTACGGCTTCGACGAGCTCGCCCCGGCCGCGACGAAACTGTGGCAGGCCGACGGCAAGCTGTTCGCGTACCCCTTCTCCACCTCGCCGTTCGGGGTTTTCGTCAACACCGACCTGGTGACGGCGGCCGGCGCGCAGAGCCCGGCCGAGATGATCGCCGCCGGCCAGTGGACCTGGCAGAACGCGCTGGCCACCGCCAAGGCGGTGCAGGCGGAGACCGGCAAGGCGGGTCTGGTGGTCCGCGACTTCGACTACAAGGGTTGGGACTTCCTGTCCACCGTATGGACCGGTTGGGGCGCGCAGGCGTGGAGCGAGGACGGCCGCACCTGCGGCTTCAACTCCGCCGAGATGGTCGAGGCGATGACGGTCCTGCACCGGGGGATCTTCGTCGACAAGGCGCTGCCCGGCCCGGGTACCACCGCCGACTTCTTCGCCGGTGACGCCGGCATGACCATCACCCAGATCTCCCGCGCGTCCCTGCTGGACGGGCAGAAGTTCGGCTGGGACCTGGTGCCGCTGCCCGCCGGGCCGAAGGGTGAGTACGCGGTGATCGGGCAGGGCGGCATGGGAGTGCTCAAGCAGGGCCGCAACGCCGAGGCTGCCGCCGACTTCCTGGCGTACCTGACCAACCCGGCCAACTCGGCGAAGCTGGCGCAGTTCTTCCCGCCCCCGCGTACCTCGCTGCTCACCGCCGAGACCCTCGCCAAGACCAACCCGCTGCTGAGCCCGGAACAGTTGCAGGAAGTGGTGATCGACGGGATCGCCGAGGGGGTGGTCAAGCCCAGCCACACCGGCCAGGCCGAGCTGAACCAGGCGGTCCGGGCCGCGCTCGACCCGCTGTGGCGGCCGGACGCCGACGTGCGGGGCGTACTCGACGGCGTCTGCACCGCGATCACCCCGTTGCTGGCGAAGTAGGGATCCTCGATGTCGGTCCTGACCAGGGACACCGTGGGGCGGGCCGGTGACCGGTCCGCCCCCGGCGGGGCCGCGCCGTATCGACGGCGCGGCTGGTGGACGACCCGTCGCCGCGATCAGCTCGCCGGGCTCCTCTTCGTCGCACCGCAACTGGCCGGCTCGGTGCTGTTCGTGCTGATCCCGCTCGGACTGGTGGTCTGGTACAGCCTGCACGAGTGGAACGTGCTCGCCGGCACCTTCGAGTTCGTCGGCCCGGGAAACTACCAGGCTCTGGCCGAGGACCCGAACCTGCCGTCGGTGCTGCGGGTCACCGCGCTGTTCTCGATCGGCCTGGTGGTGTTCAACCTCAGCCTGGCCCTGCTGCTGGCGGTGCTGCTCAACCAGCGGCTCCGCGGCACCGTCGTGTTCCGGACGTTGTTCTTCTCCCCGGTCGTCGTCTCGCTTGTCGCCTGGACGATCGTGTGGGGGTTCCTGCTCCAGGACGACGGCGGCGTCAACGGTGCGCTGGGCACCATCGGCGTGGACGGGCCGAACTGGCTGCGCGGCGACTGGACGGCCCTACTGTCGGTGATCGTGGTGCAGGTGGTCAAGAACGTCGGCCTGAACATGGTGTTGTTCCTGGCCGCGTTGCAGGGCGTGCCGGCGGAGTTGTACGAGGCGGCCCGGGTCGAGGGAGCGAGCGCCTGGACCCGGTTCCGGCGGATCACCGTGCCGCTGATCAGCCCGACCATCCTGCTCACCTCGATCATCACGGTGGTCGGGTCGTTGCAGGTGTTCGCCCAGATAGCCGTGCTCACCCAGGGCGGGCCGGGCACCTCGACCACGGTGCTCGTCTACTACCTGTACCAGCGGGCGTTCCAGTTCCACCAGTTCGGCTACGGGGCCACGCTGTCGGTGCTGCTCTTCCTGATCGTGCTGGTGCTCACCGTCGTGCAGTGGCGGATGCGCAGGAGGTGGGTCTTCCATGAACAGTAGGCTCTCCGTACGGGCCAGGGTCGCCCTCTACGGCGCGCTCTGCCTGCTGGCTCTGCCGTTCGTCTTCCCCACCTGGTGGATGGTCACCTCGTCGGTGAAGCCGGTCAGCGACATCTTCGCCTTCCCGCCGTCGCTGATCCCGACCGAGGCCAGCCTCTCCGCGTACCGTCGGGTCTTCGAGCTGCAACCGTTCGCGCAGCAGTACTTCAACAGCGGGTACATCGCGGCCGTGGTCACCGTCGGCACCCTGGCGGTCTCGTCGCTGGCCGGGTACGCCTTCGCCCGGATCCGCTTCCGGGGCCAGCAGGTGCTGTTCGTGGTGGTGCTGGTCGGGCTGCTCATCCCGAGTGAGGTGACGATCGTTCCGCTGTTCCGCATGTTCAACTCGTGGGGCCTGGTGGACACCCACTGGCCGCTGATCCTGGTGCCGATCCTGGGCGCGCCGAGCGTGCTGGCCACCTTCATCATGCGGCAGTTCTTCATCACCCTCCCCGCCGAGTTGGAGGAGGCGGCGCGGGTGGACGGGCTGGGCCGGTTCGCGACCTTCTGGCGTATCGCGTTGCCGCTGGCCCGCCCGGCGCTCGGCGCGGTGGCGATCTTCACCTTCCTGCACAGCTGGAACCTGTACCTGGAGCCGATCGTCTTCCTCTCCACACCGGAGAAGTTCACCCTTCCGCAGGCGCTCACCCAGTTCGTGGACGCCTACGGCGGGCCGATGTGGGACGTGCAGCTGTCGGCGGCGTCGATGACCGCAATCCCGATCCTGGTGATCTTCGTGATCGCCCAGCGGCAGTTCATCGAGGGCCTGGCCCACACCGGCCTCAAGGGTTGACGCAGCCCTCGGACCTCAGCTGGGGCGAGCCCCGGGCGATCGTCGCCGATCGCCCGGGGCTCGTTGTCGAATGCCCGGATCAGGCGAGGTCGAACCGGTCGAGTTCCATCACCTTGGTCCAGGCCGCCACGAAGTCGGCCACGAACTTGCCACGGGCGTCGTCGCTGGCGTACACCTCGGCGAGCGCCCGGAGCTGGGAGTTGGAACCGAAGATGAGGTCGACCGCGGTCGCGGTCCACTTCACCTGGTCGGTGGCCACGTCACGGATCTCGTACACGTGCTCCTCGGACTCCGACGACTTCCAGCGCGTGCCCGGGGAGAGCAGGTTGCTGAAGAAGTCGTTGGTGAGCACGCCGGGCCGGTCGGTGAGCACGCCGTGCCGGCTGTCACCGACGTTGGCACCGAGGGAACGCAGGCCGCCGATCAGCACGGTCATCTCGGGCGCGGTCAGGTTGAGCATGTACGCCCGGTCGATCAGCAGCACCTCCGGCTGGGTCTTCTCGCCGGCCCGCAGGTAGTTGCGGAACCCGTCGGCGCGCGGCTCCATGACCCGGAACGACTCGATGTCGGTCTGCTCCTGGCTGGCGTCGGTGCGGCCCGGGTGGAACGGGACGGTGACCTCGACACCGGCGTCGCGCGCGGCCTTCTCCACGGCGGCCGAACCGGCCAGCACGATCAGGTCGGCGAGGGAGATCTTGGCCCCGCCCGCCGCGTTGAACTCCTGCTGGATGCCTTCCAGGATGCTCAGCACCGTGGCCAGCTGCTCCGGCTGGTTGACCTCCCAGCTGCGCTGCGGTTCGAGGCGGATCCGGGCGCCGTTGGCACCACCGCGCTTGTCGGTGTACCGGAAGCTCGCGGCCGAGGCCCAGGCGGTGCTGACCAGCTGGGCGGTGGTCAGGCCGGACTCCAGCACCTTCGCCTTCAGCGCCGCGACGTCGGCGTCACCGACCAGCTCGTGGTCGACGGCCGGCACCGGGTCCTGCCACAGCTGGGGCTCCGGCACCCACGGTCCGAGGAACCGGCTGACCGGACCCATGTCGCGGTGCAGCAGCTTGAACCATGCCTTGGCGAAGGCCAGCGCGAACTCGTCCGGGTTCTCCAGGAACCGGCGGGAGATCTTCTCGTACGCCGGGTCGACGCGCAGCGACAGGTCGGTCGTGAGCATCGTGGGCTTGTGCTTCTTCGACGGGTCGTGGGCGTCCGGGATGATCGCCTCGGCGTCCTTGGCGACCCACTGCTTGGCGCCACCGGGGCTGGTGGTGAGTTCCCACTCGTAGCCGAAGAGGATCTCGAAGAAGCGGTTGCTCCACTGCGTCGGCCGGTCGGTCCAGGTGACCTCGAGGCCGCTGGTGATGGTGTCGGCGCCCTTGCCACTGCCGTACGTGCTCAGCCAGCCCAGGCCCTGCGTCTCCAGCGGCGCGCCCTCCGGCTCGGGGCCCACGTGGTCGTCGGCGACACCGGCGCCGTGGGTCTTGCCGAAGGTGTGGCCACCGGCGATCAGTGCGACGGTCTCCTCGTCGTTCATCGCCATCCGGGCGAAGGTCTCCCGGATGAAGTGCGCCGCCGCGAGCGGGTCCGCGTTGCCGCGCGGGCCCTCCGGGTTGACGTAGATCAGACCCATCTCGGTCGCGCCGACGCCCTGCGACATCTCCTTCTCGGAGACGTAGCGCTCGTCGCCGAGCCAGGTGTCCTCCGGGCCCCAGAAGATCTCCTCGGGCTCCCAGACGTCCTCACGGCCGAAGCCGAAGCCGAAGGTCTTGAAGCCCATCGACTCCAGGGCCACGTTGCCGGCGAGCACGAGCAGGTCGGCCCAGGAGATCTGCTGGCCGTACTTCTGCTTCACCGGCCACAGCAGGCGACGGGCCTTGTCCAGGTTGGCGTTGTCCGGCCAGCTGTTGAGCGGGGCGAAGCGCTGACCGCCGTCACCGGCGCCACCGCGCCCGTCCTCGATGCGGTAGGTGCCGGCGGCGTGCCAGCTCATCCGGATCATGAGGCCGCCGTAGTGGCCGAAGTCGGCCGGCCACCAGTCCTGCGAGGTGGTGAGCACCTCGGTGATGTCCCGCTTGAGCGCCTCGACGTCGAGCTTGGCGAACTCCTTGGCGTAGCTGAAGTCCTCCCCCAGCGGGTTGCCCTTCGACGAGTGGGCGTGCAACACCGAGAGGTCGAGCTGGTTCGGCCACCAGTCCCGGTTCGTACGCGGACGACCGCCGGTCTTCGGGGTCGGCGAGTCGATCGCCGGGTTCTCGCTCTCGCTTCCGTGGGCGGTCACGGAGTCGTGCGCGACCGGGCAGCCGGCCGCCGCCTTGGCGTCCACTCCCTGAGCGCTGGACGGGGCGTCGTGCTCTGCGTTGCTCAATGTGCTTCCTTCCGACCTGGCGGTTCACTTGTGGTGCGTGCGGTCGCGCAGTCGGGGCAGGTGCCCCAGTAGACGACCTCCGCCTCGTCGACCACGAACCCGTGGTCGTCGGAGGCGGTCAGACAGGGGGCGTAGCCGACGGCGCAGTCCACGTCGGCGATCACACCGCAGGAGCGGCAGACGACATGATGGTGGTTGTCCCCCACCCGGGACTCGTAGCGGGCGATCGCCCCGGTGGGCTGGATGCGCCGCACCAGACCGGCGTCGGTGAGCGCCCGCAGCACATCGTAGATCGCCTGGTGGGACACCGTGGGATGATCCGCACGGACCAGCCGGATCACGGTGTCGGTGTCCACGTGCGGGTGGTCGCGCAGCGCCGCGAGCACCGCCAACCGGGGCCGGGTCACGCGCAACGAGACCGCCCGCAGCTGCGCCTCGAAGTCGGCCGTCATGCCGACGAACCTACTCGACTCTTCTGGAATCAATCAAGTTTTGGGGTGGATCAGGAGTTCGTGTCGCCGGTGTCGCCGTCCTCGTCCGCCGCCGACGTGGTGGAGGTCACCGAGGCGGCGGGAGACGTCTGCTCGGCAGTCGGAGCTGCGGTTTCGGCAGGTTCCGTGCTCGGTGCCGGGGTCGGATCCGGCGGCGGGGACGGGGTGGGGGGGCGCGAGGTCGCCGCGGGACCCGACGTCGCCGACGGGCTGGGCGTGGGGCTGGTCGTCGCCGACGGGCTCGGGGAGGTCGACGGATCGGACGTGGTCGGCGTCGAGCTGGTCGGCGTGCCCGGTGGCGTCGCCGACGGCGCGCCCGACGGCTGGGCATCGACCTGACCCGATCCGCCTCCGCCGCCGTCCGGAGACGGGCGGTCCCCATCCGGCGTAACCGACCGCCCCCGGGAGGGCCCCTCCGTCGATGCCGCCGGCTCGGCCGACGCGGAGGCCAGGACCGATGTCCGTACGTGCGTGCCCGCATGCTCGCAAGCGACACCCGCCAGACTGAACCGCTCCGGCGTCTCGTGCCCGCCGGACTCGACCCGGCCGTGCAGGGTTGCCGTCACGCCCGTGCCCGGTTCCGACGGCTCGGTCAGCCGCAGAGTCACCCGCTGCTCATCGTGTGTCCAGGCGGCGCCCCGCACGTCGAGGAGATGTTGGCTGGCCGGCAGGGTGAAGGTCAGCGCCCGCTGCCCGGTCGCGGGTCGCCCGGTTCCGGTAACGCTGATCTGAGCCAGGAAACGCCCATCGGCGGCCTGCTGCGCCTGGTACTGCACCGTGCAGCCGGCCTCGGCAGCCGGCGGGTCGGCCGAGCCTTCCTCGGCGGTGAGCAGTCCCGGCAGGATCCCGGCCAGCGCGGCCGCCGCGGCGGCGGGCGCGGCGAACAGCAGTCCGCGCCGCCGCCCGACGACCGCCGACCGCCGGGCAGGTGCGCCGGCTGGCCTGGTGGGGCCCGCGACCGTCCGGGTGGGCACGGCGACCGAGGTGGGCGCGGAGCCCGGTGCCGGCCGCACGGTCATGGTCGCCCCGGCCAGCATCTCGGCGAGTTCGGCCGCGCCCGGACGCTGGTCCGGATCGGTGGCCAGACACCTACCGATCAGGTGCGCGTGGGAGTCGGACAGTCCCTCGACGGCGGGGACGGCCACCGATTCGTGCGGAGCGCGTTGAGGAGCCTGACCGGTGAGGCACTCGGCGAGGACGACGCCGAGGGCGAACACGTCGCCCGCCGGAACCGCCTCCGCTGCGGCGGTCAACTCGGGCGGCAGGTAGCTCGGCGTACCCCACACCTGCCCGTCCGGCTCCGCCGGGTCGTCGCCCGCGCCGACCGCAATGCCGAAGTCGACCACCTTCACGCCGCTGTCGGTGAGCATGATGTTGCCGGGCTTGACGTCCCGGTGCACGATGCCCTGCTCATGCGCGGCGGCGAGGGCCGCCGCCACCTGCTGACCGATCCGCAGCACCTCGTCCGGCGGCAGCGAACCGGCGGCCCGGAGGCGGGCGGCCAGCGTCGATCCGGCGACGAACTCCATCACCAGGAACGGGGTCGGGGTCCGGGTCAGGTGCCGCTGCTCACCGTAGTCGTAGACCCGGGCGACGCCGGGGTGGTCGAGCCGCGCCGCGGCCAGCGCCTCGCGGCGAATGCGGTCGCGGGCGGCGGGGTCGCCGAGCAGTGGTGCGGACAGCAGTTTCACCGCGACGGTGCGCTGCAGGCGCAGGTCGTAGCCGCGCCAGACGGTGGCCATCCCGCCCCGGCCGACCGGTTCGTCGAGCCGGTAACGCCGCTGCAGACATCGCACGAGCACACCTCCCGCTCCGGTCGCGCACCCCGCCGGGGTGTCCGGTTGGCGGATCGCGTCCGGTCACCGCCCTGGTCGACTATCGCGCTACCCCTTGCCGGAGGCGGGAAAACCCCTGGTCAATCAGTTGATGGCGGTCGACCTGTGATGTCACGCGACCGTCACACGTTCGCGCGGCGCTCGTCATCCCACGGGGCATCTCTGAGCACAGGCACCGTTTCGAGGAGGCGACGACATGAGCGAGCGACCCGCGGCCACCTGGACCACACGACACGTGCACGCGGCACTGGCCACCGCGCTGGCAGCTGTGCTCGCCGTCACCGGCTGCGCCCCCGAGCCGGAAGCGGAACCACCACCACCGTCCACCGGCACCAGCCCGCCGAACACCCTCGCGCGGGTCGACGTCGGTGACGCACTGACCGTGACCGCAGCCGTGGATCAGGTCGTCGACGAGCGGGCGCTCGTCGTCCGGGACGTCGACCTGGCCGACCGCAGCCTGCTCGTCCTGACCCGCCAGTCCGTAGAGGCGACCCCGCCGCAGTTGCTCAGCGTGGAGGGGACCGTGGTCCGTTTCTCGTACCGCCGTCTCGCGGCCCGCCACCACCTGACCGACCCGGCGGCCTACCGGACGTTCGAAGGGCAGAAGGCACTGGTGGCCAGTCAGGTCACCGTGTGGCGGTGACGGCACCCGGGTAGGCGGCCGCGCTCGACGCGGCCGCCGCAGGAGGCCCGGTTACGGCATCACGGCTTGCGAGCGACGAGTCCGACGAAGGTGTGGTAGGTGTCGCTCTGCTCCGGTGCGGCCTCATCCGGGTCCGGTCGCCACGCGGCCACCGGCACCAGGCCCGGTTCCAGCACCTCCAGGCCCTCGACGAAGGAGAGGATCTCCTCGTCGGTACGCCAACGGCCGGTGCCGAGGGACTCGTTGAAGATGCGCTCGACCTCGCGTGCCTTCCGGGAGGCGTCCGGCTGCCGCTCACCGGGATCACGGAAGTGGGAGATCGCGACGTAGCTGCCCGACGGCAATGCGTCGATCAGCCTCGCCGCCACCGACTTCGGGTCCTCGTCGTCCGTGAGGTGGTGCAGAATCGCGAAGAGCAACAGCCCGACGGGCCGGTCGAAGTCCAGGAACCGGCGGACCTCCGGGTGCTCCAGGATGGCCTCCGGCGACCGGATATCGGCCTGGACGACCGTCGCGGTGCCGGCGTCGGCCAGCAGCGCCCGACCGTGCGCCAGCACGATCGGGTCGTTGTCGACGTAGACCACCCGCGCCTGCGGGTCGTGGCGCAGGGCCACCTGGTGCACATTGCCCTGGGTGGGCAGACCGGAGCCGAGATCGAGGAACTGGCCGATGCCCTGCTCGGTGAGCAAACGCACCGCCCGACGCAGAAAGGCCCGATTCGCCTGGCCCGCCTGCGGGCCGTCCGGCGTGATCCGGAGTGCGTGCTCGGCGACGGCGCGGTCCACCGCGAAGTTGTCCTTGCCGCCGAGCATGTAGTCGTACACCCGGGCGATGCTCGGCACGCTCATGTCGACCCCGGCCGGTGCCACCTCTTCGTTCGCCACAGTTCGTCTCCTCGTCCACACCGGATCACGGTCGGCCGAACCGCACCTGCTCGACATCCGGCGGCCGACGCCGTCGACCATCCTAAGTGGTCCCCTCGACGACGCGCTCACTCCGGTCCGTCCCGGCTTCCTCCTGGGCGTGCCGGGCATCCGGTGGTCGAGCGCCGCACGGCAATGGTCACCGCTCGTGCTGTCGGCGCACCATCTCGGCGATCCAGGTGGGCGCGTACGGCGACGTGCAGCCCGGGGAGGTCGGATAGTCCTTGAGCACGCCCAGACGTTCCCCGATGCCGATCGCGCGGGCGCGGTGCTCGGCATGCTCGATCCCGATCTGCGCCAGGCAGTGGTTCATCGCCCACTGCAGGCGATCCGGCGCGTCCTTCATCTCCACCTCGATGACGTCGAGCAGCCCGGTGAGGTCGAGGCCCTCGGGCTTCGCCGCCACCCGGTCGGTGGTCAACGCCCAGCCGGCGCTGGCGACCACCGGATCCGGGTCGGCCAACCACGCCCGGCGCAACTCCTCGCCGTGCGGGCTCTTCCGCACCACGTAGTTCACCAGCCAGTCGTGCACCTTGGGTCGACGCGCCTCGCGCAGCATGGTGTCCAACTCGTCGCGCTCGAACGTCTTCGGGCGGCAGATCAGGATCGCCAGAAGTCGCGCCGCCGTGTCGCCGGTCTGCCACAGCTGCCCCGCGAGATCCTGCTGGGTCTTCAGCCGCTTCGCGAGGGCGCGCAACTTGCTGAGGTTCACCCCATGGTCATCGCCCTGCCGCTCGTTCACCTCGCGCGTCCTCGGGTCCGCAAGCTCGGCCAACTCCGCCATCACCTGCGCCACCGTCGTCCCGGTCAGCGTCGTCTCGGCCACCTCTGCCCCCTGTCCGTCAACCGTCAAGGCAGCGTACGACGATGCCGCCGAAGCCACCTAGCGGCCTGCATCGGAGTCGGCAGGCGACCTTCCTGGCAACCGCGCTCATGAAGGCAGGGTGGCCGCCCAGCCCGCCACCCGGTCGACGTCCGCTCGGGTCCAGCCGACCGCGGGATCGATCGACACGAGCAGGGTCGACGCCGAGCGGGCAGCGGCCCACCGCCGGCCGACGGGGGTGTGGTTGTCGTCGATCCACGCAGCCGGCCGGTCGGCGGCCACGGCATCGACGGCCGGCACCTTCAGCTCGGGATCGAACGGCACCGGCGGGAAGTTGACCACCGGCAGCGGTCCGACTCCGAGCAGCGGCAGGTAGAAATCGTTGGCCGCCTCACCCCAACCCGTTGCCCACCACAGCTCTCCGGCGGCAGCCAGTTCCCGGATCCAGTCGGCGTGCGCCAGGCAGTACCGCTGTGGGTCTTCACCGTCGAACAGGACCCGTTCCTGGTAGCCGTCAGGACAGGTCGGCGCCGCGAAGGGATTCAGTACGCCGTCGAGGTCCAGGAAGATGACGGGCACCCCGGGTCTCGTCCCGGATTGGCCGACATCGAACGGGCGCACAAGCGGTCTAGGACGCCTGGCGGATGGGCAGGTCTGCGCGCCAGACCTCGGCCAGGTCGCTGAGGGGGACGTCCAGGGCCTGGCTGAGGCAGACCACGGTGCCGAACGCCGGCGCGGGCAGGCGGCCCGCCTCGATCTTGCGCAGCGTCTCGGGAGAGATGCCGGCGGCCAGGGCGACATCGACGAGGCTACGGCCGGCCCGGGCGGCCCGCAGGGCGGCTCCGAGGCGCTGGCCCGCGGCGATCTGTTCGGCGGTGAGTGGTTGGCGAACCATGCCAGCAGGATATCCCCTCGGAGCAGCACCATCGTCGCGTGGTATAAAAATACCGACAGGGGATGAGGGAGGCTTTCATGATCGAGCTCAAGTCGGCCGAGGAGATCGAGCTGATGGCGGTGACCGGCCAGTTCGTCGGCGAGTTGCTCGCCGAGTTGAGCAATGTCGCCGCGGTCGGTGTCAACCTGATGGACCTTGAGCACCATGCTCGCCGCCGGATCGCGGAACGCGGTGCCGAATCCTGCTACTGGGATTACGCCCCCTCGTTCGGCCGTGGTCCGTTCCGGAACGTACTCTGCCTGTCGGTGAACGACGCGGTACTGCACGGCCTCCCCCACGACTACGTCCTGCGCGACGGCGATCTGCTCAGCATCGACATGGCGGTCGGCATCGACGGCTGGGTCGCCGACTCCGCGCTCTCCGTCATCGTCGGCACCCCGGACCCGGCCGACCTGAGGCTGATCGAGGCCACCGAGGTCGCGTTGGAGGCCGCCGTCACCGCCGCCCAGCCCGGCGGCCGCCTGGGCGACATCTCGGCCGCCATCGGCGAGGTCGCCCACTCCTACGGCTACCGGGTCAACGCCGAGTTCGGCGGCCACGGCATCGGTCGTACCATGCACGAGGCGCCGCACGTGGCGAACAGTGGCCGCCCCCGTCGGGGCCTGAAACTGGAGCCCGGCCTCACCATCGCCATCGAGCCCTGGCTCTGCCACTCCACCGACAAGATCAGGTACGACAGGGACGGCTGGACGATCAGGTCGGCCGACGGATCCCGCACCGCCCACTCCGAGCACACGGTCGCCGTCACGGCCTCCGGCCCCCGGGTTCTGACCCGCCGCCCAGCCCACGACACCGGCTCCGCCGGCCCTGCCGCGAAGTCCGCCAACGCATCCTGACCGCCGGGCGGTCGCCGGGGCCGGCACGCCGGGCCGGGACTAACGACTCCGCAAGACACTGAACTCGTTGCCGTCGGGATCGGTGAGCATGACCGCGCCATCCTCGCCCGCCTCGATCCACGTGGCGCCGAGGGACACCAGCCGGTCGACCTCCGATCGCTGATCACCCTCAGCGGACGGGGCGAGGTCGAAGCGCTGTCGGCTCCTCCCCTGCCTCGGTGCCACGGGCGGACCTCCCCAGGCGACCTTCGTGCCGCCGCCCGGTGCCTGCACGGCGGTCTCCTGGTCCTGATCCCAGACCAGCGGCCAGCCCAGCGCCGCGCTCCAGAAGAGGCCGACCTCCCGGGTGCCGTCGCAGGCAATCTCGCCCAGAAAGCCGCAGCCGGCGAGGAACTTGTTGCCCGGCTCGATGACGCAGAATGCGTTCCCCTCGGGGTCGGCCAGGACGATGTGCCCTTCCTCCGGGCGCTGCCCGACATCGAGCGGCCCGGCGCCAAGGGCGAGCGCCCTGGCCACCGTCTGCTGCTGGTCGGCCGGGCTGGTGCTGGTGAGGTGCAGGTGCAGGTGCACCCGGTTCTGCCCTACCCGCTTCCGGTGACTCGCCACGAACCGGAGGCCGAGCTGAGTGTCGGTGCCGGGGAGTGACGCACCGCCGGCATCCTGGACGATCTCCCGGTCGAGCAGGCCAGCCCAGAACTGCGCCAGGCGCATCGGTTGACTCGCGTCGAAGCACACGGCGACCACCTGACAGGCCATCGCATCCCCCGATCGTCGGTTGACCACCGTCGGCAGCGTGCCATCGCTGCCGGTGCTGGTGGAGCGTAAGGGAACTCGATGCCGGGCGTCGCCGAATATCCAGCGACGCCGGGTCAGCAGCCGAGGCGCTTGGTGGACAGGGCGATGTCGTCGATCCAGAGGTCGAATGCGCCCGGGGTGGTGCCGCCCTGGTAGAGCTGCCAACCGATCTTCACGGTGTTGACCGTGGGCAGGACGAACGGCACGTCGTTGCCGCCGTGTTCGGTGGTGGAGGCGGTCAGCTCGGGGTTCGCCACGCCGTCGATCCACACCGCCACGCGGTTGTCCGCCGGGTCGAGTTGCCACTCGAAGCACTGCCAGGTGTCTTCGACCACCGGGGCGGACTCCCGCCAGTTGGTCCAGTCGCCGGTCGGCCCGCCGTCGGCGCCGACACCCCAGAAGATCCCGGGAACCGTGGGTGCGTACTGACCGCCGATCGGACGGACGATCTCCGAGCTGCCGGTGCCGGTCGCCTCCACGAGCGTGAAGTGCGCCCAGTCGGGGCCGGTGGGGAAGGCGTCGACGCGCAGCCGCATCCGGCCGTAGAAGCGGTTGCCGGGCGCGGCGAAGTCATCGACGCGCAGGAAGGCACGGCCGTTGTCGACCGTGTGGACGTGCAGCACCTGGTTGCCACGGCGGGCACGTTCCACGGCGAGCGTGCCGTTGCGCGTGTCGATGCCCCAGTCCAGGGTGCTGGCACCACCAACCGGCAGGCGTTCGAAGTCCTCGCAGAAGAGCAGGTGCCGGGTGCAGGAGCCGCGGTGGGAGGCACCGGCGACGTCGGACGGGACACTGCCGACCGTGACGCCGACCAGCAGAGCGGTCAACGCGGCAAGAAGGTTGCGCATGTTTCCTCCATCGACTGCTTTCCCGCCACCGCGGTGTGGCGGGGGCTACGGCGGAAGCGCTCCCATATATAGCAGATGTTCGATGTCAACGTCGGGTCGGACCGCTCGCGGCCGGCGTTGTCCTCCACCTCGGCGCGGCGCATACTGAAGCCGACCTCGTCGTTCCGTTCGCCGTTGTGCCATGACAGCGATCGGAGCAGCGGGGTTTCTCCGTCTGCCCGGCGATTGATACGGCCCAGTTGCCGGCGCGTTACGCGCCGGACCGCAACTGCTCAGAATCGGATGGGAAGTCATGCTCGTTCTCGACACGCAGTCGCTGCCGCCACGAGAGCGTGCGGAGGCGTTTCAGGCCACGGTCAGCGGTAACTGCTCCGCCAGCATGGCCTCGTTCGAGGATCCGGCCGCGATCGAGGCGAAGATGACCGTCTCCGACTTCGGCCGGGCGAAGGTGTTCAACATCGAGGCCTCCGGCACGACCCTGCGCCGCACCCCCCGGATCGCCCGGGCCTCGGACGAGTCGTCGATCGTCCTGGCATTACCGATGCGGACCGACAACCATCTGATGTGGGCGCGGGAGGGACGCGTGTTCGGACCACGTGACCTCATGCTCGTCGACCTGTCCCTGCCGTACGTCTATGGCTGGCGGGGCGGCGGTGCCTCCTACGCACTGCACGTCGACGTCGATCACCTTGGCGTTCCCCGGGACGCGATCCACCGGGCCGCGCGTGAGCTGCGGGTCAGTCCGCTCTACGAACTCGTTCGCAGTCACGTCGCGCACCTGACCGGGCAGGCCGGCGACCTGGTCGGCAGCGGTGCGGGGGCTGAGCTGGGCGCCGCCTCGGCCGAGCTGATGCGCGCTCTGGTGCTCACCGCTGCCGGTGACGGCCGACGGCTGCGCGAGACCCTGCACTCCTCGATGCAGGCGCGGGTACAGGCTTACGTCCGCAACAACCTACGAGATCCGGAGCTGACACCGGCACGGATCGCCGCGGCCAACGCCATCTCGCTGCGTACGCTCTACAAGCTCTACGAGTCACTGGGTCAGAGCCTGGAGCAGTCGATCATCGAACAGCGCCTGCACGGCGCGCGGGCGGACCTGACCGCCGCCCGCCCGCGTTACACGTCCATCGCGGCGACGGCCCGCGCCTGGGGCTTCGCCAACCCGAGTTTTTTCACCACCAAGTTCCGTGCGGCCTTCGGAGTCACCCCACGGCAGATCGCCACCGCGCAGAGATCCGCGGCCACCGCGCCGCCAGAGTGAACCCTGCACGCAGACGTCAGAACCATGCGTCCGCAGAAAACCCGCCCTGCCGCGACGGTGCGAGATTGCTCCCTGAACGGCTGACACCCCTGGCAGCCCACCGTGCGGAGCGGACCATGCCTTTCGTCACCGTCAGCGACGCCACCGACCTGCTCGCCTAACTCGAGGAGTACCAGCCATGAAACCCATCGTTCTGGTGCACGGCTTCTGGGTCACGCCCCGCAGCTGGGAGAACTGGATCACCCACTACGAGAGCAAGGGCCACCAGGTGGTGGCGCCCGCGTACCCAGGGTTCGAGGTCGAGGTGGAGGCGCTCAACGCCGACCCGACCCCGATCGCGCAGGTGACGGTTCCGCAGATCATCGCCCACCTCGAAGAGGTCGTGCGGGCACTGCCGGAGCCGCCGATCATCATCGGTCACTCAGCCGGCGGCGCGTTCACCCAGATCCTGCTCGACCACGGCTACGGCGCGGCCGGCGTGGCGCTCAACTCGGCACCCACCGAGGGCGTACGCGTGGTGCCCCTGTCCCAGGTCAAGTCCACCTTCCCGGTGCTCAAGAGCCCCGCCAACCGGCACAAGGCGGTCGGCCTGACCCCGGAGCAGTGGAAGTACGCCTTCACCAACACGTTCACCGACGAGGAGTCCCGGGCCCTCTACCAGCGCTACCACATCCCCGCCCCCGGCGGCATCGTGTGGGGCGGGGTCCTGGCCAACTTCCAACCCGGCCACCAGGACACCTGGGTCGACTACCACAACGACGACCGCGCGCCCCTCCTGTTCGTCTCCGGCGGTGAGGACCACATCATGCCGCCCGCCGTACAGAAGTCCAACGCGGACCATTACAAGTCCAACACCGTCACCGAGCGCCGCGAGTACGACGGCTACGCCCACCTGCTGCCGGCCCAGCAGGGATGGGAGCGGATCGCGGACGAGATCCTCGACTGGGCCCTGCGGCACGCGAAATGACCGACGTACGGGTCACGCACATCGGTGGTCCGACCGTACTGATCGAGGTCGACGGGTGGCAGTTGCTCACCGATCCGACGTTCGATTCGCCCGGCCGGACCTACCGGTTCGGCTGGGGCACCGCCTCACGCAAGCTGACCGGCCCGGCGCTGCCGGCGGAGTCGCTCGGCGACCTCGACGCGGTGCTGCTGACCCACGACCACCACGCCGACAACCTCGACGACGCCGGCCGGGTGCTGTTGCCGGCGGCGGGTCGGGTCGTCACCACCGTGGCCGGCAGCCGACGGCTCGGTGCCGGCTCCACCGGTCTGGCGCCGTGGCAGCACACCACGCTCACGGCGACCGGTCGGCCGACCATCGAGGTCACGGCGACCCCGTGCCGGCACGGCCCGCCGCTGAGCCGGCCGGTCGTCGGCGAGGTGACCGGGTTCGTGCTGCGTTGGGCCGGCCAGCGGCACGGCCCGCTCTGGATCACCGGCGACACCGTGCTCTACGGCGGAGTCCGTCAGGTCGCCGCCCGGTTCGACATCGGCACCGTCGTACTACACCTCGGTGCAGTACGGTTCGGCCTGACCGGGCCGCTGCGCTACACGATGACCGCCGCCGAGGGTGCCGAACTGTGCGGGCTGATCGGCGCCCACACGGTGCTGCCGGTGCACTACGAGGGCTGGGGCCACTTCAGCGAGGGCCGGCAGACGATTGAGGCTGCCTTCGCCGCCGCCCCGGCCACGGTACGCAAGAGCCTGCGCTGGCTCACCGCTGGCACCGCCACCACCATGACAATCTGACCGGAGCACTTTCAGCACACACTTGTTCCTTCCCACCCCGCGACGCAGGAAGGCCACGATCATGAGCAGCCCCGCCCGGCGGGACCCGACGGAGACGCCGACCGCGAAGCAGCGGCGCGTGTGGGACAGGTCCGCGCCCAGCTACGACCGGCAGATCGCGTTCCTGGAGCGGGTGCAGTTCACGGGCGGCCGGGAGTGGTTGGGCGGCCGCGCGCGCGGCCGGGTGCTGGAGGTTGCCGTCGGCACCGGCCGGAACCTGCCGCACTACCCCGCCGACGCCACTCTGACGGGCGTCGAACTGAGTCCGGCGATGCTGGACATCGCGCGCCGGCGCGCCGCCGATCTCGGCCGGCCGGTCGACCTGCGCGAGGGCGACGCGGAGCAGTTGCCCTTCGCGTCGGCGTCGTTCGACACCGTCGTCTGCGCTCTTTCGCTCTGCTCCATTCCCGACCCGGCGCAGGCGATCGACGAGATGAAGCGCGTTCTCGTGCCCGGCGGCCGGCTGCTCCTCCTGGACCACGTCGCCAGCACCTGGCCGCCGGTGCGCGCCGCCCAGTGGCTCCTCGAACGGGTCACCGTCCGCGCGGCCGGTGAGTACTTCACCCGCCGCCAGCTTCCACTGGTGCGTGCGGCGGGATTCATGATCGTAGAGGCCGAGCGGTTGAAGGCCGGCACCGTCGAACGGGTGCACGCGGTCAGGCCTGACTGAGCCGGCCGGCGACGGCCGATCGCCAGCGTCGGGGATCTGCCCGGCCCGGTGGCCGCCGCACGGGCACCTCGTTGCGAGCATTGCTCGCCTTAATATGAGTTAACTGATATAGATCAGAACCTATCGATACCCGTTAGGTTGGCGGTGGCCCACCTGATCAGGCTGGCGCCCGCCGAGGCGCCCGGCAGCGGCACCGGCCAGGTCAACGGGCTGCGGCGCCCGCAGCACCGTCGCCCAAACCCCGAGGGCGGAGCGCGGCGGGACACCCCCGCCCCAATCGCGGCGCACCCCCGTTCCGCGCCGCCGATTCCACAGGAGGCAATAGATGAGACGACTTCTCACCCTCGCGGCAGCAGCGATCCTGCTGCCCGTCGGTGCCATCGCCGTCGCGGCAACCCCCGCTGCGGCGGCCCCGCCGCCCCACCCCGGCACCGCCGCCACGGCAGCGGCCGCATCGTCGGAGATGCTCGCCGCGATGCAGCGCGACCTCGACCTGACCCCGACCGAGGCGCGCACCCGGATCGCCCGGGACGACAAGGGAACCCGGACGGACACCAGCCTGCGCCGGTCCCTGGGCGCGGCGTACGCCGGTGGCTGGATGACGGCCGACGGCCTGGTCGTCGCCGTCACGGGCAAGGCCGCGGCCAACCGGGTCAAGGCGGCCGGTGCGCGGGCGACGATCGTCGAGCGCAGCGGCGCCGAACTGGACCGGATCAAGGCGACCCTGGACCGCCACGCCGCCAAGGCACCGGCCGGCGCGGTTCCCGGCTGGTACGTCGACGTCACGACGAACACCGTGGTGGTCCTCGCCAGCGGGAACACCGCCGCGGCTGCGAAGTTCGTCCGCGCGAGCCGCGTCGACGCCACCGCGGTCCGGGTGGTCGGCACCACCGAAGCTCCCCGACTGCTCTACGACGTCCGGGGCGGCGACGCCTACTACATGGGCGGTCGCTGCTCCGTCGGGTTCTCGGTGACCGGAGGTTTCGTCACCGCCGGGCACTGCGGTCGCACCGGCACCGCCACCCAGGGCTACAACCAGGTGGCCCAGGGCACCTTCCGCGGGTCGTCCTTCCCGGGCAACGACTACGGCTGGGTGCAGACCAACTCGAACTGGACGCCGCAGCCGTGGGTCAACAACTACTCCGGCGGCAACGTGACGGTGGCCGGTTCCACCGAGGCCGCCGTCGGTGCGGCGGTCTGCCGCTCCGGCTCGACCACCGGCTGGCGGTGCGGCACCATCCAGGCCAAGAACCAGACCGTCAACTACGCTGAGGGCTCGGTCAGCGGGCTGACCCGCACCAACGCCTGCGCCGAGCCGGGCGACTCGGGTGGGTCGTGGCTGTCCGGCCAGCAGGCCCAGGGCGTGACCTCGGGTGGCTCCGGCAACTGCTCCTCCGGCGGGACCACCTACTTCCAGCCGGTCAACGAGATCCTCTCGGCGTACGGCCTGACGCTGCGCACCAGTGGTGGCGGCAACGAGCCGCCGCCGCCCACCGGGTGCAGCGGCTACGAGGCGACCTACACCGGCAGCATCTCCTCCGGCCAGAGCCGGTACCAGCCCAACGGCAGCTACTACTACTCGTCCTCCTCCGGCACCCACCGCGGCTGCCTGGACGGGCCGACCGGGGTGGACTTCGACCTCTACCTGCAAAAGTGGAGTGGATCGTCCTGGGTCGACGTGGCCGGCTCGTACAGCCCCGGACCGGACGAGTCGCTGACCTACAACGGCACCGCGGGCTACTACCGCTTCGAGGTGCACGCGTACAGCGGCTCCGGCAGCTACTCGCTGGGCATCACCAACCCCTGATCCTTCGATGACCCGGCGGCGGGGTGCGGATCGAATCCGCACCCCGCCGCTTGGCGTGCCCATCGGGCACGGTCGGTCCCGGAAGCGCCTCGGCGGCCGTCGAGGGCGTGTCGGTAGGCCGAGAGAACGAGAATTGGCCCGGACCCGTGCCGGGTCCGGGCCGATCCCACAGTCGGTCAGCGTTGCAGGGTGAGCAGGCCGGGGCGGTACGGCAGGAGGCCGTAGTCGCCGCCGGAGTTGGGTGAACGGCCCTGGTAGAGCATTTGCAGGTTGCAGGGGTCGATGGTCATGGTCTGGTCGGCGTTGGTCCGGATCAACTCGCCGTGGCTGATGTCGTTGGTCCAGGTGGCGCCGCTGTTGGCCTTGCCGGCGAACGGGTTGCTCTCACTGGTGGCCTGCGGGGTCCAGCTGCCGCCCAGGCTGGTGGCGGTGAAGGAGCGGAAGTAGCGGCCCTGTGAGCCGATCGCCTCGACGATCATCAGGTACCGCTGCTGGCCCTGGAGCTTGTAGACCTGGACGCCTTCGAACAGGTTGTTCGTGGAGTCGGTCATGATCGTGGTGTAGTTCGAGCCGAAGCTGCCGGGGAAGTTCCCGATCGGCATGCTGGCCCGGTAGATGCGGCCGTTGTCGCCGGCGAAGAACAGGTACATGTTCTGGTCGTCACCGATCAACGCCTGATCGATCGGACCCGTACCCGAGTTCGAGATCGACCCGGTGAACAGCGTCTGGTGCGCCGACCAACTGTTCACGTTCGTCGGATTCGTCGAGGTCCGGTACGAGAACGCCGGCCCACCCCACTGGTAGGCCAACACCCAGACGTTACGCGGCGCGAAGTAGAACAACGACGGCGCGACCGCCGAGAACGGCATCTGGTTCTGGCTGGCCGAACCCATCTGGTTCCAGTTCGAGAACAGCCCGAAGTTCATCGAACCCCAGCTCGTGCCGGTGTCGTGGGTGGTGCCGTAGACCAGGTGCTGGCCGTTGTACGGCGCGTGCGTGAAGTCCTTCAACGACACCCAACCCGACCGCGGCTGCGCCAGCGCACCCGTCGACGACCACCGGTACGACGACGGCAGATTGCAGTTACCGGTCGGCGGCGGCGTCGTCGGTGGCGTGGTGGTCGGCGGGGTCGTGGTCGGCGGCGTGGTGGTGGGTGGGGTGGTGGGGGTGACGCCGCCGGTACAGCTCACGCCGTTGAGGGCGAAGCCGGTCGGGGCGGGGTTGCTGCTGTTCCAGGAGCCGTTGAAGCCGAACGAGGTGGTGCCATTGGTGGGGATGCTGCCGTTGTAGCTGACGTTCCCGGCGGTGACGGCGGCGCCGTTCTGGGTCAGGGTGGTGTTCCATGACTGGGTGACGGTCTGCCCGGCCCCGAAAGACCATGTCAACGTCCAACTGGTCAACGGGTCACCGAGATTGGTGATGGTGACGTTGGCGCCGAAGCCGCCCGGCCACTGCGAGGACACCGCATAGTTCACCGAACAGCCGGCCGCCGCTGCACGTGCCGGCATGGCCACGACGAGCGCCGTCGACGCCAGCAGCGCAGCACCGAATGACGCCATAACGGCATTGACTGATCTTGATCTCGACATGAGGCATCCTCCGAGCAGGGTGACCGACACGCATTGGCGTGCATCGGTGTTAGGTGAACGTTAACAGCTGCGACGTACAGATTACGGGAGCGCTCCCACACGCTCAAGCATCAGTCGAATGCTGTCGAAGTAAAATCGACTGTTTACGCTGGTGGCGGCGACTAGCCGTCGCTGCCGCAGGTGCACCGAAAGGCTGCGCGAGCCGAACCAATCCGGCAGGTTAACGTTCTCAGCGGATTGCGGCGGATGAGGTCACCACGGGTGCCGCCCACGGCAAAACGCAGATCAGGTCACGACCGAAGCAGCCCACGGTCGGTCATGTAGGCACGCAATGTCTCCGCGTCCCCGGCGGACATCAGGCGGCGTGGGATCACCGTCGCCGGCATCCGACCCACGTACACGACCCAGAACTCGGGGGTGGTCCGCACCTGGGTGACTCCGTCCCAGGCGATGCCGCCGGACTCCGAGCCGCTCCGCATCATGATGTTGTCCTCGGTGATGTCGTAGCCGCCCTCGACGGCATAGCCACTGGAGCGCCGCCGAGCCCGCCACCGTAGCCACGGCCAGTACAGCATCGCCAGCAGGCCACCCAGGACCATCGTCATCCACACCGGCAACGTCGGCTCGCCCCACCCGAACCCCCGCGAGACGACGAGACCGATCGCGCCGACCGTGACCAGCCCTGCGCCCACCAGGCGGTACGTCCGCAGCTGGGCACTGCTGAGCGCGGCGGCCACGCGGCCCGGGTAGCCGGGATCGGCTGGTACGTCGAAACGGATGTGCACGCCAGCACGATAGTGCCTGCACCTGGCCGCAACCCGCGGCGGCGGCGCGAGTTCGCGGATGCCGGACCGGCCGGGAGCGCCGTCGCGCAGGCCGGTAGTCGCCGCTACGCTGCCCGGTCGTGCTGAGAACACGGCTCGACAGCGCCCGGATCCGGGCGGCTCGCCGAATCATCGACCCGGTCTTCCTCGACACTCCGCTGTACCGATGTGCGGCGCTGGAGCCCGACCTGGGGTGCGCCGTGAGCATCAAGCTCGAAACAGCGAACCCGGTCCGCAGCTTCAAGGCGCGTGGCACCGAACTTGTCGCGAGCCGGCTCGCCGACGCCGGGACGCCCGCGGTGGTCTGCGCCAGCGCGGGCAACCTCGGCCTGGCCCTCGCCTGGTCCGGTCGCCGTCGCGGATTGGACGTCACGGTTGTGGCCACCCGCCACGCGACCGTCGCCAAGCTCGATCGCATCCGGGCCCTGGGCGCCACGCTGGAGTTGGTCGACGGCGACCACGAAATCGCCCGCGACCGGGCGGTGGCCATCGCGCGGCAGCGCGGTGTCCGGCTCCTGGAAGACAGCCTGGACGTCGAGACCTGCGAAGGCGCGGGCACCATCGGCCTGGAACTGGTGGACAGCGCGCCGTCTGTCGACGCCGTGCTGATCGCGCTCGGCGGTGGGGCGCTGGCCACCGGTGTGGGCCACGTCCTGAAGGAGCAGGCACCCCACGTCGAGGTGCTCTGCGTCCAGCCGCTGGGCGCACCCGCGATGACCCGCTCCTGGCACCAGCGGCGCGTCGTCACCACCGCGTCGACGAACACCATCGCGGACGGCGTCGCCGGACGGCGCCCCATCCCGGCTGTGCTGGACGACCTGCTCCTGGTCGCCGACGACGCCGTTCTCGTCCGGGAGACCTCGATCGTCACCGGTATGCGGATGCTGCTCGACCGGGCCGGGCTCGTCGCCGAACCGTCGGCCGCGCTCGGCATCGCCGCGATCCTCGAAGACCCCGACCGCTTCGCCGGCCGACACATCGTCACCATCGTGTGCGGCAGCAACGTCGACATGGCCGCCTACCACCGTTGGGTCGACCCGGGCCGCCGGTAGCGGACGTGATCGTCGCACGTCCGAACTGGGCCACAACCGGTCCGGCTGGTCGTCGGCCGGACCGGCCACCGGCAGCCGCGTATGGTGACTTACCGCGTCATAGCGGTCGAAATGCCAAGCGAGCTGGCGGAGGGAAAATGAAGCAGAACTACCTGCGGTTCGGGCTGGTCCTGGCGATCAGCCTGGCGGTCATGTTCGTCCTGACCTTGTCCCAGATCCGCGGCTGGTCGGACTTCTACCTGAATCTGAGCAACTTCTACATGTCGCTGCTCATGGTGGCCGCCATGGGATTCATCATGATGGGCGTCATGCACCAGATGTTCACCGCCCGACGCCTCAACATCGCCCTCTACGTCGCGCTGGGCGTGATCTTCGTGGGCGGTTTCGCGGCAGTGCGTACGGAGCCGTTCGTGGGCAACGAAGCGTTCCTCAAGTCCATGATCCCCCACCATTCCCGGGCCATCCTGGTGTGCCAGGAGTCCCAGATCACCGACCCCGAGATCGTCCAGCTGTGTGACCAGATCGTCCGGTCACAGCAGGAGGAGATCGATCAGATGAAGAAGATCCTCGACGACCGCTACTGACACTCCCGCCGGCAGGCACCGTGGGTGGATCGCGGCCACGACCCGCACCGCCGGGTGAACCGATCCCGCGCGGTGACGACGAAACGGCCGAATCGGGCGTACGACCGCTGCCGACTTCATAGTCTGCGGTAGGGGCCGGTGCCGCTCGTGCGGTGACCGGATCCGTAGCTTCCCCGGTCCAACGTCGAACAGTAGGAGACGGCGTGGCAGCTGATCGTGGCAGCCGGTCCCGCCGACGAACGCCCGCGGTGGCCGGAGCCCGTCGACGTCTCGGGGCCGTCGTACGGCTGTTGACCGCGCTGATGCTGGCCGGCGGGGTGTACGCGACCTTCGCGCCCGCGGCGCGCGCGCAGGAGGAGCCGCGATTCAGCGGCGCTGCGGCGCAGGGTGAGGCGCTGTTCAACGTCGGTTGCATCACCTGCCACGGGCGCAGCGCCGGTGGAGTCGAGGGACGCGGGCCCAGCCTCGTGGGGGTGGGCGCGGCGTCGGTCGAGTTTCAGGTCGGTACCGGCCGGATGCCACTCGCGCGGCAGGAGGCGCAGGCCTTGCGCAAGCCACCGCAGTACAGCGACGAGGAGATCCGTCAACTGGCCGCCTACGTCCAGGAGATCGGCGGCGGTCCCGTGGTGCCCGACGGCGTCGAGCAGCAGTTGGACGACGCCGATCTGGCCCGGGGCGGGGAGCTGTTCCGGATCAACTGCTCGCAGTGTCACGCCTTCGGTGGCGGCGGAGGCGCGCTGTCCTCCGGCAAGTTCGCGCCGAGCCTGTACCCGGCATCGGACCGGACGATCTACGCGGCGATGCTCAGCGGCCCGCAGAACATGCCGGTGTTCGGCGACAGTCAACTGACCCCGGAGCAGAAGGCCGACATCATCGCCTACATCCAGCAGGTCGTGCAGGACGGCCGCGACCCGGGCGGGTTCAACCTCGGCCGCTACGGCCCGTCCACCGAGGGCTTGGCCATCTTCCTGGTCGGCATCGTCGCCCTCGTCTTCGCGAGCCTGTGGATCGCGGGCAAGTCGTGACGGCGGGCCTCCGACGACACGGCCGCGAGCCGATGGACGTCAACGACCCCCGCCTGGCCCGCTTCGAGGTGGTTCGCGAGGGTGCCCGCCGCGACGACATCGAGATCGTCCACTACGAACCGCAGGTCGCCGCCGGTTCCAAGGCGGAGCGGCGGGTGGTCCGCACCGTGACGGCATTCTTCCTGGTCGCCGGGCTGTCCGCCACCGCCTTCCTCGTCGTCTACATCTGGTGGCCGTGGCGGTACCGGCTGGTCGGTGGCATCGAGGAGTACTACACCCCACTGCTGGGTCTGACCCTCGGCATCGCGCTGCTCACGCTGGGTTTCGGCGTTCTGGTTTGGGGCAAGCGGCTGCTGCCGAAGGAGGTGTCGATCCAGGACCGGCACGAAGGACCGGTACCCGCCGACGATCGGCACATCACCGGCCAGACCATGATGTACATGGCCGACGAACTCGGTGTGAAGAGGCGTCCCCTGCTCGGGGTGTCCCTGCTCGCTGGTCTGCTCCCGGTCGGGGCGGTCGTCGCCGCCCCGCTGGTCGGCGGCCTCATCAAGGATCCGCACGACGATCGGGAACTGTTCCGCACCGGGTTCGCTCCCGCCGACGACGACGGCGCTGTCACCAGGATCCGGCTCGTCCGGGAGGACCGGCGGCCTGTCCGGCCGCTGGAGTTGCTGCCCGGCGCGCAGGTCACCGTGTTCCCGGGCATCCCGCACGGCGTCAGCAACCAGTACGCCGACTCCGTCACGCTGCTCATCCGGTTACGCGCCGAGGACGCCCTCGCCGCGCGGGAGAACAACCGTCGGGCCGGCAAGCAGGACTGGATGTGGGGAGACTTCATCGCCTACTCCAAGATCTGCACCCACGCCGGCTGCCCCGCCAGCCTCTACGAGCAACAGACCAACCGGTTGCTCTGCCCGTGCCATCAGTCCCAGTTCCTGATCACCGACAACGCGCGACCCGTCTTCGGGCCCGCCAGCCGGCCGCTGCCACAGCTGCCCATCGAGGTCGACGACGAGGGCTTCTTCGTCGCCAGCTCCGACTATCGCCAGCCCATCGGCCCTGACTTCTGGGAACGCCCCTGACGCCCTCCGGAGACGGAGCGCGGAACACGCGAGGAGGCACCGTGACGCGCATGGCCGGAGCGCTCCGGCGGGGATCGCTGCCGGGCGCGGCACTTGCCGTGTCGCTGCTCGCCGGCTGCGGCGCGGGTCAGCTCGCGGAGACGGCCGAGAAGGAGCCCTCCATCCAGGGGGTCAACCTGATGACCGACAACGGTGAGTACGCGGTGCGCGGTCTGCTCATCGAGTTCCCGGGAGCTGACGGCTACCGCGCCGGCGAGGACGCGCTGCTCAGCGCCGTCATCTACAACGACTCGAAGGATCCCGTCACGGTGACCGTGACCACCCAGGAGGCCCGGGACATCGTCATCGTCGATGCTGATCAGCCCATCCCTTCCCGGTCGGACACACCCGCTCCGCGCAGTCCCACCACCGCCAGCCCGGCGGCGACGGACGCTTCCCCGACCTCCGGCGGATCGCCCGGTGACGACGCGCCGCAGACCGGGCCCGCCCGGATCGACCTTCCGCCGCTGAGCTTCGTCCGGTTCAACGCACAAGCCGGCCGGTACTTCCAGCTCCTCGACCTCGACGAGACACTGCGTTCGGGGCAGAACGCCCAGGTCACCTTCGACTTCGGCAACGGGCGACGGGTCACCGGCCCGGCACCGGTCGCCGCGGCCCTGACCCCCGTGCCACCACCACCGCCGATCATCGAACCCGAGGACGCCGAAACCCACGACGGAGCCGACCACGACGATTGAGGACGATGGGCAGCACCATGGCGCGGTTCCTGGAAATACTGTGGGACACGAGCAGCGTGAACGGTCGCCTCGTGACCAGTGTCGTCCTGGCTCTGTTGGCGTTCGTCGTCGCCGCCCTGGCCGGTCGGCTGGCCACGATCAGGGTGCAGGACACCACCAACCGCTACTACCTCCGCAAAGCGGTGCACTACCTGATCGTGGCGGCGCTGCTGTTCGCCCTGGCCCTGCTGTGGCGGCCGTTCGCCGGTCGCGTCGGCGTCGTCGTCGGCCTGCTCGCCGCCGGCCTCGCGCTGGCCCTGCAGGAGGTCCTCGGCGCCTTCGCCGGCTGGGTGAGCATCCTCACCGGCCGGCAGTTCCGGGTCGGCGACCGCATCCAGATGTGCGGCGTACGCGGCGACGTCCTGGACATCACCCCATTGCGAACCCGGATCCTGGAAAGCGGCTCCTCGTCCGATCCGGAGTCCTGGATCCGGGGCCGCCAGTACACCGGGCGGGTGGTGTCACTGTCGAATCGTTTCGTGTTCACCGCGCCGGTGTTCAACAGCAGCACGGTGCTGGACCACCTGTGGGAGGAACTGACCCTGCCGGTCCCCTACGAGGCGGACTGGCACCTGGCGGAGCGCATCCTGTGCGAAGAGGCGCAGAACATCTCCTCCACCACCGAGGCGCAGCGCGCCATCGAGCAGATGCGCCACCGCTACCCGGTCGCCGAGGCCGAGGTGGATCCTCGGGTATTCATCCGGGCCACCCCGAACTGGATAGAACTGTCCGCCCGGTTCGTGGTGCCGGTACGCGCCGCCCGACAGGTCAAGGACCAGGTCACCAGGCGAGTGCTCGACCGCTTCACCGAGAACGGCCTCCGGGTCGCCTCCGTGACCCAGGACATCACCGTCCATCCCCCGCCACCAGGAGCTTCCACTCAACCCGTCGCACCCGCTACCGGGCGGCCCTGAACCCCGCTGCCACCATCCGTCGGGTCGTCGGGTGGCTTCCGCGTCGCCGAGGTCTGTGGTCTGATGTCGCCACCCTCGCAGGAAGGAGACGAGAACATGGCCGTCGACCCGACCGGTCGGGATCTGAAGGAGTTCCTCGCCGTCGACACCGAGGAGCCGGTGGTGATGCTCAACCTGCTGCGCTTCGCCGACGGCGGGCGCGAATCGTACGAGCGGTACGCCGCCGCGTTGCGCGACACCTTGCTTCCCCGATACGGCGGCAAGGTGCTCTACGCCGGCGACGGCGGGCCGGCCTTGGTCGCCGAGCAGGGCCAGGAGTGGGACGCGGTGCTCCTGGTGCGGTATCCCAGCCGTACGGCGTTCAGCCGGATGGTCGCCGACCCTGAGTACCAGCAGGTCACCACGTGGCGAACCGTCGCGCTACAGGAAGCCGTCCTGCAACCGACCACGCCCTGGGGCAGCAGCTGACCAGCAGGCCCGCGTCCCGCCGCCGACCGGTACGCGACGTCGGACGGGCGACCCGCGGTCAGAGATGTCGGGACCGCCACTCGCTGGCAGCCTCCTCGACCACCCGCTCCTCGGCGCTGACCGATGTCTTGATCCGCGTCCGCGCATCGCCGGCGCTGAACCGCTGGACCAGCACGAGGGCACCGCAGACCGACACCAGCGCGGCCAGCGCCACGAGGGGGGTGAGAGCGGCCGCCGGCACCGCCAGCAGACCGACGACGACCGCCGCGACAAGTGCGGTGGGCCGCAGCCGATTGAATGTGCGCGCCGCGACGGCCACTCCGGTCAGCAGGTAGAGGGCGACACTTCCGTACAGGACGGACACGGCTGGCCAGGGCAGCGGTGCAGCCTCGGGCATGGCGACCGCCTCGATCACCAGTTTCAGCCCGAGGGCGGTGCCGACGATCGCGACGATGCTGACGAAGTGCAGGTAGGAGAAGACGTCTCGGGCGAGGGTGATCCGCTCCGGGCCCCGGGTGCCGTGCATCGCCAGCTCGACGCTCGGCAGCAGCGTGTCGAAGTGCAGCCACCACAGCGTCGCCAGCAACGCGATGCCGAGCACGGAGCCGATGATCACCGGCGCGGTCAGGGCGAGCCGGTCGAACCGGCCCGGGCCGAGCCCGAGCGAGATGACCGCTTCACCGAGAGCGATGATGACGATCAGCGCGTGCCGCTCCGCCCAGTGCCCGGCCGAGGCGACGGACCAGCGGGTGTACGGCAGGAACAGACCGATCGAGTACTCGACCAGCAGAGCGGCGGCCCACAGCGCGAGGCGCACGTCGAGGACGGCTTCCGCCGGCACCCATCGGCTCGCGGAGGCCGCCAATCCGACCAGCGCTGCCGCCACCGCCGCCGGCAAGCTGATCAACATGAGCTGCCGACGGCTGCGCCCGGCGGCGCTGAGCGCAAACAGGAACGCGACCAGGGTCAGGGCCCGCAGGACCAGGTAGGCGACGGCGAACACCACCGGACCGGTCAGGTCATCCGGTTGGTTGAGAAACGCCTGCGGAATGCTGATGGCCAGCACGAACGCGGCGGCCATGACCCCGAAACCGAACACGGGTAGCAGGCCGTAGTCGGCGCGGACCAGGTTGCCCAGGCTGGCGAACGTCGTCCAGCACCACCAGAGCAGGGCCAACACGACCACGCCGGACAGCACTGCCTGCGTGGTGACTTCGACGGACACCAGGCCGGCCACGTTGAGGAACGCGAACACGAAGATCAGGTCGAAGAACAGCTCCAACCGGGTGACCCGAGAGCCGGGCATGACCGGCCGCAGCCAACGGGACCGGCGCAGCGGCGGCGGAGCACTCACTCGGCCATTCTGGGCGGAGAGGCGGCAGTCGAATCTGGTTTCCGCCGATTGCACGGGTGCGGCGTCCGCCCGTGCCCCTCACCTCCGAGTCGACCCGCTTCGGCCGGCGGACGCCGCTGGCGGCCGAACGCGCGCATCGCGAGCGCGCCGACGAACGGGCCCGGGGCGAGCAGCAGGAACGCCCAGCGCCAGCCGACCGCGTCGGCCAGGACCGGAACGAGTTGGATGGTGACGACGGTCAGGGCGAAACCGATGGCCGTCTGCGCGGTGAGCGCGGTTCCGACGTACCGCTTGTCGGCGACCTCACTCAGGGCGGTCGAGAAGACGCCGGAGTCCGCGATCACCGCCGCACCCCACACCACAACCAGCAGTACGACGGCGCCGGGTGGCGCGGTGAAGAACAGCGGTGAGGCCAGGCAGCAGGCACCGCTGACCACCAGGGCGGTGAAGGCGGCCCGGGGGCGCCCGAACCGGTCCGCAGCCCACCCGCCGGCCAGGCATCCGGCGATCCCGGCGAGGCCGATGGCCAGGAACGCGAGCAGGCTGACGTGCACACCGTCACGGCCGGTCCGGGCCGCCGTACCCGCGATCAGGAAGCTGGGCAGCCAGGTCCAGAGCGCGTACAGCTCCCACATGTGTCCGAAGTAGCCCAGGTTCACCAGCCGGGGACCACGCTGGGCGAACATCGCCAGGGCGTACCGGGGGTACGGACGCGGTGCCGTGCCCGGGGCGAGCTGCGGACCTTCCCGCACCAGGGTCACCGCCAGCACCGCACCGAGCAGCGCACAGCCGGCCGCGGTGCCCATCACGCCGCGCCACGGCAGGTCACCCAACCCGTCGATCAGGTGTGGCAGTGCCGAGCCGAGGGTCAGCGCGCCGATCATGACGCCGAACGCAAGTCCCCGGCGGGCCGGCGGTGCCCAGGACGCGGTCAGCTTCATGCCGACCGGGTACACCCCGGCCAGGAAGACACCGGTGAGGAAGCGCAACGGGATGGCCCCGGCCAACCCGTCGACGGTGAGGGCGAAGACGCCGGTGCAGGCGGCGGCGAGCATCGCGCAGCCGGCCATCAGCAGGTGCGGCCTGATCCGGTCGGCCAGGTTCAGCACGGTCGAGGTGATGGCACCGGTGACGAACCCGAGTTGCACGGACGCGGTCAGCCACACCGACGCGGCGGCACCGATCTGCCACGACTCGCGTAGCGCCGGCACCACGGCGGAGGCCGAGAACCACACCGCCAGGCTGAGCACCTGGACGGCAGCGACAAGCGCCCGCTGTGTCCCGGGTCGTGACATCATCCACGCTCCTCGACTGCCACCTGGCGGTCATCTTGGTGCCTGGCGGACCGAGGGCTGCGCCACCGCCTTCCGGCGGCCGTCGCGGACGCTCGTTGCCGTGCCCCGGCCCAACTTCGCGCACACGTCGGGGTCTGCGCCAGCTGCCGTGACACCACCCACAATCGCTAAACCGTCCTAGGATGATGGCGACGACCCTGGTGGAACGAGCTGCGGGAAGGCCGACCGGCAGGATGTCGCCGCTGATGGATCTACGGGACCAGGACGATCTTTCCCACGTGCTGCCGACGGGCGAGTTCCTCCTGGGCGTCGGCGGCCCGGTGCAGCGGGAAGGTCGTCGCGATGACGGGTGCGATCTCACCCCGCCGAGCCAGGTCCATCAGGAGTTCGAAGTGTGCGGGAGTGTGCATCGCGGAGCCGATCAGCTGCGCGTTGTGCAGGTAGAGGCGGCGCACGTCGAAGTCCACCCGGTAACCGCCGAGCGCACCGGCGATGACCCACCGGCCACCGTCGCGCAACAGGGGCAGGCCCTCGCTCACGAGGTCGCCGGCGACGACGTCGAGCCCGACGTCGATGCCGTCCGGGGCGATGGCGCGGACCTGCTCGACGACGTCCTTCGCGCGGTCCAGCACGTCGTGTGCTCCCGCTCCGCGCACCGCGTCGATCTTCTCCCCGCTGCTGATGGCCAGCACCCGCGCGCCGCGCGCCCGGGCGATCTGCACCAGCGCCAGCCCCACGCCGCCGGAGGCCCCCGAGACCAGGACGGTCTCCCCGGCCCGCAGCCGGCCCCGCTCGATCATGCCCAGCGCCGTGCCGTACGCGGTCGGCAACGCGGCGAGCTGATCGTCCGCGAGCGGCGAATCGGTCATGTCGTGCACCTGCCGCGCCGGTGCGGTCACGTACTCGGCGTAGCCACCGTCGCGTTCGCTGCCCATCAGGCCGACCGGGTTCGCGTCCGGCCCGTCGGCGTCGTAGATCGCCGGATCGACGACCACCCGCCGGCCGACGAGGCTCGCGTCCACGCCGGGCCCCACCGACACGACCCGGCCGGCCACGTCGGCGCCCTGGATGCGGGGGAACTCGATCGGCCCCCGCCAGCCCGACCGCGCCTGCGGGTCCCCCGGGCGACCGTAGGCACCCTCCCTGGTCCACAGGTCGGTGTTGTTGAGCGCCACCGCGCCGACCCGGACCAGCACCTCCCCCGCCGCCAGGGCGGGCACCGGCACCTCCGCCTCGGTCAGCACGTCCGGTCCACCGTGCCGGCCGATCCGCACGGCACGCATTGTCGTAGGCACCGCCACCAGCTGCCCCCTCCAGAAGTACACTGATCTGTGAACCACCAGCGTACAGCGATCGGTGAGGAGGAGCCCCGGATGCCGGAAACGCGGTCCCGCACCCCGGCTGGCCAGCGCATTCTGGCCGCCGCCGAGGAGCTTTTCTACGACCGCGGGATCACCGCGGTCGGCGTGGATCTCATCGCCGAGCACTCGGGTCTGACGAAACGGACCCTGTACAACCAGTTCGGCTCGAAGGACCACCTCGTGACCGCCTACCTCACCGAGCGCGACCAGCGCTGGCGCGCACTCGTCCGCGACACCGTCGACACGTGCGCCGATCCGGTCGAGGCGGTCACCGCACCGTTCGACGCGCTGCGGACCTGGAGCAGGACCAACACCCGCGGCTGCGCGTTCATCAACGCGCTGGCCGAACTCCCGGACCCGGCGCATCCCGCCCACCGCATCGCCGCGGACCAGAAGCACTGGCTGCTGAATCTCTTCGGGGAACTGGCCACCGCGGCAGGCTGCGCACAACCCGCCCGCCTGGCCACCCGGCTCCTCGTGCTGCACGAGGGCGCTCTCGCCACCCAGCCACTCGCCCTCGACACCCTCGCGGAGAGCACCGGCCTGGCCCGCAGCCTCGTTCGCGCCAGCCTCGAGACCGGCGGATTGGAAGGTACCCAGCGATGATCCCGACCGTCCCGCTTGCCCGTGACGTCGATGGCGCCGGACCACTCCTGGTCGCGATCCATGGCATGGCCGAGGACCGCCGTTCCTGGGCTCGGGTGCCGCTGGCCTCGCACTTCCGTACGGTTCGCGTCGACCTGCGCGGCCATGGCACCTCGCCACGAGTGCCGCCGTACGACCCGCTGAGCATGGCAGGCGACCTGCACGAACTCGTCCGTGCCCTGGGAATCGAACAAGATCCCCTGGTCGTGGGGCACTCGTACGGCGGGGTGGTGGCCACTGCCTACGCCGCCCGTTTCCCGACGCGCGGTGTGGTCACCGTCGACCAGACACTCGACGTGAAACCGCTGTCGGCACGAGTGGCCGGGGCCCTGCGAGGGGAGAGTTTCGCCGAGGTCATGACGTCGGCGTTGGCCAGGATGTACGGGCAGTTGGACACCGCCGTCGCCGACGAGATCAGCAGAAGCCGGACGCTGCGCCAGGACGTACTGCTCGGCGCGTGGGCGCCCCTGCTCGACCTCGAACCGCCGGAACTGGCAGCGTTCATGGCGAACGTGATGACGATGCGGCAGCCCACACCCTTCCTGTCGCTGCACGGCCTACCCGTGGCCGACGACTACCCAGCCTGGTTGGGCAGTCGAATTCCCGGTGCGGTCGTCGAGATGTCGCCCACCGTCACCCACTACCCCCACCTGGCCGACCCGTCCTGGTTCGTACAGCGGCTGGCGGCCTTCGACAGCACCCTCGGGCGCTGACATCGACGTCAGTCCTCCCCGACGACCTTGACGTCCTTCCAGAACGCGACCCGGTCTCGGATCATCTCGGCCTCGGGCAGCGGCTGCGGGTAGTACCAGACCGCGTCCGCACTGGTCCGCCCGTCGTGCTCCAGCGTGTAGTACGACGCCGTGCCCTTCCACGGGCAGACCGTGTGGGTGTCGGAGTCCCGCAGCAGGTCGTCGCGGAGCGCGGCACGGGGGAAATAGTGGTTGCCCTCGACCACGACGGTGTCCGGGCTCTCGGCGATGACCAGGTCGTTCCAGACGGCTTTCGGCATGCTCCAAGCCTAGGCCGGCCCGCTCCGCGTCGGTCGGGTGTCTGAGCGGTGGATTCAGATGCGGCGCTAGCGCGGCACCTCGTGCAGCCTGACGGCGTCGAGCCGACCGTCGGTCAGTTCCGCGGTGAGATAGGTCGCGTACGGCTGGCGGCGCCGGTCGGTCGGCGAGCCGGGGTTGAGCAACCGCAGGCCGCCGGGGGCCTCGCTGTCCCAGGGGATGTGCGAGTGGCCGAAGACGAGCAGGTCGCAGTCGGGGAAGCGGGCCGCGCACCGCCGCTCCCGGCCGCTGGCCGGCCCGGTCTCGTGCACCACCGCGATCCGCAGCCCGGCGATGTCCGCGCGGGCGATCTCCGGCAGTCGGGCCCGCAGGTCCGGACCGTCGTTGTTGCCGTGGACGCCGATCAGCCGGGCGCTGCGCCGCTCCAGGTCGTCGAGCAGCCCGGCGCTCACCCAGTCGCCGGCATGGATGACGAGGTCGGCGGTGTCGACGGCGGCCCACAGCCCCGGCGGCAGATCCCGGGCACGTTTCGGCAGGTGGGTGTCTGCCATCATGACCAACCGCACCGGGTCAGCGTAGCCCCGCCCCGGCCCCGGCCAGCCCGCGTCGGCCCACCGCCGTCGAGGGGGTCAGACACGGCCGCGTACCAGCGGCAGGAAGACCTCGTCGACGATCTCGATCAGGATCTCGTCGGGGACCGACGGGATGCCGCGCATCGCGTACTCGGCTCGCAGCAGCATCATCGGCGTGGCCGCGACCCTCGGGTGCACGGCCGTCGGCGGTGCCTCACCCCGGGCGACCGCGCGGTCGAGCATGGTCAGCCAGGCGCGGTCCATGGTTTCCGCGCCTGATCGTGCCCGCATGAGGTCGAGCAGCGCCGGATCGTCCGCCGCCGCGGACAGCAGGCTGCGCAGGACCGCTCCGTGCGGTGAGGACCACGTCTCGTTCGCCTGCCGCAGCATCTCGAGCGCGTCGCCCCGCAGCGTGCCGGTGTCGGGATTCGGAATCGCGACGTCGGAGAGGTGGCGGTACGCCGCGATGCCCAACGCCGCCCGATGCGGCCATCGGCGGTAGATGGCGTTCTTGTTGGTCCCGGCCCGGGCGGCGACCCGGTCCATGGTCAGCCCCGGATAACCGGACTCGCGCAGTTCCTCGGCCGCCGCGTGCAGGATCGCCCGTTCCAGTTCCTCTCCCCGGCGTCTGGTACCCATGCCTTGCAGGGTACTGGACGTACCTTATAGGGTACGTCCAGTACCCTATAGACGAGGAGCACCCGTGCGCGTCTTCGGCATGAACTACGACACCGGCTTCGTGAGCGCCGGATCCACCACCCACGAGCCGTTCGACCCGGAGACCGTGCGACACGACCTGCGCGTCATCCGGGACGAATTGCACTGCGACGCGGTACGCATCACCGGCGGTGTCCAGGATCGACTGGAGTTGACCGCGCGACTCGCCACCGAGGCGGGGCTCGAGGTCTGGTACTCCCCCTTCACCAACGGCCTCGACCGGGACGAACTCATGGCGTTCCTGCTCGACGGCGCCGAGCGGGCAGAGCGGCTGCGACGCGGCGGCACCTCGGTCGTCTACCTCACCGGCTCCGAGATCTCCCTGGTCACCGACGGTTTCCTGCCCGGACGTGATCTGGTCGAGCGGATGGCGCTGTGCACCGATCCGGTGCGGATGCGGGAGGCGGTCCCGGCAGCCCGGGCCGCCGTGCGCGGGTTTCTCGCCGAGGTGGTGCCCGCGGTGCGGGAACGGTTCGGCGGCCTCGTCGGCTATGCCTCGATCCCACTGGAGGATGTCGACTGGGCACCGTTCGACATCAGCGCCAGCGACGCCGGCTACCGTGACGCGACGAACGCCGCGGTGTTTCCGCAGACCCTGGCCGCAGCCGTGGGGCGGGGCAAGCCGTACGCCGTGACCGAGTTCGGCTGCTGCACCTTCCGCGGCGCGGCCGACGTCGCGGGCGCGACGGAGCCGGTGAGGTACGACGAGCACGGGCGCGCCGCGCAGCTCACCACCGAGCTGGAACGTGACGAACAGGGCCAGGCCCGCTACCTGCTGGATCTGCTACGCGACTACGAGCGTGGCGGTGTGGAGGCGGCGTTCGTGTACACCTTCGCGAACCGGCACCTACCGACCACGGAAGACCCGGCGCACGACTACGACCTGGCCGCGCGCGGGATCGTGCGGGTGCTGCCGGACGGCTCGTGGACGCCGAAGGCCGCCTTCCACGCCCTGGCGGAATACGGTCGAATCCGCGCACAGACCTCGACCTGCTCCTGAGGCGGCAAGCAGTGGACCCGGTTCACCTGGTGCCCGACGCGGAGCCGTACCGCCCCGTCGCTGAGCCGTACCGCCCCTTTGCAGGCCTCAGGCGGCCCCGGCTGCGGCCTGCGCGTCCCACACGCTGACGACCACGCCGAACACGAAAAGCTGCAACGGCGTCGCGAGCCCCGGCAACTCGATCGCGATGTCACGGCTCCAGAAGCTGGTCTTGCGGACCGAGCCCACCCGGGTGTCGCCGAGGAGCAGTTCCTGCTCGCCGCCCCAGATGGACCTACGCCGGAAGTGGTAGGTCCGCCCGGCCGCCTCGACGGTCCACCGCTTACGACCCGCCCGGTCGGCCGAGGCGACCAGCGTCCCCGCCTCGTCGACCATGGTGTACCTGGTACCCCAGGCGTTGGAGCGGACCTGAAAACGCCGCCCGTCCAGCTCGAACTCGCCACCGCTGCGCCACACCGAGCTGTCCCAGACGGCGATCTCCCGACCTCGGTCCGTCACCACGTAACGGCTGCGCCAGACGCTGACCCGCCGAGCTTCCATGCGACCAGAGTAGGCATGACGACCTCCGGGTGGGGAGCGCGGAGAATCCGGCGGCGACGAAGCCTGGTTCCTCACGCGACGTGATGTCCGATAGTCGATGCCATGACGGAGCACCTGACCGTGGGGCGGGTGGCGGAACTGGCCGGGGTCAGCGTCCGCACCCTGCACCACTACGACGAGATCGGCCTGCTCGAACCGTCCACCCGCACCTCGGCCGGGCACCGCGCCTACTCCGCCGACGATGTCGAGCGGCTCCGGGAGGTGCTCGCCTACCGGCGGCTCGGCTTCGGGCTGCGCGAGATCGCGGAGCTGGTCGACGATCCGACCACGGACGCGGTCGCGCACCTGTGCCGACTGCGGGGCCTGCTGCTGGACCAGCGCGATCGCGCTGCCGCGATGGTGACCGCCATTGACCGGGAACTGGACGCGCGAGCCAGGGGGATCAGGACCACGCCGGAGGAACAGTTGAGAGTGTTCGGGACGCAGTTGTACGACGCCATCGGATCCGCCTACCCCGCGACCCGGCGCACCGAGCCACGGATCGCCGCGCGCATCTGGGCTGCGCTGGGTGACGCCCGGACGGTGTTGAACGTCGGAGCCGGCACCGGCTCGTACGAGCCACCCGACCGCGAGGTCACCGCAGTGGAACCGTCGGCGGTCATGCGGGCGCAGCGGCCCCCGGGCACGGCACCGTGCGTGGCCGCGGCCGCGGAGAAGCTGCCGTTCGAGGATCAGTCCTTCGACGCCGCGATGGCGGTCAGCACCGTCCACCACTGGCCCGACCCGGTCGCCGGGCTGCGCGAGATGCGACGGGTGGCCCGCCGCGTGGTGGTGTTCACCTACGACGCCGACGACACCGGCTGGCGGCAACGATTCTGGCTCACCCGCGACTATCTGCCCGAGTTCGCTGACCTCCTCGTCGGGTGGCCGTCCCTGGCCGACCTGACCGGCGCGATCGGCGGACGCGCCGAACCGGTGCTGGTGCCGTGGGACTGCGTCGACGGGTTCTTCGAGGCGTACTGGCGCCGGCCTGAGGCGTACCTGGACGAACACGTACGCCGCGCGGTGTCGGTGTGGACCAGGGTCGGGCCGCAGGCCGAGCGACGCGCAGTCAGCGGACTCCGTGACGACCTGTCCTCGGGTCGGTGGGCTGAGCGCAACCGAGACCTGCTCGCTCTCGACACCGCGGAACTCGGTCTCCGTCTGCTCGTCGCCTGACCCACCGTGCCGCGTCCGGACGCGGCAGTGGAACCTCGCACACTCGGCTCCGCCGAGTACCAGGATGTCCGGGGTGGACGACGACGTCACCGCCGCCGCAACTGCCAGAATTGGACACAAGGAGACGGTACGAACCGGACGAGGAGGAGACATGAGCGACTGGAACGACAAGGTCATCGCCGAGTTCCGCGCCAACGGCGGGCAGGTGGGCGGTCACTTCGCTGGCGAGCCACTGCTGCTGTTGCACACCATCGGTGCCAAGAGCGGCCAGCCCCGCGTACACCCGATGATGTACCAGAAGGTGGACGGCGGCTATGCCGTGTTCGCCTCCAAAGCGGGCGCGCCCACCAACCCCGACTGGTACCACAACCTGCTCGCCCAGCCGCGCACTCAAGCGGAGATCGGGACGGACACCGTCGAGTTGGTCGCCCGAGTCGCCACCGGGGACGAGCGGGAACGAATCTGGAGCGCGCAGAAGGCAGCGTATCCATTCTTCGCCGAGTACGAGCGAAAGACCACCCGCCAGATCCCCGTCGTCGTACTCGAACCCGCGCCGTAACGGGCCAGGGGCGGGGCTCGGAAAGGTCGACACGTCCCGGTCACGATGCCGAGGTCAGAGGCCGGTCAGCTTCTCGAAGAGTTCGTTCGTCGTGTCGTAGTACCTCGTCGTCCGACCGAGGTGTGTCATGCCGAGCCGCCGGCAGACGGCCTGGGAGGCACGGTTGTCCGGGTCCGTGACCGCGATGACCCTCGTCAGACCTCGGCCGAACGCGTCGTCCAGAACCGCCGCCGCTGCTTCGGTGGCGTAGCCGTGCCCCCAGACGTCCGGATGCAGATGCCAGCCGATCTCGACATCGTTCGGGCCGCCGACAGATTCGCCAGCCGACAGAGGAATCGGCTTGAGCAGGAGATTTCCCACCAGCCGATCGCCCGCCGCCGTGGTGATGGCCCAGATGCCGTGGATCGGATGGTCGATGGCGCGTCGACGTGTGATCGAGGCGAGGGCGTCCTCGCGGCTGTTCATGAGTGTCGGCTGCGCGCCCAGGAACCGCACGACCTCCCAGCGCGACTCGAGATCCAGAAGGAAGTCAACGTCCTCCTCGCGCCACGGACGCAGCAGCAGACGATCGCTCGCGATGGTGCGCATCTCATCCAACCTAATGCTCCGGCCGGGGCCGAGGGAGTGCCAGGGCGGGGTGTCACTGTTGCGGGCGGGGCTTGGTGACAGTGCTGGCAGCGTATTCGGAGAGGATCTCGGCAAGGATGCGGTGCGCGCTCGCCAACTCTGCTGCGTCCTCGGGAGCGTCGAAGGTGGAGGAGCAGGTGACGAGGGTTTTCCAGAGGGCCCAGCCGCGGCCACGCGCCCACGTCACCTCATCCACCGACAGCCGGGCGCGGAATGCCTGCCGGCCGTCGGCGGTCAGCAGTGTCCAGGCGATCGCCAGATCGCAGGCCGGATCGCCGACGCCGCATGTCCCGAAGTCGATGACGGCCGCCAACTGGCCGTCAGCAAGCAGCAGATTGCCCTGGGCGATGTCCCCATGGAACCACCGGTCGACACCGTCCCAGCGGGCGTCGAGTGCCGTCGTCCAGATCTCGCGCACCAGTTCGGCATCGACGTGGTCGTCCAACCTTGCGAGCGCCTGCTCAACAATCTTGTCGTAGGTGCGCAGGGTGCCGCCCCGGAACCAGTTGTGGAGACCGGGCTGCGGACCGCCAGCGGCATCGACGGCCCGCAGGGCCGCCAGGAACTCGGCCAGGTCGATCGCGAATCGCGCCGGGTCGGCGATGCGGTCCCGCCTGGCCGGCTCGCCGCTGAGCCACCGGTAGATCGACCACGGGTGGGGATAGCCCGCGTCTGGCTTGCCTCTCGCCACCGGGGTGGGAATGGGCAGCGGCAGCCGAGCAGCGAGGACCGGCAGCCACCGATGTTCCTTGTCGACCGCCAGGGCGTACTCGGCAGCGCTGGGCAGACGCACCAGCAGGTCAGGGCCGAGGTGGAAGGTCCAGTTGTCCCAGCCACCGTTGGCCACCGACTCGATCGGAAGGTCGGCCAGATGCGGGAACTGATCGGCGACGAGCCGACGCACCTGTTCGGCGACGACGGTGATGCGCTGCGGCAGGGGACCGAGATCCGGAACATCACTCACTGAGCCGTCCTCGTCTGACAATCGAGGTTGAGCGCGAGGGCGGATGACACCGCGTTGACCGCCGCGACCGCGTGCCGGAATCATGATGGCATGACCTCGAGTGCCTGGCTCAGTAAGGATCATGAACTGGTACCGGGTACCGAGGTCTTTCGCAGCGAGCGCCGCTTCGCGATGGAGGCATACTCCGCGAGCCACAGTCAGCTGCTGCTGCGCAGCGATCCGGTCGACGATGAACACGACACGACAATCGACCTGCTGTTCAAGCCGGTCAGGGCGGTCAAGATCCCTGCCGGCTGCACGGGGCTGGCCGTCCGATGCGCGACAGTCGACGAAACAGCACAGATCATGACAACAGTGCCTCGGGTCCGCCCTGACCTGGGCCACCGGGTCTTCATGCTGGAGAGCCAAGGCCAATCCGACTACGTCGTCAGTATGGCTTTCGGTTGGCACGAAGGCATCCTGCCCAGCGTCCAGGGCAGCTTCTTCCACACCGCGGACGCCTACCTGCCACGATGGCCCACGGGCCCGCTGTTCGGTCTGAACGCAGGGTTCAACGCCGCGTCCGTCCAGGACCTCATCCACGCGTTGAACTCGGATGCTGATCAGCCAGCCCGTCGTGACCGATTCCGGTACGTCTTCGTCGTCATTGCCGACGTGGGCACCGAGACCAGGCCGAAGATCTCGGGTGCCGGAGTGTTCCTGACGCGGGCGGACGCCGAGGAGGCTCGATCTCTACTGGCCGTCAAGGTCACCTCCTGTTGGATCGAGACGCTCCCGATCGCCATGTAGCAGCCGCCGCGACACCCCGGCACGCAATCGAGCCCACCCGACCCGCTCCGCACCCGACACGCCAAACGCGCCTCACCGACTCCGGTTGCGGGGATGCCGCTTGGCCGTCCGCTCGTTGCCGTGTTTGTAGTTGCCGGTGACGCGCGCCATCAACTCCTGCGGGTCCTGGGTGTTGACGTCGATCAGGAATCGGGCTGCGGCGGCGCCCCGAAGCACCACGGCGGGGCGGCCGTGATGGAGTAGTTCCACGTCTCCGTTCTTGCGGAGACGGTAGGTGAATCCCTCAGGTGCGCCGGGCATCGCCGTATCGTCCTCGGCGGCAGCACCGGACGCGACCGAATTACCCTGCCGACCAGGGCCGCCTCGGTCGCCGCACCGGACCCGCTGCCGGTCAGCTACCGCAGGTGGCATGCTGAGGCAATGGTTTCCTTCCCACCCACCTTCGCCGACCACGTCGTCGCCGAGCCGGCCAAGGCCCAGTTCGAGGCGTTCATCGACGAGCACCGCAGGGCGCTCACCAGCTGCCTGGACGGGCTGACCGAGGAACAGGCACGCCGGTCGTTGGTGGTTTCCCGGACCACGCTGCTGGGTCTGGTGAAGCACGCGACCTTCGTGGAGAAGGTCTGGTTCGACGAGGCCGTCACGGGTCGGTCGCGCGCGGAGATCGGCATCCCGGCGACTCCCGACGAATCGTTCGTCCTCGACGACGGCGACACGATCGCCACCGTCCAGCAGGCGCACCGCGAGGCCTGTGCGGCGTCACGCCAGGCGACGTCGACCCTGGGGCTGGACGACATCCTGCCCGGCAACCGGCGGGGTCCGCTGCCGCTGCGGTGGGTGTATCTGCACGTGCTGCGCGAACTCGCCCAGCACTGTGGACACGCCGACATCCTCCGCGAGCAGCTCCTGCACGGGTGACGCCGCGGTGACTGCCCACTGCCCTACGTTCCCGCTGGCTCGCTCATCGACCGTGCAAACCGCACGATAGAAGGCGACAACGGAGGTCGTCCGATGCCACTGCCCCCGGACAGTCACGTGCACAGCGAGTGGTCGTGGGACACCCGGGTCGGTGACATGGAAGGGTCGTGCGTGCGGGCCGTCGAACTCGGTCTGCCGGCGATCGCCTTCACCGAACATCTGGACCACACCGCGTGGCGGGTCGCGACCGAGGGCCCGTACGCCTCGGACCATCTCACCTCGCTCGCCGACGCGGAGGGAATGCTGACGCTGCCCGCGTTCGACGCCGGCGGATACCTGGACGCGGTGGAGCGCTGCCGGGACCGATTCCCACAGCTGCGCATCCTCAGCGGGCTGGAGCTGGGTGAACCCCATCGCCACGCCGATCAGATCGCGCGGGTGCTGGCCACCGGCCGGTTCGACCGCCTCCTCGGTTCCCTGCACGCCCTCCCCGATCAGGACGGCTTCGCCGAGCCCTGGGCGATCTACCCGCGCCGGGATCCCCACGAGGTGGTCCGCGCGTACCTCGCCGACGTCGCCACCATGGTCACCAGCAGCGACACGTTCTCCGTGCTGGCGCACATCGACTATCCGATCCGCTCCTGGCCGACCGAGGAGGTCGGCCCCTTCGATCCGACCGTCTTCGAGGACGAGTTCCGCGAGGCGTTGCGGGTGACCGCGCTGTCCGGTCGGGCGCTGGAGGTGAACACCCGGCTGCCGTTGCACGCGACCGTGCTCGGCTGGTGGCACGAGGAGGGTGGGGACGCGATCACCTTCGGCAGCGACGCGCATCTGCCGGCCTTCGTCGGACACGGCTTCCGGGAGGCCGCTCAGCTGGCGCAGGCGCACGGCTTCCGACCCGGCAGGAATCCCCACGACCTCTGGGGCCGGCGGTGAGCGGCATCCGGACGCCGACCGAGATCGTGCTGGTCCGGCACGCCCGGTCCGTCCCGCCGACCGCCGACGGTCCGGACGACCTCACCCGCCCGCTGACCACCCGCGGGCTGCGGCAGGCGGAGGAACTTGTGACGGCACTCGGCGAGCCGCGACCGGTGGCGGTCTGGTCCAGCCCGTACCGGCGGGCGATCCAGACCGTCCAGCCGACCGCCGACGCGCTCGGCCTGCCCGTACGCACCCGGACCGAGCTGCGCGAGTGGGACGACGGCCTCGCCTTCACCGAGGTCTGGGAGTCGCATTACGTCAGGAGCTGGACGGACCTCTCCCACGCACGCCCGGGCGGTGAGAGCCTTCAGCAGCTCAGCGTCCGGGCCGTCGCCGCCCTGCGGACGCTCGCCCGGCAGCACCCCGGCCGGGTGGTGCTCGTCGGCAGCCACGGCACCTTCATCTGCCGGGCGTTGGCCGGCTTCGGCGTGCCGGTCGAATGGGCCACGGTGCGACAGATGCCGATGCCCGCGGTCTACCGACTGCGCTTCACCGACCCGCACACCGGTCCCGAGATCTCCGGATGGACCTGATCTCCCCGGCCCGGCGTCACCCGCTCGCCCACCCTACGGCAGGAGAAGGCCGGCTGAGCCGGGCGGACGCGGTTTCCACCGCTGAGCCGCAGGTCAGGGCAGCTCGAATGGGAGGGTGATGCCGTCCAGGCTGTGTGGGCAGGGACAAGCCCGCTCGGCCGGGAGCGCGGCGACCGCGTCGAGCAGCAGCCCGCGCAGCCGCTCGGTGTTCTCGCCGAAAACCCGGAACACCTCCTGCTGGGTCACGCCGTGACCGCTGTCCACACCGGCGTCCAGATCGGTCACCAGGGCGATGGAGCTGTAGCAGAGGGCCAACTCCCGGGCGAGGACCGCCTCCGGGTGGCCGGTCATGTTGATCACCGCGCCGCCGACCGCCGCGTACCACCGGGACTCGGCCCGGGTGGAGAAGCGCGGCCCCTCGACCACCACCACCGTCCCGCCGTCGTGCGCGGGCACCGACCGGCCGGTGGCAGCCGCCAGCAGGGTACGCCGACCGGCCGGACAGTACGGGTCGGCGAAGGAGACGTGCACCGCACCCTGCTCGTAGTACGTCTGCACCCGGCCGCTGGTCCGGTCGACGAGCTGGTCGGGCACCACGAACGTGCCGGGCCCGAGTTCCGGCCGCAGGCCACCGACGGCGCACGGCGCGAGCACCTGGCGTACCCCGAGCGACCGCAACGCCCACAGGTTGGCCCGGTAGGGGATCCGGTGCGCAGGGTGCCGGTGGTCGCGGCCGTGCCGGGGAAGGAACGCCACCGTACGGCCGCCGACGTCGGCGATCGTCACCGCGTCGGACGGGGCACCGTACGGTGTCTGGACGACGTGTTCGGTGGCGCCGTCGAGCAGCGCGTAGAGACCCGAGCCGCCGATGATGGCGAGTTCCGCGGATGGGGACACGTTCACCTCCAATGTCTTCCGGCCGGGTCGCGGCCTACCAGGTGGTCAGAAGCAGATGGTTGATCGCGAGAGCCACCGCTGCCTGGGCGCCGAGCCAGGTACGGCGACCGGCGGCCGGAATCAGGGCGGTACCGGCCATGAGCCACCCGGTGAACGGCAGCCAGATGCGTTCGACCTCGGCCTTGCTGTAGCCGGAGAGGTCCGCCGCGACGATCGACGCCGCCGCGGCAAGAGGTAGCAGCCAGGAGGCGTACCCGAGGGTGCCGTGCCCCGGTCGCGGCAGACCGCCGCCCGGCCGCAGCGCCGAGACCGCCTGCCATCCGGAGATCGCGGCGCGGCGGAGGATGACGGCGGCCGCCGGGCCGGCGGCGACGGTGAGGATCGCCAGGTTGGCCCAGACCCAGTAGCCGTACGCGCGCCGGCTGGCGATGCCCTGGTAGTAGCGCTCGACGACCAGGTGGTAGCCGGTCAGCCAGTCGAAGCCGGCGGCCGTGAACGCGCCCACCACAAGTGCCGCACCCCCGAGCGCCCACCAGGCGGCGGGCCGGCGCCGGTGGCCCAGGATCACCACGGCCACCGCGATCGGGACCATCAGCACCAGCCCGTAGGAGAGGTAGCAGCCGAAACCGAGCAGCGCGCCGCCGCCGAGCGCGCCCAGCGCGCTGCCCCGGGTGACGCCATACGCCAGCAGGACGATGCCCGTGGCGGTGGCCCCGGCGAACAGGCCGTCGGCGGAGACGCCGGACCAGACCGCTCCCGGGAACAACGCCGCGAACGGCAGCACTGCCCGCGCCGCGTCCTCGGTGCCGAGCAGCCGCACGGTGTGCGGCACGGCGACGGCGGTGAGCGCCGCCGTGCCGATGCAGACCGCCCCCGCCCAACCGCCACCGGCCAACCCGATCCGGTCCAGCCAGACGAACACCAGCAGCGCCCCGGGCGGGTGACCGGAGACGTGGGTGGTCCAGGAGTCCGGTTGGAAGTCGAGGATCCGGGTGGTGAAGGTGCCGAGCATGGCGGGGATGTCGGTGACGCCGGGAACCTCGTGCAGGTACTCGTGGTGGGTGGTCAGCCGGCCGGCGATGCCGCGTTGCCAGCCGTCGACCAGGGCCAGGGACAGTGTCCACGCCAGCGCGGTGGCGTAGGACAGGACGAGCAGCCGCCGCCACGGCAGCCGGGCCGCCAGGGCGGCTCCGCGCCAGCAGACCAGGACGGCCACCGCCAACGCCAGCGGGGTACCTGGGCCGACGTGCGGCCGCCACTGCGCGAACAGCGGTGCCGCGCTGGCGTGCACCGGACGTCCCAGCAGGTGGAGCAGGCCACCGACACCGGCGGCGGCGGTGAACAACCCGACGGCGACCCCGACGGCGATCAGGTCGGCCCGGCCGGTGGTACGCCGCAGTCGGGCGAGCAGCGTCGTGCTCATCCGCGCAGCGGTGCGTGGGCGAACCGCCGGACTCCGTCGGCGAGCCCGACCGCCGCACGGAACCCGAGTTCGGCCCGGGCCCGGGCCGGTGAGGCGACCACGTGGCGTACGTCGCCGAGCCGGAACTCGCCGGTGACCACCGGTGCGGGCCCGCCGGCGGCCCGGGCGAGTTCGGCGGCCATCTCGCCGATGCTGGCCGGGTGGCCTGAGGCGACGTTGTAGGCCCGCCAGCCGGTGCGGCCGCCGGTGGCCGCCACCGCGGCGAGGTTGGCGGCCGCCACGTCGTCGACGTGGACGAAGTCGCGTCGCTGGCGGCCGTCCTCGAACACGCGCGGGGCCCGGCCCGCCGCCAACGCGGACCGGAAGATCGCCGCGACACCGCTGTACGGCGTGTCCCGCGGCATGCCGGGCCCGTAGACGTTGTGGTACCGCAACGCCACCACGGTGCCACCGGTCTGCCGGCACCAGGCCGCCGTGAGGTGCTCCTGGGCCACCTTGGTGGCCGCGTACACGCTACGCGGGTCCAGCGGCGCCTCCTCGTCGATGAGGCCCGGCTCCAGGGCGGCGCCGCAGACGGAGCAGGCGGGCTCGAAGCGCCGGGCGGCCAGGTCGGTGACAGCGCGTGGGGCGGGACGTACCGCACCGTGCCGGGCGCAGGTGTACGCACCCTCCCCGTAGACCACCATCGAGCTGGCCAGCACGAGCCGGTGGATGCCCGCGCGGGCCATCTCGGCGAGGAGTACGGCGGTGCCGAGGTCGTTGCAACCGACGTACTCCGGCAGGTCGTCGAGGTCCACGCCGAGCCCGACCATGGCCGCCTGGTGCACGACCACGTCGACGCCGGTCAGGGCGGCGGCGACGGCGGCCCGGTCGCGCAGGTCGATCCGGCGCAGCGGGGCGCCGGCCACGGTCTCCGGCAGCGGCGCCCGGTGTGCGCCCGGATGGCCGGCGTCCACCACGGACACCTGATGGCCGGCCCGGTGCAGCGCGGTGACGACATGGGTTCCGATGAAACCGGCTCCGCCGGTGACGAGTACGTGGTCCACGCGCCGACGCTAGAACCAACCAGCCGCCGGAGTAGGCGATGACGAGCAGCCGTCAGCGTCTCGTAAGAGTTCATCATCGGCTGGTAATACCTGCCCGGCTCGATGCTGATTAGCGTCCGCGACATGACCGATGTGGTACTCCCCTGCCGGAACGAGGCACCGGCCCTGCCCGGCCTGCTGGCCCGGATACCGGCCGGCTACCGGCCGATCGTGGTGGACAACGGCTCGACCGACGGCTCGGCCGAGGTGGCTCGCGCCCACGGCGCGGAGGTGATCAGCGTCGCCGAGCCCGGCTACGGTGCCGCCGTACACGCCGGCGTCGAGGCGGCCGACCCCGCCGACGGGGTGGTGTGCGTGATGGACGCCGACGGCTCCTTCGACCCGACGCAACTGCCCCGGCTGGCTGCCTCCGTACGCACCGGTCAGGCGCAGCTGGCGACCGGCCGGCGCCGCCCGGTCGGACGGGGGGTGTGGCCGCTGCACGCCCGGGCCGCCAACGCCTTCCTCGCCCACCGGCTGCGCCGCACGACCGGCCTGGACGTGCACGACATCGGCCCGATGCGGGCGGTACGCCGCGACGACCTGCTGGCGTTGGGGCTGCGCGACCGGCGGTTCGGCTACCCGTTGGAGTTGCTGATCGCGGCGGACCGGGCCGGTTGGCGGGTGGTCGAGATCGACGTCGACTACGGTCCGAGGGCGGCCGGCACCCGCTCGAAGGTGACCGGCACCCTGCTCGGCACCGCCCGCGCCGTGCGCGACATGAGCGCGGTGCTGGCCCGGTGAGCGCCACCCAGGTTCTGGTGCTGGCCAAGGCGCCGACACCCGGCCGGGTCAAGACGCGGCTCTGCCCACCCTGCACCCCCGTGCAGGCGGCCCGGGTCGCCGCCGCCGCCCTGGCCGACACCCTGGACACCGTCACCGCCGCGGCCGGTGCCGGCGTGCTCGTCCTCGACGGCGACCACCCCGCCCCGCCGGGTTGGGCGACGCTCCCCCAGCGCGGCGACTCACTCGGCGACCGCCTCGCCAGCGCGTTCGCCGACGCGCGCACACCCGGCACGCCCGCCGTGCTGATCGGCATGGACACCCCGCAGCTTCTCGTCGAGCACCTCGACACGGCCCGGGAACTGCTCGTCACGGCGGGCGGTCCGGACGCCGTGCTCGGCCCGGCCACCGACGGTGGCTGGTGGATGTTGGGGCTGCGCGATCCCGGCCACGCCACCGTGCTGCGTACCATCGCCACCTCCACGGCGACCACCGGCGAGCGCACCCTGGTCGCGCTGCGTCGTCGCGGCCTGCGGGTACACCTGCTGCCCTGGCTGTCCGACGTGGACACGGCGGCCGACGCCCGGGCCGTGGCCAGGTTGTGCCCGCCCGGCAGCCGGTTCGCCCGCGCCGTCGCCCGCGAGGTGCCGCAGCCCGCACCGGTCGCCCGGTGAACGCCGTCGCGGTCTTCGACACCGCGATCGACCGGGCCGCCGCCGGCATCCCGGCCGCCTTCACGGCTCGGCACGCCAGCGGCGGGGTCTACCGCTTCGACCCGGCCGCCTGGTGCCGGGACGCGATCGCCGGAGACGACGCGCTGATCGGGTGCTGCACCGGTCCCACCCTTGATGTCGGCTGCGGCCCGGGCCGGCTCACCAGCGCCCTGAGCCACGCCGGCCGGCCCGCCCTCGGCATCGACGTCAGCGCCAGCGCGGTGCTGCTGGCCCGCCGCCGGGGCGCGGCCGTTCTGCAACGCGACGTCTTCGGCCCGGTGCCCGGTGCCGGCCGCTGGCGGCACCTGCTGCTGGCCGACGGCAACATCGGCATCGGCGGTGACCCGTACCGGCTGCTCCGCCGGTGCCGTCAACTGCTGGCCGTCGACGGGCGCCTGCATGCGGAACTGGCACCGGCGGGCACGCCGGCCTGGTCCGGAACCGCGACGGTGCAGCACCCGGACGGCGCCGACCGCACGCTGCCCTGGGCCTGCGTACCCCTCGAAGATCTTGCCGGGCTGGCCGACGCCACCGCGATGCGGGTGCTCGACAGCTGGACGGAGGCGGGGCGGTGGTTCGCCACCCTGACACCCCGGTGAGCGGCCGCGCGGCGGTGCTGCGGCGCCTCGCCCGGTGGTGCCTGGCGCCGTGGCCGGCACCACCGGTCACGCTGCGACGCGGACCGCTGCGCCCCGGGGTGTTCCGGTCCCGGCTGCGGTCGACCCGGATGACCAGTCAGCTCGGCGTCGCCCTCGGCGTGGCGTTCGGCATCTGCTTCGGCACCGGTCTGCTCAGCCACCTGATCCAGCACCCGCCGGGCTGGTTCTGGTGGCCGGCCCGCCCGGTCGGGCTCTACCGGTTCACGCAGGGTCTGCACGTGGCGACCGGGCTCGCCGCGATCCCGCTGCTCGGCGCCAAGCTGTGGTCGGTGTACCCCCGCCTGTTCAGCTGGCCGCCGGTCCGCTCGATCGCCCACGCGGCCGAACGCGCGAGCCTCGGTCTGCTCGTCGCCGCGGCACTGTTCCTGCTGGTCAGCGGCGTGCTCAACATCTCCCGCTGGTACGCCCCGATGCCGTTCTTCTTCACCGCCGGGCACTACTGGGTGGCCTGGCTGGCGGTCGGGGGGCTGCTGGTGCACATCGGCGTACACCTGCCGGCGGTTCGCGCCGCGCTCACCCGGCCCACCGGCGAGCCACGGCAGGACGGGCTGAACCGGCGGGCGCTGCTCGGCGGCGTCGCCGCCGCGTCCGGCCTGATCACCCTGAGCACGGTCGGGCAGACGATCCGACCGTTGGCCGGTCTCGCGGTACTGGCTCCACGCCACCCCGACGTGGGGCCGCAGGGCCTGCCGGTGAACCGGACCGCGGCCGGTGCCGGGGTGCGCGCCGCCGCCCTCGACCCGGCGTACCGGCTGCGGGTCACCGGACCGGACCGCAGTGTCAGCCTGGACCTCGCCGCCCTCGACCGACTGCCGCAGTACACCGCGGAGCTGCCGATCGCCTGCGTGGAGGGCTGGAGTGCCACCGGAACGTGGACCGGCGTGCGGTTGGGCGACCTGGTCGCGCTCGTCGGTGCCGATCCTCGACACTCGTCGGCCTGGGTCGAGTCGTTGCAGGTCGGCGGACGATACCGGGCCTGCACGGTGCCACCGGAGCATGTGCGCGATCCGCTGACCCTGATCGCGCTACGGCTGGGCGGCGAGCCCCTGCACCTCGACCACGGCTATCCGGCGCGGCTGATCGCGCCCAACCGGCCCGGCGTGCTGCAGACCAAGTGGCTCAGCCGGATCATCGTGTCGGGGACACCATGAAGACCCGGACCGGGTTGATCGTCGGCGGTTGCCTGCTCATGGCGTACGCCGTCGTCGGCGCTCTCACCGACACCGACGTGGCGCCGGGCGGGGTGCTGCTCTTTCTGGCCGCGGTGCTGGTGGGCCACGACGTCGCCTGGATGGCGGCGGTGCTGGCCGTCGGTGTCGCGCTGACCCGCGTTCCGCCTCTGTACCGGCCGACGATCCGGACGGCCGTGCTCACCGCCGCCGCGGTCACCGTGGTGGGACTTCCCCTCGCCCTGGGGTTCGGACGCGCGGCCGACAACGCCTCGGTGCTGCCGCTGCCGTACGGTCGCAACCTGGCCGCCGTCCTGCTCGTCGTCGCCGCCACGACGCTGCTGGTGTGCGTGGTCCGGCGGCGGCAGGCCGTAAGGAATCCGAAAGACCCACCGAGCGGCGTACGGTGACCCCCGGTCGCTAGCGTGATGGGGATGGGACACCGGGTGTTAGTGGTCGACGACGACCCGACGGTAAGTGACGTCGTCCGCCGTTACCTGGAACAGGCCGGCTGCGAGGTGCAACTCGCCGCCGACGGCGCCGACGGCCTCGCCGCGATCGCCGCCCGGCGCCCCGATCTCGTGGTCCTCGACCTGATGATGCCCGGCATCGACGGCCTGGAGGTCTGCCGCCGGATCCGGCGGCAGCTACCCGACCTGCCGGTGGTCATGCTCACCGCGCTCGGTGAGGAGGCCGACCGGGTCCTCGGGCTCGAAGTCGGTGCCGACGACTACGTCACCAAGCCGTTCTCCCCCCGCGAACTGGTGCTGCGGATCCGCTCCGTGCTGCGCCGCACCGCCGCGCACACCACTTCGCCCACCGTCTCGGCGAAGCTGACCGACGCGACGCTGACCGTGGACGCCGCCCGCCGCGTCGCCACCCTGGGTGGCACGGCGCTGTCGCTCACCGCCCGGGAGATCGATCTGCTGATCTTCTTCATGCGCCATCCGGGACGGGCGTGGTCGCGCACCGACCTGCTGGACAAGGTCTGGGGGTGGCAGTTCGGCGACCAGTCGACGGTCACCGTCCACGTCCGCCGGCTGCGCGAGAAGATCGAGAACGACCCGGCCGACCCGCAGCGTATCCGCACCGTCTGGGGGGTCGGATACCGTTACGACCCGCTCGACGAGGAAGCCGGCCCGTGACCGACATGCTGCTGATCGGGCTCTACGCCCTCGCCGCCGGCGGTGTCGTCGGCCTGGTCGGCGCCGCAGCGCTGCGGCTGTTGCGGGGCCGGTCGATTCTCGTGCACATCCTGGTCCTGCTCGCCGTCACCGTCCTCGCCGTGGTCGCCGGGGTCGCCACCGTCGCGCAGGCGATGTTCCTGTCCGCACACGACCTGTGGGTCGTACTCGTCACGGTCACCGCCTCCGCGGTGATCAGCCTCGCCGTCGGCGCCGTTTTCGGCAGCCGGCTGGCCGCCGCCGCGGTCTGGGCCCGGGCTGCCCGGGAACGCGAACGGCGGCTGGAGGCCGGCCGTCGCGAACTCGTGGCGTGGGTGTCACATGATCTGCGTACCCCGCTGGCCGGGCTGCGGGCCATGGCGGAGGCCCTCGAGGACGGCATCATCCACGACCCGGCCGTCGTCGACGAGTACCACCGGCGTATCCGGATGGAGACCGACCGGATGGCCCAGCTCGTCGACGACCTCTTCGAGCTGTCCCGGATCAACGCCGGTGCGCTGCGGCTCATGCCCACCACCGTCCCGTTGGGCGACGTGGTTTCCGACGCGATCGCCGGCGTCGCGCCGCTGGCCGCCCGCCGACGGATCCACCTGGTGGCCGCGGACAGCGGTTGGCCCAACGTCCGGGCCGGCGAACGCGAACTCGCCCGCATCGTCAGCAACCTGCTGATCAACTCCGTCCGTTACACCCCGGAGGACGGCAGCGTGCACATCGCCGCCGGCCACGAGACCGACAACGTGTGGCTGGCCGTCTCCGACACCTGCGGCGGCATCCCCGGCGAAGACCTGGACCGGGTCTTCGACGTCGCGTTCCGGGGTGAACGCGCCCGCACACCGGCCGCCGCCGACTCCGGCGGTGGCGGCGGACTTGGCCTGGCAATCGTGCGCGGCCTCGTCGAGGCGCACGGCGGCCGGGTGAACGTCCGCAACACCGACCGCGGTTGCCGGTTCGAGGTACGCCTGCCCGCCACCTGAGGCGAGCCCACGCGAAGCTCCGGACGCCCGCCGGCAGTCCGCCGGTGCCGTCAGTCGGCGAAGGTGAGATCCCGCTCGGCCAGCGCCGCCGCCAGGATGCGGATCGCCTTCGACCCGACTCACGGCCGCTGACGCAGCGCGCGCAGCACGCCGTGTCGGCGCAGGGCCCAGGCCAGACGCCGTACGCTCGAATGCCGCACGAACAGCAGCGCCGCCCGCCGGATCAGTCCGAGCCGGTCGTGGCTGACCTGGTTGTCGATCGCCTGCCAGATCAGCTCGCGCACCCGGGCGCTGTCCAGCACCGCCCGCACCTCGCGTCGTACCGCAGGATCCTCGGCCGCCGAAGCGATGGCCGCAGCCTGACCCGGCCGGTCCATCAGCGGCTGCACCGCCGCGACGAGCGGCCGGCGCACGTCGTCCCGCTCCAGCAGCAGCAACACCGCCGCACGGATCTCGACCGCGTCGAGACCGGATCGCAGCAGCCTCAGCAGGCCGCGCTCCACCTCGCGGTCGTGATCGGGAACGGCCAGGGTGGCCAGCAGCACCGACACCTCGTCGAGATCGATGAGGTGTCGCAACCCGCCCCGGAACTCCGGCAGACCCCACGCAACCTGCAGACCCTTCGCGAGATTGCGGTTCATGCGCCCTCCGCTACCCGGGTGCGGCGGTCAGCGAAACCTGCGGTCTGTCCGGCCTGGTGCGGCCGAGTGCACGGGATCGGTGCATGGGTGCTGTCGAGCTGATGGCGCAGCCGGTTCACGCTGCCACGCGGCCACGGGCTTCCCGCCTGGTGGCACAAACGGTTCAGTCGGTGCTGTCGGCGGGCAGTCGCTCTGGTAGCCCGAGCCGCGGGAACTGGTCGTCGTGGAAGGTGACGATCTCGGCGATCGCCCCGTCGGTGACCCGCAGCACGTCGATGGTCAACGGCAGGTAGGCGCTCGCCGGCTTCCGCGAGTGATAGAAGGCGACGGCGGGCTGCCGGTTCACCCGGGTCTCGACGGCACGCAGACCCGTCATGCCCACGAAGCCGCTGTCGACCCAGTCGGTCACCACCGCGTCGCGGCCGACGTGCAGGCCCGGGGTCGGTGGCATCGAGCAGCGGACGTCGTCGCGCAGCAGCGCGGCGAGCCGGTCGATGTCCGTGGCCACGCTGGCCTCGGTGTAGCGGCGCACCAGCTCCCGTGTCCCGGCGTCCTCCTCGCCGCCGGTCCAGTCCTGCCGCTCGGCGGGCAGATGCTCCCGCATGCCCGCGCGGGCCCGCTGCAACGCGCTGTTCACCGAGTTGACCGAGTCGCCGAGCAGCTCCGCGACGTCCTTCGCCGGCCAACCGAGGACGTCCCGCAGGATCAGCACCGCCCGCGGGCGCGGCGCCAGGTGCTGGACCGCGACCAGGTACGCCAACTCGATCGTCTCCCGCGCCACGGCGACGACCTCCGGGTCGTCCGCGACGCCCGCGGCCAACTCGTCGAGCAGCCGGTCCGGGTAGGGCTGCAACCACCGCACCTCACCGCCGGTCGCCGGCTCCGGGCGGCACTTGGCCAGCAGGTCCAGGCAGGCGTTGGTGGCGATCCGATACAACCAGGCCCGGAACGACGAGCGCCCCGCGAAGGTCTCCCGCCGCCGCCAGGCGCGCAGGAACGTCTCCTGGACGGTGTCCTCGGCATCCTCGAACGACCCGAGCATCCGGTAACAGTGCACGTGCAGCTCCCGCCGGTGCCGCTGCGCCAGCCCCGAGAACGCTGGCTCGTCGATCTCCCCCAGGCCGTCCACACCGAGATCCTTCGGCCGCGTGTCCGCATTCATCACGTCATCCCCACCTCGTCGTGTCCCGTCGTAGGTATGACGGGTACGAGCGCGACAACTCATCACCGGGTCGGTCGGCACCTCGGCGGCGGATCAGCTACCCAGCCTGCGTACCGCTGTCGAGGACAACCTGGTCAGTTCGGGTTGCGCAGGCAGAAACACCGTGGGGACACCGAGCGACTGGTTCATCGCGGCGAGACGGTGCTCGGCCTGCAGGTCGCTGGTGTTCCGCACGCCGCGGACGATCACTGCCACCTCATGGCTACGGCAGTAGTCGGAGGTCAACCCGCTCCAGGCCACCACGGTGACGGAGGTCCACTCGACCGGCAGGGCAGCCCGGACGGCGGCGGCTCGCTCCTCCTCGCCGACGTCTGGACGCTTGTCGCTGTTGACGGCGACCAGCACGACCACTTCGTCGAAGAGGTCACGTGCACGCCGCACCACGTTCACATGCCCGGCGGTGAAGGGATGGAAGCTGCCGGGGTAGACGGCGCGTACGCGACCGGCGGCGGGTGCTGTCGTCCCGGGCCCGGCCGATGGCGCGGGTGTCACGACCGCGGCCGAGGGAACCGGAGCCGCGACCCTGGGTCGGTGCTCATGGTCCGACTGTAGGCTGCCGGATCCGCCGGCCCCCAGGGTGGGAAGGGCTTGACGCGCCGACCCTCATGAAGCATCGTCGATTGACACTCTCGAATGCCTTGACCACGGGGAGCACTGATGAAGGCCTTCGTCACCACCACCCTCGTCGCCGCCCTGCTGCTCCTGACCCCCGGCAGCGCGCCCGCCGACCAGTCGGCAGCCGACCCGTCCTGCACCGGGCAGATCCATCCCAACCCCGGGTTCGAGCGTGGCACCGATGGCTGGGAGGCCGGGCCCCGCATCGTCGTGCTCGGCGACACGACCCGGCCCGCGCGCACCGGCCGTGCGTACGCCACCTTCGCCGGGTTGGACGTGACCCGCACCGACCTGCTGCGCACCACCGTCACGGTCCCGGCCAACTGCGACCTGACGGTCCGCTTCTGGGTCCGGACCACCACCACCGAAACCCGCCGTGGCGATTACCTGAACGTCGGGCTGGCGGTCACCGGCATCCCCCCGAAGACCCGGTTCTCCCTGGCCTTCGACGGCGGAGCAGAGTGGCGGCAGTACACCATGTCGTCCGGAACCGCAGCGACCGAACGCACCGCGACGGTCAGTTTCCTCGCCAGCGAGACGGCCGGCAACGGCGTCACGACCTTCGACCTCGACAACGTGGCCTTCAGGTTGAGCTGACGGGTCCACCCCGACCCGCACCACCGCTCTCGGTCAGGAGCGCCTCGGCCCCCACCGGCCGGAAGCCCGCCGCCTGGAATGCGCGGACGCTGCGTGCGTTGCCGGCGGCCTGCTGCGCCCAGACGGGCTGGCCGTCGGGCACCAGGTGCCGGGCGGCGGCGGCCAGTGCCCGCCCGAGGCCCCGGCCTCGATGACCTTCGTCGACCTCGATCGCCGTCTCCCAGCGGCCTGCCACACCGCGGCCGAGGATGACGATTCCGCCGTCGGCCGCCCAGACGCGCAGTTCATCACGGCGCTTACCGGCCCTGATCCGACGTGGATGATCCGCGTTGCCCACCTCTGTCAGGTCCAGCGGAGGCTCACCGGCCAGCGGGCTCGCCACGGTCAGGAGGTCGATCGTGTCCATGGCGCGCCGGGTGCGGTCGAGCAGCGCGCGCAGAAAGGCCGGATTCATCGCGGCCGCCAGGGGGTCGCAGTCGAGAGACGCCAGGATGCGGCGCACCCACACCGGGTTCTCGTCGGTGAAGACCACCGAGTGGGCGGTGAAGGCGACCACTCCGGCGTCACGACTGCTCGGCTGTGGCACCACGGTGACGCCGCCGTCCGGTGCCGGGAAGTGCCCCTGGGCTGCCGCATCCAGGATGTCCGCCAACTCGGTGCCCATGATGGTCCCTTCCCGGCGCCCGGCGGTTCCCCCGATCAGTCCCGACACTTTCCAGAGCATGCCAGCTCGACAGCCACCGTGGTGTCCGCCAACTCCCCGCTGCGGCGCCGGCTGGGGGGCCGATGCGCACCGCCGCCGGATTCACTGTCGACTGCTCCTGACCATGGCGACTCCGTCCCCGTCGGTCAGCGCGCCTGACCACCGTGCACCAGGGGCGGCGACAACGGCAGGAGCCCTGCCAAGGCGAGAGCGAGCGATGGCAGGGCTCCTCGGACGAGCACGCCGGGTTCGTCACTGACCGGTGATCACCGGCCAGGCGTAGGCCAGCAGGGCGCACGCCGCGCCGAGCAGCGCGAGCGAGACGCCCCGGGTAGGCAGGGGCAACGCGGCGAGCACGAGCAGGATGACCGCGACGACATAGAGGAACGCCTGCACCGACATGACCGTCTCCTTCGGGGGTTGGCTGACGAGCGGACGCTCTCTACCCGCGTCGTCGCAGTCGCCAAACCCCGCCTGCCCGGGCGTGACGTCGGCAGAACCCGGTGCCCGACCACCGTCACTCAAGCCGAGGAGGCGAGCCCGGCAGCCGGCTTCGGACAGCCGTGCGCCGATCGGTTGACTCTCGTTCGTACCGCAGCGGGAGTCGGATCTCCCGCCTGAGCAGGATGTGACCAGGGACGGACCCGGTGAGTATGTCTGTATGTCACGTACATTTCGGACACTGAAGCGCGTGGCGTCCAGCGTGGCGCTGGCAACCACCATCGCTGTCGTACCCGCCTCCGCCGCAGCGCAGCCGCATCCGCCAGCCGGGCCATCCGCCGGCGGGCTGGACCGCGCCGAGCTGCGCACCGCACTCGCCGCGGTACCCGAAGCCGGCGCCCCAGGCGTCCTGGTCGCCGTGCGCGATGGCCGGCGCGACTGGCGTGACGCCGCCGGCCAGGCGTTCCTGACCAGACCCCGACCGATGCAGCCACAACTGCGGCACCGGATCGGCAGCGTCACCAAGACGTTCGTCGCCACCACCGTGCTCCAACTCGTCGACGAGGACCGGTTGGGCCTCGACGACCCGATCGGGCAGTGGCTGCCCGACGTCGTGCCGGGTGAGCTCGGCGACCAGGTCACCGTCCGGATGCTGCTGAACCACACCAGCGGCATCGGCAACTACACCAACGCCCTGCTCGACTCGTACGCGGCGATCAACCAGATGCAGGTCACCACGTACGCCCCGGCGGACCTGGTCGCCATCGGCCTGGCCATGCCGCCGACGAACGCTCCCGGTGCCCGGTTCAGCTACTCGAACACCAACTACGTCCTGGCCGGCCTGCTGATCGAAGAGATCACCGGCAAGGATGCGGCGGCCGAGGTGCAGCGGCGCATCCTGCGGCCGCTGCGGCTCACCGGAACGTCCTTCCCCGGCGCCGACCCGAGGATCCGCGGCCCGCACAGCGGTGCCTACTTCGCCCCGTTCGGCGTACGCGACCTCAGCGAGTTCAACATGAGCTGGGCCTGGACGGCCGGCGAGATGATCGCCACCACCGCGGACCTGAACACCTTCTTCCGGGCGCTGCTCGGCGGTGACCTGCTCAGCCCGGCCGCTCTCGACGAGATGCTCACCGCCGTGCCGATGCTGCCCGAACAGCCCGCCGCCGGCAGCTACGGTCTCGGCATCTACTCGCTGCCCACCCCGTGCGGCGAATTCTGGGGCCACGACGGCGCGGTCATCGGCCACCTGACGATCTCACTGCACAGCCGCGACGGCGCCCGCCAGGTGTCGTCCGGGATCAACCTCAGCCACTACCAGCTCGGCCTGCCCGATCCGCACCCGATCGACATCGCCTGGAACACGTTGCTGCAAACCGCGATCTGCCCGACCGACGAGGTGAGCGACCGTTCGGCAGCGACCGTTGCGCGGCTGCCGAGCGTGAGCCGGCTGCCGGGCAACAACGACGCGGCGGTGGCCGTGCCCTGACCCGAGTCACTGCTCGGTGATCCCCTGGCGGCCCGTTGGTCCGTCAGGGGATCGCGGCGTCGCACCGCCGCCCGGTCGGGACGGCGGCGGCAGGAGGTGAGATGCGCCACGACGGTCACACCTGGGGTGCTGGCGGTGTCTTGGGTGTCGAACCGTCCGCGAAGGGAGTCAGACATGGCAGGGAACACCAGGGTGGTAGTGGTCGGCGGTGGATTCGCCGGCGTGATGGCGGCCAATCGCCTGATGCAACCCGGCGACGTCACCGTGACCATGGTGAATCCGCGGCCGGACTTCGTCATCCGGCTCCGGCTGCACCACCTGGTCGCCGGTGTCCACGACGCGGTCGTGCCCTATCGGCAGGTGTTGGCCGAGGACGTTCGGCTGGTCCAGGACACCGTCACGGGGATCGACGCGGCTGGGCGCTGTGTGACTCTGCTGGGCGGCGGCATCCTCGGCTACGACTACCTCGTCTACGCGGCGGGCAGCGCGAGTGCCGAACCACGTGTTCCCGGCGGGGCCGAGTTCGCCCACCCGATGGCCACCCTCGAGGCGGCGCGGCGGCTGCGCGCGATCCTCGACGACCGGCCGCCGGCGACCCCGGTCACTGTCGTCGGAGCCGGGCCCACCGGCATCGAGACCGCGGCCGAACTGGCCGAGCGGGGCCACCGGGTCAGTCTGGTCTGCGGGGGCCCGCTCGGCGCGTACCTGCATCCGGCGGCACGGCGTGCCGCCGCCGGGTCGCTCACCAGGATCGGCGTGGACGTCCTGGCCGGTCCCGGCACCGAGGTCACCGAGGTCACGCGGGACGCGGTGCGGCTCGACGACGGTCGTACGCTGCCGAGTGGGATCACCGTCTGGACCGCGGGCTTCGGGGTGCCGGATCTGGCCACGCGCAGCGGGTTGCGGACCGACGCCGTCGGCCGCCTGATCACCGACGAGACACTGACAAGCGTCGACGACGAGCGCATCGTCGCGGCCGGGGATTCGGCCGCGCCGTCCGGCGTGCCGTACCGGATGAGCGCGTACACGGCGAGTTGCCTCGGCGCACACGCCGCCGACACGGTGCTGCGGCGCATCGCGGGCACCTCTCCTGAACCGGCGAGTGTCTTCTTCGGCGCCATGTGCGTCGGCCTGGGCTCGCATGCTGGCATCTACCAGCTCGCCGGCCGGGACGACGTCGCGAACAGGATGTTCGTCGGCGGCCGTCTCGGCGCGCGACTCAAGGCTCTCACCTACCGGTTCGCCGTTGGTCACCTCACGAACGAGGCCCGCAAGCCCGGATCGCACCGATGGCTCGGCAACAACAAGCGCCGGCAACTGCTGGAGATGGAATCGGGCCCGGCACGGGCTGCCGCTGACCGCTCGGCGTAGCCCGACGAGGTCCGCCCGGTCGCGCGATGGCGGCTAACGGGGGCGGCCGGGCAACGTGATCTCGAAATGGACGGTCTGGTAAATGTCGTCGCCGCCGTCACGCGGGTCGTGGATCGGCGTGGCCAGGCTCCGCCAGAACGATTCGGCACCGTCGACGCGCGGATCTGTGTGCAGGTAGAGCGCCTGATAGTGCGGTTGCTGGGTGACGAAGTCGATGGCGAGGCCGACGAGTGCCCGGGCGAGGCCGCAGCGTCGGTGTTCCGGTCGGACGTAGACCCGGAACAGCTGCGCGGTGGTGTCGTCCGGGTAGCGCTGGGCGAGGAAGCCCGGGTGCGGTGGGCTCTTGGGCCCGCCGGCGCGCACCGCGGTGGTGCCGACCACCTCGTCGCCCTTGGTGGCGACGAACAGTGCGTGCTGCTCCGGCGCGAGGTAGGTGCCGTCCAGGTCGACGACGTCCCGGTGCCAGTCGGGCCGGTAGCCGTGGCCGAAGTCGCGGTAGAAGGTGTCGAGCATGACGCTGCGGGCGCCGTCCAGGTGCCGGTGTTCCGCCGGCCGGATCTCGTACGGGCCCACGTCGTGTGGGTACTGCGGCATGGTTCCTCCGGTCATGGGTTCGACGGTGCCGTGGCGGCCGCCGGGTCGGTGTGCAGAAGCGCGCGGGTCAGCGGGTGGTGTGCGTGGTTGAGCAGGTCGTCGGCCGGGCCGCTGTCGACCACGGTTCCGTCGTCGAGAACGACGATGTGGTCGGCGAGGTGAGCCACGACGTCGCGGTCGTGGCTGATCACGACGACGGCCAGCTGGAGGTCACGTCGCAGTCCATCGAGGAGGGTGAGGATGCCGTGCCGGGTGATGCGGTCGAGCCCGGCGGTCGTCTCGTCGCAGATGAGCACGCGGGGTTCGCTGGCGAGTGCGCGGGCGAGCGCCGCGCGGTGCAGTTCGCCGCCGGAGAGCCGGTCGGGTTGTCGGGTCGCGGTGTGTTCGGCCAGACCCACCCGGTCGAGCAGGTGCCGGGCGGCGTGGCGGGCTTGTTCAGGCGTGGCGTCCCGCAGGCGTCGCGCGGGCCCGGCGACCTGGTCGAGGACCGGCCGGTAGGGGTTGAAGCTGGCCCGGGCGTCCTGGAACACGTACTGGATCGCGCCGAGTTCGTGGCGCCGGCGCCGGTCGAGGTACGCGGCGAGGCGGTGCTCGGCGAGGAACACCTGGCCGGTGCGGGCGGGGTGCAGGCCGGCGATGCACCGGGCGAGGGTGGTCTTGCCACTTCCGGACCGGCCGACCACGGCCAGGCACCGTCCGGCGGGGACGGTGAGGCTGACGTCGTGGAGCACGTCTCGGTGCCGACGGCCGTCGCGGTGGGCGGCGCTCAGGTTGGTGACGCGCAGCAGCGGTCGATCCGGGTGGGCCGACGCCGGTGGCCGCGCCGGTGGCGTGGCGAGCAACTGCCGGGTGTGCCGGTGCCGTGGTACGGCGAGCACGTCGGCGGCCGGGCCGGATTCGACGGCGGCGCCTCGGTGCAGCACGAGGATCTGGTCGGCCACGGTCCTGACGAGGTGCAGGTCGTGGCTGAGCAGGATGACGGCGATACCGTCGCAGGCGAGTTTCGTCAGTTCCCGGGCGACGGCGTCGCGGGTGAGCGCGTCCTGGCCGGTGGTGGGTTCGTCGGCGATGAGCAGCACCGCGTGAGCCAACAGGGCGTGGGCGATGACGAGGCGTTGTTGCTGCCCGCCGGAGAGCTGGTGCGGGAAACGGCGCAGGAACCGGCGGTCGGTCGGCAGGCTGACGCGTTCGAGGGTGGCCGCCACCGTACGTCTGCGGGCGCTGCGGCCGTCGTCGGGTGCCTGGTGCCGGGCGATCTCGTGGAGCACGGCCCCGATGCGGCGTACGGGGTGGAGGGCGGCGCCGGGTTGCTGGGGTACGTAACCGACGGTGCCGGGTCCGGGCGGGCTGGTGGTCGTGACGGGCCGACCGGCCAGGGTGATGGTGCCGGTGCGGGTGACACCGGGGGTTGCCTCGCCGAGCAGGGCCCGGGCGGTGGTGGTCTTGCCGCTGCCGGATGCGCCGATCACGGCGAGGATCTCGCCGGCTCGCAGGCTGAAGGAGACGCCGTCGACAAGCGTCCGCTCGACGGTCGTGGCCGCCAGCTCCCGCACCTGGAGAAGCGCGCTGTGCACCGGGGTCCGGCTGCTGATCGCGGCGGGCGCGTTCGGTGGTGCCGGGCAGCGCGGGGCCGGGGTGTGCAGCATTCGGTCGGTGACCAGGTTGAGACCGACGGCCAGGCAGATGATCAACGCGGCCGGCACGGCGACGGACCAGGGTCGCAGGAACAGGCCGGTGCGATTGCGGTCCACCATGACGGCCCAGTCCGCGGCGTCGGGTGCCACGCCGATGCCCAGGAAGCTGGCGGTGGCCACCAGGTAGATGGCGCCGATGAACCGGACTCCGGCGTCGGCCAGCAGGACCCGTCGGATGCCGGTGCCGACGTAGCCGGGACCACGTCGCCACCAGGTCTCGCGGTACAGGCGCATCGCCTCCATGGCCGGCCCGTGAGCCAGCGGCAGCGCGGCGGCCCGGGTGATCCGGGTGATCTCCGGCAGGCCGATGAGCGCGACGATCCCGACGAGGGTGAGCGGGCCGGGCGGCGCGGTGGCGGCCAGCAGGATCAGCAGCAACAGCGACGGCACCGCCAGCGCCAGGTCCAGCGGACGCATGAGCAGCTCGTCGACCCACCGGCGGCGGGTGGCGGCGGCCAGCAGCCCGGCCGGCACGCCGAGGAGGTACGCCAGCAGCGTCGCGCTGACGGCGACCACGACGACGGAGCGACCGCCGAGCAGGACCTGCTGTGCCACGTCGCGGCCGACGAAGTCGGTGCCCAGCAGGCCGTCGTCGGCGAACGGGAACGTGCGGTCGCCCGGCTCGCCCGCCAACAGCGGGCCGATCACGGCCAGCACGAGCGGCACCGCGAGCAGGACAACCCCGGTCAGGGTGCGCAGCCGCCTCACCGCACGACCCCGATCCGGGGTGCGAGTCGGAACGCCACCAGGTCGGCGGCCAGGTTAACCACCACGGTGGTGACGGCCACCAGGACGCACAGCGCCTGCACGGTGGGGATGTCGCGGGTGGACACGGCGTCGACGAGGGCGGTGCCGAGCCCGGGGATGACGAACACCGCCTCGACGACGATGACGCCGCCGAGCAGCCAGTCGGTGGTCCGGGCGAGCTGTTGCACCACCGGTGCCAGCGCGCCGGGTAGCGCGTGGCGCAGCCAGAGCCGGCTGCCGGTGATGCCGAGCCGCCGGGCGTGGCGCACGTGCTCGCCGCGCAGGGCGTCGAGCATGCCGGCGCGGGTGAGGCGGCTGATGGTGCAGATCGGCCGGGCGAGCAGCACCAGCAGCGGCAACACGAGCACGGCCGGCCGGGCGAGCAGTTCGGCGCCGAACGCGGTGGGTGGCAGCCAGCCGAGTCGGACGCCGAAGACGGCGATGAGCAGGATCGCCAGGGCGAACTCGGGTACCGCGTACAGCGCGACCGACACCGCGGACACGGCCCGGTCCAGTCGCCCGCCTTCCCGGCGGGCGGCCAGCATGCCCAGCGCGACGGCGAGCGGTACCAGCACCAGCAGGGTCACCGTCGCCAACAGCAGCGTTGCCGCCGCGCTGTCGGCGAGGCGTTCGACGATCGGCCGCTGCGAGATCAGCGAGACGCCGAGGTCACCACGGATCAGGTCGGTCAGCCAGTCGAGGTAGCGCTGCCAGGCCGGTTGGTCGAGGTCCAGTTGCGCCCGGATCGCGGCGATGCGGGCCGGGTCGGGGTGGTCGCCGGCGATCACCACGGCGGCGTCACCGGGCAGCGCCTCGGTGAGCACGAACACGATCGTGGTGATCCCGGCGACCTGCCCGAGGCCGAGCAGCAGCCGCCCGGCGGCGTAGCGGGGCAGACTCACCCCAGCCAGACCTTGTCGAAGCGGGCCCAGTCGAGGGTGTTGGCCGGCGCGTCGGCGGAGACCCCACCGACGCGGGGCGCGGTGGCGACGAGGAAGTCCGCGAAGCCCCAGATCAGGAATCCGCCCTCGGCGTGCAGGGTGCGCTGCATGTCGCCGTACGCCTGCCGGCGGGTCGCTTCGTCGGCGCTGGAGACGGCCTCGGCGTAGCGGGCGTCGAACTCCGGTCGGGCCCACCGGGTGGCGTTGGTGGTGGAGTTGGTCAGCAGCCGCTGGGAGATGTGCGTTTCGATGGGCATGGCACCGGAACGGTACGAGGCCAGCACCCCGGAGTTGAGGATGTCCTTCCAGTAGGTGTCCTTGTTGCCCAGCGCGGGTTCGATGACCAGGCCGGCCTGCTTGGCCTGGTCGGCGAAGACGCTTGCGGCCTCGACGAAACCACTTGCCACCGACGCGGTGTCGAGCGGGATCCGCAGGCCCCTGGCGCCGGCCTTGTCGACGAGGAACCGGGCCCGGTCGAGGTCGGGGATGCGCTGGGGGATGTCGTCGGCGTAGTACTGGTAGCCCTTGCCGAACAGGTCGTTGCCGACCTGTCCGGAACCGGCGAGGACGGTGTCGACCAGCTGCTGGCGGTCGGTGAGCAGGAACATGGCCTCGCGCAGGTCGCGGTTGTCGAACGGTGGCCGGTCGACCTTCATGGCGAGCGACTGCATGGTGCTGTTCGGCATCCGGACGACGGCCATCCGGCCACCGTCGGCGTGGGTACGGGCCGTGGTGGGGGTGATGTCGTGCGCGTACTCCACCTGGCCGGCGAGCAGGGCGTTGACCCGTGCCGACTCCTCGTTGCTGATCAGATACTCCAGTTCGTCGAGGTGCGCGGCGCCCTCCCAGTAGCCGTCGTACCGCTTGAGCAGCAGCGACCGGCCGGGCTGCCAGGAGTCGAAGGTGAACGGTCCGGAACCGACGGGCCGCTCGAAGCTGTCGGCGCCCTCCGGGACGATGTACGCGCCGAACGCGGCAAGCGCGTTGGGGAACTCGGCGAAGGGCCGCTTGAGGGCCAGCTCCAGGGTGCGGTCGCCGACGGCGCGGCTGTTGGGCAGGTCGAGCAGGTCGAGGCTGGCCTTGGCGCGGAACGCCCGCTCCGGGTCGGTGATCCTGGCGTAGCTGTAGAGCACGTCGACGGCGCGGACCGGCCTGCCGTCGTGGAACGTGGCCTCGCGCAGGGTAATCCGCCAACGGGTCAGGTCGCTGTTGGGCTCCCACCGTTCGGCGAGGCGGGGCTGGATGGAGACGTCCGGGCCGTAGTCGGCGAGCTTGTCGAACATCGCCTTGGCGCGCGACGCCTCGTTGAACAGGTTCGCCAGGTGCGGGTCCAAGGTCTCGTTGACACCGCCGCCGGCGAACGCCGCCCGCAGCCGACCGCCGCGCCGAGGCTGCCCGGCCGAGGTGCTGGCCGGGTCCGCGCTCGGGCCGCAGCCGGTCAGCAGGGCGGCGGAGACGGCGGCGGCGCCGCCGAGCAGGCCACGGCGCGATACCCGCGGCACGGTGACTGGCTGATAAATCATGGTAAATATCCCTTCGGTGCAGAGGTGAGTTACGCCGCGTCGTTGCGACGGCGGGCGACCAGGTGCAGCCGGTCGCCGGACAGCACGTCCGACAGCACGGCTGCCGGGTGCCAGGGCGGATCGGTCCGTGGACCGGGCGTGTCGAAGAGGGCCACGACGTCGAACCCGGCGGTGTCGAGCAGGTGCCGCAGTTCGGCGGGGAACAGCAGCCGCCAGGCCGAGGTCTGCACCAGCGGTCGCGGGCCGGTCGGCCAGGTCCAGACGCGCTCGCGGCGCAGCAACTGCGCACGGTGGTCGATCCACAACCGCGTCGCGGAGGTGTACGTGACGTCGTGCCAGGTCACGGTCCGGGTGCGGATGCCGTCGAGCAGTTCGGTGTTGCCGAGGAAGAACGCGCCGTTGCGCATCTCCGCCAGCAGCAGTCCACCGGGGCGCAGGTGCCGGTGGCAGCGCCGCAGGAACACGGTCAGGTCGGCGTTGTGGTGGCAGTACAGCAGCGCGCTGTCCAGGCAGGTGATGACGTCGAAGCGGTCGGTCAGGTCGAAGGTGCGCAGGTCGGCCTGCACGAACCGGACGGCAGGGTGGCGGCGCTGCGCGTAGGTGAGCATCGGCACCGACCTGTCCAGCCCGGTGGCGGCGTAGCCGAGGGTGGCCAGGTGCCCGGCGTCGCGGCCGGTGCCGCAGCCGACGTCGAGCAACCGGGGCGTGGTGACGGCGCGGTCGGCGAATCGGCGTACGAGGTCGTCGACGAACCGGGCGGCGACGTGCTCCGGGTCGGGGAACTGCTGCTCGTACAGCTCCGGGTTGTCGGTGAGGAAGTTCTCTCCAGTCACGACACACCCGCCGACGTCGCAGCCGGTGCGGGCGTGAGCTGGCCGCCACGGCGCAGCAGCCACACCGCACCGGCCGACCCGAGCCCGACGCCGGCGGTGAGCAGCCACGCCGCCGGGGGCACGCCGGCGGAGCTGCCCACCGCCGCACCGACGGCGGCGGTGCAGCCGGCGGCGAGAATCCCGGACACCAGGTAGAACAGGCCGAAGTAGGTGCCGGTCAGGCGCTGCCCGGCGAAGGCGGGGATCAGCTCCAGGACGAACGGCTGGGTGATCATCACCCCGACGGTGAGCAGGACGGCGGCGGCCAGTACCGGCAGCAGCCGCAACACCGGTGGCGCCGATTCCACCCGCAGCAGCGGCAGCAGGAAACCGGCTCCCATGACGGCCATGCCGGCCGTGATGCTCGCGCCGCGGCTGACGCGGCGATGCAGCCAGCCGGTCAGCGGCAGTTGCAGGGTGAGCGTCACGACGGTGGAGACGACGAACAGCACGGCCACCGCCACGGGCTGGCCGGTGACGTGTTCCGCCTGCACCGGCAGGATCAGGTACAACTGGGTCTGCAACGCGAACATGCCGGCCAGCGCCACGCTGAAGGCCAGGAACCGGCGGTCGGCGATGCCGTCACGCCAGTCCTGCCAGACGGTGGCCTCGGTGGCGGTCACCGGTTGGGCGGGCAGCCAGATCACCTGCGCCACGGTGAGCGCGGCGAACACCGCCGCGGCGGTCAACGCGGCGATCCGAAAGTCGACGAGCAGCAGGGCGGAGCCCAGCAGTGGCCCGAGCAACGCGCCCGCGCTGGCGAACACGTTGAACAACGCGAACGCCTCGGCACGCCGGTCGGCGGCGGCCTGCGCCACGTAGCTGCGTACGGCCGGGTTGAACAGCGCCCCGGCCAGGCCGGACAGGATGGACGCGGCCAGCAGTAGCGGCAGCGACGTGCTGAGGGCGAACAGTCCGAAGCCGACGGTACGCAGGGCGCAGCCGGTGATGATGACGCCGCGGGCACCGAGCCGGTCGGCGGCCGAGCCGCCCAGCAGGAACAGCCCTTGCTGGCTGAGGTTCCGCACGCCGAGCACGATGCCGATCACGGCGGCGGACAGGCCGACGTCGTCGGCCAGGTAGCCGGCGAGGTAGGGCAGCAGCAGGTAGAAGCCGACGTTGACGCCGAACTGGTTGACCACCAGCAGCCGGATCGGCAACGGAAAGCCGCGCAGGGTGGTCCACGTGCTCATCGGGCCGCCCGCACGCCGAGACCGGGCTGGTCGGTCAGCCGCAGGAGGCCGTCGTGGCCGCCGATACCCGTCCACGGGTCGTCCGCGAGCAGCAGATGCCCGTCCAGGTCGATCCAGCGGGCATCCCCCGTCAGGTGCACCGCCGGCGCGATGCCCAGCGAGCTGGCCACCAGGCACCCCAGCATGAGGTCCAGGCCGTATCCACGGGCCGTGGCGGCGATCCGCTGCGCGGCGTGGATGCCGCCACACTTGGCGATCTTGATGTTGATGCCGGTGACCGCGCCCACCAGGACGTCGAGGTGTGCCACGGTCGCGGCGTCCTCGTCGGCGATGACCGGTACGTCGGTGCGCGCGCTGATCCAGGCGAGCCGTCGCGGTGTGCCGGGCGCGATGGGTTGTTCGACGGCGTCGATACGGTGCCCACGCAGCGTGTCGAGCAACCGCACGGTCTGCTCGGCTGTCCAGGCGCCGTTGGGGTCGAGCACCAGCCGGGCATCCGGCATGGCGGCCCGCACGGCGGCGATCCGCGCCGGGTCGGCGGCGTCGCCGCACTTGACCTTGACCAGCTGGAAGCCGCGCCGAGCCAACGCCCGAGCGGCGCCGGCGGCGTCCTCCGGGCTGACCAGGCCGATGGTGTAGGCCGTGGGCGCCGGGGAGAAGTCCGGCCGGCCGAGCCACTGGTGCACCGGCATCCCGGCGCGACGGCCCAGCAGGTCGTGCACGGCGGCGTCGAGGGCCGCCAGCACACCGGCGGGCAGCTCGGCGGCGAGCGCGGGCAGGTCCGCGAGCAGCCTCTCGGGTTCGCCGTAGCCGCGCACCCGGTGTCGGAGCCGGGCCAGCAGATCGAGGATGGCGACCAGGTCGAGGCCGTAGTAGACGCTCGTGACGACCTCGCCGTGGCCGGTGACGCCGTCGTGGGACAGATCGATCTGAACGGCGTCGCGGCCCGGCATCGTCGAGCGGGAGATCCGCAGCGGCTCACGCAGCCGCAGCGGGTAGGTGCGCCAGCCGAGTCTCACACCGGCACCGCCAGCCGGCGCAGCGGGTCGAGGACGGTCCGGCAGCGACTCCACCGGGTGACCTCCACGGCGTTCGGGTGCGGAATCTCGATCGGGTGGGCCGGGGCGGGGGCGAACAGGCCGTGGGCGGCGCAGAACGTGTCGTCGAAGATCGAATCGAGGTAGCGGTGCGGGCCGTCCGGAAAGATGGTGACCACCCGGGCACCGGGCTGCATGCGGCTGATCCACGCGGCGACCCGGGCGACGGCGCCGGTGCTCCAACCGCCGGTGACGAAGGCCGAGCGGGCCAGCCGGCGGCAGGTGTCCACCGCCTCCACCGGGCCGATCCAGTGCACCTCGTCGAAGGCGGTGTAGTCGACGTTGCGGGGAAAGATGCTGCTGCCCAGCCCGCGCATGAGCCGTGGCCGCGCGGGCTGGCCGAAGATCGTCGAGCCGACCGTGTCGACACCGACCAGCCGCATCCGGGGCCAGCGCCCCCGCAGTGCCCGGGCCAGGCCGGCACTGTGCCCGCCGGTGCCGACGCTGCACACCAGCACGTCGACGACCTCGACCTGCCCGGTCAGCTCGGCGGCGAGGGTGTGGTAGCCGGCGGCGTTGTCCGGGTTGTGGTACTGGTCGGGCCAGTAGGCATCGGGTGTGCGGGCGATGATCTCGTGCAGTCGGTCCAGGCGGGCCTGTTGCCACCCGCCGACCGGGTGCGGCCGCTCGACCTGCTCGACCACCGCCCCGTACGCGGTCAGCAGCGCCCGCATCGGTCGTTCGATCTCGCGGTCCACCACGAGGATGACCGGATGGCCCAGGGCCTGGCCGGCGAACGCCAGGCCGATGCCGAGAGTGCCGCTGGTGGATTCCACCACGGTGGCTCCCGGCCGAAGGTCGCCGCGCTGCCGGGCGGCCTGGAGCATGGCCACGGCGGCGCGCGCTTTCATGCCGCCGGGGTGCAGATACTCCACCTTTGCGTGGAAGCCGCCGTGCGGGTGCGGCAGCGGGGTGTCGACGAACGCCACCGGGGAGCGGCCCAGCAGGTCCAACAGGTGCGGAGCGCACGTCGCCGGCGCGGGGTCGATCAGCATGATGACGGCCCGACGGCGGCGCGGTAGCGGTACAGCGTGGTCGGTCCGCCGTCGAGCCAGAAGAACGGGTACGGTTCGGCGGACACGGCGCTGAGCCCGGCGCCGAGGAAGCACGGCAGGACGGCGCTGCCGGTCTGCGCGAAGGCGACCATCGGTTTGCCGGTGGTACGCGCGTGCCGCAGCAGCGGCTCGAAGGTGCCGTTGCCGAGCGTCATGCCGGACACCAGCAGCGCGTCGCAGCGGTCCAGCAGGACGGCGGCGTCCGGCAGGCACGGCTCGTCCCACTCGGTGCTGCCGCCCGCCAGGTCGCAGGGCAGGTAGCTGACGCCGCGCCGGCGCAACTGCCCGAGCAGTGAGTTGACCACGCCGACGACCAGGACGCGCTGCCCCGGTTCCACCGCTGTCAGGTCCACCACCGCGGCGGCTCTGGCGGTCGACTTGGCCAGCGAGGTGCCGGCGGGGATGGTGACCGTGTCGTCGGCGGCGTGTGCGTGCGGGCGGGCGGCGGCGAGGTAGGCGTCCAGGACCGCGACGCGGACCGCCGGCACCGGGTGGGTGAGCAGCTCCGCGACGCTGCGGCCCACGCAGTCGTACGCGACCTCGTCGGTAAGCTCGTCCGGCTCCGTCGCGCAGGACCCGACGGTGACGCCCACCCGCAGACTCAGCACCTGGTTGCGGTAGCTGCGGCCGCGCCCGGCGTGCCGGGCACCCTGCCGGGTGGTGAACGCGACGCTCACCTGCTCGGTGGTCGGGTCAGGCCCGAGCCGGCCCGCGCAGACGGCTTCGATCAGGTCCGTCACGGACGCGAACGGCACACCGGTCTCCACCGGTGCGGGTGTCGTCACGCCAGCGCCCCGGTCAGCTCGTCGGCGTACCGCACCTTCAGGCCGGCGACCAGTTCCTCGGCCCGGGCGCGGGCGCCGAGGCCGGTGGTGTCCACGGTCATGACGTGACCGAGGTAGGCGTTGTTGCTCACCGCGTCGCCGGTGCGATGCCCGGCGGCCGGCACCGCCCAGTCGACGACGTCGGGCGCTGCGGCCAGCGTGGCGGCACCGTCAATCCCGGCGACGGTGCCGGCGCGGGACGGCAGCAGGAACGAGATGGCCGCGCTGCGCACGCCCGTGTCGGAAACCGTGAGGTCCGGCTGTTCGCCGAGGGCGAGCTGGGTGTACACCATGGGCAGATCAACCCCGGTCCCCCGCCGGACCAGCTCGGTGATCTGGTTGCCCGCCGGACGAGGGTTGATCTCCACCACCCGTGGCCCGGCGGCCGTGAGCCGCAACTCGGTGTGCGCCACGCCCCGGTCGAAGCCGACCGCGGCGAGAGCGGCGGTCGTCATGTCGCCCACCGCGGCGACCGCCGCGGCGTCCAGCGCGGCGGGGAACATGTGCCCCGTCTCGACGAACCACGGCTCACCGGCCAGGCTCTTGTCCGTCACGCCGAGCACCGTCGTCGCGCCGTCGACGGTGACGGTCTCGACGCTGACCTCCGGCCCGACCAGCACCTCCTCCAGCAGCACCCGCGGTGAGCGCCGCTGGCCGCGGGCGTTGACCGGGAACTCGTCGAGGGCGTCGAAGGCCGCACGCAGTTCGGTCAGGTCGGTCACCAGCCGGACGAGCATCCCGGCGCACAGGTCGACCGGCTTGACCACCAGCGGGAAGCCCAGCGTACGCGCGGCGGCCTGCGTACCCGGCCAGTCCTCGGTGACCGCGAACGCCGGACCGGGCAGGCCGGCCATCCGCATCCGCTGCCGCGCCAGGTCCTTGCGGCAGGCGTGCTCGACGGCCTCCGGTCGAGCACCCGGTAGACCCAGGTGTGCAGCCAGCCGGGCAACGGTGCCGAGGTAGTAGTCGCAGGACGTGATGACTCCGTCGAAGCGCAGCACCTCGTGCAGTCGCTGGACCTGGGGCAGCAGCATGTCCAGGTCGTTGGTCTCGGCGGTGATCACGTTGTCCGCGGTGAGCAGCTGGTGCGCCGCCACGCCGTTGCCCTGGCGCAGGTAGTGGTGCAGGTTCCTGGTCAGGAAGGTGAACCGATGCCCTGCTTCCCGGATCGCCCGGGGCAGCAGGGTGCTCATCGCACCGACCCAGCTCTCGACCACCAACAGATGTCCCACCGCGCACTCCCGACGTCCAGGGATCCCCGACCACCAGACGATAACGGTTGTCATTTGCGATGGCTAGTTGGCTCCCCCCGGGCAGCACTGAAAGTCCTCATCACCGCGGCCGGCCGACACCGAAGAAACCGGCGTCGCCTCGTGGATCTGCCCGACATCGGGTCAGCCGTACGATCGAACGGGGCGGCCGATGCGTTCAGCGGCTCGCCGACGAACCGGGACCAGTTGGCCACCGACCGACCGCCACCACGACGGACGCGACACCGAGCAGAATTGTCACCAGGGTCATGGCTGGTGCGAGGACCAGCAGGTTGGCGACGCTGGCACCGACCATGACGCAGGCCATGCCGAGGCCGGCGAGCGTCGCCAGACGCGGGACCAGCAGACCGACCCCGCCGGCCAGCTCGACGGCACCGGTGAGATACCGAAGCCACTGACCGAGGCCGATCGAGTCGAACGTCTGCACGGACGACGGTGCCCCGCTCAGCTTCGCCACCGCCACCGAGATGAAGACCGCCGCCAGGAGCACCTGTAGGCACCAGAGCGCCCCGGTCAGGAGTTGTCGCCGCGGTCGTACCGTTGCCGTCGGCGGGCGTCCGGGTGTCGTCATCGGCACGCTCCCCGTGTCATCTCGTCCGAGAGCCGTAAGGCTTCTCTCCTCCGCCACCATGGAGACTCCCAGAACCGATCACCGGCCGGCACCACGCAATCGCGCGATTGTCGGAGCGAATCGCGCCAGCCATCGGCGCCCATTCGGCTCGGATCACGTGGACACGTCATTGCCCGTACCGCCAGCGCTTTTAGTATATGCCACGGGGAATGACCGCCGCTTTCGAATCAACACGAGCAGGTGTGTGTAAATGCTGACGGACAATCCGGCCATCTTTTTCGCAATTATTTCGCTGCTTGCGCTATCGATTCACCTTTATCTGTGGGCGCGGCTCGTGCGGTCCACCACCTTCCCCGGCACCTGGCGTCGGATCGGTACGGCAGTGATCGTCGTCCTCGGGCTCGTCGGCGTCATCGGTTTCGCGGTCACCCGGACCGTCGGCGTGGACGCCTGGTGGCTGGCGTGGGCGGGTTATGGGTGGATCGCCCTGATGTTCTACCTGCTGCTCTCTCTCCTGGTGCTGGAAATCCCGCGGCTGGCGCTCACCCTCTGGTGGCGCCGTAGCGGCCGAACGGCCACGGCCGAGGTGCCCCGCCCCCGGTCCGAGTCACCGGCGACCTCGGTCGCCATGGTGGGTCCACCGACTCCGCAACGGCCGGTCGGCGGAGCGACGACGCGTCCCCGGCCGACGAACGGGAACAGACCTGCGCATCGGAGTTCCGGGCCCGCCAACCCGGACCGTCGACTCCTGCTTTCTCGGGTCTGCGCTCTCGCGGCATGCGGAGTGGCGGCGGGTGTCACCGGCTACGGTTTGCGCACCGCGTTCAGTGATCTGCGTACGACGCGGGTCCGGATCCCCCTGGCCAAGCTCGATCCACGCCTCTCCGGTTTTCGTATCGGCGTCGTGAGCGACACCCACTTCGGCCCCTTCATCCACCGCGAGATGGCAGAACGGATCGTTCGAATCGTCGACCGCGAACAGCCCGACATGGTGGTCATTCTGGGCGACCTGGCAGATGGCACGGTGGCCGAGATCGGGCGCGACACCGAGCCACTGCGGCAGTTGCGGTCCCGGCACGGCACCTACTTCGTGACCGGCAACCACGAGTACTCCTCCGGGGTCGAGGAGTGGGTCGACCAGGTGCGTGAGTTGGGGATCCGGCCGCTCCTCAACGAGCGGGTGGAGATCGCGTCCGGAGGCGCCGCCTTCGACCTGGCTGGCGTCAACGACGTCATGGCCCCGATGTACGACCGGCAGGGCCCGGACTTCGCCACGGCGCTGCGTGATCGGGACCCGGCCCGCTTTTCACTCCTCCTGGCACACCAGCCCGTGCAACTGCACACGGCCGTGCAGTACGGCGTCGACCTGCAACTGTCGGGACACACCCACGGTGGACAGACCGCACCCTTCGACCGGCTCGTCGGATTGCAGCAGCCAGTCGTCGCGGGCTTGGCGAAGAAGCAGGACACCTCGATCTTCGTCACCCGGGGCGCCGGCTTCTTCGGTCCGCCAGTGCGAGCCGGAATCCCGCCCGAGATGGCCATCGTCGAGCTACAGGCTCGGGGGTGAACCCGATGGACGGAGCAGCGGAAGCAGGTGCGCGGCCGGGTGCCGGTGTCCGTACCAGAGGCGGTGCGATGATCGAACGGGGTGTGCCACGACTGGCGAGGGGATCGAGTCCCTGGCTCGTCCCGGCGGTGGCGCTGACTGCCGTCACGGCGGCCGCATCGCGATGGTCACGGCCGTGCGCGCTCGCCGCACCACCCTTGGCCGCGGTTACCGGACTGATGCTGTGGTTCTTCCGCGACCCCGAGCGGGAGCCTGCCCAGGGTCTCGTGCTCTCCCCCGCCGACGGCTTCGTACAGCGCATTGATTCCTGCCCCGACGGCCGTACCCGGGTCTCCATCTTCATGAGCCCGCTTGACGTCCACGTCAACCGTGCTCCGTGCGACGGTGTCGTGGTCTCGGTAGAGCACATCTCGGGCGGGTACCTTCCTGCCTTCAACAAGGACAGCGAACGGAACGAGCGGGTCGTGTGGCGCCTCGACACGGCGCTCGGCGAGCTGGAATTCGTGCAGATCGCCGGTACCGTGGCGCGACGCATCGTGCCCTACGTGGCGGCCGGCGAGGCAGTCCGCCGAGGCGAACGCATGGGGCTGATCCGGTTCGGCTCACGGGTCGACGTGTACCTGCCTCCCGATGTCACCCCCACCGTCGGCGTCGGCAAGAGAACACGTGCGGCACGCACACCCTTGGCATAGCGGCGGCCGACGTCTGCCACCCCGCTGACGAAGGGAAGCTCGATGACCACCCAGGAAGACATCCGGTCGACCACGGCAGACAGGCACGGCTTCAGCGAGGTCGGGCCAGACGACACGGAGGCTTACGTCGAACTGCAACAGAGCCTCGCGTTCACTCGGCTCCGGTCACGATCGCGTCGTTACCTCGTCTCGATGGCTGCCCTGTTCCTCGCCGTCTTCGCCGGCATCGTCGCACTCATGAGCTGGACATCCGAGCCGCAGGGCGGCTCCAGCGTCGCCGGCATCGACCTCACCCTGGTGCTTGCCGCCGGGTTGCTCGTACTTCCCTGCGTCGTCACCGTCATCCACCTGGTCTACACGCGCCGTCGTCTTGATCCCCTCGCCGAGATCGTCCGGGCGCAGTTCGAGCGGAGCCGACGATGACGCTCGGTCCGTCATACCGGGCACTGCCGTACTGATGATCTTCAGCCTGATCATCCTGCTCGTGGTATCCCGCCTGGGGCGAGCCCGGGACACCTGCTCGGACTTTTACGTCGGCGACCGGACCTTCACCTCACGACAGAACGGCCTTGCGCTGTTCGGCACGTTCACGATGATGACGTCGTTCGTATCCCTCAGCGACCAGATCGCATGGCACGGCCGGCGTGGCGTGCTGCTGGCCGCCGGCTTCGCCGTCTCGTGGCTGGTCACACTGTTGCTGGTCGCCGAGCCGCTGCGGAACACCGGCAGGTACACCCTCGGCGACGCCCTGAGCCTCCGGATGAGAGCGCGACCGGTCCGGATGGCTGCCGGGACCGTCACGCTCGTGGTGTCCTTCCTCTACATGACGATCCAGCTGGTGGCTGCGAGCAACCTACTCGCGCTGCTGCTCGGCCTGGACGGAGCTGCCGCCCGGCCACTGATCATCCTCACGATCGCCGGCCTCACCGCCACGACCGTGTACTACACCGGGATGCGCGGTACCACGTGGACTCAGATCATCAATGCGGCACTGCTGCTCACGGCCGTGCTCGTGCTCGCGGGTGCGCTCCTGGTCTACTACCGATTCGACGTGGCCAGGCTGTTCGGTGAGGCGGTAGGCGGTGCCACAACGAGCGGCAGAGATCTGTCAGGGCCGGCACCGACTGGACACCGTTCACCGCAGCCGCTGGAGATGTCATCCCAGGTACTCACCGTCATGGTGGGGCACGCCGTGCTGCCGTACCTCTTCATCCGTTTCCTGACCGTGCCCGGGACCCGCGACGTCCGGCGCTCGGTCTCCTGGGCGATCTGGCTGATCACCCCGTACTACCTACTCATCGTCCTGATCGGCTTCGGTGCCGCTGCCCTGGTGCGTCCGGGTGGGCTGCTGGCGTCTCCCGACCAACATTCGCCGGTCGTCGCCCTGCTGGCGGTCGAGCTCGGCGGCGTACCGATGCGGATGTTCGTCGCGTCCGTCGTCTTCACCACGATCGTCGCGGTGACCGCAGGACTCGCTCTCGTCACCGCCGCCAGCTTCACCCGCGACATCCAACTGAACCTCACCGACCGCCGGGATGGCGGGGAACGACACGAAGTGTCCGTGGCCCGCCGCGCGGTGGTGGTCATCTGCCTGCTGCTGGCCGGGGTTGCCATCCTGTTCGTGGACGCGAATCTCACCTTCCTCATGTCGCTCGACGTGACGATGGCCGCGTCGTCGATCTTCCCCGCGCTGCTGTTCGCCTGGTTCTGGCGGAGATTCAACACGGTGGGCGCTCTCTGCTGCCTGTACGGTGGCGTCGCGGTCACCCTGGCCCTGGTGACCTTCTCCCCTGCCGTGTCGGGTGACCCGCTGGCGCTCTTCCCCGGAGCGGACTTCGCCTATCTGCCGTGGCGGCACGTGGGGCTGGTGTCCATTCCGGCGTCCTTCCTCCTGGGCTACCTGGGTGCGGTAGTCAGCAGCGAACGCAACGACGCGAAGTATGCCGTGATGCAGGTACGAGCGCTGACCGGAATCGGTGCCGCCGAGGCGGTGACCACCAGCCCCGCCCTGGCTGCCGCTGACGGCGAGCCGGGCGCACCCCGGTCACGACGGTGGCTGCCGCGCCAGAGACGTCAGCACTGAACAGGCCGCTTTCCGAGCATGCCGGTACGCCGACCTCAGCCGGCGGGCTCGAAGAGCTCGACCACATTCCCGGAGGGATCAAGGGCGAGGATCTGCCGCCCTTCCGGGCCAGTGACGATGTTGTTACGGAAGGCCACGCCAGCGTCCCGCAGCTCCGCCACCCATGCCACGATGTCGTCCACGAGGATGTGGATACGGTTCCACCCGCCCGGCCCCGGCCGGGTGCCGTCCGGCATGGCCTGGCCTGCCGAACTCATCGGGCCACTCAGCAGGAGACGCAGGTTGCCCCGAATGACGTCGGCGAACGCTGGCGCCGCGCTGATCCTGAGCGTGAACCCAAGGTGCGTGGTGTAGAAGTCGATCGCCGCATCCACATCGTCAACCATGTACCGGACGTTGACCAGTTCCGCAGGCTTACCCGACAACGCTAGCTCCCTCCCGAGCCGCCGTGGCATGGTCGATCGCGTAGAGAAGAAACTCGACTCGCGTCCTGAGTTCCTCCGCGGTCCGCTGGAACTGCGCATAGCTCTGCTCGGCGGAAACCGCCTCGGCCGCTGGATCCGGGACGCTCCAGTGCACCACCGCTCTCGCCCGCGGAAAGTCGGGGCAGACCTCGCGAAGACGGTCACAGAGGCTGATCACGTAGTCGAAGCGCTGTTCCAGGAAATCACTCAGGTGCTTCGGACGCCGCTTGGTCATGTCAATGCCGCTCTCGCCCATGACCCGCACCGTGTTCGCGTGCAGCGGCTTGGGTTGGCCTCCTGCACTGACCACGTCGACGCGTTCGCCGCCCAGCTGCTGCAGTATCGCCTCAGCCATCTGCGATCGGGAGCTGTTGCCTGTGCAGAGGAAGATCACCCGGACCGGCAACTCGCCCGCCCCACGCGGATCTGGTCCGGGCGGCGCCAGGGCGGCGGGCGTCAGCCGTAAGCCCGGATGCAACAGAGCGCCGGCTTCGGCGAGCAGGTTGCGGCAGGCGAGGAGGTTGAGGCTGTAGTAGCTGTCACGCTTGTCCGCCGAACTGCGACGCACCGTCACCAATCCACCCGCCCGCAACTGCCCGAGGTGGTAGGAGGTCAGGCTCTGCTGCTGGCCGATCAGCTCCATCAGCTCGCGGACCTGCCGGTCGCTTCGCGCCAGCTCGGCCAGCAACCGCCACCGCAGCGGATGCGCCGTGAGACGGAGGACTCCCGGTGGCTCTGGATTGATTGCGGAACACACAAACAGGATTTTACATCAAAGCAGTTAGTTGGATAGTCGACGCTGGTACTTGTCTGACCGGTACGGCCTGAACATGGGCCGGAGGTGATCGCGCCGAGGTGTCACGACGACTCGTGTGAGATGAAGTGTTTGGTCAACTCCACGCGCGTCCGGATCCCCAGTTTCGCGAAGACACGTCGCAGGTGGCTGTCGACCGTGTGCGGCGACAGGAACAGCATGGTGGCAGCCTCTCGGTTGGTCCGCCCGTCCACGATGGCCCGCACGACACGCAGTTCCGCAGTCGTCAGGCTCTCCCAGCCGGACGTGGGTCGGTCAGCGCCCGGGGTGCCCGCAGGAACGCCGAGGTGACGAAGCTTCGCCTGCACCCGGCTGGCGTCCCGCCGTGCGCCGCACTGCTCGTAGAGGTCGAAAGCCGACTCCAGCAGCCGCGCTGCTTCCGGCTGGTTCCGGGCAATCTGTTCTTCCTTTGCCGTGTCCTCCAGCGCGACACCCGCCGCCAACCGACGCCCACTGCGGCGATAGTGCTCGACGGCGCGGTGCATGGCGGCGAAGTCACCACGCAGCAGTCCCTCCGCGTGATCGGCGCCGGCGGCCAGGGACTCCGCGTCCGGGTTCTGATCGGCGAGAGAACGCACGATCTCCACCGCCCGTTCCGCCTCGGCGGCGAGTCCCGCCTTGCGGGCCATCCGCACCGCCAACGCGGCCGCGGTCGGCGCTTCGGCGAACAGAAATCGGTCAGGGGCCCCAGCCGAGCCTCCGCTGAGCAGTGTCTGCACTCCCTGGTTGGGACGCCCGCTCGCGGCGTGGAACTGCGCCAGCGCCCAGTTGAAGCCGAGTCGGTCGATGGCGGCGTCGTGGTGCAGAAGGCGTTCGGCCTTACGGAGGTGCTCACTCGCGGTGTCCGGTTCGCCCAGGTGCAGGCTGATCCGCGTAAGGACCGCGCGGGCGAGCACGGAGTCCTCCGGTCCCGACCGGTCCAGGACACGGAGCCCGGCCTCAGCGGCGAGGCGGGCCTCGTTGAGCTGGCCGGCAGTCACCAGGAGCTCGGCCTGGTGTCCGTGCCACCGCGGCTCCGACCATGCCCGGCCCGCCCTTTCCGCCTCCTGCCTGATCGCGGCGCAGGCGGCGGAAGCCTCGTGCATCTGATCGGTGGCGACGAGGGCCCGAATGAGCCACGTCCAGAGCGGTGGCTCGCAGGTCACGCAGGACCTGTTGCCACCGGACCGCAGGCCGTACGCGCCGCTGCCGGTGTCGCCGGCTCGGGCGGCGGTCGGTTGCCAGCCGCCGGCCCGAGCTGTCCGGTCGGTCGCCGGAACCTCGCCGCCGTCGCGGTACGAACTCGCGGCTGCGGCCCACCTCCCGCCACCGGGCAGTAGTACGTCCGGAGGGGGGCGGTAGGTCGAGCCGCTGGTGAGGTCGGCGAGCGCCTGCTTGACCGCCACCCGGTGGCATTCGTCGAGATCCCGCCGCGCCAAGGTGCGCTGCAGCCACTCGACCGGCATCCCGACCTGTCCGGCGGCCGTCATCCGGGCCGCAAGATCGAGCGTCAGTTGCACCTGGGTTGCCGGGGGGATACCGGCCTGCACGATGGGCTCGGCGAGCCGGCCGGCCTCCACCGCCCGTCCGGCCCCGGCGAGCAGGTTGCAGGCCCGAGCCAGCGATTGCGGGAGCTGCTCGAACTGCCCGACCAGCGTCCTCATCACCCGAGTCAGAATCTCCGCACACCCGCATCCGGACGACTGCGCAGGCGCGGTCGAAGGGAGGGGGCGCTGGGCGGCCTGTCCTTCCGAGTGGAAGTTTCTCGCCCTCGACCGCGCGGGCCGCCGCAACCTGACGGCGGCCTTGGCAACCGGCGGACCATCATCCACAGTCCGCGACGCGGAGTGCTCAAGGCCCTCGGCGACCAGGTCGTGCGCGAAGGCCATGGTGGCACCGCTTCTGGTCAGCAGCCCACCCTGCACCGCTTCGTGAGCCGCAGCGGACAGGTCGAGGCCGGGGTCACCGAGCAGAGGCGCCACCTCCGCCACCGAGAACGTGCGACCGATGCTCCTGCCCTTTATCAGCAGGCGCCGAACCCGGTCCGGCAGTTCGCCCAGCAGACGGTCCAACGCGGGACCGACGCCCTCCGGCAGACGGTCGGCGGAGGTGCAGGCCCTGCCGTCGACGACGACGATCTCGCCTGCTTCCACCAACGCCTCAAGGAGCATCTGCAAGAGCCGGGGATTGCCGTTGCATCGCGCTGCCCAGGCGAGCACCGAGTCGTCCGGCTCGGCACCGAGGGTGTCGGCACACAGCTTCGCCACCGCGCCCTCGTCCAGCGGCCCCAGCCGGAGTGACACCGCCGACCGGTCGATCAGCCAGCCGATGGCCTGCTGCGCGAGCGAGTGAGCAGGGATCGGCCGACGGGCGAGCAGCCACAGCACGGGCGACGAGGCGAGCGACTGCACGAGGTTCTGCAACGCCAGGGCGCTCACCTCGTCCGCTTGGTGGATGTCGTCGAGGATGACCAGGAGAGGACGCCGGCACGCCGCCTTGTCGAACAGTTCGGCCAGACGATCGGCGAGCAGGAAGGGATTGACGTCCGGACGGACAAGTTCGTCGAATTCGAACCCGCTCGATATCAGGTGTCGGAGGAAGTTGACCAATTCCCGCACCGGCGTCGGGCGGTCAGCGCTCCCGACTCGCACATAGTTTACGGTGACCCCCTGCTCAGCTCCGGCGAGGCTCGCCGCCCGCAGCAAACGGGTCTTGCCGATACCGATCGGCCCTTCCAGGATAATGCACCCACCCGCGCCCTGCAGGACGGCGTCCACATGCCCGACCAGCGTGGAATATTTCCGTTCACGTCCGACTAGCAGATGCACGCGTACCCCCCGGTCGAAGCCGCATTCCTTAACTGCGACGCAACCATGCCCATGGATCTATGGTCAACAATTCGCGCACGAGATGGCGTAATCGCGTTATATCAAGCTGGATTGATGCAGGTCAAGAGCCTGGCCACCAGCCATCCTGCCAGGCATAGAAGGTTCTCATTACATATGCCGAAAAATAGTAAACATGGTACCTAACCCTTCAAGGTCCAGGCAGATGCCGCCAGAACGTAGTGCTGGTAACGATCAAAAAGCTACGACCACCTTACGTTACGGCAGCGTGAAACGTGTGGAACGGGTTCACAGACGGACGTTGCGGACAGTCCAGGTGGGTGGGGAAAGGTCAAGAAGCGCGTCCCCGAGGAGGCGTTAACCGAATGTTCGATTTTGGTGCTCCGGGTACGACAAAGGCGATCTTCCCGCCGCTTACCGCCCCGCCACCAGCCATAATGCCGCCCGCCTGCAGCTCGCCACGCGACAGGCGAGAGCGGCACCACAGGTGAACAAAGTGGACGTATCCGGCAAAACCAGGGTTTGGCGGAGAGCGCCAACCTCTTGGCCGCTTGCGCTCCGTGGACCCAACCGGCCCTCGATCGCTCGGTACGGCCGCTCCCCCCGCTACCGACAACGGTAGCGGTGGTAGCGCCAGCGGTAGCGGTAGCGGCGCCGGCCAACCCACGTGTTCAACGCGAAGACGTGATGTGTGACGCCGACAGTTGGGCGAGGCTCTCAATAACCCCTCAAGACCCGGCCATAGCAAGCCCACTCACTGACTGGTTCTGTGAAAGGCAACACATTGAGCGACAGGATTAGACATGCAACCACCCAGCGCTACTGCGGAGTTTGTCCAAACCTGGCCGTGGGAGGGCATGCCGGCAACACAGCAACCGGATTGGCGAAACCACACTGACCACCACGAAGCATGCACAAGTCTGGCCAAATCAGAACCGCTGGTGACATCTGCGGAAATTAACAGTCTGCGTACGTCCCTCTCGGCGCTGCCCGGCGGAGACGCCCTTCTCCTGCAAGCTGGCGACTGCGCGGAGAGCTTCTACGAGTCCAGTGGTCCACACATTGCCGAGAAGCTGCGGGTTCTCGACAAAGTGGCCGAGCACCTGGGGGATTGCACCAGCTCCCGAGTCGTCTGCATCGGACGAATGGGCGGGCAGTTCGCCAAGCCCAGATCCCGTGCGACGGAGCAGCATGGCGACGGCAGCATCCCCGCGTTTCGCGGGCACATGGTGAATTCGGAGATCGCCACGCTTTCGCATCGACAGGCCAACCCGAGCCGCATGCTGTGGGCCTACGATGCCAGCGAGCGAGCCCAGCGAGCGATGCGGGACCATCGGCGGCGCCAGCGCCTCGCACCCACCGTCGAGGGGCCGTGGTCCAGCCACGAGGCGCTGATCATCGACTACGAGACCCGCCTGGTCCGTCGGGCAGTCGCTACCGGCGAGCCGTACCTCGCCTCGACGCACGTGCCGTGGGTGGGAGATCGAACCCGTCAACCGGACGGCGCACACGTCGCCCTACTGAGGACCGTCACCAATCCGGTTGGCTGCAAGATCGGGCCGAGCGCCACCCCGGACGAGGTCGCCCGGCTCTGCGACCTCCTCGACCCGCGACGCGAGCCCGGTCGGCTCATTCTGATCCCGAGAATGGGTCGGGCAGAGATCCGAAAGGTTCTGCCGCCCATCGTCCGACGGGTCAGCAGCTCCGGGCACCCGGTGATCTGGCTGAGCGATCCTATGCACGGCAACACTCGCATGTCACACAGGCTCGGGCTGAAGACACGGCACCTGACCGACATGATCACCGAAGCGCTCATGTTCCGCGACATCGTGGAGGCGAACAACCAACGCGCCGGCGGTCTCCACCTGGAACTGGCGGCGGGTGACGTCACCGAGTGCATCGGTGGTTCGGTGAGGAGCGAAGATGATCTACTTCGCCACTACACCTCGCTGTGCGATCCGAGACTCAACCTCGAACAGGCTGTCGATCTCGTCGAAGCGTGGGCCAAGGGGGTGGCGAGCCGGTGACCACCTCGTCCATGGCGGCGGTCATGTTGGGCCCCGATGCCGGGCCATTGCACGTGCAGCACCCCCTCCGTCCCCACCGGCGCCAAGGTCGCGAGCGCGGTTCCTCCGCTCCGGCCGGCACCCGGCGCCGACTTCCTCACACCGAAAGGCACAAGCATGCGACGTCTCTTCACGTCCGAATCGGTCACGGAAGGCCACCCGGACAAGATCGCCGATCAGATCAGTGATGGCATTCTCGATGCCTTGTTGACGCAGGATCCGCATAGTCGGGTGGCGGTGGAGACGTTGATCACCACTGGTCAGGTGCATGTTGCCGGTGAGGTGACGACGAAGGCGTACGCCGATATTCCGACGATCGTGCGGGAGACGATTCTGGGTATCGGGTACGACTCGTCGAAGAAGGGTTTCGATGGGGCGTCGTGTGGGGTGAGTGTTTCGATCGGTTCGCAGTCGCCGGACATCGCGCAGGGTGTGGACAACGCGTTCGAGTTGCGGACCGGGGCGTCGGAGAGTGCGTTGGACGCGCAGGGCGCCGGTG
>NZ_JAGPXT010000008.1 GCF_018070465.1 Micromonospora sp. C95
CCCCCCCCCCCCCCCCCCCCCCCAACCCGGGCCGCCAGCCGCCCGGCCGGCCCGGGCCGGTCGGGGGCCGAGGTCGGTCGGGGTGGGGGCGACCCAGCCCGGGGGTCAGCGGACGCTGCGGGCGAACTGGCGGGCGGCCCAGTAGACGCCGGCCGCGGCGAGCACCGCGATGATGGTCAGCCCCTGCCAGACCCGGTCGTCGCCGATGTCGCCGTTGAACAGGGCACGGGTGCCGTCGACCGCCCAGGAGAACGGGTTCCACTTGGCGACACCCTGCAACCAGCCCGGCGCGAAGGCGAGCGGCAGCAGGATGCCGGAGAGCAGCAGCACCGGCTGGGCCACGGTGTTCATCAACGGTGCCAGGGCATCCTCACTCTTCACCTTCAATGCGACGCCGTAGGAGACCGCCGAGGTCATCAGCGCGATCAGGGCGAGCATCAGGTACGCCAGCAGCAGGTCACCGATGAACACTCGCAGGTCGAACAGGAGCGCGAGCAGCGTGATGATGACGGCCTGGGTCATCAGCGACACCACGTCGCGCAGCGACCGGCCGAGCAGCAGGGCGAGCCGGCTGACCGGGGTGACCCGGGAACGTTCGATGACCCCGGCGCGTAGCTCGGCGATGAGGCCGAAGCCCTGGAACAGGCCGCCGAAGATGGCCAGCAGGACCAGCAGACCAGGCACGAAGATCTTGTACGCCTCGGCCTGGGTGGGCGCGTTCAGTGCGGGCTTGAGCAGCGGGGCGAAGAGCAGCAGGTACATCACCGGCTGGAAGACGCCGACGAAGACCCACACCGGGTTGCGCAGCAGCAGGTGCAACTGCCGTTGGAAGATCAGCCAGGTGTCGCGAGCGAGCTTCATGAGATCTCCGGGTCGGGTCAGGACTCGCGCAGCGAGCGGCCGGTCTTGGTGAGGAAGACGTCGTCGAGGCTCGGGCGGTGCAGCTCGATCGACCTGAGGTCGAGCCCGGCCGCGTCGACCCGGCGCAAAATCCGTGGGATGGCGGTGGCACCCTCGTCGACGAAGAGCCGCAACCCGCCCTCGTCGAGCAGTTCCAGCCGGTTCACGTACTCCTCGCCGGCGAGCAGTTTCTCGGCCTCGCCGGTGGCGGTGACGTCCAGGCCGACCTGGACCACGTCGCCGGAGATCTCCCGCTTGAGGTCGGTTGGCGTACCCTCGGCGACCACCTCGCCGTGATCCATGATCGCGATGCGGTCGCAGAGCGCGTCGGCCTCGTCGAGGTAGTGGGTGGTGATGAAGACGGTCATCCCGTCGGCGCGCAACCGGCGGATCTCGTCCCACATGTGTGCCCGGCTCTGCGGGTCCAGCCCGGTGGTGGGCTCATCCAGGAAGACGATCTTCGGCTCGTGGATGATGCCGAGCGCGATCTCGACCCGGCGCCGCTGGCCACCGGAGTACGTCTTGCACTTGCGGTCGGCGAACTCGACAAGTTGGAACGCCTCCAGCGCCCGGGCGGCCCGTCGTTGCGCCTCGGTCTTGCGGATGCCGTACATCCGGGCCTGGAGCACCAGTTCCTCGCGGCCGGTGGATTCGTCCCAGGTGCTTCCGCCCTGGGCCACGTAGCCGATCCGGCGACGCACCTCGCCCGGATCCTTGAGCAGGTCGGCGCCGGCGATGGTGGCCTGGCCCCCGTCCGGCTCGATGAGGGTCGCCAGCATCCGCAGCGTGGTGGTCTTGCCGGCGCCGTTCGGGCCCAGGAACCCGAAGATCTCACCGGCCGGGACGTCCAGGTCGACGCCGCGTACCGCCTCGACGGTCTTCGTCTCCCGACCGGCCCGGCTGCGGAACGACTTCCGCAGCCCTCTGGTCTCGATCATGTCGTGCTCCCCGCTCGTGGCCTCTGTCGGCCATCATCGTCACCGGCACTCGACCACATCGGTACGACACCACGCCGCTCAATTACCTCGCCCGGGCAGTGCGCCATCCCACACTGAGCGATCGTTAGGGCCATCGGGGTGCCCGATAAACTCCCGGTCAGTAACCCGCCGGGAGGAGCCACCAGGTGCGCAAGGTACTCATCGCCAACCGAGGCGAGATCGCCGTCCGGGTCATCCGCGCCTGCCGGGACGCGGGCCTGGGCAGCGTCGCGGTGTACGCCGACTCGGACCGGGACGCCCTGCACGCCACGCTCGCCGACGAAGCGTACGCCCTGGGTGGTGACACCGCCGCGGACTCCTACCTGCGCGTCGACAAGCTGATCGACATTGCCGGTCGTTCCGGCGCGGACGCGGTGCATCCCGGGTACGGCTTCCTCTCCGAGAACGCCGACTTCGCCCAGGCGGTGATCGACGCCGGCCTGACCTGGATCGGCCCCAGCCCGCAGGCGATCCGCGACCTGGGTGACAAGGTGACCGCCCGGCACATCGCCCAGCGGGCCGGCGCCCCACTCGTCCCCGGCACCGCCGACCCGGTCGGCAGCCCCGACGAGGTGCTGGCCTTCGCCGTCGACCACGGACTGCCGGTGGCGATCAAGGCGGCCTTCGGCGGCGGTGGGCGCGGGCTGAAGGTGGCCCGCACCATGGAGGAGATTCCGCAGCTGTTCGAGTCGGCCACCCGGGAGGCGGTCGCCGCGTTCGGGCGGGGCGAGTGCTTCGTCGAGCGGTACCTCGACCAGCCCCGCCACGTGGAGGCGCAGGTCCTCGCCGACCAGCACGGCAACGTGATCGTGGTGGGCACCCGGGACTGCTCGTTGCAGCGCCGCCACCAGAAGTTGGTCGAGGAGGCGCCGGCGCCGTTCCTCACCGCCGCACAGCGGGCCCAGATCCACGACAGCGCCAAGGCAATCTGCCGGGAGGCCGGCTATCACGGTGCCGGCACCGTGGAATACCTGGTGGGCAGCGACGGCACCATCTCCTTCCTGGAGGTCAACACCCGACTCCAGGTGGAACACCCGGTCACCGAGGAGACCGCGGGCATCGACCTGGTCCGCGAGCAGTTCCGCGTCGCCGACGGCGAGAAGCTGCGGTTCACCGAGGACCCGACCCCGCGCGGGCACTCGATCGAGTTCCGGATCAACGGCGAGGACCCGGGCCGCAACTTCCTGCCCGCCCCCGGTACGGTCACCGCGCTGCGGCTGCCCACCGGTCCCGGCGTGCGGGTCGACACCGGCATCTCGGCCGGCGATGTGATCGGCGGCAACTTCGACTCCTTGCTCGCCAAGGTCATCGTCACCGGTGAGACCCGGACCGAGGCGTTGGAGCGGGCCCGCCGGGCGCTGGACGAGATGGTGGTCGAGGGGATGGCCACGGCGCTGCCGTTCCACCGCCTGGTGGTGCGCGACCCGGCATTCACCGCCGAGCCGTTCACCGTGCACACCCGGTGGATCGAGACGGAGTTCGACAACACCGTGCCGCCGTTCACCGCCGTTGCCGGAGCCGTCGCCGGTCCGGCGGGGCGCGAGACCGTCGTGGTCGAGGTGGGCGGCAAGCGGCTGGAGGTGAGCCTTCCTGCCGGTCTCGGCGCCGGTACGGGCAGTGCCGCGCCGGCCGCTCGCAAGCCCACCCGCCGGGGCGGCGGGACCACGGCGGGCGCGGCGGCGAGCGGTGACTCGCTCACCTCGCCGATGCAGGGCACGATCGTCAAGATCGCGGTCGCCGACGGCGACACGGTCGCCGAGGGTGACCTGGTGGTGGTGCTGGAGGCGATGAAGATGGAGCAGCCCCTGCATGCGCACAAGGCCGGTACGGTGAGCGGCCTGTCGGCCGAGGTCGGTGCGGTGATCACCGCGGGCGCGGCGATCTGCACCATCGCCTGAGGTGTGACGGACGTCAGCGGAGCGTTTCGGCGGCGACGGCACAGACGGCGACGGTCAGCGCGGTCAGCACCTGCGAGTCGAGCCGCCAGTGCTGCCAGTACAGCGGCATGTCCAGCACGCGGCCGGGTGCGATGTCCACGCAGCGCCCGGCGGCCAGGTCGGCGTCGGCGAGCTGCTCGGCCATCAACCCCCAGCCGAGCCCGAGTCGGATCGATTCGTTGAAGGCGGGCACCGACGGCACGTAGTGCACGGGCGGATCGAGGGTGCCCCCGGTCACCGCACGCAGGAAGCGGTGTTGGATGCGGTCCTTGCGGTCGAAGACCACCACCGGCGCAGCGGCGGCCGCCGCCCGGGTCAGCCCGTCGGCGAACCAGCGGTCCGCCAGCGCGGGCGCGGCCAGGGCCCGGTAGCGCATCGCGCCGAGCCGGCGGACGCGGCAGCCCTGCACCGCTTCGCGCTGGGCGGTCACCGCGGCGGTGACCGTGCCGGCGCGCAGCAGCTCGGCGGTGTGGTCCTGGTCGTCCTGCCGGATGTCGAAGGACAGCTCCGGCTGGTCGGGCAGCCGGGCCAGCGCGGCGGGGAACCAGGTGGCGAGCGAGTCGGCGTTGACCACGATGGCGACCCGGGTGCGACCCCGGTCGCCGCCGAGCGGTCCCCGGGCGTCGGCCAGCGCCTCCCGTTCCAGCAGCGCGAGCTGGCCAGCCAGGCGCAGCAGTGGGCGGCCGGCCTCGGTGGCGTCGCAGGGCCGGTGGCGGCGGACGAGCACCTGCCCGACGGTCTCCTCCAGCGCCTTGATCCGTTGGCTGACCGCCGACGGCGTGACGTGCAGCAGCCGGGCCGCCGCCTCGAAGCTGCCCTCCGAGACGACGGCCGCGAGCGTACGGAGCTGGGTGGAGTCGACACCACTCATGTAGCTGAGCTTAACCAGCCGAAGAATCTTTAGCTGGACTCAGGAAACGGGGCACCTCTAGCGTCGGCCACATGCTCACCTCCGTCGTCGCCGGTTTCTCCCTGTCCATCGCCCTCATCGTCGCCATCGGCGCGCAGAACGCCTTCGTGCTGCGCCAGGGCCTGCGCCGGGAGCACGTGGTGCCGGTGGTGCTGACCTGCGCGCTCTCCGACGCGCTGCTGATCGGGGTGGGCATCGCCGGGGTGGGCTCGGTGGTGGCCGGCCGCCCGGTCCTGCTCACCGCGATCCGTTGGGGTGGGGCGGCGTTCCTCCTCGGGTACGCGGCACTCGCCGCCCGCCGGGCGTTGCGTCCCGCCGCACTGGCGCCGGCCGACCGGCCACCGGCCCGGCTCGGCCCGACGCTGCTGGCCTGCCTCGCCTTCACCTACCTCAACCCGCACGTCTACCTCGACACGGTGCTGCTCCTCGGCGGCATCGCCCAGCAGCACCCGCACCGATGGTTGTTCGGCGTGGGCGCGGCGGCGGCCAGCGTGCTCTGGTTCGCCGCGCTCGGTGCGGGCGCGTACCGGCTCGCTCCACTGCTCGCGCGTCGGCGGGTCTGGCAGGTGCTCGACGGCGTGATCGCGGTGGTGATGATCGCAGTGGCGGTGGCCCTGGTACTGGGCTGAGTCATGATGGCCGGGTGCGGTTCCTCAATGGCGTGAATCCCGGGTACGACCTGACCTACAACGACGTCTTCATGGCGCCGGCCCGCTCCGAGGTGGGTTCGCGGCTCGACGTGGATCTGGCCACCGGCGACGGTACCGGTACCACCATCCCGCTGGTGGTGGCGAACATGACGGCGGTCGCCGGCCGGCGGATGGCGGAGACGGTGGCCCGACGCGGCGGCATCGCGGTGATTCCACAGGACATTCCGATCGACGTGGTGGCGGAGGTGGTCGCCTGGGTCAAGCAGCGGCACCTGGTGCACGACACGGCGATCGCGCTGGGCCCGAACGACACCGTCGGTGACGCCATCCACCTGCTGCCCAAGCGGGCCTACGGTGCGGTGATCGTGGTCGACGACGACCGCCGCCCGATCGGGGTGGTGACCGAGGCCGACACCGTCAGCGTGGACCGGTTCACCCAGTTGCGGCACGTGATGTCGACCGAGTTGCACACGGTGCCCGCCGACGCGGATCCGCGTACCGGCTTCGACCGGCTCTCGGCGGGCCGGCGGCGGCTGGCGCCCGTGGTGGACGACGCGGGCCGGTTGGTCGGCGTACTCACCCGCCCCGGTGCGCTGCGGGCGACGCTCTACAAGCCGGCGGTGGACGCAATCGGCCGGCTGCGGATCGCGGCGGCGGTGGGCATCAACGGCGACGTGGCGGGCAAGGCGAAGGCCCTGCTGGAGGCCGGAGTGGACACCCTGGTCGTGGACACTGCGCACGGCCACCAGGAGCGGATGATCACGGCCCTGCGGACGGTACGCGGCCTCGACCCGGCCGTGCCGGTGGCGGCCGGCAACGTGGTCACCGCCGACGGGGTACGCGATCTGGTCGACGCGGGTGCCGACATCATCAAGGTGGGTGTCGGTCCGGGCGCGATGTGCACCACCCGGATGATGACCGGGGTCGGGCGGCCGCAGTTCTCGGCGGTACTGGACTGCGCGGCGGCCGCCCGGGCCCTGGGCCGCCACGTCTGGGCCGACGGTGGGGTGCGGCACCCTCGGGACGTGGCGCTGGCGCTGGCCGCCGGGGCGTCCAACGTGATGATCGGCTCCTGGTTCGCCGGCACCTACGAGTCCCCCGGTGACCTGTTCACCGACGAGGAGGGCCGGCGCTACAAGGAGAGTTTCGGCATGGCCTCGGCGCGGGCGGTGAGCGCGCGGACCGGCGACGACAGCCCCTACGACCGGGCCCGCAAGGCGATCTTCGAGGAGGGCATCTCGTCCGCCCGGATGTACCTGGACCCGACCCGTCCCGGCGTGGAGGACCTGATCGACGAGATCATCTCGGGAGTGCGCAGCGCCTTCACCTACGCCGGTGCGCGCACCCTCGACGAGTTCCACGAGCGGGTGCTGATCGGCGTGCAGAGCACCGCCGGCTACACCGAGGGAATGCCCCTGCCGACCAGCTGGTGAGGCCGGGGCGGGCACCGGCTGACAACGTTCAGTCGGTGCCCGGGGCCGGTGTGAAGAGATGCCGGATCACCGACCGGGCGGCGTCACCCGGGTCCTCGCCCAGCCCGGCGGGGAGTGCACCGGCCAGCCAGAGGGTGGCGAAGCCGTGCACGATCGACCAGGCCGCCAGCACGTCTCCCTGCGGCCCGTCGGCGGCGGGCGTGGGACGGCCGGACCGGTGCGCCAGTCCAGCGCGCAGGACGGCGCCGGAGCGTTCCCGGGCGGCCCGCAGCTCGGCGTCGTCGGTTCGGTAGAGATCGGGGTGGAACATCACCTCGAAGTGAGCGCGATGCCCGACGGCGAACCTCACGTACGCCACGCCGAGATCAAGCAGCTCGTCGCCGGCCCCGGTGAGCGTGTCGGCGAGGGTGTCGAAACCCTGCGCCGCGATCGCGGTGAACAGGCCGGCACGGTCGCCGAAGTGGTGTGCCGGTGCGGCGTGCGAGACGCCGGCCCGGCGGGCCAGGTCGCGCAGGCTCAGCGCCGCCGGACCCGACTCCTCGATCGCCTGCACGGCCGCGGTGAGCAGGGTCCGGCGCAGGTCGCCGTGGTGGTAGCCGCGGGTGTCGCTCATCACCCCACCGTATCTTGTCGTTGACAAGATACGGTGGCCGGGGGCAATCTTGACACCGACAAGATATGCGATTGAGGGAGGGTATCGATGGCTCCGCTGATCGCCCTGGTCGCCGGCACCGGTCTCGCCCGGTTGGTCGGCCTGGCAGGGTTCTCCGCGCTCGATGGATGGCATCCGGCGCTGCGGGTCGGGCTGGCGCTCATGTTCGTCATGACCGGGATGGTGCATTTCGTCGGCCCTCGGCGGCGGGACCTGATCGCCATGGTGCCGCCCCGGCTGCCACGGCCGGAGCTGCTGGTCACGGTGACCGGGGTGCTGGAACTCGCGGGGGCGGTCGGGTTGCTCGTGCCGGCCACCGCCCGCTGGGCCGCCGCCGGGCTGGCTCTGCTGCTGCTGGCCATGTTCCCGGCGAACGTCTCCGCCGCCCGCCGCCGACTCACCCTGGCCGGACGCCCGGTCACTCCGCTCGGCGTCCGTACCGCGCTGCAACTGGTGTTCCTCGCCGCCACGGTCGCGGTCGCGGTCGGACCGTGAGCCGGCGCTCACCGCCACCCGCCGCTGCGGTCGCGGTCGGTCCGGGAACTGGATCCGACCGCGACCGTCGGCCTCAGTGGGCCGGCAGCAGGTCTCCGGAACGAGCAGCCACCACCGCGCCGATCAGTTCGATCGCCTCGGCCGCGGGCTGCGGTTCCAGCGAGCGGCCGTCCCGCAACCGCAACGCCACCCGGCCGTCGGCCGCCTCCCGGGCGCCCACCACGGCGGCGTACGGGATCCGGCGGCGGACCGCGTCGCGGACCCGGGCACCGAGCGTGCCGCCGTGGTCGACCTCGGCCCGCAGGCCCGCCTCGGTGGCCCGCCGGGCCAGGTCGACCGCGACGCCGGCCTGGTCGTCGCCGATCGGCAGCACGACCAGCTGCACCGGGGCGTACCAGGCCGGGAAGGCTCCCCCGTGCACCTCGATCAGGTACGCGAACAGCCGCTCCATGCTGCCGGCCAGGCTGCGGTGCACCATCACCGGACGCCGTCGTTCGCCATCGGCGTCGGTGTACGACAGGTCGAACCGCTCCGGCTTGTCGAAGTCGAGCTGGACGGTGGAGAGGGTGTATTCGCGCTCGGCCGCGTCCCGCACCTGGATGTCGATCTTCGGGCCGTAGAAGGCGGCCTCGCCCGGCGCCTCGGTGTACGACACCCCGTCGAGGGCGGCGCGGAGCAGGTCCTCGGCCCGCGCCCACTGCGCGTCGTCGCCGACGTACTTCTCCCCCGACCCGCGCAACGACAGCCGTACGCCCGCCGGCCGCACGCCCAGCGCCGCGTGCGCGGCCCGGATCAGCCGCAGGATCTCCGACACCTCCCGGCCGACCTCTTCCAGCGCGCAGAAGTTGTGCGCGTCGTTGAGGGTGATGGCGCGTACCCGGGAGAGTCCACCGAGCACCCCCGAGCGTTCCGCCCGGTACATGCCCCCGATCTCCGAGACCCGCAGCGGCAGTTCCCGGTAGGAACGCCCACGGGACCGGTAGACCAGGGCGTGGTGCGGGCAGAGCGCCGGGCGGAGCATCAACTCGTCGTCGCCCTCCCCCAGCCGCATCGCCGGGAACATCTCGGCGGCGAAGTAGCCGAGATGCCCGGAGACCTCGAACAGCTCCCGCCGGCCCAGCGGCGGGGTGTACACCTGCTGGTAGCCGGCCCGGCGTTCCAGGTCACGCAGGTACTCCTCGACGGCGTGCCGGGCGGCGGCACCGGCCGGCAGCCAGATCGGCAGGCCGGCACCGGAGAGCGGATCGGTGGCGAACAGGTCCAGGTCCCGGCCCAGCCGGCGGTGGTCGATCATGTCAGGCTCCTTGGTCGTACGCCCCGACACGACCCTCGACCCACGACGCACGAGTGCCCCGGGCGGATCGCCCGGGGCACTTGCGTAGACGAAGACGTCAGTGCGGCGCGCCAGGCTTCCCCGGCGTCGTCGTCAGCACCGCACTGCTCATGGGCGGAGATTACGCCCGTCCCGCGCACCGCCGCACCTCATTTGACCGGGCCGCTGGCACGGGACCTGCCAGCGGCCCGGCGGCGGCCCGGGCGTCAGGAACGGGGGACCCGACGCTCACCGGGCCGCGCGCCGACAACGGTACGCCGCTGAGGGAGATTTCGGCGACCGTACCTCGCCGTCAACCGTCATCGATATGTTTGCTGACCGGGCGGCCGGTCACCCGGGGTAAATCCGGATGCCCGTCGGGGTGGTCCCGGGGTCGGATTTCGGTGCTCGTCCCGGATCCGCCTGGGGTGCCCGCGAGGACAGGCTGAAGCATGCCTGGAATCCGGACCAGCGGTGCACTGGCCCTCGGTGGGATCGTCCTCGCGGCGGTGCTCGCCGTCATCGGTCATGCCGGCGTCAGCGACCTCGACCCGGTCAGTCTGACCGTCAGCGACTACGCCGTCTCCGACTCCGGCGAGGTCATCCACGTGGCCATGCTGCTGCTCGCCGCCGCCTCCGCCGTACTCATCCCGACGCTGGGTAAGTTCGGTTCACCAGGCGATCGGCGAGCGCCCACCCCCATCGCTCGTGCCGGTCACCGGGGTCGGGCGGCCGAGTGGCTGTTGGCGGTCTGGGCGGGCGGGCTGCTGGTGTCGGGTCTGGTGCCGACCAATCCGCCCGGCACCGAGATGGGTACGGCCGCCTACGTGCACCGGTACGCCTCGGTGGTCGCCTTCCTGGCGCTGCCGGTCGCCGGCTGGCTGCTCGCCGCCCGACTGCCCAGCGGTGCCCGTGCCGGGCACTGGCTGCGCGCCCTGACCGTGACCAGCCTGCTGCTGGCCGCCAGCATGGCCTGGTCCGCCTACCCCGGCGACCGTGCCTACTACGGCCTGATCGAACGCTTCCTCATCCTCGCCGAGGTGGCCCTGCTCGCCGTCATCGCCTACTCCAGTTCGTGGAGCATCAGCTGGCGGCCGGCCTCGGTCACCGAGCCGGACAGGCTGGGATAGATGGTGATGGTCTGAGCCAGTTCGTTGACGGTGAGGTTGTTCTCCACCGCCAGCGTGATCGGCATGATCAGTTCGCTGGCCTTCGGTGCGACCACCACTCCGCCGATCACCTGTCCGCTGGCCGGGCGGCAGAACAGCTTGACGAAGCCGTCCGGGATCTCGTCCATCTTCGCCCGGGCGTTGCCGCCCAGCGGCAGCATCACCTGACGCGCCGGCACCTTGCCGGCGTCCACCTCGTCCTGGGAGACCCCGACGGTGGCCAGTTCCGGGTCGGTGAAGACGTTCGCCGAGACGGTACGCAGCCGCAGTGGCCGGACCGCCTCGCCGAGCGCGTGCCACATCGCGATCCGGCCCTGCATCGCGGCGACGCTGGCCAGCGGCAGCACCCCGGTGCAGTCGCCGGCCGCGTAGATGCCGGGCACGTTGGTCCGGGACACCCGGTCCACCGTCACGTAGCCGCCCCGGGCCAGTTCGACGCCGTACTCGGCCAGGCCCAGCTCGGCGGTGTTCGGGATGGAACCGACCGCGATCAGCGCGTGTGAACCGGAGACCGTACGGCCGTCGGAGAGCTCGACCTCGACCCCGTCGCCGATGCGTCGGACGCCCTCGGCGCGGGAGTTGTTCAGGATGCTCATGCCTCGGGTCCGGAAGACCCGCTCGATCGCCTGGGCGGCGTCGGCGTCCTCGTGCGGCATCACCCGGTCGCGGCTGGAGACCAGGGTCACCTCGACGCCCATCGCGAGGTACGCGCTGGCGAACTCGGCACCGGTGACACCGGAACCGACCACGATCAGGTGCTCGGGCAGCTCGGGCAGGTCGTAGACCTGTCGCCAGGTCAGGATGCGCTCCCCGTCGGGCAACGCGGTGGGCAGTTGGCGGGGCGTGGCACCGGTGGCGATCAGCACGGTCGAGGCGTCGATGGCGTACGCGGCCTCCTCCCCGTCCGGCGTGACGATCACCCGGTGGGTGTGACCGAGCGTGTCCTCGCCGAGCCGGGCGCGTCCGGACACGAAGGTGACCCCGGCCTTCACCAGCTTCGCGTGGATGTCGGCGGACTGTGCCAGGGCGAGCCGCTTGACCCGGTCGTGGACCGCCTGGGCGTCGACGGTGACCGCCTCCAGCCCGTCGGAGTGCACCCCGAACACCTCGGTGTCGCGGTAGCCGGTCACCACCTCCGAGCTGGCGATGAACGTCTTCGACGGTACGCAGTCCGACAGCACGCAGGCGCCGCCGGCGCCCTCGGCCTCCACGACTGTGACGTCGGCGTCCAACTGGGCCGCCACCAGTGCCGCCTCGTAGCCCGCCGGCCCCCCGCCGATGATCACGATCCGGCTCACCACGACCGCCCCTCCTCGATGCTCACAGTGACTTTCTTCTCCCTGGCGCGTCCGACACGCACCGTCGTATTCTCCCCGACGCTCCGGCCGGGCTATCGTCATCGCCGTGCGTCATTACGCCGCCTACGGCTCGAACCTGGACCCCGCGCGGATGCGTGCCTACTGTCCGCATTCCCCGATGGTGGGCATCGGCTGGCTGGAAGGCTGGCGGCTGACCTTCGCCGGTGAGGACGTCATCGGCTGGGAGGGCGCCGTCAGCACCGTGGTCGAGTCGCCCGGCGACCGGGTGTTCGTGGCGCTCTACGACATCCACCCGTACGACGCGGCCCAGTTGGACGAGATCGAGGGGGTCACCTCCGGCACGTACCGGAAGCTGACCGTCCGCGTCTCGACCCTGGACGGCGACGTCACCGCCTGGGTCTACGTCTTCGACGGTTACGAGGGTGGTCTGCCCACGTCCTGGTACCTCTCCGAGATCGCCAACGCCGCCGAGAAGGCGGGCGCGCCGGACGACTACGTCATCGACCTGCGGTCCCGGCCCACCGGCACCGCGTCGGCGTAGCTCGTCTCCCACCGCTCCAGTCTGCTACCGGTCGTGGTGGCACCGGGCGGCGACCCCGGGTCCCGGGAAGATCGTCCCGGGATGGGTCGGTTCTCACCGCTGCGCGTGGGTCCGCGCCAGGGTCAGCAGCTCGACCAGTTCCGCGCCGTCGGCCGGACCCAGCGCCGTGAACGCCGGGGCGACGAGCCGGTCGGTCATCGCCTCGGCCCACAACCGCCGCCGCACCAGCGGTCCGACCGGCGGGTACGGTGGCGGCCAGCCGCAGGCCATCGCGCCGCTGGTGCCCTCGGGACCGGCCAGCACCGCCTCCAGCGGCGTCATCCCGCTGGCGCGCACGGCCACCAGGTGCGCCCCGGTGAAGTGTTCGCGCAGCAGGCGTAGGCCGGCGGCGACCCGGGCACCGGCCGTCGCCGCGTCCGTCGGCATGGCCCGCCACGCCGCGAACAGTGGCATCGCACTGGCGTCGGCCGCCGCGACGGCCCGTTCCACGAGCACCGCGAGTCGGTCGACGCGGGGCAGGTCACCCAGCATCTCCTCGCCCCACCGGCAGCACTCCGCGAGGCTGGCGGCGGCCACCTCGGCCGGCCGGACCGTGCGGGCGGCGGCGTCCCAGCCGTCGGCCACCGCATCGGGAGCGATGAAACCGAGCGCCGCCGCCACGGTCTCGGCCCGTACGTCACCGAGCGCGCCGGCCCGACCGGTGACGTAGAAGGCCCATCCGGAGATGCCGAGCAGCCGAGCCCGCCGCAGCGTGGTCGGGCACCGGTTGTACGCCTCCCCGAGGGTGAGCACCGCCGGCTTGCTGGCCGCCGCGACCTGCTCCGGCGTCATCCCGCCCCGCCCGCGCGAGGTCCACCCGACGCTGCGTACGTGAAGGATCCACCCGACGGTCCGTCCATGAGGGACCAGTCTGCCGGTCAATCGTCGGCGTCGGCATCCCCCTCCTCGGCGTCCAGCGCCTCCATCGCGGCCTCGACCTCGCCGGCCCGTCGTCGGGCGGCGCTGACCGATCGTTCGGCGGCCCGACGGGCCAGCCGGGAGCGGCTGAGTTCCTGCTCGGCGACGGCCCGGCGGCGTTCCAGTTCGGCGAGTTCCGCCTCGACGGCGTCCAGCGCGGCCAGCCCGTCGCGTTCGGCCTCGACCGCGCCGGCCAGGTCCGTCTCGGCCCGGCCCTGGTCGGTACGCGCCCGGTCCAGCTCCTTCTGCAACGCCCTGCGGCGACGGGACCGTTCGGCGCGGGCAGCCCGCTGCGCCTGTTCGGCCCGCAGCGTGCCCCGGTCCGGTGGACGCTGCCGGACCGGAGCCGCGGGTGGCGGTTCCTCGTCGCCGGTCACCAGGCGCAGCTGCGGACGGGGTACCTCGCCGAACCCCGCGTAGTGGGCCGGGCGCAGCAGTCGCCCGGAGCGCACCTGCTCGGCCACGTCGACGTCGGAGAGTGCGGCGTTGAAGGTCGCCTCGACCTCGGCCAGTGGCAGCTTCCCACCCGACGGGGCCCCCTCGACGCCGGCGGCGAGCCGGCGTACCTCGGCGACGAGCGCCCCGACCACCGCCCGCCGCTGCGCGGACAGCTCCCGCAGGCGCGGGCCGCGCAGCTCGCGCTGCGCCTCCCGCAGGGCTTCGGCCAACTGCGCCAGCTCGGACACCAGCTCCGGCCGCTCCAACGCCATCAGGTTGACCAGCCAGGCGGCCACGGTGGGGCGACGCAGCCGGGCGATCTCCCGGGCGGTACCCGGGTCACCGGCACGGCGGGCCAGCGCGACGGCATCGTCCCGGGCGGCGACGAACCGGTCCGGCGGCGTGCGGTAGAGCTGCTCGACGAGGTCGGGTGGCGGGCCGGGCATCGGCTCAGCCGTCGATCCGGCTGCCCGGCTCCAGCCGCTGGTACTCGCTGCCCGACAGCGCCGTGTACTGCCGGTCGAGCACCGCGTAGCCGTTGTCGTTGAGCAGGGCGTCGTGCAGCGCGAAGACCCGACGCGGTGCCACCGCCCGGATGAAGTCGACCACCTCGGAGAACTTCGACCAGGGCGCGTGTATCGGGGCGAAGAGGGTGTCGACCTGGACGTCGTCCGGCACGAACAGGGCGTCGCCCGGGTGGTAGACGACGTCGTTGAGCAGGTAGCCGAGGTTGTCGATCACGGGGATGTCGGGATGGATCACCGCGTGCCGGCCGCCGTGGGCGCGTACCGGGATCCCGGCGGCGGTGAACGACTCGCCCGGGGACACCGGACGCAGCACGTCGGCCGCCTCCCCGAGTGGGCCGGCCAGCGACGCCGGGCCGTGGACGACCAAGGGACGCCGAGCCAACTGCCGGTGCACCGCCGCCGCGTCGAGGTGGTCCGGGTGCTCGTGGGTGATCAGCACGGCGTCGGCCCCGTCCAACGCCACCGCCGGCTCACTGAACATTCCTGGGTCGATGACCAGCACTCCCCCGTCGTGCTCGACCCGCAGGCACGAGTGGGCGTACTTGGTGAGCCGCATCGTGATGCCTCCCATATCGATTCGTGACGTCCTGAGCGCAGTCTGCCGGAACCCGCGCGGTGGTGTGTGGCGTCCGAGCCATTGCCCGCCCGGGCAGCAGAGAGGGGAACGGGGATGGAGATGCGAAGAGCCCGCCGGCACGGGACCACGGCGGTGGCGACTCTGGCCGCGCTGCTGATGCTCGCCGGCTGCGGCAGTGGCAGCGACTCGGGGACCGCCGACAGCGCCGCCGCGCCGGCACCGGCCCAGGAAGGCGGGGGCGCCCCGGCGGAGGCCGGCGCCGACGCACAGGGTGGGGCCGGCGCGGCGGCGGACACCCGGGTCGACCAGCGGTCCATCATCTACACCGGATCGCTCCGGGTGCAGGTGGAGAATGTGGACAACGCCGCCCGGGACGCCGCCGCCGCGGCCACCCGGGCCGGCGGCTTCGTCGGCGGCGACCAGCGCCGCAGCTCCGACGCGGACGCGGTGGCCGACCTCGAACTGCGGGTGCCGGCGGAGCGGTTCTACGCGGTCGTGGAGGAACTGGCGGGCCTCGGCAAGCCGGAGCGCCGGGAGATCGGCACGCAGGACGTCACCGAGGAGACCATCGACCTCGACGCCCGGATCACCAGCCAACGGGCCCGGGTGGAGAGCGCGCGACGGCTGCTCGCCCAGGCCGACTCGATAAGCGACCTGGTGAGCATCGAGAACGAACTGGCCCGGCGGGAGGCCGACCTCGCGTCGCTGGAGGCGAAGAAGCGGCGGCTGAGCGACCTCACCGCGCTGTCCACCATCACGGTCACCCTGGTGGGGCCGGGTGTCACGGTCCCCGATGAGGAGAACCAGATCGGCTTCCTGGTGGGGCTCAAGGGCGGCTGGCAGGTCTTCCTGGCCTCGATGACCATCCTGCTCACCGTGCTGGGTGCGGTCCTGCCGTGGCTGCTGGCCTTCGGCGTACCGCTGGGGGCGCTGTGGTGGCTGGCCCGCCGTCGCCGCCGGAACCGACCCGCGGTGCCGGCTCTGGTCGCACCGGTCGGCGCGCCACCACCGCCGGGTGTCAGCGCGCCGCCGTCAGTGCCTGGAGCGCGGTCTGCACCATGAGGCGTACGCCCACCGGGATGGCCCGTTCGTCCACGTCGAACGACGCCCGGTGCAGGTCGACGTTCGGCCCGGAGCGGCCGACCCCGAGGCGGGCCAGGGCGCCGGGGACGTACTCCAGATACCAGGAGAAGTCCTCGCCGCCCATGCTCTGCGGGGTCTCCGCGACGCCCTCCGGGCCGAGGGCGGCGGCGGTGGCGGCGTTCAGCACCCCGATGGCCCGCGCGTCGTTGCAGACCGGCGGGCGACCGCGCAGGTACTCCAGGTCGACGGTGGCCCCGGTCGGTGCGATGACGTCCCGAACCACCTGAGAAACGATCTTCGGGGCCAGTTCCCAGGTGTCGCGGTCCATCACCCGCAGGGTGCCGGAGGCGGACGCCTCGGACGGGATGACGTTGTACCGGGTGCCCGCGGAGGCGTGCCCGAAGACCAGCAGCAGTCCACTGTTCGCCGGCACCCGACGGTTGACCAGGGCGGGCACCTCGGTGATCAGCCGGCCGAGCGCGTCGACCAGGTCCACGGTCAGGTGCGGGCGGGCGGTGTGACCGCCGGGGCCGGTGAGCCGGACGGTGACGTTGTCCGCGGCGGCGGTGATCGGACCGACCCGTAGGCCCACCTGGCCGACGGGCAGGCTGGGGTCGCAGTGCAGTGCGAAGATCTGCACCACGTCGTCGAGGCCGCCGGCCTCGATCACCTCAAGCGAGCCGCAGGGCAGGATCTCCTCGGCGGGCTGGAAGATCAGCCGGACCCGGCCCGGCAGCTCGCCCAGATCGGCCAGCTGCGCGAGCAGCATGCCGACGCCCAACATGATCGTGGTGTGCACGTCGTGACCGCAGGCGTGGCAGACCCCCTCGACCGTGGAGCGGTACGGCACGTCCTTGACGTCGCTGAGCGGCAGCGCATCGATGTCGGCGCGCAGTGCGATCACCGGACCGTCCGGGCGGCCGTTGATGTCGCAGATCACCCCGTTGCCCTTGGGCAGCAGGCGCGGCTGCAACCCGGCCAGGGAGAGTTCCCGGGCCACCAGGGCCGCGGTCTCGAACTCCGCGCCGGACAGCTCCGGGTGCGAGTGGATGTGACGGCGCGTGGCGATCAGGCCCGGTACCCGGAGGGCGAGCAGGTGGTCCAACTCGAAGGGCAGGGGCTGGGAACCGGTTGGCGCATCCGGCCAGGACGGCGCCAGTTGGTGACCGGTCGGCATCGTCAACGCACTCGTCACGTCGAATTCTCTTCGATCACTAGAAATGGATGGATCATCGGGAACAGCAGACAGCGTAGACCCACGATGGTGACTCTGCGCAACCTCGTTCCGGTGATGATCGGACCGCGCAGCGTCACGTATGCCCTGCTGAGAGCGTCCGTAGGTGAGCGGCACAGCAGGTAGATCGCGGTCATACGCCGTCATCCACCCCTCACCTCCTACAACGCGTAATCGTGCCGCGAGCGCCGAGAATCTTCGCGAAACTCTCGTCGTCGTTCCGAATTGTCGCATTAGTCGCGCCGATGAACTGACGGTACGACAATTACCCGACCACGCGCGGCAACGATCACCCGTGGACGTTCACACGCACCGAGGCCCGCCGACCGCACACCATGTGCGTTCGCGTGATCATTGGCAGCGGAGTACCCGGGTACGGCCCGTTCGACACGCTGCGCGACGGGCAGTGGTGCTCGGCGGCGGAGGAACGGAGGTCAGAACCGGTCAGTGGGCTGGTAGCGGCCCCAGACCTCGCGGAGCGCCCCACACACCTCACCGACGGTGGCGCGCTCGCGCAGCGCCGCCTTCATCGGGTGGAGCACGTTGTCGGTGCCGGAGGCGGCCTCCCGCAACTCGACCAGGGCCCGCTTCACGGCTGCCGAGTCCCGCTCGGCCCGCAGCTTCGCCAGTCGCTCGGCCTGGGCGGCCTCGATGGCCGGATCGACCCGCAGCGGCTCGTACGGCTCCTCGGCGTCGATCGTGAACCGGTTGAGTCCGACCACCACCCGCTCAGCCGAGTCGATCTCCTGCGCGATCCGGTACGCGGACTGCTCGATCTCCCGTTTCTGGAAACCGACCTCGATCGCGTCCACCGCCGACCCGTGCTCGAAGACCCGGGCCATCAGCGCGTCCGCCGCCGTCTCGATCTCGGCGGTCATCGCCTCCACCACGTACGAGCCGGCGAACGGGTCGACCGTGGCGGTGAGATCGGTCTCGTAGGCGAGTACCTGCTGGGTACGCAGCGCCAGCCGGGCCGCCTTCTCGGTGGGCAGCGCAATCGCCTCGTCGAAGCTGTTGGTGTGCAGCGACTGGGTGCCGCCGAGCACCGCGCCGAGCCCCTGCACCGCCACCCGGACCAGGTTCACCTCGGGCTGCTGGGCGGTCAACTGCACGCCAGCGGTCTGGGTGTGGAAGCGCAGCATCATCGACTTCGGGTTCTTCGCGCCGAACTCGTCGCGCATCAGGCGGGCCCAGATCCGCCGGGCCGCCCGGAACTTCGCCACCTCCTCCAGCAGGGTGGTGCGGGCGACGAAGAAGAACGAGAGCCGGGGGGCGAAGTCGTCCACGGCCAGCCCGGCGGCGATCGCCGCCCGGACGTACTCGACGCCGTTGGCGAGCGTGAACGCGATCTCCTGCACGGGCGAGGCGCCGGCCTCGGCCATGTGGTAGCCGGAGATGGAGATGGTGTTCCACTTCGGCACCTCGGTGCGGCAGTAGCCGAAGGTGTCGGCGACCAGCCGCAGCGAGGGCTTCGGCGGGAAGATGTACGTCCCCCGGGCGATGTACTCCTTGAGGATGTCGTTCTGGATGGTGCCGTTGAGCGCCGAACCCGGAACGCCGTTCTCCTCGGCGACGAGTTGGTAGAGCAGGAGCAGCACCGAGCCGGGCGCGTTGATGGTCATCGAGGTGGAGACCTTGTCCAGCGGGATGCCGTCGAACAGCAGCCGCATGTCCTCGATGGAGTCGATGGCCACGCCGACCTTGCCCACCTCGCCGTGCGCGATCGGGTCGTCGGAGTCGTACCCCATCTGGGTGGGCAGGTCGAAGGCGACGGACAGGCCCATGGTGCCGGCCCGCAACAACTGGTGGTAACGCGCGTTGGACTCGGTGGCGGTGCCGAAGCCCGCGTACTGCCGCATCGTCCACGGACGGGAGGTGTACATGGTGGGGTAGACCCCACGGGTGTACGGGAACTCACCCGGTGCGCCGAGCCGGGAGTCCAGGTCGCCGGGAAGATCAGCAGGCGTGTAGACGCCCTTGATCGGGAAACCGGACTCGCTTGACCGCGGTTCGCTCATCAACGGATGGTAGGACGCGCGGAGGGCCACCGACGGGTGAGGGGTACCCCACATTACGTCGGCACAGCGGCGACAAGAGGTGAGTGGCCGCACACGTACCGTCGAGTAGTGGAAACGTCCGCCGCGCCGGCTTTCGCATCGGGCGTCTGAACCAGCAAGATAGGGGGGTTGTGTCCCAGCCCTCTCGACTTCCCCCGGTGGCTTTTCTGTGACTCAGATCCCGACGTGGAGCGGCGGACCAGTCAGCACTCCCACCAACGGACGCGCGACCCCCGGCACCGTCATCGGCGACCGGTACTCGCTGCGCTCGGCGGTGGGCAACGGCGGCATGGGCACGGTCTGGCGGGCCACAGACACGCTGCTGCGCCGTGACGTGGCGGTCAAGGAGGTCGTCCTCCCGCCCGGCCTGGCGCCGAGCGACCGCGACTCGATGTACGAACGCACCCTGCGCGAGGCCCGCGCCGCCGCCGCCATCGCCCACCCGGCGGTGGTGCAGGTGTACGACGTGGTCACCGAGGCCGGGCGGCCGTGGATCGTGATGGAGCTGCTGGACGCCCGCAGCCTCGCCGACATGGTGATCGAGGACGGGCCGATCGCCCAGCGGGTGGTTGCCAAGATCGGCATCGCGCTGCTCGGCGCGCTCGAGGTGGCGCACGCGATCGGCGTGCTGCACCGCGACGTCAAGCCCGCCAACGTGCTGATCTGCTCGGACGGCCGTTGCGTGCTCACCGACTTCGGCGTCGCCCGGATGCCCACCGACGTGCAGCTCACCACCCCGGGCATGGTGCTGGGCTCACCGCACTTCATCTCTCCCGAACGGGCCATGGGGCAGGAGTTCGGCCCCCCGAGCGACCTGTTCTCCCTCGGCGTGACGCTGTACACCGCCGTGGAGGGCCGGCCGCCCTTCGACCGGGGCGACCCGATCGAGACCATGCACGCCGTGGTCGAGGATCCGCCCGCGCCGCCGCAACGCAGCGGCCCGTTGACCCGGGTGCTGATGGGTCTGCTGGAGAAGGACCCGGCCCGCCGACTCGACGTGCACACCGCGCGCGCCATGCTGCGCGAGTTGCTGGCCGGTCCGCTGAGCAGCAGCGCCGCCGGAGTCAACTCGATGACCGACCAGTACTCCGTGATGCCGGTGCCGCAGCCCGCACCGATCAGCGTGCCGGCCGCCCCGGCCAAGCCGGCCCCGTCCGGGCAGATCGGCGGCCGGGCGATGCTGGGCCCCGGCGAGTCGCTCACCGACCGGCTGGCCGCGCTGCGCCGGGGCGAGCGCCCCGGCCAGGCCGCCCCGGCCAGCGCCGCCGCGATGGACGACACCAGCGCCGACGCCCTGGCCCGGCCCGGGCAGCGGGGTACCGCGATGTCCCCGCCCCCCGCCGGCCGCACCTACGGCGGTGCCGACGCGACCCAGCGGATCGGCTCGGACAGCAACCAACGGGTCGGGCCGGAGGTCTTCGGCTACGGCGGCCAGCCCGACGCGACGCAGCGGATCGGCGGCTACGGCGCCGGGCCCGACGCCACCCAGCAGCTCGGTGGCTACGGCACGCGACCCGAGGCGACCCAGCGGGTCGGTGGCTACGGTAGCCAACCCGACGCGACGCAGCAGGTCGGCGCCTACGGTGCCGCGCAGTGGCCGGCCGCGCCCCACCAGCCGTACGGCACGTCGGCCCCCGCTGCCGACAGCGACAGCGGGAGCAGCCCGGTGGACCGGGCGAGGGCCGCCGGCACCCGGGTGGTCGACACCGTCAAGGGCTGGCCACGCAAGATGCAGCTGGCGGCGGCCGGCGGCCTCGCGGTGCTGCTGTTGATCGGCATCGTGGCCTTCGCCAGCGGCGGCGACGAGACGCCCACCACCCCGGTGGCCGAGCCGTCCGCGTCGGCGGACGAGGGTCCCGGCATCGAGATGCAGGAGCACTCGGCGCGCGGGATCCAGATGCTGGTGCCCGAGGGCTGGAAACGGGCCGCGCCCGCCGGTGGGGTCTACATCGACTACACCGACCCGGAGGACAGCGGCCGTCGGGTGCGCGTCCTCAACGAGGAGTGGAGCGGCACCTCGGCCCGCTGGGCGCAGGTCGCCGAGAACGGCCTGAAGACCCGGTCGAAGTCCTGCGCGAAGCCGTACACCCAGGTCGCCATGGCCGAGAAGGAGCTGGCTGGGAAGCCCTCGGCCGAGTTCGAGTACACCTGCGGCGAGGGCGACGAGATGCGGCACGGCATCTGGCACGGGGTGGCCCATGACGGCCGGCTCTACTCGTTCTACCTCACCTCGACCGACGCCCGCTTCGAGGAGAGCAAGCCGATCTACGCGGAGATGCTCAAGTCTTTCCAGCTCACGTCGGCCGGCTGAGCCGGGGCGCACGCCCCTGGAGATCCCTCGCCGTGCTATCAAGAGGCCATGGCGGCGGAGACCACTGACCTCGACACCATCCGCGAGCGGGCCGAACGCTGGCTCGCCGACGATCCCGACCCGGCCGGCCGGGCGGAGCTGCGGGCGGTGCTCGACCAACTGCCGGGCAGCGCGCCGGAGTTGGCCGACCGGTTCGCCGGGCCGCTGACCTTCGGCACGGCGGGGCTGCGCGGGCCGCTGCGGGCCGGCCCGAACGGGATGAACCTCGCGGTGGTCACCCAGGCCGCCGCCGGGCTGGTCGCCTGGCTCGCCGCCCAGGGCGGCACCGGGCCGCTGGTGATCGGGTACGACGCCCGGCGCGGTTCCCGCGAGTTCGCCGAACGCACCGCCCAGGTGGCCACCGGGGCCGGACGGCAGGCGCTGCTGCTGCCCCGCCCGCTGCCCACCCCGGTGCTCGCGTACGCGGTGCGGCACCTGTCGGCGGTGGCCGGGGTGATGGTGACCGCCAGCCACAACCCGCCGCAGGACAACGGCTACAAGGTGTACCTCGGTGCCGAGCTGGGCGGGAAGCTGGGTGCCGGGGCGCAGATCGTGCCGCCGGCCGACGCCGGCATCGAGGCCGCCATCCGCGCGGTCGGTCCACTGACGCAGGTGCCGCTCGGCCCCGCCGGCCAGGTGCTCGGCGACGACCTGGTCGCCGCGTACGTGGCGCGGGCGGCCGGTGTCGTCTCCCCGGGCGGGCCCCGGGAGCTGACCGTGGCGTACACCCCACTGCACGGTGTCGGTGCGACGGTGCTCACCGCCGCGTTCGCCGCCGCCGGTTTCCCGACGCCCGGCGTGGTACCCGACCAGGCCGAGCCGGACCCGGACTTCCCCACCGTCAGCTTCCCCAACCCGGAGGAGCCGGGCGCGGTGGACCGGCTGGTCGCGCTCGCCGAGCGCACCGACGCCGACCTGGCCATCGCCAACGACCCCGACGCCGACCGCTGCGCCGTCGCCGTCCGGGAGCCGTCCGGCGGCCCCGACGCGGCACCCGGCGAGCCGGATGCGGCAGGCGGACCGGGTACGGATGCGGCAGGCGGACCGGGTACGGATGCGGCGGGCGGGCCTGGCTGGCGGATGCTGCGCGGGGACGAGGTGGGTGTGCTGCTCGCCGACCACCTGATGCGACGCGGGGTCACCGGCCTGTACGCCACCACAATCGTCTCGTCGTCGCTGCTACGGGCGATGTGCGCGGCGCGCGGGCTGCCGTACGACGAGACGCTCACCGGGTTCAAGTGGATCGTCCGAGCCGGTGCGGGGAGCGAGCCACTGGTCTTCGGTTACGAGGAGGCGCTCGGCTACTGCGTCGCTCCGGACCACGTACGTGACAAGGACGGCATCACCGCCGCACTGACCGTGGCCGAGCTGGCCGCCGGCCTCAAGGCGCAGGGGCGCACGCTCACCGACCGGCTCGACGAGTTGGCCGCGGAGTTCGGCGTGCACCAGACCGACCAGCTCTCGGTGCGCGTCGACGACCTGCGCCTGATCGCCGACGCGATGGGCAGGATCCGCGCCGCCACCCCGACCACCCTGCTCGGCCAGCCGGTCACCGAGGCACAGGACCTGCTCCCCGACGCCGACGTGGTGATCCTGCGTACCGCAGCGGCCCGGGTGGTGATCCGCCCCTCCGGCACCGAACCGAAGCTCAAGGCGTACCTCGAAGTGGTGGAACCCCCCACCGACGGCGACCTAGCGGCGGCCCGCACCCGCGCGGCAAGCGCCCTAACCACCCTCCGCACCGAAATCGCCCACGCCCTAGACCTCTAACCCCCACCCTGCTCTCCCCCACCCACCCCGTTGATCATGAAGTTGTTGTCCGGGACACGCCGAGTAGCCGACAACAACTTCATGGTCAACGGAGCGAGGGCGACGCAGCGGTGGGTCAGCGGCGGGGGCCGAGGGCGTGTTCGACGGCGCGGCCGAGGGCGGCCACCACGAGGGCGACCGAGGGGCGGATCACGGAGTCTTCCAGGTTGACCTCGCCGGAGAAGCCGGCACCGCTGGCGATCTCCTCAAGCCGGCGGCGGGCGGCGTCGGCGTCCTCGCCGGTGACCCCGAGTGCGGACTCCATCCGGAGCACGGCGACCAGGGTGGCGAGGGCGGCGGTGCGCTCGTCCGGAGCGGCGCCGGTGAGCACCACGGCGAGCCGCTGCCGGGTCTCCTCCTCCACCGTCGGGTCCACCACCGGGTAACGGTGCACGTGGATGAAGCCCAGCTCGGTCTCGTCGACGTCCCGGACGACGCCCTGCTCGCAGAGGTCGCCGAGAATCCGGTCGCGCAGGCCGTGCCGCAGCCGCTGCACCCAGGACGAGGGGCTGTGCGGCGTGTCGGCCACGATCTTGGCCAGCACCGCGTCGGTGACCGGTTCGCCGGTCGGCGTCGGGTCCACCGCGGTCAGGGCCCCGTCGGTGTACGCGATCCGCCCGGCCAGGGCCAACTCGATGAGGACGGCGGCGGCCATCCCCAGGTCGAGGCTGATCCGCGGCAGCGTCGCCTTACCCGTTTCGTCGTCGTACGCGAGCAGGAGCAGTTCCTCGGCGAGTGGCACACCAGTCATGGCCCGAGACGGTAGCCGGTGCCGGCACCACCCGCACCACAAACCGCCGGGCCTCAGAAGCGGGGCATGCCGCCGAACTGCCGGTCACCGGCATCGCCGAGGCCAGGCACGATGAACATGCTGTCGTTGAGACCGTCGTCGATGGCGGCGGTGACCAGGCGCAGCGGCAACCCGGAACGCTCCAACCGCTGGATGCCGGCCGGCGCGGCGAGCACGCAGAGCACGGTGATGTCGGTGCAGCCGCGCTCGGCCAGCAGCCGGCAGCAGTGCTCCAGGGAGCCACCGGTGGCCAGCATCGGGTCGAGAACAAGCACCGGCAGACCGGTGAGGTCCCGGGGCAGGGACTCCATGTAGGCGCGCGGCTCGAAGGTCTCCTCGTCACGGGCCAGCCCGACGAAGCCCATTGAGGACTCGGGCAGCAGCCCCAGCGCGGCGTCGGCCATGCCGAGACCCGCTCGCAGCACCGGCACCAGCAGCGGCGGGTTGGCCAGCCGGGTGCCCTCGGTGGCGGTCACCGGCGTCTGCACCGGGTAGGTCTCCACCGGGAAGGGGCGCGCGGCCTCGTACACCAGCATGGTGGTGAGTTCGTGCAGCGCCGCCCGGAACGTAGAGGAATCGGTGCGCTCGTCCCGCATGGCGGTCAGCCGGGACTGGGCGAGCGGGTGGTCAATGACGAGTACGTCCACGATCGCTCAACCTACCCGTCCCGGATACCGACGCGCGGGCCCCGGCCGCGACCAGCGACCTCGCTCACCCGTGCGCGCCCCGGCGAACGTAGTGACCAAGATCACGCGGCGTCAACCTGCGTAGACTTCGGGGCATGACGGCGACAGCGACGTCGGCCCGCTCGGACCTCTCCGAGCTGGGACGATCCGAGACCGCTCTGCGGACCTTCCTGCACGGCCTACCGGGCGTGGACCAGGTCGGCGCGGAGCAGCGGGCAGCCCAACTCGGCACCCGATCCATCAAGACCACCGCCAAGGCCGAGGCGATCGACCTCGCCATCCGGATGGTCGACCTGACCACGCTGGAGGGCGCGGACACCCCGGGCAAGGTACGGGCGCTCGCCGCGAAGGCGCTGCGGCCCTCTCCGGCCGACCCGTCCTGCCCGCACGTCGGTGCGGTCTGCGTCTACCCCTCGATGGTCCCCCACGTGGCCGAGGTGCTGCGCGGCAGCGCTGTGCATCTGGCCAGCGTGGCCACGTCGTTTCCGTCGGGCCAGGCACCGCTGGAGATCAAGCTCGCGGACACCCGCGCCGCCGTCGAGGCGGGCGCCGACGAGATCGACATGGTGATCAACCGTGGTGCCTTCCTGGCCGGCCGCTACGCCGAGGTGTACGACGAGATCGTCGCCACCAAGGAAGCCTGCCGGGACGCCCATCTGAAGGTGATCCTGGAGACCGGCGAGCTGGCCACCTACGACAATGTGCGCCGCGCCTCCTGGCTGGCGATGCTCGCGGGCGCCGACTTCATCAAGACCTCCACCGGCAAGGTTCCGGTCGCCGCCACCCTGCCGGTGACGCTGGTGATGCTGGAGGCGGTCCGCGACTTCCGCGCCGCCACCGGGCGGCAGGTTGGCGTGAAACCGGCCGGCGGCATCAAGACCACCAAGGATGCGATCAAGTACCTGGTCATGGTCAACGAGACCGTCGGCCCGGACTGGCTGCACCCCGACTGGTTCCGCTTCGGCGCCTCCAGCCTCCTCAACGACCTGCTGATGCAGCGCACCAAGCTGACGACCGGCGTCTACGCCGGCCCCGACTACTTCACCCTGGACTGACCGCGATGTTCGAATACGCACCCGCCCCCGAGTCACGCTCGGTGGTAGACCTCAAGCCCTCGTACGGGCTCTTCGTCGACGGTAAGTTCGTCGACCCGGCCGACGGTGGCAGCTTCAAGTCGATCAACCCGGCCTCCGAGGAGGTGCTGGCCGAGGTCGCCGAGGGCGGCGCGCAGGACGTGGACCGCGCGGTCCGGGCGGCCCGCAAGGCGTACGAGAAGGTCTGGGGGCCGATGTCGGGCCGGGACCGGGCCAAGTACCTGTTCCGGATCGCCCGGATCATCCAGGAGCGCTCGCGTGAGCTGGCCGTGCTCGAGTCACTGGACAACGGCAAGCCGATCAGGGAGTCCCGTGACGTCGACCTGCCGCTGGTCGCCGCGCACTTCTTCTACTACGCCGGCTGGGCCGACAAGCTGCCGCACGCCGGCTTCGGTTCCAACCCGCGGCCACTCGGGGTGGCGGCGCAGGTCATCCCGTGGAACTTCCCGCTGCTGATGCTGGCCTGGAAGATCGCCCCGGCGCTGGCCGCCGGCAACACGGTGGTGCTGAAGCCGGCCGAGACCACCCCGCTCACCGCGCTGCTGTTCGCCGAGATCTGTCAGCAGGCCGACCTGCCGGCTGGTGTGGTCAACATCGTCACCGGTGCCGGTGAGACCGGCCGGGCACTCGTCGAGCACGACGGCGTGGACAAGGTCGCCTTCACCGGCTCCACCGACGTCGGCCGGGCCATCGCCCGCGCGGTCGCCGGCAGCCGCAAGAAGCTCACCCTGGAACTCGGCGGCAAGGCCGCCAACATCGTCTTCGACGACGCCCCGGTCGACCAGGCCGTCGAGGGCATCGTCAACGGGATCTTCTTCAACCAGGGGCACGTCTGCTGCGCCGGTTCCCGGCTACTGATCCAGGAGTCCGTCGCCGAGCAGGTGCTCGAATCACTCAAGCGCCGGATGGCCCAGCTGCGGCTCGGCGACCCGCTGGACAAGAACACCGACATCGGGGCCATCAACTCGGCCGCCCAGCTCTCCCGCATCCGCGAGCTGACGGCGGCCGGTGCCGCCGAGGGCGCGCAGCAGTGGTCACCGCCGTGTGAGCTGCCCGAGCGGGGCTTCTGGTTCGCGCCGACCATCTTCACCGGCGTCACCCAGGCGCACCGGATCGCCCGCGAGGAGATCTTCGGCCCGGTGCTGTCCGTGCTCACCTTCCGCACCCCGGCCGAGGCCGTCGAGAAGGCCAACAACACGCCGTACGGGCTGTCGGCGGGGATCTGGACCGAGAAGGGCTCCCGGATCCTGTGGATGGCCGACCGACTGCGCGCCGGGGTGGTGTGGGCCAACACGTTCAACAAGTTCGACCCCACCTCGCCGTTCGGTGGCTACAAGGAGTCGGGCTACGGTCGCGAGGGCGGCCGGCACGGGCTGGAGGCGTACCTCAATGTCTGAGCGGGTCGCGGTACGCAAGACGTACAAGCTCTTCGTCGGCGGGAAGTTCCCGCGTAGCGAGTCGGGACGGTCGTATCTCGTGCAGGACTCCAACGTCTCACTGGCCTCGCGCAAGGACGCGCGGGACGCGGTGGTGGCCGCCCGCGCGGCGGTGAAGGGCTGGGCCGGGGCGACCGCGTACAACCGGGGTCAGATCCTCTACCGGGTCGCCGAGATGCTGGAGGGCCGGCGCGAGCAGTTCGTCGCGCTCGGTGTGCCGGGCGACGAGGTGGACGCGGCGACCGACCGCTGGGTCTGGTACGCCGGCTGGTCGGACAAGCTCCCGCAGGTGTACGGGGGCGCGAACCCGGTCGCCGGGCCGTACTTCAACCTGTCGGCACCCGAGCCGACGGGTGTGGTGGCGGTGGTCGCCCCCGAGACACCGGCCCTGCTCGGGCTGGTCAGCGTGATCGCCCCGGCGATCGTCACCGGCAACACGGTGGTGGTGGCCGCCTCGCCGACGGCACCGCTGGCCGCGGTGACCCTGGCCGAGGTGCTGGCCACCTCGGACCTGCCGGGCGGGGTGGTCAACATCCTCACCGGCCGGCTGTCCGAGACCGTACCCACGCTGGCCGCGCACATGGACGTCAACGCCATCGACCTGACCGGCGTGACCGACCCGGAGCTGGCGGCCGACCTGGAGGTCAAGGCGGCGGAGAACCTCAAGCGGGTGCTCCGGCCCGTAGCGGGCGGTCACGACTGGTCGGCGGATCCGGGGCTCGGGCGGATGACAGCCCTGCTGGAGACGAAGACGGTGTGGCACCCCAAGGGGGTTTGACGCTCCTCGCTCTGGGGGTTTCCGGGGAGCCGCCGCTATTGGGGTTTCCGGGGAGCCGCCGCTATTGGGGTTTCCGGGGAGCCGCCGCTATTGGGGTTTCCGGGGAGCCGCCGCTATTGGGGTTTCCGGGGAGCCCCGCCCGCTCCGGGCGGTCAGGCTTGATCCCGGCGCGGGCGGGGCTCCCCGGAAACCCTGACCTGCGCACGGACCGTTGGCGGGTCACGGCTTCCGGGGCGCTGCCCAACGTCGGGTCCCCGGTCCGCCGACCTTTCCGGTCCGCCGTCCTTCCCGGTCCGCCGTCCTTCCCGGTCCGCCGTCCTTCCCGGTCCGCCGTCCTTCCGGTCCGCTGCCTCCGTCTCTCCCCTTCTCGTTCGGCCCTTCCCGTTCCGTTCTGTTCCGTCGCGTTTCGTTCCGCCTTTGTTGCTTGTTGCCCCGGGTGCTCACTCAAGATCCGGACAACTTCCCGGAAACTGCTGGGTCGACTGGGTGACGAGGCAGCACTATTCCTGAAGTTGCTGCGGTGGGGCGGGCGCGCGTGGGGTGAGGTGGGCGTGGGTGGGGTGGGCGTGGGTGAGGTGGGCGTGGGTGGGGTGGGTCTACTACGGGGGGTAGGATTGGGGGGTGACTCGGCTGGGGGATCTTGAGCGTGCGGTGATGGACGTGCTGTGGGACGCGGTGCCCGGCACGTCGGATGGGGTCACCGTGCGCGAGGTGGCCGACGCTCTGGACGGACGCGAGTTGGCGTACACCACCGTGATGACCGTGCTGGACCGGCTGGCCGGCAAGGGCATGGTGCAGCGCGAGCGGGAGGGCCGGGCGTGGCGGTACCGCGCCGCGGCCAGCCGGGAGGCGTACATCGCCCAACTCATGCTCGACGCGCTCGACCTGGGCGGTAGCCGGGACGCGGCGCTGGTCCGGTTCGCCCGCTCGGTCACCGGCACCGAGGCGGACGTGCTGCGCGCCGCCCTCACGGCGGACGCCGGGCTGACGGCCGACGCACCCGGGCAGGTCGGGCCGGCAGGTGACGCACCGAAGCGGACCCCGACGGCAGCCGAGGCACCCGGGCAGAACCGGACGACAGACGACGCACCCGGGCAGAACCGGACGACAGGCGATGTGTCAGGGCAGGCGGTGGACGGCCTTGCGCGCGGGCTGACCGAACGGGTGGAGACGCCGCTAGCCGACCGGGCGGCGCAGCCCGGCCTGGCCGACGAGGCCGTGGAGCGGTAGGGGCGACGCCGTGGCGCACACCCTGCACTTCGCCGCCTCGATGGTGGCCTGCTGGCTGATCGCCCAGGTGCTGGCCCGCTCCACCTGGACGTGGCGCAGCCCCCGGGTGGCGATCCTGTGCTGGCAGGCGATCGGCCTGGGGGCCGGCCTCTCCGCGATGGGTCTGCCGATCGCGTTGGGTCTGGCGCCGTACCAGCGGGGCACCGGCAGCGCCCTGCTGGCGCTGGTCGGCGACCTTTGGCACAGCACCCTGCCAGCCGACCTCGGTGCCGTGCACCTGGGGTTGGTCGGCGTCGGTCTCGGCATCGGGGCGGTGCTGCTGACCACGACGGTACGCAGCATCCACGGTGCCGTACGCGCCCAGCGTCGGCATCGGGAGCTGCTCACCCTGGTCGCCCGACGGGATCCGACCGTGCCCGGTGCGCTGGTGCTCGACCACCCGGGTGCAGCGGCGTACTGCCTTCCCGGGGTGAAGCCCCGCGTGGTGGTGAGCGCCGGCACGCTCAGCCTGCTCGACCGGGCCGAACTGGCGGCTGTGCTCACCCACGAGCGGGCGCACGCGCAGGAGCGGCACGATCTGGTGCTGCTGCCGTTCACCGCGCTCTGCCGAGCGCTGCCCTGGTTCGGCTGGGTCCGCGAGGCGCACGAGCGGGTTTCCCTGCTGGTCGAGATGCGCGCCGACGACAAGGCCCGCGAGTTGCACGCCGAGGCCCCGCTGGCCGGTGCGCTGCGCCGGTTCGCCGCCGCCGGGAACCGGATCACGCCGGCCGGCGCGCTCGGCATGGGCGATCAGGATCTGGACGTACGGGTGCAGCGGTTGCTGGTCACCGCCCGCCCACCCCGACTGCTCGGCGCCACCGTGCTGGCCGTGACGGCGACCGTGGCCGCCCTGCCGGTCTCGCTCTTCCTCAGCTGACCCGACCCTGAACTAACCCTGATCATGCCGGTCCGGCGCGCATCACGCGCCTATATGTAGAGACGCTATGGGTAGTCTCCCTATCTGCATCGACCCCCGTCCCGGGAGAGCCGACATGGACACCCTGCTCCTCGCTCGCCTCCAGTTCGCCGCGACCGCCTCGGTCCACTTCCTTTTCGTGGCCGTCACGCTCGGCCTGGTCACCCTGCTCGTCGGGATGCAGACCGCGTGGGTGGTGACCGGCAACCACAGGTGGGAGCGGCTGACCCGCTTCTGGGGCCAGCTCTACGTGATCAACTACGTGCTCGGCATCGCCACGGGCATCGTCATGGAGTTCCAGTTCGGGCTGAACTGGAGCGGGCTGTCGCGCTACGTCGGCAACGTCTTCGGCGCCCCGCTGGCCATCGAGACCCTGGTCGCCTTCTTCCTGGAGTCGACCTTCCTCGGCATGTGGATCTTCGGCTGGCACCGGCTGCGCCGTGGCGTGCACCTCGCGCTGCTCTACGGCGTCGCGATCACCGCGTACGCCTCGGCGTTCTGGATCATGGTGGCCAACTCCTGGTTGCAGAACCCGGTCGGCTACGAGGTACGCGACGGCGTCGCCCACCTGACCGACTTCCCGGCGTTGCTGACCAACCCGGCCCTGGGGATGGCGCTCGGGCACGTGCTGTCGGCGGCTCTGCTGACCGGCGGGCTTCTGATGGCGGCGATCAGCGCGTGGCACCTCAACCGGCGCACCACCGACCATGCGCTGTTCCGCACCTCGCTGCGGATCGGGCTGGTCACCGCCGCGCTGGCGATAACCCTCGTACAGGGGTTCGGCTTCGCCCAGTTCGGGCCGGTGGGCGGGGTACAGCCCACCAAGTTCGGGGGCAACCCCGAAGCCGACGCGCTGATCGCCGACTGGACCGCCAGGTTCGGCCCGGGCGACTACCTGCCGCCCGCCCTGTCCAACGTCGGCCTGGGCTTCATGATCCTCATCGGCTTCGCCCTCGGCCTGCTCTGGCTGCTCGTCCCCCTGCTCTGGCGAGACTGGATCATCCGTCTCCGGTTCCCGCTCTGGCTGCTGATGCTCGCCCTGCCCCTACCCTTCGTGGCACTGATCCTCGGCTGGATCGCCCGCGAGGTCGGCCGCCATCCCTGGGTGGCGTACGGGCTGCTGCCGGTGGACCAGGCGGTTTCTCCGGTCAGCCCATGGCTGATGGCGAGCTCACTGGTCGGGTTCACCCTGCTGCTCGGCACCCTCGCCGTCACCAACTGGGTGCTGCTCGCCCGGCACGCCGCCCGTGGTGCCGCCGATCCCGCGCTCGGCCGCCGGCCGGCCCAACCGCCCGCCGACGATTCCCGTCCCGAACCCGCGTTCGCCTGAGGAGCCGGAGATGGAACTCGCCTGGTACGCCCTGCTCGGCCTCTTCTTCGCTGGCTACCTGGTACTCGCCGGCTACGACTACGGCGTCGGCCTGCTGCTCGCCGGTGACGCCGACGTGTCCCGCCGACGCGCCGCGCTCAACGCGGTCGGGCCGTTCTTCCTCGGCAACGAGGTGTGGCTGGTGGCCGCCGCCGGCATCCTGTTCGGCGCGTTTCCCGTGCTGGAGGGGGAGTTGCTCGCCGGCAGCTACCCGGCGGTGGCCACCGCGCTCGTCGGGGTGATCCTGGTGACCGCCGGGGTGCAGCTGCGCAGCCGTCCGGGCAGCGGAGGGGCCCGCGCCGCGTGGGACCGGGTGATCGTGGTCGGTAGCCTGCTCGCCGCGCTCGGCTGGGGTGTGGTGCTCGCCGGACTGCTCCAGGGCGTACCGCTGCAGGCCGACGGACACGTGGCCGGGGTGACTCACCTGTTCACCCCGTTCGCCGCCGCCACCGGGTTGGCCGTGGTGGCGCTGGTGGTGGCGCACGGGGCTAGCTTCCTCGCGCTCCGGTTGCCGGCCGTCGAGGGCGACCGGCTCCGGCCGCTGGCCCGCCGCCTGCTGCTCACCGCGATCGTCGCGGTCGGCACGGCCGCCGTCGTCGGTCTGTTCTCCGACCGGGTACGCGCCGCCGCGCAGCGCCCTGCGGTCGGCGTACTGCTGGCGGTGTTGCTGGTGGCGGCCCTGCTGGCGGCGCGGGTGGCACTCGGGCGGCGGCGCCTCGGCGTGGCCTTCGCGGCCACCGCGACGGCGCTCGCCCTGCCGGTGCTGCTGGTCGGGGCGACCCTCTGGCCGTACGTGCTGGTGTCGACCGTGGAACCGAGCGCGTCACTGACGGTTGCCGACGCGGCCGCCAGCGGACCGACCCTGCGGCTGCTGGGCTGGCTGACGGTACCGCTGCTGCCGGCCCTACTAGGCTTCCAGGCGATGTGCGTGTGGATTTTTCGAGGACGAACCGACGGTAGGGCACCGGTGTACTGGTGAACCGCCGCCCCTTCGACCCGCGGCTGCTGCGCCGGGTTCCTGCCGCCCGACGTGACCTCGCCCTGCTCACGCTGCTCGGCGTGCTCGCCGCCGGGCTGGTCGTGGCGCAGGCCACCGCCCTGGCTGTGCTGCTGGCCACGGCCTTCACCGGGCAACTGGACCGCGCCGCGCTGGTCGGGCTGCTGGCCACGGTCGCGGCCCGCTCGCTGGTGGTCTGGGCACAGGGCGCGGTGTCCGCACGGGTGGCCGCCACGGTCAAGGCGGCGCTGCGGGCCGACCTGTTGGGCGCGGTCGGCCGGCACGGACCCGGCTGGGTCGCCGGCCAGCGCGCCGGGCAACTGGCCACCCTCGCCGGTCGCGGCCTGGACGCACTCGACGCCTACTTCACCGGTTACCTGCCGCAGCTCGTGCTGAGCGTCACCGTGCCGGTCGCGGTGCTGGGTCGGGTATTCCTCGCCGACTGGAGTTCGGCAGTGATCATCGCGCTGACGCTGCCACTCATCCCGATCTTCGGGGCGCTGCTCGGTTGGCAGGCCCAAGCCGCCACCGAGCGGCAGTGGCGACGGCTGTCCCTGCTCGGCGGGCACTTCCTGGACATGGTGGCCGGGCTGCCCACGCTGCGTGCGTTCGGCCGGGCCCGGGCGCAGACCGACGCGGTACGGCGGATGGCCGACGGTCACCGGATCGCCACCATGAAGACGCTGCGGATCGCCTTCCTCTCCGCGCTGGTGCTCGAACTCGTGGCCACCCTGTCGGTGGCGCTGGTCGCCGTCCCGGTCGGCATCCGACTGCTGGGCGGTGGTCTGGCACTGCAGACCGCGCTGCTGGTGCTGCTGCTGACCCCGGAGGCGTACCTGCCGCTCCGGGCGGCCGGCAGCCGGTTCCATGCCAGCATGGAAGGGCTCACCGCGCTGGACGAGGCGCTCACCCTCTCCGGCTCGGCACCCCCGGCACCGGCGGGTCAGGCGGGCGCGTCACCGGACGGACGTGCCGAGATCCGCTTCGAGTCGGTGACCGTCGCGTACGAGCGCACCACGGCGCTACGCGATGTGACGCTGAAAATCCGGCCCGGCGAACGCATCGCGATCATCGGGCCGAGCGGCGCCGGCAAGAGCACCCTGCTGAACCTGCTGCTCGGCTTCGTCCGCCCGACCGAAGGCCGGGTCACCGTCGGCGGGGTCGACCTGGCCGACGCCGATCTGGACGGCTGGCGGCGGCAGGTGGCGTGGGTACCGCAGCGGGCCCACCTGTTCGCGGCGTCGCTGGCCGACAACATCCGGCTCGGCGCCCCCGACGCCACACCGACCGCTCTCGCCGCCGCGGTCCACGTCGCCGCGCTGGACGAGGTGGTCGCTGCCCTGCCCGACGGGCTGGACACTCTGCTGGGTGAGCGGGGACACGGCCTGTCCAGCGGGCAGCGGCAACGGGTGGCGCTGGCTCGGGCGTTCCTGCGCCACGCGCCGGTGGTGCTGCTCGACGAGCCGACCGCGCGCCTCGACGCCGCCGCCGAGTCCGTGGTGCTGTCGGCCACCCGCGAGCTGGTCGCCGGCCGCACCGCACTCCTGGTGGCCCACCGGCCGGCACTGCTTACCGACGTCGACCGCATTCTGCGGGTCGAGGACGGGCGGGTCACCGAGCTGACTCCGGTACCGGCCGGGGAACGCCCATGAGCGAGCGCAGCGAGCGAATCATCGGGTTCGGTGCGGTGGCGCCTCATCGTGACGCCGAGCGAAGCGAGGTGGCGCGATGAGCGAGCGCAGCGAGCGAATCATTTGGCCCAGTGCGGTGGCGCCTCATCGTGACGCCGAGCGAAGCGAGGTGGTGCGATGAGCGAGCGAGTCATCGGGCCCAGCGGACCCCCGCCCGAACTGATCGTGCTGCGGCTGGCCCGGCCGTACCTGAGACGCCTGGTCGGTGCCGGGCTGCTCGCCGCGGCGACCGAGTTCGCCGGGCTGGCCCTGATGGCGACCGCCACCTGGCTGCTGATGACCGCCGCCGGTCAACCCCCGCTGGACCGGCTCACCGTGGCGATCGTCGCGGTACGGGCGCTGGCGGTGAGCCGTGGGGTGCTGCGCTACACGGAACGCCTGGCCGGGCACGACGCGGTGCTACGCCTGGTCACCGATGTCCGGGCCGGGGTCTTCGACACCCTGGCCAGCCGGCGCGGCGATCCGCCCCGTAGCGGGGACGCGCTGAGTCGGCTGGTCTCCGACGTGGAGGCGGTACAGGACCTGCTGCTCCGGGTGGTGGTGCCGGCTACCGCTGCCGGGCTGGTGAGCGTACTGGCTGTCGGGCTGGCCGCACTGGTCTCGCCACCGGCCGCGCTCGTGCTCGCCCTCGGGCTGCTGGTGGCCGCCGTCGCCCTGCCGGCGCTGGCGACCGCGCTGACCCGACGGGCCGCTGCGGAGGTGGCCCCACTGCGCGGTGCGCTCGCCACCGACGCGGTCGATCTCACCCATGGCGCCGCCGACCTGGCCGCCTTCGGCGCGACCTCGGCGGCGCTGGCGACAGCCGGGCGGCGGGCCCGCCGGCTGGCCCGGCTGGAGCGGCGACTCGCCGCACTCGGCTTCGCCGTCGACGCGGCCGGGGTGCTGGTGGCCGGCCTCACCGCCGGTGCGGTGGTGTACGTGGCCCTCGGCGCCGGCGTGGACGGGGTGCTGGTCGGTGTCCTGGCCGTCGGCACACTGGCCGCCGTGGAGATCGCCCTCGCCCTGGTCGGGGCGGCCCGTCAGTGGACCGGCTTGCGGTCCGGACTGGCCCGGGTCGCCCAGCTCCTGGCAACCGACGACGCGGGCCCCGCCGAGACCGCCCAGACCGCCCAGACCGCCCAGACCGCCCAGACCGCCGAGACCGCCGAGACCGCCGAGACCGCCGAGACCGCCGAGACGAGCGTGACCGGGCCGTCCGGCACGCCCGCTGGCGGGCGGTCGTTGGGACCGAGGCCGTCGGTCCGGTTCGACCGGGTGACGGTTCGCTACCGGATCGGTGCTCCCGCCGCGCTCGACGGCTTCGACCTGGAGCTACCGCCAGGCCGCCGGGTCGCGGTCGTCGGTCCGAGTGGGGCGGGCAAGAGCACCCTGGCCGCCGTCCTTACCGGCGCGGTGTCCCCCACCGCCGGCCGGGTCACGCTGGACGGGCGGGATGTGTCGGCCTGCCCGGCCCAGGAGTTGCCTCGCCTGGTCGGCGGACTGCTGGCCGAGGCGTACGTCTTCCACGCCACCGTGCGGGATAACATGCTGCTCGGTCGGCCGGATGCGGACGAGGACGCGCTGCTCGCTGCCGCCACCGCCGCCGGGCTGGCGGACTGGGTCAGGGCCCAGCCGGACGGCTGGGACACCGTGGTCGGCGAGGAGGGCGGGCAGCTCTCCGGTGGGCAACGTCAGCGGCTGGCGCTGGCCCGCGCCCTGCTGGCCGCACCCGGCGTACTGGTGCTCGACGAGCCCACCGAGGGCCTCGACCCAATCGCCGCCGACCAGGTGCTGGCCAGCACGTTGGCCTCGACCTCCGCCGGGCACTCGGTGCTGCTGATCACCCACCGGCTCAGCGGCCTCGCCGAACTCGACGAGATCGTGGTGCTGGACGGCGGCCGGGTCGTGCAGCGAGGCCGGCACCCGGCGCTCGTGGCGGCACCCGGGTGGTACCGGGATCAGTGGGTGTTGCAGCAGGCCGCCGAGCACGGATACCTAGCCCTGTCGGGCTGATCCGTCGGGGCGCCCTCCGGGATGTCCCCGAGGCCTGAACACCAGCTGGCATGGCAGGGTTGGGGCCATGCCGGTCAGGGATGACACGTTGGTCGAGGAGCACCTGCGGCAGCTCGCCGGCCGGCTCCATGGGCCACGGCGGTTGCGGGCCGACCTGATGACCGAGGCCCGCCACGGGCTGCTCGACGCCGTCGAGGCGTACCGGGACAGTGGCCTGCCGGCGGGTGAGGCGTCGCGACAGGCGGTCGCCGACTTCGGCACGCCGGATCAGCTGGCCTCGGCCTACCAGGCCGAACTCGCGGTGGCCGCGCTGCGCGGGCTGTCGCTGCGAGTGGTCGCCTTCGCCGCGACCGGCTCGATCGCCGGTGATCTGACCTGGCACGGATCGAGTTGGAGCACCGGCCCACCACCACCCTCGGGTTACCTGCTCTTGTCACAGTCGGTGGAGTGGATCTGGGCAGGGGCGTTCCTGTTCGGTCTGGCCGGGCTGGCACTGGTCGCGGCCACGGCCCGCTCGGCGCGGCCGGCACTTACCGCCCTGGCGCGCGGCGCCGGTGTCGCGCTGACCGGGACCGCCCTGCTGGGCGCGGTGGCCGGGGTCGGTCTGTTCTCCTGGTCGATCCTGCTGTGGGACGCGGCCCTGACCTGGCCGCCGATGATCATCGGAATGGTCGTCGGCGCCGCCGCCCAGGTGTGGCTGGGCAGCGCCGCCCGCACCTGGCTGCTGGCCACCCGCTGACGTCAGCCCGCCGTGGTGGGGGTGGTGCCCGGGTCCAGGAATCGGCCGACCGTGGCACTGAACTGGCGCCACCCGGACCGCTGGTCGGTCAGCGCCCGCCGGCCGGTGTCGGTCAGCTCGTAGGTCCGCCGTTCCCGCCCGTTGACGGTGCTCCACGCGCTGACCACGTGGCCGGCCCGCTCCAGTCGCCGCAGTGCCGGATAGACGGTGCCGGTGGGCAGGTCGAGGCGACCCTCACTGCGCGCCCGCAGGGCCTCGATGATGGCGTAGCCGTGCAGGGCCCCCCGCTCCAGCACGGCCAGGAGCAGGGCGTCGAGGTGTCCGTGCAGCGCCTGGGCGTTCATGCGTAGACACGCTACTTGTTATCCGGGTGGCGAGCCACCGGGGTGCGGCCAGCGGTTACCGAGCGCAGCCAACTAGGGTATGTGCCCAGAGTCACTCACCGGCATCAGCGCCGGGGGTGGTAGCCCGACGCACACGGAGGTCACCGTGGCACGCCAGTCGCCCCAACGGCCGGACGCCGACGAGCCCGAGCTCGATGACACGACCGGCACCAGCGAGCCGGACGTCGCCGAGCCGGCCGACGCCGCGCCCGACGCCGCCGCGGCGGAGACCGCGAACCGCGCACTCTGGGACGAGCTGCGGATCGATCCGGTGGAGATCGCCCTGCCGGCCGGCACCGGCTTCACCCTTCGCGCGTACCGATCGGCCCGTGAGCTGACCCCGACCGACGTGGCCGAGCGGGACGCCGACGACCCCTTCCTCGCCCGTCGGCAGGTCGGCCCGACCGAGAGCGACGACGAGGAGGAGGGTGACGTCGTCATCCTCGACGAGGACGTCGCCCGGGACTTCGCCGAGAGTGAGGACGAGGAGAAGCAGGCGCAGCGCGACGACGACACCACCGAGGACGGCAAGGACGACGCCGACGAGGTCACCGCGGACGAGGCCGGCGACGAGGAGGTGCCGATCTTCCTGACGCACAAGGGCCGGTTGCTGCTGTTCAAGACGCCCGAGTCGCTTGTCAGCTTCGTTCGTTCCGGCGCACCCAACGACCTGTCTCAGCTGGACAGTTGGGGTGAACTGTCCGAACGGGTGGAACCGGCCGACATCGCGCCGCTGGACGATGACGTCTACGAGCTCGACCTCGTCGTGGAGAACCTCCGCGGCGGGCACGACACCTGGGATCCGACGCTGCTCATCGAGGCCGGCGAGGTCGCCCGCGACCTGGCGTACGCCCTGAGGCTGCCCGCAGTGCTGGACATGCTCGCCACCGGCTCCAGTCTCGACGACCTGGACGAGGCGCTCCGGGCGTCGGTCGGCGGCGGCATCGGCGGCTTCATGGGACGGCGTAGGCTGAAGAAGATCGGGGCACAAACCGCAAGCCTGGGTTGGCGGACCATTGTCGGGAAGATCTCTGCGGTCGTGGACTGGCGCGACTGACCCGCACCAGGGACCATCAGTCTCTGGCAGAGAAAGCCCTGAGTCCCGGGAGGAGGACGACGCCGTGGCGCTCGTGCGCGTGTACTGCGGTCTGACTTCGGCGGACCCGGCCGACCGACCGGTCTCGACCGGATCGGCGCTGACGTCCGCTGTGGTCGACGACGCAGGCCGTCTGCTGCATGTCTGCGAGATCGGCGACGACCCGACGGGCTACGCCCGGCTGGTCACCCTGCTCGTGGAACGTTCCGGCGGGCCGAGCGGTGCGGCGATTGCCGCCGACAGCGACGACCACACCATCACCTCTCTGCTCAGCGCCGCCGGTCGCCCGCTGGCGATCGCCGACGACGACTCGGTCGACGACTTCGCCGAGCGGTTCGCCGACGACGACTCGTTGGAGGAGATGCAGTCGCCGCCGGCCGTTCGGCGCGCCGTCGGTCTCGCCCGGTCGCTGCAGGCCGGGGCGCTGTCGGCGGTGACCCTGCCGGCTCCCCGTGAGCTCGCTGGCTACAAGCAGGTCCTCGCCGCACACGCCGCGCTGGCCAGCGGTCGGCACTCCGCCGCGGTCGCGCTGCGCGAGGTGCTCCGCGAGCTCTACCCGGCCGCGCTGCGCGCCTACCCCGACCCCGCCGAGCCGATCCCGCTGGCTGTGCTGGACGCCCTGCCCGAGCCAGGCATGCTCACCGACGCGGCCGGCCGGGGCCGCGACGCCGCGGTCACCGCGGATGCCGTAACCGCCCAGCTCGCCGCCGAGGGCGCGGGTGACGCGGAGGCGATCGACGAGGCGGTCACCGCGCTGCGGGTCGCCATCTCCGAGACCCCACGGCGGGCCACCGTCAACCGGGCCCTGACGTCGGCCGCCGCGGAGACCATCAGGCAGGCGGTCGCCTCGGTGCGGGCCTGCGACGCCGGCTGCGACGCACTCGTCGGCGCCCTGCGCGCCCGCACCGCCGGGCCGACGCCGGCGTCCGGCCGGCGAGCTGCCGCGCGGCGCGGCGAGCAGGTCGGTGAGTTGTCGGCGAGTTCCCCCGTTACCCAGACCGGCCTGCGCTCCGTGCGACCCGGCGGACCCGAGCCGGCCGGTGGTCGCCGCAGCCGACCGGAGCCGGTGCCGGGCAACGTCCCGCCGGCCTCCCCGCGTCCCCTCGGCCCCCCGCCGGTGGCGCCCGCGCCGGTGACTCCCCCGCCGGTGGCGCCCGCCCCCGTGACGCCGGCCGCCGTGGCCGGCCCCCCCGTCGCGCCGTCACGTGCCGACTCGCACCCTTCCCGCACGGACGGTCCAACCAACCGGCCGATCTCCGCTCCGCCCCCGCCGCCGCCCGGGATCACACCGATCGCGCCGACGCAGCGCGGCTCAATCCCGCCCGCCGAAGCAGGCGAGCCGTTCCGGCCGACGCTCACCACCGCGGCGATCAACAGTGCCCGGGCCGAGCGCCAGCGGACCGTCATCCCGCCTCGACCGAAGACGAACGGCGAGCCACCGGCACCGACCGGCGGCTTCAGTGCCACCGACCTCAGCGTCCCGGTGCCGGCGCCCCGTCCGGAGCAGGAGAAGACCGCTCCTCCGGGATCCCGCTCGAACTGGCCGCTGGTGAACAACCCGGACAGCCCGGCCGACACCACGCCCCGCAACCCGGTTGTCGGCTCCTACGAGGACCGGGGGCGGCGCAGCGCTCCCGAGACCCCCACCGACAACGGTGCCGACCGCCGGGTCACTCCGCCCTGGCTCGCCGACGATCTGCCGCCGGAGCCGCCGGTGTTACGACTGGTCGAGCCGCCGCCGCTGGCCGACCGGGCGTTGCGCAACGGGGCCCAGCCGCCACCGGAGGCGCCGCCGCTACGGCTCGTCGACCGGGAAGGCCCCGAACGCGGCAACCGGGGGGCCGAGCGGCTGGACCTTCCGCCGACCCGGCGTCCGGCGGAGCCGTCGATCGAGCACCGGACGCCGCCGGTCTCCGACGAGGGCGACGGCGATCTGCTGATCTTCGCGCAGGCCCGTTCCGCCTGGTTCGTGGGCCACGGCGAGGAGGCCGACCTGGACTGGTCGACAATGGCCGACAGCGGTTGGCAGGCCGCCGAGCAGGCGGCCCGTCCTGCGGTGGGTGCTGAGACGAACGCCGGGCTACCGAAGCGGGTACCGAAGGCCAACCTGGTGCCCGGCTCACCGTTGCGGGAGGAGCGTCCGCTGCGGATCGTGCGCGACGCGGCCAGCCTGGCCGAGAACACGACCGGCTACTTCCGGGGCTGGCGCCGGGGGCAGGAGATCGGTGGGTTCGCGGTCGGCGGCCGTCCCGGGCGGGAATCCGCCGGCGGCTGGGACTTCACCCGCGACACCGGCGATCGCGACGACGATCGGGAGTACGAGTACCGCTCCGCCGGATACCGTTCCTGAGGCCCCACCAGCACGACGCCGGTGAGGTGGGCTCATAGCTTTCCACCTGCGTGTTTCTGCCCACAGCCGGATAATTTGACGCCGATTCGCCGGGGCCGGGAGCATACCCGCGGAACAGGCGGCGGCAGGTCGCCGGGCGGGGAGGCGACTCATGGCGACACCGGTGACCGACCCCTGCGTGGTCACTCGACGCGGCGTACTGGCCGCAGCAGCGGGCACGCTGTTGCTGGGGGCCTGCGGGCGGGACGGCGGGCGGGAGAACGCCGTCACCCGGCCCGCTCCCGGTCATGAGTTGGTCGTCGGTGCCACGCTTGAGCTGAGCGGCCCAGGTGCGGCGCTGGGGGTGCTCCAGCAACGGGCGCTGGCCATCAGCGCGGCGACCCTCAACGAGAAGGGTGTTGCGGTCGGCAACCTCCGCCGGACAGTCCGCCTCGAGGTGCTGGACAATCGCAGCGCCCCTCGGCTGGCCGCCCAGCAGGCGACCGAGCTGGGCCGTCGTAGCGACGTGCACGCCCTGCTCGGAGCCACCCTGGCGGAGACCTCGATGTCGGTCATCGGGGTGGCGCAGAGGCTCCGGCTGCCGTTCGTGTCGTTGGCGTTCGGCGACTCCATCGCGGTGCCGCTGGCCCAGCGCGCCTACATCTACAAGGTCACGCCGGACGCCAGCGACGTGGCGCGGCGGCTCGCCCAGCTGATCAGCGCCGAAGGGCTACGCCGGGTGGTGCTGCTGGCCGAGAACGGGCTGCACGGCGACTCGGGTGTCAGGGCCATGCGGGGTGCGCTGCGGACCGCAGAGGTCGGGCTGCTCCGCACCGTACGGCTGCCGGCTGGCAAGGCCGGCCTGGCCGGCGCCGCCGAACTGGCCGTCGCGGCCCGCGCCGACGCTGTGGTGGTGTGGGCGACCGCGCCCACTTCCGGTGCTGCCGCGCGGGCGCTACGCGCCGCCGGGCATGACGGTGAGTTGTTCTTCGACGCCGGAGCCGTCGCCGAGGAAACTCTGGACGGTCCCAATCTGGCCGCGGTAGAGGGCTCCTACGCGGTCCACCCGTCGTCGCTCGGCGGCTCCACAATCGCCAACAGCAGCGCCGTCGGGCGCGCCTACCGCGACCTCGTCTCGACGTACATCCGCGCGCACGGCGCCTACCGTGGCTTCGCCCCGTACGCCTCGGACGCGCTGCTGCTGATCAGCACGGCGGCCCGGTTGGCCGACAGTGTGGACCGTGGTCGGCTGCGGGCGTACCTGCAGAACCAGGTCACCGACGGTCTGGCCGGGATGTACTCGTTCACGCCCATCCGACACAGCGGCATGGACCGCCACTCGCTGGGGGTGTACCGCGTCGACGGCGGGGCCTGGAACCGGCTCAGCTGACCACGGTGGGCTCCGCAGGACGTCCACCCACCTCATCCGGTCGCCAACCAGCGCCCGATGTCGGCGGTAGCCGTCACCGGGCGCTGGTGCCGATCATCAGGCGGGCGCGACGGCCCGGGAGCGACGCATCGTGAGCACGTACTCGACAAGCGAGATCAGTACGTGCTTGGTCGACTCCCGGTTCCGGGCGTCGCAGGCCACCACCGGCACGTCGCTGGAGACGGCGAGCGCCTCCCGGACGTCCTGCGGGTCGTGGTACTGCATCCCGTCGAAGCAGTTGATGGCCACCAGGTACGGCAGCCGCCGATGCTCGAAGAAATCGATCGCCGCGAAGCAATCGGCCAGCCGGCGGGTGTCCACCAGCACGACCGCGCCGATCGCACCCCGAACCAGCTCATCCCACATGAACCAGAAACGGGTCTGACCCGGCGTACCGAACAGGTACAGGATCAGGTCGCGATCGATCGAGATGCGGCCGAAGTCCATGGCCACCGTGGTCGTCGTCTTGCCCGGCACCTGCCGGGTGTCGTCGACGCCGACTCCGGCGGAGGTCATGATGGCCTCGGTGGTCAGCGGCGTGATCTCCGAGACCGAGCCGACCAACGTCGTCTTGCCGACGCCGAATCCACCGGCGATAACAATCTTCGCCGACGTCACGCGCCCGCTCGGGGCCGGCGGTCGGTGCGACATGTCAGAGCCTGCGAAGTCCACTCAGCACCCTCTCCAGCAATTCAGTGCCCACCGCGTCGTCCGAGTCGTCCAGGATGGTCGGCTCGTGGACCGCGACCAGGCCGTCCGTCGCCATGTCGGCGATGAGCACCCGGGCCACGCCGAGCGGAAGCTGCATCCGCGCCGCGATCTCCGCGAGCGACTGCACGCGTCCGTCGCACAGCGCGGCGATGTACTGGTGCTCACGGCCTTGGCCACCATTGCCAGTGGCAGCGGCCCGACCGCGCACCGTCGTCTCGACCAACGCCTCCAAGGCGATGTCGAGGCGGGGACGGGTACGACCGCGGGTCACGGCGTATGGACGGACCAGCGCGCCGGTCGGCTCGTCACGATCAGCCATGTTGCCGCTCACCTCCTTCGTACCCGGCACCGGTTGGACCGGTGCTACCCGTCGTATGCAATGTTCTCGCCCCGCCTGCCCCCACCGGCCGGCGCGACGATCAGCCCATCATCCCCACAGCCGTGCGCGGCTGTGGGGTCAGGGCGTCGCCCACCCGATCGACGAGCAGGGCCATCTCGTAACCAACCTGTCCCACGTCGCAACTACGCGCGGCGAGTACCGCGAACGACGAGCCGTCGGAAATCGACATCAGGAACAGGAAGCCATTGTCCATCTCGACCACGGTCTGCAGCACGGCGCCTCCCTCGAAGCAGCGGGCCGCGCCCTGGGTCAGGCTGACCAGGCCGGAGGCGATCGCCGCCAGCTGGTCCGCCCGATCCCGCGGAAGGTCTCGTGACGACGCCAGGAGCAGGCCGTCCGCGGAGACGGCGACCGCGTGCGCGACACCGGGTACCCGATCGGCGAAGTTGGCCAGCAGCCAACCGAGATCCTGCGTACTAGTCATCCTTCTTGCTCCTTCTGCCCGCTCCCGGCCACCGGGCCAGAGCCAGACTGCGAGGACTGCTGCCCGCCCGGAGTTCCCTCCGGGCCGGTCGGGTTGTTGTCCGAAGGGTGACTACGTCCCCGTTGGACACCCCGGTGGTAGGCGGAGAGCAGACCGCGTACCGACTCCGGGTTACGGCGCTGTACCGAGGTGCTGGGCTTCTCCACCGCCCCCGGCACGAGCTGCGCCATCGGCGTGCGCTTCGGCAGCCCGGTCTCGGTGGTGCCAGCTGGTGGCGCCTGACTGGCGGCGGTGGCCGCCCGCCAACCGTCGTCGGCCGCGGTCCGCCAGATGTTCTCCTGTGGTGCCGGACGGTGCGCGGGCGCGCTGTCGGCAGCGCCGGGCCGAAGCCCACCACTCGCTGCCGCGCCGTTCCCGCCGGACGCGCCCGCCCCCGTCGGAGTCTGTGCCATCGGTGCGTTACCTGTCGTCCCGGTCTGGGTCTGCTGGGCCGGCCGATTGACGACGTCGACCGTGGAGAGCTGCTGAGTCGTCGCGCCGGCCGTAGTCGACTGACGCGCACCCGCCGACTCCTCCGGACCCGGCCGGCGGGTACGGAACCACGCCGACTCCAGCTCCCGGAAGATCGGCAGCTCCATCGTCTCGTCGGCGTACCGCTGCCGGCTCTGGGCCTGCGGCGGCGTCGGCGTCGTCGGCGGGTTCTGCGCCGGTGCGGGACGCGCAGCCGGCGTCTGACGCTGCACCCGAGGCAGCTCGGTGGTCATGTCCAGGGCGGCGGCCAGCCGCTCGGGCACGGCTGGGGCGGCCGGCTCCCCGGCCACCGGCGGCCATGCCGGAGGCGCCGAGGACGTACCGGTGCCGGGTGCCGCCGAGACGGGCCGCTGCGGCAGCGGGTGGCCGGGCGGCGTCGATACGGGTGAGCCGGAGACGGGCGAGGCCGACACGGGGTGACCGGAGACCGGGGCCGCCGACACCGGCGGGGCCGAGTACGGCGTACCGGAGACCGGGGGCGACGACACCGGGGGCACCGCCGGTGGGGCGTACGGCCCGGCCTCGGGGCTGCTCGGCAGCTGACGCGGGATCGCCGGCGGCTGACCACCCGGCTCGTCGGTGTGCCGGCGCTGCGGCAGCGGGTCGATCGGATGACCGTTCGAGGTGAGCGGCGCGTAACCGTTGCCGTTGCCGCCGGTTGTGCCGCTGGCACCGGTCAGGTCCGACCAGGCGGGCAGGTTGCCTCCGCTACCCACCGTGGTCGGCGTCCCGGAGCCGTTGCGGCTGGCGGGGTCGAAGGGCCGACCGCCGAGGGTCACCTGGTTGCCCGAGCTGCCCGGGGTACGCGCGGCGGGCGGGACCGGCGGGTGCGCGCCGTTGCCGAGCGCCGCCAGCGCACCGAACGCCGGGGCCGGTCCGGACGAGGGGCCGGCAGCTGCCGGCAGCGCCGCGGGCTGCTGCCCGCGGCCGGACAGTGCCCGGGGCACCAGCACGGTTGGCGGCAGCGTGACCTCGGCGACGGTGCCCCGGTCGCTGCCGGGACGCAGCTCGACCTTGACGCCGTGCCGGGAGGCCAGGCGGGCGACCACGACCAGACCCATCATCCGGGAGACGGCGACGTCCACCTGCGGCGGCGTGGCCAGCCGCTCGTTCAGCTCGGTCAACTGCTCGCCGCTGATGCCGATACCTCGGTCCTCGACGTACAGCGAGGCACGGTCGCCGACCCGGCGAGCCTCCACCAGCACCTGGGAGTCCGGCGGCGAGAAGGCCGTCGCGTTGTCGAACAGCTCGGCGACGAGGTGGACGAGGTCGTTGACCGCGTGCGCGGCGACCTCGATGTCCCGGTCGATCACCCCGAACTCGATCCGGGTGTAGTGCTCGACCTCGGACTGGGCGGCGCGCAGCACGTCGATCAGGGCGGCCGGCTCGCGCTGCACCCGGGTCGAGTCGGCCCCGGCGAGGACCAGCAGGTTCTCGTCGTTGCGGCGCATTCGGGTGGCGAGGTGGTCCAGCTGGAACAGCTCCGCCAGGCGGTCCGGGTCCTCCTCGCCGCGCTCCAACCGGTCGAGGTGGCCGATCAGTCGGTCGACCAGGATCTGGGACCGACGGGCCAGGTTGACGAACATCGTCGCGACCGACGAGCGCAGCGCGGCCTGCTCGGCGGCGGTCCGGACGGCCTCCAGGTGAACCGCGTTGAACGCCTCGGTCACCTGGCCGAACTCGTCCTTGCTGCGCACCGGCAGCGGTTCGGCGATCTGGTTGGCCAGTTGTACCGGCGAGAGCTGCCCGGTGACCTGCGGGTCGCGCAGCCGGGCGACGGCCTGGGGCAGCCCGTACTGGGCGATGGAGAGCGCGCCCTGACGCAGCTCACGCAGCGAGCGGGCCATCGACCGGGCCACCAGGAAGGCCAGGAAGATGGCCAGCAGCAGCATGGTGAGCAGCAGGCCGGTCTCCAGGAAGACCGTGCGCTGCACCTCGGAACGCAGATCGCTGGCCTCGCTCACCACGTCGGAGTCGAACTTCGACTCGACCGAGCGGATCAGCTGGCCGTTGGCGACCAGCGCCTCGTCCCACTGCTGCGGGGTGAACGAGATGCCGGCGAGGTTCTGGGAGTTGTCGGCGTTGACCTGGCTGATGTAGATGGTCGCCTGCCGGCGGTCGCCACCACCGATGGTCTGGGCGTGGAACTCCGCCTCCGCCTCGGTGGCCACCGCGTCGAAGCTCTGCTGCGCCTGCTGCTGACCGGTTTCACTGGAGATGTAGTCGGTGCGCAGGGTCGAACTCATGCCGCCCGAGATCAGCGCGCGGTGCACGACCACCCGGCGAACGGAGAGCCACTCCTTCTCCCGGGCCACGGCGGCAGCGGCCCGCATCCGGTCGCTCAGGTCGTTGTCACCGGCCAGCTGACTGGCCGAGTCCCGGATGGTGAGCAGCTGGTTGATCAGCTCGTCGTAGGACTGGAGCGCGTCGGTGATCCGGAACTTGCCGTTCAGCACCTGACTGCGGGCGCCCGGCAGGTCACCGAGCCCGTCGTCGATCTGGCCGAGCAGCCCGCTCAGGCTGACCGGCAGGTCGGTGAGGTCGGACCGCTGCTGCGAGTAGGGCGCCTTGTCCTGGTCGACCCGCGCCGCGACCTCGTTGTAGCGGGTGGCCGCCGCCTCCTTCTGCGCCGCGGTACTCCGCTGCGGATCCAGACCCAGCAGCAGCACGGCCGCGGTCCGCTCGTCCTGCAGGCCGTCCACCAGCGCACCGGAGTGGCTGATGAGTTCGGCGAGGTCGCCGGCGCGGTTGGCGTCGTTGAGCGCGTCCAGGTGGTCGACCAGACCGCTGGTACCCACGACGACCGTGGCGATGGTCGGCACGATCATGATGAGACCGAGCTTGGACCAGATCGGCATGTCGCGGAGCCGACCGACCGGCCGGCGTAGACGCGACAGGAGAGAACCTGCCGTCTTCGGCCGTTTGCTCACGTCACCGCCCTCGTGATTGCAGCGTCCGCGTTGCCCCCGGACAACGCCCAGCAGCCGACCCGGCGGGTCGGACCATCCGAGATTCCATCACGCCGCCACGGAAAGAGAAAGCCCAGGTTGGCCGCAGCCGGAGGTGTGATGAGATGTTGATGCAATTTGATCGCGTTCCGTCTGTTCGGAGTTACTTGAAGTAATGAGCAGCCCGCACCGAGTCGTCCTCCTGGCTGGCCCTTCCGGCTCCGGAAAGTCGTATATAGCGCAACAAACCGGGCTGCCGGTGCTCTGTTTGGACGATTTCTACAAGGACGGCGATGACCCAACGTTACCGAGACGGAACGGTCAGATCGATTGGGAGTCGCCCGATTCGTGGGACGCCGAGGCGGCGGTGGAGGTTATTGACCAATTGGTCCGGCACGGCCGGGCAGACGTGCCGGTGTATGCCATCAATCAGGATCGACGGGTGGCCACTCGGCGCTTCGAGCTGACCAGTTCGCCACTTTTCGTGGCCGAAGGGATCTTCGCCGCCGAGATCGTCGGGGAGTGCCAGCGACGCGGGCTCCTCGCCGGGGCGTACGCCCTGCGCCGGCCGCGCAGCGCGACCTTCCTCCGTCGGTTGGCCCGGGACCTCGCCGAGCAGCGCAAGGGCCCCCGGGTCCTGCTGCTGCGCGGCCTGGCGCTGCTACGTGCCGAGCCGGCCGTGCTGCGTCGGCAGACCCGGCTCGGTGCGGAGGCCGCCCGGGGCCGGGACGTGCTGCGCCGGGTGGCAGGTCTGCTCGCCGCCGGCCATCCGCCGCGGACCGGCTGACCCCGGCCCGGGCTTCGTTCAGCCCAGCAACTTCGCGTACGCCGGCTTGATCACCTCGTCGATGATCCGTAGCCGCTCGTCGAAGGGGATGAAGGCCGACTTCATCGCGTTGATCGTGAACCACTGGAGCTCGCGCCAGCCGTAGCCGAACGCGTCCACGAGCAGAGCCATCTCCCGCGACATCGAGGTGCCGCTCATCAACCGGTTGTCGGTGTTCACGGTCACCCGGAAACGCAGATCTCGCAGCAGCCCGATCGGATGCTCCGCGATGGACGCGGCGGCGCCGGTCTGCACGTTCGACGACGGGCACAGCTCCAGCGGGATCCGCTTGTCCCGCACGTACGCGGCCAGCCGGCCGAGCTGGGGCTGCGGGCCGGGGGCGATGTCGTCGACGATGCGGACCCCGTGGCCGAGGCGGTCGGCGCCACACCATTGGATCGCCTGCCAGATGGAGGGCAGCCCGAACGCCTCACCGGCGTGGATGGTGAAGTGGAAGTTCTCCCGCTGGAGGTACTCGAAGGCGTCCAGGTGACGGGTGGGCGGGAAGCCCGCCTCCGCACCGGCGATGTCGAAGCCCACCACACCGTGGTCGCGGTGCCGTACGGCCAGCTCGGCGATCTCCTGCGAACGGGCCGCGTGGCGCATCGCGGTGAGCAGCGTGCCCACCCGGATCGGCGTACCGGCCTCGGCGGCGAGCGTGCTGCCCTCCACGAAACCGGCCAGCACCGCCTCGACCACCTCGTCGAGGGTCAGGTTCTGCTCCAGGTGCTGCTCCGGGGCGAACCGCACCTCGGCGTAGACCACCCCGTCGGCGGCCAGGTCGAGGGCGCACTCCCGAGCCACCCGGCGCAGGGCGGCGCTGGTCTGCATCACGGCGACGGTGTGCGCGAAGGTTTCCAGGTAGCGCTCCAGGGAGCCCGAGTCGGCCGCCGCCACGAACCAGCGCCCCAACTCCGCCGGATCGGTGGTGGGCAGAACGTGACCGATCTCCTCGGCCAGGTCGACGATCGTGGCCGGGCGCAGGCCGCCGTCCAGATGATCGTGCAACAACGCCTTCGGCGCCCGGACGATGTCCTCGTATCCGACTACCGTGCTCATCACCGCTCGCCCCGCTCACAACCCATGCTCCCGACCCTAGTCGGCTCCTCCGGCCGGCGACCCGCGCAGGGCGGGTGTCGACGCCCTCGGCCGGCCCGGACGGCCCCGACGTACGCCCTAGACTCGACACGTGAGGCAGCCGTGATGGATTCCCGCGTCGTGGCCCGGCTGCGCTGTCCCGTCTGCCACGACCCGCTCGCCGAGGTCGCGACCGGCGCATCCCGGTCGTTGCGGTGCCCGCGCCGGCACAGCTTCGACATCGCCCGGCAGGGCTATGTAAATCTGCTCACCGGCCGCGCTACGCACAGTGGCGACACCGCCGAGATGGTCGCCGCTCGGGCGGACTTCCTGTCCGCCGGCCACTACGACGTCATCTCCGCCGCCCTCGCCGCCGACGCCGACGCTGCCCTCGCCGCCGCCGACGCTGCCCTCGCCGCCGCCATCCCCGACCAGGTCCTCGGCGCGTACCCGCTGGTGGTGGACGCGGGCGCGGGCACCGGCCGGCACCTCGCGGCGGTGCTGGCTGCCGTGCCCGGGACCGTCGGTCTCGCGCTGGACATCGCCAAACCCGCGCTTCGCCGGGCCGCCCGCGCCCACCCGCGGGTCACCGCCGCGCTGGCCGACACCTGGCAACGACTACCGCTGGCGGACGCCTCGACGGCGCTGTTGCTGAACGTCTTCGCGCCCCGTAACGGCGCCGAGTTCCGCCGGGTGCTCGCCCCGGGTGGACGACTGCTGGTGGTGACGCCGGCCAACGACCATCTCACCGAACTGGTCGCCGCACTCGGCCTGCTCCGGGTCGACCCGGCCAAGGCGGACCGGGTGGCGGCCAGCCTGGCCGGACATTTCACCGAGGAGTCGACGGCCGTGCACCGGCAGGAGCTGACGCTGTCCCGCGCGGAGGTGGCCACCCTGGTCGGCATGGGTCCGAGCGCCTGGCACGCCGACCCGGCAGGGTCTGCGGCCCGGATCGACGCCCTCGGCGAGCCGGTCCGGGTGACCATGGCGGTGCGGCTCGGCACCTACCGTCCGGCCCAGGCCTAGGTGGAGAGGTCTACCTCTTCCCAGCCGGGGGGCTCGTCGTGGTACGGCCCGCGCAGGATCACCGCCCACTCCAGCGCCCACCGACGCTGACCGATCGCGTTGGCGTCCACCAACCCCGGCAGGCTCCGGCCGGCGCGGCTCACCTCAAGGTACGACCAGTCCAGGCAGTAGTGCAGGTCGAGCAGGGCCGCCGCGTCCGCCGGATGCTGCGGCGCGGCCAGGATCCGGGTTCGCCACTGCCGGAAGGTCTCCCCCTCGACAATGTGCGGCAGCCGCTCCACCAGGCGGTCGTCGGCCGGCATGGTGGGATCCAGCTGCTTGGTCAAGCCGAGCACCCAGGCCAGCGAGAACAGTGCATCGTGATGCAGCACGAAGGAGCGGTGGTCGCCCTTGGCCCCGGTGACGAACTGGAACTCCGGCGGGGTGACCATCTCCATCAGATGCGAGGCGAGCAGCCAGCTCATCGCGGCCTGGGGCGGCATGCCGAAGCATCGGGCCAGGATCAGGTGCAGCACTGCGATCCGTGCCTCGATCGCCGCCGTCGGCCGCAGCTCGATGTCGTCGCCCGGTTCCCAGACCAGCGGAAACTGCGGCGGTGGCAACGGCAGGCGCAACCGGGCCAGCTCCTCCAGGCTCGCCTCACGCACCTCGCGGGGGTCGGGGGCAGGCACGATCACGGCAACATCCCTGTCTGATCACGATGTCTCGGCGCCGACGGTCCCCCCTGGCCTGCGAGAATAGCGGCCCTCACGCTCCGACACCATGGCCGGGACCAGGGTTTCGTCACTCGACGCGTTCGATCACCAACGGCGCCGCGGCCGGCGGTCGGGCCGCCACGGTCACCGCCCGGGCGGCCTCCGCCAGCGCCGCCGGAATCAGCTCCGACCGCTCGGCCCGCAGTTCGTAGAGGGGGTCACCGGCGCGCACCGGGTCGCCGGGGCGCTTGTGCAGCACCACCCCGGCCGGCACGCTCACCGGGTCCTCCTTGCGCGCCCGACCCGCGCCGAGCCGCCACGCGGCCACCCCCATGGCGTACGCATCGACCGCCGCCACGTGACCGTCCGTGTCGGCGCGGACCACCTCGACCTCGGTCGCCTCGGGCATCGGGGCGTCCGGGTCCCCGCCCTGCGCCCGGATCATCGACCGCCAGACGTCCATCGCCCGCCCGTCCCGGAGGGCGGTGCCGGGGTCGACGTCCGGCAGTCCAGCCGCGTCGAGCATCTCCCGGGCCAGCGCCAGGGTCAGTTCCACCACGTCGGCCGGGCCGCCACCGGCGAGCACCTCCACCGACTCGGTCACCTCGATGCCGTTGCCGATCGCCCGACCGAGCGGGGTGGACATGTCGGTGAGCAGGGCAACGGTCTTCACTCCGTGCGCGCCGCCCAGCTCCACCATGGTCCGGGCCAGTTCCCGAGCATCGTCGACCGACTTCATGAACGCGCCGGAGCCCACCTTGACGTCGAGCACCAGCGCCCCGGTTCCCTCGGCGATCTTCTTGCTCATGATGGAGCTGGCGATCAGCGGGATGGCCTCGACGGTGCCGGTGACGTCACGCAACGCGTACAGCTTGCGGTCGGCCGGCGCGAGCCCGGAGCCGGCCGCGCAGATCACCGCACCGATGTCCCGCAGTTGGGCGGTGAACTCCTCGTTGCTCAGCGCCGCCCGCCAGCCCGGTATCGACTCCAGCTTGTCCAGGGTGCCGCCGGTGTGGCCGAGCCCGCGCCCGGAAAGCTGCGGCACCGCGGCGCCACAGGCGGCCACCAGCGGGGTGAGCGGCAGAGTGATCTTGTCACCGACGCCACCCGTCGAGTGCTTGTCGACGGTCGGCCGGGCCACCGAGGAGAGATCGAGCCGCTCGCCACTGGCGATCATCGCGGCCGTCCAACGGGCGATCTCCGGGCCGGTCATCCCGTTCAGCAGGATCGCCATGGCCAGCGCCGACATCTGCTCGTCGGCCACCACCCCCCGGGTGTACGCATCCACCACCCAGTCGATCTGCCCGTCGGACAACACCCCCCCGTCCCGCTTGACCCGAATAACATCAACCGCTGCAAACCCACTCATCAGACAGATCTTCCCTAGTCAAATGGCGATACCGGTACGCGCACCGTGCCCCCGGAGGGGATGGGCCGACCGTGCCCGGCGGAGGGATCAAGCCTGACCGCCCGGAGCCGGGCACGGTCGGCCCATCCCCAAAGCTCAACCACCCCAGCGAACCGGGATCTCCGTAGGCGGCTCACCCTCACCGGCCCAGAAGATCGTGCCGGACGTGTCGACCACCACCACCCGGGGCGTACGCGCCAGCCCCCAGCCGATCGCCTCCGCCGAGTCGTCCCAGCTCGGGCCCTCCTCCAGCACTCCGGTCTCGGCGCCCGCGTCGTCGCCGGCCGAGCGTTCCCAGTAGGCCGTCCAGACCTGCTGGCCGGCGGAGAGGTCGGGGTGCACGAAGACGGTGCCCCGGCCGCGCCAGGCAGCCAGCCGGTCGGGTACCACCGGCACCGGCCGTTCCCCGGTGACCGCCTCGATGTCGGCAACGTCGAAGGCGTGCGGCAACAGTTCGGCCATCCGCAGCGGACCACCCTTGGCCTCGACCAGACATTCCGGTCCGCCCTGTTCCCACAACAACTGCCGGCAGCGCCCGCACGGCATCAGCGGCTCGCCGGTGGCGTCGACGCAGGACAGCGCGACGATCCGGCCGCCGCCCGTGGCGTGCAGTGCGGAGACGACCCCGCACTCGGCGCAGAGCGTCACGCCGTACGCGGCGTTCTCGACGTTGCAGCCGACCACGACCCGGCCGTCGTCGACGAGAGCCGCCGCGCCGACCGGAAACTTCGAGTACGGCACGTACGCGTGCCGCATGACCTCGGTGGCGGCGGCGCGCAGCCGCTCCCAGTCGATTTCCATGGTGAGCTCCCTGGGTCAGCCCTTGATGTACGGCTTGCCGTCCGCGGCCGGTGCCCGGACCCGACCGACCAGCCCGGCCACGGCCAGGATCGTCGCCAGGTAGGGCAGCATGGCCAGGAACTGACCGGGAATCACACTGTTGATCGCACCGAGGTAGGTGGCCAACTGGTCGGCGAAGCCGAAGAAGAGTGCGGCGAGCAGCGCGCCGGTCGGACTCCACCGGCCGAAGATCAACGCCGCCAGGGCGATGAAGCCCTTGCCACCGATCATGTTCTTGGTGAATGAGAAGAGCGCCAACGTGTAGGAGGCACCGCCGATGCCGGCGACGGCACCGGCCATGACCACGTTGCGGTAGCGCAGGCCGAGCACCCGCACACCCAGGGTGTCGGCCGCCGTGGGGTGCTCACCGACCGACCGGGTCCGCAGGCCCCACCGGGTACGGAACAGCGCGATGTGGATCACGAGCACCAGGAGCAGGGCCAGGTAGAGGAAGATGTTGCCGCGGAACAGCGCCGGCCCGAGCAGCGGAATGTCCGACAGCAGCGGGATCTCCCAGTTGCTGAAGCGAGGTGCGCTGTTGTAGCGGGCGGCGTCGGTCTGCATCAGCCGCTCGTAGAGGAAGCCGGTGATGCCGACCGCCAGCAGGTTGAGCACGATGCCCATGACCACCTGGTCGACCAGGTAGCGGATGCTGAACACGGCGAGCAGCAGCGAGATGAGTGAGCCGCCGATGGCGGCAGCGACGAGTCCCACCCAGACGCTGCCGGAGATGCTGCCGAAGAGGGCGCCGCTGAAGGCGCCCATCAGCAGTTGCCCCTCGATGGCGACGTTCACCACGCCGGAGCGCTCGCACAGCACACCGGCCAGCGAGCCGAAGATCAGCGGCAGGGCGAGCAGGAAGGTACCCCGCACGATGTTCACCAGCGGCATGAAGTTCTGCCCGGTAGGTGCGGCGGAGACCTGCCAGCACAGGAACGACAGCACGAAGGCGACCAGGCCGGCGGCGAGCACCGGCACGAACCAGCGCTTCGGCAGGCCGGCGAGCAGGGCACCGCCGGCGGCGAGCACGATCAGGCCGAAGACGATCGCGCCGACGGTGCCGTTGACCTCCAGCGCGGCGCCCGCGGCGTCCTCGCTGAGCGTGAAGCGGGCCTGCTCACCGGTGGCGAGCGCGCCGAACAGCACGGTGGCCAGCAGGCCGAGGGCCAGCAGCACCAGCCCGACCTTGCGGTTACGGGTCCAGAAGCCCTCGGCGACCGCCGCGACCGCGACGTCGGGAACAGCCGTGGTGGACATGCCTCACCAGCCCTTCGCGAGGCTCGTCTGCAACCGGGCGGTGCGCGCGGCCCGGAGCTGGAAGATCGCCTTTACCAGTGCCGGCGCGGCGATGAAGATGACGATCAGGGCCTGGAGCACGGTGACCAGCTCCAGCGAGATCCCCGAGTACGACTGCATCCGGTTGCCGCCGGCCTGCAACGCACCGAACAGCAGCGCGGCCAGCGCAACCCCCCACGGTTTCACCCGGCCGAGCAGGGCGACCAGGATGCCGTCGAATCCGATCTGGGCGACCACCAGTGGGGTCAGGGCCGCAGCGGTGGTGCCGAGCACCATCTGCGAGCCGCCGAGACCGGCCAACGCACCGGCGAAAACCATGATCAAGACGTACGTCCGGGTGACGCTGATGCCGGCGGTGCGGGCGGCGTCCGGGTTGGCGCCCACCGCCCGCAGCTCGAAGCCGAGTGTGGAACGGTTCAGCAGCCAGGCGACCGCCCAGGTCGCCAGCACGGCCAGGATGATGCCGGCGTGGGCACGCAGCCCGTCGCCGAAGAGTCGCGGCAGTTGGGCGGAGGCGTCCACCGGCCGGCTGATCGCGTCGGTGCGGGTCGGGTCCTGCACCCCGTTCTGCACGATCAGCCAGGTGAGGAAGTAGACCGCGATGTAGTTGAGCATGATCGTGTTGATCACCTCGTGGGCGCCGGTCCGCGCCTTGAGGATGCCCGGGACGAAACCCCAGATCGCCCCACCGAGTGCGCCAGCCAGGACGGCGACCAGCAGGTGCAGGCCGGGCGGCAGCGGCAGCAGGAAGCCGGCCAGCGCGGCCAGGATGACACCCATCGTCGCCTGCCCCTGCGCGCCGATGTTGAACAGGCCGCCCCGGAAGGCCAGCGCCACCGACAGACCCGTGAAGACCAGCGGTGCGGTGTAGGTGAGCGTCTCCGAGATCGGACTCAACGCGGCGTTGACGGTGGTCGCGGCCGGATCGAAGACCGAACCCTTGAACAGATTCGCGTACGCCTCACTGACAAGCGTCCAACTGGCGTTTATCGCGTCCGACGGGCGGGCGGTGATGTAGCCGTAGGTGGCCAGCACCTCCGGGTCGGAAATGATCATCAGGATGGCACCGACGACCATCGCCAGGACCAGCGAGAGCAGAGTCACCGTGAAGGTGTTGGCCGCCCACAGGTTCTCCAGGAACAGCCGCCCCAGCGTGGGACGCGGTCCGGGCTCGCCGGGTGTGGTGGCCGCCTCGGCGCGTTCGGTGTTGCCGAGCGCGGTCCGGCCGGCCTGGTCCTCGCTCGCCGGTTCCTTGTCCGGGGATCCCGGCTGTGCGTTCCGGTCACTCATGGCGGGACTCCGCTTCGCTCCGTGCCGCCACGAGGCCGCCGTGCCTGGTGTTTCGCTCGCTCATCGGTTCTTCTCGTCCTCGCTGCCGGTGCCCTCGGCGGCCGGTGCCACGCCGTCGGTGGTGGCCGCGACGTCACGATCGGTGGTCGCCGGAGTGCCCGCGCCGGAAACCGCGTCCGCGTCGGTGATGGCGGGCGGGTCCGAATCGACGGTCGCCGTCGGTCCGGCCTCGGCGCCGGATTCGACATCGGGGGAGCCGCCCGTCCGATCCGGGGTGACGCCGGCCATCAGTAGGCCGATCTCCTCGCGGGGGGTGTCCGGGCCGACCACGCCGATGATCCGTCCGCGGTACATCACCGCGATCCGGTCGGCCAGCCCGATCACCTCGTCGAGTTCGCTGGAGACCACCAGCACGGCGGTGCCGGCGTCGCGCTCGCGGACGACCCGGCTGTGGATGAACTCGATCGAGCCGACGTCCACCCCTCGGGTCGGTTGGGCGGCGATGAACAGCGTCAGCGGCCGGGCAAGTTCCCGAGCCACGATCACCTTCTGCTGGTTGCCGCCGGAGAGGGTACCGACTGGCGCATCGGCCGACGAGGTACGTACGTCGAACTGCTCGATCCGTTCCCGGGCCGACCTGTTGATCTCGTCCGGCCGCAGCGACAGGCCCCGGCCGAAGGGCGGCCGGTCGTACATGTCCAGCACCAGGTTCTCGGCGACGGTGAACTCCTTGACCAGGCCGTCGACGCTGCGATCCTCCGGCACGTAGCCCACACCCGCCCGGAGCACCTTCTTGGTGGACCAGCCGTCGATCCGCTGCCCGTCCAGAGTGATCGTGCCGGCGAGCACCGGGCGCAGCCCCATGATCGCTTCGATCAGCTCGGTCTGTCCGTTGCCCTGCACTCCCGCGACGCCGAGCACCTCGCCCGCGCGTACGGTCAGGTCGACGCCGTCAACCGCCCGCACCTGACGGTCGTCGTCGACGACCAGGCCGGAGAGTTCCAGGACGGGCTCGCCCGGGGTGGCCGGAGCCTTGTCCACGGTGAGCCGGACGGTGCGGCCGACCATCAGCGCGGCCAGCTCGTCCCGGCTGGCCTCGGGCGAGGCGGTGCCCACGGTCTTTCCGCGCCGGATCACCGTGATCCGGTCGGCGATCGCCTTGACCTCGCCGAGCTTGTGGGTGATGAAGACGATCGACTTGCCGGCGGCCTTGAGCGACCGCATCACGGTCAGCAGTTCCTCGGTCTCCTGCGGGGTGAGCACGGCGGTGGGCTCGTCCAGGATGAGCAGGTCGACGTCCCGGGTGAGCGCCTTGACGATCTCCACCCGCTGCTGGATGCCGACCGGCAGGTCCTCGATCACCGCGTCCGGGTCGACCCGCAGGTTGTACCGCTGGGAGACCTCGGCGACCTCACGCCGGGCCCGGCGCCGGTCCAGGAACCCGGCGATGCCGCCACGCACCTGCTCGGCCCCGAGCATGATGTTCTCGGTGACGGTGAAGACGGGCACCAGCATGAAATGCTGGTGCACCATGCCGATGCCGGCCGCGATGGCGTCGGAGGGGCCGCGCAGCTTCAGTGGCTTGCCGTCGACCAGGATCTCACCCTCGTCGGGCTGGTACAGCCCGTACAGCACGTTCATCAGGGTCGACTTGCCCGCGCCGTTCTCGCCGAGCAGGGCGTGGATCTCTCCAGGCTCCACCGTCAGGTCGATGTGGTCGTTGGCGACCAGATCACCGAACCGTTTGGTGATGCCGCGCAGTTCGAGTCTCAGCGCAACCTCCTGGAGTGCGAAGCGATGGTGCAGCGTAGCTGCCGGCGAGCGCGCCGGTCCCTCGGCCGGACCGGTGGCGCGGACCGGCCGCTGCGGCACGGCGGGTCTCCCCCGCGCCGCAGCGGCCGGATCAGGTGTGCTGGCTCGCCGGCCGCCCTGGTGATCGTCTCACCGGGAGCGGCCGGCGACGGGTCACTTCGGCTGGGCGGCCGACTCGACCTTGACGGTGCCGGCGGCGATGTCCGCCTTCAGCTTGTCGACCTCGGCCTTCAGCTCGGCCGGAACCTTGCTGTCGAAGTCGTGGTACGGGGCCAGCGAGACGCCGTCGTTGGCCAGGGTGCCGATGAAGCCCGGGTCCGCCTGGAGCTGCTCGCCACCGGCGGCCTTGAGCACGGCCTCCTTGACCGCGCCCGGGATGTTCTTCACCACGGTGGTGATGATCGCCGGGCAGTTCGGGGTGCTCTCGCAGCCGTCGACGTCCACCCAGATGGTGTTGTACTTGCCGTTGGAGGCCTGGGCCGCACCGGTGGTGCCGAGCCCGGCGCCACCGGCCACCGGCATGATGATGTCCGCGCCCTGGGCGACAAGCGCGTCGCTTACCTTCTTGCCCTCGTCCTGCTTGACGAAGTCGTTGGTGAAGGAGCCGTTCTGGGTCTCCTTGTTCCACCCGAGAACCTGGACGTTCGTGCCCTTGGCCTCGTTGTGATAGGCGACCCCGTCGGCGTAGCCGTCCATGAAGATGGTCACCGGCGGGATCTTCAGGCCGCCGTAGGTGCCCACCTTGCCGCTCTCGCTCATGCCGGCGGCGACGTAGCCGGCGAGGAAGGCGGCCTGGGCGGTGTCGAACTGCATCGGGTAGACGTTGCTGACAGCCGGATCGGCGTCGACGATGCCGAACTGCTGGTCCGGGTTCGCCTCGGCGATCTTCTTGGTCGCGTCGCCCATCAGGCCACCGACGGCCAGGATGAAGTCGCAGTCCTGGTTGACGTACTGGGTGAGGTTCGGCTCGTAGTCCGCCTCGGCCTTGGACGCGACGTACTTGATGTCGATGTTGTCGTTCTCCGCCTTGGCGTCCTCCAGGCCCTTCCAGGCGGAGGCGTTGAACGACTTGTCGTCGATGCCGCCGACGTCGGTGACCATACAGGCGCTGTACGCCTCGCCGCCGGAGCCGGCGTTGTTGTCCTCATCCGGGGCCTCGCCACAGGCGGCGGCGCTCAGTACGAGCCCACCCGCCGCGATGATCGAGGCGATCCGCATCCCACGCACCGAGCGCAAGACGTCTCCTTCCCATTGCACACCGCGGGGTACGCGGTGGCAGCCCTTGAGCCGGCCTGCGCCTTGCCGCCGGCGTCCCACGTTACGGGAGCAGAGCGTACGCCCGCGCCCACCTGCCGACCGACAATCGTGCAGGACTGTTGGAGCCCTGTTACCCCTACGTAATGCTCGGGTGGGGCACATCACTCAGAGTGCCGGCAGGCGGGCCCGCACGTGCGGAAAAAGTCCCTTTTCCCGGCGCCACCCCGCCGGTTGCCGACTATCGCCAGAAGACCGCCACGGCGGCGTTGACCAGGGTCAATCCCACGATGGCGAGGAAGTGCCCCCGGTTGACCTCCGCCCGCTTGCGGGAGAAGAAGACCATGACGAAGATCAGCAGGGCGAGCACCAGCTTTGTCACAAGCTTCGCGGGTGCCGGCTCGTCGCCGTCACGCAGCGGCGCGCTCAGGCCGAGGCCGGTCAGTAGCTGGATCACCGAACCCCACAGCATGGCGGCGTTGACCCGGATCTTGCCAGTGAGGTACTGGGCGATCGCGCCACCGAGCAGCAGCGCGAACCCGATCAGGTGGACGTAGAGAAGGATGAGTCGAAGTGCTTCCACCCGACCCATCCTGCCCTATCAACGACCGTTTGTAGTAGAGGCATCCCGGCGCATCCGGGAGGCCACCAGCACCAGCGCCAGCCCCACCACCGCGTAGCCGGCCAGCACGGCAATCGGGCGACCGGCGCCGGCGCCGTCGAAGAACGCCACCGAGCGCAGCAGCGTGCCACCGGCACCCACCGGTAGCCACTGGCCGAGCGCACCCCACGGCTGCGGCAGCAGCTCCGGTGCGGCGCCGACCGCGGAGAGCGGATTGCCGAGCAGGAAGACCAGCAGCGCACCCAGCCCGATGCCGGGTCGCCCGAGGAGGGCGCCGAGTCCGGCCACGATGGCCGACGCGGCCAGGGCGAACAAGCCGATGGCGGCACCCTCGGCGAGCCGGTCCCCGGCGATGACGCCCAGCCAGCCGTGCAGGACGGTGACGCCGACCAGGCCCGCCAGTAGGCCGGTCGCCACCAGCCCGACCAGGCGCGCCAGGCCGCCGGCGACCAGCAGGACCAGCAACGCACCGGCGAGCAGGCTCGTCATCGCCAGCGGTAGGAAGCCGGCGGCGAACCCGGCACCCCGGGGATCGTCGGTGGTGGTCGGCACCACCTCGACCACGGTGACCGGATGCCCTTCGCCCAACTGGCCGACCGCCTCGGTGAGCAGTGCGGCAACCGTGGGACTGGCGGCCGACGCGGTGTGCAGGGCGAGGCCGTCGGTTCCGATCACGAACGCGCCGTAGATCTCCCGGTCCCGTAGCGCCCGGTCGGCCGCCTCCGCGTCAGGCAACGTGGTCACCGAAAAGGCGCCGGGACGCGCGGCAGCCAGCCGCCCGGCCAGCTCGGCCACGGCCGGCGCCGGGCCGGCGACGGCGACCGGCAGGTCGCGCGGGGCCAGGTTCGCCGCCGGAGTCGCGAACAGGGGTACGAGCAGCGCCTGCCCGATGACCGCGAGTGCGGCGACAAGGACGGCGAGCAGCAGGGGTGACCGGTTCCGGGTCGGCATGGCTCCACTCTCCTAAAACGAACACTCGTTCTTTTATGGCTCCAGACTCTGCCCGCCGGTCGATTCCTGTCAAGAACGAACGCTCGTTCTAGGATGTAACCCGTGCCACGTGTCTCGGAGGAGCACCTCGCCGCCCGCCGCCGCCAGATCGTCGACGCGGCTCGCCGTTGCTTCCTGCGTGAGGGTTTCCACCGCACGACGATGCAGGACGTGATCGCCGAGGCAGGGCTCTCGGTCGGAGCGGTCTACCGCTACTTCCCGAGCAAGGCGTCCCTGATCAGCGCCATCGCCGAGGAGACGATCGACGGCGCCGAGCAGGTCTTCGACGAGTTGGCCCGGCAGGATCCGCCGCTACCCCTGGACAAGGCGCTGGAGTACGCGCTGGCGTACATGGCGGAGCAGGCCGGCGACGAGGGGGTGCTGCGGATCGCGATCCAGGTGTGGGGAGAGGCGCAACGGGACCCGGCACTTGGCGAGTTCGCGGCGAGCAGGTACACCAAGCTTCGCGGGTACTTCGAGGTGCTGGCCAGAAGGGCCCAGGAAGCCGGCGAGCTGCCCGCCGACGCCGACCCGGCGGCCGTCGCCGCAGCCCTGTTCGGCCTCTTGCCGGGCTGGTTCCTGCAACGGATCATCACGGGCGGCCCGGACGTGGCGACCTATCTCTCCGGCGTCCGCGTCCTGTTCGGCCGGCAGCGTTGACCACCACCGTCGGGGCGGGCGGGCGTGGTTGACACGCCCACCCGCTGACAGCGCCCACCCGCGCCCCGCCCGGTCAGCCCTTCGTGCCGCCGGCGGTCAGGCCGGAGACCAGATGCTTCTGGGCGAAGAAGAAGACCAGTCCGGCCGGCACGGTGACCAGCACGGCAGCGGCGGTCAGGTACTCCCACTGCGGATTGAACTGCGGCACGAACTGCTGAAGCCCGTACGCGAGGGTGAACTTGTTGTCGGTCTGGATGAAGGCCGACGCGTACGCCACCTCACCCCACGCCGTGAGGAAGGTGTAGAAGGCGGTGACCGCCACGGCCGGGCGGGCCAGCGGCAGCACCACCCGCCAGAAGGTGGCGAACGGGCCGCACCCGTCCAACGCCGCCGCCTCGTCCAGCGAGGTGGGGATGGAGTCGAAGTAGCCCTTCAACATCCAGGCGCAGAACGGCACCGCGATGGTCAGGTACGCGATGATCAGCGCGGGCATCGTGTTGATCAGCCCCAACCGGGCCATGATCGTGTAGATCGGGACGATCAGGATGGCCACCGGGAACATCTGGGTGACCAGGAAGACCATCATCAGCGGTCGACGGCCCGGGAAGTTGAACCGGGACACCGCGTATCCGGTGGTGGCCGACAGGAAGATGCCGATGCCCATGGTGAAGGCCGCGACGATCACCGAGTTCAGGAACCACCTGGGGAAGTTCGTCTCGGTCAACACGTAGCTGTAGTTGGCAAGCGTGGTGTCCCGGAACAGGGTCAGCTCGCTGCTCTGGATCGCGTACCCGGGCTTCAGCGAGGAGAGCAGCACCCAGACGATCGGGCCAATCGCGATCACCGAGGCCATGAGCAGTGTGCCGTGCAGCAGGACGGACCGCGCCGGGCTGCGCCGGCTACGTCCGGGGCGCTTCACGCGACTCATCACCACACCTCGCCTTGCTTGCGTAGCGCCCGGCGGTAGAACACCGAGAACACCAGCAGGATGGACAGGATCAGTACGCCGTAGGTCGAGGCCAGCGAGTAGTTACGGATGCCCTCGAAGGCGGCCCGGTAGGCACCGGTCACCAGGATCTCGCTCTGCCCGGCCGGCTGTCCCTCGGTCACCAGGAAGATGATCGGGAACATGTTGAACGTCCAGATGGTGCCGAGCAGGATCACCGTCATGCTGACCGGCCGCAGGCCGGGCAGGGTGATGTTCTTGAACCGCTGCCAGGCGGAGGCACCGTCGATCTCGGCCGCCTCGTACAGCTCCGACGGGATGGTCTGCATGCCACCCAGCAGCGCCACCATCATGAACGGCACGCCGAGCCAGATGTTGGTGACGATGGCGGTGAGCAGCGCCGTCCACCGGTCGGCGAACCACGAGACCGGGTCGATGCCGACCGCGGAGAGCAGCGCGTTGGCCAGGCCGAAGCGCTCGTTGAAGATGAACTTCCAGGCGAACGCGCTGACGAAGGCGGGCACCGCCCAGGGCAGTACGAGCAGCACCCGGTAGAGGCCCCGGAACCGCATCGGACGGTTGAGCATGGTGGCCAGGCCGAGGCCGAGGCCGAAGTGAAAGGCCACGCAGACGAAGGTCCAGATCAGCGTGGTGCCGGTCCACTGCCAGAACTCACCGACCTCACCGGTGAGCACCCGCACGTAGTTGTCCAGCCCGACGAACTCCCACTTGTTCGGATTGTCGGCGCAGACCTCGCTGCCGGTGATCGACTTGGTGCAGATCTCGGCGACCTGGTTCGCTTCGTTCAGGTTGGTGAAGGAGAGCCAGATCCCGCGGAACAGCGGGTAGAAGATCAGAACTGCCAGGACGATGACGACGGGCAGCACCATCGCCCAGGCGTACCAGTGCTTGTCCCAGCTGCGGCGCAGCCGGGACGGACGAGCGGATCGGCCGGACGGCGTCGAAGGCGACGCCGGTTCGGCTGTCACGGTGGTCATCAGCTGCGCTCCATGCGGGGAGGCCCGGCAGGGCCCCGCGACCTGGGACGGTCACGCGACCCTGCCGGGTGCCGAGAGGTCACCGGCTCAGAGCCGGCGGTCAGATCAGTTCTCGTACGAGGGGACGACCTCGGCCTTGTACTTCTTGGCGACGGTGTCCAGCGCGGCCTTCGGGTCCTTGTTCTGGATCAGGACCTCGGTGGCCATCTGGTCGAGCGGGCCGAAGAACTGACCGGCCTCGGGGATCCACGGGCGACCCACACCAGCCTCCACGACCGGCTGGAACGCGGCGACGGTCGCGTTGTTCTTCACCGCGTCGAGGTCGTACGCCGAGGTGCGGGTCGGCAGCAGGCCCAGCTTCTCCGACAGGAACGCCTGCGACTCGGCGGAACTCATGAACTTGACGAACGCGACGGCGGCGTCGACCTTCTCCTGCGGCATGCCGGACCAGATCACGTAGTTGTGGCCGCCGACCGGGCCACCGGCCTTCGCCGAGCCGGCCGGGACCGGCGCGATACCCAGGTTTGCCAGGCCGCCGAAGCCCGGCGCCTGCTGGACGTTGTTTACCTCCCACGGCCCGTTGATGATCATGGCGACCTTCTTCTCCTTGAAGAGGGTCATCATGGTGCCGTAGGCGTCGTTGGCGGACGGCTTGGCGGCCGCACCGCTGTCGATCAGGTCCTTGGCGATCGCCAGCCCGGCCGCGTTCTGCTCCGAGTCGATGACGATCTTCTTGCTCGCAGTGTCGACCAGGTCGCCGCCCTCGCCGTACATGAAGGGCAGCAGGAAGTAGCCGGCCGGGTTGATGTAGACACCCTCAGCGTCGGTCTTCTCCTTGATGGTCTGCGCCGCGGTCTTCAGCTCGGCCCAGGTCTTCGGGGGTGCACCGATGCCGGCCTGGCTCAGCAGCTCCTTGTTGTACATCAGGGCGAGGCTGTCGGTGACCTGGGGAACGCCGTAGGTCTTGCCGTCGAACTTGTTGGACGCGAGCGGGGTCTCCAGGAAGTCCGACTCGTCGGCGAGCAGCTCGGAGCCGTCCAGCGCGTACAGGTAGCCCAGCGAGGCGAACTCGGGCACCCAGGCGACCTCGGCCCGCAGGATGTCCGGTGCCCCGGAATTCGCCTGTGCGGCGGTCTTGAACTTGTTCTGCGCCTCGCCGAACGGGACCGACTGATAGTTGATCTTTACGTTCGGGTAGGTCTGGTTGAACTTGGCGATCAGCTCCTGGAACGCCGGACCCTCGTTCTTCGGATCCGAGGTGTCCCACCAGGTCAGTTCTGCGGTGAGGGACGCGGGGTCGACCGCCGGCTGCTCCTCGGCCGCCTGGTCGTCCTCCCCGCCGCACGCGGCGACGGAAAGGGCGAGAGTGGCAGCGGCGAGTACGGCGATCCCCCTGGCTGTGCGGCGCATGTTCGCTCCTAAATTGCCTGCCGGGTAACGGCGGGGACAGTAGCAAGAACTTTCGTAACTAGAAACCCCTTGCGAACACTCCGGCAACAACCGTGCCTCGCCCGCAACTTCAACAGTTGACAAGTGTCGCTATCTGGGCATTTTGCCCCCGACTGGGGTGACCGAACTCCCAACCAGCGTCACCGTGCGCACACCTCGGCAATACTCTTCGTCCCGGCAGGCCTCGCTCGGAGCAAGCGTCGTGGGAACGCTCCCGATGACTACTGCTCGATTCTGCAAGTTCTTGCTGACCAATGCGCAAGAACTTGGCGGTGAGCTACAGTGCCGCCATGCGCGCTCGCCTGTCCGACATCGCCCAGCAGGCCGACGTCAGCGAAGCCACGGTGTCGCGGGTGCTCAACGACCGCCCCGGCGTGGCACCCGAGACTCGGCAGGCCGTCCTGACCGCCCTCGACGTGCTCGGGTACGAGCGCCCCGCCCGACTGCGCAAGCGCAGCGCCGGACTGGTCGGCCTGGTGGTCCCGGAGCTGGACAATCCGATCTTTCCGGCGTTCGCCCAGATCATCGAGTCGGCTCTGGCCCCCACCGGTTACACCCCGGTGCTGTGCACCCAGACCCCCGGCGGCGTACGCGAGGACGAGTACGTCGAGATGCTGCTGGACCGGCAGGTCTCCGGGATCGTCTTCGTCTCCGGCCTGCACGCCGACACCGCCGCCGACCACGACCGGTACCGGACCCTGCTCGCCCGCCCGCTGCCGATCGTGATGATCAACGGATACGCGCCGGGCATTCCGGCACCCTTCGTCTCCTGCGACGACCGGGAGGCCGCCGAGCTGGCCGTGGCCCACCTGGTGGCCCTGGGCCACCGGCGGATCGGCCTGATCACCGGTCCGGACCGCTTCGTGCCGGTGCAGCGCAAGGTCAGCGGCTACAAGGCGGCGATGGAGCGCCTCGCCGGCGTCGACGAGGGCGAGTTGGCCGAGCTGACCGAGCTGTCGCTGTTCGGCGTCGAGGGCGGCGAGGCGGCGGCCGGTCGGCTGATCGAGCGCGGCGCCACCGGCATCGTCTGCGGCTCCGACCTGATGGCACTCGGTGCCATCCGCGCCGCCCGGCAACGCGGCATGTCCGTACCGGAGGATCTCTCGGTGGTCGGCTACGACGACTCGCCACTGATGGCCTTCACCGATCCGCCGCTCACCACCATGCGCCAACCGGTGGCCGCGATGGCGGTCGCCGCGGTCCGGGCGCTGGTCGACGAGATCAACGGCCACGGTGCCCCGCACTCGGAGTACCTGTTCCGGCCGGAACTGGTGGTGCGGGGTTCCACCGCTGTGGCACGGCAGGACAGCGCGTCCGCGCCGAGCGGCCCGGGGCGGCAACGGCCGGCGCCGCCCGCGCTCGCGGTCCCGGCATGACGTGGCCCCACCGCGCCGACGGTCCCGACGTGACGTAGCCCGCACCAAGGGCATTACCGACCCCTCTTGCGCAAGAAATGCTTGACTCTTGCAAGGCTGGCGCGGCATTCTTCTCAGACACCCGTGCGTCCCCACCTCGCCCACCCGCCGGGTACCGCCGTACCGCGCCACAGAACGGGGAACACCCGATGACCGTCAGCATCCCCTCGCCGCTGACCTCCGACGCCGACTGGTGGCGGTCCGCCGTCGTCTACCAGGTCTACGTCCGCAGCTTCGCCGACTCCGACGGCGACGGCATCGGTGACCTCCATGGCATCCGGGAGCGCCTGCCCTACCTGCGCGAACTGGGGGTCGACGCACTCTGGCTGACCCCGTTCTACACCTCGCCCATGGTCGACGGCGGCTACGACGTCGCCGACTACCGCGACGTCGACCCGATGTTCGGCAACCTCGCCGACTTCGAGGCGATGATCACCGACGCCCACGCGCTCGGCCTGCGGATCATCGTCGACATCGTGCCGAACCACACCTCCGACCAGCACCCCTGGTTCACCGCGGCGCTGGCCGCCGCACCCGGCTCACCGGAACGGGCGCGTTACCTCTTCGCCGACGGCAAGGGCGACGACGGCGCTCAGCCCCCGAACGACTGGGAGAGCATCTTCGGCGGCCCGGCCTGGACCCGGGTTCCCGACGGCCAGTGGTACCTGCACCTGTTCGACCCCGCGCAACCCGACCTCAATTGGCGGCACCCCGAGGTACGCGCCGAGTTCGAGGACATCCTCCGCTTCTGGTTGGACCGGGGCGTCGACGGATTCCGGATCGACGTGGCCCACGGCATGATCAAGGCCGAAGGGCTGCCGGACGTCGGTTTCAACTCGATGACCACCGGCCGGCGCCAGTCCGAGCTGCTCGGCAAGGGCCGGCTGCCCTACTTCGACCAGGACGAGGTGCACGACATCTACCGCGCCTGGCGGCCCATCCTGGACAGCTACCCGGGCGGTCGGATGGCCGTCGCCGAGGCGTGGGCCGAGACCCCGCAGCGGCTGGCCCGCTACATCGGCCCCGACGAACTGCACCAGGCGTTCAGCTTCGACTTCCTCGACGCCACCTGGTCGGCCGACTCGTTCCGCAAGGTGATCGACACGGCGCTGGCCGAGTCCACCATCGTCGGTGCCCCGACCACCTGGGTGCTGTCCAACCACGACCGGCAGCGGCACGTCACCCGCTACGGCGACGGCGAGATCGGGCTGCGCCGGGCCCGGGCCGCCGCGCTGCTGATGCTCGCCCTGCCCGGCTGCGCCTACCTCTACCAGGGTGAGGAACTGGGCCTGCCCGAGGTGCTCGACCTGCCCGACGAGCTGCGCCAGGATCCGGCCTTCCTGCGCACCGGCGAGAGCCGGGACGGCTGCCGGGTACCGATCCCGTGGAGTGGCGAGCTGGCGCCGTACGGCTTCGGACCGGCCGGCAGCGAGCTGAGCTGGCTGCCGGCTCCGACGACCTGGCGGGCCCTCTCGGTGGCCGCACAGACCGGCACGCCCGGCTCCACCCTTGAGCTGTACCGTGCGGCACTGCGGATCCGGCACACCCATCCGACGCTGGCCGACCTCGGCGGCATCACCTGGCTGGAGTCCGGTCCCGGGGTGCTCGCCTTCCAACGTGAGGCCGGTGACACCGTGCTGACCTGCGCGGTCAACATCAGCGACGCACCGGTGGTGATCGACGGGTACGGCACGCCGCTGGTCGCCAGCGCCACGCTCACCGAACGCGACGGCGGCCACCTGCTGCCGGTCGACTCGGCGGTCTGGTTCGAGCGGCACTGAACGGGTAAGCCCGCCATCGACTCGGCCGTCCGGCGTGCTCCGCGCCGCCGGGCGGCTGGGCACGACCCCTTGTGGTGGGGGGTGCGACGGTGCCGGTGTCCGGGGCGATCCCCCGGGCGCCGGCATCGGGTGCTCGTCCGCTGTCGCCGACGACCACGACGGGTACCGGCAGGCCATCAGCCTCAACCGGTGGTGAGCTGAGCCGCGATCCGGGCGAACCCGGCACGCAGCTCGGCCACGTCCGGTGCCGGCAGCGGACCCGAGGCCCGGTCGTGCTCGGCCGCCTCCAACTCCTCCTCGTCGATGGTGTCCTCGTAGTCGCCGTAGAGGTCGGCCTGGTCCACCCGGGCCACCTCGTCCTGCGCGGCGAGCTGCGCGGCGGCGATCTCGCCCCGGATCTGCTCCACCGACACCGCCGGCACCAACGGTTCCACCACCGCCATCAGCTGCTCCTCGGCCACCACCGCCTCGGCCAACGCCAACGCGTGCGGTCGCTCGTACGGGCCGCACACCACCGGCTCCCACTCGTCGGCGTCGCTGAGCGGACCGAACGTGATGATCCACGGCAGCTCCAGCATCGGCGAACCGGCCGGCAGGTCCAACGTCACGAGTGCCCCCACGCAGACCATCATCGTCGGTGTTCGGCCAGGTGGGGGTGGGTTCGGCGCAACGCTCGACCGGTGGGTCAACCGGCCCCGCCCGGGGTACCGGGATCGGTGTCCAGGTCGAGGTCCACAGGTGGGGGCCGCCCAACCAGGTCCACGGTCCGTCCGCGCCGGCTCGTCGCCGCCAGGGCGGCGCCGAAGAGCACCAGCTGGTTGAGCAGGTAGAGGTAGACCAGCAGTCCGACGGCGGTGGCCACCACCGTGTACGCCGGATTGTGTTCGACCCGACCCACCCAGAACCGGCCGACGGTGTTGAGCAGGGTGATGCCGACCGCGACGATCAGCACCACCGGCCGCAACCGGGACCGGCTCATCCGCACCCGGGGCACCGCGACCAGCAGCAGCGTGGCCAGTACCGCGTTGACCAGCACGCTGAGCAGCGCACTGACCGTGGTCAGCGCGAACGAGCCGGTGCTACGCAGCAGGAACCGCAGCAGCGTCTCCAGCGCGTCCACGGCCGCCACCGAGAGACCGAGCAGCACGAAGACGACCACCAGCACACCCAGGTCGACCAGGCGGCGCACGACCAGGTTGCCCGGATGCTGGTTGAGCCCGTGGATCAGCCGCTGCGAGGAACGGATCGCCTCCACCCAGCCGATCCCGGTCAACACCAGGATCAGCAGACCGGCCACTCCGGCGGTGCCGCTGCTGTCGGCGACCTGGGCCGGATCGAGAAACGGCAGGTTCTCGCCGAGGAACTCCTCCGCCGCCGCGCTCACCTCGTCGTTGTCCTCCAGGATCGCGCCGAAGATCGCGTACGCGACCAGGGCCAGCGCGAAGACCGCGAAGAAGCCGTAGTAGGCGATGGCGGCGGCCAGCCGGCCGCCCTGGAGATCGGTGTAGAGCACCCCGGCACGCCACAGGTGACCGAAGGCCGGGGAGCGGCGGCGCGCGGCGGTCAGCCGGCGGTCGACGGCCGCCTCGACCCGACCCAGAACGTTCACGTCGTCATCCTCACCGATCCGTCGTCGCCGTGTCAGAGGTACCCGACGTGCCGGCCCGGGGGCGGTCAGCCACCCAGTCGGAAGTCCCGGCGGGGCTGCCAGCGCGCCTGCCCACTGTGCGAGAAAAGCGTGAAGTGGTCCACCTCGAACATCGCGGAGAAGTCCGCCAGGTCCTCGTACGCCTTGTCCAGCGCCTCCGGCGCGACGTCCTGGGCGACCGTCACGTGCGGATGGTAGGGAAACCGAAGCTCCCGGCGTAGCTGCGGGGCGGCGTTGATCGCGGCGGCGAGCAGTTCGCACTCGCTGATGCCGGCGGCGACCGCGACGAAGACCACCTGGGTCACCGGCCGGAAGGTGCCCGTACCGCGAAGGTGCAGGCTGAACGGCAGGTGAGCGGCGGCGACCTGGGTCAGGTGCCGCTCCACCGCCGGCAACGCGGTCACCGGAATCTCCGTCGGCCCGAGCAGCGTGACGTGGGCCGGCACGGCGTTCGGGTCACCGGCCTCCAGCCGACGCCGGGTCAGCAGGCCGCCCCACGGCGCCGGGATGTCGACCGCGATGCCGATCTGGACACTGTCGCCGACCGCCGGCGCTCCGGTCCCCTGATCCACGCTGCACGCCACCCCTCCGGCCATCGGCCCCTGCCCGCACCGTCACCCTCGCTCGGGCGGTCACTCACCGCGCACCGGGGGGAAGAAACCCACCCGCTCGTACGCGGTACGCAACGTCGGCGCCGCCACCGCACGGGCCTTCTCCGCGCCGGCGGCGAGGAGCTTGTCCAACTGGGCGGGATCGTCGAGATACGAACGGGTGCGCTGCTGGATGGGGCTGACGAACTGTCGGACCACCTCGGCGAGGTCCTTCTTCAGGTCGCCGTAGCCCTTACCGTCGTAGGCCGCGACCAGGTCGTCGATGCTCCGACCGCTCAACGTCGAGAAGATGGTGAGCAGGTTGGCGATGCCCGGCTTGGTCGCCTCGTCGAAGACGATCTCCCGGCCGGTATCGGTCACCGCCGACCGGATCTTCTTCGCCGAACGCGCCGGGTCCTCGAGCAGGTCGACGATGCCGCCCGGTGACGAGGACGACTTCGACATCTTCGCGGTCGGGTCCTGCAGATCGGTGATCTTCGCGGTGGCCTTGACGATGTGCGGTGCCGGGACCGTGAAGGTCCGGCCGAACAGCGAGTTGAACCGCTGCGCCAGGTCCCGGGAGAGCTCCAGGTGCTGGCGCTGGTCCTCACCGACCGGTACGGCGTTGGCCTGGTAGAGCAGGATGTCGGCGGCCTGCAGGATCGGGTAGGTGAACAGGCCGACGCTGGACCGCTCGTTGCCCTGCTTCTGCGACTTGTCCTTGAACTGGGTCATCCGGCTGGCCTCACCGAACCCGGTGAGGCAGCCGAGCACCCACGCCAGCTGGGCGTGCTCGGGCACCTGGGACTGCACGAACAGGGTGCAGCGTTCCGGGTCCAGACCGACCGCGAGCAACTGCGCGGCGGCCACCCGGGAACGCTGGTGCAGCACCTTCGGGTCGTGCCCGGCGGTGATGGCGTGCAGGTCGACCACGCAGTAGAACGCGTCGTGCGACTCCTGCAACGCCACCCAGTGCCGCACCGCGCCCAGATAGTTGCCGAGGTGGAACGAGTCGGCGGTCGGCTGGATGCCGGAGAAGACGCGGGGGCGGACGGGAACGTCGGACATGCCGGCAATTCTGTCAGCTGGCCCGGCGTACGTCATGACGGGCCGGCGGGTCGGGCCGGGTCGACGGCCGAGAGCACCTCGCGCCGCTGCTCGGGCAGGCGCGCGGCGGTGACCGCGAGCCGGGCCACCCGCCGACCTTCCAGGGTCAGCACCCGCAGCAGCCAGCCACCGGCCGGCGTCCCCACCGACTCCGCGGGGACCGGAACCTCGTCGCCCGGCGCCGGTAACCGCCCCAACGCGGCCATCACGAACCCACCCACCGTCTCGTACGGTCCCGGCGGCAGAGACACACCGGTACGTTCGGCGAAGTCGGCGAGATTGAGCCGGCCGTCCACCACCGCCGGCAGCCCCGTGTACGCCGGCTCGGGAACGTCCGCGTACTCGTCATGGATCTCACCGACCAGTTCCTCGATCAGGTCCTCGCAGGTGACGATCCCGGCGGTACCCCCGTACTCGTCGACCACCACCGCCAGGTGATGCCCCTCCCGTCGCATCTCCGTCAACGCGGCGAGCACCCGTTTGCTGGCCGGCAGCCGCTTGACCTCCCGGGCCAACTGACCGACCGTGGTCCCCGGTTCCCGGTCCGGGCCGAGCAGCAGGTCACGCAGGTGCACGACGCCGACCACGTCGTCATGGGTGCCGTCGACCACCGGATAGCGGGTGTGCGGACCGGCCCGCACCAGCGGTTCCGCCTCGGCGATCGGCAGCGTCGCGGAGAGGAACACCACCTCGGTACGGGGCATCATCACCTCACGCACCAGGCTGGCGCCGGCCACCAGCACGTCGTCGATGATGCGCCGCTCCACCGGATCGAGGATCGTGTTGACGGCGACCAGATCCCGCAGTTCCGCCTCACTTATCCGCTCCCGGCCGGCGGTCGGGCCGGCACCCAGCAGGTCGGTGACGAGCCGCAGGGTACCGTCGGCGGCCCGGACCACGACCCGGGCGACCGCTCGGGCCACCGGTCCCGGCTGGCGGCGGTGCAGGTCGTGGCCACGCCGCCGGGATATGCGCCGACGCGAGGCCCGCATGGGAGTGATGGTAACCAGCCCAGGGCCGTAGGGTGACCACCACGAGGCCGCGACCGTGCCGGCCAGGCGGGAGGAACCGACGTGAAACTGCTCGTCACCGGCGGGGCCGGCTTCATCGGCAGCGTGGTGACCCGGATGCTGCTCGACGCCGGACACGAGGTGGTCGTGCTGGACGATCTGCGCACCGGCCACCGGGTCGCACTGGCTCCCGAAGCCACCCACATCGAGGCCGGCATCCACGACGCGGGCAAGGTGCTCACCCGGCAGGCCGGCTTCGACGGCGTGCTGCACTTCGCCGCGCTGATCGCCGCCGGTGAGTCGATGGTCGCCCCCGAGCGGTACTGGCACAACAACACCGTCGGCACGCTGGCGCTCATCGACGCGGTGCGGGCCGCCGGGGTACCGCGGCTGGTGTTCTCCTCGACCGCCGCGGTCTACGGCAATCCCACCGAGCTGCCCATCCCGGAGACCGCCGTCAAGGCACCCACGAACACGTACGGGGCGACGAAGCTCGCCGCCGACATGGCGCTCACGTCCGAGTCGATCGGGCACGGCCTGGCCGCCGTGTCGCTGCGCTACTTCAACGTCGCCGGTGCCCACCTCGACGGTGACGTCGTCCTCGGCGAACGGCACGACCCCGAGACACACCTCATCCCGATCGCCCTGCAGGTGGCCGCCGACCGGCGGGACAAGCTGCAACTCTTCGGCGACGACTACCCCACCGTCGACGGCACCTGCGTCCGCGACTACATCCACGTCTCGGACCTGGCCCGGGCCCACCTGCTCGCCCTGGACGCGGCCACCGGCGGCCAGCACCGCATCTACAACCTCGGCAACGGCAACGGCTTCACCAACCGGCAGGTGGTCGAGGTCGTCCGGGAGGTCACCGGGCACCCGGTGCCGGTCGAGGTGGCGCCCCGCCGCGAGGGCGACCCGGCCGAGCTGGTCGCCTCCTCCGCCCTGGCTCGCGCCGAGCTGGGCTGGGAACCCCGCAAGCCCACCCTGCACGACATCGTGACCGACGCCTGGGTCTTCTACCGCACGCAGGTCCTGGACCGCCGGTGACCAGTCACTCCGACGCGGTGGCCGACCGTGCCACCAGCTGCTTCCAGCACGCCTACGGCGAGGCGCCCGCCGGCCGCTGGGCGGCTCCCGGCCGGGTCAACCTGATCGGTGAGCACACCGACTACAACGACGGATTCGTGCTGCCGTTCGCGCTTCCACTGCGCACCGTCGTCGCGGCCACGCCGCAGCCGACCGGCAGCTGGACGGTCTGCTCCGAGCTGACCGGCGAAACGGTCAGCTTCGGCACCGACGAGGTGAGCCGCCCCGGTCGGGTGACCGGTTGGGCGGCGTACGTGGCCGGGGTGGTGTGGGCGCTGCGGGAGGCCGGCCACCCCGTGACCGGCGCCCGGCTGGCCGTCGCCTCCGACGTGCCGCTGGGCGCCGGGCTCTCCTCCTCCGCCGCGCTGGAGGCCGCCGTGCTCGCCGCCCTCGTCAACCTGGGCCGGCTGGACCTGCCGGCCGAACAGCAGCCCCGGCTGGCCCAGCGCGCCGAGAACCAGTACGTCGGCGCGCCCACCGGCATCATGGATCAGTCAGCGGTGATCCGCTGCCGCACCGGACACGCCCTCTTCCTCGACTGCCGCACCGAGCAGGTCGAACACATCCCGTTCGACCTCGACGCCGCGGGCCTCGCGATGCTGGTGATCGACAGTCGCGCCCCGCACCGGCACGCCGACGGCGAGTACGCGGCCCGCCGCGCCAGCTGCGAGAAGGCCGCCGCACTGCTCGACGTACCCGCCCTGCGGGACGTGCCCGTCGCCGGCCTCGACGAGGCGCTGGCCCGGTTGCCCGACGACGAGACCCGCCGCCGGGTCCGCCACGTGGTCACCGAGGACCAGCGGGTGCTCGACACCGTCGCGCTGCTCCGTGCCGGGCAGGTCCGGCGGATCGGTCCGCTGCTCACCGCCTCGCACGCCTCCATGCGGGACGACTTCGCCATCACCGTCCCCGAGGTGGACGTCGCGGTCGAGGCCGCGCTGGCCGCGGGGGCGCTCGGCGCCCGGATGACCGGTGGTGGCTTCGGCGGCTGCGTGCTCGCCCTGGTCGAAGCGGACCAGTCCGACCGGGTTGCCGCCGCCGTCACCGCCGCCTACACCGACCGCGCCTTCACCGCACCCACCTTCACCACCGCCACCCCCGCCCCAGGCGCCACCCGCCTGGACTGACCCCCTACCCGTTGATCAAGAAGTTCTGGTCGGGATTCAGCGCGATCCCGACCAGAACTTCTTGATCAACAAGCGTGCTGGGTGAGTCAGGGGGTTTCGACGATCATGCCGGCGCCGACCGTGCGGTTGGTGGCCTCGTCGATGATGATGAACCCGCCGGTGGTGCGGTTGCGCCGGTACTCGTCGGCCAGCAGCGGGATGGTGGTCCGCAGGCGGACCCGGCCGATCTCGTTGAGCCGCAACTCGGTCGCTGACTCGTCGCGATGCAGCGAGTTGATGTCGAGGCGGTAATGCAGGTCTCGGACGATGGCCCGCGCCGCACGGGTCGTGTGCTTGATCGAGTACTTGCCGCCGACCTGCAACGGACGTGTCTCGTCCATCCAGCAGACCATCGCCTCGATGTCCTGGGCCACCGCCGGCGCGTTGTTCGGCCGGCAGATCATGTCACCACGCGAGATGTCGATCTCGTTCTCCAGGCGTACCGTCACCGACATCGGCGGGAACGCCTCCGCGACCGGCCCGTCCGCGGTCTCCACCGCGGCGATCCGGCTGGTGAAGCCCGAGGGCAGCACCATCACCTCGTCACCCGGCTTGAGCACCCCTGAGGCCACCTGGCCGGCATAGCCCCGGTAGTCGGTCACCGTGGTCGACTGGGGGCGGATCACGTACTGCACCGGGAAGCGGACATCGACCAGGTTACGGTCGCTGGCGATGTGCACCCGCTCCAGGTGGTGCAGCAGCGCCGGGCCCTCGTACCAGGGCATGTTCTCCGAACGGCTGACGATGTTGTCGCCCCGCAACGCGGAGATCGGCACCACCGTCAGATCCGGCGCGTCCAACTTCGCGGCGAACGTGGTGAACTCGTCGGCGATCCGCTCGAAGACCTCCTGCGAGAAGTCGACCAGATCCATCTTGTTGACGCAGAGCACCAGGTGCGGCACCCGCAACAGCGAGCAGAGGAAGGCATGCCGGCGGGACTGCTCGACCAGACCCTTGCGGGCGTCCACCAGGATCAGCGCCAGATCCGCGGTGGACGCACCGGTGACCATGTTCCGGGTGTACTGGATGTGCCCGGGGGTGTCGGCGATGATGAACTTGCGCCGAGGCGTGGCGAAGTAGCGGTACGCCACGTCGATCGTGATGCCCTGCTCCCGCTCCGCCCGCAACCCGTCGGTGAGCAGCGCCAGGTTGGTGTACTCGTCACCCCGGGCCGCGCTGACCGCCTCCACCGCCGCCAACTGGTCGGTGAACAGCGACTTCGTGTCGTAGAGCAGCCGACCGATCAGGGTCGACTTGCCGTCGTCGACACTCCCGGCCGTGGCGAATCGCAACAGGTCCATCGGCCGGCCCTCGGCGACCGCAGCAGTGGCCAGAGTCTCGGTGCTCATCAGAAGTAGCCCTCCCGCTTGCGGTCCTCCATGGCGGCCTCGCTGACCCGGTCGTCGCCCCGGGTCGCGCCACGCTCGGTGATCCGGGTCGCGGCGACCTCGTCGATGACCTTCTCGACCGTGTCCGCGTCGGAACGCACCGCCGCCGTGCAGGAGGCGTCGCCGACCGTGCGATACCGCACCCGAGCCTTGAACCGCTCCTCACCGGCCCGCGCCGGCAGGAACTCGTTCACCGCGTAGAGCATCCCGTCCCGCTCGACCACCTCACGCTCGTGCGCGTAGTAGATCGACGGCAACTCGATGCGCTCGCGGGCGATGTAGTGCCACACGTCCAACTCGGTCCAGTTGGACAGCGGGAACACCCGGATCGACTCGCCGGAATGATGCCGCCCGTTGTAGAGCGCCCACAGCTCCGGCCGCTGGTTCTTCGGATCCCACTGGCCGAACTCGTCCCGGAAGCTGAACATCCGTTCCTTCGCCCGGGCCTTCTCCTCGTCCCGCCGCGCCCCGCCGAAAAGGGCGTTGAAACGGTGCTTCTCCACCGCTTCCAGCAGCACCGGCGTCTGGATCCGGTTACGCGTCCCGTCCGCCGGCTCCCGGACCAGGCCACTGGCCAGCGCCTCCGGCACGCTGGCCACCACCAGTTGCAGGCCCAGCTCGGCCACCCGGCGGTCGCGGTAGTCGAGCACCTCCGGGAAGTTGTGCCCCGTGTCGACATGCATCACCGGGAACGGAATGTGACCCGGTGCGAACGCCTTCTGCGCCAGCCGGAGCATGACGATCGAGTCCTTGCCACCGGAGAAGAGCAGCACCGGCCGCTCCAACTCGGCGACCACCTCGCGCATCACGAAGATGCTCTCCGCCTCCAGCGCGTCGAGATGGGTGACCTGGTAGGCAGCACTGGTCATGACACCGGCTCGATTCGCTCGGTCATCCGCTTTCCAGACCTTTCCGGTCGGGGATGTCAGGAAGTAGCGACAGGCTACCCGCAATGCCGCTGCAACGCCGCAAGTAACCGGCTGGCGAGATCCTTACGGCACACCAACAGGTCCGGCAGGCGCGGATCCGCCTCGTTGTATTTCAGCGCAGAACCATCTATCCGGGAAGCGTGCAGTCCGGTGGCCGTCGCCACAGCAACCGGCGCTGCCGAGTCCCACTCGTACTGGCCGCCGGCATGGATGTACGCGTCCACCTCACCGGTGACCACCGCGGCGATCTTCGCACCGGCCGAGCCCATCGGCACCAACTGCGCCCCGACCTCCTCGGCGAGATCGGTCAGGAACACCGGCGGTCGGCTGCGACTCGCCGCCAGCCGCAACCGGCCCGCGCCACCCGCCGTCGCCGCCTCCGGCGTCATCGGAGGATAGGCCGGCGGCAGGTCCGTACCCAGCACCCGGTGCTGCGCCGGCAGCCCGACCGCACCGGCGACCAGACCGTGCGACGTGGTCGCGTTGCGCGCCCAGAGCGCCACATGCACCGCCCAGTCCGCGCGCCCCTGCTCGCTGAACTCCCGGGTACCGTCCAACGGATCGATGATCCAGACCCGGTCGGCGGTCAACCGCGACACCGCACCGGCGTTCACCTCGGCCGCCCACGCCAGCCGGGACCCCTCGTCCTCCTCGGAGAGCACCGCGTCACCCGGACGCCACCTCGCCAGCTCGGTACGGATCAGGTCGTGCGAGACCTTGTCCCCCGCCGACTTCAACGCACCGGCATCGGCGAACCCCATCTCCGCCCGCAGGCCCAGCAACGCCTGCCCGGCCCGATCCGCCAGCCACCGCGCGAACGCCCCGTCGATCATCGGTGGACCGCTCATGCTTCCGCTCCCGTCGCCACGATCCGCGTACGCCGAGCGGCCGGCCTCGCCCCGACCGCCGAACCCGCACACTACCGGGCCACCGGCGAACCGACCGCGACAGCCCACCCCAGACGCGTGTGTCGAGGTCACCGGTCTAACGCGAGACGAAGGCCAAACGGGGCAGTTCGGAACCCACGCTAGACCCCGTGGTAGAGGTTCTGGGTCGGCTCCACACCCCGGCTGACCACGGATTCCACCACGTCTGCGGCCCGATCCACCAGGAAGTCCAGCTCCTTGCGCTCCACCGCGCCGAAATCCGACAGCACATAGTCCGCCGGATCCTGCCGCCCCGGCGGCCGACCGACCCCGAACCGCACCCGCACGTAGTCCTTCGTGCCCAACGACTTCGACATCGACCGTAGGCCGTTGTGCCCGCCCTCGCCACCGCCGCACTTGACCCGCACCTGGCCGTAACCGATGTCCAGCTCGTCGTGCACCGCGATCACCCGGCCCGGCGGCACCTTGTAGAACTGCGCCAGACCCACCACCGGCCCACCGGACAGATTCATGTAGGTCAGCGGCTTGGCCAGCACCAGCTTCGGCCCGCCCAATCCCAGCCGGCCCTCGGCGACCTCGGCCACCGCCCGCCGGTGCCGGCCGAACTTCGCACCCAGCCGACCGGCCAGCAGGTCGGCGACCATGAACCCGACGTTGTGCCGGTTGCCCGCGTACTCCCGGCCCGGGTTACCCAGGCCCACCACGAGCCACGGCCCGGTCTCCTCCGTCACCGCCCGCCCCTCCCGCTCGTACCAGCGGTCAACCACCGCCCGCCGCCGATCATCCGATACGCCGACAGGCGCCCCCGGAACCGGGGACGCCTGTCGCAAAACTGTGCGCCTGTCAGGCCTCGGTACGACCCTCGGTGCCCGCCTCGCCCTCGGCGGCCGGCGCCTCGGCAGCACCCTCGGTGACCTCGCCGACCTCGGCCTCGGCCTCCTCGGTGGCCTCCTCGACCTCGGGCAGCGTCGACTCCAGCTGCTCGGCGGTCGGCGCGGCGGTGATCGAGGCGACCAGCATCTCCGGGTCGCCGGCCAGCTCCACACCCGCCGGCAACGACACGTCAGCGGCGGTGATCTGGGAACCCGCCTCGGCACCCTCGATCGAAGCCTCCAGGTGATCCGGCACCGTCGTCGCGTCGGCGGTCACCGAGAGGGTGTCGTGGTCGTGCACGATCAGCGTGTCGCGCGCCGCCTCACCCGTGAGCTGGACCGGCACGTCCACGGTGACCTTCTCACCGCGACGCACCAGCAGCAGGTCGACGTGCTCGAAGGTGTCCTTGATCGGGTCCCGCTGGATCGCCTTCGGCAGCGCCAGCGCCTGCGTGCCGTCGCTGATGTCGAGCGCGAGGAGCTGGTTGGCGCCACCATTACGAATGGCCGCCGCGAACTCGCGGGCCGGCAGCGAGATGTGCTTGGGCTTCTCGCCATGGCCGTACAGCACGGCGGGCACCTTGCCGGCCCGGCGGGTACGGCGGGCACCACCCTTGCCGAACTCGGTGCGGGGCTCGGCGCTGATCTTTACCTCGGACACGGGGAAACTCCTGATGCTTCGCTGCGGCAGCTTGTCGTCTGGCGGTGCTGGGCGGGGGGCTCGCAGGGGCTCATGCGTCAGAAGACTGCCCGGAGCACCGCGTCGATCACGGTGCCTCCGTGCGGCGCTTCTCAGCGGCCCGCAGGGCACCCTCGCCGTGGCAACCGCACCAGTCTACCCGAGCGATTTCCCGGGTTTCCGGCAGTCCCCGTAACACCCGGATTCCCGCCCGGCACCGACCAGACGACTCAGCGGTGAACGGCGCTCAGCTCAGCCCGCCGAAGAGAGTGGTCACCGAGCCGTCGTCGAAGACCTCGCGGATCGCCCGGGCCAGCAGCGGCGCGATCGACAGCACGGTGAGCTTGTCGAGCTGCTTCTCCGGCGGCAACGGAAGCGTGTTGGTCACCACGACCTCACTGATCGGGCTGTTCTTCAACCGCTCCGTCGCCGGATCGGACAGCAGCGCGTGGGTGGACGCCACGATCACGTCCGCCGCCCCCGACTCCTTCAGGATGTCCGCCGCCCGGCAGATCGTGCCACCCGTGTCGATCATGTCGTCGACGATCAGGCAGACCCGATCCTCGACCTCACCGACCACCCGGTTCGCCACCACCTGGTTCGGCTTCATCGGATCCCGGGTCTTGTGGATGAACGCCAGCGGGCAACCACCCAGCCGGTCCGTCCACCGCTCGGCCACCCGCACCCGGCCGGAGTCCGGCGCGACCACCGTCATCGGCCGGCCCGCGTACTTGCGCTCCACGTACTCGGCCAGGATGTCCATCGCGAAGAGGTGGTCCACCGGGCCGTCGAAGAAACCCTGGATCTGCGCGGTGTGCAGGTCCACCGTGAGGATGCGGTTCGCCCCGGCGGTCTTCAGCAGGTCGGCGACCAACCGCGCCGAGATCGGCTCCCGGCCGCGGTGCTTCTTGTCCTGCCGGGAGTACGGATAGAACGGCAGGACGACCGTGATCCGCTTGGCCGAACCACGCTTCAGCGCGTCGACCATGATCAGGGTCTCCATGACCCAGGTGTTCACCCCGTGCGTGACCGACTGCACCACGAAGGCGTCCGAACCACGTACCGAGTCCTTGAACCGTACGAAGATCTCGCCGTTGGCGAACTCGTACGCGTCGGCCGGAGTCGGCGCGACGCCGAGCACCTCGCCGATCTCCTTGGCCAACTCCGGAAAACCACGTCCGGAAAAGAGCATCAGGCTCTTGCGGTTTTCGGCGACGATGCTGCCCATGGGCCCGTCTGCTCCCGTGTTCGGTCGGTGGCACCCGGCCTGCGGTGGTGGTCGGCCGGGGACTATTCGGTTGCAGTATCTCCCGCCCCAGGCCTACCGCCCACCGACTCGGCGGTGCCGTGGATTGGCTCACCTTCGCTTGCGGACGACGTGCCGGCCGAAGCACCCTGCGCACGCTCGGCCGCCTCGGCGGCGGCGGTGCCGGCCCGCCGCTTGAGCACCCAGCCCTCGATGTTGCGCTGCCGCGCCCGAGCCACACCCATCGCGCCCGCCGGTACGTTCTCGATGATCACCGAACCGGCCGCGGTGTACGCCCCGTCGCCCACCTCGACCGGCGCGACGAACATGTTGTCCGCGCCTGTCCGGGCGTGGCTGCCGATCACCGTCCGGTGCTTCCGCACCCCGTCGTAGTTGACGAACACCGACGCCGCACCGATGTTGCTCTGCTCGCCGATCGTGGCGTCACCCACGTACGTCAGGTGCGGCACCTTCGAGCCGGCGCCGATCTCCGAGTTCTTCACCTCAACGAACGTGCCGACCTTCGCCCGCTCCGCCAACCGGGCGTCCGGCCGCAGGTACGCGTACGGCCCGACGCTGGCGCCCGGCCCCACCTCGGCGCCGACCGCGTGGCTGCGCAGCACCGTCGCGCCGGGCCCCACCACCGTGTCGATCAACGTCACGTCCGGCCCGACCACGGCACCGCTGCCGATCACCGACCCGCCACGTAGCTGGGTGTTCTGATCCACCACCGCGTCGCGATCCAGTGCCACGGTCACGTCGATCCAGGTGGTCTCGGGGTCGAGCAGACTGACGCCGGCCCGCATCCACCGCTCGTTGACCCGATCGCGCAGCAGCCGGCGCAACGCCGCCAGCTCCACCCGGTCGTTGCAGCCGAGCGTCTCGCTGTGGTCGGCCGCCAGATGCACACCCACCGGCTCGCCGGCGGACACCAGCATCTTGAAGACGTCGGTGAGGTACTCCTCGCCCTGGTCGTTGTCCGTCGACAGCTTGCCGAGCACGTCCCGCAGCCGAGCCGCGTCGAAGGCGTAGATGCCGGCGTTGATCTCCCGGAGCGCCAGCTGAGCGGCGGTCGCGTCACGCTGCTCGACGATCTGTTCCAACCGGCCCGCGGCGTCCCGCACGATGCGTCCGAGCCCGGTCGGGTCCGGCACCTGCGCCGCGAGCACGGTCGCCGCCGCGCCCTCGCTCTCGTGCGCCGCCACCAGCTCACCGACCGTCTCCGGCCGCAGCAACGGCACGTCGCCGTTGAGCACCACCACCGTGCCGGTGACCTCCGGGGCGGCCTCCAGCGCGATCCGCACCGCGTGTCCGGTGCCGAGCTGTTCGGCCTGGTGAACCGCGGTGGCCTCGGGAGCGATCCCGGCGAGGTGGGCGCGGACCTGGTCGGCACCGTGCCCCACCACCACCAGGGTGCGTGCCGCACCGAGCGGGTCGGCCGCGTTGAGGACGTGACCCACAAGTGTCCGGCCGAGCAGCGGGTGCAGGACCTTGGGCAACGAGGACTTCATCCGCTTGCCCTCACCGGCGGCGAGCACGACGACGGTACGGGTTTGGGGCTCGGGCACGACGTGGCTCCCGTCGGAACGCGGACAGTCTCGCGGCCATGCTAACCGGACAATCCGGCCTGTTCGGCAGGGGCGCGAGGATCGGCAGTTGCTGGGGTGCCTGGATTCGAACCAGGAGCTCAAGGCTCCAAAGGCCTGCGGGTTGCCGTTACCCCACACCCCATGGTGATGTCAAGCCGACAGGCCGCATCAAAGCGCAGAAGTGCGTTCAGCCGCGGACCGGAACAGCTCGGCGATCATACCTTCTATTTGCCAGTAGAGCTCGCGGCTACGCGGCACATTGATCACGAGGCAGCCTCGGTACTCGTCACCACCGTTCCGGCGGACGGTCCTGGGGTTGTGCTTCTTCAGAGTCGCTCGGCGGAAACGCTCGCGTGGCAGCCCGAGCTCGGCCGCCCACCACTCGGCTGCCGCATCCGGATCGGCGGTCTCGTGAATGCTCACCCGATAGGTCGGCACGGCGCGGTCGACTCCACAGACTTCGAGGAAACGCAGGAACAGGGCGTGCAGGCCCGGATCGCTGTTGACGAACTGAACATGGTCATCACGACGCCACGGCTTCGACTTGGTGCCCTCGCACCAGTAGATCGCCGCCCCGAGGACGAGCAGATCGCGGTCGTCGAGTTGACCAACCATCCGCCCGGCCACCGCGTGTGCCTTCGCCTGAGCCTCGTCCCGCTCTCGGCGGTGGTCCACCCAACGAGCCTCTGTCATCAACTTCGAGTGGGCACGCCGACGCTGCCGCTCCTGCTCGGGGTCGCGTTCCAAAGGAATGTGCCGGACCCAGAGGTACGCCGTCGACCGGCTCACCCCGAGCTGCCGCGCGATCTCCGGAACCGGGCGGCCCGTCGAGCGCAGCGCCACCGCCTCCGCACGCAGGTCGTCCTTCGCCTGGGGGCGTCTGGTCCGTTCCGGCGCGGGAACGCCACGCAGCATCTCGTAGATCCGGTTGCGGCCGAGGCCGGTGCGGGCCCGGATCTCCCGGACCGACAGCTGCTCCTCGGTACGCAGTCGGCGTACTTCGGTGGCGTCGTAACCAGTCATGCGGTGCAGGTTAGGACGAGCGTACGACACATCAGGCATCCATTCGTGTCCCTGTCTGATGCGATCTACCGGGCCCTTAAGTTACGGTGACGTAGGCGTAGATTGCGAACCGACCGTCCCCTGCGAGGTGCCATGTCCGCCGCTGTTCTCGACCCGCAACCGACCAGCCCCAAGCCCCTCACCCAGGGCACCCAGTCACGCGGCATCCTGATCGCGCTGTGGTCCTTCGTGGTGATCCCGTTCGCGGCGCTGATCGCCGCCGTGCCGGTGGCCTGGGGTGGCTGGCTCAGCTGGGTCGACGTGGGCATCGCCGCCTTCTGGTACGTGCTGTCGGGCCTGGGCATCACGGTCGGCTACCACCGCTACTTCACCCATGGATCGTTCAAGGCGAAGCGGTGGCTGCGCATCGCGATGGCCGCCTCGGGCTCACTCGCCGTGCAGGGCGAGATCATCCAGTGGGTGGCCGATCACCGGCGGCACCACGCCTTCTCCGACCTGGAGGGGGACCCGCACTCACCGTGGCGGTTCGGCACCACGGTGCGGGGTCTGGTCAAGGGGCTGTTCCACGCCCACATGGGCTGGTTGTTCGGGCGGGAGTTGTCCAACCGGGAGCGCTTCGCGCCGGATCTGGTGGCCGACCGGGACATCCGGCGGATGGACCGGTTCTTTCCGGTGCTGGTGATCGTCTCGGTGCTCGGGCCAGCGTTCATGGGCTTGTTGTTGACGTGGTCCTGGCAGGGCGCGTTGAGTGCACTGTTCTGGGCCGGCCTGGTTCGCATCTCGTTGCTGCACCACGTGACCTGGTCGATCAACTCGGTCTGCCACGTGTACGGGGAGCGGCCGTTCATGATGCGCCACGGTGACCGGGCGGCGAACTTCTGGCCGCTGGCGCTGCTGTCCTTCGGGGAAAGCTGGCACAACCTGCACCATGCCGATCCGACGAGCGCCCGGCACGGTGTGCTGCGGGGGCAGATCGACATCTCGGCCCGGGTGATCTGGCTGTTCGAGAAGGTCGGCGCGGCGTGGGACGTGCGCTGGCCGAAGCCGGAACGGATCGCGGCGAAGCTGGCCAAGCCGGCGGTCCAACGGTAACCGGGCGACCAACCCGCAAGTTACCTGGCAGTATGTTTCGGGTGACCGGGCGGAAGACAGGCAGCATCCCACGACAGGGCGTTACCGAGCGCCAGCGAGGTGACGAGATGGCCGAGACTCCCCACGTGGAGGGCGGCAAGCGGCGGCGGGTGGTGCCGGCACCGGGCAAGCCGACGGCCCGGGTACGTATGTCCGCCGCTCAGCGTCGCGAGCAGTTGATCTCGATCGGCCGACAGATCTTCGCCGAGCGCGGTTTCGACGCCACCTCCATCGAGGAGGTCGCGTCGCGGGCGAAGGTCTCCAAGCCGGTGGTCTACGAGCACTTCGGCGGCAAGGAGGGGCTCTATGCGGTGGTGGTGGACCGGGAGGTCCGGTCCCTGCTGGATCGGATCACCACGGCGCTGACCGCAGGTCATCCACGGGAGTTGCTGGAACAGGCCGCACTGGCGCTGCTCGGCTACATCGAGGAGGAGACCAGCGGGTTCCGGGTGCTGGTGCGGGAGTCGCCCGTGCTCTCGGCGACCGGCAACTTCAGCAGCGTGATGAACGACGTGGCGCATCAGGTGGAGCACATCCTCGGCGCCGAGTTCTCCAGCCGGGGTTACGACCCGAAGTTGGCCGAGTTGTACGCGCAGGCACTGGTGGGCATGGTCGCGTTGACCGGCCGCTGGTGGCTGGAGGTGCGTAAGCCGCGGAAGGAGGCGGTCGCCGCGCACCTGGTCAATCTTTCCTGGAACGGGTTGTCGCATCTGGAGGCCAAGCCGGGGCTGATCACCGCAGGTGGACGCTGACCGGCTCAGCGGCGGTGGATCTCGGCGACCGGGTGGTTCCGGCGGTTCCGCTCGGCCTCGGCGTCCTCGTGCGGGCCGACCTTGTCGTAGAGGCCGGTGCCGAGAAGGATCAGCCCGAACAGCATCGAGACGATCACCGTCGACATGGAGAAGTTCAGGAAGTTGGCCTCGGTCTGGAGCACCGACATCATCAGGATGCTGGTGACCAGGAAGACCGCTCCGGCGGTGAGGTTCATGTAGTGGCCGAGGTTGGTTCGCCGGGACGCGCCGATGATGAGCACGATCCCGAAGGCGATGGAGGCCAGCGAGAAGGCCAGGTTGGTGCGCAGTCCGAGAGCCCAGTTGCCGTTCCGACCGAACAGTGGGTCACCCCAGGTGAGCGCGGTTCCCCAGACGCCGAAGATCAGGATGTAGAGCCCGATCAGACCGGACAGCACCCGGTAGAACGGCCGCGCCGGATGATTCACCGGAAAATGCGGCATCGCTTCCTCCACGCAAAGCGGGACAACAAGAACATTGTCCCCCAGTCGCGCAGCCCACGTCCCCCGAACGCCAATCCAGCAGCATAGCCACGCCGGGATTCGACCGCGGGCTACCTGATGCGCAACCATGCACCTCAAGACCCCCCGCCCCCGGCCGGGCGCTCCGGACGGATGCACAACCCCGACAGGTTTTCGCCGGAGCCCGACCCGCGCAGGGATCAAGCCTGACCGCCCGGAGCGGGTCGGGCTCCGGCGAAAACCCCAACCGGAACCAAAAATCCTCAGAGCACGAGCCGAGCCTTCTGCCACGCCTCGTGCTCATCGTCGCTGCCGACCTTGCCGTACATGCCGGCCATCAGCAGCACCAGGCTGAGCACCATCTGGACGATCACCGTGGCGACGCTGAGGTTGAAGATGTTGGCCTCGGTCCGGATGAGGGCGAGGCCCGCCAGGCTGACCACCATGATCAGGTACGCCGACCACTGGTTGACCAGCACGTCGAGGTTGCGCCCGATGGCGGTGCCGGCCAGCACGATCGCACCGACCACGATGCTGAACAGGGAGAAGCCGAGGTTCGTACCCTGCCCCAGCACCTGAGTGTCGCCCTGGCGGAAGTAGGGCTCGCCGGTGCTGGTCAGGAGGCCGATCACACCGAAGGCCACCAGGTACAGACCGATCAGCCCGCCGATCGCCCGGTAGATCGGCCGCGCGGGGTGGTTGACGGGGGTGTGGGCCATGTCTGTGTCTCCAACGCCGTTGGGTGAGGGTCGACGGCGATTCTCCCGTATCCGGCGCTGTGACGCCGCACACGGGGTCCCGGGAACGGCACGTCAGGGCGGTGTGACCGGCCGGGTCAGCTGGCGGGGATCTCGTCGGCCAGGGTCAGCCAGGCCTGCTCGGCCTCCTCCCGCTCGCCGCGTACCTGACTGAGCTGGGCGTCCAGCTCGGCCACCTTGCTGTAGTCGGTGGCATTCGCGGCGAGTTGGTCGAGCAGGGTGGCCTCCTTCTGTTCCAGCTTGCCGACCTGCCGTTCGAGGCGGGCCAGTTCCTTGCGGGCCTGCCGGGCCTCGGCGGCGCTCATCCCACCACCGGCCGGGGCGGTGGTCGAGGCCGCGGGCGCTGGCGTACGCCCGGACCGCGAGCGGTCGTCGGCGCGGGCGAGGTACTCGTCGACCCCGCCGGTCAGGTGCACCAGCCGGCCGTCGCCGAACATGCCGTACGCGGTGTCGGTGACCCGCTCGACCAGGTAGCGGTCGTGGCTGGCCACCACGATCGTGCCGGGCCAGGAGTCGAGCAGGTCCTCCAACGCGGCGAGGGTGTCGGTGTCGAGGTCGTTTGTGGGCTCGTCGAACAGCAGCACGTTCGGTTCACCGGCCAGCAGCCGCAGCATCTGGAGTCGACGCCGCTCGCCGCCGGAGAGATCACCGACCGGGGTCCAGAGGCGCCGGTCGTCGAAGCCGAACACCTCGGCGAGCTGGGCGGCGGAGATCTCCCGATCGCCGAGGCGGACCCGCCGGGCGACCTCCTCGACGGCTTCGAGGACGCGCAGGTCGCTTGGCAGTTCGGCGAGTTCCTGGGAGAGGAAGGCAGGCCGGACCGTACTGCCGGTGATCAGCCGCCCGCTGTCCGGACGGGTGACGCCGGCCAGCATCCGCAGCAGGGTGGTCTTGCCCGCGCCGTTGGCGCCGAGGATGGCGACCCGGTCACCGGGACCGACCTGCCAGCTGACCTCGTCGAGGATGGTCTTGGGTCCGGCGTGCAGCCGGACGTGTTCCAGGTCGTACACCTGCTTGCCGAGCCGGGCGGTGGCCAGCCGTTGCAGCGACGTGGTGTCGCGCGGCGGTGGCACGTCGGCGATGAGCGCGTTGGCGGCATCGATCCGGAACTTCGGCTTCGAGGTGCGGGCCGGCGGGCCGCGGCGCAGCCAGGCGATCTCCTTGCGGAGGAGGTTCTGCCGGCGGGCCTCGGTGGCGGCGGCGATCCGTTCCCGCTCGGCGCGGGCGAGGATCCAGGCCGCGTAGCCGCCCTCGTAGGCCCGCACGGTCTGGTCGGCGACCTCCCAGGTGGTGGTGCAGACGGCGTCGAGGAACCACCGGTCGTGGGTGACCACGACCAGGGCGCCCTTGCGGCCGAGCAGGTGCCGGGCCAGCCAGTCGACGCCGCTGACGTCGAGGTGGTTGGTGGGTTCGTCGAGGATGAGCAGGTCGGCGTCGCGGACCAGCAGGGCGGCCAGGGCCACCCGGCGGCGCTCGCCACCGGACATCGGCCCGACCGGGGCGTCGAGGCCCAGGTGGGGCATGCCGAGCCCGTCGAGGATGGCGCGTACGCCGGCGTCACCGGCCCATTCGTGCTCCGCACCCATGCTCTCGGCGAGCCACTCGGTGCCGAGGACGACGTCGCGGACGGTGGCCTCGGGGCTGAGGGTGAGGTTCTGGGGAAGCCAGGCGACACGCAGGTCACGGCGGTGGGTGACCCGACCGTCGTCGGGCGCTTCGATACGGGTCAGCAGCCGTAGCAGGGTGGACTTGCCGGCGCCGTTGAGCCCGACGACGCCGATCCGGTCGGCGTCGTCCAGGCCGAGCGAGACCTCGGTGAGCAGTGGCCCGGCCGCGCCGTAGCCCTTGGACACCCGGTCCAGGTTGACGATGTTGGCCACGTACCCACCTTCCATGATCAAGGCGTCCCGGTGCCGGGGGCACCTGGGGACGCCTGTCGTTCCAGGGTACGCGGAACACTTCCGTCTCTCGGCGACCGCCCGAGCCGGCCCACTCCCGAGCACGATCCGTTTCCGCCATCAGCTCGACAGGCGACCCGCCGGGACCACAGCGCCCGACCACCCTCGGCTCAGCAGGGCCGCCAGCCGGAGGCGGCCTGTCGGGCGTCAGCTGACCCGGGCGCCGTGCACCGGACCGTGGGCGACCCGGGCCTGCCGGCACACCCCGGCGGCCTCCAGCTCGGCGGCGACGCGTTCAGCGTCGGCGGCGTCGGCGGTGAGGAACACGCAGGTGGGCCCCGACCCGGAGACGATGCCGGCCAGCGCCCCGGCCGCCTCGCCGGCCTTCAGGGTGCTCGCCAGCGACGGCCGCATGGCCAGGGCGGCATCCTGAAGGTCGTTGCCGAGGGTCGGGGCGAGCACCCTGGGGTCGCGCTGGCGCAGTGCGGCGAGCAGGCCGTCGGTGCTGCCCAGGGGCGGGCCGGCGGCGCCGGTCTCACGGAGCCGGTCGAGTTCCCGGTACGCCTGGGGGGTGGACAGACCGCCCTCGGCGATGGCGACCACCCAGTGCCAGGAGGTGGGCCGGGCCAGCACCGGGCTGACCGCCTCGCCCCGGCCGGTGCCCAACGCGGTGCCGCCGTGGATCAGGAAGGGCACGTCCGAGCCGAGGTCGGCGGCGATGCTCGCCAACTCGTCTCGGGACAGGCCGGTGCCCCACAGCGCGTCGCAGGCGACCAGGGCCGCCGCCGCGTCGGCGCTACCGCCGGCGAGCCCACCGGCCAGCGGGATCTGCTTGCGCAGGTGCAGCCGGGCGTGGGGCATGACGCCGGCGTACCCGGCGAGGGCGTGCGCGGCCCGGATGATCAGGTTGGAGTCGTCCAGGGCGAGTTCTCCGGTGCCCTCGCCCTCCATGGTGAGGGTAAGCGTGTCGCCCCGCCGCGCGGTCAACTCGTCGTAGATCGAGATCGCGTGGTAGACGGTGTTCAGCTCGTGGTAGCCGTCCCGGCGCAGCGGGCCGACCCCCAGGTGCAGGTTGACCTTGGCGGGCACCCGTACCCGGACCGGACCGATCGCCCCGCGCGGCTCGTCGTCGTCCGGTCGCCAGGCCTCGGTCACGGGGTGATGTCCCGGACGGGCAACCGCACGTCGAACGGCTTGGTCACGATCAGCTCCTCGGCGGAGTCGGCGGCCAGCTCGTAGCGGCCGTCGACAAGGTCGTACGCGTACACGTGCACGGGATTCTGCTCGATCCGCCAGTAGTGCGGGATCCCGGCGTCGGCGTAGTCGGCGGGCTTCTCCAACCGGTCCCCCCACATGCCGGACACGTCGGAATCGGTCGGCTGGGCGGTCACTGGTACACCTCCTCGGCGGGCACGGGCTCAGCCTACTGCGCTGCCGGCGTACGGCTCGGGGCCGACGCGGCGACGGCGGCGAACTGCTCGACGGTGAGTGACTCGCCGCGTGCGCCGGGGTCGACTCCGGCGGCGGTAAGCGCGACGGCGGCCCGGTCGGCACTGCCGGCCCAGCCGGACAGGGCGGCGCGCAGGGTCTTGCGCCGCTGCGCGAAGGCGGCGTCGACCACCGCGAAGACCTGGTGGCGGGGAACGTCGGCGCGGGGCGGCTCGCGGCGGGTGAAGGCGACCAGACCGGAGTCGACGTTGGGCACCGGCCAGAACACGTTCGGCGGCACCTTCCCGGCGGCACGGGCGTGGGCGTACCAGGCGAGCTTGACCGACGGTATGCCGTACACCTTGGAACCGGGACCGGCGACGAGCCGGTCGGCGACCTCTTTCTGCACCATCACCAGCCCATGCCGGAGGCTTGGCAACTCGGCGAGCAGGTGCAGCACCACGGGCACGGCGACGTTGTAGGGCAGGTTCGCCACCAACGCGGTGGGCGCCGGGTCGGCCAGGTCCGCGGCGGTGATCCGCAGGGCGTCCGCGTGGTGCACGTTGAGCCGGTCGGCGGCCGGGCCGGCGTGCCGGGCGGCGGTACCGGCGAGCGCGCCGGCCAGCGTGGCGTCGATCTCGACGGCGTGCACGTGGGCGGCGGCGGGCAGCAGGGCGAGGGTGAGCGAACCCAGCCCCGGGCCGACCTCCAACACCACGTCGTCGGGAGCGAGCCCGGCGGTGGCGACGATCCGGCGGACCGTGTTGGGGTCGTGCACGAAGTTCTGGCCGAGCTTCTTGGTGGGTGCGACGCCGAGCCGGGCGGCGAGGTCCCGGATCTCCGCCGGGCCGAGCAGGTCTGCGGCCATAACCCGACAGCGTACGGGTCAGCCGCCGAGGCCAGCCGGGTGCCAGGGACCGAAGGCCCGTTCGCCGGTGGTCGAGATGGCGGCGCAGAGTTCGTCGAGGTCGGCGCCGGTGGCGGCGGCCAACGCCCGGACGGTCAACGGGATCAGGTACGAGGCGTTGGGCCGGCCCCGGTGTGGCACCGGGGTGAGGTACGGGGCGTCGGTCTCCACCAGGATCTGGTCCAGCGGGGTCAGCGCGGCGGCCTCCCGCAGTGCCCCGGCGCTGGCGAAGGTGACCGTGCCGGCGAAGCTGAGCAGGTAACCCCGGCGGACGCACTCGGCGGCGAACTCGGCGTCGCCGGAGAAGCAGTGCATCACCACCGTGTCGGGTGCGCCCTCGTCGTCGAGGATGCGCAGCACGTCGGCGTGCGCGTCCCGGTCGTGGATCACGAGTGTCCGGCCGTACCGCTTGGCGATGGCGATGTGCGCCCGGAAGCTCTCCTCCTGCGCGGCGCGGCCCTCGTCACCGGTGCGGTACCGGTCCATCCCCGTCTCGCCGACGCCACGGACCCGCTCCTGCCCGGCCAGTGCCTCGATCTCGCGCAGGGCCTCGTCGAGGTCGACCAGCCGGGGCGCCTCGTTGGGGTGCAGCGCGACCGTGGCCAGCACCGCCGGATATTTGTCGGCCACCTCGGCCCCCCAGCGGGAGGAGGCGACGTCCACCCCGACCTGCACCAGCCGGTCCACCCCCACGGCGGCGGCGACGTCGATGGCCGCCGCGACCGGGTCGGCGACGTCGCCGCCACCGGGTACGCCGGCCTCGCTGACGGTGATGTCGAGGTGGGTGTGGCTGTCCAGCACCGGGCGGGGCAGCGGCTCGGGTGCGGGTGGAAACTCTCCGGCGCGACGGGCCGCGCGTTGGCTACGGGACTCGGTGGGCTCACTCATCTCCTCGACAGGATCACACACCGCACGAGTCCACCGGGAGGCCACCCGGAGTTCACCTCGGCTACGCCCCGCACCCCTACCGTCGCGGAGTGGACGCACGAAGCGAGCTTTTTCGGCCCGGCGGTGCGGTGCCGGAGCGGACCGGTCTGCGGGTGGCGTTCGGCGGCGCGGTGTACCCGGCCGAGGAGATCGCCCGAGGTGCGGCGTACGAGTTGTTCAGCGCCGACGAGGTGGCCGGGTTCGAGTGGGCGCCCCGGACGAACTCGGCGCTGCCGTGGCGGCGGTTCGTGCACGTCACCGAGGTCGGTGCCGTGTACGGGGCGACCGAGCAGGCCGAGGAGCCGGAGTCGCCGCTGCTGGTGCCGCTGCATCGGGAGCGGGGCTGGTCGGAGGTGCATCGGCTCGCCCAGCAGCCGGCCGCCGCGGACGACCCGTTGATCACGGCAGTACGCGGCTCAGCCGGCGTACGGCGTGGCACCCGGATGATGAAGATCCTCTCGGCCCGGCAGCTCGCCGGATACGTGCGGGGTTGGCTGCCGCACGGGTTCTGCTACCGGGAACACGACGTGGCGCACCTGCGCACCCCGACGACGACGAGCGTGCTGCGCACCGACGGCGGGGACGGCCGGGACGGTGCGGACGTGACGTACGCGCTGCGGTGGCGGGCCGCCGACCCGGGTGACTACGACGTGCCGGCGGGTGCGGCGTACCGGGGGCTGACGGCGCTCGGTGCCCGGGACCGGTTGGGTCCGGCGGTACTGGGTACCGGCTTCACGCCCAGCAATCACCACCTGATCCCCGAGTTCGTCACCCGGGACTTCGCCGACCTGCCGATGCCGGCGAACGCCACCCTGCTGGCCTATCCGGCGGAGGGCGTGGAGGTGGTGCTCTACGCCTACCAGGCCGAGCAGCGGGGCTGGCTGCGGATGGTCGGGCCGCAGTGGCGACACCTGCTCGCCGCCGTGCCGGGTCTGTCGCCGGATCAGGAGTACGTGCCGACCGGGGAGGCGCCACGGTCGACCCGGCTGGTGGGCACGTACGCGGGCGGGGAGTACGAGGCGGTCGCCGACCTTCCCGGCGATTTCCGGGTGCTGGCGTTGACCCGGGCCGCCCGGTACCCGGTCGACGGGGTGAGCCGACGGTTGCGCCTGACCGCCTGGCGGGGGGTGCCGTGCCTGGTGTTGCGTGAGGAGGCGGGCTGGCTGCGGTTGCGGCTGCGACGCCCGGATCCGGACGCGGTCGCCGCGACCGGCGCACAGTGTCAGGAACGGGGCGTCTACGAGACGTGGGCCCCGGGCGGTGAGGTGACCGACGATCAGGTGGTGGACCACCCGTACCTTCTCTGACCTGGCCCGTCAGGTCGGGCGGCGCAGGAATATCGGATGCCCGCCGGGGAAGCCTCGGTTTCCCACCCTGACAGGAGGACGAGATGCCCTTCATCACCGTCGGCACGGAGAACTCCGCGCCCATCGACCTGTACTACGAGGACCACGGATCGGGTCAGCCGATCGTGCTGATCCACGGCTTCCCGTTCAACGGGGCGACCTGGGAAAAGGTTTCCGGGCCGCTGCTCGACGCCGGATACCGGGTGATCACGTACGACCGGCGCGGCTACGGCAACTCGGCGCAGCCGGCGTTCGGGTACGACTACGACACCTTCGCGGCCGACCTCGACGTGCTGATGACCGAGCTGGATCTGCGCGACACGATCCTGGTCGGCCACTCGATGGGTACCGGCGAGGTGACCCGATACCTGGGCGCGTACGGCTCGGACCGGGTGGAGCGGGCGGTGCTGCTGGCACCGTTGGCGCCGTACCTGCGGCAGGCACCGGACAACCCCGAGGGTGTCGAGCCGAGTCTCTTCGAGGGGTTCAAGCAGGCGATCACGCAGGACCGGTTCGCCTACCTCACCCAGTTCTGCAACAACTTCTTCAACTACGACGAGAACAAGGGCAAGCTGGTCAGCGAGGAGGCGTACCGGGCGCACTGGAACATCGGGGCGATGGCCTCAGCCAAGGCCACGCACGACAGCGTGGACGCCTGGGGCACCGACTTTCGGGCGGACGTGTCCCGGATCGACGTACCGGTGCTGATCGTCCAGGGCGATCAGGACAACGTGCTGCCGTACCCGAAGACCGGCCAGCGGTTGCAGCCGATGCTCGCCGACAGCCGGCTGGTCACCCTCAAGGGCGCGCCGCACGGCACCCCGTGGACCAACGCGAACGAGGTCAACCAGGCCATCATGGAGTTCATCGGCTCGCCGGCCATGGCCCGCGCCTGACGCCAGCCGGGCCGAGGCCCGGTGTCGCGTCACACCGGGACGCACGGCCGGACATCTCACTGCACGGGCGCGACCCCGAGCGGGTCGCGCCCGTCCTTGGTGCCGGCGGGGTCAGCTTTCGAGCCGGGCCAACTCCTCGTCCACGATCGAGGGGTCGAGCTTGCGGAAGACCGGCTTGGGCGTCACGAGCGCCCGGCCCACCACGAGGGGCACGGATTCCCACCGCGCGCCCTGGGTGTAGTCACCGGTCAGCACCGGGTACGCGGGTCCGACGTCGAGGTCGGCGACCTCCTCGATCACCGGCATCGGTGCGTGCACCCCGGTGCCGCCGAGCAGCTCGTGGATCTTCTGCGCGGAGTGCGGCAGGAACGGGGTGAGCAGCGTGTTGGCGTCGCTGACCACCTGGAGGGCGACATGCAGGATGGTGCCCATCCGGGGCTTGGCGGCGGCGTCCTTGAGCTTCCACGGCGCCTGCTCGGAGAGGTACTTGTTGGCTTCGGCGACCACCTTCATCGCCTCGCCGATGGCCTGCTTCTGCCGGTGCCGGGCGATCAGGTCACCGACCGTGCCGAAGCCGGCGCGGGCCACGGCCAGCAGGGCCTCGTCGGCCTCGGTGAGCCCGTCCGGGCCGATCGGTGGGATCTCGCCGAAGTTCTTCGCCGCCATGGAGACGGACCGGTTGACCAGGTTGCCCCAGCCGGCGACCAGCTCGTCGTTGTTACGGCGCAGGAACTCGGCCCAGGTGAAGTCGGTGTCGTTGTTCTCCGGCCCGGCCACCGCGATGAAGTAGCGCAGCGCGTCGGCGTCGTACCGCTGGAGGAAGTCCCGAACGTAGATGACCACCCGGCGTGAGGAGGAGAACTTGCGTCCCTCCATGGTCAGGAACTCGCTGGAGACCACCTCGGTGGGCAGGTTGAGCCGGCCGAGCCGACCTGGTTCGCCGTCCCGGCCGCCCTCGCCGGAGTAGCCGGCCAGCAGGGCGGGCCAGATCACCGAGTGGAAGACGATGTTGTCCTTGCCCATGAAGTAGTAGGACTGCGAGTCCTTCCCCTCACCGTCGGTGGACCACCACTTCCGCCAGGCCTCCGGGTCGCCGGTGCGGCGGGCCCACTCGATGGACGCGGACAGGTAGCCGATGACGGCGTCGAACCACACGTAGATCCGCTTGTCGGTGCGGTCACGCCAGCCGTCCAGCGGGATCGGCACCCCCCACTCCAGGTCCCGGGTGATGGCCCGGGGGTGCAGGTCGTCCAGCAGGTTCCTGGAGAAGCGCAGCACGTTCGGCCGCCAGCCCTCCCGGGTGTCCAGCCACTGCCGCAGCACGTCGGCCAGGGCGGGCAGGTCGAGGAAGAAGTGCTCGGTCTCGACGAACTCCGGCGTCTCACCGTTGATCTTCGACCGCGGGTCGATCAGGTCGATCGGGTCGAGCTGGTTGCCGCAGTTGTCGCACTGGTCGCCCCGGGCGCTGTCGTAGCCGCAGATCGGGCAGGTGCCCTCGATGTACCGGTCGGGCAGGGTCCGCCCGGTGGACGGCGAGATGGCGCCCATGGTGGTCTTCGGCACGATGTACCCGTTGCGGTACATCCCCTCGAACAGTTCCTGCACCACGGCGTAGTGGTTGCCGGTGGTGGTGCGGGTGAACAGGTCGTAGGAGAGGCCGAGCCCGTGCAGGTCCTCGACGATGACCCGGTTGTACCGGTCGGCCAGTTCCCGTGGCTTGAGCCCTTCGGCGTCGGCCTGCACCTGGATCGGGGTGCCGTGTTCGTCGGTGCCGGAGACCATGAGCACGTCGTGGCCGGCCATCCGCATGTACCGGGCGAAGACGTCGGAGGGAACGCCGAAACCGGAGACGTGGCCGATGTGGCGCGGGCCGTTGGCGTAGGGCCAGGCCACTGCCGCGAGAACGTGACTCATGGGCAGAAAGCCTAGTGACTCCCGCGAGGCGACCGCGAACCAATAGGGGTCCCTGGGCGGCACGATGACCCAACCACCCTCGGCAAATAGTCCGGATTGTCGTCGACACGCTGCTTGAGCTGCCCGGTCAACCTCCGTCAGCGGTGTCAAATGAAACGCGTGACTGGCAGCCGAGCCGCCCGAGACCACTCCGACGGCCCTTCCCCCGACGCCGGGCCCGATTCCACCTCGTCGCCGCGTACCCAGGTGGTGGCGCCTCAGCCCCGCGCGGTGCCCTCGGCGGCACCGGACGGGGCGACCGGGCCGGACCGGGCCGACCCCACCACGGTCGAGTCACGGGCCGAAGTCGAGGTGGAGCCGACGACCGGCGCACCGGTGGACACGCTGCCACGGCGGGTTCCGGTCCGGCCGGCCGGGCGTCGCGGCCGTCGCCATCGGTCGCGCGACGACGGTACGCCGGACGAGGACACCTTCTGGGCCCCGATCGAACAGGTGCACTGGGACGGCACCCCGGTGCGGCAGGACACACCCGGCGACACCGATCCGTGGTGGCGGCGGTTTCGACAGGTACGCCGACGCCGAAAGCGGAGCAGCCATCCGCCGGATCCCCTGGCGGGGTTGTCGGTGTTGATCGGGCTGAGCCTCGCGGCGGCCTTCTTCGCCTGGGTCAGCGCCGGCCCGCTCTGGCTCGCCGTCGGGCACGCCACCTCCGGCACGGTGGCCGTCACCAGATGCACCGGCGACGGCCTGACCCAGCGGTGTCGGGGCATCTTCACGGCCTCGGACGAGGAGTTCCGGACCCACGGCGTACGGGTCAGCGGGGTGCCCCGGGAACGTGCGGTGCCCGGTTCGGTCCTGCCCGCCCGGGTGACCGGCCCGGACGGTCACGTCGCGTACGCCGACGGTGGGGTGGGCGCCCAGCTCCGCTGGCTGCTCGGGGTGCTCGGGGTGCTCGGCTGCGCGGTGGGCATCGCCCGCTGGACCGGTGCGACCCGGCTGCCCGATCCGGCCGAGCGGCGGTGGGCGATCGCCGCTTCGCTGGCCGGCCCGCCGCTGACCACCCTCGGCTTCCTGATCGCCGCCTGGTGACACCCAGCCTCACCGGTGCACGAGCGCGTACACGTCGCGGCGGCGCAACCCGTACTCGGCCGCGACGTCACTGATCGCGTCCCGGCGGCTGCGGCCCGCCGCCTCCCGCTCGGCCACCGCCGCGCGCAGCGCGTCGTCGTCGGGACGGACGGCGGGAGTGGCGGGAGCGCCCGCCACCACGAGGGTGATCTCGCCGCGCGGGTCACCCTCGGCGGCCCACCGGGCCAGCTCACCGAGCGGGCGACGCAGCACCTCCTCGTACGTCTTGGTCAGCTCGCGGCAGAGGGCGGCGGGCCGGTCGGCACCGAACGCGGCGGCCAGGTCGGTGAGCGCGGCGGCGATGCGGTGCGGCGCCTCAAAGAGGACGAGCGTCCGCTCCTCGGCCGCCAGCGCCCGCAGTCGGGTACGCCGGGCGCCCGGGGCACGCGGCAGGAAGCCCTCGAAGCAGAACCGGTCGCAGGGCAGCCCGGACAGGGCGAGGGCGGTGGTGACGGCACTGGGACCGGGCGCGGCGGTGACCGGCACCCCGGCCTCCAGTGCGGCGCGGACCAACCGGTAGCCGGGGTCGGAGACGCTCGGCATGCCACCGTCGGTGACCAGCGCGACGACGTATCCCTCGGTGAGCACGTCGACAAGTTCCGGGGTGCGCCGCTCCTCGTTGCCCTCGAAGTACGAGACGATCCGGCCGGGGATGGTCACGTCGAGGTCGCGGGCGAGCCGGTTCAGCCGGCGGGTGTCCTCGGCGGCGACCACGTCGGCGGCGGCGAGCGTGTCCCGCAGTCGGGTGGAGGCGTCGGCGGGGTTGCCGAGCGGCGCGCCGAGCAGAATCAGGCGACCGGTTTCCGACATTCCACCCACAGCAGTGCACTCCTTCATCGACGGCCGTACCGGATATGGGGACGACGGGCGCCAGCAACCCCCTTGGCAGCCTACGATCGCCGGGTGACGAGTGCGTCGACAGCACAGAGCGCAAGCCCCGACCAGCCTTCGGAGCCGGCAGCGACCACAGCCACCGTCCCCGGCCCTGCGGAGGGTGGCGTACCCGCGACGATCCGCCGCCGGCTGGCCACCGTCGAGACCGGGCTGGACGCCCGTTCGTGGCTGGCCACGACGGTGGTGGTGGTCATCGCGGCAGTCCTCCGGTTCGCGAATCTCAGCCACCCACCGGGCAAGATCTTCGACGAGGTCTACTACGCCCGGGACGGCTGGGGGCTGATCGACAAGGCCGTGGAGTGGAACTACACGAACAACGCGCCGTCGTACGTGGTCCACCCGCCGCTGGGCAAGTGGTTGATCGGGTTCGGCGAGTGGGCCTTCGGCTACAGCGACGTCGAGCACGGCATCTCGGTGCCGGGCCACCTGTTCACCACCTCCCCGGAGTTCGGCTGGCGTTTCTCGGCGGCGCTGCTGGGCACGCTGTCGGTGCTGCTCATGGTCCGCATCGGCCGCCGGATGTTCCGTTCCACGGTGCTCGGTTGCGCCGCCGGCCTGCTGCTCGCGGTCGACGGGTTCCACCTGGTGCTCTCCCGTACCGCGCTGCTCGACATCTTTCTGCTCTTCTTCGTCCTGGCCGCCTTCGGCGCGCTGGTGCTGGACCGGGACGCGACCCGCCGCCGGTGGGCCCGGGCCCTGGACTCCGGGCTGGATCCGAGCGCCCGGGGGCGGGCCGGCCGCCCGCCCGGCGGCTGGCGGAACTGGCCCTGGTGGCGGCTGGCGACCGGGGTGCTGCTCGGCTGCGCCTTCGCGGTGAAGTGGAGCGCGCTGTTCTTCGTGCCGGTCTTCGCGCTGCTGATGTTCCTGTGGGACGTCGGCGCCCGGCGGTCCGTCGGTGTACGTCGACCGTGGCGGGACACCCTGCTCGACGGCGTGCCCTGGATGGTGCTCGCCGGCCTGCTGATGGCGGTCACCTACGTCACGACATGGTCCGGTTGGCTGTTCAGTCAGGAGGGGTACTACCGGCTCGCCGAGCGGTACCCGGACGCCGGGCTCAGCGACGCACCGATCGTCGGCCCGCTGTGGAACCTGATCCAGTACCACCAGGCCGCGCTCGGCTTTCACAGCCAGCTCGACGATCCGCACAAGTATCAGTCGTGGCCGTGGCAGTGGCTGCTGCTGGGTCGGCCGGTGGCGTTCCACTGGACCGGCGAGGGCCCCTGCGGTGCGGCGACCTGCGCCGAGGAGGTGCTGCTGCTGGGCACCCCGCTGCTGTGGTGGTCGTTCCTGCCGGCGCTGGTGGCGCTGGTCTGGCTCGGCCTGGCCCGACGGGACTGGCGGGCCGGAGCGATCCTGCTCACCGTGGCTGCCGGGCTGCTGCCCTGGTTCTGGTTCGCCCTCGACGGCCGGACGATGTTCTCCTTCTACGCCGCGCCCGCGCTGCCGTTCCTGGTACTCGCCGTGGTCTACGTGCTGGGTGCCATCGCCTCACCGGCGGGACCGAGCGGCACCCTCGGCGTGACCGGTGCCGACGAGGAGGCGAGCCGCGACCGCCGGCTGGTCGGCGGGGTCATCGCCGGGGCGTACGTGGCGCTTGTCGTGCTCTGCTTCGCGTACTTCTATCCGATCTTCGTGGGCTGGACGCTGCCGTACGACGACTGGTCGGCGCGCATGTGGTTGGGCGGCCGCTGGATCTGAACACCGAAGGGCCCGCACGCCGAGGCGTGCGGGCCCTTCGTGGGTAAATAGGACGCGCCCCGATCGCCTGCCACGGGGGAAGCGGGCGATTGGGGCGCGCACCTGCAGCTTAACCACCCGCGACCGAGGGCACAACGGGGCGGCGTGGGTCAGATTTCCGACGTTCGTTGAATGCGACAAGAACTCCGGGCCACCGTCGCCGCTGCGTGACTTCTCGCGGACGCTGCGCCCACGAGGCGCCTCCCGTGGCGCTGCTGAACCGATGCGTCGAGGCCGACCGGCCCCCACCTGGCATCGCCGCCGTCGAGTTGTCGTCCGGGCGCAACCACCCGCCGGATGGGCAGTCAGTGTCGTCTCGGGCGGCGCGGCAACCAGCCGAAGAACCGGTCCTGCAACGACGTCGACCCGGCGACGTGCAGGTCCTCGGCGGCGGCCGCGAGACAGGCGCCCAGGTAGACGCTGAGCATCGCCCGATCCACGCTGTACTCGGTAAGCAACTGTTCTCGTCTGGGAGCACAGGGCCATTCGGCGCCACAGGTGCCACACGTCCATTCGGGGGTCACCGGAGCGTGCTCGCCCGCCCGCCCAGGGGAGGCGTCTCCGTGCGCCTCCGTCTTGATGACATCCGAGCGACCCGTAACACCCGTCATCGCGCTCCTCTCCGCCTCCACCGGTGACGGCGGGCGTGCCCGCCCACCGCCGGATCGAACATGCCCGTGCGGACCTACAGCGTCCGGGGACGCTGCGCCGTTACGTCGTTGCGGTACGTTGACCAACCATGGCCGCCGCGACCTGCCCCAAGCATTGCATCAACCGGATGCATTCATCGTCGCCGGTCACTGGTACCGGCACCACTGACCGAAAGCACGACCCCGGAGCCGCAGGTGCGTGACCTGCTCCCGCCCGCCGTCGCGGTGGCCGTGGCAGGTCCGGACGACTGGTCCGGGCAGTTGCACCCGGCCGAGGCGGTCTGCCTCGGGGACCGCGCGGTCGACAGCCGCCGCCGCGACTTCACCGCCGGGCGGGTGTGTGCCCGCCGCGCAATGGCCGCGCTCGGTCTGCCGCCGGTGGCCGTACCGGCCGCCGCCGACCGCTCACCCGTCTGGCCGGCGGGCCTGGTGGGCACCATCACCCACACCCGTGGCTACTGCGCCGCAGCCGTCGCGCGTAGCGACGAGATCCGCGCGGTCGGCATGGACGCCGAGCAGCACCGCGAACTCGGTCCGGGAGTACGCCGACTGATCTGCCTGCCCGAGGAGGACGAGCAGGCCGAGCGGCTGCCACCGGGCATCTGCTGGCCCGCGGTGTTCTTCAGCGCGAAGGAGACCGTCTACAAGGTGTGGCATCCGGTCGTCGGCAGCTGGCTGGACTTCCACGACGCACTTGTGCACCTCGACCCCGCTGCGGGGACCTTCACCGCGCGGATCTCACCCACCCGGGTCGCCGAGGCGAGGGCCGCCCGGCCACCCGCACTGATCAACGGACGCTTCGCGGTCGACACCGCGCTCGTGCGCACCGCCGCCGTACTCACCCCGCGGTAGCGGGCGAAAGCACCGGCGGTCTGCGGCATGGCCCGGTGCCCGGACGGCGTTGACGCCCGGGCACCGGCCGCCGTCAGAGCCGGGCGAGGATCTTCCTCATGGTGTCGATCTCGGCCTGCTGCGTGGTGACGATGCGCTGCGCCAATTCCTTGGCATCCGGGTTGGCGCCCTGAGCGGCCTCCTCCTCGGCCATCGTGACGGCTCCCTCGTGATGAGCGATCATCATGGTGAGGAACTGTCGATCGAACTCGATGCCGGAGGCTGCCGCGAGCCGGGTCATGTCGGCCTCGGACATCATGCCCGGCATCTCGTGGTCCATCTCGGGCATGCCATGGTCGCCAGTGGCCATCGGCATTGGTGCGCCCCAGGACGTGAGCCACGTCCTCAGTTGGGTGATCTCGGGCGCCTGAGCGTCCTTGATCTGCGTGGCGAGTTGCCGCACCTCTGGGTCGGCGCGGGTGGTGGCCAGGTCGGACATCTCGATCGCCTGCTCGTGGTGCGGAATCATCATCTGCGCGAACATCACGTCGGTCGCGTTGCTGGTGGCGGATTCTCCGTTGATCGCGCTGGCCGACGGGTTACCCGGCATGTTGTGGCCAGCGCCGACCGAGTGGTCGGAGCCGCAGCCGGCAAGGCCGATCGCCACGGTGAGGCTCACGCCGGCCAGGACGGCACGGCGTGCATAGGTGCGATTCATGGTTGACAGGGCCTTTCGGAGTCGGTGGATAGCAGAGAGTCGGTGCGGCACCCACCTGTGGTGCGCGCTGGCTACTCCTATATCCGCAGTACCGACACGGAGGCCGTGGTCAGGCCGATCATGGGAAAGGCGGGTGGGGCACGGCCGCCCAGGGCACGGGTGAGCCGACGATCCCGTGGCGACGTGCGGCGGGTACGCCGAGGGGTGCCGACGACGAGCACGACGGCGAGTGCGAAGCCGGCGGCGATCGCCACGCACACCGCCCAGCCTGACGAGTGACCGTGTCCCGGTTCCTCCAAAGGGTGAACGGCCAGCGCCACGCACCGCTCGTCGTGGCAACCGTCCACGCTGCTTGCCGGGGACGGAGCCGAATGGCTGCCGTGCCCGGCCGTAGCGGGAAGCGGATCGTGGCCCAGGCTGTGCATCGCGGCCAGCCCGAACAGTGTGCACGCCAGCAGCACAAGCCGGAGCCATCGCCGGTTGATGGGAGCTTCGCCGCGCACCCGCTCACGCTAACGCGTGGCAGACCACAAACGCTGCGATCCCACCCGCCGGTCATCCGGTGGATCTGATCTGACGGGTGATCGAAGCGTCGGTGATCTCGGTGTCCCTGGCCAGCAGGATCGCCTTGCTGAGGATGACCGCGAGCAGGCCGTCGCCCTCGAACGGCAGGAACTGCTGCTCCCCCGCCCGGCCCGCGCCCCGGTCCGGCACAATGCAGAGGTACTCGTCGTTCGGGCTCATCAGGATGTTGCCCGAACCGAGGTGGATCCGATACGAACGCAGGTCACCGTCGACCGCCAGGAAGCGGCCGTCGATGCGGGCCCGCTGGCCCACCGCCAGTCGAGGCAGCAACTGGCCCAGCAACTCCCGCCGGGTCTCGGCGGTCGCGGACAACTCCCCGAAGCTGTACGACGACCAGTAGTCCCGGAAGCGGCCCTGCGGGCCGCCGTCCGACCAGGTTGGATCGTTGCCGACGCTGGCCACCCCGACGAAAAGGTCGACGTCCCGCATGATCTCGCTGAACACCAGCGGCGGTATCCGGTCCAGCGGTAACGGATCCCCCGGCGGGGCGTCCGTCCACCGTGCCGCCGAGTAGCCGCCACCCGAGGCGTGCGACCAGTTCTGCGCGGCGGCGATCGGGTAGAAGCGCACCTGGTCGGTGACCAGCCGCAGGTACGACCCGCTGTCGGTGGTGTCGGTGTCCCACTCGTCGCCGATCCCCTCCACCCAGTATTCGGCGCGCAAGCCCCAGTCGGGCAGCTCCCGGAAGGTCGGCGGATAGGAGTCGTCGACCATCAACCGCAACCGGTCCGTCCAGCCCCGGGCCGCGGCCAGGGCGTGGAACTGGTGCTGCCGCAGGATGTGCCCGGCGAACCGGTTCGAGTACGTGCCGGTGGTCTCCTCGGCCGGCGTGAGCAGGTAGACCTCCCGGTGTGCCTGCTTGAACGGCTGGACGATCCGGTGCCGTGCCAGCCACTCCCGCCAACCGACCACCTCCGGCACCGGCCGACCGATCGGGTGCCAGATCCGCACCTCGGCGTCGTCGGCAGTAGCCACGGGGGTGTCGTCGACCGTGCGCAGTGCGCCGTCGGCCCAACCGCAGGGCACCCCGTCGACCAGCCACAGCAACCGGCGGGCCAGCGTGCCGACCAGCGGGTGATCCAGGTAGCGCTGCCGCCACTCGGCCAAGGTCCAGGTGCGCTGAGCCAGGAAGAGCCGGTCCAGCCGGGCCACCTGGGCGGTGAGCATGCCGGTGATCTCCTTGGCCAGGCCCTTCAGATCGGCCAACTCCGCCGCGTGGTCCCGGCGTACCGATGCCGGCGGGCTCTTCACCTCCCGGCCGGCCTCGGTGTACCAGCTCAGGGTGACGCTTGTGGACACGATCGACAGCTCGACCCGGCAACCGCCGAGAGACACCTCGTGCCGCCCCACCCCGGTGAGGCCGTAGTCCGGGACGGCCAGTTCCTCGATCTCGTCCCGGCTGATGCCGAGGGCGGCGGCACGAGCGTCGAGCGCCTTGTCGATCTCCTTGCGGGTGCCCTTGTAGGTGACCCGGGCCGAGAGCCGGGCAAGCTGCGCCAGCGCCGGCTCGCCGTCGAGCCGCCCGAGCACACCGACCGCCGCGTTGGCCACCTTGGGGCAGGCCGGTCCGACGCCGGGTAGTCGACGCAGCATCGCCTCGACCAGGCCACCGATCCGGCGTACCTGCTCCGGTGCCGGTCCGGTTCGCTCGACCAGCCAGAGCAGGCCACGCAGCAGGTCGGCGTTCACCGGGCTCGGCGGCGCGTGCGGGGCGCGGGAGGCGCTGGCCAGCCACCGGTCGACGAGCTGCCTCGCCTCGCGCGGGTCCACCTCGGCGAGTAGTCGGGCCGCCTCGGTCGACCAGCCGGCGCTCGGGCGGGGCATGGTGGCGGTGCTGGCGTGGGCGACCAACTGCCGCCACGCCGGGTCGAGGGTCGGCAGCTCGGTGAGGATCTGCCGGGCCCAGAAATCGTCCGGGTCGAGCCGTGGCCCGGCCACCTCGGCGATGAACTGCCGCAACCGCTGGCTCTCGTCGGACCGGTCGACGAGCGCCTCCATCAGGTCGGCGGGGATCGGGCCGGTGGCGGCCAGGCCACGGGCCACCGTTTCCAGCGCTGTCGGTGACAGCGCATACGGCTCCTCGACGGCGAACGCGGCGAGATCCTGGAGCTGCTCCGGTGCCAGCTCGGTGGGCAGTCGGCGGGACAGCTGGCCGATCAGGTCGCGCGGCGGCCAGGCGTGGACCGGGTCCTGCCGCATGTGGGCGGCCATGGCCAGCACGAGACGCGTCACGTCCGGACGGGACAGTGCGCGCAGTGCGGCGCGCACCTCGGGGTCGTCGCGGCAGAGCCGGGCGTGCGTGTGCAGGTGCCCCGCCAGCTTGTCCAGGTCGTTCGCGGCAACCAGCTCGCGGGCCCGGTCGGCGTACCAGACGGGTTCGGTGGTGGTGGTCATCAGCCACCGACCAGCGGGACGAGCTTGAGGAAGGTGACCTCGGTGTCACGGCGCAGATCGACCTCGTCGTCCAGCTCCTCGACCTGCCGGTCGCCGACCAGCACCACGAAACCGTTGCTGCGGAACGCCTGCTCGGCGAGGGCGATCTGCCGCTGCGGGTCGGCCCGGTGTCGGGGCCGTTCGCCCCGGTCACCGTTGAGTGCCCGCTCGGTCGAGGTCGGCTGCACCAGCGACCGGCGTGGCTGCGGGTTGGCCGCGTTGTGCTCGGCGACCTCCTGGTGGATCCGCCGACGGATCAGCTCACGAAGCGTCAACCGCTCCTCGAAGATCTGCAAGGCCCACGCGGGGGTCCGAGCCCCCGCGGTGCTCTCGTCCACAAAGGTCACCGTCGCCATGTCGCGAGAGTCTAGGTACGCCCTCCGACAGTCCGGCCCGTCGCGGTTGCGGCGGTCTATTCCAGGGCGAAGGTGGCCGACGCGCGTCCGGCCGCGTCCGGCACCGGCTCCAGGTAGAGCAGGCCGTCGCGGTGACGGACGTACTGGCCGGGGAAGTTCACCGACTCCAGGGACACCTTCGTCGCGTCGGCGAGCCCGGCTCTCCGGCTGAAGGTGGCGTCCTGCCGGAACAGGTTCGAGCCGTCGTTGCGCTCCACCCAGAGCTGGTGGTTGCGGTGCCGCAGGAAGTAGCCGGGATAGTTCGTCGACTCCAGCGAGATCGCCGCGGAGTTCGACAGGCCGGCGACGATCCGGAACTGCGAGTCGGCCAGGTTCGTGACGTTCGGCTCCAGCCGGACCCGGAACTCCCAGTGCCGCAGGTAGCGATCGGGCAGGTCGTGTGCGCGCAGCCGGACCGGGGTCAGGCCGTCCGGCACCGGTACGCCGAAGTTCGGAGTGCCGTCGGCGTTCCAGTAGACCCGTTGGATCCGGGTCCGCCGGTTCGGGTCACTCAGCGGGTCGTAGCCGTTGCCGAGGTACCGCTCGTAGTTGCGGGAGTGGTAGACGATCACGTCGCTGCCGTCCTCGGCGACGGTGAACGAGTTGTGCCCGGGGCCGTACTGGCCGGTCCGGCTGTCGCTGGCCAGTACCGGCGTGGCCCGCTTGCTCCAGGACGCCGGGTTCAGCAGGTCGCTGTTCGCCGAGGCGGTGAGCAGCCCGACGGCGTAACTGGCGTCGGTGGCGCTCGCCGAGTAGGTCATGAAGACCCGGCCGTTGCGGATCAGCACCGCCGGTCCCTCGTTCACCCGGTAACCCCGGGTCTCCCAGGCGTGCGTCGGGGTGGCGATCAGGGTCGGGGTGCCCGCGTACGTCCAGGGGTTGACGGCCCGGGCGAGGTAGATGTTCGAGTTGTTGCCGGCGTACTCCGCCCAGGCCAGGTAGCGCTGGCCGTGGTGCACGAAGGTGGTGGCGTCGAGGGAGAAGCTGCCGCGCGCCGGCTGCAGTTGGCCACGCTCCACCCACGGGCCGTCGAGCGGGTTCGCGCCGCTGCTCTCCAGCACGTACGGCCGGATGGCCCAGATGTCGTCGGTACGGCCGGCGGCGAAGTAGACGTACCACCGGCCGTCGATGAAGTGGATCTCCGGGGCCCAGATGTGCGCGCCCATCTCGCCGCTGCCGTGCCGGCGCCAGATCACCCGCTCGGTAGCGGTGGCGAGCCCCTGGAGGGTGGTGGCGCGGCGCAGCACGATCCGGTCGTACTCGGGCACCGTGGCGGTGAAGTAGTAGTAGCCGTCGGTGTGCCGGTAGATGTGCGGGTCGGCGCGCTGCTCGGCCAACGGGTTGGTGAACGTGACGGCGGCGGCCCGCGCCGGAGCGGCCGGCCCCACCAGGGAGCTGATCGCCGCCATCACCAAGGCGGTCACCGCTGCCCAGCTGCGGTACATGAGCCTCCGACGCGCCATCGCCTTCGCCTCCCGCCCGCCGCGAGCCGGTCATCCGGGACGGGCACGGTCCCCGTCCGACCGTGCCCGCCGTGCCCGCTACCTCATTGATAGCGTTAACATTCATCAACGTCAAGGCAATGACATCTATCTGAATCCCGGCCGTAACGCGACGGCCGACAGCACCGACCTCGCCCGTCCCCCACCCGCAAGCCAGGCGGTTGCGATTGCCCACGCAGGACAGATGTGACGTGGGGCCTTGGTCAGAATGGGTGAAACTGCTCGAAGGGCGGCTCGACCAAGGACTCGGGCAGCCGGATGGCCCGACAACGGGGCACCAGTTCCGCCGCCGGGTCGTCGCCGACGTGGCGCCGCGTCCCGTCGGCGAACGCGTCGGGGATCACGGTCCAGCCCAGGTGTTTCTCGTAGTACCGCACCGCGGTGCGCACCGACGGCGTCCAGTCGTCATCCATCACGATCAACCCGCCCGGACGGACGATCTTGCGTAGGAAGTAGAGATCCACGAAGACCTCGTGAAAGCGGTGGCTACCGTCCACGAACGCCGCATCGACGAGCAGCCCCTCGCTGACGAGTTCCGGAAGCGCGATCGAGGACCACTCGCGCAGCAGCCGCGCGGTGGAGTCCAGCCCGGCGGCGCACAGCAGATCCCAACCGACATTCGAGTACGCCCGATCCTGAAACGGGTCGACGATGATGTGCCGGGGCTGCGGCGGGTTGACCGTGACCAGTGCCTCACCGATCGCGAGAGCAGAGCTGGCGTACGCGAGCCCGACCTCGACAACGGCCTCGACCCGATCAGAGATCAACAGGTCCCGGAGCAGATCACAGTCCCGTTCCGGCAGCGTGACCGTCTCGAAGTCCCGCTCGTGATCTCGCGTCCACGGCGGACCACTCTGCGCAAGCCGGCGGCGCACCTTGCGAACCCGCGCCTTCCGTTCGTCACTCCGCATCCCATCAGTCTGAAGCAGCCTCGGGTCCGAGTGACGCTCCGCCGCCGGCAAAGCTCAAGGGCAGGTGCCCGATCTTCGGAAACCTGCCCTTGAGCTTTGCTTCGGTGGTGGAGCTGAGGGGATTTGAACCCCTGACCCCCTCGATGCGAACGAGGTGCGCTACCGGTCTGCGCCACAGCCCCTCCGCCGGTAGACCGGCGTCGGTCCCACCCGGCTGTCACCGGGCGGGCCGGCGACAAGGCTAACAGGTCGAGCGCTCCCGCCGCGAACCGCCCCGCCACCCTGACCCCAGCAAGATCCGTGCAGTTCCCCCGTTAATGCGCTCGGGCGAGGCAGCAATATCCCCGAACGTGTCGCCTCGCCCGGGCGAGGAGCTGGGTGAGGGCGGGGGGTGAGGGCGGCGGGGTGAGGGTCAGGCGCTGTGGGAGCCGGGGCCGGTCTCGTAGGGGCGGCCACGCAGACCGCCGGAGCGGCGGTAGGAGACCGAGCCGCCGTTGGCCGCCTGGGGCAGGTCGGCCGGGCGGTCCAGGCCCATCGCGCTGCGCCGGACGGACTCCCGCTGGGCAGCCAGGCGGCGCTGCGCCTCCCGGCGAGCCGCCGCCCGGCGGGCCTGCTCCCGGCGTACCTCGGCCTGGCGGGCGGCCAGCCACGCGGCCTCGCGGGCCAGGGCCCGACGTCGACGGCGGTCGGTCACCGCGCGGGCGCGCAGGTGCACGACGTACACGACCAGCAGGGTGGCGGTGACCGCGAAGCTGATCCAGAAGCCGGGGCCCACGACCAGCACACCGACCAACTCGACGGCGTTGAGCAGCACCAGCGCGGCCAGCACCCGGCGACGGCGGTAGATGGCGGGGGTGTGGTGGTGCCGGCGGTCGGGGCGACGGCGGGGGCGGTTCCCGCCCGCCGGCACGGCGCGCAGCCGGCTGGGCCGTCCGGATCGTCGCGGCAGCGCCCGTCCGGCGGTCTCACCGCGCGCTGCCTCATCGCCGGAGGGGGCATCAGCCGACTCACCAGCGGCACGCGAGCGCGGCACCCGGCCGGGTGCCTCACCCGAACGAGGCGGGGCGGGAACCGCGCGCCGCAGGGCGGGCGGGCCGGAGACCGGGGTGGCGAGTTCCCCCGAGTCGGGATCCTCGCTGAGGGTGATCACCAGGGCGCGGGACGGGTTGACCGGCCGCCGACCGGGGACAGTGCGGCGGCGCCGGCGGCGCTGGAGCACCCGCGCCGTCGACTGCGCCCGCTCCGCCACCAGCCGCTCGGCGGCGTCGTACCGGCGGACCAGCGCCGGAGCGAGGGCGAGCAGCCCGGCGGCGGCGAGGACGGCGAGGAGCACCGAGGTCGGCACCCTCACCCCTCCCGTCACCAGATTCGAAGCAGACGTCAGCCGGCCGCAGGATCTTTCACCGATCGGCGTCGGCGACGTGAATCATGCGGAGCGGGCAGCGCCTGCCGCAGCTTGCAGTTACCTGAGGTTACGGGTCACCGTCGCGGGAACCGCCGCGCCGCGCCGATCCCGCACGTGGGACGGCTCACGGGGTACGGGCGCGCAGCCGGTGCCAGCGGGCCAGCAGGCCCCCTTCGGCGGCGATCTCCTCGCTGGTCATCGCATAGCCGATGTGGTCGCGCCAGGCGCCGTCGATGTGCATGTAGCGCGCGTGGTACGCCTCCTCGCGGAAGCCCAGCTTCTCCACCACCCGACGGGACGGTCGGTTCTCCGGGCGGATGTTGACTTCGATCCGGTGCAGACCACCGGGGCCGAAGGCGTGGTCGACGGCCAGGGCCAGCGCGGTGGGGATGACCCCTCGGCCGGCGACCTGCCGGTCCACCCAGTAGCCGACGTACCCGGAGCAGAAGGCCCGACGCACGATGTTGCCCACGTTGATGTGACCGACCAACCGCTCCACACCGTCGGAGTGCAGACAGACCGCGAACGGCATCCCCTCACCGGTGCGCGCCGAGCGTCGCTGGTCGCGGTAGACCCAGCGGAACGTCGTCGGGGAGTTCAGGTCGTCCCAGTCACCGGGCAGCGATGACTCCCAGGGGGCCAGCCACTGCCGGTTGGCTCGGCGCACCTGCGACCAGGCCGCCGCGTCCGACCGCCGGTACGGCCGCAGGAGGACCGGGCCGTCGGAGAGCACCGCTGGCCAGCCAGGCGCCCGTCGGAACACCGAACCTCCACTCCCGAGCGTCACCGGTGGGTCACCGGCGGCGGTCCAACAGCAACACGTCGACGGTGGAGCCGGCGGCGGCGGCGGTCACCCGCTCGCCGAGAACGAGAAGTCCGTTCGCCTCCGCCAGGCCGGAGAGCGTGAACGGGCCGCCGTTGAGCGGCTGAACAGTGTAACCCCCGCCACGCCGCTCAGCGACGTGCGCGGGCCGGAACTCGCGCAGCCCGGCCGGCGAGGCGACGGTCTCCAGCAGGTGCGCCCGTACGCTCGGACGGAACACCGGCTCCGCGCCGGCCAGCAGATTGATCGCGGGCCGGGCCAGCACCTCGAAGCCGATCATCGCAGCCCCCGGATCGCCGGGCAGACACACCACCGGCACCTCCTCGGCACCGACCGTGCCGAAGCCGAGGGCGGTACCCGGATAGAGCGCCACGTCCGTGAAGGTGACCGGACCGGCGCGGCTGCCCTCCCGGCGGGACAGGATCCGCCGGACCATGTCGCCCGGCCCGGTGCCGGTGCCGCCGGTCGTGATGATCAGGTCAGCTCGCAGGGTCTGGTCCTCCAGCAGCCCGCGCAGCCCTTCCGGATCGTCGTCACAGATGCCCACCCGGTAGGCCAGCGCACCCACCTCCGCTGCCGCGGCGGTCAGGGCGTGCGAGTTGGCGTCCACCACCTGACCGGGCTGGCTGCCCCGCCCCACGTCGACGAGTTCGTCGCCGGTGGCCACGATCACCACCCGGGGGCTCGGACGCACCACCACGTGGCCGATGCCGGTCGCGGCGAGCACGGCCACCAGCGCCGGCGAGACGTAGGTGCCGGAGCGGGCGAGCAGCGCGCCGCCGGTCACCTCCTCGCCCGTCCGACGGACCCCGTACCCGCGTTTCGGGACCCGGAAGATCTCCACCGCCGCCATGCCCTGGTCGGTCCACTCCACCGGAACGACCACGTCGGCACCGATCGGCAACGGTGCGCCGGCCGCCACCGAGAAGCACGACCCTGGAGTGAGTCGGACCGGCCGCCAGCTTGCCGCACCGAGATCACCGACGACGTTTAGTCGTACGGTGCGACCGCCCGGCCGAGCCGACTGGACCGGGACGTATCCCACGCCCCGGCCCCCGCCGGCGATGTCCTCCCAGCGCGCGGCGTACCCGTCCACGGCCGCCTGGTCGAAGGCCGGGAACGAGTGCGGGGCGATGACATCCTCGGCGAGGACGTTGCCGTACGCCTGGGTGAGGTCGAGGTCGAGCGGAGGCAGCGCGCGCAACCTGCGCAGCACGCTGCCCAGGTAGTCGGCGAGCGGCGTCAACCCGTTTTCGGCCGCCTCGGCGTCGGCCGTCGCGGTCATGTATTCGGACCGCCCGACGCGTCGGAGTTGACGAACTCGGCCAGCCACTTGCGGAACTCGCTACCGAGATCCTCCCGGTCGGCGGCGATCTGGACCACGGTCTGCAGGTAGCCCAGCGGCATGCCGGTGTCGTAGCGGATGCCGCGGTAGACGATCGCGTGCACCGGTGTGCCCTCGGTACGCAGAATCTCCATCGCGTCGGTCAGCTGGATCTCCCCGCCGCTGCCGGGCTCCGTCCGGCGGATGGCGTCGAAGATCTTGCCGGGCAGCACGTACCGGCCGAGCACGGCCAGGTTGCTCGGCGCGTCCTCCGGCTTCGGCTTCTCCACCATGCCGGTCACCTTCACGACCTCGCCGATGTCGGTCAGCTCGGACTCGGCCGGCTCGACGGAGGCGATCCCGTACCGCTTCGTCTCCGCCGGGTCGACCTCGAAGAAGGCGAGCACCACCCCACCCGTACGCGCCTGGAGTTCCAGCATCGCGGGCAGCAGCGGCTCACTGAGGTTGACGAACTCGTCGCCGAGCAGCACCGCGAAGGGTTCGTCGCCGACGTGCGACTCGGCGTACCCGACGGCGTGCCCGAGACCCAACTGCTCCGGCTGCCGGCAGGTGTAGATGGACGCCAGTTCCTCGGTCCGCTTGACGGCGGCGAGCAGGTCGGGCTTTTCCGCGAGCCGTTCCTCCAGGTCGGGCCGACGGTCGAAATGGTCCACCATCGACGTCTTGCCCCGGCCGGTGATCAGCAGCACGTCGCCGATGCCGGCCTGGGCGGCTTCCTCGACGATGTACTGCAACACCGGTCGGTCGACCACCGGCAACAGTTCCTTGGGGACGGCCTTGGTGGCCGGCAGGAACCGGGTTGCCAGGCCGGCGGCCGGGATGACGGCCTTGACGGCACGGGGACGGCCGGTGGCGGCGGTCGCTGAGGGGTTCGCTGAGTGCTCCGACATGTCGCGAGACTATCGGCCATGGCCCCACCTCGGCGGGTGAGGACCGGAAGACGCGCCGCCCGCCGGGCCGGTTCTGCCGGTTGCCGATGGCGCCCCGGACCGCGGCGGTGGACCGCCAGCACGGACCGTGGCACCCGGCGGGTCGGCGCCCAGCGGACCGACGCCGGGTGCCGGCAGGTCAGGGCCCGGCTGGCGGATCGGCGGCGGTGACCGGCGCATCGGGTCCGGCCCTGGGCAGTCCGTCGGCGGGGCTATGGGCGACCGCCGGCACCGGTACCTCACGGGTCGGCGACGGCTCCCGGGCCGGTGCCAGTCGCCAGGTGTCCCGGCTGGCGGTCTTCGCGGCGTAGAGCGCCTCGTCCGCCGCCGCCAGCACCTGCGGACCGGTGTCGGCGTGGTCCGGAAAGACAGCGATGCCGATGGAGACGGTCACCGGGATCAGCTCGCGGACACCAGCGTGCCCCACCGCCGTCACCGAAGTGTCGCGAACGGCCGCGCCGAGCCGTTCCGCGACGATCGTCGCGCCACGGGCGTCGGTCTCCGGCAGCAACACCACGAACTCCTCGCCGCCCCGGCGGAAGGCCAGGTCCACCTCGCGGATCTCGCCGCGGACCCGCCGGGCGAACTCGGCCAGCACGGTGTCCCCGGCCGCGTGCCCGTAGGTGTCGTTGACTCGCTTGAAGCGGTCCAGGTCGAGGGCGAGGACGCTGACCATGCGGCCGAAGCGGCTGGCCCGTTCCACCTCCCGGCGTAACGACTCGCGCAGGTACCGGTAGTTCCACAACCCGGTCAGCGGGTCGGTGAGCGAAAGTCGTTGCGCCTCCTCGTGTACGCGCACGTTGTCCACCGCGACCGCCGCGTGCCGGGCGAAGGTGCGCAGCGTGGCCAGGTCGTCGTCGTCGAACTCGTCGCCGCCGAGGCGGTCGTAGAGGGCCAGCACGCCCAACACCATCTCCGGCGGTCGCCCCGGAGCGACGGCCGCCGAGGCCGCGCCCGATGGGTCGCCGCCGGCCGGGTCGGGCGCGGCGAACGGCACCGCGATGTACGTCCGGCAGCGCGGCTCGTCCGGGTCGGTGTTCGCCGCCTCGGCCCGACCCCGACGGGGCTGACCGGTCGCCGCGACCGCGCCGACCACCCCGCTGCCCAGCGGCACCCGCAGTGGCGCGGTGCCGGGCCCGCGCTCGTCGAGCCCTTCGCTGCACCGGGCGACAAGTTGCTCACCCTGCTCGGTGAGGAGTACCGCTCCGGCGCGGGCCCCGGTCGCGGCGAGTGCGCTGTGCAGGATCACCCGCAGGATCCGGGGCAGGTCGTGGGTACTGGCCAGGGTGTCACCGAGCACCGTCAGGTGCCCGCGCAACTGGTCGCGGCTGCTGGCCAGCGCGGCCAGGTAACCGCCCGTCTCGCGGGTCATCCGATTGAAGGCGACGGCCAGCCGACCGATCTCGTCGCTACTGCGTACCGGCACCCGGGCGGTGAGATCGCCGGTGGCGACCCGGTCCGCCGCACCGGCCAGTTCCACCAGGGGCCGGGTGGTGACCCTGGCCAGCCGCCAGGCGGCGGCCACACCCAGCAGTGCGGCCATCAGCACCACGGCGACCAGCACCGCATGCAGCCCGGGCGGCTGGTCACTGGGTACCGACAGCACCAGCGGAAGCGGTTGCCCGACGGTCGGGCCGGCGCGGCGTACGTACCGACCGTCGGTGGTGCCGGCGACGTGCTCGTCCCGCAGCGAGGCGGCGGCGGCCAGCACCGCGTCCCGACCGTTGCCGGATTCGGTGGTGTGGGCCACCTGAACCGGCGCTGCCCCGTCGAGCAGGGTCACCGCCACCCCGGTCACCGCGGCGAGCCGTGCGACGAAGGCGGGGTCGACGGGCTGGGCGGCGGCCACCGTACCCAGCTCCGAGCCGGCGGCGTCGCGTAGCTGCACCTGCGCCACCAGGGCGTTGACCGCTCCGCCGGGGACAGCCTGCGCGGTGCAGTCCCGCCAGGGTGCCGGAGGCGGGTCCGGCGTGGCGTAGCTGACCCGGCCGGTCACGTCGGTGACGAGCACCGCGGTGGCCAGGCCCCGACTGACCACCTGCGCGGCCGCCCCGGAGTGGTCAGCGGTGACCGCGACCGCGTCGGCTGCGGCGCGTAGCTGCTGGCAGAGGGCGTCGATCGAGGTACGTACGGCCGTGGCGGCCACCGCCAGCCGCTCGGTGGCACGGCTGCGGTCGACCGCCGCTACGGTGGACGCGACAAAGACGGCACCGAGCAGGACCGGGCCGAACGCCACCGCCAGGAAGGCTGCGGTCAACCGCCCGCGTAGCGTCAACGCTTCCCCTTCCCCCCGGAAGTTGCGCGACCGTTGCCTGCGATGCTGACACAGAGCAACGGGTAGGCAAGCGTTGCGTGAGGAGTGTTGCGTGCCGGAATTTGCGGAAGGAGCGGAAGTGACGCATGACGCGAAGCGAGCCACCCGGGTCGAGCTGCTCGCGCGTCGCCGCGCCCGTACCGAAGCTGAGCGCGCTACCGCCGCGGCGCGCGTTCAGGCCGAGCTGGCCTCCCTGGTACGCCGGCTGCGACCGGGCCGCGTAGCCACGTACGCCCCGATCGGTGGCGAGCCGGGCGGGTCGGACCTGCCGACGGTGCTCGCCGACGCGCTGTCCGCCGGGGCGGACCTGTTGCTGCCGGTGCTGCGCGACGACCTCGACCTGGACTGGGCCGCCTGGGCCGGGCCGCAGGGGATGGTCGCCGCCGGGCGGGGCATCCGCGAGCCGACCGGACCCCGGCTGGGGGTCGCCGCCGTCGCCAGCGCCGACCTGGTGGTGGTGCCCGCCCTCGCGGTGGACCGTCGCGGGATCCGCCTGGGTCGCGGCGGCGGGTCGTACGATCGCGTCCTGGCGCGGGTGCCGGCGACCGTCCTCACGGTGGCGCCGTTGCACGACGGTGAGCTGCTTGTCGAGTTGCCGGCCGAGCCGCACGACCAGCCGGTACGGGCGGTGGTCACCCCGACTGACGGGCTGCTGACCCTCGCGGGTGTCGTGCCCCACACTTCCGCTGGACGAACCGGGGGGCGATGACGCACCATTGGCACTCGAATACGTCGAGTGCCAATCGGCCGTGCCAGATCCGGAGGGGAACGTGCCCACGTACCAGTACGCCTGCACCGCGTGCGGTCACCAGCTCGAGGCGGTGCAGTCCTTCTCTGACGAGCCGCTGACCGACTGCCCGGCGTGCGAGGGACGACTGCGTAAGCTGTTCAACTCGGTCGGCATCGTCTTCAAGGGCTCGGGCTTCTACCGCACCGACTCCCGCTCCGCCGGCTCGGAGACCACGTCGAACGGTTCCGGCAAGTCGGAGTCCTCGTCCGGCGCCAGCTCCGCGAACTCCTCGTCGGGGTCCGGCTCCTCGGGGTCCAGCTCCTCGGGGTCCGGCTCCTCGGGGTCCAGCTCCTCGGGGTCCGGCTCGTCGGGGTCCGGCAACGGGTCGTCGGGAGGGTCATCCGGCGGAGCGAGCAAGGCGACGGCCGCGGCCAGCCCCTCCTGACCGTCGACGCGCCCCCGGCTGCGGTGCTGGCCGGCAGGCTGCGGTGCTGGCGCGCCCCGGCTGCTGTCCTGGCCGGCAAGCGGCGGTGCTGGCCCGGCAAGCGGCGGTGCTGGCCGGGATGGCCGCCCCGTGAGGGGCACAGTTGCCGGGCAGCACTGCTGCTGTCTGGCGGGCCCGGCGCAGCAGGGGCGTCAGCCGGCACGGTGGCGGGCGGATCCCGGACTCAATCCCAGTGTGGTGGGCGCTCGGCGAGCAGCCAGTCGTCGTTGTCGCCGGCCCGCTCGCCCCACCCGTGGTCGGTGTCGTCCGCGGTCTGCTCCGGCAGCACCACGAAGTCGTCGGTCAACTCGACCGCGCGATCGTCCTCACCCCGCCCATCGCTCACGAACGACAACACTAACTCCCTTCCCCGCGCAGCCGACGCAGCAACTTCGGGGATAGTGCTGCCTCCCGCGAGCGAGACCCAGCACTATCCCCGAAGTTGTCCGGATCAACGCTACGGGCGCGGCCTGACGGTGGGGCGATGAGGTGGTTGGTAGCGTCGGACGGCGTGACGATGCCCCGATCCGGTCAGGATCCAGACGACCCGTGGCGCCGGCCCGACTCCGGCGACGGGTCCTCCTCCGGCCCTCCGGCGGAGCACATTCCGGCACCCGCCGAGGCCAGTCAGCCCCCGCCGCCTCAGCCCCCGCCGCCAGGCCCGTCCGCATCCGGCCCGGTTTCCAACCCCATGATCACCCCGAGCCCGACCAGCGGCACAGACTCCAACGACGGCGGTGACCTGACCGGCACCATCAACCCACGTCACACCTCGGCCCCGGGCACCCCGACCCTGGGCCCCCCGAGCCCGAGCGGCGGCTCGAACCCCAGCGGCACCCCGAACCCCAGCGGCAGCCTGAGCCCCAGCGGCAGCCCGGCCCCGAGCCCTGGGCAGGTTGCCTCGGGCGGGCCGGGCGGCTACAGCGGGCCGCCACCCACCACCGCTCCCGCGCCCGGCTGGCGCCCCCCGGTGCACCTGCAGGCAGCTCCGCCCCGCCAGCTGCCGGCCCAGGACATGGTCGGCCTGGACGCGCAGGAGCAGCGGGCTCAACGCGTCACCTGGGCGGTCGGCGCGGTCGCCGGAGGCGTGCTGGTGGTGCTGACCTGTCTGCTCTGCACCAGGCTGCTGTTCTGAGCTGGCACCCGGCCCCAACCGTGGCTGGCTACTCGTAGGTGTTCCCCCAGACCATCTCGGCACCCGAGTGGCCGCTGCGCCAGACGTAGACCAGGGCGGCGACGCCCAGCCCCAGCACCACTACCGACAACACCGCCGACACCCAGCCGGGCAGCTTCGGCACCCGAGGATGGTCGCTCGTGGCGACCAGCAGCAGGATGACCGCCAGGGCGAGTCCCAACGTGACCCGGAACAGCACCTCGCCGTACGCCGCATGCTCGTTGATCTTGTCGAGGATCTCGCCGGAGAAGCCCCGCGCGATCTGCCGGGCCTGCAGCGCCTCACCGGACTCCGTGGCGACCCATGCGGTGACCGGAGCGACCACTGCCAGGATCGCCACCGCCCAGTCCAGTCGGGCGCGGAACCGGGGCAGCGCGATGTACGCGAGGGCGAGCAGCACCAGCAGCGGCACGAACACGACGACCGCGTGCACGACCAGTACGTGCAGCGGCAGGCCCAGCGCCTTCTCGAACATCGGCACCTCCGAGGGTGATCGTGCGTGTCAGCGTACGGGCCCGTGCTTGATCCGCCCAACGCCCTGTTGCTCCACACGCAGGCCCGACCGCACCGGTTCACCTCGGTCGGCGTGGCACCCTTGACTCGTGGACACCGTCGACGTCGGCCTGTTCGGCCCCGCCTCGGTCACCTGGAAGCTGCACCAGGAGCCGATCCTGTTCGTCGCCGGTCTGCGTTCGCTATACCTCCAGGCGCTGCACCCACGAGCCATGGCCGGGGTGGCGCAGAACAGCAACTACCGTCAGGACGCCTGGGGGCGTCTGATCCGTACCGCCGACTACGTGGGTACCACCGTCTACGGCACCACCGACGAGGCGGAGCGGGCCGGCCGACGGCTACGGCGGCGGCACGCCCGGATGACCGCCGTCGACCCCGGCACCGGCGAACGGTTCCGGATCGACGAACCGGACCTGCTCCGCTGGGTCCACGTCACCGAGGTGGAGTCGTTCCTCGACACCGCACGGCGGGCCGGCGTGCCGCTCGACGCCGACGAGGTGGACCGCTACTACACCGAGCAGCGGCGGACGGCCGCTCTCGTCGGGCTGGCTCCGGAGACCGTGCCCGGCACCGCCGCCGAGGTGGCGGACTACTACCGACGGATCCGACCCGAGCTGCGGATGACCCGGGAGGCCGCCGAGACCGCCCTGTTCCTGACCGCGCCACCCCTGCCCTGGAAGCTCAGCCTGCCGGCCCGGATCGGGCTGAACGTCGGCCCGCCCCGGTGGGCGTACCTGGGCATCGCCAGCACCGCGCTCGCGCTGCTGCCACCGTGGGCACGGCGGCTGTACGGCGGGTTGGGCCTGCCGACCACCGCGCTGTCGGCCGACGTGACGCTACGCGCGCTGCGGCTCGCGCTCACCGCCCTGCCCCGCGACTGGCGGGAGGGCCCGATGCAGCGCGCCGCCAAGGAACGCGCGGCGCGGCTCACCGCCGCTTCCCACACCACCTGACGCGCAGCGAGACGTCGGTCGCGGGTCACTCCTCCGTCGTCGGCGTGGCGAAGCGTTCCACGGCGGCCCACGGCTCCTTGCCCGGCAGGGCGGAACCCGCCGGACAGGTGCGCCGGTAGTCGCACCAGGCGCAGCGCGGGCCGGGAGCGGTCGGAAAGGCGTCGTCCGGATCAGCACCGTCGGCGACGGAGCGTTCGGCGGCCACGATGTCGCGGGCGGTCTCCTCCGCGCGGGTCACCTGCCGCGCCAGCGACTCGGCGCTGTGCTCGTGCGCGGCGACGGTGCCGCTCGGCAGATGGTGCAACTCGACCCGGCGGCACGGCCGGCGGAACACCCGCTCGGCCGCGTACGCGTACAGCGCCAGCGCCTGCGAACCGCGCGCGTCGTCGCCGTCCAACCCGGATCGGCCGGTCTTGTAGTCGACGATGACCAGCTCGGGTCCGTGCGGGCCGGGCCGCGAGTCGATCCGGTCGGCGCGGCCGTTGAAGGCCAGCACCCCGGTCTTCACCGCCACCACCCGCTCCACCCCGATCGGCTCGTCGGCCGGGTCCAGCCCGGCAACGTAAGCCTCCAGCCAGCCGAGGGCCCGCCGGTAGGCCTCGCGCTCCTGCTCGTCGTCGCGGTAGCCCTCGCGTACCCAGGTGCTCTTGAGCAGGGTCGGCAGCACCTCTGGGCGGCGTCGATCGGCGGGCAGCGCATACCAGTTCTTCAGGGCGGTGTGCACGCTGGCCCCGAGCGAGTTGTGCGCCCAGGGCGGGCCCTTCGGCGGCGCCGGACGATCGACGTAGGAGTAGCGGTAACGCCGTGGACAGTCGGCGTACGCACCCAGGCGGCTCGGGGTGCAGACGAAGAGTCGCTCCGGCATGCCCTCGAAGCCGAGCTGCTCGGGCTGCGCGTCACGGGGCCGGGGCGGGCGGCCACCGGCGGCGGGTCGTCCGGCTGGAGAGGCTCGTCGCACGACCTGATCCTGCCATCCACCCCCGACAGACCGGGCGAGCCGGTCAGCCGGCGCCGTTGTACTGGGTTACGAACGCGGCGATCGCGTCCGCGATGAGCTGTACGGCGATCGCCGCCAGCAGCAGGCCGGCGATCCGGGTGAGCACCTCGATGCCGCCCGGACGCAGCACCTTCACGATGCCTCCGGAGAACCGCAGCACGATCCAGACGGTGAGCATCACCGCGACGATGGCGGCGGCGATCGCGGAGAAGTCGGCGGGTCCGTCGCCCTGCTGCACGAAGAGCATCGTGGCCACGATCGCGCCGGGCCCGGCCAACAGCGGCGTGCCCAGCGGTACCAGGGCGATGTTGGCGGTGGCCTGCTTGGTCGGGTCGTCGGTCTTGCCGGTCAGCAGTTCCAGCGCGACCAGGATCAGCAGCAACCCACCGGCTGCCTGCAACGCGGGCAGATCGACGTGCAGGTAGGCGAGCAACGTCTGCCCTGCCACCGCAAAGATCACGATCACGCCCAGCGCCAGCGCGACCGCCTGCCAGGCGGCCCGGTTGCGCTCCCGCGCGGACAGCGGGCCGGTCAACGCCAGAAAGATCGGCATCATGCCGGGCGGGTCGACGATCACCAGCAGGGTCACGAAGACCTCGCCGAAGAGCTTGAGATCCACCCGGTCACCGTAGCCGTGCCGGCCGGCGGCGAAACCCAGGTCAGCCCGAAGCGACCTCGGTCACCCCGGAGGATGCGGCAACGATCCGTTCGTACGCCTCGACACCTGTGGTGAAGGCACCGAGCCGTACCGTCTTGTGGCTGCCGTGGAAGTCCGAGGAGCCGGTCACCAGCAGCCCCAGTTCGGCGGCGAGACCGCGTACGTGGGCCCGCTCGGCGGGTGAGTGGTCCTCGTGGTCGGCCTCCAGCCCGACCAGCCCCGCCGCGGCCAGCTCGGCGATCAGCTCGTCCGGCACGATCCGGCCGCGCCGGCTGGCCCCGGGATGAGCGAACACCGGCACGCCGCCGGCCGCCCGGATCAGCCGTACGGCCCGAAACACGTCGATGTCCTCCTTGGGCAGCCGGTACCGCTGCCCAAGCCAGTCCGGCCCGAACGCCTCGGTGGTGGTGGCAACGAGTCCGGCCCGGATGAGCGCCTGGGCGATGTGCGGCCGGCCGACCGTCCCGCCGCCGGCCAGGGCCAGGATCTCCGGCCAGTGCACGTCGATGCCGTCGGCACGCAGGAGGTCCACCATGCGTTCTCCCCGGGCCAACCGCGCCGCCCGCACCCGGGTCAGCTCGGCCACCAGTTCCGGATGTTCCGGATCGAAGAGGTACGCCAGCAGGTGCAGCGACACCGGAGGCTGCTCGCCGTCCCACCGACAGGAAAGCTCCGCGCCACGGACCAACCGCAGCCCGGACGGCAGGGCACCCAGCGCCGGCTCCCAGCCGTCGGTGGTGTCGTGGTCCGTGATCGCCACCACGTCCAGCCCCGCTGTGGCGGCGGCGGACATCAGCTCGGCCGGGTGGAGAGTGCCGTCGCTGGCCGTGGAGTGCGTGTGCAGATCGATCCGAGAGGTCATCGCCCGTGGTCACCAGCTGCCCGCTCAGCCACCGCTCACCACCACCGGTAGCTCACCGGGCGGCAGGCCGGGCAGGGCGGTCGGCGCGGCGGGACGGCCCGCGACGACCCGGTCGACAGCCACCCGCACCAGGCCACCTGCGGCGTCGGCGTAGTAGGCCGTGTCGGGGGTACGCCAGACCACGGTACCGGTCATCGGCGGCCCCGCCGGCCGTACCACGGTTGAGTCGTCGAACTTGGCCAGGTCCACCAGCAACGCCGAATCCGCTCCCGCCGACCGCCCGTTGACCAGCAGCCAGCGCCCGTCCGGTGACACCGCACCCCGGCCGTCGCCGGCCGTCTCCGGCCCACAGTCCGGCTGGCTGGGTGCCAGCTCCCGGGCCGGGTCGAGCAGGGTCAGGCAGGCGGGCAGCCCGACGCCCGGGACGATCCCACCGACCAGGCGTCCGTCGGGCAGCGCGCCGAAGATGTGGATGCTGGCCCGGTCAGCGCCCAGGTCCAGCGGACCGGGCCGCGGGGCCCACAGCACGTGCCCGGGGCGGTCGGGCGCCAACCTGACCAGCACGGCCCCGTCGACGAACCGCACCGGCACCGCCTCGGCCGGTGCATCGGCCCGCACGGTGTCGGCGAGTTCACCGTTGACGATCCCGGCGACGGCCAGCACGCTGCCCTGCTTCCAGGCGACCTGCCGGCCGTCTCCGTTCAGGACGATCTCGTCGGCACCAGCCAGCAGCACCTGCGCGGTGCCGTCCGCGGCGACCGCCCACAGGAACCGCCCGGCCAGGGTCGGTGCCCCGACGGCCAACCAGCCTCGGCCGTCGGTGAGCCGGTGTGCCCGTTCCACCTCGCCGATGCCGAGCAGCGGTACCCGTCGACCCTGCGCGGTGGCGATCGAGTCGTCGATCAGCAGATCGACCTCGGCGATCGGGGGCGCGGTGTCCGGCCCGAATGGCGGAATGGTGCGATCGACGAGCGGCCGCTGGTCCGGCTCACCGATCACCACCGTGCCGCCCGTCGGTGGCCGGTCGTCGCGCAGTTGCAGGCTGCCCGCGGTGACCGTGACGACCGCCAGCACGGCCAGGCCCATGCCGGCCAGGGTGCGGCGACGCTGAATCCGGTCGGCCCGGCGGATCGCCACACCGGCCGGGTCGGCGGCGGCCGCACGCGCCACGGCCGCCCGCCGGGACAGCATCTCCCGGAGGGCACCTTCCAGGTCGTCGGGCGGCACGTCCAATTGACGATCCGGGAACCGGCTCTGGTTGTCATGAGCTGCCGGTCTCCGATTCACCGTCGCTCTCCGACCAGCGCGCCGGGCTGCGCTGCCGCCGGTCCGGGTGTCGTCGCCGGGCCGTCACGCCCGTCGGTCCCGGCCGAGGCGGGTGTGCCGCCCGAGGAGATCCTGTCCGGGGAGGCCGTCGGACCGCCGGGTCCGCCGCCACTGGCCGGGACCACCCCGGCGGTGGGGTTGCCATCCGGCCGGCGCCGGGCGGCCGGCACGGGCCGGCCAGCGCCCTCCGGTTGCGGATTTCCGGGCCCGGTCCGGTTGGCCGACTGCTCGGCTGGCTCCGGCCTGCCGGTACGCCGGCCGAAGGGTTCCTCCGCGCCGATCCGTCGACGCAGCGTGGCGAGTGCGCGGGAGGTCTGACTCTTCACGGTGCCTGGCGAGATCTCGAGCATGGCGGCGGTCTGTGCCTCCGACATGTCCTCGTAGAAGCGCAGCACCAGCACCGCGCGCTGCCGGGCGGGCAGTGCCCTCAGGTGCCGCCAGAGCAGGTCCCGGTCCAACTGGCGTTCGAGTTCGTCCGTGGCGGCCTGTTCGGGTAGCACCTCGGTCGGACGCTCACCGTGCCAGCGACGCCGCCACCAACTCGTCGAGGTGTTGACCATGACACGTCGGGCGTAGGGCTCGATCGCCTCGATCCCGCCCAACCGCTTCCACGCCAGGTACGTCTTGGTCAGCGCGGTCTGGAGAAGATCCTCGGCCGTGCCCCAGTCCCCGGTGAGCAGGTACGCAGTTCGCAGCAGGGCACCGGAGCGGGCCGCGACGAAGTCGCGGAACTCCTCCTCCAGCGCGTTGCTGCTGGCCACACACCACCTCCGTGCCTGATCCTGCCGCAGCCTGCCACAGCGTAACCAGCGGGTCGAGGACGAAAGGTGCGCAATATCTCCGATGTTCGGTCGGGAGTTTTCAGGCTCCGTCGTCGGCCTTGGCCTCGTCCTGCTCCTTGCCCAACCGGGCCTCGACCGCCTGCGGCTCGTACATCTCCTCGACGACGCGCAGATAGAGCTCGTTGGGGTTGGGCAGGTTCTTGACCTCGCGCAGCGCCTGCTCCTGACCGGCGGACTCCAGCACGAAGGTGCCGTAGTTGAGTGCCCGGCCCGCCGGTGTCTGCTCGTACTTCATGTCCGTCACCCGGACCAGGGGCATCATCGCCACCCGCCGGGTGATGATCCCGTTGACCACCATGACCCGCTTGTTGGTCAGGATGAAGCGGTCATACCACCAGTCGGCGACCCGCCACGCCACCCAGCCCATCACCGCGAACCAGAGCAGCACCGCGATCGTGGTGAGCGCGCCGACGTCCTGACCGGCGAGGAAGCCGGAGAGGTAGCCGAGCACGAAGGTCGCCGCGACGCCGACGATGATCGGGGTGGCGAGGTGGACCCAGTGCCGCTTCCACTCACCCCGGTACCGCTCGGTCGGGAACAGGTATCGGGCCACCAACGAGCTGGGTTCGTCCTCCAGTGGCAGCACCCGGCGTGGGGTGGCACCGCTGGCATCGGCGCGCAGGCCGGCCAGTTCCTCCTCGGAGATCTCCGGGTGGAGGTATCCGGCCTCCGGATCGCGTGCCCAGGCCCGACCCGACCGGCCTTCGCCGGCGTACCCCGGGCCGGCGCCGTAGCCAGCGTCGTCGGAGAAGGACGGACCGTCGGAGAGACGAGCGCCGGCGCCGTAGCCCGGCCCGTCGTCGGGATCGATTCGAGGAATCGGCTCGGTGTCGCGTTCCCGGCGGGCCCGATCGGGATCGTCGGGATCGAAGGGTGGGCCGGAGGGGCTTCCCATCGGAGGCTAGGCGACCAGTGAGGTGAAGAAGTCGCCGAAGCCTTGGGCGATGTCCATGATGCCGCCACCCAGCGACTTGAACACGTCCGCGGCGGAATTTGGCCGGTAGGCGACGAAGAAGATCAAGAATGCGATTCCGGCCCAGGTGAGGACCTTCTTGACCATGGCGGGCCATCCTCTCGCGCGGCGCCGGGTCCCATTACCGCAGCGGCACCCAGAGTATCAGCGTGGTGTCTTACCGTGAATATCTGCGTCCGTTCTCCGACATTCCGGGAGACTTGTCAAGCCTTCCCGTGCAGGTACGGAGATGGAGCGCCGTACACGAGCTCGGACGGCGTCCACTCGACCAGGTCGTGCAGCAGCACGTCCTCCGCGAGCAGATGCCCCGCACTCGCCGGCCAGGCTATCGCATAGAGCCACATTCCCCGAGCCTCGCCGGCGTACGCGCTTCGATCTGGCAGCGAGTTGACCAGCCACAGTGGAGTCGGGTGACCGGCCACCCTGATCCCGGCGCGTCCGACATGGCCGGGATGCCCTGGACCGGGGTCGGTCAGCGCCTCGACCAGTTCCGGTCCGGCATCCGGCCCGGGCACCCCGGCGTATCGCGTGCCCAGACCAACGCCGGGCTCCTCGGCCACGAAGACCAGGTCCGCCGGCCCACCGCCCAACGGGGCGGGCCCGGCGCAGGCGACCGCCGTGGCGCGCACCCCGAGCCGGTCGTCGCCGGCCCACGCCACGCCGGTGGTGGTCCAACCCGGAGGCAGCGGCCACGGACACCACAGCGGAACCGGCGGCTGCTGCGGCTGGGCGGCGGCCTGGATATGTTCCACCACGCTGGCCACGATCTCGGCACCGATGTGCTCGGGCACGTGCAGAGGCGCGACCGGTCCGCAGTCGGGGCAGCGGGATTCCGGATGCATGAGATCCGGTGCCCGGACCGACCCGCCGCATCTGGGACAACTCACCGCAACCGTCACCACCCCACCGTCACCCCACAACCGCCCCCCGTCAACCCGAGCCCCCACATTCCCCACCAACCCGAGCCCCCACCCCCAGGTCAAACTGCGCGATCATGAAGTTGTCACCTCGCCCCTCGGCGTGTCGCGACAACAACTTCATGATCAACGGCAGCGGTGCCGGTCAGGTGGGGGCGGGCCGGCGTGGGTGCGGATCCAGGCGTGCATCGCGATACCGCTCGCCACCCCGGCGTTGATCGAGCGGGTCGAGCCGTACTGGGCGATGGAGAAGATCTGGTCGCACGCCGAGTGGGCGGCCTCGGATAGCCCCGGACCCTCCTGACCGAACAACAGGACACACCGCCGCGGCAGCGTGGTGGTCTCCAGTGGCCGGCAGCCGGGCAGATTGTCGATCCCGACCAGCGGCAGGTCGTGCTCTGCCGCCCAGGCGACCAGCTGATCGATCGTCTCGTGGTGGCGGACATGCTGGTAGCGGTCGGTGACCATGGCGCCGCGGCGGTTCCAGCGCCGCCGGCCCACGATGTGCACCTCGGCCGCGAGGAACGCGTTGGCGTTTCGGACCACCGTGCCGATGTTGAGATCGTGCTGCCAGTTCTCGATCGCCACGTGGAAGTCGTGCCGCCGCCGGTCCAGGTCGGCGACGACCGCCTCACGTCGCCAGTAGCGATAGCGGTCGACCACGTTGCGCCGGTCCCCCGCGGCGAGCAGTTCCGGGTCGTAGCGGGGATCCTCCGGCAGATCCCCGGGCCAGGGCCCCACGCCGACGTCGAGCTGCTCACCGGTCACGGTCACGCAGGTTACGCCCCGCCGCCCGGCCGACCCCCCACCGCCCGACCACCACGAGCCACGCGGACCGCCGTCACCGGCGACCGCCGGGCGACCGCACCGGTCAGCGCAGGCGCGGGTAGCGGTCAGCGCAGGGCGAGGGCGCCGCCGAGCCGGTCGAGGAAACGGCGGTCGGCGGGTGCCAGCACGCCGCCGGACACCGCCGAGGACGCGGTACGACAGACGCGGGCGGCCACCGACTGCACCCACTGCCGGTAGGCCGCCGAGTCGGCAGGATCGGTATGCCGATCCAGTACCCGCACGACGGCCCGACAGGCGGCGAGCACGTCCACCAGATCGGTGAGTGGCACCGCTGGCGGGGACGGTCCGTCGTGCCGGGCGTAGATCGCGGCCACCACCGCCCGGACCAGATCGCTGTCGAAGGCTCGTCCGGCCGCCACCGCGTCCAGTCCGGCCAGACCCGCCGCCACGCTCCGGTGCGGACGTCCCGGGCCGGGCTGGGCAGCGGCCACGATCACCCGTCCGGGCAGACTGGTGAGCAGGTCCCACTCGGTGGCGGAATAGGCGGTGGCGGTGGTGATTCGCTCACTCATGGCGGGACCTCCGGCGCCAGCATATGCGCCCGAACCGGAGACCGAACCCCTACAGCGGGAACCCGCCGCAGCGCGCCGCCACGCCCCCGCCGACGGCGGTCGACCGGTCGCGACGCGCGTCCGTCCCCGGGACGTCACCACCCTGGTACGGGTCAGCGCGGCTCGGGGAAGCTGGGCCGCTCGGGGTCGACACCGTCGGGCACGGCCGCCGCCGCGTACGCCCGCTTGGGGACCATCACCTTGCGCCGGAAGACGCAGACCAGCGTGCCGTCCTGGTTGTAGCCGCGGGTCTCCACCGCCACCACGCCACGATCCGGCTTGGAGGCGGACTCCCGCTTGTCCAGCACGGTGGTCTCGCCATAGATCGTGTCGCCGTGGAAGGTGGGCGCGACGTGCCGCAGCGACTCGATCTCCAGGTTCGCGATGGCCTTGCCACTGACGTCGGGCACCGACATGCCGAGCAGGAGCGAGTAGATGTAGTTGCCGACCACGACGTTGCGCTTGAACTGACTTGCCGTCTCTGCGTAGTGCGCATCCAGGTGCAGCGGATGATGGTTCATGGTGAGCAGGCAGAACAGGTGGTCGTCGTACTCGGTGACCGTCTTGCCCGGCCAGTGCCGGTAGACCGCGCCGACCTCGAACTCCTCGTAGTAGCGGCCGAACTGCATCCTGGTCTCCCTCGACGGAGGCGGCGGAGTTCGGCACAGCATGCCTTATCGAGGGTTAAGGTGAGCCGCAGGGCGCGACGGGCGTCGGAATCCCCACATCGACCGACACCGGAGCCCCCGTACGGGTGGCGCCGGCGCGGGTCGGCCGAGGCCGGACGCAATGAGCGGCGGGGCCCTCCCCGGCACCCGCCGCCCACGCTCTGATGCTTCAAGATTCTGCCGTACACCCGTCCGGTCGCACAGAGACCGAGGTCACATTTATCTTTTTGTTACATTACTCTGAGTGACAGATCATCCGTCAAAAGGCGATCTCCGCAGGTCGAATCACTGCTAGTCAGCGCCAAAGTTACCGCTTCGTACCCGGTCAGAGCGTTGATCTCATTGGAAACGCTCCCATTACGGGCGGTCACGCAAATGCGACATGCAAGTGCGATCTGCGGACGCCCGTGGAGACCGACGGCGATCGATGTGGACAAAGGCCCCATCCGGACTGCGACCAGGGTTACGGTGGCACCACGACGGGAATGCGAAGGGGTAAGCCCGGGTTCCACCAGACGTAGCTGTTCCGCGTGATCGGAGAGACTCACATGGCAACCGTCGAGCTGACCACGGCTAACTTCGACCAGGTGACGACCGAGGGCAACGGCATCGTGCTGGTTGACTTCTGGGCCGACTGGTGCGGTCCCTGCAAGCGGTTCGCTCCGGTCTACGAGCGATCGTCCGACAAGCACGCGGACATCACCTTTGGCAAGGTCGACACCGAGGCGCAGCAGGAACTCGCCGCCAAGTTCGACATCCGGTCCATCCCGACCATCATGGCGATCCGCGACGGCGTGATCGTCTTCGCTCAGCCGGGTGCGCTGCCGGAGTCGGCCCTGGAAAACCTGATCGAGCAGGTTCAGGCGCTCGACATGGACGACGTGCGCAAGAAGCTCGCCGAGCACAAGCACTGACCTCACTCGGCACGCCGGCCGGGCCCGCGGTCCCGGGCCCGGCCATCGGCGTCTGCGACACCCGACCCGACGGCGGTGGTGGTGCCGGCGGAGAGCGCGATCGCCACCAGGCCAGTCACAGCTGGGACACGGCCCGCTGATCCGCCCACTCCAACTGACGCCGGTGCCGTATCTTCGGCATTCCATGGATGCGTTGACGAGCCGCGGCCGTACGGTCCGGGTGGCGGTGACGGCACTCGGCCTCGCCGTCCTGCTCGCCGGCACGGCCTGGGGGGTGGACGACCACTTCCCGTTCGGCCCCTTCCGGATGTACTCCACCTCCGATCCGGCCGACGCGGACGCCCCGGACACCCGCGTGGAGGGGGTCGACCGCAACGGCGACCTCGTCGACCTGGGCGAGGCAGCGACCGGCATCCGCCGGGCCGAGATCGAAGGCCAGCAGAGTCGGTACGTCGCCGATCCCAGCCGGTTGCGCGAGGTCGCCGAGGCGTACGACCGGCGCCATCCCGACGCACCGGAACTGGCCGAGGTCCGCATCATCATCCGGTGGCACGACATCACCGACCGTCGGCCCACCGGCCGGTGGGCCGATGAGACCGTCGTCCGCTGGCAGGTCACCCGATGAGTCGCTGGCTCACCGAAGCGGTGCCGCGCGGTCGGGTTGCCGCGTTCCGCACGCTGGTCTACCTGTTCGTCGCCGCCGATCTGGTCATCTTCACCCCCTGGGTGCGCGACCGCGTGGACGTGCCCGGCAACCTCTACCAACCGCTCTTCGTCGGGCGCGTACTGCCGCTACCGACCCCCACCGCGACGTTGGTGAGCGTGGTCTTCTGGGCCCTGCTGCTGCTGGCCCTGCTCGCCGCGACCGGACGGGCTCACCGGCTGCTCGGCTGGACGGTCTTCGCGCTCTACCTGGAGTGGATGATCATCGCGATGAGCTACGGCAAGGTGGACCACGACCGGTTCGCCCTGCTCGTCGCACTGGCCGTGCTGCCCACCGCCGGCCGAGCCCGACACGGCGACCCGACCAGAACAGAGGCCGGCGGTTGGGCACTGCGGGTCACCCAGATCTCGGTGATCTGCACCTACTTCCTGGCCGCCTGGGCGAAGTTCCGCTTCGGCGGTCTGGACTGGGCGACCGGCTCGGTGCTCGCCAAGGCGATCATCCGACGCGGCACCGACCTGGCGGACCTGATCGCGCAGGTGCCCCACCTGCTGCTCGTGGCCCAGTTCGGCATCCTCGCCTTCGAACTACTCAGCCCACTGGTCTTCGCGCTGCCGGAGCGCTGGCGGTTGGCCATGGTCGGCTTCTTCTATTCGTTCCACCTGGTGACGATCGCGACGATCACCATCTCGTTCGCACCGCACCTGGTCGCCATGACCAGCTTCCTGCCGCTGGAGAAGGTCCGCCCGGTGATCGCGCTGCGACGGCTACTCGCCCGCAGGTCCACGCTCGACCGGCGAAGGCTCGATCCGGACCCGCTGCCGGCCGACACCCCGCCGGTGCCGAATCCAGCAGCGCCCTGACCGACCCACGATCCCGTCCGCCGAACGACCCGGAGCGGGCAGGCTCCGTGCGAGGTGTCAGCCGGCGGAGGGGCCGTAGAGGCGGTCCCGGGTCTCCTGGGGCAGCGAGCAGGCGGCCGTACCGCCGGGCATCCGGTGCCGGTTGCGGGCCACCCAGCGGTACACCGGCCAGGCGGCGGCGCGTACCGGCGGGATCCGTAGCCCGGCCCCGGCGATCCGCCACCCACGGCCGCTACTGGCCAGCAGCGCGGCGATGGCGTCCGGGCCGGCAGCCCGGCTGCCATCGGCACCGACCCACTGCACCGCCTCCTCGCACTCCGCCTCGGTCAGATCGAGCCGGTCGAGGTCGGCGAACTGCCACGGCACCACCCGGGCACCGGTCGGGATGCGGCGCTCGATGAACTCCGCGCAGCGGGTGCAGAAGGCGCAGTCCCCGTCGTAGACGAAGGTCGACATGCCCTCATCCTGCCCCCAGCGTCGGTTACCCCACACCCGAGTGTCCGGCGAGTCACTTGCACGCTCATAGCACATATGTTCGAATAGTGGCCATGCGCTGGGACAACCTCACCGCTCCCCCGGTCGAGGGAGATCCCGGACGGGCAGCGCCAGCGACGCCACCCCTGCCGCTGGCGCTGCCCGATGCGGTCGTACGCACCTTCGACACCCCCGAGTTCGCCGGCATGACCTTCTACGAGGTGCGCGCCAAGTCGATCCTCAACAAGGTTCCGGGCACCTCCCGCGTCCCGTTCGAGTGGACCGTCAACCCGTACCGGGGATGCAGTCATGCATGTTTTTACTGTTTTGCCCGAAATACTCACACCTACCTTGACTTCGACGCCGGGGCGGACTTCGACAGCCGGGTGGTCGTCAAGGTCAACGCGGGTGAGCTGCTGCGCCGCGAGCTGGCCGCACCGCGCTGGCGCGGCGCACACGTGGCGATGGGCACGAACGTCGACTGCTACCAGCGGGCCGAAGGGCGTTACCGGCTCATGCCGCCGATCATCGAGGCGCTGCGGGACTTCGCCAACCCGTTCTCGATCCTGACCAAGGGCACCCTGATCCAGCGTGACCTCCCGCTGCTGCGACAGGCGGCCGAGGTCACCCGGGTGAGCGTCTCCTTCTCGGTCGGCTTCGTCGACGAGCGACTGTGGCGCTCGGTCGAGCCCGGCACGCCGAGCCCACGCCGGCGGCTCGACGCGGTACGCCGGTTCGTCGACGCCGGCTTCGAAGTGGGCGTACTGATGGCGCCGATCCTGCCCGGCCTCTCCGACACTGACGAGTCCATCGAGGCCACCGTCGCCGCGATCGCCGCCGCAGGCGCGGCCAACGTGACGCCGCTCGCGCTGCACCTGCGCCCCGGTGCCCGCGAGTGGTACGCGCGGTGGCTCGGGCGGGAACATCCCCGGCTGGTGCCGCGCTACCGGGAGCTGTTCCGGGCGGGCGCGTACGCGCCGCAGTCCTACCAGCGAGAGCTGACCGCTCGGGTCCGCATCGCCGCCCGCCGGCACGGACTGACCCCGCCCGGGGCGGGTGAGCACCGGGACGCGCCGCGGCCCGCGCCAGCGCCGGAGCAGCTCAGCCTGCTCTGAACGGGGGCGGGCGAGGCTGGGCCGTTCCCGGAAGGTCGATCTGGGGCAGCCTGACGACGACAGGGCTACAGTCGGCGGGTGCGTACCGCCCAGGAGATCCTCGCCGACGCCAAGGTGATCGCCGTCGTCGGCGCGTCCCGCGATCCGTTCAAGGCTGCCCACCGCGTGCCGCTGGAGATGCAGCGGCACGGCTGGCGCATCATCCCGGTCAACCCGACCGCCGACGAACTCTTCGGCGAGCCGGTGTACCGGTCCCTGGCCGACATCCCGCACCCGGTCGACCTGGTCGACGTGTTCCGGCCGGCCGACGACGCCGCCGAAGTGGTGCGGCAGGCGGCGGCGATCGGCGCCCCGGCGGTGTGGTTGCAGCTCGGCATCGTCTCGCCGCAGGCCCGGCGGATCGCCGAGGAGGCCGGCATCGACTACGTCGAGGATCGCTGCCTGGTCGTGGAGCGGGCCGCCGCCGGGCTGACCCGCCGGCACTGACTGCTCAGAGCTTGTACTCGCGGAGCAGGCCGCGGGAGATGATCGTCTTCTGGATCTCCGAGGTGCCCTCGCCGATCAGCAGGAACGGTGCCTCCCGCATCAGCCGCTCGATCTCGTACTCCTTGGAGTAGCCGTAGCCGCCGTGGATGCGGAACGCCTCCTGGACGACCTCGGCGCAGTACTCCGAGGCGAGCAGCTTCGCCATCCCCGCCTCGACGTCGTTGCGCTGGCCGGCGTCCTTGAGCCGGGCCGCGTTGACCATCAGGGCGTGCGCCGCCTCGATCTTCGTACCCATCTCGGCCAGCTTGAAGGCGATGGCCTGGTGCTTCGCGAGCGGCTGGCCGAAGGTGCGGCGCTGCTGGGCGTACCCGACGGCCAGCTCGAAGGCCCGGATGGAGATGCCGCAGGCACGGGCGGCGACGTTGACCCGGCCCACCTCGATGCCGTCCATCATCTGGTAGAAGCCCCGGCCTAACTGGTCGGCACCGCCGAGGACGGCGCTGGCGGGGACGGTGACGCCGTCGAGCACCATCTCGGTGGTCTCGACGCCCTTGTAGCCCATCTTGTCGATCTTGCCGGGGATAGTCAGGCCCGGTGCGGTCTCACCGAAGCCGGGCTCCTTCTCCAGCAGGAAGGTGCTCATGTTGCCGTAGACCGAGTCGGCGCCGGTCTCGGTCCGCACCAGGGTGGCCACCACCGACGAGTACGCGCCGTTGGTCAGCCACATCTTCTGGCCGTCGATGACGAAGCGGTCGCCGTCGCGGACCGCCTTCGACCTGATCGCCGAGACGTCGGAACCACACTCCGGTTCCGACATCGAGAAGGCACCGCGTACCTCGCCGGTGGCCATCCTCGGCAGCAGCCGGGCCCGCTGTTCGGCGGAGCCGTGCTGGGAGATCAGGTACGCCACGATGAAGTGCGTGTTGACGATGCCGGAAATCGACATCCAGCCCCGGGAGAGTTCCTCCACCACGAGCGCGTAGGTCAGCAGGGACTCGCCGAGACCGCCGTGCTCCTCGGCGATGGTGAGCCCGAACAGGCCCATCTCCTTCATTCCGTCGAGAATGTCGGCCGGGTACTCGTCGGCGTGCTCCAGGCGCTGCGCGTGCGGGATGATCTCCTTGTCGGCGAACTCCCGGACGGTCTCCAGGATCGCCCGCTGCTCGTCGGTCAGGCCGGGCGTCTGGGCGAGTCGAGCCATCTCTGCCTCCGAGGATTCAGCGCCTACTCACTGGTAACTAAACGCTCGATCAGTATCGGTCGCCCGACCCGGGACGGCCAAGGTGACCAGTCCCCACAACCGCTGTGAAAAGGTTCACCGCTGCGGGTAGCGTCCGGCAATGAGGGCCCCGCCTGTCAGGGACGTAGGGACCGTAGGAGGAGAGCGTGGGCCAACCACCGGAGCCGGACCAGCCACCGTCGCCCTACGAGCCACCGCCGGGCGGGCAGCAGCCGCAGTACGGCCAACCGTACGGCCAACAGGGCGGTCAGCCGGCGTACGGGCAGCCGTCGTACGAGCACCCGGGCCAGCCGCCGCACGGCCAGCAGTGGGGTCAGCAACCGCCGTACGCCCCACAGGTGCCCTACGGGCAGTACGGACCGCCGGCCGGCCAGGGCGGTGGACGCGGCACCAACGTGCTGGCCGTCCTGTCGCTGGTCTTCGCCTTCGTCTTCGCACCCGCCGGCATTGCCCTCGGCCACCTGGCCAAGCGGCAACTGCGCACCAGTGGCGAGGACGGCGAGCAGCTCGCCACCTGGGGCCTGATCCTCAGCTACATCTTCACCGGCCTGTTCCTGCTGGCCTGCTGCGGCTGGTTGGCGCTGGCGATCTGGGCCGGCTCCGACGGCACCAGCACCTGAGGCCGTTCAGCGGAACTGGGCCTCCCGGACGCTGTTGCCGCCGTCGACCACCAACATCTGCCCGGTGATGTAGGACGCGGCCGGCGAGCAGAGGAACGTGATCGCCGCAGCCACCTCGTCGGGTGTGCCGGGGCGCCCCACCGGGGTACCCAGACCCTGCTTGATCTCGGCCATGGTCGAGGCGGCGGTGTAGATGGTGCCCGGAGCCACCGCGTTGACCGTCACCCCGTCGGCGATCATCTCCATGGCCAGCGCCCGGGTCAGGCCCACCACACCTGCCTTGGCCGCCGCGTACGCCGCCTCGGTGGGCAGCGCGTTGACCGGACCGGCGGTGGCGGCCAGATTCACGATCCGGCCCCAACCGCGCTCGGCCATGCCGCCGATGAACGCCCGGCTGCACAGGAAAGCGGTGGTCAGGTTGCGGTCGATCTCGCCCCGCCACTCGTCGTAGCTGAGCTGCGCGACCGGGCGCAGCACCTCCGGGCTGGCCCGGCTGGCCAGACCGGCGTTGTTGACCAGCACCTCGACATCGCCGAGCTGCTCGGTCACGGCGTCGGCCAGCGCGCCCACCTCCGACTCGTCGGTGAGGTCGGCGACGAAACCGGTCACCCCGAGTTCGCCGGCCCGCTCGTGGATGCGCCGGGTGGTCGACACGATCGCCACCCGGGCGCCCAGGTCGGACAGTCGGCGGGCGGTGGCGTACCCGATGCCGTCCGGGCTGCCCGCCCCCGTCACCAGCGCGACCTTGCCGTCCAACCGCATGGTCACCGGCTCGGGCAATGGTGCCGGTGCGTCCTGGTCGCCGGGCTCCGGTGCCGCGGCAGGGCGTGGCCGCCGGCTCAGGCCGGGCCGGCTGACGTCCCGTCTCGGTCTGTTGCCGGAACGGTCCGCCGCGCGCGCGTCAATCCCCATGCCGAGATCCTGCCCTTTCCCGCCGCTGTCGGGCAACGCGCACCCGGTGCCGGGCGCGTCGCGAGGTGCGCGGCAGTGACTACCCTGACTGCGCCACATCATCGCGACGGAAGAGAAGCCCGATGACGCAACCCCCGCCGGCCGGCGGCTGGCCCGACCCCGCATCGACCGGCCAGCCGTCCAGCCCGCCCGCCGACCCGACGCTGCCGGTCAGCTCGCAGCCGGCTGTTCCACCGCAGCCGTCCGGATACGATCCGTACCAGCCGCCGGCCGACCCGTACGCCGGGATGACGTCGGGCCCGGCCGCCGCGCCGTATCCGCCCCCCGGATACCCGCCGGCCCAGCCCGCCGGTTACCCGCCGGCCGCACCCGGCTACGGCTACCCGCAGCCGGGGTACGGCTATCCGCAGCAGAAGACGAACTCGATGGCGATCGTCGCCCTGGTGCTCTCCCTGATCGGGATCGGCTCGTGCATCACCGCCCCGGTCGGCGCCATCATGGGGCACGTGGCCATGCGCCAGATCCGGGAGACCGGCGAGAGCGGCGAGGGGATGGCCAAGGCCGCCATCATCGTCGGTTGGATCCTCACCGGCCTGCTCGCCCTGGTGATCGTCGGTTACGCCATCGCGATCGCCTTCGCCATCGCGAACTCGTCCTCCACCACCTGAGCAGTGACGCCCGCCCCGGCCGAGGTCGGGGCGGGCGCTGGGTGATCGCTGCGGTTACTCGGCCGGCGGGCTGAACGTCGACGTGCGCGTCATGCCCGCAGCCCGGCCCTTGGCGGCGATCACCAGCGCCATCTTGCGGGACGCCTCGTCGATCATCTCGTCGCCGAGCATCACCGCACCCAGCCGGCCACCGGCCTCCGAGGTGTAGTGCTGGTACGCGTCGAGGATCAGTTCGGCGTGGTCGTAGTCGGCCTGGGCCGGCGAGTAGACCTCGTTCGCGGCATCGATCTGCCCGGGATGCAGTACCCACTTGCCGTCGAAGCCGAGCGCCGCCGACCGCTTCGCCACCTCGCGGAACCCGTCGGTGTCCCGGATCTGCAGGAACGGGCCGTCGATGGCCTGCTTGTCGTGCATCCGAGCGGCCATCAGGATGCGCATCAGGATGTAGTGGTACGGGTCGCCCGGGTAGTCGGGGATGAGGCTGCCGACCACAAGCGACTTCATGTTGATCGAGGCCATGAAGTCGGCCGGACCGAAGATGATCGTTTCGACGCGGGCCGACGCGGCGGCGATGGCGTCGACGTTGACCAGGCCGGCGGCGTTCTCGATCTGCGCCTCGATGCCGATCCGACCAACCTCCAGGCCGAGGGTCTTCTCCAGTTGGGTGAGGGTCAGGTCCAGCCACTGCACCTGCGCCGCGTTCTGCACCTTCGGCAGCATCACGCAGTCGAGGTTGGCTCCCGCACCCTCCACCACGTCGATGACGTCCCGGTAGGTCCACGGGGTGGTGAGGTCGTTGACCCGGACGACCCGGGTCTTGCCGGCCCAGTCGCCCTCGTTCAGTGCGGCCACGATGTTCTTCCGGGCGTCCGGCTTGGCCAGTGGGGCGACCGCGTCCTCCAGGTCGAGGAAGACCTGGTCGGCGGGAAGACCCTGGGCCTTGCCGAGCATCTTGACGCTCGATCCGGGCACGGCCAGACAGGACCGACGGGGACGCCCGACAACGGCCATCGACGGCGCTCCTTCCGGGGCGCGGCCGCTCCGCCGCCCCTGACTTAACGATCTCAAAGGTGTTTGTGACGCCACGGTAACCTCGTGCCGTGACCGCGGTGAATGGACCTGTGGAAGATGTCACTGACCGTCGACTGGTCGTGATCACCGGAGCCAGTTCCGGCATCGGGTTGGCCGCGGCCACCAACCTGGCCTGTCGAGGCGACCGGGTGGTGCTGGTCGGCCGGGATCCGGCCCGACTGCGGGCCGCCGCCGACGAGGTACGCGAGGCCTCCGGGGAGCGGCCCGAGGTGTTCCGCGCCGACTTCGCCGTCCTCGACGACGTTCGGCAGCTGGCCGAGCGGCTGCGCGCCGGGTACGACCGGATCGACGTGCTGGCCAACAACGCCGGCGCGATCGTGCTCCAGCCGGTCACCACCGTCGACGGTTTCGAGCTGTCGGTCCAGGCCAACCACCTGTCCCCCTTTCTGCTCAGCAACCTGCTGGCCGACCGGGTGCGCCGCATGGTGGTGACCGCCTCCGGCGCGCACCGCAGCGGTGCGCTCGATCCGGACGACCTGAACGCGTCGCTGCGCCGCTACCGCCCGATGTCCGCGTACGGCACCAGTAAGCAGGCGAACATCCTGTTCACCGCCGAGGCGGCCCGGAGATGGCCGCACGTCGACTCGTACTGCTTCCATCCCGGAGTGGTCCGGACCCGGTTCGGCAACGACAGCCGGGTGGTCGCCCTGGGCATGCGTCTGCTGCCGTTCCGCAGTCCGGTCAAGGGCGCCCAGACGCTGGTCTGGCTCGCCAACCAGGACCGGTCCCGGTTGATCGGCGGCGCTTACTACTTCGACTGCCGGCCACGCCGCCCGTGGCCCAAGGCGGCCGACCCGCGGCTCGCCGCGCGACTCTGGGCGGCCAGCGCCACCGCCGTCGGCATCCCGCACTGACGGCACGGACCGACCGGATCGCTCCGGCCCGGCCCGCATCGGGCGGCACCGCCTCGCGGTTCAGCACGGTCACCTGGTGTCCGCTGCGGGCCAGGCGCAACCGGGTCGCCAGAGTCGGCAAACATTGCGATACTCCGCGCCATGACCGTCGGCGAGGGCGTCAACCTGCAGGTGCTGGACAAGGACGAGGAGTTGGCCGCCCGGCTCGACGCCGAGCTGACCGCCTTCAACCAGCGAGCCACCGGTGCCGCCGACGAGGCGGCGCTGTCCGTCCGGGTCACCGACTCCGACGGCGAACTGGTGGCCGGGCTGACCGGTTGGAGCTGGGGCAGCTGCGCCGGGATCAACATGGTCTGGGTCCGTGCGGATCGCCGCGGCGAAGGCTGGGGCGGCCGGCTGCTCGCGGCGGCCGAGCAGGAGGCCCGACGACGCGGCTGCACCGAGATCTCGGTGGCCTCGTTCTCGTTCCAGGCACCGGGCTTCTACCGCCGGCACGGCTACCTCGACACCGGTCGCCGGGAGGGCATCCCGGGTGGTCACGTCGACCACCAGTTCTGGAAGTCGCTGGTCACCGACCCGGCCGCCGCGGTGCGCCTGGTCGCGCTGGTGGAGCTGCCCGACGGCGCGATCGAGGCCGGGCAGCGGTACGAGGACACCGTGCTGGCGCTGCTGCCACGCCACGGCGGACGGCTGGAACGACGGCTGCGAACCGGTGACGGGGTTGCCGAGGTGCACGTCATCCGCTTCGACACCCGGGCCGGCTACGCGGCGTTCCTGGCCGATCCGGAGCGGGCCGCGCTGCGCGCGACACTTGGCGAGGCCGCGCCGCAGACCCGGGTGCTGGAGGTGCAGGAGGCGTGACCGGTGAGGTCGGCGTCAGTCGCGGACCGGGGCGGCGTCCGCCGGCACCGCCGTACTGACCCGGGCCGTACGCCGGGCCGTGCGGGCGCTGGACAACACCACCACGGCCACCCCGACCAGCAGCAGCGACAGGCCGGGCAGGGTCACCGGGTCGGGCAGCTGACCCAGCCACGCCCAGCCGATCAGCGCCGCACCGGGTGCCTCCAGCAAGATCAGGACGCTCACCGTGGTGGCCGAGACCCGTCGCAGCGCGTAGCTGAACATCGAGTGACCGAGCAGCTGCGCCCCGCCGACCAGGGCGAGCACGGCCAGCCAGGTGCCGGTGTCGAATCCGCTGAGCGGCACCCGGCCGACGAGACAGACCACCAGCAGGATCAGGCCACACACGCCGTAGCAGATGGTGGTGTAGGTGGCGTTGCTGACGGTGACCCGGGCACGCTCACCCAGCGCGGTGTACACCGCCGCGAACAGACCACCGGCCAGCGCCAGCAGATCGCCGGTGAAGGCCTGACCCGAGACCGTGAAGTCGGCGCCGGTCGCCAGCGCCGCCCCGACCACGGCCACCCCGATGCCGGCCCAGACACCCACCGGCAACCGGCGGCCCTGCGCTCGGGCGATCAGCCCCTGCCAGACCGGCTGGGTGGCCACCAGCGCCGTTGCCGCAGCCACCGAGGTGAGCTTCGCACTCGGCATCCAGGCGGCGAAATGCGCCGCCAGCGCCACTCCGGAGAGCACGCAGAACATGCCCTCGCGGCGGCCCGAGCCGCTGGTCACGAAGCGGAACTCGGACCGCCGGCGGGTGAGCGCGAACGGACTCAGTACGGCGACGGCCAGCACATTGCGCCAGAAGGCGACCGCCAGGGCGGGTGCGGCGGCGAACGCGATGAGCGGCGCGGACGACGAGACGGCGAAGACGGCGACGGCCAGTGCCGCACCGGTCATCAGGTCGAGCGGCGGACGATGGGGTTCGGTGGCCACGAGGTGCAATCTTCACACGCCGCACGGGCACCACTTTCCGTCAACGTTCGGTTACGATCATGCGCGTCCTCACCCCAGGGCTCCTTCCGTCCGCCCGGAGGCGGTTCCCATGCCCACGTTCCGGGCGGTGCTGTTCGACTTCTTCGGCACGTTGACCCGTCCGGTTCAGCGGGGCGAAGGTCACCTCAGCACCGCCGAACTGCTCGGCTGCCCGCCGGACACCTTTGTCGAGGTGCTCGACCGCAGTTTCTACGAGCGCGCCAGCGGGCGCTTCGGCACGGTCGAGGCGACCCTGCGCTGGGTGTGTGAACAGGCCGGCGTACACCCTTCGGTGGCGGCGTTGCGAGCTGCCGCCGCTGCCCGACACCAGGCCGTACGCGCGGACACCCGGTTGCGGGACGAGGCCGTGCCGACCCTGCGGGCGCTGCGGCGGCGGGGCTTACGGACCGGCGTGATCAGTGACTGCACCCACGAACTGCCGACGTTCCTGCCGGAGTTGGCGATCGCCCCGCTGCTCGACGTCCGGGTGTTCTCCGTGCAGGTGGGGCGATGCAAGCCGGACGCGAGCCTCTACCTGGCCGCCTGTGCCCGGCTGGGCCTGCCACCGGCAGACTGTCTCTACGTCGGCGACGGCGGTAGCCAGGAGCTGACCGGTGCGCAGCGCGCCGGCCTGAGCGCGGTCCGGCTCGCTGCGCCCGACCTCACCGACCACCTAGTGTTCAACCTCGACGCCGACTGGGCCGGCCGGACCCTGGAGTCCCTCTACGAGGTGGTCGACCTGGTCGACGAGACCCCCAGCCCGGTCGGCGCACCCGCGTAGCCACGCGGGCACCCGGGGTGGCTGCGGCGGCTCGCAGGAGGTGGATCAGCGCCGCCGGACGCGGTGCAGCCGGAACGGCCGGCGGGTGGCCCGCACCGCCGGCGTCGGCCGGGGCCGCTCGGCCAGCGAACCGGCTGGCAGCTCGGCGCCGTGCGCCGGCTGGCCGATCGGCGCGAGCCGCACCAGGGCACAGCCGTCGGCGGCCCAGCGGGCGACGAGTTCCGTGGTCGGCCCGGGCGCGTTGAGCCGTTTGGCCGCCACCAACGGGGCGAGCGTGTCCCACTGCTCGGTGCCGGATGCGACCCGGCTGACCCGCGCCGACCAGGTGACGATCCGGCCACCGTGATCACCGCGCTGCGTCACCTCGGCCTCGTCCGCCTCGGCCAGGCCCGGCGCGGACTGTTCCCCGGGGCCGCTGACCACGAACAGCGCGGCCTCCAGGGGCACGCACCACAGGGCCAGCGGCGGGCCGCCGGCCACCGCGACCCAGGCCACCGAGGCCTTCTTCATCGCCTCGTCGACCAGGGGGTGGTTTTCACGCTCGTCGGTCACCGCGGCATCCTCTCGTATCCGGGCCAGTCCGCGTCGGCCGTCAGCCGACGAACGGCGGGACGAGAATCTCTCCCCGCGCCACCGGCATCACCTGACCTGCGACGCTCGTGCCCACCGCCACGCCACCGGCGGCGGTCACGGTGCAGGCCAGTGAGGCCGGTCGACCCATCTCGACACCCTGCCGGACGGTGTACGACGATCGTCCCTCGCCGGGCAACAGGCCGCTGGCGACCAGCCACACCCCGAGACCGAGGGCTGCCGAACCGGTCGCCGGATCCTCGGGTACGCCGAGTCCGGGGACGAAGACCCGAGCGTGCGCAGTTTGGGTCGCGGAGTTCCAGGAGAAAACGCTCACATGTTCGATGCCGTACCGCCCGGCCGCCACCGGGTTCACCTGGGCCCGGGCGAGGGCGTCGGGGCGTACCGGCAGGAACGGGAACTCCAGGCCGCAGCCGGCGACCCGGGGCGCCGGACCGAGGTGGTCCGCAGCGCCGAGCCCGGCCATCTCCAGCAGCGGCTCCGGCTCCAGTTCGGGCCCGAGGGTGGGACTGCCGCCGGTCAGGGTGGCGGCACCGTCGCTCACCTCGAGCGGCAGCACACCGGCACCGCACTCCTGGTTGACCTGCCCGGTCGGGAACAGGCCCCGGCGAGCGGCGGTGACCGCGGCGCCGACGCTGGGGTGACCGGCGAACGGCAACTCATCGATCGGCGTGAATATCCGAGCCCGGTAGGTGGCACCGACCTGGGTGGCGGGCAGCACGAAGACCGTCTCCGAGAGGTTGAACTCGCGCGCCAGAGCCTGCATCTGGTCGGTCGCCAGCCCGTCGGCACCGAAGACCACCGCGAGCGGGTTCCCGGCGTACGGACGGTCGGTGAAGACGTCCACGATCTCGTAAGCCAAGGTCGACATGTTGATAGACACTAGGCCCTCAGGGCGTATGCCCGGGTCACTGCCCGGCCGTGCCGCCCCTGGACCATCATCGGCCGGGGTACCGCCGTACCCCCTAGGCTGGTGCCCGTGAGCACGCCGACCCGGGTGTACATCGCCCGACTTGCCGGAGTCGCGGTCTTCGATCCCAATGGCGATCAGGTGGGCCGGGTCCGCGACGCGGTGGCCCGGCTGCGCGCGAGCCAACGGCCGCCCGAGGTCGTCGGTCTGGTCGCCGAGATGCCGATGCGCCGACGGATCTTCCTCTCCATCAACCGGATCACCTCGATCGACGCCGACGCCATCGTGCTGGGCAGCGGCACCTTGAACCTGCGCCGGTTCGAGAAACGCCCGAACGAGTTGCTCGTCCTGCAGGAACTGCTGGACCGCCGGGTGCAGGTCGCACCGGAGGGCCGGGCCGCGTCGGTGGTCGACGTGGCGATGGAGTGCAGTCGTGGTGGCGAGTGGTCGCTGACCCGGGTGGCGGTCCGCGAACAGACCGGCCGGTTGGCTCGCCGGGGCCACCTGCACCAGGTCGAGTGGAACCAGGTACGCGGGCTCAGTGGCGTGGCGGAGACCCGGGGCACCGCCAACCTGCTCGCCGTACTGGAGGACATGCGTCCGGCGGACCTGGCCAACGCGCTCCAGGACCTGCCCGACGCCCGGCGCAACGAGGTCGCGGCGGCCCTGGACGACCAACGACTCGCCGACGTGCTCAGCGAACTGCCCGAGCACGACCAGGTGGAGATCCTCGCCGCGCTGGACCGCGAGCGCGCCGCCGACATCCTGGAGGAGATGGACCCGGACGACGCCGCCGACCTGCTCGGCGAACTGCCGCCGCCGGAACAGGACGTGCTGCTCGACCTGATGGAACCGGACGAGGCCGATTCGGTACGGCAGTTGCTGAAGTACACGCCGGGCACGGCGGGCAGCGTGATGACCTCCGAACCGGTCATCCTGCCCCCGGACGCGACGGTGGCGGAGGCCCTCGCGCGGATCAGGGAGCCCCAGCTCTCCCCGGCGGTGGCCGCGCAGGTGTTCGTGACCCGGGCACCGATGGCCACACCCACCGGCCGCTACCTGGGCATGGTGCATTTTCAGCGACTGCTCCGCGAACCCCCGGCGGACCTGCTCGGCGGGGTGGTGGTCAACGACATCGATCCACTGCGCCCGACCACCCCACTGCCGGAGATCACCCGCCGGATGGCCACCTACGATCTGGTGGCCATGCCGGTGATCGACCGGAACAACCGGCTGGTGGGTGCCGTCACCGTCGACGACGTGCTGGATCACTCACTACCCCGGGACTGGCGCGACCGGGACGGCGCGTCGAGCGGCCTACCGAACGGGCCGGCCACCTCGGCCGTTCCGGACCCGGCGACGGACGGTGGTCATGACTGAGCAGCGACGCGCGGAACGGCTCGACCTACCGCGGGAGCCCCGGGGATTCAAGCTGCCCCGGGTGGACCAGGAGACGTTCGGACGCTGGGCCGAGGGCATCGCCCGTGGCATGGGTACGGCGAACTTCATCGTCTACATGACGCTGGTGATCAGCGCGTGGTTCCTCTGGAACACTCTCGCCCCGGCGGGAATGCGTTTCGACCCGTACACCTTCACTTTCCTCACCCTGGTGCTCTCCATCCAGGCCTCCTACGCGGCGCCGCTGATCCTGCTGGCCCAGAACCGCCAGGCCGACCGCGACCGGGTGGCGATGGAGGAGGACCGACGCCGGGCGACCATGCAGAAGGCCGACACGGAGTATCTGGCCCGGGAGATCGCCGCGCTGCGGATCGCACTTGGCGAAGTGGCCACCCGGGACTTCGTCCGCTCCGAGCTGACCCGGCTCGCCGAGGAACTGGACGAGGCGGCCCAGCGGCGACAGCGGCTGGAGCGCCGGCACCGGGACGACCCGACCGTCCGGGCCGGTGGCGACGGGCTGGACGAGCCCCGCGACGAGGTGGACGGCGACCAACCGGGTGACGGTCGTCACGACCCGGCCACCTCCCACCGCCCGGAGAGCTGATCGATTCGCTCACACCGCTGTCACCGGCACCGGTGACGGCCCGCTGCCGACGTAGCATTACGGGCATGTCAGCTCCCGTCAGCACCGTCAACGACGCCGTCCTGGCCGCCCTGGCCACCGTCAACGACCCGGAGATCCGCCGGCCGATCACCGAACTCGGCATGGTGCGTTCCGCCGAGGTCGGCGAGGACGGCGTGGTCCTGGTCGAGTTGCTGCTGACCGTGGCCGGTTGCCCGCTGAAGGACAAGCTCCGTTCGGACATCACCGCGGCCGTCGGCGCGGTGAGCGGGGTCAGCCGCGTCGAGATCGAGTTCGGGGTGATGAGCACCGAGCAGCGCCAGGGCCTTCAGGCGAAGCTTCGCGGCGGCGGCGCGACCGAGGAGCCGGTGATCCCGTTCGCCCAGCCCGGCTCCCGCACCCGGGTGTACGCGGTGGCCAGCGGCAAGGGTGGTGTCGGCAAGTCCAGCGTGACGGTAAACCTGGCCGCCGCACTGGCCGCCCGGGGCCTGGCCGTCGGCGTGGTGGACGCGGACATCTACGGGCACTCGGTGCCGCGGATGCTCGGTGCGGACGGCCGACCCACCCGGGTCGAAGACATGATCATGCCGCCGCAGGCGCACGGCGTGAAGGTCATCTCGATCGGGATGTTCACCGCCGGTAACGCCGCCGTGGTCTGGCGCGGTCCGATGCTGCACCGCGCGTTGCAGCAGTTCCTGGCCGACGTCTACTGGGGTGATCTCGACGTCCTCCTGCTCGACCTTCCCCCGGGCACCGGCGACGTGGCGATCTCGCTCGCCCAACTGCTGCCGAACGCCGAGATCCTGGTGGTCACCACGCCTCAGGCCGCGGCTGCGGAGGTCGCCGAGCGGGCGGGCGCGATCGCGTTGCAGACCCACCAGCGGGTGGTCGGTGTGATCGAGAACATGTCCTGGCTGGAACTGCCCGACGGCTCGCGGATGGAGATCTTCGGTGCCGGCGGCGGCCAGACGGTGGCGGATTCGCTTACCCAGACGATCGGCGCGTCGGTGCCACTGCTGGGTCAGGTGCCGCTGGACACCCGGGTCCGGGAGGCGGGCGACGAGGGCAACCCGATCGTGCTCGCCGAGCCGGAATCGCCGGCGTCGAAGGCGCTGGGCCAGGTGGCCGACCGGCTCGCGCTGCGTCGCGAGTCCCTGCTCGGCAAGCCGCTGGGCCTCAAGCCGACCGGACGCTGAGCGCGCCCCGTCACACCTCGCCCGGCCCGGAGCCGGTCATGCGCTGAGGTCGCCCTCCGCGTCGGCGGTCAGGTCACGTCGTCGTAGCTGACCGCGCGGGGGGCCGGTGCCGGGCTGGTGGTGCTCGCCGGGGCCGGGGCGGGCCGGCGTGGGTCGGCCGCGTTCGCGACGTCCTTGAGTTCGTCGTGCACGCCGGTGACATCGGCGCGGAGGCCGTCGTAGACGCCCTGGAGCGGCTTCCGGATCGCCTGCTCGTCCTCCTCGCTGAGCAGATGCTTGCGGATGAACGCCTTGGGGTGCAGGTCCTCCAACTGGATGTCGGTGCCCAGTTCCTTGCTCAGGTCGGTGGTGGCACTGCGGGCCATGGTGCGCAGGTTGCGCACCATCCGCAGCCCGTCACTTATCACCGCCGGCAGCCGGTCACCGAAGATCAGCAGCGCCAGCAGCAGCAGCGCGCCGACCTCCCACACGTTCAGGTTCTCGAACACCCTCGGTCCCCCTTTCCCCCGGCTACCGCAGCCAGAGTACGCACGTCGGTGCCGCTGCCAGAAGAGGGTGAGAGGTCACTTCGCGTCCGCAGCGAGGGTGACCGAGGCGTTCTGTCGGGTCGAACCCCGGCGGTACTCGACGGTCACCACCGAGCCGGGCGCGTACTTGCGGACCAGGGCGATGAGGTCGGTCGGCTCGGTCATCGGACGGCCGTTCAGCTTCAGGATCACGTCACCGGCGCGCAGTCCCGCACCGGCGGCCGGGCCGGACGGCTCGACCGTCGCGAGGCGTACCCCGGCACCGTTGGTGCCCGAGCCGGGCCCGCCGACCTGGGCGCCGATCACCGTACGGCGGGCCTTCCCGGTGCCGATGATGTCCTGGGTGATCCGTTTCGCCTGGTTGATCGGGATCGCGAAGGCGAGGCCGATGTTGCCGGCCTCCTGGCCCTCGGCGACCAGCGACTTGATCGTGGAGTTGACGCCGATGACCCGTCCCGCCGCATCGACGAGCGGGCCGCCCGAGTTGCCGTGGTTGACCGCGGCGTCCGTCTGGATCGCCGCGTAGTAGCGCGTCGGTCCGCCCGGCTCGCCGGCGTGCATCGTCCGGTCCAGGGCGCTGACGATGCCCGCGGTGACCGTGTTCGCCAGCGACAGCGGAGAGCCCATCGCCAGCACCGGGTCACCGACGGCCAGGGCGTCGGAGTCGCCGAACTCGACCGGACGCAGCCCGGTGCGGGAGACCTTGATCACGGCGATGTCGGACTCGGCGTCCTGTCCCACCACCGTCGCGGATGCCGAGCTGCCGTCGTTGAAGATGACCGACGCCTTCCCGGTGCCGCCGGCCACCACATGGTCGTTCGTGATCACATGACCGTCAGCGCTGGCGATGAAGCCGGAGCCCTCGCTGGTGCCACCGAGGCCGGCGACCCGGACGGTGACCACGCTGGGCAGCACGCGTTCGGCGACACCGGCCAGCGACTCCGGTGGACGTTGGGCGAGCGTGGGCGCCGCACCGGGGACCGCGCCCAGCACCGTTCCACCGGCACCACCACGGATCGCGAACGCGTAACCGAGCGCACCACCGAGCGCACCGGCGAGCAGGGCGGTCACCAGCGGAATGAGCAGCAGTTGCTGGAGTCTCGGCCGGCCAGCCGCGTCAGGGTCGACGACCGGTTCCGGTTCGCTGCCGGCCACCGGGGCCGCGGGCAGCACCACCGCCGTGGGTGCGTGCGGATCCCGCCACGGATCGGCGAGCGCGTCGGACCACCACGGCGACGCGGCTCGGCCACCGTCCTGTGGTGTCGCCGGCCCACCGGCAGGCGGATGCCCGGCCGCCGGATACCCGGCCGGTGCTCCGCCCATGCCGGGCTGGCGCCAGTCCCAGCCGTCGGTCACTCGGTGCCTCCCACTCCCGTCCCCCTGGTATCCCGCGTCCGCGGTCCGGTGCGGGCCACGGGACACCGCTTCCAGGATTGCACGGATGGGCCGCACCGGGTCAGTGGTTGTCACCGCGGGTGGATGCCCCGCTGCGCTCAGAGCTGGCCGCCTTTAGAGTCACAGTGCCCAACCGCCCTGCGCATCACGCTCGTCGCCCGGAGGTGCCCCATCGCCACGGTCGCCGGTTCCGGCAGTTCGACGAACCCGGCCCAGCAGTTCGCCGAGTCGTACGTCACCGAGGACCTCGTCCTGCGGACCGCGCGCAGCCTCGCCCGCGAGGTCGGCCTGGACGCGGTCACCGCCGGCGCGGGTGCCGCGTTGCGCCTGCTCGCCGCCGCCGGCAACGCCCGGGCGGTGGTCGAGATCGGCACCGGCACCGGCGTCAGCGGGGTGTGGCTGCTGCGCGGCATGCGGGCCGGCGGGGTGCTCACCACGATCGACGTCGAGGTGGAGCATCAGCGGATCGCCCGGCGCATCTTCACCGAGGCCGGCTTCGTCTCCGGCCGCACCCGGATCATCACGGGCCGGGCGCTGGACGTCCTGCCCCGGCTCGCCGACGGCGCGTACGACCTGGTCTTCGTCGACGCCGAGGTGACCGGCTTCACCGCCTGCGTGGACGCCGCGCTGCGACTGCTGCGGCCGGGCGGCGTGCTGGTGCTCAACGGTGCGCTGGCCGGCGGCCGGATCGGCGACCCGGCCGCCCGCGACCCGGAGACGGTGATGGTGCGCGAGACGGTGAAGGCCATCCGCGAGTCGGAGCACTGGATTCCGGCGCTGCTGCCGGTCGGCCACGGGCTGCTGGCGGCGGTGCGCTGCTGAGCCGACGCGCCCGGCCGCATTGATGGGCCGGCAGCGGTACCGAGCGGCCGGCTGCGGGGTGAGCCGGCCGCGCCCCGCACATCGTCAGTCCAGCGCCGCCAACCAGCGCAGCAGCCCGCGTACGCCCCAGCCGGTCGCGCCCCGGGTCAGCTCCGCGTCGTCGCGTTCGCACCAGGAGGGTGCGGACATGTCGATGTGCAGCCAACGGTCGGCCAGGTCGCCGGTGAACTCCCGCAGGTAGAGCGCGGCCAGCACGGAACCGCCGCCCTGCGTCGGCGCGCTGTGCAGGTCGGCCAGGTCGCTGCCGAGGTGTTCGACGTAGTCGGTGGGCAGCGGCATCCGCCAGGCCGACTCGCCGGCCGACCCGATCGCCGCCAGCAGGTCCTCGGCGAGCTGGTCGTTGTCGCTGTAGAGGGCGCCGGTGCGGGTGCCAAGTGCCACCGCGTTGGCGCCGGTCAGGGTGGCCAGGTCGACGAGCAGGTCCGGCTTGAGTTCCTGGACGGCGTACGCAAGCGCGTCGGCGAGCACCAGCCGGCCCTCGGCGTCGGAGTTCGTCGTCTCGCTGGTCAGCCCGCCGTAGTGCCGCACGACGTCGCCCGGCCGGAACGCGGCCCCGCTGACCATGTTCTCGGCCAGTGGCGCGAGCGTGGTCACCCGGACCGGCAGGCCCAGCGCGGCGACGCCGAGGGTGGCCGCCACGACGGCGGCGGCACCGGCCATGTCCTTGCGCATCAGCTTCATCGCCGGCACCGGCTTGATCGAGATGCCGCCGGTGTCGAAGGTGATGCCCTTGCCCACCAGGACCACGTGCGTGCGGGCGTCCGCAGGGTGCCAGTCCAGCTCGACCAGGCGGGGACCGCTGGCCGACCCGCCGCCGACGGCGAGGATGCCGCCGAAGCCCTCGGCGGCCAGTTGCTCGGGCTCGCGGACCCGCAGGGTGAGCCCGGGCAGGTCGGCCGCGGCCTCGGTGACCTGCTCGGCGAACCACTGCGGGTTCTTCACCGAGGAGGGCATGTTGGTGAGGTCCCGGGCGAGTCGGGTCATCCGGGCGGTGGTCCGCGCCACCTCGACGGCCTGCTCGTACGCCTCGGGGTCGCTGACCGCCAGGTCGACGTCGGTGAGCGCGGGTGCGTCGGTGTCCGCACCGAGCCGGAACCGGTACGACCCCAGCAGCAGGCCCTCGGCCAGCCCCCGCACCGCCTCGGGTGCCACCCCGTCGGGCAGGGCGACTGTGACATGTGTCTCATCTTTGCCGGCCCGGGCCAGCGCCGCGCCGCTCGCCCGCCACGCCGCCTCGTCGGCCGCGCCGATCCCGAGCAGCAGCAGCCGTCCGGGACCACCTCCGGGCCGCAGCTGGGTGTGCACCTCGCCAGCACGGCCCGAGAACCGCGCCACCGGGATCAACGCGGCCACCTCCTCGGCGATCCCGTCGGGTGGGGCCACCGCGGTCGGCACCGCCTCGGCCGGCGCGCCGTCGGTGCGGCCGGGTCGCACGGGCAGGATCAGGGTGTCGAGCCGTTCCGGCTCGGCGGTCAGACGAATGGCGAGCACGCGGAGCCGTACCTCCTGGAGACGGACGCGCGGTGGGTCGGCCCGCGCGAGGGTGTGACGGCTCTGAGCCACCGGTGGGACCGGTGGCTCAGAGCCAGGAACCAGACGAACTGTCCGCGGCGGCGAGCGTCGCCGACGCACCGGCCTCACTCAGCCGGCGGCCGCCTTCAGCGCGTCACCGAGAGCAGTCGCCTCGTCGGGAGTCATCTCGACGACGAGCCGGCCACCGCCCTCCAGCGGGACCCGCATGACGATGCCCCGGCCCTCCTTGGTGACTTCCAGCGGACCGTCGCCCGTCCGCGGCTTCATCGCCGCCATGTTGTCTCCCCTCAGACCTACACCAGGGTCGGTGGGTTGCCCCACAGCCACTTCGCCATGACCACCCGCAACTTGCACGTGGGTGTCGACCGACGATTTTCCCTGATGAACACCGCCGGACCCAAACCGAAGCAGCATTGATGTAACAGCATCTAGCTTATCCTTAGATGGCCTGTCACAATGTGCGGTCATGCAGGCACGGTCGGCACTCTTCGACCTGTACGGCGACCACCTCCGGCCGCGGGGTGGTCGCGCACCCGTTGCCGCGCTGGTCAAGCTGCTGGCGCCGCTCGGGATCGCGCCACCTGCCGTACGGACGGCGGTCTCCCGAATGGTGCGCCAGGGCTGGCTCGAACCGATCAGGCTGACCTCCGGACCGGGATATTCGATCACACCAAAGGCGGCCCGCCGACTCGACGAGGCCGCCTCCCGGATCTACCGCACCGGTCGGGTCACCTGGGACGGGCGGTTCGACCTGTTGGTGCTGGACGCACCGAGCGCACGCCGGGACCGCCAGCGACTCGCCGCCAACCTGCGCTACCTCGGCTACGGCACGTTGGACGAGCAGACCTGGGTGGCCACCCGTCCGGCCGAGGACGTCGACCTCCTGCTCAGTGAGGCGGGCGTACGTTTCGAGCGGTTCAGCGCGGCCCACGCCGCCGGCACGCCGGGCTCGATGGGCCTGGTCCGCCGGGCCTGGAACCTGGCCGAGATCGGCCGGGCCTACGAGGAGTTCGTCGCCGAGCAGCGGACGCTGCTGACCGGCGTCACCGCCCGCAGCGGCGACGAGGAGGCGTACGCGGCCCGATTCCGGCTGGTGCACGCGTGGCGTACCTTCCTGTTCCGGGACCCGCAGTTGCCACCGGCGCTGCTGCCCGAACGCTGGCCCGGCGTCGCCGCGGCCAGCTTCTTCGACCGCCACGCGGCCCGGCTCCGGCCGGCCGCCGACCGGTACGTCGAGCAGTGCCTCGACGGTGGACACCGGATCGCCCGACAGAAGGGTCGCCAGACGTGACCGAGCCGCTGCTCGTCGACCGCACCGACGCGGTCGTCACCCTCACCCTGAACCGCCCGACGGCGATGAACTCGCTCGACGTGGCGCTCAAGGAGGCGCTTCGGGACACCCTCGCCGAGCTGGAGTCCGACCGTGGCTGCCGGGCGGTGGTGCTGGCCGGGGCGGGCGGCTCGTTCTGCGCCGGTCAGGATCTGCGCGAGCACGTCGACACCCTCCAGACGGGCGACGACAACCCGCTGGACACCGTCCGGGCACACTACAACCCGATCGCCGCTCGGCTGGCGAACCTGCCGAAGCCGGTGGTGGCCGCGGTCCGGGGCATGGCCGCCGGGGCCGGCGCCTCGCTGGCCTTCCTGGCCGACATCCGAATCGGTGGTCCGTCCACCAGCTTCCTGATGGCGTTCGCCAAGGTCGGGCTGGCCGCCGACACCGGCGCCTCGTGGACGCTGCCCCGGCTCGTCGGCCATGCCAAGGCTGTCGAGCTGCTGATGCTGGCCGAGCCGGTACGCGCCGAGGAGGCCTGCCGGCTGGGACTGCTCAACCGGATGACGGACGACGACGAGCAGGTGCTGCCCACCGCGCAGGAACTGGCCGCCCGCCTCGCCGCCGGGCCGACCATGGCGTACGGGGCGATCAAGCGTCAGCTCTCCGTCGCCGACGCCGGCACCCTGGCCGACGCGCTGGCCGCCGAGGCGCAGGCGCAGGCGATCTGCGGCGCGACCACGGACCACCGCGCGGCCACCATGGCCTTCGTCAACAAGCAGAAGCCGGTCTTCGAGGGTCGTTGAGCCCTCGCCGGGCCGTGGACGTGACCGGGTCGGTCAGTCGTCCTCTTCCGGGTCCTGGTTCGCCTCCGCGCCGAGCACGAACGCCTGCATGGCCAACTCGTCGCCCGAGGGTGAGACGAAGGCCGGCAACTCCCGGGGGCCGAGTTCCTGCACGTACGCCCAGAACAACCGGACCGCCTCCGCCGGTGAGTCGGCCTCGATCGGCAGGTCCAGGCTGACCAGCCAGGTGCGGCGCTGCGGTGCCGGACCGAGCCGGTCGACAAGTTCGCGGAACGTCGCCGCGTCGAGCGGGGTGACCGGCCCGCCGAGGACCAGCGCGTCGGCCGGCACCGGCGCGTCGAAGGCCCGCCGGGTGTACGCGACGACAAGCGTGTCGGGCACCCGGTCGGACTGCGGATCGTCCGGATCCTCCGGACGTCCGGCGGCCGGCCCGGCGACCCGGCCCACGGCCACCAGCCGCGGCGGCTCGTCGGCCAGCACCGCGACCTGGTCACCGGGGCGGGGCAGGCTGCTGGCGTCCAGCCCGGTCAGCTCAAGCGTGTCGTGGTGGACGAGCCGCTCGGCGTCGTACCGTCCGGCGGGCAGGAGCACGGCCCAGGTGCTCGTGCCGTCCGCCTGGCTCGCCCCGTTCACCCGATGTGCGGTGTCGGTCGTCATGCCCTCATCCCATCACGCCGGTCGCCGACGCCACGACGTGGCAGCCCGCCAGATGGTCGTCGACCATTCCGGTGGCCTGCATCAGCGCGTACGCCGTGGTCGGGCCGACGAACCGGAAGCCACGCTTCTTGAGTGCCTTGGCCATGGCCGTGGAGGCGTCGGTGAGCGGGGGCACGGCGGCCGCGGCGGCCGGGCGGGCGCGACCGGGTGGCGGGGCGAACGACCAGAGCAGCGCGGAGAGCCCCTCCGGAAGCTCCTGTGCGGCGCGGGCGTTGGCGATCGCAGCTTCGATCTTGGCCCGGTTACGGACGATGCCGGCGTCGGCGAGCAGCCGGTTCACGTCGGCCTCGCCGTAGTCGGCCACCGTGTCGATCCGGAACCCACCGAAGGCCGCCCGGAAGGCCGGCCGCTTGCGCAGGATGGTCAGCCAGGACAACCCGGACTGGAACGCCTCCAGCGTCATCCGCTCGTAGAGGGCGTCGTCACCGTGCAGCGGGCGGCCCCACTCGGTGTCGTGATAGACCGCGTAGTCGGGAGTGCTGGCACCCCACCCGCACCGGGCCAACCCGTCGGCACCGATCACCAGTTCAGTCACGGCGTCAAGGCTAGGCCCACTGTCCGACAGTCCGCCGCGCACCGGTCAGGGCAGGCGGCCCTGCTCGACCTGGCGGGCGAAGCGTCGCAGCGCCTGGGTGAGGCTGAACTTGGAACCGGGCCAGAGCACCGGCCAGGCCACCTTGCCGGCCGGCCCGCCCGGCAGGTGGAACCACTCGTGCCAGACCACCTGGCTGCGCCCGCTCTCCAGCGGGGTGCACCGCAGCACCCCGGGGCCGCGCAGCAGCGTGCCGCAGTGCACCACGCCGATCTCGTACGGCGCGTCCACCCGGACGACCCGCATCTTGTCCCGCAGCACCGCAGGGCCGACCGAGGTGACCGCCTCGACCAGGCTCCCCTCGCCACCGTCACCCTCCACCACCCGGACCGTGGTGAACGGGATCCACTCCGACTGCCGCTCCCAGGCCAGCAGGGCGGCGAAGACCTTCTCGGCCGGCGCGTTGACGATCACCGTGGCGGTCACCTCACCGGCACCGGGTTGGGCCGCCTCGCGAAGATCGTCAGCGCCGTCCGAGCCGCTCACGCCGACTCCGACCGGACCACCGAACCGCGCGACGCGGTGCCCGGCGCCCCGCTGTCCGCCGGCCCGTCGTCGGCGCCCGGGTCGGCAGCGGCCGAGATCGCGGCACCTTCGGCCGGCGCCGCGCCCGGCACCGGCTGCTCGCCGGCCGGCCGGGCATCGCCGTCGGCCGGCTCGGTCGCCTCGCTCGTCGCGCCCGCCGCCATCGCCGTCGGTGCCTCGGTGGTCGCCGCCGGCATCGGGCGGTCACCGGTCTCGGCTCCCGCCGGAGACACCGAAAGCTCGATCGTCGATCCGCCGGCCACCGGCGGATCCCAGGGCGAGGCCCCGGCCCCGGGCGGGTTGGCCGACTGCTCGCGGGCCCGTCGAAGCGCGTCGGCGTCGGCGATCCGGCCGTCCCGCAACGCCGTCACCTCCGCCTCCAGCACGCCGACCAGCTCGGCCTTGTAGCCGATGTCGTACGCCGCCCGGCGCATCGCCTGGTCGACCTGGTTCATCCGGTACCCACGCAGCGCGGTGTCGAAGCGCACCTCGCCGACGTCCGACTCGCGCAGCGGACGGTCGCCGGGCAGCGGCACCGCCCGCCCGTCCGCCTCGACCGGGGCCAGGCCGGGATCCCGACCGGTGACCAGCACCGTGACGCCGAACACGACCGCCGCGACGGTGACCGCCACGACCAGCAGGAGCAGAAGCTGACCCATGCACTGATCGTGGCACGCCGAGGGGAACGGGGCGACCCCACCCGGCGCGGCGTACCGGACCGGAAGCCGGACCGACGACGGGATAGCGTCAGCGTGCCGGCGGCGTGATCGGCCGGCGGCGTACGGCGATGTGGGAGGTGGCGTGGCCGGGGTGCTGCGGCTCGGGACTCGGCGGTTCGGTCCCGACGAACTGGTGGTGATGGCGATCGTCAACCGCACCCCGGACTCGTTCTTCGACCGGGGCGCCACCTTCCGGTCCGACAGCGCGCTGCGGGCGGTGGAGCGGGCGGTGGACGAGGGCGCGGACATCGTCGACATCGGCGGGGTGAAGGCCGGGCCGGGTACCGAGGTCGACGTCGCCGAGGAGATCCGGCGGACGGTCGGCACCATCGCCGCCGTGCGGGCCGCCTTCCCCGAGGTCGTCATCTCGATCGACACCTGGCGGGCCGAGGTCGCGGTGGAGGCGGTGGCGGCCGGCGCGGACCTGCTCAACGACACCTGGTCGGGAGCGGATCCGGCACTGGCCCGGGTGGCGGCCCGTACCGGGGTCGGGCTGGTCTGCTCGCACGCGGGAGGACTCAGCCCACGCACCAGGCCGCACCGCGCGGCCTTCGACGACGTGGTGGCGGACGTGGTCGCGACGGTCACCGGCCTCGCCGACCGCGCGGTCTCCCTGGGCGTACGCCCCGACGGGATCCTCATCGACCCGGCTCACGACTTCGGCAAGAACACCCACCACTCGCTGGAGATCACCCGGCGGCTGGGCGAACTGGCCGCGACCGGTTGGCCGGTGCTGGTCGCCCTGTCGAACAAGGACTTCATCGGCGAGACGCTGGACCTGCCGGTCACGGAGCGGCTGGAGGGCACGCTCGCCGCGACGGCGGTCTCCGCGTGGTTGGGTGCCCGGGTCTTCCGCGCCCACCAGGTCCGCCCCACCCGTCGGCTGCTGGACATGGTCTCGGCCGTCCGGGGAGACCTTCCACCCACGCTCAGCCGTCGCGGCCTCGCCTGAGCGGTGGTCGGTCGGGCGTCGGTCAGGTCCAGCGGAGGATGTTGCGCCGCCACGCGTACAGCAGGCCGAGCGCCAGGACCCCCACGAAGATCGCCATTTCCACCACGGTGACCAGCCCGAAACCGGGCCGGTCGAAGATCACCGCCCAGGGGAAGAGGAACACCGCCTCGACCGCGAACAGCACGTAGAGGTACGCGTAGACGTAGTAGCGGATCTGCATCTGTGCCCAGTCGCCGCCGACCGGGTCGAGGCCGCACTCGTAGCTGGCGCGCTTGCCGGGCGGGTCGGCCGGGCGGGCGGGGCGGAGCACCCGGTTGGCGGTGAACGCGACGCCGAGGAAGAGCACGCCGGCGAGCAGCAACAGCCCGAGCGTCGCGTACGAGCCCAGGTAACCGGTCACGGTCGGTCAGCCTACCGTCCCGCACCCGGCCCCGACCGCGTCGCGAACTTCTTTCTTCTGGGACTAGTGTCCCAGGGCAACTTCCGACCACCATGGGACCCACCACCAGCACCGGAGGATCAATGGGACGGCTGCCCGGACGGCGCGTCTGGCGTCGTACCTTCGCGTCGGCCTGCGCCCTCGGTCTGCTGGTGGCCGGCGGGGCGGCCGTGGCTCCGGGGGCGGTGGCGGCCGGTCCGGCGGCGACTCGGGCCACCGAGCCGGGGCCGTACAGCCCCCCGGACGAGCCCACCGGCGAGCCCGAGCCCACGTCACCGCCGCCCACGGTGGAGCCGCCGGTCGAGACGACCACGCCCGCCGCACCCTCGACACCGCCCACACCGGGCACCACCACCGGCGGACCAGCCCCGAGCGGTGGTCCGCCGGCTGTCACCGTGGCACCGTCCCGGCCCACGTACTCCCCGCCACCCCCACCTCCCGCGGCCACCCTCGCACCGCCCGCCACGGCCGGCGTGAAGGTCAGCACCGGCGATGTCACCCTGCCGGCCGGTTACTGGAACTCGGCCAGCACGGTGGTCACCCTGAGCGTGACCGTGGCCAACACCGGCACCGCGAGCGCCGGTGTCCGACTCACCTACACCCTGCCGGCCGGCCTCACCGACGCCGGTACGAGCGGCTGCGCCGCCGCCGGGAACCGGGAGTACCGCTGCGGACGGTGGACCACGGCGCCCGGCGCGCAGTTCAGCACCCGGTTGCGGATCCGGGTCAGCGGCGACGCCTGGCGCAAGGTGCCGCTGGCCGGCTCGGTGCGGGTGACCGCCACCGGCGCGGCCGGCACCGCGAGTGACGACGAGGGCTTCGCCGTGCTCTTCCCGCCCGGCCCGCCGGTACCCGGGATCACCATGTCGGCCGGGGAGGTCACCTTCGACGCCGAGGGCGCCGGCACGGAGTTGCTCGTCCGGCTCGGCAACACCGGCCGGGCCGACGCCACCGGGCGGGTCGACGTGCTGCTGCCCGAAGGTGTCACGGTGGCGACGCCGCCCTCCGGATGCGTCGCCGTGGCGACCACGCGTACCCGCTGCGGACTGGGCACGGTGCGGTCGGGGCGGACCGAGGAGGTGAGGTTGCCGGTGACGGCGACGGCGCAGGTGTTGCGGACCGCGCCGCTCTCCGGAGCGGTGATCGGCCGGCTCGATCCGCGCCACGGTGCCGACCGGCGGATGCAGCTCAGCTTCCGGATCACCGCCACGTCACCCGAGCTGCCCGCGGTGGTGCCGCCGCCCGCGCCGGTGACGTCGCCGAATCTGCGCCCGGCCGGAGCGACACCGGGCGAGGGGCCGGCGTCGGGGCAGCGCCCGGCGGTGCTGCTGATCACGGTGTCGGTCCTGCTGGTGCTCCTGGCCGGCGGGCTGGCGGCGTGGTGGTGGCGGCGCCGCGCCACCACGTTGGCGACCGGCGGCGATGAGACCACCGGTGCGGCGCTCCAAACCGGGGCGGCGCACCCGGCCGGCGGTGCACCGGAACCGGACAGCGGGATCTGGTTCCGCCCCCGGCGGCCGGCCCGCACGTACGACCGGCAGGGGTGGGATGTGCGGTGACCAGGGGTTGGTGTGCGGTATTCAGGGGGGTGGGATGTGCGGTGATTTGGATTACGGCGGCCCCGGCGAAACACCGCAAGTGACCACATAAACCCTCACGTTTCGATCCCAGTCGGCGGACCTCCAGGCCGGGCGGGCCCCCGATCCGACGTAGGCTCTCGGTGAGGAAGGACAGGCGGGCCGGACGTTCGCGGACGGCCGGTGCAGCGGCGCGTCAAGGAGGTCTCGTGGCCGAGCAAGGCGAGGTCACCATCCAGTTCAGCCGGCCGCGCCACGGCGCGCGACGAAGCGAGGTGCGGCCGTGACCAAGCAGATCCGCCAGCTCGAACGGGTGGTCATCCGGTTCGCTGGCGACTCCGGCGACGGCATGCAGCTGACCGGGGACCGGTTCACCTCGGAGACCGCGCAACTGGGCAACGACATCTCCACCCTGCCCAACTTTCCCGCCGAGATCCGGGCTCCCGCCGGCACCCTGCCGGGCGTGTCGAGCTTCCAGGTGCACTTCGCCGACTACGACATCCTCACCCCGGGTGACGCGCCGAACGTGCTCGTCGCGATGAACCCGGCAGCGCTCAAGGCGAACCTCGCCGACCTGCCCCGGGGCGCCGACATCATCGTCAACACCGACGAGTTCACCAGGCGCAACCTGGCGAAGGTCGGTTACGCGAGCAGCCCGCTCGACGACGACACCCTCGCCGGGTACGCGGTGCATCCGGTCGGGCTGACCTCGATGACCATCGGCGCGCTGGCCGAGCTGGAGGTGTCCAAGAAGGACGCCGAACGGGCCAAGAACATGTTCGCCCTCGGCCTGCTGAGCTGGATGTACTCCCGGCCGTACGAGTCGACCCTGCGGTTCCTGGAGCGCAAGTTCGCCAAGCGGCCCGAACTGGTCGCGGCGAACGTCGCGGCGTTCAAGGCCGGCTGGAACTTCGGCGAGACCACCGAGGACTTCGCCGTCCGCTACGAGGTGAAGCCGGCCAAGATGCCGCCGGGCACCTACCGCAACATCACCGGCAACGCCGCGCTGTCGCTCGGCCTCGTCGCCGCGGGCGTCCGCTCCGGCCTGCCGGTCTTCCTCGGCGCGTACCCGATCACACCGGCCTCGGACATCCTGCACGAGCTGAGCAAGCACAAGCGGTTCGGCGTCACCACCATGCAGGCGGAAGACGAGATCGCCGCGATCGGCGCGGCGCTCGGCGCCTCCTACGGCGGCGCGCTCGGCGTGACCACCACGAGTGGCCCCGGCGTGGCACTCAAGGGCGAGACGATCTCCCTCGCGGTGGCGCTGGAGCTGCCGCTGGTGATCGTGGACGTGCAGCGGGCGGGGCCGTCGACCGGCATGCCGACCAAGACCGAACAGGCCGACCTGAACATGGCGCTGTTCGGCCGGCACGGCGAGGCACCGGTGGCGGTGATCGCGCCCAAGTCGCCGTCCGACTGCTTCCACGCGGCGCTGGAGGCGGCGCGGATCGCGCTCACCTACCGCACCCCGGTGATCCTGCTGTCGGACAACTACGTCGCAAACGGCTCCGAGCCGTGGCTGCTGCCCGAGGTGGATTCCCTGCCCGACCTGCGGGTCGAGTTCGCCACCGCGCCCAACGGCGAGGACGGCACCACCTTCCTGCCGTACCTGCGCGACCCGCAGACCCTCGCCCGGCCGTGGGCCGTGCCGGGCACACCCGGTCTCGAACACCGCATCGGCGGGCTGGAGAAGGCCGACAAGACCGGCGACATCTCGTACGACCCGGCAAACCACGACTACATGGTGCGGACCCGGGCGGCCCGGATCGAGACGATCCCGGTGCCGGACATCGAGGTGGAGGACCCGGACGGCGACGCCCGGGTGCTGGTGCTCGGCTGGGGCTCGACGTACGGCCCGATCGGTGCGGCCTGCCGCGCCCTGCGCCAGCGCGGCCTACCGGTCGCACAGGCGCACCTGCGGCACCTGGCCCCGATGCCGGCCAACCTCGGTGCGGTGCTGCGCTCCTACGAGCGGGTGGTCATCCCCGAGATGAACCTCGGCCAGCTCGCGCACGTGATCCGGGGTCGCTACCTGGTCGACGCCATCGGCTACAACCAGGTCCGCGGCCTGCCGTTCACCGCCGCCGAGCTGGAGACGATGCTGGAAGAGGTCCTGAAGAATGTCTGAGCCCGTCGCCCTCAAGCTCACCGCCAAGGACTTCAAGTCCGACCAGGAGGTGCGCTGGTGCCCCGGCTGCGGCGACTACGCCATCCTCGCCGCCGTCCAGCAGTTCATGCCGGAGCTGAACATCCCCCGGGAGAACATCGTCTTCGTCTCCGGGATCGGCTGCTCGTCGCGCTTCCCGTACTACATGAACACGTACGGGATGCACTCGATCCACGGCCGGGCGCCGGCGATCGCGACCGGCCTGTCGGTCTCCCGGCCGGACCTGTCGGTGTGGGTGGTGACCGGTGACGGCGACGCCCTCTCCATCGGCGGCAACCACCTGATCCACGCCCTGCGCCGTAACGTCAACCTCAAGATCCTGCTGTTCAACAACCGGATCTACGGGCTGACCAAGGGGCAGTATTCGCCCACCTCCGAGGTCGGCAAGATCACGAAGTCGACGCCGGTCGGATCAGCCGACGCGCCGTTCAACCCGCTCTCGTTGGCGCTCGGCGCCGAAGCGACCTTCGTCGGCCGGACCATCGACTCCGACCGCAAGCACCTGCAATCGGTGCTGCGCGCCGCCGCGGAGCACGAGGGCTCGGCCTTCGTGGAGATCTACCAGAACTGCAACATCTTCAACGACGGGGCGTTCGAGCAGCTCAAGGAGCCGGGCACCCGCGACGACTACCTGATCCGGCTGGAGCACGGCCAGCCGATCACGTTCGGCAAGGACGGGCAGTTCTGCGTCGTCCACCCGCCCGGTGGGTTCGGCCTGGAGGTACGCGAGACCGCGTCGACCCCGGCGGAGGAGATCGTCGTGCACGACGCCACGGTCGCCGACCCGGCGTACGCGTTCGCGCTGTCCCGGCTGCCCGGCTTCGATCTGCGGAACACCCCGATCGGCGTGTTCCGCTCGGTACGGCGGCCGTCGTACGACAGCGTGGTGCAGGGGCAGTTGACCGAGGCCCGGGCCACCGTCAGCGAGACCCCGGAGCAGCAGTTGGCCGGGCTGTTGGGCAGCGGCGACACCTGGACCATCGTCGGCTGACCGTCGCGGCGACCGGGCCGCTCCCGCTGGGGGCGCCCGGTCGGTCGTGCAGACGCTGCGGTAGCCGGGCGGCGCTCAGGGCAGGGTGTTCGCGGTGGGACGATCGTCGCGTACGTGCACCAGCATGTCCCCGGTCTCGATGACCGCACCGGCCCGGTCTGCCAGGGTCACCACCTTGCCGCGCCGGACCAGCGCGATGACAAGCGTGTCGAGTTCCCGGGGCGACCTGCCGACCTCGCTGCGCTCGGCGGAGCGCATGGCAAGCGCCATGCCCTGGCCCGGGGTGAGCAGATCCTCCACCACGTCGATCAGCGGCGGAGCCGACGTCGACAGGCCCAACAGCCGGCCGGCGGTCGCCGAGGACACGATCACGTGATGCGCGCCGCTCTGCTTGAGCAGTGGGGCGTTCTCCGCCTCCCGGGCCGCCGCGATGATCCGGACCTGACCGGCGGTGAGCTGGCGTACGGTCAACGCCACCAGCACCGACGCGTCGTCGCTGTCGGTTGCGATGATCACCGCCTTGGCGGTCCGCACGTGGGCCTGGTTGAGCACGGAGGATCGGGTCGCCGACCCCTCGATCGCGACCAGGCCGTTCGACGTGGCCTGCCGCAACGCCGGACCGGCGCGTTCCACCACCACGATCCGGGACTTGTCCAGCCCGTTCTCCATCAACGCCGAGATCGCACTACGCCCCTTGGTGCCGTAGCCGCAGATGATGACGTGGTCCTTCACTTTTCTCTCCCACCGGTGCAGGCGACGGCCGGTCCGGTACTGCTCGGTCAGGACCTCGAGGGTGGTACCGACCAGGATGATCAGGAACAGCACCCGGGCCGGGGTGACGAACACGATGTTGACCAGTCGGGCCTGCTGGGTCATCGGCACGATGTCGCCGTAACCGGTGGTCGACAGCGAGACCACCGCGTAGTAGAAGCAGTCCAGCAGGGTCAGGCCGTCCCCGTTGTTGTCGCGGTACTGCTCCCGTTCGAGATAGACCACCGCCACCACGGCAAGCACCAGACCGATGGCGGCGGCCAGCCGCAGGCTCAGCGCGCTGAGCGGGCCTCGCCGCTGCGCGGGAAAGTGAATCACCGGGGAACCTGCCCCGCCTCGGTCGCCTGCACGTCCACAACATAGCGGCTGATCCGACAGCCGCACGGCGGGGTGGCGTTCAATGGACACGGTACGGCGAACGGGGCGACGGACGGGCATGATGGGACAAGTCAGCGCAGGAACGGCGAGAGTGAGGCCGGCATGTCCTTGCTGAGACGGGTTATCGGCGCGGTGCTGCGCCGCGAACGCCAGCACCAGGGCCGCACGCTGCGGGAGGTTGCCCGGGCCGCCGGGGTGTCCGTGCCGTACCTGTCGGAGGTGGAGCGCGGGCGCAAGGAGGCTTCCTCCGAGGTTCTCGCGGCGATCTGTCGGGCACTCGGCCTGCACCTTTCCGATCTGCTGGAGGAGGTGCGCGACGAGCTTCGGCGGGTCGAACGCCGACTGCCGGCCACTCGCCAAGCCGATCGTGTCCCGGGCGATCGTGTCCCGGGCGATCGTGTCCCGGCCGCCCAGCCCGACGGCCCGGCGACCGCGACGGCTGGCCGCGTCACTGACGAATCCACCCAGCCGGTCGCCCGACTCAATGCCGTCGGCTTCGGCTTCGGCGCGGACGTGACGGCCGGGCTGGACGGCAACCGCCACCACGGAGCCTGGACCCGCTCGGGCGGACCGCTCGGCATCACCGGCCCGACCGGCGGCGGGGTGAGCGGCGGAATCAGGGTCGTCGCCTTCGCCGACCCGATCGGTCCGGTCCACCTCGTGGCCCGGGGGCCGCTGCTCCGTCGCCGGTCGCCCGGCCGGTCGTCCGTCCGCCCGCTGCACCGGACCGGGGCACGTGGGCGAGCCGCCCGGCGGACGGCGGCTGTTCGAGCCACCGTCGGCAGTCACCGAGGATGAGGCCAGCAGGCGTTGTGGTCCGCTGGGCCTCAAAGTCACACGGAAGTATTCAGCTCGCCCTGACATCAGGCTGACGAGGAAGGTGCCCGGGCCGCACGGAAGGGTCCGAGTCGGCCAGTTGGTCTCCGTCGTTCTGCCGTGGGCGGATCTGCCCCCGGCAGAACCGCTGGTCGGGCACCGGCGGCATCCCGCAGGCTCAAGGAGCCGGTCCCCGGGCGCTTGACGTCGCCGCCGGCGGGTGGAGGTTGACCATGATCAGGATGCTCGAAGACGGCCAGCGGGCCTTCGGCGACCAGGTGTTCGAACGCCTGCTGCGGGAGCGGATCGTCTTCCTCGGCAGCGAGGTGGACGACGAGATCGCCAACCGGATCTGCGCCCAGATCCTGCTGCTCGCCGCCGAGGACCCGGAGCGGGACATCACCCTCTACATCAACTCGCCCGGCGGCTCGGTCAGCGCCGGAATGGCGGTCTACGACACGATGCGCTTCGTCCGTAACGACGTGGCGACCCTGGCCATGGGGCTCGCCGGCTCGATGGGCCAGTTCCTCCTCTGCGCCGGCACGGCCGGCAAGCGGTACGCGCTGCCGCACACCCGGATCCTGATGCACCAACCCTCTGGTGGCATGGGCGGCACCGCCTCCGACATCACCATCCAGGCCGAGAACATGCTGCACGTCAAGCGGACCATGCAGGAGCTGATCGCCCAGCACAGCGGCCGGACCCTGGCCGAGATCCAGCGGGACTGGGACCGGGACCGCTGGTTCACCGCCGAGGAGGCCCGCGACTACGGCCTGGTCGACCAGGTGGTGAACGCCGCCACCCAGTTGTCCACGAGCTGATGCCGCTCGCGGGTCAGCCAGGAAGGCGAACGTCGTGACGGGTCGGCCTCGACCTCGGCGCAGAGGTGCTTGCCGACGCTGACCGGGTCTACGTCGCGCACCGGGCGGTCAGCCCCAGCAGGCCGGCGCGCAGGCGCACCTCCAGCCGGGGCGGCGTACACCGGTGGAGTTCGTCGAACGCACAACGATCTCCACGGGCAACTCGGGTGCTCGCGCCATGCCCTCCGGGTCGACCAGGGCGCATCAGATCCTGCGGGAGAGTTGCCGGAGTGTCGCATGTCGGATCTGCGTACGCCCCGTGACCGTCTTCGCCGATGCGGTTGCTGGCCATGTCCGCGCGGTGACCTTGTGTCTGCCAGCAGCGCGCACCGATGAGGTTTTCGCGCAGCGCCCGTCTGTACCTGTGAGATCGACCTACGGGAGGCTGGCATGATGCGGAAACTGACCTTTGGTATGAATGTGACCCTGGACGGCTACATCGCCGCGCCCGGCGACGACCTCGGCTGGAGTGGGGGTGAGGGACCGGACTCGTCGTCGAGCGACGAGCTGTTCCAGTGGTGGTCCGACCGGGTGGGGGCGACCGGCCTGGCGCTGTACGGGCGCAAGCTGTGGGAGGTGATGAGCTCCCACTGGCCGACCGCCGACCAGAAGCCCGGCGCCACCCGGGCGGAGATGGAGTTCGCCCGCCGCTGGCGGGACATGCCTAAGGTGGTGTTCTCCTCGACGACCAGCACGGTCGACTGGAACACTCGCCTGGTCACCGGCGACGCGGTCGCCGAGATCGCCCGGCTCAAGGCCGAGGACGGCGGCCCGATGGACATCGTCGGCGCCACACTTGCCGCAGCGGCCATGCGGGCCGGGCTGATCGACGAGTACGTGCTGGTCACATACCCGGTCCTGGTGGGCGGCGGCACGCCGTTCTTCACGGCCCTGAACAGCTGGGTGGACCTGAACCTGGTGGAGGCGCGGACGTTTCCCGGCGGCGTGGTGCTGACCCGATACGAGACGACGCGATGAGCACGGGCCAGTTGCTCGGTTCGTGAGGCCGGGTCGAAATGCCCTTCCTGACGTTCTTCGGGCGGGCATCAAGATGCCCCGCCGGCGGGCGGTGGGATCGCCTTGTCGGGTTGGTGCTCAGCTGGTCGGGTGCTGACTCCGCGGGTGACGGCGGGCTCGTGGCGCCGGACCCGCCGACAACGGGAACCTGTCTGATCACAGTGTCGGGGGCAGGTCCAGCCATGGTTTGTCGGTGGCGTCGAATCCGGTGAGCTCGGCGATCTTCCCGTCGACTATGTGCAGGACCGCGATGGCGAATAGCCGGTACTCCGGGTCGTCGGGGGTGCGGAGGTACAGCGCGGCGGCGGGCATGCGGTTGACCGTCGTGGCGATACAGCGCCAGTCGTCGTGGCCGGGCTGGAAGAGCCCACCGGAGACCCAGCCCTCCACCGCGTCCTTGGCCGTGATGACCGAGGTGCCGGCCTCGGGCAGCATCACGAAGCGCAGGTCGTCGCGGAGCAGGGACATCAGCCCGTCGAGGTCGTTGCGCTCATGGGCATCGATGTATGACTTCACCACGCCGCGCTCGTCGTTCGACAGTTCGTGGGCGGCGGGGCTCCGCCAGTCGAGGCGGCGGTCGGGCAGCTGCTCGCGCATCGTCACGCGCGCCCGTTGCAGCGCGCTGGTCACCGATGCGATGGTCAGATCGAGGGCGTCGGCGGCCTTCGACGCCGGCCAGCCGACGACGTCACGCAGAATGAACACCGCCCGCTGCCGCGGCGGCAGGTGCTGGACGGCGACGATGAACGCCAGCTCGATCGTCTCCCGCGCCACCACCGATTCCTGCGGGTCCTCGGGGAGCATCCGGTCGGGATACGGCTGGAGGTACAGCACCTCGGAGCCGGAGTCCGACAGCCCGGACGGTACGGGTGTGCGGTCATTACGCTTTGCCAGGAAGTCAAGGCACACATTCGTCGCGATCCGGTAGAGCCAGGTCCGCAGCGCGGCGTGGCCCTTGAACGACTCCCGCTTGTTCCACGCTCGCAGGAACGTCTCCTGCGTCATGTCCTGGGCGTCCGCGTAGTTCGCGAGCATCCGGTAGCAGTGCACCTGAAGCTCACGCCGGTGGCGCTCCGTGATGAGCGCGAACCGCGCCGTATCGCCTGAGCGAACCGCCGCGATGAACGCGGCCTCGTCAGCGCCCAGCGGTCTAGCGTCGGTCATGGTCACCAATCCTTCCACCGGTGCGAGAGGGCTACCAGAACCGACGACGCGGCGAAAGATTTCTGATCGGTGACGCCGCTGGCACCGGGCCGTTCGTCAGGGCGGATGGGTCGGGTCGATCCAGGGTGGGCGCTCCGGGGCAGACACAGCCGGCGCATTCCACGCCTGTACATCGAGCCAACGCGAGGATGCCCTCAGCCGCCCGGCCGGGGCATCCTCAAACGTCTACTCGAACGCGAAACTGGCCTCTACGATCAATGATCGGCCGGGCGCACTGCGCGTTTGCAGTTCTGTGGGGTGCCCCCGGCAGGATTCGAACCTGCGACACACGGTTTAGGAAACCGATGCTCTATCCCCTGAGCTACGAGGGCGCGAGGGCCTAGTCTAGCGACCTGGGGGTTCACCTGGGGTGGCAGGGAGTGGCCCGCGTTCACCCACGTTCCCCGGACCGCCGTTCTCGCAGCCCAGGACTACACGCCGAGCACACGAACCCCGGGTTGCGACCGGCGGCCGGCCGCGGTGATCCGCGTTGGCACCGGTTCACCCGGGTTGGCATCCGCTGGAGAGCACACACCGCGCACATCATCGGAGATCAACAAGATTCCGTCCGGGTACCTACCGTCGGCACCGCCACGGGAGAGCCACGGAGCACTCACTCCGGGTTCCTCGGGGAGGGGTAATGCCAGGTGGGCGACGGGCTCGTCGTAGCGGCGGATGATGTGGTGCAGCGAAAACTGCGACGTGAGTAAGACGGCCCCTGATCTGCCAGCTTGACAAGGACATGCCGACGACGGCCGTTCGGCCGCGACGGTCAGGTGCCGAGCGCAAGGGCTCTCGACCCGTTGCGGCGCCGCCTCGTCGGATTACGTTCACCGAGACGGCGCCGCAAACGCCCCACACCGCCCGGATCACGCTCGCTTCGTGAAGGCGGAACGCGCCCACAGGTAGCCGACGAGGGCGATCGCCACGCACCAGGCGACGGCGACGGCCGCGTCGGTGGTGTCAGGCGCGCTGTCGAGCAGGCCGCGCACGGTCTCGATGATCGGCGTGAACGGCTGGTACTCGGCGAACTGACGAAGACCCGGTCCCATCTTCTCCGCCGGTACGATCGCGCTGCTGAAGAACGGCAGCATGACCAGCGGCACGGCGGCCATGCCCGCTGCCTCCGGCGACTTCGCCGACAGTCCCAGCGCGACAGTGAACCAGCCCGCCGCGAACGCGAGCAGTACGACGACGCCACCCACGGCGAGCCAGTCGGTCAGACTCGCCTCCGGGCTGAACCCCAGCAGGAAGGCCACTCCGACGAGCGCCGCGATGGCGATCACGTTGGTCAGCACGCTGGTGATGACGTGGCCGGTCAGCACCGCGCCGCGGGAGACGTCCATGGCCTTGAACCGGTTGATGATGCCCTTGGTCATGTCGGAGTTCACCGCCGTCGCGGTGGCTCCCAGCCCGTAGCAGACGGCCAGCAGGATCAGGCCCGGCGTCGCGTAGTCGATGTAGTCCACGCCGACGCTGAAGGCGTCGCCGAACATGTACACGAACATCAGCATGATGATGATCGGCATCAGGACGGCGTTGAACACCGAGGTCGGGTTCCGGGTGAGGTGTTTGAGGTTGCGGCGCAGCATGACCAGCGAATGGGACTGGGCGCTCATTTCGTGTCGACCTCCGTGGCGTGGCCGGTCAGGGCGAGGAAAACGTCATCGAGGTCCGGGGTGCGCACGGAGCACTCCTCGGCGCTGAGGGAGTGCTCGTCGAGCCGGTCCAGCAGGGCCCGCAATGACTTCGTGCCGCCGTCGGCGGGCACCCGCAGGGCCAGCGCGTCGTCGTCCCGGGTGGCCTCGGGGAAGATCCCCGCGGCGGCGTCGAGTTCGGCGGCGGCGGAGAACCGCAGCCGTACGTGTGTTCCGGGGATGAGGCGCTTGAGCTCTTCCGGCGTGCCCTGGGCGACCAGGCGGCCCTGGTCGAGCACCGCGAGGCGGTCGGCGAGTTGGTCGGCCTCCTCCAGGTACTGCGTGGTGAGGAAGATGGTCGCGCCGTCGGCGACCAGGTCACGCACGATCGACCACATGGTGCGGCGGCTGCGCGGGTCCAGGCCCGTCGTTGGCTCGTCGAGGAAGATGATCCGCGGATCGCCGACCAGCGTCATCGCCAGGTCGAGCTTGCGACGCATGCCCCCGGAGTAGGTGGAGGTCGGCTTGTCCGCCGAGGCGGTCAGCTCGAACCGGTCCAGCAGGTCCGTGACGATTCGCTCGCCGTCGCCGGCGACCCCGCGGTTGAGGTCCACCATCAGCTGGAGGTTCTCGCGTCCGGTCAGCAGCTCGTCGACGGCCGCGAACTGGCCGGTGACGCCGATGGCCGCGCGGACCGCCTTGGCGTCGGTGGCAAGGTCGTGGCCGGCGACCCGGACCGCGCCGCCGTCGGCCTGCACCAGCGTGGTCAGCACGTTCACCGTCGTCGTCTTGCCCGCGCCGTTGGGGCCGAGCAGACAGAACACCGTGCCGGCGTGGACGTCGAAGTCGACGCCGTCGAGGACGGTCTTGTCCTTGTACGCCTTGCGCAGGCCCGAGACCGAGATCGCCGGGGTCGTCACGTGGTCACCTCCGGGGTGACCGCAGCGCCGTCGAGCGCCGCGATGATCTTGTTGGTCATCTCGGCGACGGTTGGACCGGGTGCGCCCTGCCGGGTACGGACGGCGGCGTCGAGGGCGACGACGACGGTGCGGCGGAAGTTGTCGGCCTCGGCCGGAGCCTGCTCGGCGAGCAGGCGCATCGCCTCGGTCAGGGCGGGCAGCACGCGGTCGGCGAGGGCGGCCACCGACCTGCCGTCCAGGTCGACGCCCGTGGACTTCTCCGCAAGCACGTGCCCGACCAGGCCGGTTGCCGAGGCCAGGGCGATGGACCCATCGGTGGCGATCTTGTGGGGCGAGCCGCCGGCGGCTCCGGCGGCCGACAGCAGTGCGACCGCACCGTACGCGGCCGTGCGAAGCGTGAGTTTGTCCTGGGTGGAAAGGTTGACGGGCACGGTGGTGAACTCCTTGATGTTGACGTGGGCAGGTGGCGACCGCCGGGTGGCGGCCCGGGATCACCGGGCGGGTCTCGGCTCCCGACCGGGGCGGCCCACGTCCGGGGTCGGACAGGATCTTTCATGACAAACCTCTCTTCATCGGGCACGGGTCAGCCCGGACGTGCCACTGGATCGGAGTCAGGGCCGCCGGTTACGGCAGGGTGAGTTCGTAGCGGAGACGCCACCCGAGAGAGCGGGAGCCCAGGTGCCGACGCAGGGCGACCAGGTCGGAGTCCTCGTCGGCGGTGCTGGTCTCGATCTCCTCGACGTGGGGATGGATCTCGCGTAGTCGGGTGAGCAGAGCGGCGTTGACCCACAGCCCCAGCCGCCGTCCGCGATGACCGACGAGCACGGCAGGGCCGTGCTGGCGAGCGCGACGCTGCGACGGTGCTCCCGTCATTGCCGCTACATAGGCGACCACGCCGCCGTCCGCCTCGGCGGTGCTCACCACCGCGTCACCCGGTCGGCTCGGATACCGGAGTAGTTGCTCGACGCTGTTTGCGCCAGTCGGGTCCCCGGTCCAGTGACGCAGTCGGTATCCGGGGTGCTCGACGTCGACCAACTCACCCAGCCAGGCATGGTGAATATCTCGGTAGGCGAGCAGGCCATGGATCCTGGATCCGGTGCGCCGAAATCCGTGCCGCTCGCAGAACGACTGCGCGGCGGAATCCGGGGCGGTCTCCACGATCAGCCGCCGTCCCACGGCGTGTGCACCGACGGCGGCCAGCAGCCGCGATCCGATCCCCCGTCGACGCCACTGTGGCTGCACATACAGGTTCAGATCAAGGGTGCCCGGCTGCAGGACGGTCGGCGGTGGCAGTTCGTACTCGAACGGCATGACCGGACGTAGATCGGCGACCCCGGCCACCGAACCGGGCGACGTCACAGCGTGCCAGCGTGGGGTCCCGAGATGATCCAGCGCCACCACGATGTCGATCGCGCTTTCGCTCATGCGTCCACCATCGCCCGGCCGCCCCGGCCGAACAACGCAGAAGATCGCATCGCCGTATTAGCCAGCGGTGATCGATCGACGACGGACCCCGCGACGGTCGGTGGTCCGAGCCACGCTCGTGCGGCTCGCTCTCGTCGCGGCCGTAGACTGCCCAGTTCGAGGCCGCGATGATCGGAGATAGGGCCATCTGGTGGAACTGCGCGATATCGAGATCTTTCTGACGCTGGCCGAAGAGCTTCACTTCGGTCGCACGGCCGAGCGTTTGCACGTGTCCCAGTCGCGCGTCAGTCAGTCGATCAAACAGCAGGAACGCCGGATCGGCGGGGGCCTGTTCGAGCGTACGAGCCGCGCCGTTCGACTCACCCCGCTCGGCGAACGGTTACGCGACCGGCTCCGCACCGGCTACAGCGAGATCATCTCCGGCATCGAGGAGGCGGCCGCCACCGCACGCGGCCAGGCCGGCACGCTGACCGTCGGCACCATGGCCACCCACTACCGGTCGGTCGAGGCCGCCCTCGACCTGTTCCGGCAGCGGCACCCGCAGTGCGAGCTGCGCCTGCGCGAGATTCTGCCGACCGACCCGCTCGGGCCGCTGCGGGCCGGTTCGGTCGACATCGGGATTCTCTGGCTGCCCATCCGCGAGCCCGACCTCACGGTCGGGCCGGTCCTGCACCGCGAGGAACTGGTGCTGGCGGTGGCCGCCGGTCATCCGCTGGCCAGCCGGGGCAGCGTCGAGTTGGAGGATCTCGGCGATCACCCGGTGGTCTACCCCGAGGGACCCATTCCCGACTACGTGTGGGAGGCTCACACCCCGTCCACCACCCCGGCCGGGCGGCCCGTCCGGCGCGGACTGGGCATCGTCACCCTCGAGGAGGCCTTCCAAGCGATCGCCGGCGGCAGCGTCGTGTCCCCGATCGGATCGGACGTGGAAGCTACCCGGCAACGAGGCGACATCGCCTTCCTGCCCATCACCGACGGACCGGTGCTGCACTACGCGCCGGTGTGGCGCAACGACGGGGAGAACGCCCTGGTACGCGCCTTCGTCCAGGCCGCCACGGAGGCACAGCGAACGACATAGCCGGCCCGGTGCCGCCCTTTCCACCGCCAAGCCGTGACTGCGGCTCCACGCCGGCCGAGCGCTGGACAATCTCGTGCCGCCGTCCGACGAACCGCAAATCGAACATCAAAGTGTTGCACCCGGATCACCAAGACCCGCGCAAATCGAAAGCCAAGGTCCACGCAGATCGAAAATGCGGCCGTCATGATGATGCCCGTGCCTACACTGGACCCCGGTTTGCGACCGGCGGTCGGCTGGGGTGACCCGCAGCAGCCGGAACCCGTACCGACCGCTACAACTACTCGGACTCACCTGAAAAGGGCGTATGGCTACCTTGCCTGAGCCCGGCCGACCACGGCCGCACGGCGCACATCATCAAGGGCTCGACCGACTGCCGGTAGGTCAAGCCCTTGATGATGGTTTGATGCGCCCACGGACCTGGCACCTGAGGGACAGATCTGAAGGGATCAGTCCTCCACGACGGGATGAAGCGGTGACAGGAACGGGTCGAGGCGTTCGGTGATGCCACCCCGCGCCATGACGTGGACCAGGAACGCGTTCGGTCCGGGAGGAGCAGGCATTTCCTCGTCCTTTTCGTAGAGGAGGCCATAGGACCCCGGTAGCCGTCGTGCCACGAACTCGAGCACCTGGCGCATCCCCGCCGCCTCGTCCCGCCGTCGGTTCGCTACTCCGTGCAGGAGCAGGTGGTACTCCCCGTTGAGTATCGTCACCTCCGCCGAGACATTCGTTGGGAAGTCCAACCCGGCTATCATCTCGTTCAGCTCATCGATGATGGCGTTGAGTTGGCCGGTGTCTGACTCCTCGGTGGTCTGCGAGAGGCGGAACCATCCGTGGAACTCGTACACGTCAACCTCCGAGCGGTCTGGTGTCGATGACGGGCTCGATGCCGTACCGGACACCGTATTCGTGCAGCTTCCTGATTACTCCACCGGCGGGTGGCCCCTCGAAGTGGAAGTACGGCACTCGTCCGATTTCGATGGCTTTCTCGAACGTGGCGTGGTGAACCGGCCGCTGCCCGCGTCGTAAGCACGCCGCCGCCATGGCCAACCCGACGTTCTACGAGCTGCAGCGCGGAGGACACCGTGCGCGCGTTCGCCGCCGACGCCTCGCACGAACTGCGGACCCCCTGGCCACCGTAAACCGCGTTCCGTCATGCCGGCCGACGACGCCAGCCCGATGCGCTGGGCTCAGGCCTCGGGGATCTTGGCCCCGAAGTTCTCCAGCGTGATGTCCTCCGGCTCCGGCCCACCGCGAACTCCGGTATCAAGGGTGTCGATGGCGGCGAGTTGATCTTCTGTGAGGTCGAAGTCGACGACGTCGAGGTTCTCCCTGATCCGCGACGGCTTGACCGACTTCGGGATCACCTGCCGGCCCTGTTGCAGGTGCCAGCGCAGCATCACCTGGGCCGGAGTCTTGTCGTGGGCAGCAGCGATCTCCACGATCACCGGGTCCTTCAGGGTGCTCTTCTTGCCCTCACCCCAGCCGGGGTAGAACGTGACGCCGCCGATGGGCGACCACGCCTGGTTGACGATGCCGCGCTCGCTGTCGTACGCCAGCAGTTCGGATTGGCGGAAGTACGGGTGGACCTCGATCTGGTTCACGGCCGGCACGATGCTCGTCTCGGCGAGCAGCCGGTCAAGGTGCCGAGGCATGAAGTTCGAGACGCCGATCGCACGCACCTTTCCGTCGGACAGCAGCTTCTCCAGCGCCCGGTACGCCTGGATCGTCAGCTCGAACCCGTTGGGAAAGGCCTGGTGCAGGATGAACAGGTCGATCTGCTCGACCCCCAGCTTGCGGGCCGACTTGTCGAAGGCGTGCAACGTGGCGTCGTAGCCGTAATCGGTGATCCACACCTTGGTTTCGATGAACACCTCCTCCCGCACCAGTCCGGAACGGCGGATGGCCTCACCCACCTCACGCTCGTTGCCGTACGCCGCAGCCGTATCGATGTGCCGGTAGCCGACCTCGAGAGCGACCGCCACGGCCTCCGTCGTCTCCTCGGGCGCGCTCTGGAACACACCGAGCCCGACAGCAGGCATCTCCACACCGCTGTTCAACGTCATTGTCGGAACACTCATGGCCTCGACGCTACGTGTGGACGGCAAACTCCCGGGAGCGATTGCCGAATCGCTATGGGCGCTTTCCTCGGTCACCGATACGGCGGGAACGCCAAGCGCCCCGATTGCGTTCAGATAGCCGCACGTCGATCAACTGTCAAAAGAGCCGGCAATATCGGATCGTAGGCCAATCTCTTCGGCTGTCTTTCGGCCTGCTCTGGCTAAGTCAGGGTCGGCGGGTGCCCCGTTCCCCGTTCGCCGGGCACCCGGCCTCGCCGAACAGACAGAGGAGGATCGCGTGCGGATCAGCATCAGGGCCGGCTTGGCCTTCGCCGGACGCCAGCGCGATCGTCTGGGACTTCGCCAAGCGCCACCCGATGCGATGAGGTCGGGCCCCGCCGGCAACGGCGCGGACGCCTCGGACGATCCCGCGGGCAAGGTATGTCACATCGGCCTCTCGGAGGCGTCCGCAACGACGATCCGACGGGCTCACGCGGTTCATCCGGTGGCCGCCGTCCAAACGGAGTACTCGCTGTGGACCCGGGTTTCAGACCGAACAGGTGGGCATCTTCGCCGGCAGCTTGAGGTCGATGAGGTAGTCCGCGGCGACGGTGTCGACGCACGTGTTCTTCCCCGAGGAGACGACGGTGTGTCCCTCACCCTCGACGGTCAGCAGGGCACTGTCCAGGGTCTCGGCGAGGCGGATGGCACCCTGGTGCGGGGTGGTGGGATCACCCGTGATCGACACGACGAGCGTGTCCGGCAGACCCTGGACGTTCTGCGCGTACGGGATGTCGAGCGTCGGCGGGGTCGGCCAGAACTCGCATCCGTCCCGGGCGCCCGATGCGGGGTCACCGCCGGGGTTCATGAAGGGCGCGACCTCGTAGGTCTTCGCGCGCAGCCGGGCGGCGTCGGACGGGGTGAGGCGTTGCTCGTCCATGCAGTTGATCGCGAACGCCGCCTCGGTGAAGTTGCCGTTCACCACCGAGTTGGGCTCACCACCTCCGAAGTCGAAGGTCAGCTCCAGCAGTTTGTCGCCACGACCCTGCCGCACCTGCTCCAGACCGCTCACGACGGTGGGCCACTTGTCCGGGCTGTACAGGCCCGCGATCACTCCGCCGACCGCGTTGTCGAAGTCGAGTTCCCGGTCGAGCGCGGGCACCGGCTTGTCCCGCAGCGGCTGAACAATCTTCTGGAAGTTCGCCGTCCACGCCTTCGGATCCGTCCCCAACGGGCAGGTCGCCGCCTTCGCACAGGCTGCGGCCATCGCCTCGAAGGCACCCTGGAAGCCCCCATATGCGGAGAGCCGACGCTCGATCGTGCCCAGGTTCGGGTCGAAGGCGCCGTCGAGGACCATCGCCCGTACCCGCTGCGGGAACTGCTCCGCGTACACCGCGCCCAGCCGGGTGCCGTAACTCTGGCCCAGGAACGTCAACTTCTCCTCGCCGAGCGCCGCCCGCAGCACGTCCATGTCCCGGGCGGTCGTGCGCGTACCCATCTGGGTGAGCGCCTCGACACCCCCGGAGCCCTTGGCGCACCGGTCGAACACCGCGCGGGTGTCCTCCTCGGTCAGCGAGGCGGTCATGGTCATCAGCGGGAACACCTCGTCGCCCCGGGTCGTGCCGCCGTCGGTGTAGCAGTCAGCCGCCGGCTTGGTCGCGCCGACACCGCGCGGGTCGAAGCCGACCACGTCGAACCGTTCGGTGATGCGGCTCTGGGTCATCTGCGCCACGACGCCCAGACCACCCAGGAGGCCAGAGCCGCCGGGGCCGCCGGGGTTGAACAGCAGCGACCCCTGCGCCGTCCCGCGCGCGGCGACGCGCAGGACGGCGACGGTGGTTTCCGCTCCCCCAGGGTCGTCGTAGTTCAGCGGTACGCTCAGCCACGCGCACTCGCCAGGGGCCTTCCCGAAGATCTCCGCCTCGCGTGGACTGGTGGCGAAGTCGGCGCACCCCTTCCACGCCAGCTTCTGGTCGTAATACCGCTGCAGTGAGGCGCTGGAGCGCCGGTCACCCTGCTCGTCGTCCCCGCCCGGCGTGCACGCCACGACCGACGACGCAGAGATCACGAGGGCGGCACCGACGAGACCGAGCCGCCGAAGGAAAGGATGGCGCCCGCCGGGCGGCATGCCACTTCTCGTTGCACTCACGTTGGTGCTCCTTGGTCGCGTTGCAGGTGTGCGGTGCAGCCGGTCGAGGGGTGTCGGCCCGCCGCCGTGCTGGCCCACCCCTTATGCCACCAGCCGCCGCAGCCGTTCGTCAGTGCCGCCGTGTCACGTCCGACTCGTGACGTGGCGTCACGAGTCGCCCCTCGGCGGCGAGGACAGTGTTGGCACGTCGGCCGCGACCCGGATGGTCCGGAGATATCGCAGATTGGTCGATCGACCGATCACGTATTCGCCGGAAGGCCACCGTCAGACACCACCGAGGCGGTACGTGACCTCGCCGAGCACCTCCGATGAGCGAGCAGGCCCGCAGAGTGCGGGGCGACGGGACAGATCCCCCTCGTTCGTGCCGAGGCTGGCGTCGGTGCCGCCACCTATACTTGTTCCCGCGGAATTCGCTCAGGACGTGATGTCGGGCGCAATGATCACCGACTCTGCCGGCGATTCCTCCAGACCTCGCACAAACTCTTCCCGTGTCGCTTCAGAGTTGTACTGATAGAGGTACGTGTATTCAGGCACCATGGCGGCCACTGCCTTCACGGCTTCGCCGGGGCCCAGTGCGTACGGAGGATACAGGGGCAGGAACGCGAGGTAGATGTCCTTTAGTTCCAACATTTCGGGTATAGCCTCGGTCGAGCCTGCGACGTATATTCTGCGGTTGTCGATCGTCACCACATATCCGTTTCCGCGCCCGCGCGGATGCCAGCGCTCGGCTTCCCCGCCGAGGCCGTATGCCGGGATCGCCTCGATCGTGATCCCGCCATTTTCGGACCGTTCGCCGTTCGCAAGTGTGACCGCGTCCGCTCTCAGGCCCGCCGGGAGCCTGTCCCTGACGTACGGGGGCACGACGAGCAACGTGTCCGGCCCGGCAAGCTCTTCCAGCGTCTCGGCGTCATAGTTCTCGGCATGCTCGTGTGACACCAGGACGACGTCAGGCGCGGGACGCCCGGCGTACGGGCCAACGCCGCCGGTGGGATCCGTGTAGATGGTGCCCGCCGGCGTATCGATGATCACGCTCATCTGCCTCATCTGGCTGACGACGATGCGGCCATCGTCGGAGACGAAGGCGACACCTGGGCGCTGAGTTTGCGGCACGCCGCCGGAACCTCGAGGCGGCTGTGCGACGTCTCCGGACACTGTGCACCCGACGGTCAGTACGGCCGCCGCGACGACCCCCGCCACCAGGGCCGTCCACCGGATCGCAGCGTCCCGTGCCGGCGCCCGCCCACTCTCGTTGATCTGTTCGCCGTCATTCATCGAAGGAGCACCTCACTATCAGGGCCTGTTTCCGTCGTGGTGTCCCTGTTCGTTGGAAAGTCCGGCCGGTCAGGCGTTCATCCCACCATCGATGGTGAGGACGGAACCGGTCATGAAGGACGACGCCGGGCTCGCCAGAAAAGCGACGACCGCGGCCACCTCGTCGGTTGTGCCGTATCGCCCGAGGGGCACCAGGCTGCGGATATAGTCAGCGTCCTCGCCGTCGCCCGGGTTCAGCGCAGTGTCGATCGGTCCGGGCTGCACCAGGTTGACAGTGATGTTGGCCGGTCCGAGCTCGCGTGCCAGGCCTCGGGTGAAGGAATGGTGTGCGGACTTGGTCAGCGCGTAGAGCGTCACCCCTGCGAACGGGACGCGATCTCCGTGGGTCGAGCCGATGGTGATGATCCGGCCTCCGTCCCCCAGATGACGGATGGCGGCCCGGGTGGTCAACACGGTGCCACGGACGTTGACATGCGAATTCTACTGATGTCGTCCGGGCTCAGATCAGTGATGTTGCCGTGGCGGATGGTGCCGGCGTTGTTGACAAGGATGTCGAGGCCACCCAGGTCGCGTACCGCACTCTCCACCAGCTTCTCGTTTGCCTCGGGATCTGCGCTGTCGGCTTGAATGGCAATGCCGCGCCGTCCCTCGTCCTCAATTCTGCTGACGATTTCTTGGGCGCGGTCGGCGGCGCGTTCGTAGCTGATGGCGACGTCAGCGCCGTTCTTGGCCAGTGTCACGGCGATCGCAGCGCCGATGCCGCGGGAACTGCCGGTCACCAGTGCCCGCTTACCCTGCAGGTTCAACATGTTCGATCCTTCTGTCGAATCGATCTGGGGCTGGCCTTTCACATCCCGCAGCCACCAGGTCCCGATCGGGGTGACCACCGAATGCCGGGATACCCCGCCATCGGCACCTGACGAGCGGAGACACCGTCACTGCCGGATGCCGGTGCGGGCGGCCTCTTCGACTCGGGCGATGAGACGGCTGTTATGGACGGCGTGGCGAAAGCCCGGGGTTCGGTAGGTCCCGTTGGTGATGTCGCGCGCCAGACTGGCGTACACCTCGCCGACATTGATGGATGCTCCGGTCCAGATGTCGGCGGCGGTCGGGCCGGTGCCGGTGGCAACGGGGTGGTCGGGCGCGGCGAAGTCCACGTTCGACGACAGCGACAGGTCGCCGACCTGGACGCCCGCCGGGTGGTTGCCGACCAACTTCAGCCAGCCCTCCGAGCCCCGGATCTCCAGGCGGAAGTGCGCGTCGGCGATGGGCATACCGGCCAGGATCTGCACCCCTACCGGTGCGCCGGAGGTGGTCTTGACGATGGCGTCGAGGTGGTCCGGCACTTCCCGGACGGAGATGGTGCCGGTGTCGGCCAGCTTCACCTCTGGCCAGAGCGTTTCGGTACGGGCGTCGACATCGGTGATATCGCCGAGGACCGCCTCGACCACATCCAGCACGTGGCCCGCAGCGATCGGCAGGAAGCCGGCCCCCGCAGCCGCCTTGTCGAAGTACTCGTACGCGCTGACCGATTCCGGGCCGTTGCCGAATGTCGTCGCAGAGACCCGCGCCGACAGCAGGCGTCCCAGCCGGCCAGCTGTGATGATCTCCGCCGCGCGGCGCACCGACGGGTTCAGCCGGCCCTGCAGGCCGATCGCGGTATGGAGCGAACCGACCGCGGCGGCCATCTCCTCTGCCTGGGCAACCGTCGTTCCGAGCGGGGATTCTGAGTAGACGGCCTTGCCTGCGGCCAGGGCTGCGAGCACGAGCTCGCGGTGGGCGGGGACCTTGACCGCGACGGTAACGAGATCGATCGACGGATCGCGGATGAGCTCGAACGGATCGGCGAACCAACGCCCAGCGCCGAATGCCTCGGCGGCGGCACGAGCGCTCTCCTCGTTGCGAGTCGCCACCGCCGCCAGGCTGAGCTGCGGCTGTGCGGCCAGCGCGGGGATGTGTGACGCCCCTGCCCAACTGGCCCTGGTGTCTGCTCCGATGATGCCGGCGCGGATCACAGTGTCTGACATGAAACTCAGCTCCGTCGTCTTCTTGGGTGGCGGCACGGCCGATTCCGCGTCGCTCGGTTGGATACGAACGAACTTGACGATTCAACAATGACACCCTGAACTTGAAGCGTCAACATCGCGGGCAAGAGGCGCGGACCACAACGAACGCGAGCGGGGCAGCCGGTCAGCAGGCGTACAAGGGGGTCAAGTGACGACATAACGGCGTTTACCGCCCGTCTCTGTCCATACGGCAGGTCGGCACACCCGGGTGACCTGACCGATGTCGTCGTAGGAGTGGATCGCCCGGGGTGCGCCACCACCGCGCTCGGGGCCCAGGCCCCACCGCTGATCTGCACCGAAGGAGTGCCGTCGGGCGGCGTTCACACACTGCTGCGTGCCGCTCGGGGAGCGGTGATCCGGTGGCGCAACGACTTCGACTGGACCGGCGTACGACTGACGGCGGCGGCTCTCCAGCGGTATCCGGCTGCGGTCCCGTGGCGGATGGCTGCGGCTGACTACCTGCTGGCGGCGGGCGCCGGTACGGCCCTGCTCGGTACGCCGGCCCGGACGCCGTGGGACGAGTCGCTGGGCGAGGCGATGCGGCGCACCGGCCGGGCGGCGATGGAGGAACGGCTGCTCGACCGGCTCATCGCCGACCTACGCGCGGCCGGCGCCAGATAGCGGCTGGCCGTCAGCACGGTCGACATTGGAGTCCGCCGAAGCTACCCGAACCGCCTGATGCTGGCGGGCTGGTCGTGCTACGCCAGCAGAGTCTCCCGCATCCGCGCGCCCAGGTTGATCCCGCCGACCACGCGCGGGCCGGTTGGATCGTGGACGTCGAGGGTGTTGTTGCGGCGCATCGCCTCGCGGACCGGCGGCGGTAGGCGAGGCGGGTCGTCGATGGCCGCGAGAACGTGCCCGGCGGTCGAGATCAGTCGGTCGGCCAGGGCTGCGGCGTCGGTGTCCACCCGCACCTGGCCGTACTCGCAGCCGATGACGGTGAGGTCGAGCACCTCGAACACGCGGGCCAGCAGCAGGTCCGGGTCGGTCACCCGGCCGAGCCGGGGCGCGCGGCTGCCGACCACTGCGACGGCGGCGGTCACCTGCACGTACGGGTGAAGCCCGCCCGGCAGTGCGAACAGTGGCCACCGCAGGGCCGGTCCGGCCTCCTTCCACAACGGCCGGTAGTTCCGGCGGTGCACCAGGAGACGCCAGCCCGTGCGTCGGTGCACGTCGTGGGCTTGGGCCTGCAGGTTCAGGTGAGCCTCGTCGGCGGCCTCGCACACCATTCGGGCCGCCACCACCAGGCCGTCGTCGTCGTCCAGCAGCCGGGTGATCGCTTCGACCTGTTCCGGAAACCGGACCGGCGAGCCAGCGCCGTACCGGTGCCGGACATCCCGCAGCAGTTCCTGTTGCCGGCCGGGATCGAGCTTGACCCGCTTGCTACCCAGCAACCGCCGGAGCCAACGCATCTCGCCTCGTTTCAGCCGCCGAAAACCGCAGCAATGCTAATGCGCCGGACGCCGCTCGTACCGCGTGGGGTACTGAGCAATCTCTCGCCTTGCCCGCGGTGGCGAGCCGCACTGCCACAAGAGATGGTGCTGGGGGCGCGAGCTGCGCGTTCGTGGCTACGCACCCGGCCAGCATGGTCAGCTCCCGCCGGTCGTGGAGACGTGCCGGTCCAGCCAGTCGACGAGCGGGGCCAGCGCGTCCCAGCCGTCCCGGACGAGGCGTACCGCCGCCTCGCCGTCGATTCCGTCCGAAACCCGGTGCACCCGGTCGGCGGCCAGCGACCGGTACCGGAGCAACTCCACCCGGGGATGATCCGCCGGGCAGCCGCGTGGTCTGGTCTTGAGCCGTTCCCCGATCAGGTGCCAGTCGTCGGCGGTGAGTTCGTCGATGATCCGTTGCAACGCGGCGCCGGAGCGGGCGTCGTCAACCGCATCGCGGTAGCGCTCGACCTGCTCCGAGGACAGGCCGTGGTAGCCGCCGCCCATTCGCAGCCCTTCGGCGTCGAGCTGCAGGTAGTAGCCGACGCTGTCGGCCGAGCCGGCGGTCAACCCCTGGTACGTCTTGTACGGCGACTTGTCCTTCGCGAACCGGACGTCGCGCTGCGGTCGCCACACCTTGACCGCGCCGTACTTCTCCCCGAGTTCGGCGGCGAGCGCCTCCATCGGCTCGCGGACGCACGAGTCGTACGTCTCCTTGTGCCGGTGCCAGTGGTCTCGGGTGTTGTGCTTCTCCAACTCCTGATAGAAGCGGAACGCCTCGGCCGGGAAGCCGCCGAACGTCTTGACGTCCGCGCTGCCCTGCTGTCGTCTGCTCATCGCTGGTTCACCTCCGTCGGGTAAGGCTCTCGTCCGCCTGTGTCCGGTTGAGCCGCGGGGCGCAGGCGCTTGTGTGCCGGGGTTGCGCGACCCGCGTCGGGGACACCGGGGCGGCGACGCACTCGGTGACGTCGCGGTCCACCTTCGGGCGCCACGCCGACCAGCGCCGGTCAACCGGCGCCCGTGGAGCTGCTACCCAGATCGGCGGCGCTGAATCAGCCTCGACTGGTGATCGTGAATCCGGGCCCTCAGCCGGACGTGGCCGAGGTCAGGCCACCGCGCGGCTGGGCCACGTCCTCCTCGATCGCGGCCTGGAAGTTCTCGGCGGCGCTGACCTTGCGGGCGATCACCCCGATCAGCACTCCGTAGATCACCTTCGAGGTGATGTCGGCAAGCGTGTAGGTGATCTGCCGGGCGACCACCCCATCGGCGGAGTCCCACATCGCCGGCATGAGATACGCCCCGGGATAGAGCATCCAGGAGACGAGGATCAGCCACCAGACGGACCGGGCCGCCCCCTGGGCGGCGCGGGGCAGGCGGCGCAGGTTGCCGAAGATCAGGCGGGCCACCAGGACGAGCAGGAACAGGAAGAAGACGGTGCTGACCAGACCCCAGAGCCAGTACGGCCAGGACCTGTCCACCTCGTAGAACTGGCCCGCGTAGCCCGTGTAGATCATGGCCAGGCCGGCGGCGACGAACAGCGCCCAGGTGCGGTGGAAGCGCCGACCGGTGACTCCCAGCACCACCAGCAACTGGATCAGCAGCACGGGTACGTCGATTGACCAGTTCATGTACCGGTAGCCGTTGGAGAACAGGGCGTCGGTACCCACGAACGCGCTCCCGTCCCAGGTGAACGCCGCTGACCACCGCTGCGACAGCACCCAGAGTTCGAAGAACGCGGAGATCATGACCACCGCGGAGAGCACCGAGGCGAGCCGGTACCGAGGAGCGACACCCGACATGGTGAGCAGGAAGTAGACGAGCCCGGCGGCCATGACGGCGTAGCCGAGAGTGAGTACGTGCGACACCAGCGTGTACTGGATGACGTTGTAGCCGAACTCGTTCTCGAAGTTCATGCCGCCGACCCACCTTTTCCGACCTGGGCTCCCCTGCCATCGCGGCACCTGGTGCCGCGTCTCCTACGACGGGGGTGATTACCCCTTGTCGCCCTAATAAGCCCATAAACATCCTAAACTGGCATCAAGGGGATGTTCCCTCGTTCCCGCAGAGCCGGTATTGGCTAGGGAGTCGCCGTGGAGTTCTGGCTGTGGTTCTACGTCGCCGCCATGGCGGCCGGTGTCGCGCTGTTCCGCTCTTGGCGGGCCAACCCCAAGGGCGTCCCGCCGGTGGAGTACTCGATCGCCACGGCGATCCCGCTCTGGTCGGGATTCTGGTACGTGGTGATGGCGGTTGGTGGCGGTCGGATCGAGATCGCCGACCAGACGACCTTCTGGGCCCGCTACGCCGACTGGGTGGTCACCACCCCGCTGCTGTTGGTGGCCCTCTCGCTGACCGCGATGCACGCGTTGCCCCGCAAGCGCTGGGGCCTGGTCCGCGCGCTCGTCGTCGCCGACATCGTCATGATCACAAGCGGATTCCTGGCTGACCTGATGGAGAGCCGGGCTGGGCGGTACGGGCTCTACGCCGTCGGGGTGGTGGCCCTGCTGGTCGTCTTCGGGCTGATCTGGGGACCGTTGCGGGCCATCGCCGCCGCTCAGCCGGCCCCCATGTCGAGGGTCTTCAGGCAGGTGGCGCTCCTGCTCAGTGTGCTCTGGGTGGGCTACCCGCTGATCTGGATCCTGGGGCCGTCCGGGCTCGGGCAGTTCGGGGACGCCACCGACACCGCCCTGTTCGTGATGCTGCCGATCCTGTCCAAGGTGGTGTGGAGCGCGGTCGACCTGGGTCTCCTGCGGCGGCTTTCCGACCGCCGCCTGCTCACAGTCGCGTGACGCCAGCCTCCCGTCAGGTCGGCCGGCCGGTCCACCATCCACCCGGCGACTGGCTGCTGCGCCGGGCCGGCCGCCCCGGCCCGATCGTCCTGGCCGGCCTCGTCTGCCTGGACCTGCTGGTGCCGAACGCGGGAACCTGGGCGGGAACTCTCCCGCTGCTCGTGGGCCTGCTGATCGGCCTGCCGCACGGCGCCGTTGATCACCTGGTACCGGCCTGGGTCTGCGCCAGGGCCCGGTCCCTTCGGATCACCGTCGGGCTGCTGCTCGCGTACGCCGGGACGGCGGCCGCCACGGTCGCGCTGTTCCTCTGGGCACCCGTCCCCGCTCTGACCGGATTCCTGATCCTCGCGATGCTGCACTTCGGCACCGGTGACGTGGCTTACCACGCCGAGCGGGACGGGCGGTCAATAGTCCGTCCCGTGCTCGCCGTCCTGGCCTTCGGGGGTACTCCGGTGGTGCTGCCAATCGCGCTGTGGCCCGGGACGGTCGATCCACTGCTGGACGCGGTCGCCCCCGGCGCCACAGCCGCGTTCACGCCGGCCGCGCGGCTGATCGCGTTGTCCGTCGTACTCCTGGCGGCCCTGGTGACCGGGCTCCGCGAGCTGACCGCGCGCCGCGATGCGGATGCGGCGGGCCTCGGGATCCTCGTCGCGGCCTTCGCGCTGGTGCCGCCGCCGCTGGCGTTCGGCGGGTACTTCGCAGCCTGGCACTCCGCCCGGCATGTCGCCCGGTTGTTGCGCGCCGACCCCGGCAACAGCCAGCACCTCGCGGCGAGGCGGCTGGCCGGTCCGATCCGCCGGTTCGCCCGGCAGGCGACCTTGCCCACCGTCGCTGCCTTCGCCGGCCTGCTCGTCCTGGTACACGTCAGCGCAGGGACCGCAGGTGCGTTCCGAGAGGCCCCTTTTCAACTGGTCTTCGCGGTGCTCGCCGGGCTCACCGTGCCACACGCGGCAATGGTCACCCGACTCGATGTACGGACGGCGCGGTGACCGGCGAAACGATCAGGCGTCAGTGGCAACACTCCCGTTCGTCGACATCAACGCCAGGCCGTCACCCGGCGAGGTGGGCCCGGAGGAACGCGGCGATCTCCTTCCGTGCCGGCCTGGCCTGCGGCACCACGCCCGGCATGCTGAGGAACGCGTGGGTGGCGCCGGGGTGTTCGGTGAGCTGGGCGGGTGTCCCGGCCTCGCGCAACCGTTGCGCGTACGTACGTCCGTGATCGGCAAGCGGGTCGAGCGTCGGCACCACCACCAGCGCCGGGGCCAGCCCGCTCAGGTCGTCGGCGAACAACGGTGACACCGCGCGAGGATCCGTTCCGTCCGGGGCGGCCAGCCGGCGGAACAGTTCCAGCTGTGGCACGGTGAGGGTCGGGCTGGTGGCGTACTCGTTCATCGAGGCGTAGTCGAACGCCGTCGACGTCAGATCGACGCAGGGATTGACAAGCACCTGTGCCCGCATCGTCAGGTCGGACTCCCGGGCACGGATCGCGGCCAGAGCGGCCACCACCGACCCGGCACTCTCGCCGAAGACAGCCAGCCGCGTCGGGTCGATCTTCCACTGGGCGGCCTGCTGCACCACCTGGCGCAGCACGTCCCAGCCGTCGTCGACAGCAGCGGCCAGCGAGATTCCCGGTGCGACAAGGCGGTGTTCGACCGACACGACCACTGCGGGCAGTCGACAGGCGAGGTGGCTGTTGACCCAGTCGCTCTGCACCGCTGTGCCCACGAACCCACCGCCGTGGACGTGGAGCACGAGCGGCAGGCCGACCTGGTGGCCGCGTTCGGGCGACGGCCGGTAGACCCGGACCTGGAGCACCCGGTCGGGCAGCGTCACCTGCTGCCAGTCGATCCTGGCCCGGCGGTCCGGAAACCCGGTGATCACTCGCGCCAGGCCGGAGGCCCGCCTGCGGTTCTCCGCGGCACGGAATGCGTCAAGCGCCTCGGCCGGCATCGTCGACCAGTCCGGCTCCTTGCGCAGGGCGTGCAGCAGCCGGACTCCCAACGGCGGCCGTTGGATATCCACGGTTTCGCTCATGTCCCCTCCTCGGTCGGAGATTACGCTACCTCCGGTATCGATACTAGAGGTAGCGTAACTGGCTATCGTGTGGAGCATGGACCGAGCAACCACACCCACCAGGCCGGCGGGCCGCCCCCGCTCCAGCGTCGACGCCACGGTCTTCGCCGCCACGCTCAACACGGTCCACCAGCTCGGCTACGCTCACGCCACCGTCGATCGCATCGCCGGCGCAGCAGGCGTCGCGAAGACCACGATCTACCGGCGCTGGCCGTCAAAGGGCGCGCTGATCACCGCCTGCCTCGTCGACGCCTTCGGCCCGGCGCCGCTGACGGGCGCCAGCCGGGAGGAGATCATGTCGACAGCGGTCCGGTGGACCGCGGCGAAGATCGGTGAGCCCGGGATCGGCGCGGCATTCGCCGGCGTGTTCACCGATGCGGTGAACGATCCCGCCCTGCGCCAGCTTCTTTCCGCACAGTTGCAGGACCCCTACCGGCTCGCGCTTCAGGAGGCGCTCGGCGAGCCGGAGAACCGGGTTCTCTTCTTCATCGATGTCGTGGTCGGAACGCTGCTCCACCGGATGGGCATGACCGGCGAGCCGATGGCCGACGCCGACGTCGACGCCCTGGTCGAGATGGTCCTACGTGCCCTTCGCTAGTGCGAGGGGTGCTGGCTGGTCACGGGTTCGGCAGGGTGGTTCGCCAGGCCGCGACGAGGGCCCCCACGTCGGGATATCGGTCGGCGGGTGTGGCGGTGGCGGCTCGTGCGGCTACCTGGCGTTGAAGCTGTGAGCCACGCCAGCCGGGTGACGAGTCGAGGAGGTGGTGGATGGTACGGCCCAGGGTGTGGACGGTGGTGCGCTCGTCGATGACGGCGTCCCGGACGAACTCCTCGGGCGCCATGTAGCGACGGGATCCGGGGAGGCGGTCGGCGTCGAGGGTGAACGGACCGGGACGGTACTCGTCGAGGTCGATCAGGCGTAGTCGACGGGCGTCGAAGTCGTAGTGGAAGCAGCCGTCGTAGAGGTCTACCGCGACGTAGCCGGCGGCGGTGACCGCCACGTGCGCGTCGAGGATGGTGTCGATGGCCGTTTCGACATCGTGCAGGGGTAGCTGCTGGAACCGGTGCAGGGCGCTGCGGTCCGAGCCGTGCGTGGTGGCGTGGTTCAGCACGTCACCGTCGTGCCACGGGTAGACCAGCATCGGCCCGTCGAGAACGCGCTCGGGGCGAACGATTGCCGGGTGCCGCACCGCGGCGTGGAAGCGGACGGCCCGCAGGAGGGAATGGCGGCTCCGCGCGCTGGTGGCTGTCTTGACGAACCACCGGCGCCCGAACGCCTCGACGCCGTAGGAGACGCACCCGGAATCCTGGGCGTCGAAGACCGCGAACGCGGAGTGCAAGGGTAGTTCCACGCCCAGAACGGTAAGGCGACAGTCCGCCCTTTTCTTCGCGGGACGGCGCAGTCGGCACGGATCGAACAAGCGCGGACGTCGCCTGCTGAGAATCCGGGTGTTTCCCTCTTCACTGGCCGGGCATGCACCATTCGTTCACCTCATCGGAATTCCGGGTCCCGGCGAGGCATCCACTCCGCCGGGCGTGAGGAGAGAGGTTTGGTCATGCCCGACAAGCACGAGCAGGCCGAAGAGATGCGCGACGACGTACCGTCGACGATCGCACGTTCCGACGACAAGGCGGTCCGAACCTACAAGGAGACCCTCGAGTCGGCCGAGGAGACCTACGGAGACGGCGAGCGGGCCCACCGCACCGCGTACGCCTCGCTGAAGCACACCCACGAGAAGGTCGGCGACCACTGGGAGCCCAAGGAACACAAGGGCCCCTCGGACCCACAGGCGGCGCAGGGTACGCCCGAGTCCGCGCGGGGCCGGCGGGACACCGCCCAGGGAGTCGACGCCAACGCCAGCAAGGGCCATCTCGACGACGTCGCCCGGCGGGTCGGCATCGACCAGCCGGAGAACCTGAACAAGGACGACGAGGTGAAGGCGATCGAGAAGGCCAACGCCCGCGCCACCGCCCGGGCCCGGAAGAAGTGACGAGACCCTGCGACCGCTCCGGCTCCATGTCTGCGCCGGCACGTCGAGTCACATCACAGTGAGTCACCATTTCGACACACCTCTACCCCGGCGGGCGGCGGGTCACCAACACTTCTCCCATGGAGAGCAGTGGGCGTGAGCGCAGCGACGAGCGTTTCGAGAAGGTGGCCGAGGAGACCTCGGAGACGGTGACCCATGCGGCCAGCGTGCTGGAGGAGGAACTCGCCGCGGGCATTGCCAGCGCGCGGCGGCTGGAGGAGAAGCTGAGCGCCGACCGCAGGGTGGACCCGGAGGCGTTCGACGAGCTGGTGACGCGGGTCCGCACCGACGGGCACGCACTGATCGACACCGTGGTCGCGCAGTTGAAGACCGCCGACGACCGGCGTGGTGAGGTCATCCGTCGGTACACGTCGGACGCGCACGACGCCCTCGACGGCGTGCTCAACCTCGCGCGGCTGGTGCCGGACATGGCGAACGGGCTGGTCGACCGGCTCAAGCCGGAGGCCACGCAGAAGCCCACGCCCTCGGACAGGTAGCCGGAGCAACAGCGTGACCGACGGCCATGTCACGCAGATGCTGGAGCGCTATCGCGCCCTTGCGGTCGACGCGCTCCTCGCGGGGGTGCCGTCGGGCGGACCGCACTACCTCTACGACCTGGTGAGCGAGTACCCACGACGGTGGGGCAAGGGGCTGCGGGCCGCCCTCTGCCTCGCGGCCTGCCGGGCCTTCGGTGGCACGCGGTCGGTGGGGCTCAACGCCGCGGTGACCGTGGAACTGTTCCACAACGCGTTCCTCATTCACGACGACATCCAGGACGAGAGCGAGCAGCGGCGCGGAGCACAGACCCTGCACGGCGAGTACGGCGTCGGTGTCGCCCTCAACGTGGGGAACATGACGAACCTGCTCGCGTTGCAGCGGCTCGCCGCCAACCGCCGGGCCCTCGGCTCGGGGATCGCGTGGCGGCTGTTCGAAGAGACCCAACTCATGCTGCGTCACTCGTTGGAGGGGCAGGCGATCGAGGTCGGCTGGATCCGCGACAACGTGTGCGACCTCGACGCGGACGACTACTACCGGATGTGTCTGAAGAAGACCTCCTGGTACACCTGCATCTACCCGTGCCGTACCGGCATCCTGGTCGCGACCGGTCAACACGACGCGATCGACGTCCTCGACCGCTACGGCTGGTATCTGGGTGCCGCGTTCCAGATCCAGGACGACGCGCTCAACCTCGTGGGGGACTTCGCCCGCTACGGCAAGGAGATCGCGGGTGATCTCTGGGAGGGCAAGCGGACACTGATCCTCATCGACTTCATGCGGCGATGCACCGGTGACGAACGCGAGCGGCTGGTGGCGTTCCTGCGCCGGACCAGAACGCAGCGCACGGCCGCTGAGGTGCGCTGGCTGCACGGACGGCTGCTCGCCTACGACTGCGTCGAGTCCGCCCGCCGCAGCGCCCGTGACCTGGCCGCCGCCGCGTGGCGGGAAGGTCAGCGGGCGTTGGGGCCGGCGGCCGAGACCGAAGACGGCCGATTCCTGCTCGGCCTGCCCGAGTACGTCGTGGAACGCAGCCGGTAGCGACGGGGTCAGCCGCCGAGGGTGGCCAGTTCCGAGACGACGACGTTCGTCAGCGCCCGGCCGTCCCGGCGAACCTGGCGCAGATACCACTTCTGGATGGGCGCGTGGGTGGACTTCGCGAACTGCCAGGGACCACGGGGGCTGTTGAGCTGCCCGAGTCCGGCGATCGCGGCATTGATCTGCTCCGGGGTGGGGTTCGTACCCGCTGCGGCGATCGCCCGGTCCAGCACGGCCGCCGCGTCGTACGACGCCATCACGATCGAGGTGGGTACCCGGCCGGGGTAGGCCGCGTTCCAGGCGGCGACGAATTCCCGGTTGGCCGCGTTGTCGAGGTCGGGTGAGTAGTTCAGGCCGTTGTAGATGCCCTCGGCCGCGTCGCCCTGCTCGACCAGGCTCGCCGGCTCGGTGACGAAGCCCGCCGCGTAGAGCGGCAGGTCGGCGACGGGCGATGCGGCGTACTGCTTGACGAAGGTGATCGCGTTCTGCGCGTCGAAGAAGCAGTAGACCGCGTCGGCCCCGGACTCGGCGATCTCGTCCAGGTACGGCCCGAAGTCCTCGGTGACCGGGAACGGGCTGAAGACGGCTTTGCCGCCGGGGTTGGCCAACTGGCCACCGAGGTCGGTGAACGTGTCGACGAATCCGCGCAATTCGTCCCGGCCGCTCTGGAAGTCCGGCCCGATGGCATAGACCCGGCCCTGCCCCACCTCCTGCTTGACGAACGGTGCCATGGCCACGCCCGGCTCCACCGAGATCAGGTTGGTGTGCCAGATGTACGTCACGTCGGTAAGCGCCGGCCGCCCCAGCGCACCGACGAGCGGCACCTTGTGCTTGTCGATGAGCGGAAGGATGGCGGCGACGCTGCCGCCGTTGATGATGCCGGTGATCGCCGAGACCCGATCCTGCTCCAGCAGTTTCGTGGCGGATTCGACGGTCACGTCGCGTTCGTATCCCTCGTCGGCGACGATCAGCTCAGCTGGGTGGCCGCCCAACTGCCGGCCGCGCATGTCCAGGTAGAGCTGGAAGCCGTCGCGCAGCTCGGAGCCGGGTGCCTCAAGTGACCCGGACAGGGCGGTGATCATCCCGATTCGGATGGTCTGGCGTTGCGGTTCCGACCCGCCGTCGCAGGCGGCGGTGACGGCGACAAGTACCCCGGTCAGCAGGGCCGCGACGAGGCGACGGGTGGGGTGGCCGGCGTTCACAGCATCCCCAGCAACTGGGACCGCACCGCCGGGGTGAGCACCTCACCCATCCGGTTCGCCAGGTCGGTCATCTCGTACGAGACCTGACCCACGTCGCAGACCGGAGACGCCAGCACCAGCAGCGAGGCCCCGTCGCTGAACGACATGCAGAACATGAAGCCGCCGTCCATCTGGGTCACGTTGGAGATCACCGTTCCGGCCTGGAAGAACCGGGCGGCGCCGACCAGCAGGGCGATCAGACCGCTGCCGGTGGCGGCGAGCTGATCCGCCCGGTCGCGGGGCAGGCCGTGATTGTGTGCCAGGACCAGCCCGTCGGTGGAGATGGCCAGAGCATGACTGACCTCAGGAGTACGGCTCACGAAGTTCTGCAACAGCCAGCTCAGGTCGTTCGGGCTTGTCACGACGTCGCTCCAGATCGGGGAGGGGTGGGCGGTCAGCGTCAGAAGGAGGTGGTGGACCGGCGTCCGGCGACGCCCTTGGCGTAGGCCGACATGGCCGCCGCCACGGTGGCCGGATCCAGCTTCCGCTGCGGGTCCGCGCTCGGTTGCGGTGTATCGGGCACCAGATGGGGCTGCGGCACCCGGCGTGGCAACCCGACCTGGGTGGACGGCGCTGGAGTGGCGGTCGCCCACTTCTCACCGGCATCGACCGGCCAGATGACGGCCACCGAGTCGCCGTCGAGGGCGGTCTTGAACCAGCCGTTCACCGTCGGCCCGGCCGGCAGCCCCACCGCGGGTTGCGGCTGGGCGGCTGGCTGGAACAGCGGTGCGGGTGCGGGGGGCGCGGCGACCGAGTTGGGTGGCGCCGGGCTGCTCGCGCGTACCGCGCCGACACCGACCGGGGCTCGCCCGACGTTCGGCACGGGGTTGCCGGAGCCGGCCACAGGGAGGCTGGCGCGGGTCCCGGAGGTCATGGCGGGACGTCCCCCGGTGGCGGAGGGTCGGCCCCGGCCCAGCTCGGACTCCACCGGTAGCGGCTGCTGCACCGGCCGGCGTACGACGATCGACGCCGGCAGCGTGATCTCGGCCACCGTTCCGCCCGTCGGCCCGGGACGCAGCTCGACCCGGACGGCGTGCCGGGCGGCGAGCCGGGCGACCACGGTCAGGCCCATGGCCCGCACGCCCGACACGTCGATCGACGATGGGTTGGCGAGCGCCATGTTCAGTTGCTCGCATCGCTGGGTGGAGAGCCCGACGCCCTGGTCCACCACCTGCACGATCGCCCGGTCGGAGAGGGCGTGCCCGGTGACCAGCACCTCGGCCTCCGGCGGGGAGTATCCGGTCGCGTTGTCGAGCAGTTCGGCGACCAGGTGCACGATCTCGTCGACCGCGTTGCCGGCGATTGCCAGTTCCTTGTCCACCGTGCCGATCCGGACCCGGGTGTAGTGCTCGATCTGGGACAGCGCGGCCTGGATCACGTGGTCGAGCGGCACCGGTTCCTGGCGTACCCGGGAGATGCCGGAACCACCGAGCACCAGCAGGCTCTGGTTGATCCGGGCCATCCGGGTCGCGAGATGGTCCAGTTGGTACAGCTGCTGGAGACGTTCGGGGTCGGCCTCGTCGCGCTCCACCTCGTCGACCTGGGCGAGCATCGCGTCCACCAGCCGCTGCTCACGTCGAGAGAGATGGACGAAGATCTCCGCGACGTTGGCCCGCATCACCGCCTGTTCGCCCGCGATCCGGACCGCTTCCCGGTGCAGTGCCCGGGTCGCGGTGGCCACCTCGGCGATCTCGTCGGAACCGGTGATCCGGAACTCCGAGACGGAACGGTCCGCCACCTCGTTGGGTTGCACGCTGCCGGGAGGGGCCGCGGTGAGTTCCCGGACGACGGCCGGTAGCCGGTCGTACGCCACCTTGGTCACCGTGTTGCGCAGGGATCGCAGCCGCCGGGTGATCCGCCGAGCCACCACACCGGTCAGTACGGCGGTGAGCGCCAGGACCAGGAAGATGCCGACGCCCTGGAGCAGCGCGTTACGCAGCAGTTGTCCACGCTCGGCCGATACCCGGTCGGCGACGGTGGCATCCACGTCGCTCTGGATCCGGAACATCTGGCTGACCCAACCGTCGGTGGCCTCGACCCAGGCGTCCGGATCGACGGCGAGCCGTCCACCGGGAAGCGTCCGGCCCACCTGGTCCTGCAACCGTTGTGCGGCGACGACCTGACCATCGGTGCCGATCTGCTCCCAGCTGGCCGCCCACCCTGGTTCGGCGACGGCCAGGAAGGCGTTGGTGGCCTCGGCGTAACGAGCCTGGGCACCGACGATCTCCTGCTGCCCGGCGGGGGTCAGTTCGCCCCCGGCGAGGCTGCGCAGCACGATTACCTGAAGCTGACCGATCGCCTCGCCCGCCTCGGAGACCGCCACCGCGGCCCGGACGTCGTCGGCGATGTTCGTCGAGGTGTCGGTGGCCACCGACGCGCGGAAGGTGAGCAGGTCCGCAACGAGAATCCGGTAGCTGAAGGCGATCGCGGACAGGGTGGCGCGAGGGCTTGAGCGGACCTGCTCGCGTACCGAGCCGAGCGCCGTCAGACCGGCGTCGATCCGTTGCAGGGCCGAGTTCCCGGCCGACACCTCGGCCCGGCGTCGTTGGAACTCGACGATCTCGGCGTCGGTCTTCGCCACCTGGTCGTCGAAGGTGGCGCTGGCGGCCTGACTCTGGGTGGTCACTTCGACCGCGGCGATCACCCGTTCGGCCTGTAGGGCGCGGGCCAGCGCACCGGCCTGGGTGGAGAGTGTGACGACGTCGTGCACGGTGCCCGCGTTGAGCACCTGCCGGACCGTGCCCTCAAGGGCCAGGCCGGCGAATGCCACGACGGCGATCAATGGTACGGCGACCAGCAGCCGTAACAGGCGGACGATGCTGCCCCGGGCCAGCCATCCCCGGCGCGCTTCGGCATGGGTACGCACCGCGGCTGCCGCTGTAGCACGTGTCACCGGCGTACTCCGCCCCCTTGCCTCATCGGCGTTGATCTCAGCAGGAACCGGCACGCACGCCGGCTACATGGTGGAGGGTGGGCATGCCTGCCCATGTCAGAGCGCCATTCCTACCACGATGTATCGGTTCACCTCTAGATCCCTTATCGCCCGCCGACGGGTTGACTGACGGCTCGGACATGAACCGAAAACACGATAGCGAAACTTGTTCGACCGATCATCGTGAGCTACTGGAGGAAAGGGCGAGGCCAGATTCGGCTTGATCTTGTTATGCAGTTGCACATACCCCTGGGGGGTATAGAATAGGGGTCGGGAGGCGATGACATGTCCCACGTCGACACGAAAAACCATCCGAATCAGCACGGGCACGGCGGGCACGACAAGCACGCCGGGCACGATCCGGCGGCGTTCCGCCGCAAGTTCTGGCTCAGCCTGGCGCTGACCGTGCCGATCGTGGCCACCAGTCACATGGTGATGGACTGGTTCGGCTACGAACTGGACTTTCCCGGGATCAGCCTGGTGGGGCCGGTGCTCGGCACGGTGGTCTTCGGCTACGGGGGCTGGCCCTTCCTCCAGGGCGCGGTGCGCGAGGTCCGGGACCGGGCACCGGGGATGATGCTGCTGATCGCGATGGCGATCACGGTCGCCTACGCGGCATCGCTGGCCACCTCGTTCGGCGCCTTCGACCTGGACTTCTGGTGGGAACTCGCGGCGCTGGTGACCATCATGCTGCTCGGGCACTGGCAGGAGATGAAGGCGATCGGCCAGGCCCGGGGCGCCCTGTCGGCGCTCGCGGCGCTGCTGCCCGACGACGCCGAGCGGCTGGACCCGGACGGCGCGCCGCACCGGGTCACGGTGAGCGAACTGGGCGTCGGCGACGTGGTCCTGGTCCGTCCGGGTGCCCGGGTGCCGGCGGACGGCACCGTGGTCGACGGTCGCGCCGAGATGGACGAGTCGATGATCACGGGTGAGTCCCGGCCGGTGGCCCGCTCCACCGGCGACCGGGTGGTAGCCGGCACGGTGGCCACCGACGCGGCGCTACGGGTGCGGATCGAGGCGGTCGGCGACGACACCGCGCTGGCCGGCATCCAGCGGTTGGTGAGCGAGGCCCAGCAGTCCAGCGGCCGGGCGCAGGTGCTGGCCGACCGGTTCGCCGCCTGGCTGTTCTACATCGCCACCGCGACCGCCGTACTGACCCTCGTGGTCTGGTCCCTGCTGGGCAATGTGGACGAGGCGGTCGTGCGGACGGTGACCGTGCTGGTCATCGCCTGCCCGCACGCACTCGGGCTGGCCATTCCGCTGGTCATCGCACTGTCCACGGCGGTGGCCGCGAAGGGCGGCATCCTGGTCAAGGACCGATTGGCCCTGGAGCGGATGCGCACGGTCGACACGGTGCTGTTCGACAAGACCGGCACCCTGACCCGGGGTGAGCACGTTCTCACCGAGGTCGCCGCCGCCAGCGGCTCGACCGAACGGGACGTGCTCGCCATCGCGGCGGCGGTGGAGGCCGACAGCGAGCACCCCCTCGCCCGGGCGATCGTGACCGCCGCCGCCGACCGGGGCGGCAGCCGGGCGGCCTCCGGATTTCACGCGATGACCGGCCGGGGGGTACGCGCCGAGGTGGACGGGGTGGCCTACGCCGTCGGCGGTCCGGCGCTGCTGCGGGAACTCGACGTCACCGTTCCGGACGACCTCGACGAGCACCGGCACGACTGGTCACGTCGGGGCGCGGCAGTGCTCTACCTGCTGCGGCTCGACGACGACGCTGTCGTCCTCGGCGCCCTCGCGTTGGCCGACCAGGTTCGACCGGAGGCCCGCCAGGCCGTCGCCGAACTGCGGCAACAGGGCATCCGAAAGATCATGATGATCACCGGAGATGCGCGTCCGGTCGCCGAGGCGGTCGCCGCCGACCTCGGTTTCCGTACCGGGGAGGACGAGGTCTTCGCCGAGGTGCTACCGGCGGAGAAGGACGACACCGTGACCGGGTTGCAGCGGCGCGGGCTACGGGTCGCCATGGTGGGCGACGGGGTCAACGACGCACCCGCCCTGGCCCGGGCGAACGTCGGCATCGCGATCGGCGCCGGCACCGACGTGGCCATCGAGTCCGCCGGAGTGGTGCTCGCCTCGTCCGACCCGCGCGGCGTGAGCGGCGTGATCCGACTGTCCCAGGCCACGTACCGGAAGATGCTTCAGAACCTGGCCTGGGCCGCCGGCTACAACGTGGTCGCGCTTCCGCTCGCCGCCGGGGTCCTGGCCTGGGCCGGCGTGGCGCTGAGCCCGGCGGTCGCCGCCGTGCTGATGTCGGCCTCCACCATCGTGGTCGCGCTCAACGCCCAACTGCTGCGGCGGGTCGAACTGCGCCCGCCGGACTGAACGCCCGTCAGGGCAGTTTCGTACAAGACCCCGGCGCGGCTGCCGGCCCAGACTCGGCAGCATGGAAACCCTCACCGAGCCCGTACGCTTCGACACCAAGATCGCCGTCCTGCTCCGCGACGACCTGCCTGCCTGGCAGCGACTCAACATGACCGCGTTCCTGGTCAGCGGCATCGGTCAGGCCGCGCCCGAGGTGATCGGCCAGCCGTACGCCGACGCGGACGACACGCCCTACCTGCCCATGTTCCGTCAGCCCGTGCTGGTGTTCGCCGGTACGAAGGAGACGGTGACCGCCGCCCACCAGCGCGCCGTGACCCGCGGGCTACCCCTGGCCGTCTTCACCTCGGACCTGTTCCGGACCGGGAACGACCGGGACAACCGGGCGGCGGTTCGCGCCGTCGGCCGTGACCACCTCGACCTCACCGGGCTGGCCGTGTACGGTCCGAAGAACGCCGTGGACAAGATCCTCAAAGGTGCCCGGATGCACCCGTGACCCGGCGGTGGCGGGTGTACTGGCCGGGAGTGAAGCCGAGAATCCGCTTGAAGTGCCGACTCAGATGCGGCTGGTCATGGAAGCCGGCCGTGGCGGCTGCCTCCCCAGCCGGTACACCCTCGCGCAGCAGTCGTCGGGCGAGATCCACCCGTCGGGAGATCAGATACTGGTGCGGGCCGATACCGAAGGCCGCGGAGAAGGCCCGCACGAGGTGGGTCGGGTGGGCGTGCAGCAGACCGGCGGCCTCCGCCAGGGTCAGTCCCACCACGAAGCGCTCGTCGAGCAGGTCACGTAGCCGCTGGGCGATCCGTGGATCCCGCAGCGACGTGACCACGGGGGTACGGCGGGCCAGTCGCGCCCGCAGCCGCTCGACAACGAGTGCGAGATGCACTTCGGCGGCGAACTCGTCACCCGCCTCGGCCAGCCGTGCGTGCAGCAGATCGATCCGCCGCCGCAGGGCTTCGTCGTCGAAGGTCGGCCGGTCCACCGCCCGACCGGCCAGGCGTTCGTCGAGCTGCCCGAGGTCGAGATAGAGCACCCGTTTGCGGAACCCCTGCGCGGTGACCGGGGAGCCGTTGTGCGCCACGTTCGGCGGCAGCAACGTGACGACCTGCCGGAACGCGCCGTGCTCGTGGCGATCCAGGTCGTACCGGACGACTCCCTCGTCGACCACGAGCAGCGCCCAGCTGTCATGGGTGTGCATCGGGTAGGCGTGGTCGGTGAACCGCGCGTGCAGCACCTCCGTGATCCCGCTGACCGCGGGGGACCACGCCCGTACCTGCTGTCGCCGGGACACGGCGGAACTGTAGCCGCTCTGCTGGCGGCTACCACCAGAGCGCAAGTGACCAGGGCAACTGCGGCGGGTGGAACTTCCGGGCGGCACCGGACGACAAACCTCATGACATCGATCTTCGAGGGGAAACTAATGCCCAGCGTCCTGCCTCGCCGGTTCCTGCGCCCGGCGGCCCTGTTCACCGGGACCGCGCTCGTCGTGTCCCTGGCCGCCTGCGCGTCGTCCGAGGACGCGTCGACCGCGCCCACGCCGTCCGCCACCGCGTCCAGCGCAGCCACCGTCGAGGCGGGCGTGCTGGGTGTACGGGATCCGTGGGTGAAGGCCGCGGACGAGGGGATGACGGCGGCGTTCGCCACGCTTGTCAACGACAGCGACACCGACGTCACGATCACCGGTGCCGCCACGGACGTGTCGCCGATGGAGTTGCACGAGATGGCCATGACGGACGGCAAGATGGTGATGCGGGCCAAGCAGGACGGCGTGGTGATCAAGGCCAAGAGCGAGTACAAGCTGGAACCGGGCGGCGACCACCTGATGCTGATGGACCTCGCCAAGCCGGTGCGGGCCGGTGACGAGCTGTCCTTCACCCTGACCTTCGCCGACGGGCGCAGCCAGACGTTCCGCGCGGTGGCCAAGCCGTTCGCCGGGGCCCAGGAGAGCTACGCCCCCGGGCACGGCGAGCCGATGCCGGACATGTCGACGAGCCCCAGCCCGGCACCGTGAGTCCCACCGGCCGACCGGTGAGCCGACGGGGCCTGCTCACCGGCGGCGCGCTGGCGGCGGGTGGCACGGTGGTCGGCGCCGCCACGGTGGCCGCCACCCGCAGCGAGCCGGCCGGACGCCCGCCGGAACGTACGCCGGTGGCGGGGGTCGGCGAGGCGGTCGAACCGTTCCACGGCGTACGGCAGGCGGGGATCGTCAACGAGCCACAGGCGCATGCCGCGTTCGTCGCCTTCACCCTGCGCCCGGGAAGCGACCGGGCCTCCCTCGGGCGGCTGCTGCGGCTGCTCTCCGACGACGCCGCGCGGCTCACCCAGGGCCGACCCGCGCTCGCCGACACCGAACCCGAACTGGGGCTGCTGCCGGCCCGGCTCACCGTCACCTTCGGTTTTGGCCCGGGCCTCTACGCCGCCGCCGGTCTCGACGACCGCCGTCCGCCCTCCGTGGTCGACCTGCCCCCGTTCCGCATCGACCGGCTGCAACCACGCTGGTCGGGTGGGGATCTGCTGGTGCAGATCTGCGCCGACGACCCGATCACCGTCGCGCACGCCCAGCGGGTGCTGGTCAAGGACAGTCGACCGTTCGCCACCGTGCGCTGGGTGCAGCAGGGTTTCCGGCGGGCGGCCGGCGCCGAGCCGGACCGGACCCAACGCAACCTCTTCGGCCAGCTCGACGGCACCGCCAATCCGAAGCCGGGTACGCCGGTGGAGACGGCGGTCTGGATCGCCGACGGGCCGGACTGGTTACGCGACGGCACCACGCTTGTGGTGCGGCGGATCAGCATGAACCTGGAGGCCTGGGATCTGCTCGGCCGCACCGACCGGGAACTGGCCGTCGGCCGGCGGCTGGACAGCGGTGCCCCGCTGACCGGTACGCGCGAGCACGACGAGCCCGACTTCGCCGCCCTCGGTCCCGACGGGCTGACGGTCATCCCGGATTTCTCGCACCTCACCCGGGCACACGTCACCGACGATCGGTTCCGGATTCTGCGCCGTCCCTACAACTACGACGGGGTGCCCGCCGCCGACGGCACCGCGGACAGTGGGCTGATCTTCGCGGCGTACCAGGCGGACATCGCCACCCAGTTCCTACCCATCCAGCGACGGCTCGCCGAGCAGGACCTGCTCAACGAGTGGACCACCCCGATCGGCTCCGCCGTCTTCGCCGTCCCACCCGGCTGCCCGGAGGGTGGTTGGGTCGGTCAACAACTGCTCGACTGACGAGGAGAATGACCGCCATGTCCCAACGCCTCCGCCGGCCGCTCGCCGCCGCCCTCGCCGCCACGCTGGCCGCCGCCGCCCTGCTGGTCGGGCCGGTCTCCCCGGCGTACGCCCACAACGCGCTCCGCAAGGCCACTCCCGCGCAGGACGCCGAGCTGAAGAAGGCTCCGACCAGGATCACCCTGGAGTTCCTACAGAAGCTGAACCCGTCGTTCACCACAATCACCCTCAGCGACGCCGACAAGCAGCAGGTGGCCACAAGCGAACCGAAGGTCAGCGGCACCAAGGGAACGGTCACCATCGATCAGTCGCTGGCCAACGGCGTCTACACCGTCGCGTACCGGGTGGTCTCGACCGACGGGCACCCGGTGCAGGCGTCGTACAAGTTCACCGTCGCCGACCCGACGGCCACCGCCGACCCGAGCCCTAGCCCCACGGCGAGCGAGCCGGCATCGAGCCCGTCGGCGAGCCCGAGCGCCGAACCGACCGCCTCCGCCGCAGCTGCCAGCCCGGCCGCGAGCAGTTCCTCCGGCGGTCCCGGCACGGCGGTGCTGCTGGCCGGCGGCGGGATTCTGCTGGCCCTGGTGGCCGGCGCGGTGGTGCTCCTGCTGCGCCGCCGGTCCGCCACCGGAGGCGACCCGGCGCGGTGAGCCGGGCCGGTGCTGCCGCCCGGCGAAGTTCAGCGCAGCAGCACCGGTCCGGCGTCGATCCGGGTCCGGAACAGCGCGTACGGCTTACGACGCAGGTCCCGGCCCTGCTGGAAGCTGGGCTGCCGGTGCAGCTGGTTCGCGGTCACGTAGAGGTGCCCGTCCAGCGCCACCGACAGGGTGTCCGGCCAGAGCAGCCGAGGATCGTGGACGACCGTTTCGTACTCACCGTCCGGTCGCCGTCGCAGCACCGCGTTGTGCTCGTACGCCGTGAGATAGATCCGCCCGGCGTCGTCGGTCTCCAGGCCGTCCGAGCCGGTGCCCTTGTCGCCCTCGTGGACCACCGTCGCGGCGACCTCGTCCGCGCTGGCGGAGACGTCGCTGAGCGCGTCGGTGGCCACGCTGTACCACTGGCGCGAGGCCAACGGACAGTAGTAGAGCCGGGAACCGTCGACGGAGATGGCGATCCCGTCCGCGCCGATCGTCAACGGACCCGGCGGCCCGTCGGCCGGTCGTTGCAGAAGCGGTCTGCCCTCCACCACCGGCCGGCAGCGGGACAGTGGCTCCGGCTTGGTCGAGGGATGGTCGTGCAGCCGTCGCCAGGAGGCACCGCTGGCCAGGTCGACCACGATGATCCCGTTCGGCCCGGCCACCGCGGAATCGGTGACGTACGCGAGCCCCGCCTCGCCGCGCCGCAGGTCGAAGCGCACGTCGTTGAGGTAGGAGGTGGGCAGCGCCACGTCGGGTGGAAAGGTGATCACCTGCGCCACGGTCCCGCTGACCAGGTCGATCCGGACCAGTTTGGGGCCGCCCGGTCGAGTCGGCTGAAACTTCGGGCTGCCGGTGTCGAGCACCCAGAGCCGGTCGACGGGGTCGACCACGACGCTCTGCACCGAGACGAAGGCACCCGGGTCGTCGTCGCCGGCCGGCCGGTTCCACCGCTCGTCCGGGTACGGCACCTCGGCGCCGTCGCGCAGCTCGACCACGGTGGCAGGCACCTCGTCGCCCCAGCGGGGAAAGTTGACGAAGATCCGGCCGGTGTGCGAGACGCTGACCCCGGTGGGCATGGGCCCGGTGAAGGCGTGCACCAGTTCCAATTCGCCGACGGGCTCGTCGGACACGGGCTCGCTCATCCGCTGCTCCTGCCGTCGGGCCACGTTTCGTCCGACCCGTGCCCGGGTCTCTTACCCGACGCGGCCTGGGCAACCCCCGTTCCCGTCGTCGGACGACGCAAACGTGACGGCACTGCTTCTCCGCCCGACCCGCAGGGCGGGTGTCAGCCAGCGGCCGGGTGCGGATGCTGCCGGGGCGCGGGTAGGCGGTCGGTGTCCGCGTAGCCGGCGGCCTGGAGGGTGAACAGCTCGGCGTACCGGCCACCGGAGGCGACGAGCTCGTCGTGGGTGCCCTGCTCGATCAGACGACCGTGATGCAGCACGAAGATCCGGTCGGCGTGCCGGACGTTGGCCAGCCGGTGCGTGATCAGGATGGTGGTGGCCCGGCCGCGCCGGTCGCGGATGGCCTGGAACAGCGCGTCCTCGGCCCGCGGATCGAGCGCCGAGGACGGCTCGTCCATCACCAGCAGCTCGGCGTCGCGGAGGAAACCGCGAGCCGCGGTGATCCGCTGCCACTGCCCGCCGGAGAGATCCTGTCCCTTCGCGAAGGTACGGTCGAGCAGCGTCTCGTACCCGTGCGGCAGCTCGCGGATCATCTCGTCGGCGACCGCCCGGGCGGCGGCGGCCTCGATCCGGTCCTGCCGGGCCTCGGTGTCGATGTCCCCGATGGCGATGTTCGTGGCGGCGGTGAACGGCCACTTGTGGTACTCCTGAGTGACCACGGCGATGCGACCACGCAACTCGTCGCGGTCCAGCTCGGACAGGGGCCGCCCGTTCCACCGGATCACCCCGTCGCTGGGCGTACGCAGGGCCGCGATCATCGCGGCCAGGCTGCTCTTGCCGGAACCGTTCTCCCCGACGAAGGCCACCGTCTGCCCCGCCTCGACGGTCAACGTCACACGATCCACCGCCGGGCTGTCGCGATCCGGGTAACGCAAGCTCACCGCCTCCACGGTCAGCACCCGCAGCCGGTCGGGTGCCGCCACGACCGCCTGCTCCGGCAGGTAGGTGGCGGCCCGGGTCATGAACCCCGTGTAGTCGCGGAAGTGCTGGCCCTCGGTATAGACGCGGTCCATCTGAAAGGTCACCACGGCCAGCGAACGCTGCGCCGCCTGCACCGCGATCACACAGGTCGCCGCCGCCGCGAGCGGGATCTGTCCGTCGATGAGCAGCAGGCCGAGCAGCACGTAGACCACGGCGGTGGCGACGCCCCCGATCACCGAGCCCACCGTGACCGTCGTGGTCACCCGGCGCGCCAGGGCCAGCTCGATGTCGGTCTCCACCGCCATCACCCGGTCGTACTGGTCCAGCAGGAACCGGCGCAGGCCGTACGAGCGCAGCGCGGCCACCACCTTCTCCCCGGTCGGCCCGCCAGCTGATCCGCAGGGCCGCCCAGATCAGCCGGGGCAGTTCGGCGAAGACGGCGAGCAGACCGGCCTGGGTCCGCGCCCGCATCCCCGTCTCCCACCACATGGCCCGCAGCTCGGGGAGCACCGACTCCCCGGCAGACGGCCCGGCCTGCTCCGCTCGGTCACGACGCCGGGTCGACGTGGCGGCCATCGGGGTACCTCCTCGGGGTCGGCGACCTGTGGCCGGCACCCCTCCGAACGGTGGCACCGCCGAGGCGCGGAACCGCCGGCCTAGCCAAGAGCGACCGACCAGCTACTTATAGTCACCGTTCACGCACCGGTGGTCCAGCCCTGTGGGCGCGGCGAATCGCCCGACCGGGGCACCAGGTCCGGTCCGGGGTGGTGCGGGGTCAGGCGCTGCGTGGGGCGTACATGATGACCGCGACGCCGAGCAGGCAGATCGCGGCGCCGGTGAGATCCCACCGGTCGGGGCGGAAGCCGTCGAAGACCATCCCCCAGGCGAGCGAGCCGGCGACGAAAACCCCGCCGTACGCGGCCAGGATGCGGCCGAAGTTCGGGTCGGGCTGAAACGTGGCGACGAAGCCGTACGCGCCGAGGGCGAGCACCCCGGCGGCGACGAACCACAGCCCCCGATGCTCCCGCCAGCCCTGCCACACCAGCCACGCCCCGCCGATCTCGGCGGTCGCGGCCAGGACGAACAGCAGCACGGAACGCAGCACGGTCACCCGGCGCACCCTACCGCCGCCGGCTGGCCGCGCCTCGGTTGACGTCGGGATGGCGGCGTTATCCTCTGCACGGGGGCACCCGCCGGAGGAGATGCCTGTGGCGGTGGGGCCCGCCACCGGTGCCGGCGCCGGGCAACCACCGCCAACGGTCCCTGCCAGGGCCCACGCCTACCGGTAGGGGGTGACCGTGGGAGCACAGCGACCGCCCGTCGATCCCGATGTCGATCTCAGTCTGCCGCGCCAGCGCGCGGAACTGCGGGGCGGGACCGCAGGCCTGCTCGCCACGATCGCGGTCGGCGGGATGGTCGGCGCGGTGGCGCGATACGGGCTTACCGTGGCCCTTCCGCACCCGGCGCACGGCTTTCCCTGGGCCACCTTCGCCGTCAACGTCGCCGGCTGCCTGCTGATCGGGGTACTGATGGTGCTGATCACCGAGGTGTGGACCGCGCATCGACTGGTCCGGCCCTTCCTCGGCGTCGGCGTGCTCGGTGGCTTCACCACCTTTTCGACGTATGCCGTGGAGGTGCAGCAGGCGGTGGCGGCTGGCGCGGCGCGGGTCGGCCTGCTGTATCTCGCCGTGACCCTCGTCGCCGCCCTCGCCGCCGTCCGGCTGGGCATCACCGTGACCCGGCTGGCGGCCAGCGTGGACCGGAGCGCCGGATGACCGTCATCCTGGTGGCACTCGGCGCCGCTGTCGGCGCGCCGCTGCGCTACCTCGTCGACCGGGCGGTGCAGGCACGTCACGACTCCGTCCTTCCGTGGGGCACCCTCGTGGTCAACGTGGTCGGGTCGTTTCTTCTCGGCGTCCTGATCGGTGGTGCCGCCGTGGGCGCGGTGCCCGGTTCCCTGGTCGCCCTGCTCGGCGTCGGTCTGTGCGGTGCGCTGACCACCTACTCGACCTTCGGCTACGAGACGGTCCGGCTCTTCGAGGACGGTGCCCGACTCCCCGCACTGATCAACGCCGCAGTCAGCGTCGGCGCCGCGCTGGGTGCCGCGTTCGTCGGGGTCACCCTCGCCGAGGCGCTGTGGGCCTGAACACCGCGCGTTCTCGGGATGGCCGGGAGCATGCCCGGGTCTGACCCTCAGCCGAGATTGTGGCGCAGTCGCTTGTCGACAGCGACCACAACGGCGGCGACGGCCCCCACGGCCAGGATGCGCAACCACACTTCCGGCCCGATCGGTGCCGTACCGAAGGTCGTGTTCATCGGCGGCAGGTACGTGATCGCGAGCTGGAGCAGCGCCTGCGCGGCGACGCCGAGCAGCAGCAGGCGGTTGGTGAAGAAGCCGATCCGCCATGCCGACCGGGTCAGCGACCGGCAGCTGAACAGGTAGAACGTCTCGACCACGACAAAGACGTTCATGGCGGCGGTACGCGCCTGCGCGACATCTGCACCGTTCGAGTACTCCCACTGGAACACCCACCACGCGCCGGCGACCAGCAACGCGGCCACCAGCAGGATCCGGATCACCAGGGCACCGGTCAGCAGCGGCCGGGCCGGGTCACGGGGCGGCCGTCGCATGATGCCACGCTCCTTCGGCTCGAAGGCCAGCATCAGGCCGAGCAGAACCGCGGTGGTCATGTTGATCCAGAGAATCTGGGTGGGCAGCAGCGGCAGGGTGGCACCCAGCACGATGGCGACCAGCACCACCAGCCCTTCGCCGAGGTTCGTCGGCAGCGTCCAGACGATGAACTTGGTGATGTTGTCGAAGACCCCGCGGCCCTCCTCCACCGCGGCCTCGATGGTGGCGAAGTCGTCATCGGTGAGGACCATGTCGGCGGCTTCCTTGGCCACCTCGGTCCCGGAACGGGCCATGGCGATACCGATGTTCGCCTGCCGCAACGCGGGGGCGTCGTTGACGCCGTCGCCGGTCACCGCCACCACGTGGCCGCGTTGCTGAAGCGTCTCGACCAGCCGGAGTTTCTGTTCCGGGGAGACCCGGGCGAAGACGGCGGCCCGGTCCACCGCCTCGGCGAACCCCTCGGCAGGCAACTCGTCGAGATCCGTGCCGGTGACCACGCGGTCCGGCCGGTCGGCGTCGAGCAGCCCGAGCTGGCGGGCGATGGCGCCGGCCGTCGCCGCATGGTCCCCTGTGATCATCTTGACGTCGATACCGGCCGTGTGGCAAGCCCGCACCGCCGGGGCTGCCGCGCTGCGGGGCGGGTCGAGCATCGCCTGCAATCCGGTCAGGATCAGGGTGCCGGGCAGCGCGACCTCGTCGAAGCCGTCGTCCGCGCCGTCCGGCGGTCGCACGGCGGTAGCGAGCACCCGCAACCCCCGGCCAGCCAGCTCCTCGGCCGCCCGCAGGGCAGCCTCGGCGCGGAGCGGGCGGATCTCCCCGTCGACGCCCATCTCGCCCCGGCACATCGACACGATCCGCTCGACACCCCCCTTGGCCAGGACCACCGTCCGGCCGGTGGCCCGCTCGTCGTGCAGCGTCGCCATGTACTGCCGCTTCGAGTCGAAGGGGATGGTGTCCCGGCGCGGATAGTCCGCCGAGAGCCGACCGGGGTCGATCCCCACCTTGGCCGCGACCACCTGCATCGCGCCCTCGGTCGGATCACCGGCCAGCAGCCACTCGCCGTCCTGCTCCCGTACCCGCGCGTCGTTGCATCCGGCGCCGGCCAGCAGGGACCAGCGCAGCGCCTCGCCGCCCCGGCCGTCGTCGCGGACCTCCCCGTCCGGCCGGTAACCGGACCCGGTCACCTCGAACCCGGCGTCCGGGGTCCACAGCGCCCGGACCGTCATCTGGTTCTCGGTCAGGGTGCCGGTCTTGTCGGAGCAGACGACGGTCGTGCTGCCCAGGGTCTCGATCGCCGGGAGCCGACGGACCACCGCCCGTCGACGGGCCATCCGGGTCACCCCGATCGCCAGGGTGATCGTGACCGCCGCCGGCAGCCCTTCGGGGATCGCACCGACGGCGAGCGCCACGGCCGCCGTGAACGTCTCGACCACGTCCTGGCCACGAAGCAGGCCGACCGCGAACGTCAACACCGCGAGCACCAGGATGATCACGGTCAGCACCTTGCTGAACCGGGCCAGCTTGCGGGTGAGCGGGGTGGCGAGCGCCTCCGCCGCGCCGACCAGGCGGTGGATCTGACCGAGTTCGGTCTCGGCTCCGGTGGCCACCGCGATACCGGCACCGCCGCCCGCCGCGATGAGCGTGCCCGACCAGACCATGTTGCGCCGGTCGGCCACCGGGGTGCCCACCGGCAGTTCCGCCTCCAGCTTGTCCACCGGCACGGATTCGCCCGTCAGCGCCGATTCGTCGACCCGCAGCTCGGCCAGCCGGACCAACCGCAGATCCACCGGCACCTTGTCGCCCGCCTCCAGCACCACCAGATCGCCGGGGACCAGGTCGTCGGAGGAGATCGCCCGCCGCTCGCCGTCGCGGATCACGCGCGCCTCGGTACGCACCATCGAGCGCAGACTGTCCAGGGCCGCCTCGGCCCGCGACTCCTGGGCGTACCCGATCGCGGCGTTGATCAGCACCACCGCGAAGATCACCGCCGAGTCGACGTACTCCCCGAGGACCGCGGTGACCACGCCGGCCGCAATCAGCACGTAGATGAGCGGGTTGTGGAACTGCCGCAGAATCCGGCGCAGCAGTCCGCCACCACCGGCGGCGGGCAGCACGTTCGGCCCGTAGCGCGCCAGCCGCCGGGCGGCCTCGGCACCGCTGAGGCCACGCTGCGGATCCGTCTCCAGCAGCAGCACCACCTCGTGGGCGGACATGCCGTGGTGTTCGTCGGACCGCGACGTCCCAGCTGACTGTTCGAGCGTCACCGTCACCCCGCCGACGATCAGAAGACCGGATCCGCGGCCGCCGGCCCGGGTCGCCGCCGGCGTCCCGGCGGCCGGCCGGACGCCGCGCCCACCATCTTGCGGGACAGACTCCGTCCGGCAGGCCGGAACGCCCGATCACGCACCGGCCGCCGGCAGCGTTCAGTCGGCGGGCCGCTCGGCGTGGTCGGGGTCGAGGCGCCCGCCGGTGCGCTCGGCCAAATCGGGATCGAGACGCCGCCGCAGGGCGGCGATCTCGGCGCGCAGGGCCGCCACGTCGTCGCCGGTGACCTCCGCCGGCTTGTCGGCGGAGGCCGAGACGCGGTCGACGATCCAGGTCGCCAGCGACCCCGTGACGAAACCGATCAGACCGATCCCACCGATCATCAGACCGAGGGCGACGAACCGGCCTGCGGTGGTCACCGGATAGAAATCGCCGTAGCCGACGGTGGTGATGGTGACCGTCGACCACCACAACGCGTCGTCGAAGGCGGTGATGTTGGCGTCCGGTGCGAGTCGTTCGGCGTCCAGCACGGCCAGCGCGGAGACCAGCACCAGCAGCGCCGTGGTGGCGGCGACGTAGACGGCCAGCCGGCCACGCGCCCACACCTCGGTGCGGCGGTTGATGGTCAGCACCACCATGACCAGGCGTACCGCGCGTAGTGGTCGCAGCATCGGCAACGTCAGCACCACGAGGTCGAACAGGTGCTCCCGGAGGAATCTCCGCCGGTTCGTGGCCAGCCGCAGCCGGACGAGGATGTCGGCCCAGAACAGCACCCAGACGACGACCGTCGTGGCGGCGCAGGCGGCCCGCCACTGCGGGCTGAGGCCCGGATCGAGGATCGGTACCGCGTACACCACCAGGAACACCACGGACAGTACGGTGAGCGGTGCGGCGCTGACCCGCTCCCACGCCTCCAGCCGATCGGTCTGCGCTGCTGTCCCGCCGCTCATGAGCCGGCTCCCGTCTCCGTTGTCGTACGCGTGACCGAGCCATGGTCGCGCAGGCGGCAACGACACCGACAAGCGGTCCACCGGCCGACCGGGCGGTGATTCACCGTCACGCTCAGCGTTCGGCGACTGTCCGCCCGGTAACGTGAGCGGGGGGACACACCATGGCACGGGTCGTTACCTGGTCGACAGGGCCGGGCGGCGACGGCTGTGCGTCCGTGGGGGCGGGCGGTGGCGTTGTACCCGCACCGGACGCGAGCGTGAGGGGGCGGAAGCATGGGTCGACGGCGGCTGGGACGGGTTCCGGGATGACCCTGCAACAGGTCTACCTGCTGATGATCGCCGCAGCGGCGACGGTCCTGGTCAGCGTCACCGCCGCCCGGCTGGCCACCCGGGTCGGCGTGCCGATGCTGCTGGCGTACCTCGGCATCGGGCTGCTGCTCGGCGAGAACGGGCTCGGTCTGCGCTTCGACGACGCCGCCCTGGCACAGGCCCTGGGCACGGCAGCGCTCGCGGTGATCCTGGTGGAGGGTGGCCTGACCACCCGGTTCTCCGACATCCGGCCGGTGCTGGCACCGGCGACCGCGCTCGCCACCGCCGGGGTGCTGATAAGTGTCGGGGTCACCGCTCTCGGTGCTTATCTGCTGCTCGACGTCTCGTGGCAGTTGGCCCTGCTGCTGGGTGCGGTGGTGTCCTCCACCGACGCGGCGGCGGTCTTCTCGGTGCTGCGTACGCTGCCGCTGCCCCGGCGGCTGGCCGGGCTGGTCGAGGCCGAGTCGGGGCTGAACGACGCGCCCACCGTCATCCTGGTCCTCGCCCTGAGCGCCACCGGGCTGACCGTGACCAGTCCGCTGGAACTGCTGGTCCAGATGATCTACCAGCTCGGCGTCGGTGGTGCGAGCGGCATCGTGATCGGGATCGCCGGTGTGTGGTTCCTGCGTCGGCTCACCCTGCCCGCCTCGGGTCTCTACCCGATCGCCACCTTCTCCTGCGGCATCCTGGCCTTCGCCGCTGCCGGGCTCGCTCAGGCCAGCGGTTTCCTCGCCGCATACCTTGCCGCGTTGATCCTGGGCAACGCCCGGCTGGCGCACCGCCGGGCCACCGTGTCGGTGGCCGAGGGACTCGGCTGGATCGCGCAGATCGGCCTGTTCGTCATGCTCGGCCTGTTGGCCAATCCCAGCGAGCTGCCCGCCGCGATCCTGCCCGCGCTCGCCGTCGGCCTGGTGCTGCTGCTGCTCGCCCGACCGATGTCGGTGCTGATCACCCTGCTGCCGTTCCGGATTCCGCTCCGCGAACAGGTGCTGCTGTCCTGGGCGGGGCTGCGTGGTGCCGTACCCATCGTGCTGGCCACCATCCCCGTCGTGGCCGGGGTCGGTGGCAGCGGGCAGCTGTTCAACATCGTGTTCGTGCTGGTGGTGGTGTTCACGCTGGTCCAGGCTCCGACGCTGCCGTGGCTGGCCAAGCGACTGCGGCTCAGCTCGGCCGGGATCGGCCCGGACCTTCAGGTCGAGTCCGCGCCGCTGGACGCCATCGACGCGGACCTGCTGCACCTCACCGTGGAGGCCGACTCCCGGATGCACGGCGTGCACATCCGCGAACTACGGCTGCCTCCGCCGGCCGCGATCACCCTCGTGGTCCGCGACGGCACCGCCTTCGTACCCGAGTCGGGCACCCGACTACGCCGTGGTGATCAGTTGCTGGTGGTCACCACGTCACACGTCCGGGACCGTGCGGAACGCCGGCTGCGGGCGGTCGCCCGGGCCGGACGGCTGGCCCACTGGCGCGGCGAGACCGGCGACCCGGAGCGACCGGCCAGAATTCGGCGCCACCCGGAAGTCCGCACGGCTCCCCCGCCCACCGCACCACCGCCGGACACCGGCGACGAATCACCGTCGGTCCTCGTCCAGTCGCCTGGTTGAGCGCCCGGCTAGGGCATTGACACGGGCCCTACGGTGAGGCTGGTGTGCCGGGAAGCCTGGTCGGCGGTCGTGTCCCTGATCCCACGGAGGCCGCCGTGCAGCCACCCGCCATCCGCACCGAGCACCTGACCAAGCGCTACGGTTCGCTGCTCGCCCTCGACGATCTCGACCTGACCGTCAACGCCGGTGAGGTGTTCGGCTTCCTGGGCCCCAACGGGGCGGGCAAGTCCACCACCATCCGGCTGCTGCTCGGCCTGGCTCGTCCGACCGCCGGCCAGGCGCGGATCTTCGGCACTCCCGCCGCTGAGGTGGCCACGGCACACCAGCGGATCGCGTACGTGCCGGCCGACGTGACGCTGTGGCCGCAGCTCACCGGCGCGGAGATCCTGGCGCTGCTCGGCTCGACCGGCCCGGGCGTGGACGTCGCCTACCGCGACGAACTGGTGGCCCGGTTCGCCCTCGACCTGTCCAAGCCGGGCCGGGCCTACTCCACCGGTAACCGGCAGAAGGTGGCCCTGGTCGCCGCGTTCGCCACCCGCGCACCGCTGCTCGTCCTGGACGAACCGACCGCCGGTCTGGACCCGCTGATGGAGCGCGAGTTCCGCCGCGCCGTGGTCGAGGCCCGCGACGCCGGGAGCACGGTGTTCCTCTCCTCCCACCAACTGGCGGAGGTGGAGGCCGTCTGCGACCGGGTGGGCATTCTGCGCGCCGGACGCCTCGTCGATGTCGCCACCATGCCCGAGCTGCGCCGGCTGCACCGCACCGAGGTGCTGGTGCGGTTCGCCGGTCCCGCGCCCGAGTTGACCGGCGTGGCCGGGGTCGACGGCGTGCAGGTCGACGGGGCCGCGCTGCGGTTCACCCTCACCGGGCCGCCCGGCCCGGCCCTGCGGGCACTGGCCGCGACGGACGTCACCACGCTCACCATGCGCGAGCCCACGCTGGAGGAGATCTTCCTCGACTACTACGGCGAGGAGGGCCGATGACCGCCGTCGGTGTCGGTACCGCCAGGGCCGCCGTCACCCGGCTCGCGCTGCGTCAGGTCCGCCGGCCCGCGCTCGTCGTGTCCGCGGTGGCGGCCGGTGTCACCGCCGTCGTCGTCGCCGGGTACGAGAGCACGGCCGGCACCGCCCTCGACGCCGCCGCGTTGGCCACTCTCGCCGAGAACCCGGCGGTCCGTACCCTCTTCGGCGAACCGTTCGCGCTGGACACCCCGGGTGGGTTCACCGTCTGGCGGACCGGCACCGTGCTTGCCGTCCTGCTCTCGGTGTGGGCGGTGCTCGCCACCACCCGGGTCACCCGGGGCGAGGAGGAGAGCGGCCGGTGGGACCTCCTGCTGGCCGGTCGGCTGGCGGTGCCGACCGTGCTCGGTCGGCACCTCGCGGTGCTGAGTGTCGCCGTGGTGGTCGCCGGGGCGGCGGCGGGGGTCGTGCTGGTCGCGGCCGGCACACCACCGAACGGCGCGCTCCGGTACGCGGTGGGTCTCGTGCTGGTCGCCCTCTTCGCCGTGTCGACGGCGCTGCTGAGCGCGCAGGTGATGCCGACCCGGGCCGGGGCGAGCGGGTCGGCCCTGGCCGTGCTCGGCGTCGGGCTGCTGGCCCGGATGGTCGGCGACGGTGTCGCCGCGTTGGGGTGGTTGCGCTGGCTGTCGCCGTACGGGCTGATCGCCCTCGTCCGCCCCTACCACGACGACCGGCTGCTGCCGCTGTTCGTGCTCGCCGGTGCGGCGCTCCTGGTGGGTGCGGCGGCGATGGCGCTGTCCGGGCGTCGCGACGTGCGGGCCGGGCTGGTCGCCGCGCCGGCCGGCCGGCCGCCCCGGACGTGGCTGCTCGGCACGGTCGGCGGGTTCGCGGTACGCCGGATGATGCGCCCGCTGGTCGGCTGGTCCGCCGGGATCGGCGCGTACTTTCTGCTGATCGGGCTGCTGGCGACGTCGATGACCCGCTTCCTGTCGGACAATCCGCGCTTCGCCGAACTGGCCGCGCAGGCCGGCTTCACCGAGCTGGGCAGCGTACGCGGCTACACCGCTTCCCTGTTCGTCCTGCTCGCCGTGCCGGTCGGGGTGTTCGCCGCGTCCCGGCTCGCCGAGTTCGTGGCCGCCGAGACGGACGGCCGGTTGACCTCGCTGTACGCACAGCCGGTCAGCCGCAACCGGCTGCTGACCGCCGAGACGCTGGCCACCCTCGCCGGGGTGGCCGTCCTCGTCACCGTGGCGGCGACGGCGACCTGGCTCGGTGCCGCCCTGGTGAACGCCCCGCTGCCGCTGACCGCGGCCCTGGCCGGCACCTGGAACGTGCTGCCGGTCGTGTTGCTCTGCGTCGGTGCGGCGATACTCGCGCTCGGTTGGCTGCCCCGGGCCACCGCGGCCGTCGGCGCCCTACCCGCTGTCGGCGGCTTCCTGCTCCAGGTGCTCGCCGACAGCGCCGACCTGCCCGGGTGGCTGGCCGCGATCTCACCGTTCGCCCATCTGGCGGCGGTTCCGGCCGAGTCACCGGGCTGGACGGCGGCGCGCGTCATGATCGTGATCGCGGTCGCCGCCGCCGCCCTCGGCCGGCTCGGCAACCGCCGTCGCGACCTGCTGGGGTGATCAGCGACCGGCGACCCGCCGCGGCCGGCCCGAGCGCCTACCGGCGACCGAGACGTTTCCTCGGCTAGCCGACGGGGTGGGCCATGGTCCCGGTGAGTGCCACCGTGCCCGGCAAGCGGGTGTCCTGCCGAAGGAACTGCACCACCACCGGCACCGGTGAGCTGAGCACGCAGCCGTACGGGCGGTCGAGGTGGACGGCTTCCGGATCGATCAGGTCGTTGATCCGTACGTGCCGGATCCGTCGGGCGCCGACGGTGAACCGGTACGGCCCGACCGGTTCGGTGTCCTCGTAGTAGAAGTGCAGCGTCACCTCCGCCGCGGAGTCGGTGGTGTTCAGCACGCACAACTTGTCGAAGCTGGTGAACTGCGGCTCGCCGCCGGTGCCGCCGAACGGCACGTGGCCACCCGGCACCGCCCACACCTGCGCCATCACGCCTCCTCCAACAGTCGGGCCAGGTCCGGGGTGAGGAAGACTCCGTCCGGGTCGAGGCGGCGACGGGCCGCTTGAAAGGCGTCCCAACGGGGGAAGAGCGGGCGCAGGTCGTCGGCGGACAACCAGTGCTTCTTGCCCCAGTGCGGTCGCCCGCCGTACTGCCGGAAGACGGCCTCCATGTCCCGGAAGTACTCCTCGTACGGCAGTGCGGCGTTCTGCAGGCAGGCGATGGCGGTGGTGGGGCGACCGTAGGCGTTGCTGAGCCAGATGTCGTCGGCGGCGATGCTGCGGACCAGCACCCGCCAGCCCACGGTGCGCCGGTGCCGGTCCAGGATCCGTCGCCGGACCTCCGCGAAGCAGGCCGGAAACGCCTCCGACGGGAGCATGTACTCGATCTCCTCGAAAGGCAGTTCCCGGTCCTGCGGGATGGTGCGGTGGGTCGGTCCGACCTCGAGTTCCCGGGGCTCGTACCACCCGTCGGACTTCGGCGTCCGACCGGCCGCGGCCACCGGCGGTCCGGATGCGCCGTCTGCCCGGTTCATGGTGCGGATCTGGGTCAGGTCGCTGCGCGGGTACCAGTAGAAGTCCATGTTGCGGTTCGTGTGCTGCAGGTCCGCCAGGTGATCGAGGGTCCACTCGACCGGCGCGCACCAGGCCCGTCGGTGCAGGTCGTAGCGGGGCTGCAGGTCAAGCGTGAGCTGGGTGACCACGCCGAGCACGCCGAGGGAAAGCCGGACGGCGGGCAACAGCTCGCTGTTGCTGGTGGCGGAGACGTCAAGCACCTCGCCGGTGCCGGTGACGAGGCGTACCTCCGACACCTGGGTGGACAGGTTGCCGAAGCCGAGGCCGGTGCCGTGGGTACCGGTGGCGGTGGCACCCGCGATGGACTGGTAGTCCACGTCGCCGAGGTTGTCCATCGCCAGCCCGACGTCGTAGAGGCCCGCACCCAACTCCTTGAGCCGGCTGCCGCCCCGGACCGTGGCCCGGTCGCCGGCCTTGTCGATCACTCCGGCCATCCGGTGCAGGCTGACCAGGGTGCCGTCGGTGCGTACCAGCGGGCTCGACGAGTGGCCCGAGCCGACCGGGCGCAGGGTGTCTCCCGACTCCCGGACCCTCGTTACCAGCTTCCGCACCTCCTCCTCGTCGGTCGGCTCGGCGTAGCCGGACGGGGTGAAGGCGAGACTGCCGGACCAGTTCACGAACGGACGGGACACCCCCGGCAACCTCCTCGCGACGGACGAGCCGTGGGCTTACCCCCGGCCTGGCCGGGTAGTCGCGGGTATGACCGAAGCCGTCCCTGCCACGTCGAAGGTCAGACCCGCCGACGGGGTACGCCGTGTCTGAGTGGTGGTACGCGGCGTTGGTGGCGGTGCTCTGGCTGGCCGTCGGCCTGGGCACCGCGGCGTTCTTCGTCACTCGTGGCGGTCATCGCAGCCCACTCTGGTATCTGGTGGGTGCGCTGCTCGGGCCGCTGTTCGTACCGATCGCCGTCGAGCGGGGCCGGGCCCGTCCGCAGGTGGTCGACGTACGTCACCGACCGTCCGAGGCGGTCGGCACCGGGCTGCGCGTGCTGGTCGGCGTGGATGGCTCCGAGCACTCCGACCGGGCGCTGCGCGCCATCGTCCGCACCCTCACCGGTAGCACAAGTGAACTCGTCCTGGTCACCGTGACCAGCCCCGACCTGTCCGACGCCGAGTCCCGGCGGGAGCACGAGCGGGCTCGCCGCATGATCGACGAACGGGCCGCCGAGCTGCCCGAGGGGCTGCCCCGGCCCACCACCGCGATCGTCACCGGCCATCCCATCGACGCCCTGCTCACGGTCGCCGACGACCGAGATGTGGACCTGCTGGTGGTCGGCCGACACGGACACGGGATCGGCGACCGCTTGCTGGGCAGCGTCGCCGAGGGCCTCACCCACCGGTCGACGCGGGCCGTGCTGCTCGGCAGCCTGCCCGGCCGCTGAGGTGGTCGACGAACGACGTCGCACCAAGAGCAGCGGCCGGGAGGGCTTTGACCTCGGCGTCGGCCGGTTCCGCCGGTCCCGGCCGGGAACCATGCCGGCGCGGGGAGCGACTATTGCTACATGCGGTGTGAGCAGTGGCGGGAGATTCTGTCGGCGCAGCTGGACGGTGAGGTGACGGCGGACGAGCAGCGCCGGGCCGGCGGGCACCTGGAGACGTGTGCCGGTTGCCGGACCTGGCTGGACTCGGCGGCGAGGGTGACCCGCCGGGCACGTACCCGGGTGGTGACCGCGCAGCCGGATCTGACCGAGGCGATCCTCGCCGCCGCGCCGCCGCCACGGCACGGCCGGCGCAAGCTCGTCACCATCGGGCTGCCCCGACGCTTGTGGCCGGCGGCCGGCCGACGGCTCACGCTGGTCAACACGCTGCGCAGCGCGCTGGGTCTGCTCGGTGCCGTGCAACTGGTGCTCGGGCTGGCGCAGATCGGCCGGGCCGAGGTCGCCGAGCACCTGCACGCCAACGGCCAGCACCTGTGGCACGAGTCCGCCGCGTGGAACGTCGCGGTGGGCGCCGGGTTCCTCTTCGTCGCGTTGCGCCGTACCTCGCCGTCCGGGCTGCTGCCGATGCTCGGTGCCTTCGTGATCACCCTGGTGCTGCTCTCGGTCAACGACCTCGTCGCCTCGCAGGTCGCAGTGGAACGGCTGGTGAGCCACGGATTCCTGGTGGTCGGCTACCTCATCACGGTGCTGCTGGCGCGGAGCACCCGCCTGCCCGGCGAACCGGGCGACCGGCATCAATCGGAGCGGTCCCGCTGGCGGTTGCGCCTCGACGAGGTCGACGAGCCCGCCCCGCTGCGGCTGCTGCCGCCGTACTCAGCTCAGGCGCACCACGGGCCGGCCCGGGCCGGCAGCGGTGCCGGCCCGGGCGACGGCAACCGTGATCAGCGGCGGGTCGCCTGACGACGATTGCTCAGCTGGCGGCACCGGGCCGGTCGGTCGGCTGCTCCGCCGACCGGATCGCCGCGACCAGGTCCTCCCGGGCCCGGGCCACCCGGGACCGGATGGTGCCGACCGGCACGTCACACACCTTCGCGGCCTCGGCGTACGACAGGCCGAGTAGTTGGGTCGCCACGAACGCCTCCCGACGCTCGGGCGCGAGGCCGTCGAGCAGCCCACGAAGCACCACCTGCTCGTCCACCCCGGCGCGCACTCCGGTCGGCGTGCTCTCCGCGGCGGCCTGCCAGTCGCCGAGGTTCGCGGTCCGTGGCCGGCAGGTGGCGGCGCGTACCTGATCCACCGCGACCCGGCGGGCAATGGCCAGCAGCCAGGTCCGTGCCGTGGACCGACCGGCGAACGAGGGCAGCGCCCGCCAGGCGCGCAGGTACGTCTCCTGGACCAGGTCGTCGACCTCCCGGACTCCGGGCAGGTGGGCCAGGAACCGCCGTACGTCGTGCTGGGTGGCCCGCACGAAAGCTGCCGCGGCGACGTGGTCGCCCCGGCCCGCGGCAAGCGCGTATCCGCTGATGTCGTCGGTCACGGCTGTCATCGCCGTATTGGTCGGTCGAAACCGCCGGTTGGTTCCCGGCCGGCCGGCAACCGGAGGACCTGCATATCGGACCCGCCCCGGGCGACGCCGTAGACTGCACTGATGGGGCACCTCACGTGAGCGGGCGGAGTGCCGTGCTTGCTGACCAGCCGCCGCGGTACTGGCACCTTTGCTGGGCGTACGACGACCCGGCCGGGTTCATGACCCATGCCGTGGAGTTCCTGCGCGCCGGGCTGGCGGCCGGCGAGCGGGTGTGGTTCGTCGTCTCCGGTCCCGCCGAGCCGGTCCGGGATCAGTTGCTCGGTGCCCGGGACTTCGCCGACGCGCTGCTGACGGGTGCCGCCCAGATCCGCTCCCTCGACGGCGCGTACCGCAGCACGGCGGTGATCGATCCGGCGAGTCAGGTAGCGGTCTACCGCAGCGCCACCCGCGAGGCCGTCGCCGACGGATACACCGGCCTACGGGTGGCCGCCGACGCCACCGAGCTGGTCCGTACCGCCGCTCAGCGCGACACGTTCGCCCGTTACGAGCAGCGGGTCAACGAGATGATGCGTACCGAGCCCTTCCGGGCCATGTGCGCGTACGACCGTTCACAGCTCGGCGAACCGGCGGTCGCCGAGCTGGCCTGCCTGCACCCGCAACACAACCTCGGCCAGCTGCTGTTCCGGTTGTACGCCGTACCGCTGCGTCAGGGACAGACCGCCCTCGCCGGCGAGTTGGACCCGTCCAACCATGACCTGTTCCGCGCCGCGCTGGACCGCGCGGATCTGCAACCCGTCGACGACGAACTGGTGCTGGACGCGCACGGCCTTCGCTTCCTCGACCACCGGGCGCTCATCCACCTCAACGAGTACGCCCGGGACCGGCAGGCGACCGTCGTGCTGCGGACCGCCCGCCCCGGGGTGGCCCGGCTCGCCGCCCTGCTGGACCTGCCCGACGTGCGGGTGGAGGTGGCTCGGTGAGAACCGGCGCGGCCGCCGGACACACCGGCTACTTCCACGAGGCTGTCTGTTACGGCTCCGACGAGGAACTGCTCGCCGTCGTGGTGCCGTTCCTGGTCGGGGGCGTCGAGGCGAACGAGCCCACCTTCGTCGCACTCGGCGAGCGCACCGGCAACCTGGTCCGCGCCGCGTTGCCCGCCGACACGAAGGTCGAGTTCCTGTCCGGTGGTGACGTCTACGGCCGGCCCACCGCCGCCATCCGGATGTACCGCCAGCTCCTCGCCGATCTGGTCGCCGACGGTGCCACCCAGATCCGGATCATCGGCGAGGTGCCGCCGGTCGGTCTCGGCCCCACATGGGACTGGTGGGCCCGGTACGAGTCGGCGATCAACCGCGCGTATGACGACTGGCCGTTGTGGAGCATGTGTGCGTACGACACCCGGACCACCGCGCCTGGGGTGCTGGCCGACGTCGCCGCCACCCACCCGTGCTTCGCCCGCGCCGACGGGCGGCATGTGCCGAGTGCCGACTACGTCGCCCCGGAGACGTTCCTGCGCGAGACGCGCCCGATGCCACCCGACCCGATCCAGGCGGCCCCGCCCCTTGTCGATCTGCTCGGCCCGACGGCCGCGCAGGCCCGTGCGGCGGTGCACCAGGCCGGCCAGGGCGGGCTACCGGACGACGAGTTCGACGACTTCGTCGTCGCCGTCAGTGAGACCGTCACCAACGGGCTGCGGCACGGCCGTCCCCCGGTCCGGTTCCGGCTGTGGGTGGGCGCGGACCGCATCGTGGCCACCGTCAGCGATTCCGGTACCGGGCCGCAGGATCCGTACGCCGGGCTGCTGCCGTCGGTCAACGGGACGCCGGGCGGGCTGGGTCTGTGGATCACCCACCAGTCGTGCAACCACGTCACCTGTCACCGCGACGCCGAGGGGTTCACCCTGCGACTCACTGGCGGTCGGCCGCTGGGCGCCTGAGCGCAGGGGAACGCCGGGCCGGCTCACGCCGGCCCGGCGTCCATGTCGCGTACCTGACTACTTGCGGAAGGCGTCCTTGATTTTCTCGCCAGCCTGCTTGATGTTGGCGCGCATCTGCTCGCCACGGCCCTCGGCCTCCAGCTGCTCGTCGTCGGTGGCCCGACCCACGCCTTCCTTGATCTTGCCACCGGTGTTCTCGGCGGTGTTGTTGAACTTGTCCTCGACGCCCATGTCAGCCTCCCGGGGGATTCCTGCCGCTACGTCCAGTCAGGTACCCAGCCCGGCGGCGGCCAACCAGGAAACTTCAGGAAACGGGGCGGAACCGGCGCAGCCGGAGGCTGTTGGCCACCACGAACACCGACGAGAACGCCATCGCCGCTCCCGCGATCATCGGGTTGAGCAGCCCGGCGGCGGCCAGCGGCAGGGCTGCCACGTTGTAGGCGAATGCCCAGAACAGGTTGCCCTTGATGGTGCCGAGGGTGTTGCGGGCCAGCCGGATCGCGTCCACCGCCGCCAGCAGGTCGTCCCGGACGAGCGTCAGGTCGGACGCCTCGATCGCCACGTCGGTGCCGGTGCCCATCGCCAGTCCGAGGTCCGCCCGGGCCAGCGCGGCGGCGTCGTTCACCCCGTCGCCGACCATAGCCACCACCCGACCCTCGCCCTGCAACCGGGCGATCACCTCGACCTTCTCCGTCGGCAGCACCTCCGCGATCACCTCGTCGACGCCCACCTCGGCCGCCACCGCCCGGGCGACCGTGGCGTTGTCACCGGTGAGCAGCACCGGTGACAGGCCGAGCGCGCGCAGCCGCCGTACCGCCTCCGCACTGGTCGGCTTCACCTGGTCGGCCACGGCGAGCAGGCCCCGGGCCCGACCATCCCAGCCGACCAGCACGGCCGTGCGCCCCGCCGCCTCCGCGTCGGTCGCCGCCCGAGCAAGGTCGTCCGGTACGACCAGACCCCGCTCGCGCAGCAGCCGGCCCCGGCCGAGCAGCACCTGACGGCCGTCCACGGTGCCGGTCACGCCCAACCCCGCCACGCTTGCGAAGTCGATGACCGGCGGCAGCACGCCGGCCTCGCTGGCACCGGCCACCACCGCCCGGGCGACCGGATGCTCCGAGCCGCTCTCCAGGGCGGCGGCCAGCCGCAGCACCTCGTCGCGCCGTTCACCCTCGGCGGGGGTCACCGCGAGCAGACTCATCCGGCCGGTGGTCACAGTGCCGGTCTTGTCGAGCACCACGGTGTCCACCCGCCGGGTGGACTCCAGCGCCTCGGGTCCCTTGATCAGGATGCCGAGCTGTGCGCCACGGCCGGTGCCGACCAGCAGCGCGGTCGGTGTGGCCAGGCCGAGGGCGCACGGGCAGGCGATGATCAGAACTGCCACTGCGGCGGTGAACGCGGCGGCCGGTCCGGCGCCGTTGCCCAGCCACCAACCCAGCGTGCCGACGGCCAGCGCGATCACGATCGGCACGAAGACCCCGGAGATGCGGTCGGCGAGCCGTTGCGCGGCGGCCTTGCCGCTCTGCGCCTGCTCGACCAGCCGGGCCATCTGGGCGAGCTGGGTGTCGGCACCGACCCGGGTCGCGGCGACCACCAGTCGGCCGCCGGCGTTGACGCAGCCGCCGATCACCGTGTCGCCCGTGCCCACCTCGACCGGCATCGACTCACCGGTGACCAGGCTGGCGTCGACCGCCGAGGTGCCCTCCTCCACCGTTCCGTCGGTGGCGATCTTCTCTCCGGGCCGGACCACGAAGCGGTCGCCCACCGCGAGCTGGTCGATCGGGATCCGGGTCTCCGCCCCGTCACGCAGCACGGACACGTCCCGGGCGCCCAGTTCCAGCAGTGCCCGCAGGGCCGCCCCGGCGGTGCGCTTCGCCCGCGCCTCGAAGTAGCGGCCGGCGAGGATGAAGGTGGTCACCCCGGCGGCCGCCTCCAGATAGATGTTGCCGGAGCCGTCGGTGCGCCCGATGTCGAAACTGAACGGATGGGTCATTCCCGGGGTGCCGGCGGTGCCGAGGAACAGTGCCCACACCGACCAGCCCAGGGCGGCCAGCGTGCCCAGCGACACCAGGGTGTCCATGGTCGCGGCGCCGTGCCGCAGGTTGACCAGCGCGGCCCGGTGGAAGGGCAGCCCACCGTAGACCACCACCGGGGCGGCCAGGGTGAGCGACAGCCACTGCCAGTAGGTGAACTGCCAGGCCGGCACCATGGCCAGCGCGATCACCGGCACGCTCAGCGCCACCGAGACCCACAACCGGGTACGCAGGGCGGGCAGCGGATCCGCCGCTTCGGCGGCGACCGTCGGTGCGGTCGGGGTGGGCGGTGGTGGCAGGGCGGCCCGGTAACCGGTCTTCTCGACCGTGGCGACCAGGTCGTCCGGGGTGACCGGTTCGGCGTAGGAGACCGTCGCCTTCTCGGTGGCGTAGTTGACGGTGGCCTGCACGCCGTCCATCCGGTTGAGCTTCTTCTCGATCCGGGCGGCGCAGGACGCACAGGTCATCCCGCCGATGGCCAGCTCGATCAGGTGCGGTGCGGCGGTCAGGGGTCGGCTCGTGCTCATGGTTGATCCCGTCAGTCGTGCCCGTGCCCGGGGGTGCCGTGCCCGTCCTCGGGCCCGGAGGTGGCCTGCCCGTCGGCTGGCCCGGTGGTGCCGCCCAGGTCACCGACCTGCACCGTGAACTCGGCGGTACGCACCACGCCCCGGTGGCGGAAGTCGAGGTAGAGCCGGTACGCGCCAGCCGAGGGGAACTCGGCGGCGAAGCTGACCTGCGGGCCGGGGGCGGTGCGCCCGTCTCCCGGCGCGCCCTCGGGGTGTACGTGCAGATAGGCCAGGTCACCGCGGCGCAGCGCCACCAGGTGACCGTACGCGCCGAGGTACGGCTCCAGGTCGGTGACCGGCGCGCCCGCGCGGCTGACGGTGAGGGCCAGCGTGCTGCTGCGTCCGGGCTGCGGCGTGCCGGCGAGGGTGACCGTGTAACCGTCGACGGTGGCGCTGCTCGCCGGAGCCGGTAGCGGTCGCTCGGTAAGCGCGCCGGGGACGGTCACGTCGACGCCGAGTGTCAGGGCGTCGCCGCCGGTCGGGGTGAAGTCGGCGAAGGCCCGCCACACCCCCGGAGCGTCCAGCGGCGAGGCGATCCGCCAGGTGCCGTCCTCGGCCAGTTCCGGATGGACGTGCCGGAAGCCGGAGAGGTCGCGGCGGGCCACGATGAGGTGCATCCGCTCGTCGTGGGTGACGTCGTACCCGGTGACCGGACGGCCGTCGGGGCCGGTGATCCGGAACGCGAACTCACCCGGCGGCGCGGCAACCGGCACCAGGGTGTAGCCACGGTCGGCGACGAGCAGTCCGCCGGGCAGGTGCCCGGCCTCGTCCTCGTGCCCGGCCGCCTGATGGTCGGCAGCCGCACCGCTCAGGTCAGCGCCGTGGCCGGCACCCTCGCTGTCGTGGTCGGCGGCGATCACGGTCACCGGGCCGGCCAGGTGCCCCACCCCGTACGCCGCGCCGAAGACGGCCGTCAGGGCGAGCAAGAAGCCGCTCAGCTTCGTCGCCGTGTTCATGGTCTGACCCCTCGATTTCCGCCCGCCGGCCGACTCAGGCCCCGACCAGTTCGTATCCGGCCTCGTCCACGGCGGTACGCACCGCGTCGCCGGAGAGCGGCTGGTCGCTGGTGACGGTCACCTGACCGGTGGCCAGGTCCACCTGGACGTCGCTGACCCCCTCGATCGCACCGATCTCGGCGCTGACCGCGTTGACGCAGTGCCCGCAGGTCATGCCCTGCACCTGGTACGTCGTGCTGACCATGGAACTCTCCTCCCACTCCTCCGGTGGAGCGAACATCCACCCCGGATACCCGCAGGGGGTATCCACGGCATCGACCGTACCATACCCCCTGGGGGTAGGTTACTCTTGTCGGCATGACCACACCCACGCCGATCCGTGGCTACACCGCCAGCAAGGACCAACTCCTCGCCCGGCTACGCCGGGTGGAGGGCCAGGTGCGCGGCGTCGAGAAGATGGTCGACGACGATCGCTACTGCATCGACGTGCTCACTCAGATCTCCGCCATCCAGGCCGCGCTGGACAAGGTCGCCCTCGGCCTGCTCGACGGCCACGCCCGGCACTGCATGCACGAAGGCGCCGCCGAGGGTCGCGCCGACGAGATGGCCACCGAGATGATGGCCGCCATCGGCCGCCTCATGAAACGCGGCTGACCCGACCCGCCGACGCAGCCTCGCGACCGGCGTCGTGATGTCAGGCTGGTTACCATTCGCACACGATGGCCAGCCGAAAATCCGTGCCGCGCGGCCCGCGGTCACTGTCGGGCGGACGCCCCCACGGTCGTCCCGGGCCAACCCACAGCTCACGGTACGCAGCCAACCCGCCACGTTCGGGCCACTCAGGCTGCCCTTCGACCCGGTCGTACGGCCGCACTGAACCGTGTCGCCCGTCGACACGTACTCAGCCCTGAAATCGTTGGGAGACACTGAATGGGCGCCGACCACACCCGTTCCGCTCCGCCCACCCCGCCCGGGGTGCGGCGGATTCTCGTCGTGACCGTGGTCCCCCTGTTCCTCGCCACCCTGGTCGCCGCCATCGTGCTCTGGCCCCGGGACGCTCCCCGCCCGGAAGCCACCGACGACGCTCCCCGCTACCACGGCACGGTCACCCGGGTGGTCAGCGAGCCCTGTCCACCCAACCCGGTGGTGCCCGAGGGCACCCCGTCGGCCGCGGACGGTCCCTGCGGCACGGTCACCGTCCGGGTCCAGACCGGGCCGGACGCCGGACAGGAGGTGCAGACGCCGGTCCCTGCCGGGCCGGGGGCGCCCCGCGTCGAGGTCGACGACGACGTCATCCTGGTCTCGCTGATCGACCCCGAGGACCCCTCGATCAGCTCCTACAACATCGCCGAGCACCAGCGTGGCAAGCCACTGATCTGGCTGGCCGTGCTCTTCGCCGCCGCCATCGTCGCCTTCGGGCGGTTGCGGGGCCTGGCGGCGCTGGGCGGCCTGACGGCCAGCTTCGCCATCCTGCTGACCTTCGTGCTGCCCGGCATCAGCGCTGGCCAGCCGCCGCTCGCCGTGGCCATCGTCGGCGCCTCGTTGATCATGTTCGTGGTGCTGTACCTGACCCACGGCATATCCGCGCAGACCTCGGTGGCCGTGCTCGGCACGCTGGCCAGTCTGGTGCTCACCGGCCTACTCGGGCTGGCCGCCACCGGGGCCACGCATCTGACCGGATTCGGCAGCGAGGACGCCACCACCCTGTCCATGTTCCGCGCGGACGTCGACCTGCACGGCCTGCTGCTGGCCGGCATCATCATCGGCTCGCTGGGCGTGCTCGACGACGTCACGGTCACCCAGGCCGCCGCGGTCAACGAGCTGCGCCATGCCAACCCGAACTTCTCCCGCCGGGAGCTGTACCGCTCGGCCACCCGGGTCGGGCGGGCCCACATCGCCTCGGTGGTAAACACCATCGTGCTGGCGTACGCCGGCGCCTCGCTGCCGCTGCTGCTCCTGCTGACCGCGGACTCCCGCGCGCTGGGCCAGATCCTGACCAGCGAGTTCCTCACCACGGAGATCGTCCGAAGTGTGGTCGCCACGCTCGGGCTGATCGCCGCGGTGCCGCTCACCACCGCGCTCGCCGCGCTGGTCAGCACCGCCGGGCGCGGCGACACCGGCACCCCCACCGGTGAGCCCGCCCCCGTAGTTCCCCGGCCGGCGACGGACCGGGCCGAGGCGCTCCGCGCCCTCAGCACCCCACCCACTCGAACCACGTCCCCCGCCACCCACTCGGGGTGGCCCGACCCGGACAGGAGCACGGACCCCACATGGTGACACTCCTCAGTGTGACGGCCCCTGCCGATGCGGCTCGAAACCGTGTCGCTGGTCACTCAAAGCGATTACGAAATGACGCATCTCGTCGGGTTCGGGGCGTAGAAGCACAGATGGACTGTCGGGTAACCTCACTGCCGGTCACCGCCGAAGGCGCGCAGCGGCGCCTGCGGTGCCACCGCCCAATCGCCGTCAGGCGAGCCGGGGACCCAGGTGTGTGGGGTGAATCCGCGAGAGCGGTAGGGGCCACTTCCGTCCCGAACCCGTCAGCTAACCCGGTCGGTGGTCGATGGAAGGGAAAACAGTGACGGCACCCCTACGCCGCTGGTTGACACCCGTGGTGGCCGTGTTCGCCGCGTTCGCCGTGTTCGCCGGCCCGATGCCGGCGACGGCCGCACCGAACGACCCCAAACCGGCGGAGCACGACGACGACCCGCCGATGCTCAACGATCTGATCGAGGCGACCACCCGGGACTACTCCAAGGCCAAGGCCAAGCTGGAGAAGTCCAAGAAGCGCCAGCTTCGACTGGCGGTCGAGGTCCGTTCCGCCCAGGCCGACCTGGACGCGCTCTCCCCGCAGGTGGCTCAGATCGCCACCCAGTCGTACCGGACGGGCCGGGTCGGCGCGATCGCCATGCTGTTGCAGAGCGGCGCACCCGACTCGTTCATCAACCGCGCATCGGCACTGGACGAGCTGAACCTGGTCAACGACAAGAAGCTGGGCGAGGTCAACGCGATCAAGCTTCGTGCCGAGCAGGCCAAGCTCGCGCTCGACGCCGAGGTGCGCGAGCAGAAGAAGCTGACCAACGACATGGCGCGCAAGAAGAGTGAGGCGGAGAAGTCCCTCCGGCTGGTCGGCGGTGTCGGCCTGACCGGCGGACTGGTGGACGCCACCTCTCCAGTGGCCCGGATCGGCCCGAACCGTGCCTCGGACGGCGGCTGGAAGCCCGAGTCGTGCAGCCAGAACGACCCCACCACGTCGGGCTGCATCACGCCGCGGACGCTGCACATGTACAAGGAGGTCAAGCGGGCCGGGTTCAACCGGTTCGTCGGCTGCTTCCGACCGGGCGACAAGTTCGAGCATCCCAAGGGCCGGGCCTGTGACTGGTCGTTGCAGAACAGTGGCTTCAGGCCGTGGCACAACAACGACACCCGGATCTACGGCAACAACCTGGCGGCCTTCCTGGTCCGCAACGCCGACCGGCTGGGCGTCTACTACGTGATCTGGAACCGGCAGATCTGGTTCGCGGCGACGGAGCGCTGGAGTTCCTACAGCGGCCCGTCCAACCACACGGACCACGTGCACGTGTCACTGCTCTGATCGCCCGAAGCGACGCACCTGGGGCCGTCCCGCCAGCCGTGGCAGGACGGCCCCATCGGTTTGCTCACCGAGCGGATCAGGGTGCGGTCGCCACCGCGCCGCCGAGTTCGGCGGGTTCCGCGGCCACCGCCCGCACCTCACCGGCGGCCAGCCGGTACGACATGCCGACCACCGCGCATCGACCGGCAGCCACCTCCGCCGCCAGGGTCGCAGAGGACTCCAGCATCGTCTCGACGGTCCGCGCGATGTGGACGTCCACGATCTCGTTGAGCTCGTGCACACCGGCGTCCTGCGCTCGGCGCAGGCTCGGCACCACCGCGTCGACCACGGCACCCAGATGCCCGGGAGGTGTGGTGTCGGTGGCCAGCGCCTCGCGGGCCGCCTGGACGGCGCCGCACGAGTCGTGGCCCAGCACCACCACCAGCGGCGTACGCAGGACGGCCACCGCGTACTCGACGCTGCCCAGCACCTCCGGCCCGACGGTGTGCCCGGCGGTGCGTACCACGAAGAGGTCACCCAGTCCTCGGTCGAAAATGATCTCGGCCGCGAGCCTGGAGTCGGAGCAGCCGACGATCACCGCGAAGGGGTGCTGCTCGGTCGCGACGGCGGCCCGACGCCCGGCGTTCTGATTGGGATGCCGCAGCGTGTCGGTGACGAACCGGCGGTTGCCGGCGAGCAACTCGGCGAGGGCTCGCTGCGGGGCACCGGGAAGATCCGCGCTGAGCGAGTCGCGGTCCCGACCGGGCTGCGGACCGAGCGTTCCGGGTCGACTCATCCGGCTGCACCTCATCTCTGGGAGGAATGCCTGGTCATCCCGGCCGACGCTGGTCACGGGGCTGCCATCACGGTCACACGCGGCATAACGCACGTCAAGCTATACGTGATATGCATTTCATGCATCAGTCGACACTTGCGCTCGGCCGAGCCGGGCGTCGGCGTCGGCGCGAGCCGGGGTAGCCGAACGGCAGGTCATACGATGGCGGACATGGCGAGCACTGACGGACGAGAAAGCGCGCGTAACTGGACTTTTCTCACGAACCACGCGCACGTCCTGCTCGCCATCGCCCGTAATCCCACCGCCCGGCTGCGCGACGTCGCGACCGAGGTCGGCGTCACGGAACGGGCCGCCCAGGCGATCGTGGCCGATCTGGAGGCCGGCGGCTACCTGCATCGCACCCGGGTGGGCCGGCGCAACGAGTACACCCTCAACCCCGCTGGACGGTTCCGCCACCCGGCAGAGGCCGACCACGAGGTGGGTGATCTGCTGGCCCTCTTCACCAAGGAGCCGGTCACCGACACCGCCGAGGGGCAGGTCGGCGGGGCGTCCTGATCGGACGACGTGGTGCGCTTCACCCACCCCGAACGATCGCGGCGCTGCGATCTGACCGAAGGCGGGATAGGTTGGGACCCGTGTCGTCTCCAGCGTTCGCCCGTCCACTGTGGCCGGCGACGCTGTGCGCACTGCGCGAGCTGACCCGGTTGGCGCTGGCGTCACTGGTGCTCGCCGTCGGCCTCGGCGGGGGCGTCACGACCGATCCGCCGGTCCGGTCCACCGCCGTGCCACCACCGAGCGCCACCGTCGCCGTCGGCTCGCCATCCACGATGTCGGCCGCCGCGCCCGTCGTCGAGTCCGCGCAGGCGGTCGACGCCGGCAAGTGGGAAGAGCCGACCACAAGTGCGCCGGTCCGGCCCGCAGGCACCCACGGCACATCGGCCGACGCCGCCCAGGTCGACCACCGCGTCGCCCCGGTGCCCGCCGTCCGCGCGGGCGAGCCGACCCGGCGCGGCCCTCCGACCGGCTGACCGACGGCGGCCCGGCCGACCGATCGAGTCAGGTGACGCCGCCGCGCTGGCCGGACGCCAGGCGGACCCAGGCGGCCAGCCGACTCACCGCGTCACTGCCACGGTGATCCCGGGACCATCCCGGCGAGCCCGATCCGGCCAGCCTGCAACGGCATCAGCCGCGCCCGGGGCACCTGCCCCACCGTCACGACCCGCGTCCACCACAGTCGACGACTCATCCCGACCGCGAGGTGTTGATGATGCGTACCGCCCTGGCCTCCGTCCTGCTCGACGCGCCCCGGGCCGCAGCCATCTGGCTGGGCCTGCTCGGCGTGGTGATCCTCGCCGTCACCGGCCTGCTGCTACGACCCCGACTCTTCCGTTCCGACGCCGGCACCCGCATCCGCGAGGCCGCCCTACCGAGCCGGTCCGACCACGCCGAGCAACGACGTGACCAGGAGCGCTGGGCGGAGGAGGTGACGATCGCCGCGGAGCGGGCCGACGCGACGGCCCGGCACCGCCGCGACGAGTGGCTCGCCGCCCAGGACGAGGCCGAGCAGGCGTGGCAGGCGTACGAGGCGGCGGAGGCAAACGTACGCCGGCTCTCCGGTGCCGCCGGCATGCCGTTGCCGCAGACCGCCCGCACCCCCGCCGAGTACGCCGACCGGGAACGCTGGCTGCACCGGGCCGCCCTGGACGCCTACTGGCGGCGGGAACTGTCGGTGGAGCAGTTGAGCGACGTCTTCGCGCACCGCGGCTGGGATCCCCGGTTGCACCCGGTCGAACAGGAGTTGATGCTGCGCCGAGCGGTACGCGACCATCTCCTGGCCCGGCAGCGGGCGGCCCGGGAACGGGAACAGACCACCTGGCGGGCCGCGGAGCTCTCCGCCGCCGCAGCCCGGAGTCTGCGCGAGGAAGCGGCCGCCGCGTTGGTGCCGGTGGTGGAGGAACGCGAGTCGGTCCTGCCGCTGACCGCACCCGGTGTCACCGAGCAGACCCGGGAGATCCCGGCGGTCGTCGGCCGGGCACCGGTCGCCGCCTACTGATTGCCGGTCGCTCTGAGTCGGCTCTCGCGAGCGGAACTCCCTTCCGCCCGATCGCTGGCGACTAGTGTCGGAGGGACGTTGACCGGGTACCCACCTCGCCGGACATTGAGGAGGGCCGACGTGGTCGCAAGCGATGGCGGGAACCAGCCTGACGAGACGGCGGTTCGGGGTGCCGGGCCGCGCCAGACCTGGGCCGCCCTGCCCTGGCTGGTCCGGTCCGCGGTGGTCTGGAGCGCCTGCCTGGTGGTGATCGCCGCCGGGCTCTACCTGCTGGCGCGGATCACGCTGCTGGTCACCCCGCTGGCCATCGCCGTGGCCGCCACTCTGTTCCTCGCCGGGCTGCTCGATCCGGTGAACCTGGCGCTCCGCCGGCTGCGCCTGCCGGCCGCGCTCGCCGCTCTGCTCAGCGTTCTCTTCCTGCTCGGCATCCTGGGCGGTGTCGGCGCGCTGGTGTGGAGTCTGACCGCCGATCAGTTCAGCGAGTTGGGCCAGGAACTGCGGCAAGGGCTGGAGCGCACCCGCGACTTCGTCACCTCGACCCTGCCGGTCAGCGACGCACAGCTCGACAGCCTGCTGGACCAGCTGCGCCAGGCGATCAGCCAGCAGCAGGTGGACCCGGTCGCCAGCGCCCGCACCGTGGCCGAGGTCGTGGGCTCCGCCCTGCTCGCCCTGGTGCTGCTGTTCTTCCTGCTCAAGGACGGCCGGGAGATGTGGCAATGGACGCTGCGCCGGGCCGCCGGGCGCAACCGGGACATCGCCGCCGAGGCGGGCCGCATCGGCTGGCACACCCTCGGTTCGTACAGCCGGGGCACCATGTTGATCGCGGCGATCGACGCCATGGGTATCGGCCTGGCACTGGTGCTGCTCCGGGTGCCGCTGGCGTTCCCGCTGGCGTTGATCACGTTTATCGGCGGGTTCGTGCCGATCGTCGGTGCCACCGTGGCCGGCGCCGTCGCGGTACTTGTGGCACTGGCCGCCAACGGGCCCACCACCGCGCTGCTCACCCTGGCCGCCGTGATCGCCGTCCAGCAGATCGAGGGCAACCTGCTGGAGCCGCTGGTGATGAAGCGCCAGGTGCGGCTGCATCCGGTGGTGATCCTGATCGCGGTGACCGCCGGCACCCTCATCGCCGGCATCGCGGGTGCCTTCGTGGCGGTCCCGATCACCGCGGTCGCCTGGCGGGTCATCGACAGCGTCCAGCGCCAACGGCAAGCCGCCGCGAGCACGTCCGATTCGTCGTCCGATTCATCGTCCAACCCGCCGACACCCGACTCGCCACCCTCGACGCAGCCACCATCCCGCCCCGCGACCGCCCCCTCGGGATCGTCGCCCTCCGAACGATCGTCGCCCTCCGGACCGCCGCCCTCGCCGGCCGGACCCGACGCCGAACCTGCCTGACGGCGGCAGGTCGTCGGCCTCCTCGACTTGCGGCATGTCGGGCCATCAGCCAGACGGGAGAGCCCGACATGCCGCAAACCGCGGCCTCACCCCGTCGGGAGGCCGGGGACCGGGTGGGTGGGTGTCCTAGGCGGAGGTGGGTTGCGGGTGCAGGTGGTCGTGGAACCAGTCGGCCGCCGCCCCGGCGACCTGGTCCAGCGTGCCCGGTTCCTCGAACAGGTGCGTCGCGCCGGGAATCACCCGCAGTTCGGCCCGGGACGTCAGCTGGCCGAGCGCATGCTCGTTGAGGGTGATCACCTGCTCGTCGAGGCCGCCGACGAGCAGCAGCGTGGCGGCGCGCACCTGGCCCAGCGCGGAGCCGGCCAGGTCGGGGCGACCCCCGCGGGACACCACCGCGCGTACCAGATCCGGTCGTCGCGCGGCGGCGACCAGCGCGGCGGCGGCCCCCGTGCTCGCGCCGAAGAGACCAACCGGGCTCGCCCCGAACGGCCGCTCGGTGGCCAGCCAGTCCACGATCCCGGCGAGACGGTCGGCCAGCAGTCCGATGTCGAAGCGCAGTTCGGCGGTGACCGCGTCCACCTCGTCCTCGGCCTGGGTCAGCAGATCCACCAGGACAGTCCCGAGCCCTCCACTGTTGAGCTGGTGAGCCACCGCCACGTTACGCGGGCTGTGCCGGGAACTGCCGCTGCCGTGCGCGAACAGCACCGCACCGGCCGGCTCCGCCGGCACCAGCAGATCCGCCGGGAGCAGGACCCCACCCGCCGGGATCGTCACCGCTTCGCCGCGCACGTCCATCTCGCCTCCCAGTGGCTGACCCCACCCGCCGCACAGTCGCGACCCCGCCCGCCCGCACAACCCTGACCTCACCCACCCGGATACCCGGCCCGGCCGACAACACGCCCCGGTCAGGCGGCGAGTGGGTTTGCGCCGGGGGGTGCCGGGTAGCCGACGGGCGACCGCAGCCGGACCGGCGTCACCGGCGCCGCCGACAGATCGCGAGGACCGTCATGGCGCATCACAAGCGTGAGCCGGTACAGGCCGCTGCCGAACGTGAGCAACGGGAACAGGACAACAAGCGCGGACGGGACTGGGCGGACGAGGCGGCCCAGGCGCGTTCGGCCGACGATCCCCGGGCGAGGACGCCCCACGACGCCACCGGCCGCCCATCCCAGGGCGAGCCCATCTGACGACGACGCCAGCGGCCGCCCATCCCAGGGCGAGCCCATGCGACGGCGGCGCAGCCGGGTCAGGCCGGGTTCTCCGGCAGCCGGAGCAGGGGTGCCCGGCCGGGCGCCTGCTCCGGCGTCGGCAGGTCCGTACGCGGCGGCGGATTCGGAATGGTCACCGGCTCGTCGCAGGTGACGCGCACCGGCTTGCCGTGGTGACGCAGCTCGATGACCGCGTCCGGGGCGGCGTGGTGCAGGGCGTACGTCGTGTCGTGGCCACGTACGTCGACCCGCAGCCGCATGCCGCACCACTGGAGCGAGAAGGACAGGGCGTTGAGCCGGCTGGACAGGCACGGCGCGAACGACAACGTCCCGTCATGGTCCCGCAGGCCGCCGAACCCGGCGACCAGCGCGATCCAGGCACCCGCGAGCGAGGCCATGTGCACCCCGTCGCGGGTGTTCTCGTTCAGGTCGTGCAGGTCCATCAGCGCGGCCTCACGCAGGTAGCTGTGCGCCAGATCGGCGTAACCGACCTCCGCCGCCAGCACCGCCTGGGTGCAGGCCGACAGTGACGAGTCGCGGACCGTACGGCGCTCGTAGTAGAGGAAGTTGCGCAGCTTCTCCTCGGCGGTGAAGGCGTCGCCCCGCCAGTGCATGGCCAACTCCAGGTCGGCCTGCTTGATCACCTGCTTGCGGTACAGGTCGAAGTACGGATAGTGCAACAGCAACGGATACTTGTCCGGTGGGGTCTGCTCGAAGTCCCACTCCTGCAACCGGGTGAAACCCTCCACCTGCTGGTGGACGCGCAGTTCCTCGTCGTACGGGATGTGCATGGCCGCGGCGGCGTCGCGCCACGCGGCGGCCTCCTCGTCGGTGACCCGGAGGTGGAACGCCTCGTCGCGGTACCGCATCGCCGCCTCGGCGGCGGTCCGCAGGTTCCGCTGGGCCATCACGTTCGTGTAGATGTTGTCGTTCTTGACGGCGGTGTACTCGTCGGGACCGGTGACCCCGTCGATGTGGAAGTTGCCGGCGCGGTCGTGATGCCCGAGCGAGCGCCACAGCCGCGCGGTCTCCACCAGCAGCTCCAGCCCGATCTCCCGCTCCAGCTGCCGGTCGCCGCTGACCAGCACGTAGCGGCGCAGCGCGTCGGCGATGCCGGCCGCGATGTGAAACGCGGCGGTGCCCGCCGGCCAGTACCCCGACGACTCCGGCCCCTCGATGGTGCGCCACGGGAAGGCGGCACCGGCCAGGTTGAGCGTGCGTGCCCGTTCCCGGGCCTGCTCCAGGGTGGAGAAACGCCAGTACAGCGCGTCCCGTACGGCGGCCGGGTGGGTGTATGTCAGCACCGGCAGGACGAACATCTCCGTGTCCCAGAAGGCGTGCCCGTCGTACCCGGGGCCGGTGAGCCCCTTGGCCGAGATCGGCCGGCGTTCCGCCCGCGCGCCCGCCTGGAGCACGTGGAACAGACCGAACCGGACCGCCTGCTGCACCTCCGGATCCCCGTCCACCACGACGTCGGCGGCATCCCAGAACTCGTCCAGGTACTCCCGCTGCTCACGGACCAGCCCGTCCCACCCGTCCAGTTTCGCCGCTGCCAGGGCGGCACCGACCTGGTCGCGCAGCGCCGGCAGGGAACGCCGACTGGACCAGCCGTAGGTCAGGTACTTGACCACCTGGAGCTTCTGGCCCGGCTCCAGTACGCAGGCCACGGTGGTACGCACCCAGTCCTCGTAGCCCTCGGAGCCGACGGACGTCCGGGCCGGCGAGGCCACCTCGTGGTCCATGGCGGCGGCGACCCGTAGCCCGGAGACCTTTGTCTGGTGGATCAGCAGCCCACCGGCGGGAGTGGTCAGCTCCTCCTCGGCCTGCAACGGCGACTCCAGTACGGCGGCGACGCGCGGGTCGCGGCTCTGCGGTGGCAACGTCTCGTTGGCCACCAGCTCCGACTGGACGATCAGCCGCAGCGGCTCGTCGTCGGCCACCTCCACCTCGTAGCGGATCGCGGCCACCGAGCGCTGCCGGAAGGAGACCAGCCGGGTGCTGTTCACCCGGACCTCGCGTCCGGCCGGTGAGCGCCAGTGCAGCGACCGGTGCAGGGTGCCGGCACGCATGTCGAGGATCCGCTCGTGGGCGAGCACCTCGCCGTAGCGCACGTCGAGCGGCTCGTCGTCGACCATCAGCCGGATGAGCTTGCCGTTGGTGACGTTGACGATGGTCTGGCCGGACTCGGGGAAGCCGAACCCGGCCTCCGCGTACGGCAGGGGTCGCAGCTCGTAGAACGAGTTGAGGTAGGTGCCGGGCAGCCCGTGCGGCTCCCCCTCGTCCAGGTTGCCGCGCAGGCCGACGTGCCCGTTGGACAGCGCGAACACCGATTCGGACTGGGCGAGCACGTCCATGTCCAGCCGGGTCTCCCGGACGTGCCACGGTTCGACCGGGTACGCCCGTTCCCGGATCACTCGGGCCGCCCGGTGTCGAGCAGGTCCGCGAGGTCGTCGACCACCACGTCGGCGCCGTGCGCGCGCAGCTCGTCGGCGTGGCCGGCCCGGTCCACGCCGATCACGTACCCGAAACCGCCGGCCCGGCCGGCTTCGACGCCGGCCAACGCATCCTCGACCACGGCGGCCTTCTCCGGCACCACGTCGAGCAGCTTCGCCCCGGCGAGGAAGGTGTCCGGATACGGCTTGCCGCGTAACCCCTCGGCCCGGGCGGTGAGGCCGTCCACCCGGGCCTCCAGCAGCGACTCCAGGCCGGCGGCGGCGACCACCTCGCGGCCGTTGGCGCTGGCGGTGACGACCGCCCGGCGCAGCCCCGCCGCGGCCACCGCCTTGAGGTACGCGACCGAGCCGGGATAGACGTCCACCCCGATGGTGCGGATTCGTTCCAACACCATGGCGTTCTTCTGGTTGCCGAGGCCGTGCACGGTCTGGGCACCCGGTGGATCCTCCGGTGCGCCCTCCGGCAGGTTGATGTCACGGGAGGCGAGGAAGGTCCGCACTCCGTCGAGCCGAGGGCGACCGTCGACGTAACGGTGATAGTCCGGCCCCGGATCGAACGGCCGGTAGGGCTCACCGGTGGTGGCCGACCGTCGGCGCAGGTAGTCGTCGAACGTCTCGGTCCAGGCGGCGTTGTGCACCCGGGCGGTCTGCGTGAGCACACCGTCGAGGTCGAAGAGAACAGCGGTCACATGATCAGGCAGGCCGAGCATCGTATCAATCTATCCGCCGATGCGTACCGGCAAACACACTTCCACGGATACCGGCGCGGCCCGGGTCAGAGTCCGGCTGCGGAGTCGTACCGGCGGCGTAGATCGGCCATCTCGGACGCCTCCAACGCCTCCTTCTCCGCCAGCTCCGCGTACTTGGCCGGGAACATCTGCCGCAGCCGGTCGATGAACCTGGTGTCCTCGGTCGCCTCGACCACCTGGATGCCCGCGGGTTCGACCGACATGTCGATGATCACCGGGCCGGCCAGTTTGACCGCCCAGTCCCACGGACGTCCCTGCTCGGCGACCCCGCAGAGGTGGAAGCCGTAGACCGTCCGCACGTCGGCGAGCACGGTGACCTCGGCCGGTTCGTAGCCGTAGACGTGCACCCCGCAGATCACCGCGGGCTTGGTCTCCTCACCGTTCGCCACCTGTTGGATGTCGTGCCCGGCGTGGTTGTGCTGCTCCGGGTCGGCCTGTTCCAGCGTGGTACGCATCCAGTTCATGATCTGCCCGTGCAGATCCGGCGGCTCAGATTTCGAGCTGGCTGAGTTGACCAGCACCACGGCACCGGTCGACACCACCAGCAGGATCACCGCCGCCCATACGTAGCGGTGCCGGAGCCATCCCACGAAACTCTCCCGGGAAATCATGATCGCCTCTCACCTCGTCGCCGGTTCTGTGCGTTGTGGACCGTTGGGACGCCTCCGGCGTGTCGACGCTCGACCGCCTCGGTCGGCGCGATGACAGCTGCCGGTGATACGACCGGTGGACCACCGTGCCCGGGTAGGTGTGACCGGTGAAGTTGGCCCAGGTGAGCGGCGCGCAGGCATTCGTCCGAGCGATGCGCAACCGGCACTGGGTTGCTCCCGTGCTGGCCGTGCTCAGCGCGTTTGCCCCCGCGCTGCGGCGATATGAGTCATTCCAACACGCTTGGGCCCCGCCCGGCAACATCGACGGCCCTCGACGGTCCCGGCGACGGCCCAGGACAGGCGCAGCATGCCGCATGTCGGGTGACCCCCGCGTCGGTAAACCCCGACATGCGGCATGTCGGGCCGTCACCAGGAGGAAGGGGCGACATGCGGCAGGGTGGGCGCGACCGAGGCCGGGCGTTGCGGGCCCGAGTGGCTGGGTGAGTCGCGGGTCAGTTCGGGCGCAGGGTCCAGATGACGGTCATCTCCGAGGTCGGCTTGCCCTCCTCGGTGGCGATCTCCACGCGTACCGGAAATTCGGGTCGCTCGCCGGCCGCCAGTTCCGCGACCACCTCGGCCGGCGCGCGGCCGAGCCGCGCCGTCGCCCGCACCGGGCCGAGGGCGAGCTTGCGGTACGCGATCTCCGCCCGCACCGCCAGCGGCGTGGCCCGGTCGAGCAGGTGGCCGAACGCGGCGAGCACCACCGCACCGGAGGCGGTCTCCCCGAGGGTGAACATGGCCCCGGCGTGCGGGCCACCGACGTGGTTGTGGGTGGCCGGCGAGTCGGGCAGCCGGACCACCGCCCGCACCGAACCCTCCGCCTCCGGGGCCACCTCGACGAATTCAAAGCCGAGCGTACGGGCGAAGGGCACCGCCGCAAGCATGCCGGCCGCCACCTGCCGCGAGTCGATAGTCATGCTGTCAAGCTACCCGCCGGTAACTTCGTCAGGCAAGGAGCGGACCGTGGCAGCGCAGACGGCCGACACGCCCGCTCCGGCGCACCTGCGCTGCCACGGTTCGGGTCAGCTCCGTTTGGCGTACGCCAGGAAGGACCGCCAGGTGTGGGGGGTGAAGGTGAGCGCCGGGCCGTGCCGGTCCTTGCTGTCGCGCACGCCCACCACGCCGGGCAGGTTGTCGGCGACCTCCACGCAGTCCCCCTGGTTGCCGCTGCTGCGGCTGCTCTTGCGCCAGATCGCACCGGTCAGGTCCATGATTCCGCCGCCTCCGAGATCATCTTGAGGGTGGCCCCGTGCGGCAGCGCCTCGGCCCGGACGGACTCCCAGTGCTGCCGCAGGGAAATTACGTCCACAGTGCGCTCCACGATGGCGGCCATCAGCTACCGCAGCCTGGCGGCGGACCGGCCCCGGACCGCCCCCGGGCGTACCCGGTGCACGAGACACCGCACGCCCCGCTGCGTCCGCTGTGGTGCTGCCGGGCTTGCGGGCATCCGTGGCCCTGCTCGATGGCCCGCCAGCTGTTGAAGGTCGAGTACGGCCGCAACGAGATCGGCCTGTCGATCTATCTCTCCGGCCTCTTCTACGAGGCCACCCGCGACCTCTACCGCCTCAACCCGGACGACGGCCCTACCCCACGGGAGTTGTTCACCCGCTTCGTCGCGTGGTCCCCCTACCGCCGCCCCCTGTCACCCCCGCCTCGATGATCGAGCGGGGGTCAGGTCAGCGCCAGCCGACGTCGATGCGGTCGCCGCGCTCGTCGAAGAAGTGCAGGGCGTCCATGCGTACCTGGACCGCGAGCGGGTGGCCGGCGGTGACGGCAGGGTAGGGCGCGAGCCGGACCGCGAGTTCGGCCGGGCGGCGGTGGTGCCGGCCCGGGTCGTGCAGCACGCTGGTCCGGCTGCCGTTGACCGGCTGGGTCGTCGGCTCGTTGGCCCGGCCGGCGATCCGCTGCATCACCTGGCCGAACCGGCGCAGGCCGCGCTGACCGGGCGGCGTGTCCGCGTCCGCCGGGGCACCGATGTCGTCCACCATGATGGCGGTGGCGCCGATGTCGAGGAACGCGAGCGACTCATGGCCGTGGTGTTCGAGGTAGCGAATCCGACCCTGGAGCACGTCACCGGCGGTGTCCGGGGCGACCGGGGTGAGCGCCTCGGCCCGCATCCCGACCACGATTCGCTCGCCGTGGTAGTGCGCCACGGCCCGGCTGCGGATGTCGTCCCAGGGCAGGTAGAGCGCCTGCTCGCCGAGGGTGAGCGTGACGTAGCGGTCGAGGTGGACGTAGACCGACGCCTCCAGCAGGTTCATCCGGGGGCTGCCCAGGAACGCGGCCACGTAGAGCGTCGCCGGCCGGCCGTACACCTGGGTCGGAGTGCCCACGTCCTGGAGGACGCCCTTGCGCATGATGGCGACGCGGTCGGCCATGGTCAGCGCCTCGGCCTGGTCGTGCGTCACGTAGATGGTGGTGACCCCCAGCTCGCGGGTCAGCCCGGAGATCTCCGCCCGCAGCTCCGCGCGCAGCCCACTGTCCAGGTTGGACAGTGGCTCGTCCATCAGGAACAGCCCCGGCCGGCGGACGATCGCCCGGCCCATCGCGACCCGCTGCCGCTGGCCACCGGAGAGCTGACTGGGACGTCGGGCCAGCACGTCACCGATGCCCAGCGCGCTGGCCACGTCGGTGACCCGCTCGCCGCGCGGGCTCGGCTCGACCCCGGCCAGCTTCAGCGGGAAGGCGATGTTGTCGTTGACGCTCATGTGCGGGTAGAGCGCGAAGTCCTGGAAGACCATCGCGATCTTTCGCTCCCGGGGCGGCAGGTCGTTGGCCAGTTCCCCGTTGAGCATCACCGCGCCGGAGGTCGGGTCCTCCAGGCCCGCGACCATCCGCAGCACCGTCGACTTCCCACAGCCGGACGGCCCGAGCAGCACCATGAACTCACCGTCGTTCACGTCCAGGTTGATGCTGTCGACCGCGACCGTGCCGTCGCGGAAGACCTTTGTGACGTCCTTGAGTGCGACGGTGGTCACCGTCTCCTCCCCACCTCGTCCACGGAACCCCGAATGACCGTGGCAAGGATCATGCGGATGGCACATCGGGTAAACGTGCCATGTTTGAATCGTGACAGACCTATTACGTTCCATCGACTAGCGGCGATTGTGCGGAACTTCCAACTCAGACCGGCTTCTCGCCGAGGAACACCTGGCGTACCACCCGCTCGGCGGCACGCCCGTCCTCCAGGGCGCAGAACCGTTCCCGGAAGCGCGCCCGGGCCTGCTCGGCGTCGGGTGACCTGAGCGCACCCGAGCGGAACACGTCGAGCAGTTCGGTGAAATTCCTGGCCACCGGGCCGGGCGGCTCGGCCATGAGGTCCAGGTAGACGCCCCGGGTCAGCCGGTAGGCGTCCCAGTCCGGCGCGTAGATGACTATCGGCCGGTCCAGGACGGCGTAGTCGAACATCGCCGACGAGTAGTCGGTGACCAGCACGTCGGCGGCCAGGTACAGATCCTCGACCCGGGGATGGGCACTGGCGTCCAGGACGCGGCCTCGGGCGGCCGCAGGTGGGCGCCGCCGGTCCCGGTCGTGGAAGTAGTGGCTGCGCATCAGCAGCAGGCCGGCGGGACCGAGCGCGTCCAGGAAGCGCTCCGGATCGAACGGCGGCCGGTACCGGGGCAGATGCTCCCGGTGGGTCGGCGCGTAGAGCACGACCTGCTCACCGAGGCCGGCGTCGAACTCCGCGCGCCGCCGCAGCACCTCCTCGGGGGTCGCGGTGACCAGCCGGTCGTTGCGCGGGTAGCCCACCTCCAGGGTGGTGTACCCGGCCGGATAGGCGCGTTCCCACATCTGGGTGGAGAAGCTGTTCGAGGTGACGCTGTAGTCCCACCGGTCCACCCGGCGCAGCAGTCCCGCGAAGTCCATCCCGCCCGCGCCCAGCGGATAGCGCTGCTGGTCCAGCCCCATCACCTTGACCGGGGTGCCGTGGTGGGTCTGCACGTGTACCGTGCCGGGCCGCTTGCGTACCGAGTCCGGGAAGTTGACGTTGTTTATCAGCCATCGGGCCCGGGCCAGCGTCCGGTGGTACGCGGGCGTGCCGGCGACCACGTACTCGACCCCCTCGGGCAGGGTGTGCACCCGGTCCCGCCGGACGATCCACACACCCCGGACCTGCGGTGCCAGCCGGCGGGCCGCTTCGTAGATCGCGGCGGGGTTGCAGGTGTAGCCGCGGTACCAGTACGCGGCGTAGACGGCCAGGTTGTCCTCGACCGGCCGACGCCGCTCGGCCCGCTGGTACTGGCGCAACGCCACGTCACGGACCCGCCGCACGCCGATGCGGGCCGGCGGCAGCACCCGTCGGCGGGTCCGGCCGGCAACCCGGCGGGCGGTCTCCCCCGCCCGGCTCGCGGTCCGCAACGCGCTGAACGTGCGCCACCGGCCCGCCGCCACCAGCCGGTGCTTGAGCCCGGCCACCCCGCCCGGCACCCGATATCCCCGGGCAGGGCGGAACCGGGCGTGCTCGATGGCGACCCGGGCGAAGAAGGTCGGCCGCAGCTCCGGCCCGATCCGGTCGCCGTTGCCGAGCACCACCAGGTAGTGCCACATCATCCGCTCGAAGATCGCCGGCCGCAGTTCCTCGGCCCCGAACCGGTCCAACTCCCGGAACACCCGGTGCCACTGTTCGAACACATCGAAGTGCCGCTCGCCGCGGGTTCTCGTGATCGCCCCGGCCCGCCGCTGCCGGTAGTTCAGGCAGACCTGGTCCAGCACGCCGATCCGGTCGGCGGCCAGCAGCGCCGGATAGCTGAACGAGACGTCCTCGTACCAGCCGGGTGCGAAGCGCAGCCCCACGTCGGCCAGGAACTGCCGGCGGACCAGCCGGTTCCACGCGGTGTGCAGCAGGTTCACCGTCTCCGGCCGCTCGACCAGCCGGAACGTCACCGGCCCGGGCGGCACGGGAAAGACCTCGGCCATCGCGCTGCGGGTCACCGTGTCGTCCCAGTGCGCGCGTACGTGGTCGACGAGCAGCACGTCCGGCCGGGTCTCGCGCAGTCGGGCGGCCACCTCGACCAGGCAGTCCGCCGTCAACCAGTCGTCACCGTCGACGAACCAGACGTACTCGCCGGTGGCCCGGTCCAGCCCGATGTTGCGCGCCGGTCCCAGCCCGACGTTGTGGTCCAGGCGTACGGCGGTCACCCGCTCGTCACGGTCGGCGTACTCGGCAAGGATGTCGCCGCTGCCGTCGGGCGAGCAGTCGTCGATCCCGATCACCTCGATGTCGGCGACCGGCTGGGTGAGGATCGAGTCCAGGCATTCCCGCAGGTAGCCCTGCACCCGGAAGGCCGGAACGACGAAGCTGACAAGCGTCATCGTGCCGGCCCCTCCTCACCGCATCGCGCGACCTCCCGCACCCGCCGGCACCCGCGTGGGCCGGGCCGGCCGGACGAACCAGGCCAGCACCACGCTCGCCACGAAGAGCACCAGAAGGTAAGAACCGAGTGTAGCCAGACCAATACTCACGATTCCGGCGATCGCCGCCAATGCCAGCACCACCGATCGCCCCTCCCAGCCCCCAGTGGCCGCGTGCAGCGGCGGCGCCGGTTGCCGTTTCTCCAGCCTGGCGACCAGATCGTAGTGGTGCAGCGTGAGCACGAAGAGGTACCCGAAGATCAGCCAGAGAGGTGCGCCGCCGATCAACCCGACCGCGATGGCGAACAGGAACTCGGCCGCCCGCAACGCCGCCGGCACCAGCCAGTCCAGCGGCCCGTTGTGTGCCGCCCGCGCCCCGGCCGCGCCGGCCAGCAGCACCAGCAGCGCCACCGGCACCGCGACCCCCGACACCGCCGGCAGTGCCGTCCACCGCCACCAGTCCGCCGAATCGATCTCTCCGGCCACGTCGCCGGCCCCGAACAGGTCCACGGACGGCGCCGGCAGGCGGAGCACCAGCCCGATCAGGAGCAGGATCGCCGCGCCGAGCGCCGCGACCACCGCGAGCACCAGCGGCCCCGGCCGCCGCAGCACCGGTACCCGGGCGGCCAGCGGACCGTCGTCGCGGTGCAGGGTCGCGTCCAACGTGTCCAGCACCGGCACCCACATCCAGCGGGCCCGCAGCGTACGCAGACCACCGGTGTACGCCAACGCCAGCGCCCCCCAGGTCAGCACCGCCAGCAGCGCGATCCGCTGGTCGAAGAGCGCCACGGCCAACGAGATCAACGCCCACCGCTCCCCGATCGGGAAGACCACGGTGCGCTTGAGCCAGTACGACACCGAGCCGGTGTCCGCCTGCACCCGGGTCGACGCCGCGTTAAGCCGGTCACCGATACCGCCGCCACCGGTACCGACGCTCTTCGGCCGGCGCGCCGCCTCGTCGTGCAGCACGCCGTACCACGCGTCGGTCATGTGCCGCACCGTCTGCACGGTCATCGCGGCGATGGCCAGGGCCCAGCCGTACCGGAACCCGGCCTGGGTCGCGCCGAGACCGAGCCCGCCGTAGACGAGATACTCCTTCGCCCGGTCGGCCATGGTGTCCAGCCAGCCGCCCCAGGCACTGAAGTTGCGGGTGTACCGGGCCAGCTGACCGTCCACGCAGTCCAGCACGAACCCGAGGTAGAGCAGCACCGCACCGACGACCAGCAGCGGCCGGCCACCGGCGGCGAACAGTGCCGCCGCAGCCGCCGCGAAGGCCACCGACACCATGGTCACCGCCGTCGGACTCAACCCCAACCGGGCGCAGACCTTCGTGACATACGGCGACCAGGTGCTGACGAAGTAGGTGGTGAAGAAGTCGTCCTTCTCCTTCACCGACAGCCGCAGCTCGGCCCGATCCTCGTCGACCGCGGCCACCGCCGCCTCCGCCCGGGTCAGCCCCGCGGCATCGTCGACCCGGTGCGCGACGAGCAGCCGTACCCGGTTCGCGAAGACCAGCGCGCCCTGCCCGGTGAGGGCGGCGAAAAGCTGGTCCACGACGGGCCCGGCCGGTTGCCGACCGGCGGCGACCGCACGGGCGGCGGCCACCAGCGCCGGCACGTCCTCCCGGCCCACTCGCACCGCGCCGCCGAAGATGCCGGTGGCGGTGCCCTCCGCCACCTGCGCGGGGCGGCCCGCCTCGACCACCTGCCCGCGCTCCTCGCGCACCACGGTCCGTCCATCGCTGGGCGGATCGGTCAGCACCAGGGCCACGGTCGGCCCGACCGGGCTGGTCAACAGGTGCCGCAGGACCGCCGTGTGTGCGACCAGGTCCGCCCCGCTGACCACCACCGGACCGGTCGCCGCGCCCGCCAGTTCGGCCAGTTCTTCCAGGTCGGTGGCCACCCGCACCTCGGCCGCACCGGCCCGGCGCCACTGACTGGCCAGCCGTTCGCCAATGCTCTCGCCGGTACCCGTCGGCAGGCTCGCGGCCGGTGATCCGGCGGCGAGCACGATCGCGACGGTCACCGGGGAACCGCGTCGTGGTACGCGGCCAGCGCCTCGGCGATGGTGCCGTCGACGCTCAGCCGACCCGCGTCGAGGAAGAGCCCCCGACGACAGAACCGGGTCAGATCCTTCTCGTTGTGTGACACCAGCACCAGTGTGCGCCCCTCCCCGAGCAGCCGGTCGATGGTCGTGTAGCACTTCTCGCGGAACTCGGCGTCGCCGACCGCCGTCACCTCGTCCATCAGCAGGATCGGGTGCGGCAGGTGCGAGATGATCGCGAAGCCGAGACGCACCTTCATCCCGGACGAGTAATGCCGCACCGAGGTGTCGATGGCCCGTTCCACCTGCTCTCCGGCGAATGAGACGATCTCGTCGAAGTGCCGTTTGAGGTAGCCGGCCGACAGCCCGTGCAGGCCGCCCACCAGGTACAAATTCTCCCGCCCGGTCAGGTCGCTGGCGAAGCCGGCGGAGAGTTCCAGCAGCGGTGCGACGTCACCGTTGACCCGGATCCGCCCCTCGTCGGGGATCAGCACCCCGGCGATCAGCCGCAGCAGGGTGCTCTTGCCGGTGCCGTTGCGGCCGATCACCCCGACGGTCTCCCCCGGCGTGACCGAGAACGAGACGTCGCGCAGCGGCCAGAACCGGCCGTCGAAGGCACCCCGCGTACCCCGGTGGATGAACAGCTCCCGCAGCCGCAACTGCCGGCGGCGGTTGCGGACGAATCGGATGCCGAGGCCCTCCGCCTCGATGATCGGCTCACCCATCAGAGTTCCTTGAGCACGGCGGATTCGAGCTGGCGGAACGCCCACCAGCCGGCCACCAGCAGCAGCAGACTGGCGCCGATGCTGGTGGCGAGCAGCCGAGCACCCGGGAACTCGTCCGGATACCACACCGCGTGGTGCAGCTGGAAGATGCCGACAAGTGGGTTGAGTTCGTACGCCGCCCGCAGCCAGCCCGGCAGGCCGGAGTCGCGGACCAGGCTCAGCGGGTAGATGATCGGCGTGGCGTAGAAGAGCACCCGGACGACCAGGCGCATGAATCGCTCCACGTCCCGCATCAGCACGTTGAACGCCGACAGCAGCAGCGCCAGCCCGATCAACAGGACCGCCTGGATCAGCACCGCGAGCGGCAGGGCGAGCAGCGACCAACCCGGTTCGATCCGGCCCTGTGCCGCGTACCAGATCGCGATGGCGGCCAGGATCGGCAGGCCGGCAGCGTACTCGGCGAAACGGGCGACCACGCGGCCGATCGGGAAGACCTGCCGGGGCACGTTCATCGTGGTGATCAGCCGGGCCTGGCCGGTGAGCGCGTGGGTTGCCTCACTCAACGCCGCGCTGGTCCACATCCAGGCGAAGATCCCGGTGATCAGGAAGAGCGGGTACGACCCGGCGGCCTCGCCGAGATAGCGGTTGGTGTCGCGGGAGTAGAGCACGCCGAAGACGAACCAGTAGATCGCGCCCATGCCCAGTGGCTCGATCAACGACCAGAGGTAACCCAGCACCGACTGCTGGTACTTGACCGCCAGGTCGCGTCTGACCAAAATGCGCAGCGAGTTGCGGTGCGACCACAACGCCCCGACGCCAGAGGTCACCACCGTCTCCCGCCTGGTAAGAGCCTCGGCCAGGACCCGCCTCGCCTGCACCGCCCTACTGCCGGTCGCTCTGAACGGACGACAGGTTAGCAGCCGGTGAACGTTGCCCGACGAGCGCTCAGCACTCGATCACGTTGACGGCCAAGCCACCGCGCGCCGTCTCCTTGTACTTCACCTTCATGTCCGCGCCGGTCTCCCGCATGGTCTTGATGACCTTGTCAAGCGAGACGGCGTGCACCCCGTCGCCGCGCAGCGCGAGCCGGGCGGCGGTGATCGCCTTGATGCTAGCCACCGCGTTGCGCTCGATGCACGGGATCTGCACCAGGCCACCGACCGGGTCGCAGGTCAGCCCCAGGTTGTGCTCCATGCCGATCTCGGCGGCGTTCTCCACCTGGGCCGGCGTGCCACCCAGTGCCTCGGCCAGCCCGGCGGCGGCCATCGAGCAGGCCGAACCGACCTCGCCCTGGCAGCCCACCTCCGCACCGGAGATCGACGCGTTCTCCTTGAACAGCACCCCGATGGCACCGGCCGCCAGCAGGAAGCGCACCACTCCCTCGTCGGAGGCGCCCGGCACGAACCGCGTGTAGTAGTGCAGCACCGCCGGGATGATCCCGGCTGCCCCGTTCGTCGGCGCGGTCACCACCCGGCCACCGGCCGCGTTCTCCTCGTTTACCGCCAGCGCGAACAGCGTGACCCAGTCCATCACGTGCAGCGGATCCCCACCGGCGCCCGCTGCCGGCCCGGCGGGCGCGGTTGCGGCCGGGGCGGCGGCGTCGGCCTCCAGGCTGCGACGGAGTTCGGCGGCGCGACGGCGGACCTTGAGGCCCCCGGGCAGGGTGCCGTCACGGGTGCAGCCGCGCTCGACGCATTCCCGCATGACCCGCCAGATGTCCAGCAGCCCGGCCCGGACGTCCGCCTCGGCCCGCCGGGACACCTCGTTGGCGAGCATGACCTCGCTGATGGACAGCCCGGTTCCGGCGGTCACGTCGAGCAGTTGCGCGCCGGTGAGGAATGGGTACCGGACCGGGGTGCTGTCCGGCTTGATCCGGTCCACCCCGGCCGCCGCCTCGTCCACCACGAACCCGCCACCCACCGAGTAGTAGGTGCGCGTCCGCAACTCGGCCCCGCCCGCGTCGTACGCAGAGAAGATCATCCCGTTCGGGTGGTACGGCAACGACCGGCGACGGTGCAGCGTCAGGTCGCGCTCCGGCGCAAAGTCGATCTCGTGCGTACCCAGCAGGGGCAGCCGGTGCTCCGCTCGGATCCGGCCGACCCGCCCCTCGACGCTGTCCGTGTCGACCGTCTCGGGCACCTCGCCCGCCAGGCCGAGCAGCACCGCGCGGTCACTGCCGTGCCCGTGCCCGGTGGCGCCGAGGGAACCGAACAGCTCGGCCCGCACCCGGGCGGTGTCGGTGAGCAGACCGTCGGCCTTGAGCCCGGCGACGAAGGTACGCGCCGCCCGCATCGGCCCCACCGTGTGTGAGCTGGACGGCCCGATACCCACACTGAACAGGTCGAACACGCTGATCATTACTGTGCCTTCTCGCCGTCGCCGGGGTTACCGGTATGCGGCCGGTCATGGCCGGCTCCGTGCTGGATAGCCGACCCGGGTCGTAGCCGGTCTCCGGTGCGGTCCGGCCCTGGTGACGCCCGGGTGAGGGCGTCCGACCAGCGAGCCTACTACCCGGGCCGCCACCATGACCGAGGTGCGAGCGCTGTCGACCTGACGGCGCAGACGGATCGCACCCGCGATGGCACAAATGGTTCAGCTCGACAGCGTCCGCCGGAGACTCGACAGCGTCCGCCGGAGAACAGCTCGGCCTTCCTCGGCGTCGCAGTCGGCCCTGATCCCGACAGCAGGCGTCGTCCGGAGCCCACACGGGTAAGCACCTACGGGTCAGCGGGGTGGCGTTCCTCCTACCGACCGAGGGCGGGGCGGCCATCCGTTCCTACCGTTGATCTCAGCAGCGGCGAACCGCCGCAGAGGGGAAGTACGACGATGAGTCGCAAACTGGTCCGTCCCCGCGAGGGGCGCATGCTCGCCGGGGTCTGCGCTGGTCTGGCGCGGCGGTTCGGCATGTCGGCCGGGTTGATCCGGCTGCTGTTCCTGCTGTCGCTACTGCTCCCGGGCACCCAGGTGATCGTCTACCTGGCGCTCTGGATCATCATGCCCAACGAGGACCGCCACCTGGTCACCGGCCACTGACCCCCACCCACACACCCCCCGCCCACCGCACACCCCGGCGGGGGCGGGGTCAGGGGGCGATGTAGGTGACGGTGACCTGTTCGAAGCCGAGCGAGCGGAGCAGCCCCTCCAGCATCTTGCGGGTGTTCTCCTCGGCGCGGGCGTTCAGACCGCTGTCCCGGGCCGCCGCGGTGATCCGGTCCTCGGCCAGCCGGTAGACCTCCTGCTGCCGGTTCGGGTCGCCGCCGATCAGGTCACCGACGCGGTTGAGCAGGCCGCGCTCCTCCGCGAAGACGTAGCTCTTCTCCAGGTCGAGGTTGGTCTCGGCAAGTTGCGGCGCCGGCAGCTTGATCTCGACCGACTTCCCGTCGGCCGACTGCACGATCGCCCCCTCGGTGAGGGTGGTGAAGTCGACGTACGCCTCGACGCTGCCCGACCCGACGAACAAGGTCCGCTGGTTGAGCAGCCAGTCCGGCACGTTGCGCCGGTCGTTCTGCAGGTCGACCACGACCTGGAAGTTGCCCTCGGCAGCCACGTAGCGGCTGAGGTCCTGCATCGACTCCAGCAACGCGGGCTGCGTGCGGTCGGTCTGCTCCTTGCTGAACGGATTGCGGAACTCGGGCAGGATCCCCGTGGTCTGCACGCCGAGCAGCACCACCACCGCGAGCGCCGCCGCGCCGAGCACCCAGAGCAGGGCGCGGACCGCTCCGCCGCCCGAGTGGGGAGCCTGCGGTGGTGTGTCCGGGGCGTCCGTGAGCACATCGCCCGACCGGTGGTCGGCAAACTCGCTGGTGGGCTCGTTGATGTCGCCGTCGCGTGCCATCGCCCTCACCGTCCTCGTCAGACGCGGTCTCTGGTGATGACGGTAAACCCAACCTACGACAGCCGCTCGCCGAGCCCGTCAGATGAAGTGGGCCCGGTTCAGGCGAACGCCGACACGCCGGTGAGCCGCTGCCCGACGACCAACTGGTGGATCTCCGAGGTGCCCTCGTACGTCAGCACGCTCTCCAGGTTGTTGGCGTGCCGCATCACCGGATAGTCCCCGGAGACCCCGTTGGCGCCGAGAATGGTCCGACACTGCCGGGCGATGGCCAGCGCCTCCCGTACGTTGTTCAGCTTGCCGACGCTCACCTGCTCCGGGCGCAGTCTTCCGTCGTCGGCCAGCCGGCCGAGTTGCAGCGCCAGCAGGTAGCCCTTGTTCCACTCGACCGCCATGTCGGCGAGCTTGGCCTGGGTGAGCTGGAAAGCGGCCAGCGGCCGACCGAACTGGGTGCGGGTCGTCGCGTACGTAAGCGCGGTCTCCAGACAGTCGCGGGCCGCGCCGAGCGCCCCCCAGACGATGCCGTGCCGGGCCTCGGTCAGGCAGCTCAGCGGCGCCCTCAACCCGGTCGCGTCGGGCAGCCGCGCGTCCGCCGGCAGCCGCACGTCGTCGAGGGAGATCTCTCCGGTCAGCGAGGCGCGCAGCGACATCTTCCGGGTGATCTCCCGCGCCGTCACTCCCGGCGTGTCCATCGGTACGACGAAGCCCCGCACGCCGTCGTCGGTGCGGGCCCAGATCACCGCCACATCGGCGATCGGCGCATTGGTGATCCACGTCTTGCTGCCGTCGAGCACCCAGTCGTCGCCGTCGCGGCGCGCCCGGGTCGCCATCGACGCCGGGTCGGACCCGTGATCGGGCTCGGTCAGCCCGAACGAGCCGATCGCCTCGCCGGCCGCCATCGCCGGCAGCCAGCGCTGCTTCTGCTCCTCGCTGCCGTAGCGCCAGATCGCGTACATGGCCAGCGAACCCTGCACCGAGACCAGCGACCGGACACCTGAGTCACCGGCCTCCAACTCCAGACAGGCCAACCCGTACGCGACGGCCGTCGAGCCGGCGCAGCCGTACCCGGTCAGGTGCATGCCGAGCAGGCCGAGCTTGCCGAACTCGCGGGCCAGGTCACGGGCCGGCACCTGACCGGCCTCGTACCAGCCGGCGACGTGCGGGCGGACCAGGTCGTCGACCACCCGGCGCACGACGGCGCGGATCGCTCGCTCCTCCTCGGTCAGCGACGTGTCCAGGTCGAGCAGGTCGACCGGGGTCACTCGACCGCCTCGGCGAGCACGAACACCCGGGCGTGGATCTGGTTGCGCTGTTGCAGCGCGGCACGCAGGGCCCGGTGCAGGCCGTCCTCCAGGTAGAGACCGCCGTTCCACTGCACGACGTGCGGGAACAGGTCACCGTAGAAGGTGGAGTCCTCAGCGAGGAGCTTGTCCAACGCCAGCTCGCGCTTGGTGGTGATGAGTTGGTCCAGGCGCAATGGGCGGGGCGGAATCTCCGCCCACTGCTTCAGCGTGAGGTTGTGTTCCGGATAGGGACGTCCGTCCCGGACCGCTCTGAAGATCACGACGGACGCTCCCCTCCCCTGGCCGGGCCGGTACCACGACACCGGGCCGGGTCGCGGCACGGCGCCGCGACCTGCGGCGCCGACGACCGTGCCAGCGTAGCCGGACCCCGCACCCCACGTTCTGTTCCCTGATGCCAGTTTCGCCACCGGTCGTCCGGTTCTCAACCGGACGAAATCACCGGTTCGGGTCAGCTCCACCGTCCCCGTCGGACGACCTCCTCCACCGGACGTCGCCCGCGCCGCAGCGACGGTGACCGGTGGTCGGCGGCTCGATAACCGACAGTGAGGGCACCGATCGGGTGGTACGCCTCCGGCACACCGAACGCCTCCCGATAGGACTCCAGCCGCTGCGGCGGAATGCCGAAGAAACAGGAACCCAACCCCTCGTCCACGGCGGTGAGCATCATCAGCAGCGCGGCGAAGCCGGTGTCGACGTACCAGTAGGGCACCGGCCAACGGTCCGTCGACCGATCCGCCCAGCCCTTGTCGGGCTCCGCGTACCGCTCCAGGTAGACCGAGCGGTTGGCGTGCGGCACCACGATCAGTGGGGCCCGACGCATCCCGGCCAGCCACCGCTGCATCCCGCCGCCCTCCGGGGTGCTGGCCGCCCAGAAACGCTCCCGATCCTCCGGCGACTCCAGCACCAGGAAGCCCCAGCCCTGGGAGAACCCGGCCGACGGGGCTCGCACCGCGTGCTCCAGCAGCCGCTCCAGCACCTCCGGCGGGACCGGCCGGTCCGGGTCGTAGTTGCGCACCATCCGGCGCCGCCGGACCACCTCCGCGAACTCCACGCCGTACTCCTCACTTGCCCGTCCGGTTGGTGACCGGGCGGTCAGACCCCGGGCCGAATGCCCCAACTCCCGCGCCAGGTGTCGCCCGGCGCCAGGGTGATGAGATCCCGGCCGGACCGGAACGCATCCGGCGGGCAGGTCATCGGCTCCACCGCCACCGACCGGCGGAACCGCTCGCCGGTAAGGGTGTCACCGGTGAAGACCTGCCACCAGCCGAACTGGTCGTCCGCCCAGATCCGTAGCCCGGCCGCGGCGTCCGGCCCGGTCAGGGTCACCGAGGAGCCCCCGTCGGCGTCCCGGTTCACCTGCCCGAAGGCGAGATCCAGCACCGCGTCACCGATGCGACGCGGCTCGGTGTAGTCGTACTCGCTGCCGGCCACCACGGCCGCGCCGACCGGCAGCAGCCGGCCGTCCAGCATCAGTCGGGTCCGGCCGGGTACGCACAGGGCGATGTCCTCCACGGGCACCCCCGGCAGCCGCAGGTACGGGTGCACGGAGAAGCCGAAGGGCACCTTCTCGGTGCCGGTGTTCGTGACCTCGTGCTCGGCGCGCAGCCCGTCGGCTCCCACGCGCCACCTGGTACGCAGCCGCAGCGGCCACGGGTACCCGGGCTGCGGCAACAGGTCGTAACCGACCGTGACCTCGTCCGGTTTCTGCTCGATCAGGTGCCACGACGCCCAGTTCACCAGGCCGTGGATGGCGTTGTGCCGTTCCGGCTCGGTCAGGTTCAGCTGCCGCGACCGGCCGCCGAAGGTGTAGACACCGTCGCGGATCCGGTTCGGCCAGGGTGCGAGCACCTGCCCCGCCGAGCCGGGGCACAGCTCGTCGGTGGCGTACCCGTCGAGGTGCTCGACCCCGTCCTGGTGGTAGGCGCGGAGTCCGCCGCCCACCTCGACGATGACCGCCTCGTGACCGGCGGCCGAGATGCTCCACTGGGCTCCCGAGAGGGGAAGCGGATCGCGGCTGTCCATGTCGCCAGACCCTAGCCGCCGACGCCGTGGTCCGCTCGCCGCGGTCGACGGCCGCCGTCGTGCTCGTGCTCACCGTCCCCGCTCGGCCCCGTCCCCGCTCGGCGACCGGTAGCGAGTCAGCGCCGGGAAAGCCACGGCGAGCAGCACCGCGAGCACCGCCGCCGCGACACCGCCACCGACCCAGGCCACCCCACCGCCGAACCCGGCCGCCATCGCCCCGGCCCGGAGGTCACCCAGGCGCGGACCGCCGGCCACCACGACGGTGTTGACGCCCTGTAGCCGGCCGCGCATCCGGTCCGGTGCGTAGACCAACAGCATCGACTGCCGTACCACCGAGCTGACCAGATCGGCCGCGCCGGCCAGTACCAGTAGCACCACCACCAGCCAGAGCTGGCCGGCCAGCCCGGCCAACGCCACCGCGACACCCCAGCCCACCACGGCAAGCACCAGCACCAGACCCTGCCGGCGGACCTGGCCGATCCACCCCGACACCAGACCGGCGAGCAGTGAGCCGATCGCGATGGAGCTGTAGAGCCAGCCCACCGCCGCGCCGCCGCCGAAACGTTCGGTCGCCACCTCGGGAAACAGGGCCCGAGGGAAGGCGAACACCATCGCGATCAGGTCGATTGCGAAGGAGAGCAGCAGCACCGGGCTGCCGGCCAGGTACCGGACGCCGTCGACGATGCTGCGCAGCCCCGCCTGTCGGGGCCCGCCGTCCGGATCGGGCTCCGGCGGCATGGCCGGCAGTCGCAGTGCCGCCCAGACCAGCGCGGCGAGCAGCGTCGCGTCCACGGCGTACGCGACCGGCAGCGCCACCCCGAGGTCCCAGATCGCCAGGATCAGGCCGGCGGCCAGCGGCCCGAGAACCGCGGTCGCCATCGCGGTGGTGAAGTTCAACGTGGTGGCCGCGGGCACCAGCTCGGCCGGTACCAGCCGGGCCACGAGCGCACCCCGGGCCGGCCCGGAGATCGCGAACGCCACCGAACTCAACCCGACAAGGGCCAGCAGCAGGATCGGGCTACCGATGCCGAGCAGCGCCTGGGCCAGCAACCCCAGCACCGCGACCCAGAGCAGGATGGAGCCGCCCAGCAGCACCCGCCGCCGGTCGATGGCGTCGGCGACCGCGCCGCCCCAGAGCCCGAAAACCAGCAGTGGTACGAAGGCGGCGATGCCGAGCAGACCGACCCAGAGGGAGTCCTCGGTGAGCGCGTACATCTCCACCGGCACCGCAACGGCGGTGAACTGGAAACCGAACATCGCGATGGCGTTGCCGAGCCAGAGCCGCCGGTACGCCGGTACCCGCAGCGGACGCAGATCGATCGCCCAGCGGCGCTGCTCGCGCGGCCGGTCGGTACTGCCGACGGTCACGGTGCCAGCCGCTCCACGACCCAACCGGCGTCGGCCCGGCGGAACCGCAGCCGGTCGTGCAGCCGGCTGGCTCGGCCCTGCCAGAACTCCACCGAGTCGGGACGCACCCGCAGCCCGCCCCAGTGCGGCGGCGCGGGGATCGGGTCCACCTCGGCGAAGCGCTCCGCCGCGGCCCGGTAGGCGGCGTCGAGGGCGGCCCGGTCCGGCAGCACCGACGACTGGGCACTGGCCCAGGCACCCAGCTGCGAACCGCGCGGCCGGCTGGCGAAGTACGCCTCCGTCTGCGCCCGGTCGAGTCGTTCCACCGGGCCGGCGACGATCACCTGCCGCTGCATCGGAAACCAGGGAAAGAGCAGGCTGGCGTACGGGTTGACGGCCACCTCGACGCCCTTGCGGGAGCCGTAGTTGGTGAACAGGACGAAGCCCTCCAAGTCGTACCCCTTGAGCAGCACCGTCCGCGCGCTCGGCCGCCCGGCGCCGTCGGCGGTGCCGAACACCATGGCGTTCGGCTCCGGCAGCTCGGCGGCGACCGCGTCGGCGAACCACCTGTCGAACTGGGCGTGCCAGTCGGCGGCCAGTCCGCGCTCCGTCAGGCCGGACTCGGCGGCGTACTCGTGCCGCATCCCGGCCGGCACCGGTGTGTCCCCCATCACGCTCCCGCTCCTCCCCCATGGGGCCGGTACGCACCCGGCGACCAGCCCGTCCGGCCCAGTCTTGTCGATGCCGGAAGGGGCTCGGCAAGCGGGATGTCGCCAGCAGCACATTGACAGCGTCTCGCGCACCCGGTCCCCAGCAGGCAAGATGTCACGAACACATCCCTGAGGGTCGCCTAAGGCGCTCACCCGGCCGGGGCCGGGGCACCGAGCCCGGGCGGGCGCACCGACCACACACCAGGAGCAGTGAGATGGCCGATTTCAAACCCGGACTTGAGGGCGTCGTAGCCTTCGAAACCGAGATCGCCGAGCCCGACCGCGAGGGTGGTGCGCTGCGCTATCGCGGGGTCGACATCGAGGACCTGATCGGCCAGGTCTCCTTCGGCAACGTCTGGGCGCTACTTGTCGACGGCCGCTTCGGCCCGGGCCTGCCGCCGGCCGAGCCGTTCCCGGTGCCGGTGCACTCCGGCGACATCCGGGTCGACGTGCAGTCCGCGGTCGCCATGCTCGCCCCGTACTGGGGTTTGCAGCAGCTGTTGGACATCTCCGACGAGCAGGCCCGCGGGGATCTGGCCCGGGTGTCGGTCACCGCACTCTCCTTCGTCGCCCAGTCCGCTCGCGGCCTGGGGCTGCCGGCGGTCCCGCAGAAGGAGATCGACAAGGCGGAGACGATCGTCGAGCGCTTCATGAAGCGGTGGCGCGGGGAACCCGACCCTCGGCACGTCAAGGCCGTCGACGCGTACTTCATCTCGGCCGCCGAGCACGGCCTGAACGCCTCCACCTTCACCGCCCGGATCGTCGCCTCCACCGGCGCGGACGCCGCCGCCTGCATCTCCTCGGGCATCGGGGCGCTCTCCGGCCCGCTGCACGGCGGCGCGCCGTCGCGGGTGCTGACCATGCTGGAGGCGGTCGAGCGCAGCGGCGACGCGGAGGGCTACGTCAAGGGCGTGCTCGACCGGGGTGAGCGGCTGATGGGCTTCGGCCACCGGGTCTACCGGGCCGAGGATCCGCGCGCCCGGGTGCTCCGCCGCACCGCGCGGGAACTGGGGGCCCCGCGCTTCGAGGTCGCCGAGGCCCTGGAGAAGGCCGCCCTCGCCGAGTTGCAGGCCCGCCGGCCGGACCGGGTGCTCGCCACGAACGTCGAGTTCTGGTCCGCCGTGGTGCTCGACTTCGCCGAGGTACCGGCGCACATGTTCACCTCCATGTTCACCTGCGCCCGGATGGGCGGCTGGAGCGCGCACATCCTGGAGCAGAAGAAGCTCCAGCGGCTGGTCCGCCCCTCGGCCCGCTACGTCGGCCCGGGCACCCGCAAGCCGCACGAGGTCGACGGCTGGGACGCCGTCCCGCACGACGTCTGAGACGCAGCGAAAGGGCCCCTCTGCTGGACGGCGGAGGGGCCCTTCCGACTGCTCGGGCATCGGCGGCCGGGCGGCCGGCAAGCGGACGCGGCCGGCAGGCGGGGCGGCCGACAGGCGGGGCCGACGAGCGGGAGCGGGTCGACAGGCCGGGGGCGCAGCAGGCCAGGTCGGCCGGCTGTGGCGGACGCCTCATGGTTCAGGGTGGGACCAGCGCCCGGACCGGCGGTGACTGGTGCGAGGATGAAGTCCGGCAGCGCTGCCGGACGGGCTCCGACCCGGCAACGCCGTGCGGTCACGCACGCGTCCGCGGTCGGTCCACGCCCATATTGCTCACCCGGGCCCCGACCCATGCGGAAGGATCTTGAACACCGTGGCTGACGCACCGACCATCCGGATTCCCGACGAGATCAAGCCCGCCGACGGCCGATTCGGCTGCGGGCCGTCCAAGGTCCGTCCGGCGGCGGTCTCCGCGCTCGCCGAGGTGGCCACCAGCTACCTGGGCACCTCGCACCGGCAGCAGACCGTCCGCGACCAGGTGGCCCGGTTGCGCTCCGGCATCGCCCAGTTCTTCTCGCTCCCCGAGGGGTACGAGGTGATCATCGGTAACGGTGGCACCACCGCCTTCTGGGAGGTCGCCACGTTCGGCCTGATCCGCGACCGGGCCCAGTTCGCCAGCTTCGGCGAGTTCGGCGCCAAGTTCGCCAAGGCCGTCAAGGATGCGCCCTTCCTCGGCGAGCCGACGGTCCGCAAGTCCGACCCGGGCAGCGCCCCGGCCCTGGCCGCCGAGGCCGGCGTGGACGTCTACGCCACCCCGCACAACGAGACCTCGACCGGCGTGGCGGTGCCGATCGGCCGGGTGGCCGGCGCGGACCCGGGCTCGCTGCTGCTTGTCGACGCCACCTCCGGTGCCGGCGGGCTCGAGGTCAACGTGGGCGAGACCGACGTGTACTACTTCGCCCCGCAGAAGTGCTTCGGCTCCGACGGCGGGCTCTGGTTGGCCCTGATGTCGCCGGCCGCGCTGGAGCGGGCCGCCGAGGTCAAGGCCTCCGGGCGGTACATCCCCGCGTTCCTCGACCTGGTCACCGCGATCGACAACTCGCGGCTGGAGCAGACCTACAACACCCCGGCGCTGGCCACCATCTTCCTCGCCGCCGAGCAGACCGACTGGATGAACAGCCAGGGAGGTCTGGCCTGGGCGGCCAAGCGCACCGCCGAGAGCGCCGCGATCGTCTACGGCTGGGCCGAGCGGTCGTCCGTCGCCACGCCGTTCGTCACCGACCCGGCACTGCGCTCCAACGTGGTCGCCACCATCGACTTCGCCGACGGGGTGGACGCGGGTGCGATCGCCAAGGCGCTGCGCGCCAACGGCATCGTCGACACCGAGCCCTACCGCAAGCTGGGCCGCAACCAGTTGCGGGTGGCGCTGTTCCCGGCCGTCGAGCCGGCCGACGTCGAGGCGCTGACCGCGTCCATCGACTACGTCGTCGAGCGGCTGTAGGATCGCCGACCCGCCGCACCACGGGCCCGGCACCCCTAACGGGGCGCCGGGCCCGCGCCGTAGGATGCCTGGGTCGGCTCCGGCTCGACTGCCCCCGCACCACTTCGGACCGTGTACCACGGCACTGTCGGCCGTCGACAGCTGACCCGTCACACAGCGGCGGAGCAGGCGGATCCGCCGCTTGTCCGGGCGTGGCGTCTCCCGCCGCAGGACGGATGGGCGTACCGTGGAGCGCAACGCCCCGGGTGGCCGGCTCGTGGCGTACGGCCAGCGAAGCGGGACGGAGGCAACGCGATGCGCCCAGTACGCTTCGTCGCCCTCTCCGAGGACGGCCAGGCCCTGGTGCTCGCCGACGAGGTCGGGCGACTGCTCGCCCTGCCGTTGGACGAGCGTATCGCCGGAGCGCTGCATGCCGAGCCGGGTACGCCCACGCTCGCGGTGGCACCGGCCGCCGCCGATCCGGTGCCCTCACTGTCTCCTCGGGACATCCAGGCCCGGATCCGCTCCGGTGAGTCCGCCGAGGACGTCGCGCGGATCGCCGGTGTCCCGGTCGACCGGGTGCTCCGCTACGCCGGGCCAGTGCTCCAGGAGCGCGCGATGCTCGCCCAGCACGCTCGGCGCACCCGGCTCAAGGGCGCCGAGAAGCCGACGCCGCTGGCTGAGGTGGTCAACGGTCGGCTGGCGCAGCACGGGATCGACACCGAGAAGATCTCCTGGGACGCGTGGCGCCGCGACGACGGCACCTGGCGGATCGTCGCCACCTGGCCGTCCGGCAAGGCCACCGCCCAGGCGGTCTGGGATCTGGACAAGACCCGGCAGTCGGTCGCCCCGCACGACGACATGGCGCAATATCTGTGCGCCGAGCGCCCGACGCCGATCCTGGGCCAGGAGCCGGCACCGGAGCGGGGCGGCCACGCCCTGCCTGGCCCGTCGCGCGGCGAGCCGAGCCGGGGTGGGCACGGGCTGCCCTCGCCCGCCGAGCCGGGTCGCGCAGGTCGTGACCCGATCCGCGCCGGCCGCGACGCACTGCTCGCCTCCCTCGACCGGCCACTCGGCTCGACCTCGGGCCGTGGGCTCGACCCGCGTTCGCCGGCCGCGCTCGCCGGCGGCTCGGACCCGCAGCGCCAGCGGGCGGTCGCCGGGGGCGCTGCCGCGCTGCTCGGCGGCGGTCCGGGCTCGGCTTTCGACGACGACGCGGACGCACCCAAGGAGGTGCCGGCCGTGCCCTCGTTGGCGGTGCTGCGTCCCCGCCGCACCAACGCGCCAGCCGCTGGCGCCGCCGAGTCCAACGAGGCCGGCGGCAAGCCGCGCAAGCGCCTGCCCAGCTGGGACGACGTCCTCTTCGGCACCGGCCCCGCCGCCCGCGAGTCCTCCTAACCCTCCCTGCCCCGGACCCTCCCCACCCCCCACCC
>NZ_JAGPXT010000067.1 GCF_018070465.1 Micromonospora sp. C95
CGACCCCCGAATTGGAGCTTTGTCATGAACACGATGCTGCGGAAGAGCGTGCTGGGTATCGCGGGTCTGGCCTTCACCGGTGGCCTGTTCGCCGGTCCGGTGGCCGCCCACGCCGACACCACCCCGGCCAAGGCGGCTGCGGTGGCGGCGGTGCAGGGTGACGTGGTGCGGGCTGACAAGCCGGACACCAGCAAGGTGCTGCCGCACGGCACCCCCAGCAACCAGTCGACGATCGAGCTGAACGACGAGCAGACCGCCAATGTGAAGGCGATCATCGCGGCGACGAAGAAGGCCGGCATGGACGAGCGTGCCGCCG
>NZ_JAGPXT010000009.1 GCF_018070465.1 Micromonospora sp. C95
CGCCTCGGCGACGTCGGGGGCGATCCGGGTGAGTTTGCGCAGCGGTTGGCCGGCCAGGGCGCGCAGGGCCAGCAGATCCCGGCCGGCGGGCGCGGCGGCCAGCGCCGCCGCCGAGCCCGCCCGGCGCATCCAACGCACCCGCAGCGGCAGCCAGCCGAACACCACAAGCCCGAGCGGCACGATCAGCAGCCCGACGGCCAGTGCCAGCGCCAACTGGTCGACCAACTCCTGCTGGTCGCGGCCGGCTTCGGCAAGCGAACGGGCGGCAGCGGCCGCCCGCTCGAAGGGCGCGGTCAGCTCGTCGCCGACCAGCGGCACCCGGCCGACCTTGCCGCCGGCCTCGGCGAGATTGTCGGCAAGCCCGCCGCCGGCCCCCTCCAGCTTCTGCCCGGGTACGGCAAGTTTCTGCACCAGGTCGTGCAGCCACAGCGCGCCCCGGATCGTCGCGTACACCCAGGCGACGACGAGCAGGTCGGTGAGCAGCTGTCGCAGCGCGGTCGGGAAACGATCAGCGTAGATCTTCACGCCGGACAGCCTGCCACGGACCCCGCCCCCCGGCACCCCGTCAGACCGCGCCGATCTTGCAGTTATGGTCGCCGGTATGCCTGCTTTGGCGGCATCCGTCCCGACCAGAAGTGCAAGATCGCCGAGGGGTGGAGTGGGGGTGGGGGTGGGGTCAGGGGGCGCAGGTGGGGCAGGTGCCGAAGATCTCCAGGGTGTGGCTGACGTCGGTGAAGCCGTGCTGAGCGGCGACGCGGTCGGCCCAGGTCTCCACGGTCGGGCCGGCGACCTCGACGGTACGCCCACAGGCTCGACAGACCAGGTGATGGTGGTGGCCCTCGCTGCACCGGCGGTACAGATGCTCACCGCCCGGTGGGCGCATCACGTCGATCTCGCCCGCGTCGGCCAGCCCCTGCAACGTCCGGTAGACCGTGGTCAACCCGACCCGCTCGCCACGGTCGCGCAGCATCGCGTGCAGTTCCTGGGCGCTGTGGAAGCCCTCCGTCTCGGCGAGCAGCGCACTCACCGCCGAACGCTGACGGGTGTTGCGAACCGCCGTACCACTGTCGCTCATGACGCCACTCCGCTTCGCTGCGTGCCGTCATGAGGCACGTCCGCACTGAGCCTGATGATTCGCTCGCTCATGATCCCTCCCCGGCGTGGCTGACCGCGTCCGCCACGATGTGCGCGACGTGCTCGTCGACCAGGGTGTAGGCGATCTCCCGCCCCCGCCGGGAACCCCGGACCACGCCCGCCCCACGGAGCACCCGCAGATGCTGGGAAACCAGCGGCTGGGCCACCCCGAGCTTGTCCACCAGCTCGTGCACGCAGCGCTCACCGCCCGCCAGCTCGCTGACGATCGCCAGCCGGATCGGTGCCGAGAGGGCCCGCAGCAACTCGCTGGCACCCTCGTACGCGTCATAGCCGGATCCGCTGGTCACCCTGCAACGGTAACCAATACCGGCGCACCGCTCGGGATCAGGATCCGCCGAGCACCACCTCGTGGGGCTCCGGAGCCGGCGCGGGCTGGGGTCGGGTCCGCCGGAGCCGGCGCCAACCGGCAGCTAGCAGGGTGACCGTCACGAACGAGGCGATCGCGAGCACCACCACCGAGGCGCCGGGCGCGGTGTCGGCGAGCGCCGCCATCCAGATGCCCGCCCCGCCGGCGAACAGACCCAGCGCCATCGCCGCCGCCATGGTGCTGCGGAACCCCCTGGTGACCTGCTGCGCGGTGGCCACCGGGACGACCATCAGCGCGCTGATCAGCAGTACGCCGACCGCGCGCATGGCGATCGTCACCGTGATCGCCGTGGTGATCGCGAGCAGCAGGTTGAGGGTGCGTACCGGCAGGCCGGAGACGCGGGCGTACTCCTCGTCGTGACAGACGGCGAACAGCGCCGGCCGCAGCCCGATCATCGCGATCAGTACCGCCGCACCGAGCACCGCGATGGTGGCCACGTCGGCCCGGGATGCCGTGCTCAACGCCCCGAACAGGTACGCGTTGAGGTTGGAGCTGGTGCTGTCGGAGAGCCCGACCAGCACCACCCCGCCGGCGATGCCGCCGTAGAAGAGCAGCGCGAGGGCCAGGTCGCCGGAGGTACGGCCACGTTCGCGGATCAGCTCGATGGCGATCGCACCGATGGTGGCCGCGATCACCGCCATGATCACTGGGGAGGTCTGGAAGAGCAGGCCGGCACCGACCCCGGTCAGTGCGACGTGCCCGATGCCGTCACCGATCAGCGCCAGCCGCCGCTGCACCAGGTAGATGCCGAGCGCGGGCGCGGTCAGCCCGATGATCAGAGCGCTGACCAGCGCGAGCTGCATGTACTCGTACTGAAAGAGGCTCATCGTGCGCTCCACAGCCCGGCGGGCTCCTCGGGGCCGTGCGGATGCACGTGGTCGTGGTCCGGAGCCGCGTGGTGCCCGGCCGGCTCCGGTACGGCGCCGTCGTGCGCCACGAACCCCTGGTGTACGACGATCGCCCGGCCGATCACCGGGCGCAGCGGACCCAGCTCGTGGGCGACGAGCAGGACGGTCCCCCCGCCGAGGGTGAAATCGCGCAGCGCACCGGCGAACGCCTCCTGGCTGGCCGCGTCCACGCCGGCCGTCGGCTCGTCGAGGATCAACAGTTCGGGCCGCCCGGCCAGGGCTCGGGCGATGAGCGTGCGCTGCTGCTGCCCGCCGGAGAGGGTGCTCACCGGGTCCTTCGCCCGGTCGGCCAGGCCGACGGCGTGCAGCGCCTCGGCGACGGCCTCCCGGTCGGCTCGCCCGGGTGGGCGCAGCACTCCCCGGCGGGCCAGCCGCCCGGCGGCGACCACCTCGGCGACGGTGGCCGGTACGCCGCTGCCGGCACCGAGACGCTGGGGGACGTACCCGACGCGGTGCCACTGCCGGAACCGGCGGACCGGCCGGCCGAAGAGGGTCACCGTGCCGGCGCTGAGCGGGACGAGCCCGAGGATGGCGCGGATCAGGGTGGACTTGCCGGAGCCGTTGGCGCCGAGGACCGCGACCACCTCACCGGCGGTCACGGTAAGCGAGACGTCACGAAGCACGGGGCGGCCGTCGTAGCCGGCCACCCCGTGCGTGACGGTGATGACGTCAGGTGTCACGAGCAGCTCAACGCCGTCCTCAGGGTTTCCAGGTTGGTACGCATCACCGAAAGGTAGTCCCCGCCGGCCTCGGCTGACAGGCCCTCGATCGGATCCAGCACGGCGGTCTGGGCGCCGACCTCACGAGCGATGGTCTCGGCCACCTTCGGGCTGACCAGCGTCTCGAAGAAGATCGTGGTGGCCTGGTGCTCCCGGGCCTCCTCGGTCACCTCCGCCAGTCGCTGCGGGGACGGCTCGTTCTCCGGGGTGAGCCCGGTGATGCCGATCTGCTCCAGCTGGTACTTCTGCGCCAGGTAGCCGAACGCGGTGTGGCTGACCACGATCTCCCGACGCTGGCAGGTCTTCAGGCCCTCGGTGAACTCGCTGTCCAGTTGCTCCAACTCGGTACGCAGGGTGGCGGCCCGAGCGGTGTAGTCACCGGCCCGGTCCGGGTCGACCGTGCCGAGCCGCTCGGCCAGCTTGTCGCCGATGGTGGCCAGTCGGGTCGGGTCGAGCCAGACGTGCGGGTCCTTGGCGCCCTCGGACGCCTCCTCGGCGTGCTGCTCCTCCTCGGCGTGCGCCTCGTCCTCGTGGCCGTGGTCGTGGCCACCGGCGGTGGCGTCCAGCAGGGGCTCCACGGTCGCCACGTCGAAGGCGCGGTCACCGGCCTGCTGCTCGACCGCCTCGTCCACGGCGGGCTGGAAGCCGTGCAGGAACAGGACCAACTCCGCCTCGCTGATCTGGCCGACCTGGCCCGGGTTCAGCTCCAGGTCGTGCGGCTCGGCACCGGGGCGGGCCAGGCTGGTCACCGCCACGGCGTCGCCGCCGACCCGCTCGGCGAGGAACTGCAACGGGTAGAAACCGGCCACCACGTCGACCCGCTGCGGGTCGGCGCCGGCCGGGCTGTCGTCGTTCGAACAGGCGGTGACGCCGGTCAGGGCGAGCAGGGCGGCCGTGGCGGTGGCCAGGGCACGCGGGGCGGAGCGGAAGGTCATGCCCTCGACTTTCCGCGACAACGACAATGATTGTCAAAAACGCATGATTGCATGTCAGAGCAGCTTCACCAGACCGGCGGTGACAAGCAGGGTCAGCACGATCAGCCGGATCGCCCGGGTCTGCGGCGTCTGCACCGACCAGGTGGTCACCAGCAGGGCCGCCAGCGCGCCGGCCAGCAGCAACGTCAACAGCCCGCCGAGCACCCCCGGAGCGAAGAACGCGACAAGCGCGAGAAGGAGGGTGACCAGGAACACCGTCGTCGGGTTGGTCCGGGCCAGTCGGGCGGCGATCCCAGGCTGCGTACGCTGCATCCCACAGACTCTACGAGGAGGAGAAGCCGGTGCTGGTGACCAACCGGTTCGTGGTCGACGAAGACGTCGCCGAAGCGTTCGCCGCCCGGGCCCACGCAGCCCTCGCGGCGCTGGCCGCCCGGCCCGGCTACCAGCGCGGACAGCTCGTCCGGGCGCTGGACGACCCCCGTCACTGGTGCCTGGTCACCGAGTGGGAGTCGGTGGGCACCTACCGCCGTGCCCTCGGCGGATTCGACGTGAAGATCACGGCGGTGCCGTTGCTCGCCGAGAGTCTCGACGAGCCGTCCGCGTACGAGCCGTTGGCGACCGCCGTGCCGGGCGGGGACGTGGTCACGGTGGCCAGCGACCGGGCTGCGGGTCCTTACCGCTGAGTCGCTGGGCACTACGCTGGCTCCTATGACCGCTCCCGGACCGGCAGCCCCACCACCAGACCCCTCGCTGCCCGGCCCCGATGCGCCCCCGCCCAGCCCGGAGCAGGGTGCGCCGGTGCCGCCGCCCGGGCCCGGGGTGGCGCCGCCGTTCGCGGCACCGCCGACCGAGGGAGGTCGATCCCGGCTCTGGCTCGGTCTCGGCGCGGGAGCACTGGCTCTCGTGCTCTGTTGCGGTGGTGGCGGCACCGCAGTCGTCGGCCTGCTCGTCAGTCAGGTGCAGGCGATCGAGGAGCAGGGCCGCACCGTCTCCGGCGACTACTACCGGGCCCTCTCCGACGGTGACTACGCCCGGGCGTACGACCAGCTCTGCGAGGACGCCCGGCGGCGCGAGTCCCGGCAGGAGTTCGAACGCCGCTCCGCCGCTGAGCCGCAGATCTCCTCCTACCGGGTCGGTGAGGTGGACACCACCACGCTCACCGTGCCGGTGGAGGTGACCTACCGTGGCGGCGGCCAGGAACGCCAGCAGGTCGTGCTGGCACAGGATCCACAGACCGGCGGCATGGAGGTCTGCGGAGTCAACTGACCGGCCGCAGGTAATGTGCTGGGTTCGGGACCGCACCGGTCGTACCGTGGTCCCGAACCGTCCCCGCCGACCGTGACGTCCCCGCCGACCGCCAGTCGGCGTAGGAGGAGAAATGCCAGCCGACCGTATCGACGCCGTCGTCAGCCTCGCCAAGCGCCGAGGCTTCGTCTTCCCCTCCAGCGAGATCTACGGGGGCACCCGGTCGGCGTGGGACTACGGTCCGCTCGGCGTGGAACTCAAGGAGAACGTCCGCCGGCAGTGGTGGAAGACCATGGTCCAGCAGCGCGACGACGTGGTGGGTCTGGACTCCGCGGTGATCCTCGCCCGGGACGTGTGGGCCGCCTCGGGGCACCTGGAGGCCTTCGTCGATCCGCTGACCGAGTGCCAGTCCTGCCACAAGCGGTTCCGCGCCGACCATCTTGAGGAGGCGTACGAGGCCAAGCACGGCCGCCCGCCGACCTCGCTGGCCGAGCTGAACTGCCCGAACTGCGGCAACAAGGGCACCTTCACCGAGCCACGGATGTTCAACGGTCTGATGAAGACCTACCTCGGCCCGGTGGAGAGCGACGAGGGCCTGCACTACCTGCGGCCGGAGACCGCCCAGGGCATCTTCGTCAACTACCGCAACGTGGAGACGGTGGCCCGAAAGAAGCCGCCGTTCGGCATCGCGCAGACCGGCAAGTCGTTCCGCAACGAGATCACCCCGGGCAACTTCATCTTCCGTACCCGCGAGTTCGAGCAGATGGAGATGGAGTTCTTCGTCGAGCCGGGCACCGACGAGCAGTGGCACGAGTACTGGCTCGCCGAGCGCTGGAACTGGTACCTCGACCTCGGTCTGTCGGAGAACAACCTGCGCTTCTACGAGCACCCCAAGGAGAAGCTCTCGCACTACTCGAAGCGCACCGTCGACATCGAGTACCGGTTCCAGTTCGGCGGCACCGAGTTCGCCGAGTTGGAGGGCATCGCCAACCGCACCGACTTCGACCTCTCCACGCACAGCAAGCACTCCGGCGTCGACCTGTCGTACTTCGACCAGTCCAAGGGCGAACGGTGGATCCCGTACGTGATCGAGCCGGCCGCCGGCCTCACCCGCGCGGTGCTGGCCTTCCTGCTGGAGGCGTACGACGAGGACGAGGCGCCGAACACCAAGGGCGGCGTCGACAAGCGCACCGTGATGCGTTTCGACCCTCGCCTGGCCCCGGTCAAGGTGGCGGTGCTGCCGCTGTCGCGTAACGAGGCGCTCTCGCCGAAGGCGAAGGGCCTCGCCGCGCAGTTGCGCAAGCGCTGGGTGGTCGAGTTCGACGACTCGCAGGCCATCGGTCGCCGCTACCGCCGGCAGGACGAGATCGGCACCCCGTTCTGCGTCACCGTCGACTTCGACACGCTCGACGACGACGCGGTGACCGTACGGAACCGGGACACCATGACCCAGGAACGGATCGGCCTGGACCAGGTCGAGCGCTACCTGATCGACCATCTGCCCGGCTGCTGATCCCGGCTCGCCCCGGTGAGCGCGGTCCGGACCGCGCTCACCGGGTAACGCAACTGGCATCCATGGCCGATGATGTCGTCAGGGCGGGCAGCGCCGCACGGAGACGACGAAGGGCCGACGACGTGGAGCCGGAAGCACGCGAGGAGATCTTCGAGCGGGCGCGGGAGCTCTCCAGCCGACCGGCGGGCTGGCAGCAGGCGGACGCGCTCTGGCTGCGGGTGATCGAGGCGTACCGGCAGGCCGTCGCGGGTGGCCGGGTCGACCGGCACGATCAACGCCAGCTGGCCCGGGCCCTGTGGCGGCACAGCATGGTGTTGGCCGCCATGGGCCGCCACGACCGGGCGAAGGATTCGGGCCACGAGGCCATCGTGCTGTTCGCGGAGATCCATCAGGCGGTGAAGGCGGAACATCCGGATCCGACCCAGCCACGCCGGGACGAGGCGCTGGGTGAGCTGATCACCGCGTTCGTGGACTCCGGCGAGTCGGCGTTCGTGGCCGGCAGTCCCGTTGCCCGGCTGCAGTTGCTGGAGAAGGCGATCGAGATCGGTCTGTACAGCGCCGGTCCGCCGCCCGGCGCCGGGCCGCGTACCCGTGCGGCGATGGCCACCGCCTACCACAACTACGCGAACGCTCTGCTGCACCGCCACCAGGAGCAGGGTGCGGCGTCCGATGTCCAGGAGGCGGTGCTTGCCGGTTCCCGGGCGACGGAGCTGCGTCTGAAGGCGCTCGACCCGCATCAGCCGATCACCATCTGGGAGCTGGCCAACACGTACTCCATCTACGCGCCGGCGTTGTTGATGGTCGGTGACGTCGAGCGTGCCCGGTTGGTGGTCGAGCAGGGCAGCCAGCTGGCTGATCTGCTCGGCGTGACCGGCATGGAGATCCGGCACAAGCTACGGGCGACGGCGGATCTTCTTCGGAGTGCCTCGGAGCCTGACCGCGGGGGTCGCCGGTGGCCGTGGCAGCGGCGCTGACCACGGCCCCCGTACCCTTGGGCGGTGGAAACCGCCCTCCGTCCCGCCACCGACCTGCCGCCGCTGGCCATCGGACCGCACCGGGTGTGGCCGCCGGTGGTGCTCGCCCCGATGGCCGGCATCACGAACGTCGGCTTCCGGCAGCTCTGCCGCGAGCAGGGCGGCGGCATCTACGTCTGCGAGATGATCACGACCGTCGCCCTGGTCGAGCGGAACCCGAAGACGCTGCGGATGATTGCGTTCGGGGCGGACGAGCGCCCGCGTAGCCTCCAGCTCTACGGCACCGACCCGGAGACCACCGCCGCCGCCGTGCGGATCGTGGTCGAACGGGACCTCGCCGATCACATCGACCTCAACTTCGGTTGTCCGGTGCCGAAGGTGACCCGGCGCGGTGGCGGCGCGGCACTGCCCTGGCGGCGGCGGCTCTTCGCCCGCCTGGTGCGGGCCGCCGTGGACGCCGCGTCACCCGCCGGGGTGCCGGTCACGGTCAAGATGCGCAAGGGCATCGACGACGACCACCTGACGTACGTCGAGGCGGGGCTGGCCGCCCAGGAGGCCGGCGTCGCCGCGGTCGCCCTGCACGGGCGTACGGCCGCCCAGCGGTACTCGGGCACCGCCGACTGGGACGCCATCGCCACCCTCAAGCAGGCGCTCGACGTGCCGGTGCTCGGCAACGGCGACATCTGGGAGGCCGACGACGCGCTGCGGATGGTGGCGCACACCGGGGTCGACGGTGTGGTCATCGGCCGTGGCTGCCTCGGCCGGCCGTGGCTCTTCGCCGACCTGGAGGCGGCGTTCGACGGCTCGCCGCAGCGGCGGCTGCCCATGCTCGGCGAGGTGGCGGTGACCATGCGCCGGCACGCCGAGCTGCTGGTCGAGCAGTTCACCGCCGGTGCCCGCAACCCGGCCCGGGGTGAGCGGGACGGCTGCACCGACTTCCGCAAGCACGTCGCCTGGTACCTCAAGGGCTTCCCGGTCGGCAGCGAGCTGCGCCGCTCCCTGGCGATGATCGACAGCCTGGCCCAGCTCGACGACCTGCTCGGCAAGCTCGACCCCGCGGTGCCATTCCCGGTGGAGACGTTGGGCCAGCCGCGCGGCCGCACCAACTCGCCGGGCAAGGTCTTCCTGCCCGACGGCTGGCTGGCCAGCCGCGACGACGACACCGTTCCCGAGGGCGCCGAGCTGGACGACTCCGGCGGCTGACCCCGACCGCCCCCACCCCCACCCCACCCCGTCGCCCCGCCCTCGCATCCGCCTGCTGGCGGCGAGGCGGCAACATCGGGGATGTTGCTGCCTCGCCGTGGCTTGACACCACAACATCCCCGATGTTGCTGCATCCTCCGGGCGGTCCGGGGTGGGGTGTGGGTGGGGATGGCGTAGGGGTTGGGTCGGGGGGAGAGACGGCGAAGGGCCGACCCGCTGGGGGTCGGCCCTTCGTGGTGTTCCCGGTTGGTCAGGAGGTGGCGGTGTAGCCGCGGGTGGCGATCCAGTCGGCGAGGGCGTCGATGCTCATCCGGTAGGAGGCCTGGGCGGGGTCGGCGGAGTCGGCGATGGTGACCGTGTCGCCGCCGTCGCGGTAGCCGACGACGCTGATGTAGTGGCCGCCTTCGAAGCTGTGCGTGGTGCCGTCGGTGTCGGTGGCGGTGCCGGCGATGTTGGCGACCACGGCACGGCCGTTGTCGACGGTGCGGACGATGTCGTCGCGCAGCTTGTCGGTCTGCTTGTCGTCGGCCTTGGTGTCGGTGATCTCGACCGACTTGTAGACGTCCTTGCCGGTCTCCTTGTTCAGTACCGGGGTGATGTCGTTGATGGAGTTGGTGCCGGCCTCGGTGGTGCGCATTTCCTTGGCCATGGTGTCGACGTCGATGTTCTTGCCCTGGACGCTGAGTGCGTTGCGGGCGGCGGCGGGGCCGCAGTAGTAGAAGTTGGGCTGGGCTTCGTAGCGGACGCCGAGTTCGCGCTCGCCACCGGCCTTGCGGTCGGTCTGTACCTGTGCGGCCGGCTTGGTGGTGGGGGCGGCGTGGGCGGCGACGGCGGGGCCGGCGATGCCACCGGCGGTGGCGGCGGCTGCGGCGATGGTCAGGGCGGTCTTGCGCAGGATGGTGGTAGCCATGATGGTCTGCACCTTTCGGTCGGGGGTGCGCGGCGGTTCCCGCGGTAAGGGGGGTGCGGGTGGGCCTCGCGTGAAAGGGAAGACGTGCTACGAGCTGGTCCGTTGCCCGGAGACGGTGTAACGCCGGGTGGTGCGGGGTCATTCCGGGGCTCGCGGCCCGGCCAGATGTAACGCCGGGTGGTGCGAAGTCATTCCGGCCGGGGTCATTCCGTGGGCGTCGCGGGAGGCGGTCGCCCTGGCGTTGTCCGGGGGATGTAACGCCCGACGGCGGGGGGCCATTCCGACCCGGGCCGGGGGCGGCGCTCGGAGGCGCCCGTGGTTACCCCATGTACAACCACCGGACCCGGCCCGCGATTCCGCCGGTGGCGTGGCCGCGGCCACCGACGAACCGGACAATCCGGCCACATGGTGATCCGGGTGTCAGGGGCTGGTCAGGAGCCGGGTGCCGGCGACGCCGAGCCAGGTGATCCCGGCATATATCGCGATCCGCTCGAACAGCCCCACCCGGCGCGCCGGGGCGCACCCCGGCATGGTCGAGGGTGGCGCAGGTGAGGAAGGCGGTCAGCACCAGCGCCGCGACGCCCCGCCCCATCGCGGAGGCGCTACTGGCGATCCTGCGTACGGCCGGTTTTCGGGACGAGGGCTGTGCGTGGGCGGTCGACCGGCTCTCCCTCTACGTCACCGGCGGGGGCTCGGCCGGCTCGGCGCTGGACGACGGCCTGCGCGGGGCGGGCACCGCCGTCGCCGGCCAGGGCAGATCGGGGCAGCGGTGGTACGCGATGCCTGCCATCGCCCACCGTGTGCCGTGCAGCGCCAGTCGTTCGCGGAACGCTGCCCAGTCGTGCGTCGAGCGGGGGGACCAGCCCAGCTCGGCGATGGCGGGCAGTCGGGGGAACAGCATGAACTCGATCTCGGCGAGGGTGGTCACCGACTCGGTCCACAGCGGCGCCTCGACGCCGAGCACCGCCTCGGCCGGTACGCCCGCCAGGTGATCGGCCGGGTTCCAGTCGTACGCCCGGCGTACGTCGATCAGGCCGGCCCAGTCGTGCCCGATCGGGGTGTCCGGGGCGTACTTCATGTCGAGGTACGCGTGGTTGCCGGGGGAGAGGATCAGTCGAGCGCCCCGGCGTACCGCCTCGGCGGTCGCCGGGTCGTCGCCGGTCGTGCCCCACCATTGCAGGATCCGCCCGTCGCAGTGGGCTGCCGGGGCGATCTGGTGCCAACCGATCACGTCCCGGCCCAGCCCAGCCACGATGCGTTGCGTCCGCTCGACGAAGCCGGCGTACACCTCGGCGGGCACCTTGAACGCCTCGTCGCCGCCGATGTGCAGCCACCGGCCGGGGGTGAGCGCGGCGATCTCGCCGAGCACGTCGGCGACGAAGTCGTACGTGCGCTCGTTGGCGGGATCGACGTAGCTGAAGCCCACCTCGGTGCCGGCGTACGGCGGCGGTGCGACCCGGTCGGGGGCCAGCTCGCCGTACGCGGTCAACGCCGCGTTCGTGTGACCGGGCAGATCGATCTCGGGGATCACGGTGATGTGCCGGTCGGCGGCGTAGCCGACGATCCGTTGGTAGTCGGCCCGGGTGTAGTACCCGCCGGGGGCGTCGCCGACCGCGCCGGCCCCGCCGACGGTGGCCAGTCGCGGCCAGGAGTCGATCGCGATCCGCCAACCCTGGTCGTCGGTGAGGTGCAGGTGCAGCCGGTTGAGCTTGTACCGGGCCAGGTGGTCGATCACCCGCAGCACGTCGGTGACGCCGAAGAAGTGCCGGGCCACGTCGAGCATCGCGCCCCGGTGGGGATAGCGGGGGCGGTCGAGGATCGAACCGCCGGGCAGCACCCAGCGTTCGGTGACCGGGGTGGCGCTCTCGACGGCGGCCGGCAGCAGCTGCCGCAGCGTCTGCACCCCGTGAAAGAGGCCGGCGGCGGTGCCGGCGGCGATGCGTACGCCGTCGGTGCTGATGTCGAGCCGGTAGCCCTCCGCGCCCAGGGCAACCTCGTTGGTCAGGGCGAGGGCGATGCCGCCGGCCGGGACGGGCGCAATGGTGTCGGTCACCGGCAGCGGGTATCCGGTGGCCGGGCGCAGCAGCGCGGCGAGCTGCCCGGCGACGGCCACGGCGGCCGGATCGGCGCTGACCCGGATCACCGCGTCGGCGCTGAGCAGGTAGTCGGCCGCGGCGTCCGGTTCGACCCGTTCCGGGGCGGGCACCACGTCACCCAGCCGGGCCGCTGCCGGCGGCCCGAGCAGCGCCGCCGCCTTCCGCTCCGCCGCACCGGCCAGCTCCTCGGCGGTACGCCCGGCAGCCTGAGCCGCGTCGTCGGCACCCGCGGCGGTCTCGGCCGCCGCGTCCACCGGTACGGCGGCCTGCGCCTCGGCGCTGGCGTTCGTCCGCGCGACGGACTCCGCCCCGGCGTTCGCCCGGGCGGCGATCCCACCACCTGTGCCGCCCCGGGCGGCGGTCTCCCGCTCCGGGGTGGACGCCGCCTCGGCGGGTGGGGTGGCGGCGCGGTGGGTCGGGTCGAGTGGTTCCGGAGCGGTGCGGGGTGGGGCGGACACGAGGACTCCCGAGGGGGTGTATTCGCGGCGGTTGTGGCAATGGTGCGGGGTGGTCACAGAGCGTGCCGTCAAGCGTACGGGGAGGCCGGCAATTGCGTGAATGTGCGCGTGGAAACGTTCCCAAAAACTGTGCCGAACGCGAACAGTCGTGATTGCTGTGCCTATTGTCACCGAATGGCCCCGGGCTGCGCGATGTTCGCTTAGCCTTCGCCCACCGATCGGCACGACTCCCCGGATTGCCAGCCCATGGATTCGGGGTATCGGAAAACTGAACCTTCGTTAAGTGTCAATCCGGGCGCGTGGGAGGCTCTGGTGGCTGCGCAAGAGACGGTTGAGCACAAGTACGTCTACGACTTCGCCGAGGGCAACAAGGATCTCAAGGACCTCCTCGGCGGCAAGGGGGCGAACCTGGCCGAGATGACGAATCTCGGCCTGCCGGTGCCGCCCGGCTTCACCATCACCACCGAGGCGTGCAAGGCGTACCTCGGCACGGGTACGGAGCCGGCCGGACTGGCCGAACAGATCAGCGCGCACCTGACGGCGCTGGAGCGTGAGATGGGCCGGCGCCTGGGTGACCCGGACGACCCGCTGCTGGTCTCGGTGCGCTCCGGGGCGAAGTTCTCGATGCCCGGGATGATGGAGACCGTACTCAACGTCGGTCTCAACGACCGCAGCGTCGAAGGGCTGGCCCGGCAGGCCGGCGGCTCGACCGACCAGCCCGCCTCCGGCGGCGCGGACAGGTTCGCGTGGGACTCCTACCGGCGGCTGATCCAGATGTTCGGCAAGACCGTCTGCGACGTACCTGGCGAGGAGTTCGAACACGCGATCGACGAGGCCAAGCGCGCCAAGGGCACCGACCTCGACCTGGACCTGGACGCCGACGACCTGCGCGGGCTTGTCGACGCGTACAAGAAGATCTTCACCAAGCACACCGGGCGGGAGTTCCCGCAGGAGCCGCGCGAACAGCTGGACCTGGCGGTCCGCGCGGTGTTCGACTCGTGGAACGCCGAGCGGGCGGTGGTCTACCGCCGGCAGGAGCGGATCCCGGCGGACCTCGGCACCGCCGTCAACGTGGTGGCGATGGTCTTCGGCAACCTCGGTCCCGACTCCGGCACCGGCGTCGCCTTCACCCGCGACCCGGCCAGCGGTGCCCAGGGCATCTACGGCGACTACCTGGCCAACGCGCAGGGCGAGGACGTCGTCGCCGGCATCCGCAACACCGTGCCGTTGCAGGAGCTGGAGCGGATCGACAAGGACTCCTACGACGAACTGCTCGACTACCTGGCCCGGCTGGAGCGGCACTACCGCGACCTGTGCGACATCGAGTTCACCATCGAGCGCGGCAAGCTGTGGATGCTGCAGACCCGGGTCGGCAAGCGCACCGCCGCCGCCGCGTTCGTCATCGCCGGCCAGCTCGTCGACGAGGGCCTGATCGACGTCGACGAGGCGCTGCACCGGGTCAACGGCGCGCAACTGGCCCAGCTGATGTTCCCGCGCTTCCAGCTCGACCACGAGTTCCAGCCGGTCGCCACCGGCATCGGCGCCTCGCCGGGCGCGGCGGTCGGCAAGGTGGTCTTCACCTCGGCCCGCGCGGTCGAGCTGGCCGCCGAGGGTGAGGCCGTCATCCTGGTCCGCCGGGAGACCAACCCGGACGACCTGAACGGCATGATCGCCGCCCGGGGCATCCTGACCTCGCGGGGCGGCAAGACCAGCCACGCCGCCGTGGTGGCGCGGGGGATGGGCAAGACCTGTGTCTCCGGCGCCGACCAACTGGACATCGACGTGCCGAAGCGGCGGTTCGTCGTGGCCGGACACACGGTCACCGAGGGCGACGTGGTCTCCATCGACGGCACCACCGGCAACGTGTACCTGGGCGAGGTGCCGGTCAGCCCGTCGGAGGTGGTGCGCTACTTCGAGGGTGAACTCGACCCGGCGAGCACGGACGACGCCCTGGTCAAGGCCGTACACCGGATCATGTCGCACGCCGACGCCAGCCGGCGCCTGGTGGTGCGTACCAACGCCGACACCGCCGCCGACGCGGCCCGGGCCCGGCGCTTCGGCGCCGAGGGCATCGGGCTGTGCCGCACCGAGCACATGTTTCTCGGCGACCGCCGTGAGCTGGTGGAACGACTGATCCTGGCCCGCGACCCGGCCGAGCGGGAGGACGCGCTCGCCGCGTTGCTGCCGTTGCAGCGGGCCGACTTCGTGGAGATCTTCCGGGAGATGAACGGCCTGCCGGTCACCGTCCGGCTTATCGACCCGCCGCTGCACGAGTTCCTGCCGCCGCTGGAGCAGCTCGCCGTGAACGTGGCGGTCGCGCAGGAACGCGGCGAGGACGTCGCGAAGGAGGAGGCGCTGCTCGCGGCGGTACGCCGCATGCACGAGGAGAACCCGATGCTCGGGCTGCGCGGCGTACGCCTGGGCCTGGTCATCCCCGGGCTGTTCGCGATGCAGGTCCGGGCCATCACCGAGGCGGCCGTGGAGTGCACCCGCCAGGGCGTCCCCGCCTGCCCGGAGATCATGGTCCCGCTGGTCGGCGCGGTGCAGGAGTTGGAGACGGTACGCGCCGAGGCCGAGCGGATCATCGCCGAGGTGGTCGGCGGCAGCGCCGTCGACGTGCTGATCGGCACGATGATCGAGGTGCCCCGGGCGGCGTTGACCGCCGGGCAGATCGCCGAGGCGGCCGAGTTCTTCTCCTTCGGCACCAACGACCTGACCCAGATGGGTTGGGGCTTCTCCCGCGACGACGTCGAGGGGGCGTTCTTCTGGCGCTACCTGGAGCTGGGCATCTTCGGCATCTCACCGTTCGAGTCCATCGATGCCGACGGCATCGGTCGGCTGGTCCGGATCGCCGCCGAGGAGGGGCGGGCGGCCCGCCCGGGGCTCAAGATCGGGGTCTGCGGCGAGCACGGCGGCGACCCCGACTCGGTGCACTTCTTCCACTCCGTCGGGCTGGACTACGTCTCCTGCTCACCGTTCCGGGTGCCGGTGGCCCGGCTGGAGGCCGGCCGCGCGGCGGTGATCACCACCGGCTCGGACAGCCGCTGACCCACACGGCTCGCCCCGCCCGGGACGAGCCGTCGCCCGCGTCGCCCGCGTCCCCTGCGTCGCCCGGGTCGGCTGGGTCGCTTGGGTCGCCTGGGTCGCCCGCGTCGCCTGGGTCGCCCGCGTCGCCCCATGCCACCCCACGCCGCCTCGTGTCAGGTCTGGAGGCAGCAACATCGGGGATGTTGCTGTGTCGCGCTGCTTTGAGGCAGCAACATCCCCGATGTTGTCGCCCTGCCTGCCGTGGCGTGGGGTGGCGTTCGGCGCGGCGCGGCGTACGGCGTGGCGTGGCGTGCGGCGTACCGCGTGGCCGCGGCGTACCGCGTGGCGCGGTGCGTGGCCGGCGCACGGTGGCGGGCGGAGTGCCCGGGGCGCCCGCAAGATGCAGTGGTCAGAGCGGGGGGCGGCGCCAGGTGATGGACTGTGCGCGGCGGGGGCGCTGGTTCGGCAACGTGGCCATCGGGGTGCGCACCGCCAGCGGGGCGTGCGGATCCGCCTGGTGGGGCAACAGCGTCGGCTGGCGGCAGGCGGCCAGCGCCGGACCGGCACGCCGGACCACCCCACGGGCCTCCTCGCGCAGCGCCGCCAGATCCGCTCCCGGTGTGGCGACCAGGGTCAGCAGGGCGTCCCGGCCGGCCGGGTAGGTGACCACGCAGCCGGCCGTGGTGTGCACCACGGACTCGTGGAACTCGCCCTGCCGCACGGTGGCGGCCATCCGATGCCCGAGGCCGAAGCTGGCTGCGGCCAGCGCCGCCAGGTGAGTGGCGTCGGTCGTGGGCAGGTCGCTGGAGATGAGCAGGCCGTCCGTGCCGGCGAGGACCGTGCCGGCGACCTCGGGACGGCGTCGGCGCAACCCGCGCAACTCGGTGCCCATCATCGTTTCCGCGTTCACGAGCGTGTCTCTCCCACCGGTCGTGTCTCGCCGCAACAGGTGACTTTCCGCTATGGCGACGCTACCGGTGGATGTCGATGAGCGCGATCCCGTCACCGTCGGCAATCGGACGGCAACTCTCATCTGATCGGAGGATGCGGACCCGCCGGGGCCACGTCGTCGGCGCGCCGAACCGAGCCCCCGGGCGTAACCTGACTTCGCCCGTGGACCGTCGTTTCGCGAAGGGGTGGCCGGATGGGATCCCGTACCGAGTTGTCAGAGGCTGTCGGTGTCGCGGTGGCGGTGTCCGGATGACCGCCGTGTGGGAGAGCCTGACCGTCGACGCCCGTGATCCGGGTCGGCTGGCCCGCTGGTGGGCCGAGGCGCTCGGGTACCAGGTGGTCGAGGAGCGGCCGGACGAGGTGGAGATCCGGCAGAGCGCGGATCGGCTGCCGGGCATCGTCTTCGTGCCCGTGACCGGGGCCAAGGCCGGCAAGAACCGGCTGCACCTCGACCTGCGGCCGACCGACCGGGAGGCCGAGGTGGAACGGCTTGTCGACATGGGCGCCCGGCACGTCGACATCGGCCAGGACGGCGACGACTGGACGGTGCTGGCCGACCCGGAGGGCAACGAGTTCTGCGTGCTGCGGCAGCGTGGGGATTGAGTGCCGCGTCCGGTGCGCCGGACGCGGCGCGTCGGGTCGCGGAGCCGGTCAAGGATCCGGAGCACGGCCGGTCCCCGTACGAGCGGGACCGGGCCCGGGTGCTGCACTCGGCGGCGTTCCGCCGGCTCGCCGCGAAGACCCAGGTGCACACGGCCGGCACCGACGACTTTCTGCGTACCCGGCTGACCCACTCGCTGGAGGTGGCCCAGATCGCCCGGGAGATGGGCGCCCGGCTGGGCTGTGACCCGGACGTGGTGGACACCGCCGGACTGGCCCACGACCTCGGACACCCGCCGTTCGGGCACAACGGCGAGGGCGCGCTCGACGAGTTGGCCGCCGACTGCGGTGGGTTCGAGGGCAACGCCCAGACGCTGCGGGTACTCACCAGGTTGGAGGCCAAGGCGTACGCCCAGGACGGGACGTCCGCCGGGCTGAACCTGACCCGCGCCTCGCTGGACGCGGTCGGCAAGTACCCGTGGACCCGCCAACCCGGCCGGCGCAAGTTCGGGGTGTACGCCGACGACCTGCCCGCCTTCGCCTGGCTGCGGCAGGGCTCCCCGGCCGGCGAGCGGCGGTGCCTGGAGGCGCAGGTGATGGACTGGGCCGACGACGTGGCGTACTCGGTGCACGACGTCGAGGACGGCATCCACGGCGGCTATCTCACGCTGGAGCCGCTGCTCGGCGACCCGGACGAGCGGGCGGCGCTCTGCGCCGACGTCGCCGCCGTCTACTCGACCGAGTCGCCCGACTACCTCGACGCGGCGTTGTCGGATCTGCTCGCCGACCCGGTGCTCGCCCCGCTGGCCGGTTACGACGGCAGCCACCGGGCGCAGGCCGCGCTCAAGGCCACCACAAGCGTGCTGACCGGTCGGTTCGTGGCGACCGCCGTCGCCGCCACCACCGAACGCTCCGGCCCGGGACCACACCGACGGTACGCGGCCGACCTGGTCGTACCCCGGCCGTTGCGGGCCCGGTGCGCGCTGCTCAAGGGCATCGCCCTGCGCTACGTGATGCGTCGGCCCGGTGCCCAGGGCCGCTACCAGCGGCAGCGGGAGATCATCGCCGGGCTCGTGGCAACCCTCACCGCGCGGGCACCGGAAGTGCTCGATCCGGTCTTCGCTCCGCTGTGGCGGGAGGCAGCCGACGACGAAGGTCGACTGCGAGTGGTGATCGACCAGGTGGCCTCGTTGACCGATCCCGCCGCGCTGGCCTGGCACGATCGTCTGATCAGAAGCTGACATCGCTGCCGGGGGCTGACCGTTGGGCCGCGAGTGAGGTTAGCCTAACCGAATGACGGATCGCTCGAAGAAGGTCACCTCCGCCCGCGTACTGCGTACCTGGCGGCCCACTGCGCACGTGGTCCGGCTGGTGCTCGGCGGGGAGGAACTGGCCGGCCTGCCGGTCGGCGAGTTCACCGACCACTACATCAAGATTGTCTTTCCGGTGGCCGGGGTCGACCACCCGCGCCCGATCGACCTGGCCGCCATTCGTCGCGACCTGCCGCGCGAGCAGTGGCCCCGGCTGCGCGCGTACACGGTCCGCGCCTGGGACGCGGCGGCCGGGGAGATGACCGTCGACGTGGTGCACCACGGCGACGAGGGGCTGGCCGGTCCGTGGGCGGCGGCGCTGCGGCCCGGCGACGAGGTGCTGTTCGTCGGCCCGGGCGGGGCGTACGCGCCGAACCCGGCGGCCGACTGGCACCTGCTGGTCGGCGACGAGAGCGCCCTGCCGGCGATCGCCGCCGCCCTGGCCCGGCTGCCCGTCGGTGCGCCCGCGCACGTGTACGTCGAGGTCGACGGCCCGGCCGACGAGCAGCCGCTGCCCACCCCCGGCGCGGTGCGACTGACCTGGCTGCACCGGGGCGTACGTCCGGTGGGTGAGGCGTTGGTGGCCGCGGTGCGTGACTTGGAGTTCCCGCCCGGCACCGTGCACGCCTTCGTGCACGGTGAGGCGTCGTTCGTCCGCCAGTTGCGTCGTCTGCTGCGGGTGGAACGGTCGGTTCCCCGCGAGTGGCTGTCCATCTCCGGCTACTGGCGCAAGGGCCTGGACGACGAGGGCTGGCGGGCCACCAAGGCCGACTGGAACCGCCAGGTCGAGGCGGACGAACAGCCGCGTCTTCCCGTGCCGCTCGGTTGACCTTGCGGTCGATAACCGGCAAGGTGGCACCCCAACTGCGCCCCTGAACGCCCGAAAGTCGGCTCTCAGGGTGCGATTCGCCGGAATGCCGGAGCGCGACGGCAGGGGAACGGGAGGATGGTCAGGGGTGACCATGAGCGAGCAGGTAGACGAGAAGGCCGCCGAACCTGGCGGTAGAGGCGGCGCGATCGACCCGATCGTGCTCGGCCTGGGCGTCGGCGGGGTGCTCGCCGTGGTGCTCTGGGGTGTGCTGGCCCGTGACTCGCTGGCAAGCGTCGGCGAATCGGGTCTGGCCTGGGTGATCGACACGTTCGGCTGGTTCTTCGTGGTGGCGGCCAACGCCTTCCTGGTGCTGGCGGTGGTGCTGGCGCTGTCCCGGTTCGGCCGGATCCGGCTCGGCAAGGACGACGACGAGCCGGAGTTCAGCACGCTGGCGTGGATCGCCATGATGTTCAGCGCCGGCATGGGCATCGGCCTGGTCTTCTTCGCCGTGGCTGAGCCCATCCAGCACTACGCCACCCCGCCACCGGCGACCGGCGTCGAGCCGCAGACCGGGCAGGCGGCGTCCGCGGCCATGCAGTTCACCCTCTTCCACTGGACGCTGCACCCGTGGGCGATCTACGCGGTGGTGGCGCTGGCGCTGGCGTACTCGACGTTCCGTCGGGGTCGGCAGAACCGGATCTCGGCGGCGTTCCGGCCGCTCATCGGCGACCGCGCCGACGGCGCCGTCGGTCAGGTCATCGACCTGCTTGCCGTCTTCGCCACCGTCTTCGGCTCCGCCACCAGCCTCGGGCTCGGCGCCCTCCAGGTCGCCGCCGGCCTGGACCTGGTCGCCGGGGTGCCGGACAGCACCGCGGTGGAACTGGTGGTGATCGGGGCACTGACGCTGGCCTTCGTCCTCTCCGCCTTCACCGGCCTGCACCGGGGCATCAAGTGGCTCTCCACCACCAACGTGGTGCTGGCCGTCGCGCTGATGCTCTTCGTGTTCGTGGTCGGGCCGACCATCTACACCCTTGAGGTGCTGCCCGCCTCCATCGGCGACTACCTCAGCAACCTCGTCTTCATGTCCACCCGGACCGGGGCGTTCTCCGACCCGGCCTGGCTGGGCGGCTGGACGATCTTCTACTGGGCGTGGTGGATCTCCTGGGCGCCGTTCGTCGGCACCTTCATCGCCCGCATCTCCCGGGGCCGCAGCGTGCGGCAGTTCCTGATCGGGGTGCTCCTGGTGCCCAGCGGTGCCAGCGCCGTCTGGTTCGCCATCATGGGCGGCAGCGCGCTGCGGGTACAGGCCACCGGGGTACGTGACCTGGTGGCGGACGCCTCCACCAGCAGCGAGCAGGCGTTGTTCGGGCTGCTCGACGCGCTGCCGCTGGCGGCGCTGACGAGCGTGCTGGCCATGGTGCTCATCGCGCTGTACTTCGTCACCAGCGCCGACTCCGCCTCGCTGGTGCTCGGCTCGCTGACCTCCCGGGGTGCGCTGCGCCCGCACCGGGTGGTCGTGGTCAGCTGGGGCATCCTGATCGGCGCGGTCGCCGCCGTGCTGCTGCTCGTCGGCGGACTCGACGCGCTGCAACAGGCCACCATCATGGTGGCGTTGCCGTTCGTGGTGGTGATGCTCGGGCTGGCCGTCGCCCTGGTCAAGGACATGGCCCGCGACCCACTGCTGGACGTGCCGGCCCGTACCCGCCCACACGGCCTGGCCGACGCGGTGCGCGCCGCCCGGTCGTACGAGGAGGAGGACCCGCCGCCGGTACGCCGCTACCTGCGTCGCCGCCCCCGCTGACCGTTCCTACCCGCCCGCCGCGCCGTCCCGCCTCCGTGGCGGAACGGCGCGGCGTCGGTGTTCGCGCCCCGCGTCGATGGTGTCGGCAACGGCGCGTCCGCTGTCGGCGACGTCACCAAGGGGCCCTTCCGCGCGCCGTGGGCGGGCAGGGCAGGATGTAGGTCGAGGAGGTGGCGGCATGGCGGGGCGGATCCGGGACGAGGACATCGCGCTGGTCCGCGAGCGTACGTCGATCGCCGAGATCATCTCCGACACCGTGACGCTCAAGTCGGCCGGCGGCGGCAACCTCAAGGGGCTCTGCCCGTTCCACGACGAGAAGAGTCCCTCGTTCAACGTCTCGCCGGCCCGCAACGTCTGGTACTGCTTCGGCTGCGGTGCCGGTGGCGACGCCATCAAGTTCCTGATGGACGCCGAGCACCTCAGCTTCGTCGAGGCGGTGGAGCGGCTCGCCGCCCGCGCCGGCCTGCAACTGCGGTACGTGGAGGACGACCGGTCCGCGCCCCGGCCGAACCGCCCGCAGCAGGGGCAGAAGCAGCGGCTGGTGGCCGCGCACGCCGCCGCCGTCGAGTTCTACAGCGCGCAGTTGGCCACCGCCGGCGCGCGTCCCGCCCGGGAGTTCCTCGCCGAGCGCGGCTTCGACCGCGCCGCCGCGCAGCGGTACGGCTGCGGCTTCGCCCCCGACGGCTGGGACCTGCTCACCAAGCACCTGCGTCAGCGTGGCTTCAGCCACGACGAACTGGTCACCGCCGGGTTGTCCCGCCCGGCCCGCTCGGGCAGCCTGATCGACCGGTTCCGCCGCCGGCTGCTCTGGCCGATCCGGGACCTGACCGGCGACGTGATCGGCTTCGGCGCGCGCAAACTCTTCGCCGACGACGACGGCCCGAAGTACCTGAACACCCCCGAGACACCGATCTACAAGAAGTCCCACGTGCTCTACGGCATCGACCAGGCCAAACGGGAGATCGCCAAGCAGGGCCGGGTGGTGGTGGTCGAGGGCTACACCGACGTGATGGCCTGCCACCTGGCCGGCGTGTCGACGGCCGTGGCGACCTGCGGCACCGCGTTCGGCGCCGACCACATCGGCGTGCTGCGCCGGCTGCTGCTGGACACCGACGCCGTCGCAGGCGAGATCATCTTCACCTTCGACGGGGACGCGGCGGGGCAGAAGGCCGCGCTGCGCGCCTTCGACGACGACCAGCGCTTCGTCGGGCGTACCTTCATCGCGGTCAGCCCCGACAACATGGACCCGTGCGAGCTGCGGCTGGCAAAGGGCGACCTGGCCGTACGCGACCTGGTCGCCCGCCGCGAGCCGCTTGTCGACTTCGCGCTGCGCCACGTGATCAGCCGGTACGACCTGGACACCGTCGACGGTCGGGTCGAGGCGATGCGGCGCGCCGCGCCGCTGGTGGCGAAGCTCAAGGACCGGGAGAAGCGCCCGGAGTACGTCCGCAAGCTCGCCGGTGACCTCGGCATGGAGATCGAACCGGTGCAGCGGGCGGTGCTGACCGCCGCCTCGGGACGCCCGGGGGACGGCCCGGCTACACGGCCCGCTCGCAGCGAGCCGAGCGTGGACAGCCCACAGTCGATGGTCGAGCGGGAGGCGTTGAAGCTGGCCCTGCAGGAGCCGGTGCTGGCCGGGCCGATGTTCGACGCGGTGGAGGCGACCGACTACCGGCACCCGGTGCACGTGGCAGTGCGGGCGGCGGTCGCCGCGGCCGGCGGGGTCGCCTCGGCGGCCGGCGGCGCGGTGTGGATCGAAGCGGTGCGCGACGCCTGCGACGACCTCGCCGCCCAGGCACTGGTCGGTGAGCTGGCCGTGGAACCGCTGCGGATCGACGGCGAACCGGACCTACGCTACGTCTCGATCACCATGGCCCGGTTGCAGTGGGGATCGGTCACCGCACGGATCCGGGAGTTGAAGTCCCGGATCCAGCGGATCAATCCGGTCAACAACAAGGACGAGTACTTCGCCGCCTTCGGTGAGCTGCTCTCGCTGGAGCAGCACGCCCGTGCCCTGCGCGAGCAGGCGGCGGGAGGGTTGTAGGGATGCCACTGTTCCGCCGCCAGCCGAAGCTGCCATTGGCCGACCGGCCACCGCTGGAGCGCGACGAACGGGTGCTGGCCTGGGCCGCCGGCGGCAACGGCGAGGGTGACGGGGTGGTGGTCGCCACCAACCTCGGGCTCTGGCTGCCGGGCCGGGGCCACCGGATCAGCTGGCACGAGATCGTCAAGGCCGTCTGGTCGGGCCGGGAGTTGACCGTGACGCCGGGCGAGCAGGTCGCCGAGCGGGACGGCTACCTGGTGGTCGCCGAGCTGCCGGCCGAGCGGTACCTGCTGCTCGATCCGGGCGACCTGCCGCACCAGGTACGCACCCGGGTCACCCGCTCCGTCGCGTACACCCAGCACCACGCCCTGCCCGGCGGGTCCGGGCGGGTCGTCGGCCGCCGGGTGTCCGGCCGTGACGGTCTCACCTGGATGGTCCACTACGACCCCGGCACGCCCACCGACGCCCCCGACGTCCTCGCCGAGACCGACCTCCTGGTCGCCACCGCCCGCACCGCCACCACCCCCGCCGACCTCTGAACTCGTTAATCCGTTGGGAAGTGTCGGACCGGGTGTTTAGGGTCCGGGGGTGACCACGGGGCGACCATTGATTCAGGCACAGGGGCTGGTGAAGCGGTTCGGCGACTTCACCGCCGTCGACGGCATCGACGTGGAGGTGCACGCCGGTGAGGCGTTCGGCTTCCTGGGGCCCAACGGCGCCGGCAAGTCGTCGACCATGCGGATGGTCGGCTGCACCTCGCCGCCCAGCGGCGGCCAGCTGCGCATCCTGGGCATGGATCCGGTGCGCGACGGGCCGGCGATCCGGGCACGGCTCGGCGTCTGTCCACAGCTGGACAATCTCGACCCGGAGCTGACCGTCCGGGAAAACCTGACGACGTACGCCCGCTACTTCGGCATTCCACGCCGGGTGGCCCGGGCCCGGGCTGCCGAGTTGCTCGATTTCGTGCAGCTCGGCGACCGGGCGGACAGCAAGGTCGAGCCGCTCTCCGGTGGCATGAAGCGGCGGCTCACCATCGCCCGCGCGCTTGTCAACGAACCGGACATCGTGCTGCTCGACGAGCCGACCACCGGTCTCGACCCGCAGGCCCGACACCTGGTCTGGGAACGGCTGTTCCGGCTCAAACAGCAGGGCGTCACGTTGGTGCTCACCACGCACTACATGGACGAGGCCGAGCAGCTCTGCGACCGGTTGGTGGTGATGGACGGCGGCCGGATCGTCGCCGAGGGGTCACCGCGTGCCCTCATCGAGCGGCACGCCACCCGCGAGGTGGTCGAGCTGCGGTTCGCCGCCGAGTCGCAGGAGGCGTTCGCCGGCAAGCTCGACGCGCTGGGGGAGCGCGTCGAGGTGCTTCCCGACCGGATCCTGATCTACGTGCCCGACGGTGACGCGGCGGTGGCCGAGGTCGCCGCGCTCGGTCTGCACCCGGCCAACGTGCTGGTCCGGCGCAGCAGCCTGGAGGACGTCTTCCTGCACCTCACCGGCCGCACCCTCGTCGACTGAGTCCGGACTCGCTGGAAGGGGCCGCCGTGACGGCACAACTGACCCGGGACCGACCCGCCCTGCCGAGGGTGCCGGCGCTGCGGGTGCTCGAATACCACCTGGTGGGTTACCGGCGCACCTGGCGGGCCGGCGCCTTCTCGTCCTTCCTGCTGCCCACGCTCACCGTGCTCGGGTTCGGGCTGGGCGTCGGGGCGTACATCGACCAGGGGGTCGGCGGCGTCACTTACCTGGAGTGGATCGTCGGCGGGCTGCTCGCGTCGACGGCGTTGCAGGTGGCGATCGCCGAGTCGACGTGGCCGGTCTTCGGCAACCTCCAGTGGCAGAAGATCTACTTCGGGCAGCGCTCGTCGCCGCTGCGGGTGGGCGACATCCTCGCCGGCCACCTGGCGTTCGTGCTGTTCCGGGTGCTGACCTCCGTCATCGCGTTCCTCCTGGTGACCGGGGTGCTGGGGGCCCTGCGCTCGCCGTGGGCGGTGCTGACGGTTCCGGTGGCGGCGCTGCTCGCGCTGGCCGTCGCCGCACCGACCTTCGCGTACGCGGCCTCGGTCGACTCGGACAGCTGGCTCGCCATGCTGTTCCGCTTCGCGGTGATCCCGATGACCCTGTTCTCCGGGGTGTTCTTCCCGGTCGAGTCGCTGCCGCTGGTGCTGCGCTGGCTCGCGTACGCCACGCCGCTCTGGCACGCCGTGGACCTGTGCCGGGCGGCGGTGCTCGGCGTCGCCCCGTACTGGTCGGTTGCCGGCCACCTCGGTTACCTGGCCGTCTGGGCGGCCGGGGGATGGCTGCTCGCCCGCCGCGTCCTCACCCGCCGGCTCGTCGTCTAGCTCGTCGTACAGGAGAAGGTCATGGTCGCTCTGGTGCTGCCCCGGCTGGTCGACGTGTCGGCCGCCTCGCGGCGGTCCGCGTCGGTCACCGAGCGGAACGTCGCGGCGCTGAGATCCGTCTACTGGTTGCTGCTCGTCTCCGGTTTCGTCGAGCCGCTGCTCTACCTGCTCTCCATCGGCGTCGGGGTGGGTGCGCTGATCGGCGACCTGACGCTGCCCAGCGGTGCGGTCGTCTCGTACGCGGCGTTCGTCGCTCCGGCCATGCTCGCCTCGTCGGCGATGACCGGCGCGCTGGCGGAGACCACCTTCAACTTCTTCGGCAAGATGAAGTACATGAAGCTGTACGACGGGGTGATCGCCACCCCGGTGCAGCCGTTCGAGATCGCCCTCGGCGAGTTGGCCTGGGCGATGCTGCGGGGCAGCGCGTACTCGGCCGCGTTCCTCGTGGTGATGGTGGTGATGGACCTGACCGTGCCCGCCCGCGCGCTCGCCGCGTTCCCGGCGGCGGTGCTCGTCGGCTTCGCGTTCGGCGCGCTCGGCATGGCCATCTCCACGTTCATGCGCAGCTGGCAGGACTTCGACCTGATGAGCTCGGCGCAGTTCGTCCTGTTCCTGTTCTCCGGCACCTTCGTGCCCGCCGAGGCGTACCCGACGGTGCTGCGCTGGCTGGTCGAGGTGACTCCGCTCTACCGGGCGGTGCACCTGGTCCGCGCGCTCACCGTCGACACCGGCGGCTGGAGTTGGACGCTCGACGTGCTCTACCTGCTCGCGGTGCTGGCAGCCGGCCTGCTGATCGCCTCCCGCCGGATGAGCCGCCTCCTCTACAAGTAGCCCACGCTCCTGCCAGCCCTCGGACGGCGCGGCCCTGTGGGACGGCGCGGGTGGCGGAGAGTGTGGCACTTGAGGTGCCCTTCGGTCGGCGTGTCGAGCGCAATAAGTGCCACGGTCTCAGCACCGCCCAGCAGTGCACCCGCACCCGCACCGCACCGCATCCGCATCCGTACTGCACCGAACACGCACCCGCACTGCACCAAACACGCACCGGCACCGCACACGCCGCGCTGCATCTCGGCGTGGCGCATCGCGCGTCAGCGAGGGCGGGCCCAGGTGAGGAAGCGATCGGCCAGGACGCCCGGTGGATGTTGGCCGGTGAGGTCGCCGGCCGCGTCGTACATCATGGTGCCGAGATAGATCAGCAGGCCGGTGCGGTTCTCCCGGTACTCGCCGAGCAGCGCCAGCCGGGCCGGCGAGCACGGCCAGGCCGCCCCACACACCCGGCACCGCCACGAGGGGCGCGCCGCGAGATGCGGCCGGTAGCGGGGCATCAGCACTGCCCCGGCTCGCCGCTCCGGGAAGATGGGTCGTCGCGCGGTGGTGACCAGCGGCCCCCGTTGGCCCGCCACTCCTGCGCCCGGGTGAGCCACCCCGGTCGCCCCGGGCGGTTCAGGGGGAACACCTCGGTCGGTGCCACCGCCCAGTTCGGGCGATTGTCTTGTTGTGACGGTGTGGGGCGGCGTGGGTCTTGTTGTGACGGTGTGGAGCGGCGTGGGTTTCGTTGCGACGGTATCGGGTGCGCTGGTTGGTTTGCGGCCGAGGCGGGTCGCATGCCTGGTCCCGGCGCGCACGGGTGGGGTGGCGGGCTGAAACTGCCGGATGCCGGGTTGGTCGAGGTCGCCTGGTCGGTCATGTCCTGCCATGGGGCCGGTGGCAGAGGGCGGGTGTTCCGCGTGCGTTGGGGGAGCGGCGCGGCCGTGGCCGGGGGTCGGCAGCGCCAGAACCTGATTCGCATGAAGCCTCCGTCGAGGTGGAGGGGGCGCCGGCCGGCTGTCGCGTGTTGCCGGCGCCCCGGCCTGGTTCCGCCCGTCGTCCGATCCCGTGAGCGGTTCCGCTGCGTGACAGTCTGGTGAGGACACGACTACGGTGGGAGGCCCGGCGCGGTGACGACCAGCGCGTCCACGGCCGGTCCCAGGCGGTACGAGGATGTACGGAGGGTGTCCGTGGAGCGCTCGTCCATGCTGGAGCACTTCGCCGAGGAGCTGCGACTGGCCCGGGCCGGCGCCGGCATGTCACAGACCGCGCTGGCTGAGGCGCTCAGCTACTCGGCCGCGCTGGTAGCCAAGGTGGAGACCGGTGAGCGCCGCCCCAGCCTGGACTTCGCCCGCCGCAGCGACACCGTGTTCGGCGGGGACGGCCGGTTCGAGCGCATCCAGCGCCGAATCAGCCGCGAAACAGTGGTGCCGTGGTTCCGCGACTGGCCCGGCATCGAAGCCGAGGCCACCGCGCTGCGTTGGTTCGAGCCGCTCTGCGTGCCGGGACTGTTGCAGACCGAGGGGTACGCCTGCGCGCTGCTGTCCAGCGGCGGCTTGTTCGCCTCGGACGAGGTCGAGCAGCAGGTGATGACCCGGCTGGACCGTCAGGGCGTGCTCACACGCGACCGGCCGCCGCTGTTCACCGCCGTCATCGACGAGCACGTGCTGCGCCGCCGAGTCGGCGACGCCGAGGTGATGGGCGAGCAACTGCGACATCTGGTGAAGGTCGGCTCGACGCTGCCCCGGGTCCGAATCCAGGTCGTGCCGCTCTCCGTCGGGGCCTACCCTGGTATCAACGGCCCCTTCGTGATCGCCGCCCCGCCGCACGGGGAGGACGTTGTCTATCAGGAAGGTCAGCTCCACGGTCAGGTGGTCGACCGCGCCGAGCACGTCCGAAAGATGGTCGAGGTTTGGGAGTCGATCCGGGGTGAGGCACTATCGCAGCAGCAGTCCCTCGACCTGATCGCGGAAGTGGCGGAAACATGGACATGACTGGTGCCAGATGGCGCAAGAGCAGTCGCAGCAACGGGCAGGGCGGCGCGTGCGTCGAGGTGGCCGACAACCTGCCCGGTCTGGTGGCCGTGCGTGACTCCAAGGACCCGACCGGCCCGGTGCTGGCCTTCCCGCCCACCGCGTGGCGTACCTTCCTCACGCACCTCCCCGTACACCCGTAGCCCCGCCACGCCCGGCGGCCCTGCCGCCTTCTGCGGCCTGCCAAGCCCCCACGGCCGCCAGGCCCCGACGTCCCGGCCCGGCACCCGGGCGATCAACCGTCCTATCTGGTCAATCTTGGACAGAATCCGTTAGCACGTAACGGGAAGTGTCCAAGATCTGGTGGTTTTGGGGCCGACGAGGCGGCCAGTGTGGACGGATGGTTCCTGATGACACGGCTGGGGCGCTGGAGTGGTTGGCCTTCGAGCAGGCCGGCGTGCTCACCAGCGCGCAGGCCCGCAGCGTACTGACCGATGGGACCGTGCGCGGGTTGGTGCGGTCCGGGCGGTGGCGGGCGTTAGGTCGCGGGCTGCTGCTGACCGGCAACGGTCGGTTGGCCCGGGATCAGCAGTTGTGGGTGGCGGTGCTCGCCGCCGGAGCGGGTGCGGTGCTCGCGGGTGCCACGGCAGCCACCGAGGCGGGTGTACGCGGTCTGCGACCCGAGCCGCTGCACGTGCTCGTGCCGGCGTCCCGTCGGGCCGGGCGGACCACCCTGCGACAGTTGCCGATCGACATGGCAGCCGTGGTGGTGCACCGGACATCGGTCCTGCCTGCCGAGCATCTCCAGGTCGGCCGTCCGCCCCGGACGACCACCGCGCGAGCCCTGGTCGACGCGGCCAGTTGGGCACCCTCGGCACGGGTGGCGCAGGAGGCGCTCGCCGCCGGCTGCCAGCAGCGGCGGGTGCTGCCGGAGGAACTGACCGCCGTGCTGGACGTGCTGCCTCGCGCGCCCCGGCGGCTGCTGATCCGGCAGACCATCGACGACATTGCCGGCGGCGCTCAGGCGCTGAGCGAGATCGACTTCGTCCGGCTCTGCCGTCGGGCCGGTCTGCCCCGGCCCGACCTGCAACAGCGGCGGACCGACGCGGCGGGCCGGACGCGCTGGTTGGACGCGTACTGGCGGGAGTGGGGGGTGCACGCGGAGATCGACGGCGCGCACCACATGGACGTAGGCCAGTGGACGGCGGACATGCGACGGCAGAACGACGTGTGGACCGCAGGGGAGCGGATCCTCCGCTTTCCCGCCTGGTTGGTCCGGGCACACCCGGAGCAGGTCGCCGACACCGTCCGCCGCGCCCTCCTGGCCGCCGGCTGGCAACCCGACGCCACAAACCGCTGAGATCTTGGGAAGTTCCCGTTCGGACCTTGGGCTCACCTAACGGAAAATGTCCAAGATCTCGCGACTGCCAGGCGGTGCGGGGGTCAGCCGCCCTGGTAGTAGCGGGCGGCGCCGGGGTGCAGGGGGATCGGGTCGGTGGTGGCGGCGGACTCACGGTCGAAGTTGCGTGCCTCGGGATGCGCCACGGCCAGGTCGGCCTGGTAGGTGAAGAGCAGTCGGGTCAGGTCGTACGCCAGGTCGTCGGGCATCTCGGCGCTGACCAGGATCACGTTGGGGACCGTCACGGTCGGGGTGCCCGAGGGGGTTTCGTAGGCGTCGGGGGGCAGCTCGGCGGTGGTGTAGACCGAGCCGTGCGTGGCGCTCAGCGGCTCGATCAGGTCCGCGACCGGCAGCAGCCGGAACCGGTTGGGCGCGTTGGTGAGCAGGTCGGCGATGCCCGGCGTGGGCAACCCACCGGAGAAGAACATCGCGTCGAGGGTGCCGCTGCGCATCCGGGCCACCGTCTCCGGCAGCGACAGGCGGGCCCGGCGTACGTCCCGCTCCGGGTCGAGGCCGGCGGCGGTGAGCAGCCGGCCGGCGATGACGTCGGTGCCGGACTTCGGCGAGCCGGTGGAGACACCCTTGCCGCGCAGCCCCGCGAGGTTGGCGATCTGCGCGTCGGCGCGGACGATCACGTGGGTGTAGTTGCTGTAGACCCGGGCCAGCGCCCGGACCGGTTGCGGGCGTCCCTCGAAGGCGCCGCGGCCGGCGGTGGCGTCCGCCGCCGTGTCGGCGAGGCTGAAAGCGATCTCCATGTCGCCGTCGACCAGCCGGGTGATGTTCTCACCGGAGGCGCCGGTGGGTTCCGCCCGCGCCTCGTAGCCCGGCAGGTGGCGGCTGATGACGTCGGCATAGCCGCCACCCAGCTGGTAGTAGACCCCGGTGGTGTTGCCGGTGGCGAGGAAGATCCGCCCGTCGTGCCACGGCCGAGCCTCCGGGGTGCGCTCGGCACCGCAGGCGCTGACCAGCGTGACCGACAGCAGCGCCGCCACCAATCGCCACCCCCGACTCATGCCGGCACTCCGCCGGGGTGGTCCGCCCAGTTCCGGGCCGCCGGTTCGAGCGCCTCGGCGACCCGCTGGACCAGCGTCGCCGTCTCGTAACCGATCTGACCCAGGTCGCACCCGGCGGCGGCGAGCACGCCGAGCAGGGCGCGGTCGCCGACCGCCATCACCAGCAGTACGCCGCCGTCCATGTCCACGATCTGCTGTCGGACCCGGCCGGCGGACATCAGCCGGGCGGCGCCGACGGTCAGGCTGGCCAGGCCGCTGATCACGGCGGCGAGCTGGTCCGCCTGGTCGGTCGAGAGGTGCGGCGAGGCCGCCAGCCGCAGCCCGTCCCCGGAGACGGCGAGGGCGTGCGACACGTCCGGTACCTGCTCGGCGAAGTTCGCCAGGAGCCAGTCGAGGCCGGGGCTGCCGTTGGGCATCATCTAGGGTCTCCCGTTCGTCTGCTGGTTACGTCGCATCGCGTGGGCCACCCCGGCGGAGAGGGCGGACAGCCGGGCCCGTACCACCTCGGGGTCGAGCAGGTCCGGCGCGGCCTGCGGCGGCGGCATGTCGTGCAGTTCGGACTGAAGGCCGCCACCGCGCACCCGCCGGGGCAGGCCGACCGCGGTGGGTTCCTCGGGACGGGCGGCGCCGGCCCGCCAGGGCGGCGCACCATTGGCCCCGGACGGTCCGTGCGGCGCGACGCCGACGGGCTGAACCGACGGCCGGTGGTGCGGTTGACCGGGCTGCTCGGGTGACCAGGCCGCCGCGCCGTTGCCCACCACCGGCAGCGTCAGCGTCGGGGCCCGGTGCACGTCGAGCCGGTCCGACGCGACCTCGGCCGGAGCGCCCCGCTGCCGGAACCAGGCACCGACGGCCGGGGTGGCCGGCCGGCCGATGGGGTTCGGTCGGCCGGTGAGCTGCTCCATCCGGGTCAGCAGCGACTCCGGCACGTCCACCTGGGCGACCGTCCCGGCACCGGCACTGTGCAGCCGCACCAGGATGCCGTGCCGGGCGGCCAGGTGGGCGACCACGTGCAGGCCCATGCTGCCGGCCGCCGCGCTGGACAGCGCGGCCGGGGCGCGCAGCCTCTCGTTGATCTCGGCCAGCCGGTTCTCGCCGATGCCGATGCCCTGGTCGTGCACGCGCAGGGTCAGCCCGTCGACGGTACGGCGACCGTCCACATGCACCGGCGTGTGCGGCGGGGAGTACGAGGTGGCGTTCTCCAGCAGCTCGGCCAGCAGGTGTACCAGGTTGCCGACCGCCGAACCCTGCACACCGGCGGTGGGCACGTCGATCTCGACCCGGGCGTACTCCTCGATCTCGGAGGCGGCACCGCGCACGACGTCGGCCACCAGATGCGGCCCGTCCTGTGCGCGTCCGGGTTCGCCACCGGCCAGGACCAGCAGGTTCTCCCCGTTTCGCCGCATCCGCGCGGCGAGGTGGTCGAGGGCGAAGAGCCGGGCCAACGCGTCCGGATCGGTCTCCTCCTGCTCGAACTCGTCGAGCAGCCGCAGCTGTCGGGTGATCAGCGTACGGATCCGGCGGGCCAGCGCCTCGACCATCCGGGTCACGTCCATCCGCAACTCCGCCTGCGCACCGGCGAGCCGCAGCGCGGCCCGGTTGACGGTGTCGAACGCCTCGGCCACCTGGGCGATCTCGTCGCGCCCACGGCTGATCCCCGCGGTGAGCTGCGAGGCGGTGCCCTCGGCCGGAACACTGTCACCGGCCGCGATGGCGGTGATCCGCTCGGGCAGCTCCCGATGTGCCATGGTCAGCGCCGCCACCCGCAGCCGGCGCAACCGGCGGCTGGTGCGTACCGCCAGCAGCGCGGCGGTGACCAGCGAGACCAGCGCCAGGCCGGTGGTGGCGCCGCCGGTGACCAGCGCCCGTTGCCGGGCGGCGGTGGCCAGCTCGGCGGCGCGCCGGTCCAACTCGTCGGAGAGTTCCCGGCCGAGCAGGTTGAACCGGCGGATGGCACCGCTCTGGGCGACGTACCAGGCGTCACCGTCGGCGGCGAGCGCGGCCGGCTCGGTGTCGGCGTTCAACGCGCTGTCGCGCATCCGCCGCGCGGTGGAGACGTCGCTGCCGGCGATCAGCCGGGTGTACGCGTCGGTGGCACGTGCCCCGGCGATCCGGGCGAACTCGGCCTGCCGCTGCTCCTGCGCGCCGCGTAGCCGGCCCAGCCGGGCAAGTTCGCCCTTGGCCAGCTCACCCCGGGTGAAGATGGCCCGTAGCAGGTCACGTTCCAGCGACGCCAGGTGTTCCTGGGCCGCGACCGCGGCCACCTCACGGGCGCGGTTGGCCAGCTCGGGGTCGCGTAGCTGGGCGGGGAGCGCGTCGGCGACGGCGAGTAGCGACTCCACGAGTGCCACGTAGACACCGTCGGCGGTGTCGGTGGTGAGCGCGGCGATCCGGGCCTCGTCGAGCTGGTCGAGGTGTTCGGTCACGCCATCGAGGTCGCGGCCGAGGTCCGGGACGGTACGGCGGGCGTCGGAGCTGGACGTCTGGTAGCGCTTGCCGGCCTCGTCGACCCGGAGCCGCTGCGCGTCGACCAACTGGCGGCCGGAGGTGCCGCCGCGCTGGCGCAGCGCCGCGGTCTCGCCGAGTTCCCGTTCCAGCTCGTGCACGAGCGAGACGGTGGCGGTGGCGGTACCGGCCAGCACCCGGGCCCGTTCGGCGTCGGTGGAGGCGGCCAGGGCGTCACCGGTCTGGATGGCCCCCAGCACGAGCAGGCCGGCGATGGCGATCAGGATCGGAGCGAGCAGCTGGGTACGCACCGACCAGAGCCGGCCGGTGTGACCGGACGGACGGTTGTGCCGGCGTACGCGGGCCAGCGAGGACAGCGGCACGGGGGTCTCCCGAGGTAGGGGCGGCCGGGCCGGAGGGGAGGCGCCGGCCCGGCCGCCGTCGGTCAGCTCGCGCCGAGGTCCTGCAACGCCTTGGCCGCGCCCCGGTGCAGACCGACCGGGTCGGTCTTGCGGGCGGTGTCCAGGGCGATGCCCTTGGCAGCGGGGTTGGCCTGGGCCAGCGCGTCCTTCTTCTCGAACACGGTCCGGGTGATGGCGCAGGCCACGTTGGCGTCGAGGTCCTTGCGGACGAGCAGCACGTTCGGGACCACGATGGTCGGGGTGTCCGCCGACGTGGAGTACACGTCCCTGCCGATCGTGCCGGCCTGGTACGCGGGGTTCAGTTCGCTCATCTTAGGCAGCAACGGCGTGACGTCGATGAATTTCACCTTGTCACCGGCGGTGGTGAACAGGTCGGTGACGCCGCCGGTGGGCAGGCCGCCGGACCAGAAGAAGCCGTCGACGGTGCCGTCCTTGACGCCCTCCACGGTCTTGGTGAGGTCGAGCCGCTGGGCCTGCACGTCCGTGGCCGGGTTCAGGCCGGCGGCCTCCAGCAGCCGGTTCGCGATGACCTCGGTGCCGGACTTGGGGGAGCCGGTCGAGATCTTCTTGCCGCGCATGTCGGCCACCGAGTTGATTCCCGAGTCGGCCCGGACGACCACCTGGGTGTAGTTGTCGTAGATCCGCGCCAGCGCCTCGACCGGCTGCGGTGCGCTGAAGCTGTCCTTGCCCTCCACCGCGTTGACGGCCGTGTCGAACAGCGAGAAGGCCACGTCGTACTGGCCACCGACGAGCTGTTCGATGTTCTGGACCGACGCACCGGTCTCGGCCGCGGTGCCGGTCAACCGGCCGCCGGTGCTGTCGGACAGCTGCCCGGCCAGGGCGTTGCCGACCACGTAGTAGACGCCGGTGGCGTTGCCGGTGGCGATGCCCACCCGGGTGTTGTCGGCCACCTCGCAGGTGACGGCGCTCGCGGCGTCGTCCGTGGCCGCGGCGCCCTGGCGGCCTCCGCAACCGGCGGCGCCGGCGGCGACGAGGGTGAGGGCTCCCACCCCCGCCACGAGCCGCGCGTTGATCCGTCCCACACTGTCTCCTTCCTGGGTCATGCCGGTGATCCGGCTCGCGTCCCACCGGAGGGGCCGGCGGATCCGCGACGTACGAACACGCCCACCGTCATGACGCCGGCCAGCACGGCGCCGATCGCGACGGGTACGGGTTGCAGCCAGAGCAGCGTCAGGCCGGCGGCCACCCCGATCACCCGTTCCGGCACGCCCGCCGGGCCGACGCCGGGCAGCCAGCCGCCGGCCGCGACGGCCAGCACCGCGACACCGAGGGCCGTGACGACGGTCGCGACGAGGATGCGTCGGGGACCGCCGATGCCGAGCAGGCCGAGTCCGGTCGGGGTGATCACGAACGCCAGCGGGATCAGGTACGCCGGCAGCGCGTACCGCAGGGTGTGCCACATGGTCGGCACCAGCCGTCCGCCGGTGACCGCGGCGGCGGCGACGGCGGCGAGCGCGGTCGGTGGCGACACCTCGGACAGCACCGCGAAGTAGAAGACGAACATGGCGGCGGCGGGAGCGCTGACGCCGAGATCCAGCAGGGCCGGTCCGATGATCACCCAGCCGATCACGAACGACGCGGTCACCGGAACCGCCAGGCCGAGCAGGCTGAGCGCGACGGCGGCGAGCAGCGCGGTAAGCGCGAGCACCACGGCCGGCTCGGAGCTGACTGTGCTCGCGGCGCCGACCAGCAGCGCGGCGGCCTGCGGACCGAGACCGGTCTTGGTGGTGGTGGCGGTGATGACGCCGGCCGCCGCGCAGACCACGGTGACGGCGAGGACGCCGCGTACGCCGGTGGAGAGGGCGGCGACCAGCCGGGCCGGGGTGAGCCGGTGTGCCCGGTCCAGGAAGGACAGGGCGACCGCGAGCAGGGTGGCCAGCACCACGGCCCGGGTGGCCGAGAGCCCGACGGCGAGTAGCCCGACGATGGCGAACAGGGAGGCGAAGTGGTAGCCGGAGCGGGCCAGCAGCCGCCAGGCGGAACCGGCCGCGAGGGTTGCCGGCCGCACTCCGGAGCGCCGCGCGTCGATCTCCACGGAGAGCACGATGCCGAGGTAGTAGAGGACGGTCGGCACCATCGCCCAGCCGAGCACCTGGAGGTAGGACACGCCGAGATACTCGGCGATGATGAAGGCCGCCGCGCCGAGCGTCGGTGGGGACAGGATGGCGCCCACGCCGGCGGCGGCGAGCATCCCGCCGGCCCGTTCCGCCGGGTAGCCGGCACGCCGCAGGATCGGCCAGGTCACCGCGCCGATGCTGACGGTGGTGGCCGCACCGGAGCCGGAGACGGTGCCGAGCAGGAAACCGGAGGCCACTGCGGTGCGACCGGCGGCGGTACGCGAGCGCCGGAACGCCGCCGCGGACAGGTTCACGAAGAACCGGCCGGCGCCGGACAGGTCGAGCACCGCACCGTAGATGGTGAACAGCACGATGTACGTGGCGGCCACGTCCAGCGGAGTCCCGTAGAAGCCGCTGTCGGAGTTGTAGAAGGCATCGACCAACTGCCCGAAGTCCAGCCCGGCGTGCGCCACCGCCCAGGTCTGCGGCAGCAGCCCGCCGTAGTAGCCGTAGCCGAGGAAGACCACACAGACGGCGGGCAGGATCCAGCCGGTGGTGCGCCGGCATCCCTCCAGCAGCAGGAGCAGCAGGAGGGTGCCCATCGCCACGTCCATCCCGACCAGCAGCCCCTGCCGGTCGAGGAAGGCGTCGTAGCCACTACCACCGCCGGCCAGGGCGATCGGCAGCACCGGGTAGAGGCAGCCGGCCAGCGCCGCGACGGCCAGCAGCCAGTCGACGCGGCTGGGCCCGGTCCGGCCGGTCGCGGTAGCGGTCGCGTCGGGAGTCGAGGCCGACGGCCGCCGCCCCGCGAGCACCGCCCGCAGCCGGCGCGGCAGCCGCAGGTCGGCCGGGTAGGCGAGGAAGACCAACGGGAGTACGCCGGCCAGGAAGAAGATCAGGTAGTACTTGCTGCCCTGCGCCAGCGGCCGGAACACCTGCCAGAGCGCGAGCAGGCCGATCGCCAGGGTGGCCGTGGTCAGGGCGAGGGCGACCGGCCCGGTCAGCACCCGTCCCGGCTTCTCGTCCTCGAATCGGCCGGCGAGTTCGGCCGAATCGATCCGGCCGGGATCGATTCGGGCCGAATCGATCCCGGCCGAATCGGTCGGCAGGGCCGTCGCCTCCGCCTCCGCCACTCGGCCGTGTCCGCCGTGACGCTGCGGTCCGGAATCTTCGGTGAATCGGATAGCCGACACGAGGGGGGACGATACGCGAATTGACTCCGCGTTGGGGGACATTGTCGAACATCGCTTCGCTGAGTGACGTTACATTTGTTCACGCCACTCGAAGTGGGAACAATTAAGAATAGTGTTCATGATCTGCCCCGGACGTGCCGATGGAGCGTTGCGCGGCGCCGGGCGGCGTGACGGGCGACGCCCGTTTTGCCACATTGGCGGCCACCGTGTGACCATCCGGGTGGCAAATAAACTTACTTGGGCGGTTACTCTCCGTGCATCGAATTACGGTGGGTGTCGACCCGAGTCGCCTGGGTCGCGACGCGGTCGACGCCGTTAAGGCCGTGGCTCGGGGTGTGCGCCGAGTCGCATCGCCGGGATGTCGGCCGCTCCGGCGGGCGGTGACGGGACCATTCCCGCAGTGAACGGATTCGCCCGGCTCCCGTCGACGGGAAGCGAGTTCGATGCATTTCCCAAGAGTGAGATCGGGGTTTGCGTGCCGGCTGGTTCGACCCTCGCCCGGCGGCTTCGCCGCCGGCCGAGGTGACCGGTCGGGCGACCGGCGGCGGTCGCCTGCCGCGCGTGCCGGGTTCGGGTGGGTTACTTCCCGTCGGTGGCTGGGCATGTGTCCTCGACGATCACCGCGAGCGGAGCCGAGGGGAGGGGCGATGGCCTCCGAGGAGTCTTCCCGTCCAGACCGGCGTGACCCGGAGTCCGACCCCGCCCGCGCGGTACGGCGGGACGAGCCGGACACCGACCCCGCCCGCGCGGTGCGGCGGGACGAGCCGGACACCGAGGACGCGCGCGAGGTGCGGCGGGACGAGTCGGGCGCGGACAGCGCCCCGCCGGAACGGCCGGAGCCGGACGCCGACCGTGACACGCCAGCGCATCCGGGCCGGCTGTCGCGGGGCGAGTGGGTGGCGGCGATGCGCCGGACGGTGCGCGAGTTCGGCGACGACAGCCTGACCGACTGGGCCGCGGCGCTCACCTACTACGGCGTGCTCTCCATCTTCCCGGGCCTGCTGGTGCTGGTCTCGCTGCTGGGCCTGCTGGGCCGAGAGGCCACCCGGACGGTACGCGACACCGTCGCGGAGTCGGTGCCCGAGCAGAACATCCGCCAGATTCTCGACACCGCCATCGAACAGGCCTCGCAGAGCGGCGGGTTGGCCGGTGTCGCCGCGATCATCGGTCTGCTGGCCGCCTTCTGGTCGGCCTCCGGTTACGTCGCCGCCTTCATGCGCGCCTCCAACGCGATCTACGACGTGCCGGAGGGGCGGCCGATCTGGAAGACCCTGCCGATCCGAGTGGGGGTCACCGCGGTGATCGGCGTACTGCTGCTGGTCAGTGCGGTGATCGTGGTCTTCACCGGCCGCTTCGCCGAGGAGGTCGGCGCCGCGCTGGGGGTGGGGCGTACGGCCGTGACGGTATGGGACATCGCCAAGTGGCCGGTGCTGCTGATCCTGGTCAGCCTGATGTTCGCCATCCTCTACTGGGCTTCGCCGAACGCGCGTCTGGGCGGCTTCCGCTGGGTGAGTCCCGGTGGACTGCTGGCGGTGCTGATCTGGCTGCTGGTCTCCGGCCTGTTCGCGTTCTACGTCGGCAACTTCGGCTCGTACAACAAGACCTACGGCGCGCTCGCCGGGGTGATCATCTTTTTGGTCTGGCTCTGGCTGAGCAACATCGCGATCCTGTTCGGTGCGGAGCTCGATGCCGAGTTGGCGCGGGCGCGGGCGATCAGCGGTGGCCTCCGGCCGGTCGATCGCGAGCCCTACGTTGAGTTGCGCGATGACCGCAAGCTGCGCCCGAAGGGTGGTGAATCGCCTTCCCAGTGACCTTTCGGGCGCATCCGCACCTAACTAGCCGCTGCCTTCCGCCGAAACTTTTGCTAGATCAGGCAAAAGTTGCCACCAAAATGCTCTAAGGTCTGGACAGCGCAGGTTGAAGCCTCCTACTGTGTCGGGCACCACACGTCGGCATTTCGCCGAGGTGAATATCCCGCTGGGAGAGGTGAGCCCGTGCCCAACGCCGACCCCCTGCACGTCCGGCTGTTGCGGTTGTTGCGCGACGAGGGAGCGCTGTCGCGGGCCGAACTCGCCGACCGGCTGGAGATGCCCCGGCCTCGACTGCTCGCCGAGTTGGAGCGGCTGGTCGCCCTCGGCTACGTGGCGGAGGCGGGCAAGGCGGCCTCCCGGGGCGGGCGGCGATCGACGCTTGTCGAGTTGAGTCCGGAGCTGCGCTTCGCGGCCGTCGACCTGGGCGCCAGCTCGATCGACGTGGAGGTCGTCAACGGCCGGCTGGAGCCGGTGGCGGCGTACGCGGAGGCGGCCGACATCCGGTCCGGCCCCAAGGTGATCCTCCAGCGCGTCAACGAGCTGCTGCACAAGGCCCGGGTCGACGGCGTCTACGAGCGACTCAACGCCGTGGGCATCGGGGTGCCCGGCCCGGTCAGCTTCCGCGACGGCGTGCCGGTCTCACCGCCGATCATGCCCGGCTGGGACCGCTTCCCCGTCCGCGAACTGCTCACCCGCGAGCACGGTTGCCCGGCGGTGGTCGACAACGACGTGAACATCATGGCCATCGGCGAACGGCACGGCGGGGTGGCCCACTCGGTCGACGACTTCCTCTTCGTCAAGATCGGCACTGGCATCGGCTGCGGGATCTACCTCAGCGGCGACGTCTACCGGGGCACCGACGGGTGTGCCGGCGACATCGGCCACATCCAGGTCGATCCGCAGGGGCCGATCTGCTCCTGCGGCAACGCCGGCTGCCTGGAAGCGCTCTTCAGCGGTGCGGCCCTGGCCAAGGACGCCAGCGCCGCCGCGCGGGCCGGCACCTCACCCGCCCTGGCCGAACGACTGGAGGCAAACGGCGAGGTCACCGCCCTCGATGTCGCCGCCGGGGCCCTCGAAGGCGATGTGACCTGCATCCAGCTCATCCGCGAGGGCGGGCGGCGGGTCGGCGGCGTGCTCGCCGGGCTGGTCAGCTTCACCAACCCCTCGATGATCGTGATCGGCGGCGGGCTCGCCCAGCTCGGGCACATCCTGCTCGCCGAGATCCGCAGCGTCGTGTACCGCCGCTCGCTGCCGCTGGCCACCGGCAACCTGCCGGTGGTGCTCTCCGAACTCGGCCCACGGGCCGGCGTGGCCGGCGCCGCGGTACTCGCCAGCGACCTGGCCTTCGGGGAGGCGGCATGACCGGGCACGACGCCGTGAGCGGGACCGGCGGCACGCCGGTCGAGACGACCACCGGCGAGGTGGTACTGCGCCTGACCGACGTGGTCAAGACCTTCCCGGGCGTACGCGCGCTGGACGGGGTGCAACTTGAGGTACGCGCGGGTGAGGTGCACTGCCTGCTCGGGCAGAACGGCGCCGGCAAGTCCACCCTGATCAAGGTACTCGCCGGGGTGCACCGGCCGGACTCCGGGCACGTCGAGTGGCTCGGCGAGCGGGTCGCCTTCGCCAACCCGCAGGCCGCGATGCGCGCCGGGATCGCCACCATCTACCAGGAACTCGACCTGGTCGCGGATCTGTCCGTGGCGGAGAACGCCTTCCTGGGCCACGAGCCGCGTCGGTTCGGCTTCATCCGCCGGGGCCACATGGCCGGCCGGACCCGGCAGATCCTTGACCGGCTCGGTCACGCCGAGATGCCACCGAACCGGATGGTGCGGGCCCTGCCGGCGGCCGGCAAGCAGGTGGTCAGCATGGCCCGGGCGCTGTCCCACGAGGCCCGGCTGATCATCATGGACGAGCCGAGCGCGGTGCTTGCCCACGACGAGGTGGAGAACCTCTTCCGGATCATCCGCGAGCTGACCGCGCAGGGCATCGCGGTCATCTACATCTCGCACCGGCTGGAGGAGATCCGCGAGATCGGCGACCGGGTGACCGTTCTCAAGGACGGCCGGACCACGGCGGCGAACCTGCCGGCCCGCGAGACCCCGACCAGCGACCTGGTCTCCCGGATGACCGGCCGGGACATCGAGTACGTCTTCCCGGACCGCCCCGCCGAGACCGTGGTCGGCGACGAACTGCTCCAGGTCGACGGGTTGACCCGCACCGGCGAGTTCGCCGACGTGTCACTCACCGTCCGGGCGGGCGAGATCGTCGGCATCGCGGGCCTGGTCGGCTCCGGCCGCTCCGAACTACTGGAGACGATCTACGGTGCGCGGGCGGCCGAGACCGGTTCGGTGCGGATGGCCGGCCGGGCGCTGCGCCCCGGCAGCGTCGGCGCGGCGGTCAAGGCCGGCATGGGCATGGCCCCCGAGGAGCGTAAGAGCCAGGCGTTGCTGCTCGGTGAGCCGATCTACCGAAACGTCACCCTCGCCACCTTCGCGCGCTACGCCCGCTTCGGGTTCACCAACATGGGCCGCGAACGGGCGGAGGCCGACCGGATCGCCGAGAGCCTGGAGATGCGCCCGCGTGACGTCCGCCGGGCGGTACGCACGCTCTCCGGCGGCAACCAGCAGAAGGTGGTGGTCGGTCGCTGGCTGCTCGGCGACACGAAACTGCTGCTGCTCGACGAGCCCACCCGGGGGGTGGACGTCGGTGCCCGGGCCGAGCTGTACCAGGTGATCCGGCAGCTCGCGGCCCAGGGCGTCGGTGTGCTGCTGGTCTCCAGTGAGGTGCCCGAGGTGCTCGGCCTGGCCGACCGGGTGCTGGTGATGCGGGAGGGACGGGTCGTCCGTACGGCCCCCGCCGACGAACTCGACGAACCCACGGTGCTCGACCTCGTCATCGCGGGGTCCCTGATGGAAGGCGCAGCGGCATGACCGATAGTCCGCCCACGACCAAGCTGCCGGCGCAGTCGCCGCCGGTGGACCCGGCCGAGACCGAGGCGGCGGGGCACGCCACGCCGACCGCCACGGCGGGCCCCAGCGGCGGGCTCTCCTGGTGGCACGGCGACGGCGGTGAGGGCGCCAAGCGGAATCTCGCCCTGATCGGGGTGCTGCTGGCTCTGTTCGTGATCGGAGCGGCCACCCGCTGGGATTTGTACGCCAACCCGGACTGGGTCTGGGCGAACATGCTCAGCATCCTGAAGCTCGCCTCGGTGGTCGGCGTGGTCACCGTCGGGATGACCTTCGTGATCATCGGGGGTGGCATCGACCTCTCGGTCGGCGCGATCGTGGCGCTGGCCGGGGTCTGGTGCACCACGGTGGCGACCCAGAGCTTCGGCGCCGGCGGAATGATCTTTACCGCGATCATCGTCGGGGTGGCGGTCGGCCTGGTCAACGGGACGCTCATCGCGTACGGACGGCTGGTGCCGTTCATCGCGACGCTGGCCATGCTTGTCGCCGCGCGCGGACTGGCCGCCGAGATCTCCCAGAAGCAGACCCAGATCTCGCAGAACAGCACGATCAACGGCATCGCCAGCACGGATCTGCTCGGCATCCCGCTGCTGGTCTACATCCTGGCCGCCGTGGTCGCCGCGGGCTGGGTGCTGCTCAACCGCACCACCTTCGGGCGGCGCACGGTCGCCGTCGGCGGCAACCCGGAGGCCGCCCGGCTGGCCGGCATCAACGTCAAGCTGCACACCCTGCTGCTGTACGCGCTGTCCGGCCTGTGCTGCGGCATCGCCGCCATCATGCTCACCGCGCAGGCCACCTCGGCCCAAGCGGCGATGGCGAACCTCTACGAACTGGACGCGATCGCCGCCGTGATCATCGGTGGCACGCTGCTCAGCGGCGGGCGGGGCACCATCGTCGGCTCCCTGCTCGGTGTGATCATCTTCGCCACCATCACCAACCTCTTCGCCATCAACGGCCTCTCCACCGAGGCACAGAACATGGTCAAGGGCGGCATCATCGTCGCCGCCGTCCTGATCCAGCAGATCCAGTTCGGCAGTCTCTCCCAGTTCTTCCGTCGTAACCGGCTCACCACGAGCTGACCACCGCTACGTCCGGGCCATCCGCGCAACCGACGGTGGCCGGGATCCGTACACCCAAAATCCCCACCACTTGATAACCAGGAGGTCGTCATGACCCAGCACAGTCGCGACATGTCGCGGCGCCGGCTGCTCTTCGGCGGGGCGGCCGTCGGCGCCGGCGTACTGCTCGCCGGTTGTACCAGCAACGAGCAGTCGCCGACCGAGGCGCAGACTAAGGCGGCCGACGGCAACGCCAACGCCGAGCCCGGCAAGCAGGTGACCATCGGCTTCTCCGCGCCGGCGGCCGACCACGGCTGGATCGCCGCGATCACCAACAACGCCAAGGCGCAGGCCGCCGCGTACTCCGACGTGACCTTCAACATCGTCGAGGCGGGCGCGGACGCGGCGGCCCAGCGGGCGGCGCTGTCCACCCTGATCTCCCAGAAGCCCGACGTGATCGTGCTGCTGCCGCACGACGGCAAGGAGCTGAACTCGTTCGGGCTGGAGGCGATGCAGGCCGGCATCCCGGTGGTCAACCTGGACCGGGCCTTCCCGGACGCCAAGGCGTACCGGCTGCAGATCAAGGGCGACAACTACGGCATGGGCGTCTCCGCCGCCACCTTCATCGCCGAGCAGCTGAAGGCCAAGGGCGTCAGCAACCCGGTGATCGCCGAGATCGCCGGGATCGACTCGCTGGAGCTGACCCAGGAGCGTACGAAGGGCTTCAACGACACCCTGGCCCAGCACGGCCTGAAGGTGAAGAACCGGCGGGCGGCCGAGTTCACCGTGGACACCGGGCAGCGGGAGGCGGCCCAGTTGCTACAGGCCGAGCCGAAGATCGACGCGATCTGGAACCACGACGACGACCAGGGCATCGGCGTGCTGGCCGCGATCAGCCAGGCCAACCGCAACGAGTTCTTCATGGTCGGCGGCGCCGGCTCGAAGAAGGCGATGGAGGACATCCTGGCCGACAACACGGTGCTGAAGGCCACGGTGACCTACAGCCCGTCGATGGCGTCCTCGGCGATCTCGCTGGCCCGCCTCATCGGCCAGGGCCGGGGCATGTCCGACCTGGTGGAACTCCAGGTTCCCAAGGAGATCGTCCTCGCCTCCGAAACGATCACCAAGGAGAACGCGAGCGACTACCTCAAGCTCGGGTTCTGACACAACGGGGGGAGACCCACCTTGTCCACGACAAACAACGAACTGCGGGTCGGCATGGTCGGCTACGCGTTCATGGGGGCCGCGCACTCGCAGGCGTGGCGCACCGTGAACCGGGTGTACGACCTGCCCGCGCGGGCCCGGATGGCGCTCGTCTGCGGCCGGGACTCCGCGAAGGTGGCCGAGGCCGCCGACCGGCTCGGCTGGGAGGAGCACACCACCGACTGGCGGGAGCTGGTGAATCGTCCGGACATCGACGTGGTCGACATCTGCACGCCGGGTGACAGCCACGCCGAGATCGCGCTGGCCGCGCTAGCCGCGGGCAAGCACGTGCTGTGCGAGAAGCCGCTTGCCAACACGGTCGCCGAGGCGCGGGAGATGGCCGCCGCGGCGGCCACCGCCCGGGCCGGCGGAGCGCGGTCGATGTGCGGTTTCAACTACCGGCGGGTGCCCGCGGTGGCGCTGATGCGCCAGCTCATCGCCGACGGGCGGCTCGGCGAGATCCGGCACGTCCGGGCCACCTACCTGCAGGACTGGATCGTGGACCCGCAGTTCCCCCTGGTCTGGCGGCTCCGTAAGGAGGTGTCGGGCTCCGGTGCGCTGGGTGACATCGGTGCGCACATCATCGACCTGACCCAGTACGTCACCGGCCAGCTGATCAGCGGAGTCAGCGCGGTCACCGAGACCTTCGTCAAGGAGCGGCCGCTGCCGGCCGAGTCGAGCGGGCTCGCGGCGCAGGCCGACGGGGCCGGGGCCGCCACCGGCCCGGTCACCGTCGACGACGCGGCCATCTTCGTGGCCCGGTTGGACGGCGGGGCACTCGCCACGTACGAGGCGACCCGGTTCGCCACCGGACGCAAGAACGCCCTCCGCGTGGAGATCAACGGGTCGTTGGGCAGCGTCGCCTTCGACCTGGAGCGCCTCAACGAACTGGAGTTCCTCGACGCCACCCGGCCCGCCGCCGAGCAGGGGTTCAGCCGCATCCTGGTGACCGAGGCCGAGCACCCGTACCTGTCGGCCTGGTGGCCGCCGGGCCACATCATCGGGTACGAGCACTCCTTCACGCACCAGATGCGCGACTTCATCGAGGCGGTGGCGACCGGCACCGACCCGTCGCCCTCGTTCGCCGAGGCGTTGCAGGTGCAACTGGTGCTGGACGCGGTGACCCGTTCGGCCGAACTGGGCTCCTCCTGGGCCCAGGTGGAGCCGTCACCGGCGCCGGTCGCCGCCTGAACCACCTCCGGAGCCGACCGGCGAGGGCCGGCCACGGTTGCGCCCCGTGGCCGGTACGGGCCGGGTCCGGAGGTCGTGCCCCGGGCGACCGGCGGCACGAGCAATGCGGTTCCTCCGGTGCGGCCGGACCGGGATTCCCCGGCCGCACCGGAGGACCGCCGCCCACGACCAGCTCACCGACCGTCCACCTGGAGACTCCCGCCACCAGGCGGACCGCGTCCGACGAGTCGTCCGGTCGGGACACCGTCGTCCCGACCGGGCCGGATGCGGGGGAGGCAGGGGCGAGACGCCGACTGTCCCTGCCTGCCAGCCCCGTCCGTCCGCCCTCTCCGGTATGCCGGCCCGGCGTCGTCGCCGCCGACCTCGGCGCCGGCCGGCGAGTTACACCGGAGCAGGCGGCGGACGGGGCGCATCGGCATAACCCGTATCTTTTTCAGCTTTTTCCTGATATCAAGGTTCAATCGATGCATGTCGGTTCCTGGGCACCGGAAGGAGCGCTATGCGTACAGGTGTCTGGCTGGTGGGGGCGCGTGGTTCGGTCGCGACCACCAGCATCGTCGGGGCGCTCGCGCTGCGTGCCGGGTTGACCGGGCCGACCGGCTGCGTCACCGAGCTGCCCGGGGTCAACACCCCCGCCCTGCCGGGCTTCGCCGACCTGGTCTTCGGCGGCCACGACGTGGTCGCCACGCCGATCGCCAAGCGCGCCGAGGCACTCGCCGACGCCGGTGTGCTGCCGGCCCGGCTGGTCGCCGCGCTCCCCGAGGAACTGGCCGCGGTGGAACCGGAACTACGCCCCGCGCCCACCGCCGGAACCCAGGCCGACCGGGCCGCCGCGATCGTCCGCGACCTCACCGCCTTCCGCCAGCGGCACGACCTGGCCCGGGTGGTGATGGTCAACGTCGCCGCCACCGAACCGACCCCCCCGGCACATCCCGGGCACGCCGATCCGGACGCGCTGCGGGCCGCCCTCACCGGTCCCGACGAGGTGCTGCCACCCAGCTCGCTGTACGGGTACGCGGCCGTCACGGCGGACTGTCCCTACGTCGACTTCACCCCGTCGACCGGCCTTCGGCTGCCGGCGCTCAGCGCGCTTGCCGACCGCCACGGCGTGCCGTACGCCGGCCACGACGGCAAGACCGGCGAGACACTGCTCAAGTCGGTGCTCGCCCCGATGTTCGCGATGCGCCACCTCGCCGTCCGGTCCTGGTCCGGGCTCAATCTGCTCGGCGGCGGTGACGGCGCCACCCTGGCCAACCCCGACGCCAACGCCGCCAAGGTGCGCAGCAAGCAACGGGTGCTCGGCGAGACGCTCGGCTACCTGCCGCAGGGCGACACCCGGATCGGCTACGTCGAGGAACTTGGTGACTTCAAGACCGCCTGGGATCTGATCACCTTCGCCGGGTTCCTGGGCACCGGGATGCGGCTGGAGTTCACCTGGCACGGCTGCGACTCGGCGCTGGCCGCCCCGCTCGTGCTCGACCTGGCGCGGCTCGCCGCCGCCGCGCACGCCGCCGGCCGCACCGGTCCGCTGACCGACCTGGCCTTCTTCTTCAAGGACCCGCTCGGCACCGCGACCCACTCGCTGGCCGACCAGTGGAACCGGCTGTGCGCGTTCGCCGGCAGCCTCGACGGCGGAGACACCGATGCCGCGCGTGGCTGACCTGGCCGAGCTGGTCCGTGCCCCGGCTGCGCTCTCCGTACCCGGGGACGTGGTCGCCGGTGCCGCCGCGGCCGGTGCCCTCGGTCCGCGTACCCCCGCACTCGCCGCCGCGTCGGTGCTGCTGTACTGGGCCGGCATGGCCGCCAACGACTGGGCCGACCGCGAGTTGGACGCCGTGGAACGCCCCGAGCGGCCGATACCGAGCGGCCGGGTCAGCCCCGGCCTCGCGGTCGGCCTCGCCACCGGTCTGACCGTCGCCGGTGTCGGGCTCGCCGCCGCGGCCGGCGGCCGACGGGCCACCGCCGTCGCGCTGCCGCTGGCGGCCGCCGTGTGGGGGTACGACCTCGCGGCCAAGAACACCGCCGCCGGCCCCGCCGTGATGGCCACCTGCCGGGGGCTGGACGTGCTGCTCGGCGCCGCCGGGGGCCGGACGGCGCGGGCCCTGCCGGCGGCGGTCACCGTCGCCGCGCACACCTGGACGGTCACCGCGCTGTCCCGCCGGGAGGTCAGCGGCACCGACCGGGCCCTGCCGCTGCGCACCCTCGCCGGCACCGCGCTGGTCGCGGCCAGCGCCGCGCTCCCGCCCGGTCAGCGGTTCACCGCGAGCATCACCCGGATGGGTGGTCCGAGGTGCGCCCCGACGGAGCCCGTCCCTGCCGTCGCCCCCGGGTCCGGTCGGCGTGTCCTCGGTGCGGTGGCGGTGGCGCTGCCGGCCGTCCTCGCCGGCTGGTACGCCGCCCGCTACGGCACCGCGCAGGCACGGGTGGCGGCCCAGCCCACCGCCGCCCGGGTCCGCTCGGCGGTCGGCGCCGGCATCACCGGCCTGCCCGCCCTGCAGGGTGCGCTCACCGCCCGCGCCGGGTCCGGACTGCTCGGACTCGCGGTGGCGGCGGCGGCCCCGCTGGGCCGGCGGCTGGCCCGGAAGGTCTCACCGACATGACGGCCGCCGGCACCGCCACATCCCCCGCCGGGCTGCGGTTCGGGTACGGGACCAACGGCTTTGCCAACCACCGCCTCGACGACGCCCTCGCCGTCATCGCCGACCTCGGCTACGCCGGTGTGGCGCTCACCCTGGACCACGACCACCTCGATCCGTTCGCACCGGGACTGACGGTGCGGGTCGACGCCGTCGCTCGCCGGCTTGCCGAACTCGGCCTCGGCCTGGTGATCGAGACCGGCGCGCGGTTCCTGCTCGACCCCTGGCAGAAGCACGCCCCGACACTGCTGCACGACGATCCCACCCGCCGGATCGAATTCCTGCGCCGGGCGGTGGCGATCGGCGCCGATCTCGGGGCCGAGGCGGTCTCGTTCTGGGCCGGTGTCCGGCCGGACACGGTCACCCCGGCGGTGGCCTGGGACCGCCTGGTGGCCGGCTGTGCCACCGTGGTCGAGGCGGCCGAGGCCGTCGGCGTCACGCTGGGGTTCGAACCGGAACCGGGCATGCTCGTCGAGGACATCGCCGACTGGCGCCGGCTGCACGCCGCCCTCGGCGCACCGGTCCGCCTCGGCATCACCCTCGACATCGGACACTGCCGGTGCCTGGAGCCACGGCCGGTACCCGACTGTGTCCGCGACGTCGCCGCACATCTGGTCAACGTGCAGATCGACGACATGCGGCGCGGCGTGCACGAACACCTGGAGTTCGGCACGGGCGAGATCGACTTCCCGCCGGTGCTGGCCGCGCTGCGTGAAATCGGCTACCGGGGGCTGGTGGGGGTCGAGCTGCCCCGACACTCGCACGCCGCACCGACCGTCGCGGCCCACTCGCTCGACTTCCTGCGCGCCGCCGCCGCGCCGCAGGCCCTTTGCTCTGCTTCGACCGGCGCGCCACCAGGCGTCCGCTATCCGGACGACGACCGACGCGTGGAGTGAAGCAGAGCAGAGGACACACGCGGTAGCACCGCCACGGCCGTCGACGGCGGCGGACGAGGGAGGAGACGCGATGACAGTGGACGAGCTGCGGGTGGCCCTGCGGGGCGTACCCGATCCGGACTGGTTGGCCACGGCCCTGGACCGCGTCGCGGCCGAGCCCACCGCCATCGCGCGGTTCTTCCCGGCTGTCGGCCGCCGCTGCGGCCGACACGATCTGCCCGACCTGCCCGGTTGGACCGCCGACGAGGCGGCCCGGGCGCTGCTGCTGGCCAGCCTGCCCACCGGCCACGGTGAGCAGGCCGAGGCGCTCTACCGCACCGGTGACGCCGCCGAGAAGCGGGCCGTGCTCAAGGCGCTGCCGCTGCTGCCGATCGGCGCGGCCGGGACGCCGCTGCTGCACGACGCGATCCGCACCAACGACACCCGGTTGGTCGCCGCGGCCCTCGGCCCGTACGCCCGTCACCTCGACCCGCCGGCCTGGCGGCAGGCGGTGCTCAAGTGCGTCTTCACCGGCGTGCCGCTGGCGGCGGTGGCCGACCTCGACGCCCGCGCCGACGGGGAACTGGCGGAGATGCTCGCCGCGCTGGCCGCCGAGCGCCGGGCCGCCGGCCGGAGCATGCCCGCCGACGCCACCGAACTGCTGGACCGGCTCACCGCCGCCAGCCAGCCCCAGCCCAGGGAGGTGTGATGCGGATCTTCGACCCGCACATCCACATGACGTCGCGCACCACCGACGACTACGAGCGGATGGCCGCCGCCGGCGTCCGGGCGGTGGTGGAGCCGGCGTTCTGGCTGGGCCAGCCGCGCACCAACGTCGGCTCGTTCACCGACTACTTCGACTCGCTTGTCGGGTGGGAGCCGTTCCGGGCCGGGCAGTTCGGCATCCGCCATCACGCCACGATCGCGTTGAACCCGAAGGAGGCCAACGACAGGCGTTGCCGGCCGGTGCTCGACGAGCTGCCCCGCTACCTGGAGAAGGACGGCGTGGTGGCGGTCGGCGAGATCGGATACGACTCGATGACGCCCGAGGAGGACGACGCCTTCGCCGCCCAGCTCGCCCTGGCCGTGGCGCACGACCTGCCGGCGATGGTGCACACGCCGCACCGGGACAAGGCCCGGGGTGTCGAACGCAGCCTCGCGGTGGTCACCGAGTCCGGCATCGCCCCGGAGCGGGTGGTGCTCGACCACCTCAACGAGACGACCGTGAAACTGGTCCGGGACACCGGCTGCTGGCTCGGCTTCTCCATCTATCCGGACACCAAGATGTCGCCGCCGCGCATGGTCGAGCTGCTCAAGGCGTACGGCGCCGAACGGGTGCTGGTCAACTCGGCCGCCGACTGGGGGCGCTCCGACCCGCTGCTCACCCGGGCCACCGGCGAGGCGATGCTCAGTGCCGGCTTCACCGACGACGACGTCGACCGGGTGCTCTGGCGCAACCCGGTCGAGTTCTACGGGCAGTCCGGACGGCTCGACCTGACCGACGACCTCGTGGAGCCGACCTTCGCCGGCAACTCGATCCTGCGCGGCGGCAGCTGATGCGGCTGCGACACGCCGGCGGGCGCACCGTCCACCTCGGCTACTGCACGAACGTGCACCCCGCCGAGGATCTCGCCGGCATCGTCGCCCAACTGGACCGCTACGCGGTGCCGGTCCGCGAGACGCTCGGCGCCGATCCGCTCGGCCTGGGCCTGTGGCTGGCCGCGCCGGTGGCCGCCGAACTGGCCGCCGACCCGGCTGCCCGCCGCCGGTTGCGCACCGAGCTGACCGTACGCGGGCTGGAGGTGGTCACCCTCAACGGCTTCCCGTACGCCGCCTTCCAGGCGCCCGTGGTCAAGGACGCGGTGTACCGGCCGGACTGGACCACGGACGACCGGCTCGGGTACACCCTCGACCTGGCCCGGGTGCTTGCCGACCTGCTGCCCGACGACGCCGCCCGCGGCTCGGTCTCCACCCTGCCGCTGGCCTGGCGTACGCCGTGGGACCAGGCTCGCGCGGACGCCGCCCGGCGCCGGCTCGACCGGCTCGCCGTTGGACTCGCCGCGGTCGAGCGGGAGACCGGCCGGCCGGTGCGGGTCGGCTTCGAGCCGGAGCCCGGCTGCGTGGTGGAGAGCACCCCGCAGGCCGCCGCCGCGCTGTCCGGGATGGATACCGATCGCCTCGGGATCTGCCTGGACCTGGCCCACCTCGCCTGCGCCTGGGAGGAGCCGGCCGCCGCCCTGGAGCGGCTGGCCGTCGCCGGCCTGCCGGTGGTGAAGGTGCAGGTGTCGGCCGCGCTGGAGGCGGCCGACCCGGCCGGTGACGCCGCCGCCCTGCGCCGCTGGGTCGAGCCGCGTTTCCTGCACCAGACCCGCACCGCCGGCTGCGCCACCGCGACCGGCAGCGCATCGACGGCCACGACCGGTGCCCTACCGGTCGCCGGCAACGGGGCCGTACCGACCGCCGGCACCGGCGCCGCACCCACCGCCGGACCGCCGGTCGCCGATCCGGCGGATCCGAGCTGGGCGGCCGACGATCTCGACGCCGCCCTGGCCGTCGCGCTGCCCGGACCGTGGCGGGTGCACTACCACGTGCCGCTGCACGCGCCGCCGGAACCACCGCTGGGCTCGACCCTGCCGGTGCTGCGCGCCGCGCTGGCCGCGCTCTTCACCGGCACCGACGCCGGGTGCGACCACCTCGACGTCGAGACGTACACCTGGGGGGTGCTGCCGGCCGCGCGTCGGCCGCGCACCGACGCGGAACTGGCCGCCGGGATCGCCGCCGAACTGGCCTTCACCCGGGACGAGCTGGTCGCCCTCGGGCTGACCCCGCACTCGCGAACAGAGGTGATCACAGCATGAGTCGGCAACTGGTGGTGCTCGACGTGGTGGGGCTGACGCCCCGACTGCTGGCGCACATGCCCCGGTTGCGGGCGGTCGCCGACACCGGGTTCCGCGCCGAGTTGGGCACCGTGCTGCCGGCGGTGACCTGCTCGGTGCAGTCGACGTTCCTCACCGGTGCCCTGCCCGCCGAACACGGCATCGTCGGCAACGGCTGGTACTTCCGGGATCTCGGCGAGGTGCTGCTCTGGCGGCAGCACAACGCGCTTGTCGGCGGGGAGAAGTTGTGGCAGGCCGCGCGCCGCACCCGGCCCGGCTACACGGTGGCGAACGTCTGCTGGTGGTACGCGATGGGCGCGGACGTGAACTGGACGGTCACCCCGCGACCTGTCTACTACGCCGACGGTCGCAAGGAGCCCGACTGCTACACCGACCCGCCGCAGCTGCACGACGCGCTCACCGAGCGGCTCGGCACCTTTCCACTGTTCACCTACTGGGGACCAGGTGCCGGCCTGCCGTCGTCGCGCTGGATCTGCCGGGCGGCCGAGCAGATCCTCACCGGGTACGCGCCCGATCTGACCCTGGTCTACGTGCCGCACCTGGACTACGACCTGCAACGCTTCGGTCCGTCCTCGCCCCGGTCCGCCGCCGCGGCGGCGGAGCTGGACGGCGTGCTCGCGCCGCTGCTGGACGCCGCGCAGGCCCGCGACGCGACGGTGGTGGTGCTGTCGGAGTACGGCATCACCGAGGTGTCCCGGCCGGTGGACGTGAACCGACTGCTGCGCGCCGAGGGGCTGCTGCGGGTGCACACCCAGGTGGGCATGGAGTACCTCGACCCGTGGACCTCGCGGGCCTTCGCGGTCGCCGACCACCAGGTCGCCCACGTGTACGTGCGCGACCCGGCCGACGTGCCGGCGGTGGCGAAGCTCTGCGCGGGTCTGCCCGGGGTGGCCGAGGTGCTCGACGCCGACGGCAAGGCGGCGCACGGGTTGGACCATCCGCGGGCCGGTGAGCTGGTGCTGCTGGCCGAGCCGGACGCCTGGTTCACGTACTACTACTGGCTCGACGACGCGCGTGCGCCCGACTTCGCCCGGCTGGTGGAGATTCACCGCAAGCCGGGGTACGACCCGGCGGAACTGTTCTTCGACCCGGCCGGACCCGGTGCGGCCAAGCGTCGGGCCGCTACCGCGCTGGCCCGCAAGAAGCTCGGGATGCGGTACCTGATGAACGTGGTCGGACTGGATGCCGGCGCCCGTGCGGTCCGGGGCTCGCACGGCCGGCTGCCCGCCGATCCCGCCGACGGGCCGGTGCTGCTCTGCTCCGACGCGTCGGTGGCCCGGGACCGGATAGCGGCCACGGAGGTGAAGGGGCTGCTGCTGGAGCTGGCCGGAACGGAGGAACGGTGACGGTCGCCGCGGCACCTGTCGACTCCGCCGGGTTGCGGGCCCGCTTCGACGCCGAGCTGACCGCGTTCCTCGACCGGCAGGATCCGGACTGGCCGGACGGCGCACCACGCGGTGTTTTCACCACGCTGCACCGGTTCGTACTGGCCGGCGGCAAGCGTCTGCGACCACTGTTCTGCTACTGGGGCTGGCGCGGCGCGGGCGGTCCGGACGGCACGCCGATCGTGGCCGCCGCCGCCGCGCTGGAACTGTTCCACGCCTTCGCGCTGATCCACGACGACATCCTGGACGGCAGCGACCGCCGCCGGGGGGAGCCCTCGGTACACCGGATCTTCGCCGACCTGCACGCCCGCTCGTCCTGGCGGGGCGACCCCGAGGCGTACGGGCGCAACACCGCGCTGCTCTGCGGTGACCTCTGCGCCGCCTGGTCGGACCAGATGTTCCACGAGTGCGGGCTGAGCCCCGACCAGGTGCACCAGGGGTACGCCGTGTTCGCGCTGATGCGTACCGAGGTGATCGCGGGGGAGTACCTCGACCTGGTGTCCGGGGTGGGCGACGGCTCGGTGGCCAGCGCGCTCACCGTGATCAGGATGAAGGCGGCCCGCTACACGGTCACCCGGCCGTTGCAGATCGGCGCCGCGTTGGCGGGTGCACCGGTCGAGTTGCTGGACGCGCTTGCCGAGTTCGGTGACCCGCTCGGGGACGCCTTCCAACTTCGCGACGACGTGCTCGGGGTCTTCGGTGACCCGGCGGTCACCGGCAAGTCCGTGCTTGACGACCTGCGCGAGGGCAAGCCCACGGTGATGATGGCGCTGGCCCGTGACGCCGCCGACCGGGCGCAGGGCGCCCGGTTGCGCGAGCTGTTCGGCAATCCCGACCTGGACGCCGACGGTGCCGCCGAGCTTCGCGAGATCATCGAGAGCACCGGAGCCCGTCGGAAGATCGAGCAGATGATTCAGGTTCGCGCCGAGGCCGGGCTGGCGGCGTTGGAGCACACCGAGGTGTCCGCGGAGAGTCGTACCGCCCTGATGGAACTGGCCGCCCAGGCCATCGACCGCCAGCGCTGAGCGCCGCCGCGGGCGACCGCTCCCGTACGGCTTTTGACCGAACTGACGAAAGTCGGCATCCGGCGGGCAGAAGATATAGACACATCAACGTATGACGTTTAGTGTCGTCGCTAGGACCGACATGTTTCGTCGAGGTGAACCGGCGGCGCGGCACCCCCCTCGGCACCCCCTCGGCACCCCCCGCTACGGCATCCGGCGCGACGGCGCGCGCCCCGCCCTGGCAGAAGCACTCGTCAGGAAGGGACAGCACAGCGATGTCCACCATGCGTACCACCCACCACCCCGCACGGTGGTCCACCAGCGCCTCAGCGCTGCTCCTCGTCGTCACCGCCGGCACCGTGGCCGTCGCCGGCCCGGCCCCGGCCCTCGCCCATCCGATCGTCGCCAGCGACTTCCAGCAGGTCACCCTCGCCAAGGGGCTGGCCGAGGTCGGTGAACCGATGAGCATCGCGGTGTTGCCGGACCGATCGGTTCTGCACACCGCCCGCAACGGCACGTTGCGTCGCACCGACGCCGCGGGCAACACCTCGGTGATCGCCAACATCCCGGTCTACACGCACGACGAGGACGGGTTGCAGGGCGTCGGGGTCGATCCGAACTTCGCCACCAACCGGCACATCTTCCTGTACTACGCCCCGCCGCTGTCCACCCCCGGCGGCGACGCCCCGGCCACCGGCACCAGCTGGTCCGCCTGGCAGGGCGTCAACCGGCTGTCCCGCTTCACCCTCAACGCCGACTTCACGGTCAACCAGTCCAGCAAGGTCGACATCCTCGACGTCGCCGCCGACCGGGGGATGTGCTGCCACGCCGGCGGCGACATCGACTTCGACGCCGCCGGCAACCTGTACCTGTCGACCGGCGACGACACGAACCCCTTCGACTCCGGCGGCTACTCACCGATCGACGAGCGGACCAACCGCAACCCGGCGTACGACGCGCAGCGCAGCGCGGCCAACACCAACGACCTGCGCGGCAAGATCCTCCGGATCAAGGTCAACGCCAACGGGTCGTACTCGATCCCGGCCGGCAACATGTTCGCCCCCGGCACCGCCCGCACCCGGCCCGAGATCTATGCGATGGGGCTGCGCAACCCGTTCCGGATGAGCGTCGACAAGGCCACCGGTGTCGTCTACGTCGGCGACTACGGCCCGGACTCCGGCTCCACATCGAGCCGTGGCCCCAGCGGGCAGGTGGAGTTCAACCGGATCACCGGGCCCGGCTTCTACGGCTGGCCGTACTGCACCGGCACCAACACCAGCAACGAGACGTACGCCGAGTGGAACTTCGCAAACAACACCGCGGGCGCGAAGTACAACTGCATCGGCGGCGCGACCAACAACTCGTTCCGCAACACCGGCCTGACCAGCCTGCCGGCCGCCAAGCCGGCCTGGATCCGCTACGCCGGTGACGCGGGCAGCCCGCCGGAGTTCGGCGGCGGCTCCGAGTCGCCGATGGCCGGCCCGGTCTACCGGTACGACGCCGCGCTGAACTCGGCCACCAAGTGGCCGCAGAGCTTCGACGGGCTGTTCTTCGCCGGTGAGTTCGGCCGGGGCTGGATCAAGCCGATCCACGTCAACACCAACGGCTCGATAGCCAGCATCGACGCGTCCTTCCCATGGAATGGCAAGCAGGTCATGGACATGGCTTTCGGCCCGGACGGCGCGCTCTACGTGCTGGACTACGGCACCGGTTTCTACAACGGCGACGCCAACTCCGCCCTGTACCGCTACGACTACGTCGGCGGCGGAAACCGGGCGCCGACGGCGGTGGCCTCGGCGAACCGGACCTCGGGCGTCGCCCCGTTGACCGTCAACTTCTCCTCGGCCGGGTCGTCGGACCCGGAGGGTGGGGCGTTGACCTACTCGTGGGCGTTCGGCGACGGCACCACCTCGACGGCGGCCAACCCGAGCAAGACGTACACCGCCAACGGCAGCTACACCGCCACGCTGACCGTACGCGACCCGCAGGGCGCCACCGGCACCGCCAGCGTGCCGATCCGGATCGGCAACACCGCGCCGACGGTCACCATCAACGGCCCGGTCAACGGATCGCTGTTCTCCTTCGGTGACACCGTGCCGTTCAGCATCACGGTGACCGACCCGGAGGACGGCACCATCGACTGCTCCAAGGTCAAGATGACCTACGTGCTGGGCCACGACAACCACGGCCACCAGATCACCTCGCAGAACGGCTGTTCCGGCTCGATCGCCGTGCCGGTCGACGGTGAGCACGACGACGCCGCAAACATCTTCGGCATCTTCGACGCCGAGTACACCGATGCCGGCGGTCTGACCACGCACACCCAGCACACCCTCCAGCCACGCAAGCGGCAGGCGGAGCACTACAAGACGTCCTCCGGCGTCGACCCCTTCGACAAGGCGGCAGCCGAGGGCGGCAAGACCGTCGGCAATATCAACAACGGTGACTGGATCGCGTTCGAGCCGTACCGGATCAACAACGTGACGTCGTTCAGCGCCCGGGTCTCCTCGGCCGGCTCCGGCGGCACCCTCCAGGTGCGCGCCGGCTCCGCCACCGGCACGGTGCTCGGCTCGGCGACGGTTCCGGTGACCGGCGGCTGGGACACCTTCACCACCGTCACCGGTAGCATCGCCAACCCGCCCACCGGCACCACCACGCTGTACCTGACCTTCGCCGGCTCGGGAACGGGCCACCTCTACGACCTGGACTCGTTCTCCTTCACCACCGGCAACGGTGGCACCGGTCCGATCGTCGGGCTGGCCGGTAAGTGCCTGGATGTGCGCGACGCCGCCACCGCCGACGGCACGCAGATCCAGATCTACACCTGTAACGGCACCGCGGCGCAGACCTGGACGGTGACGCCGAACTCGACGATCCGGGCGTTGGGCAAGTGCCTGGACGTCAACGCGGCCGCCTCGGCGGACGGTACCAAGATCCAGTTGTGGACGTGCAACGGTGGCGGCGCCCAGGTCTGGTCGGCCCAGTCGAACGGCACGTTGCGTAACCCGAACTCGGGCAAGTGCCTGGACGTGTCGAACAACAGCTCCGCCGACGGGCAGGCCGTGCACCTGTGGACCTGCCACACCAACGCCAACCAGCGCTGGGTCCTGCCCTGATCCGAGGAGGGGCCCCTGGTCAACGCCTAGTGTTGGACACGGGCCCCTCCTGACACCACCAATCGTTGGGAGAGCGACATGCGCAGACTCCTCCGCACCACAGTCGGCCTGGCCACCGCCGCCCTCGCCGTACTCGCCTGCACCACCCCGGCCACCCCCGCCAGCGCCGCCGACACCCCGTACGACGTGCTGGTCTTTTCCAAGACGGCCGGCTTCCGGCACGACTCCATCGCCGTGGGCACCCAGACCATCCGCGACCTGGGCGCGGCGAACAGCTTCACCGTCACCGCCACCGAGGACGCCGGCGTCTTCACCACCGGCAACCTCGCCCAGTACGAGGCGGTCATCTTCCTCAACACCACCGGCGACGTGCTCAACAACAGCCAGCAGAGCGCGTTCGAGTCGTACATCGGCTCCGGCGGCGGCTACGTCGGCGTGCACTCCGCCGCCGACACCGAGTACGGCTGGTCCTTCTACGGCAACCTGGTCGGCGCGTACTTCCGCTCCCACCCGGCCATCCAGCAGGCCACCGTCCGGGTGGAGAACCGCGCCCACGCGGCCACCGCACACCTGCCGCAGAACTGGGTCCGCACCGACGAGTGGTACGACTTCCAGAGCAACCCCCGGGCCAACGCGCGGGTGCTGGCGAACCTCAACGAGTCGACGTACTCGGGTGGGGTGATGGGTGCCGACCACCCGATCGCCTGGTGCAAGACGTACAACGGCGGTCGGTCCTTCTACACCGGCGGTGGTCACACCCAGGCGTCGTACGCCGAGCCGGCCTTCCGGGCGCACCTGCTCGGCGGCATCCGGTACGCGGCCGGCCGCACCAAGGCGGACTGCCGGCCGGAGACCGGCTACACCTCCCTCTACAACGGCTCGACAAACGGCTGGTCCCAGGCCGGGCCGGGCAGCTTCAGCAACTCCGACGCCACCCTGACCTCGGTCGGCGGGATGGGGCTGTTCTGGCACAGCGCCAAGCAGTTCACCAACTACTCGCTGAAGCTGGACTGGCGGGTGGCCGGCGACGACAACTCCGGCGTCTTCATTGGCTTCCCACCGTCGAGCGACCCGAACTCCGCCATCAACAACGGCTACGAGGTGCAGATCGACCCCACCGACGCCGCCGACCGGACCACCGGCGCGGTCTACGGCTTCAAGGCCGCCGACCTCGCCGCCCGCGACGCCGCGCTGAACCCGGCCGGGGAGTGGAACACCTACGAGCTGCTGGTGGAGGGGGAGCGTCTCCAGGTCTTCCTGAACGGCTCGAAGATCAACGACTTCACCAACACCGACCCGGTCCGGTCGCTCGCCGGGCACATCGGCATCCAGAACCACGGCACCGGCGACGACGTCTCGTTCCGCAACATCCGGATCAGGGAGCTCGGCGGCACGAACCCGCCGCCGGACGGCGACCGGACCGGCCGGATCACCGGACTGGCCGGCAAGTGCCTCGACGTGCGTAACGGCTCCTCGGCGGACGGCACGCAGGTCCAGATCTGGTCCTGCCACGGCGGCGCGGCGCAGACCTGGACGGTGACGCCGAACTCGACGATCCGGGCGTTGGGCAAGTGCCTGGACGTCAACGGCGCTGGCTCGGCCAACGGCACGAAGATCCAGTTGTGGACGTGCAACGGTGGCGGCGCCCAGGTCTGGTCGGCCCAGTCGAACGGCACGTTGCGTAACCCGAACTCGGGCAAGTGCCTGGACGTGTCGAACAACAGCTCCGCCGACGGGCAGGCGGTGCACCTGTGGACCTGCCACACCGGCGCCAACCAGCGCTGGGTCCTGCCGTAACCGAACCAGCAGTAGCGCCCCGGTGCGGCGGCCACCCGTCGCGCCGGGGCACTTTCCTACCGCGCGCCACGGGCCTAGAGTGAGAGACGGCGACCGCGAGGTGGCCGGTGAGTCGACGGGAGGCGCAACCCGTCGGCCCCAGGCGCGACCGCGTCCACCGGTGCATCGTCGGGGCCGTCACCCATCCGGTCACCCTCGCCCCGGTCCCGCAGGTAACGGAATCCCCAACACGACAGGGGAAAAGGACACATGGCGCGACCGATCACGCTGTTCACCGGCCAGTGGGCCGACCTTCCGTTCGAGGAGGTGTGCCGGCTCGCCGCCGAGTGGGGCTACGACGGCCTGGAGATCGCCTGCTGGGGCGACCACTTCGAGGTCGACAAGGCCCTGGCCGACGAGTCGTACATCGAACGCAAGCGGGAGACGCTCGCCAAGCACAACCTCCAGGTCTTCACCATCTCCAACCACCTGGTCGGCCAGGCGGTCTGCGACCACCCGATCGACGAGCGGCACCAGGGCATCCTGCCCGCCCGGATCTGGGGCGACGGCGAGCCCGAAGGGGTACGCCAGCGGGCCGCCGAGGAGATCAAGGACACCGCCCGCGCGGCGGCGAAGCTCGGCGTGGACACCGTCGTCGGCTTCACCGGCTCGTCGATCTGGCACACCCTGGCGATGTTCCCGCCGGTGCCGCCGGAGATGATCGAACGCGGCTACCAGGACTTCGCCGACCGGTGGAACCCGATCCTCGACGTGTTCGACGAGGTCGGCGTGCGCTTCGCCCACGAGGTGCACCCCAGCGAGATCGCGTACGACTACTGGACGACGAAGCGCACCCTGGAGGCGATCGGCAACCGGCCCGCGTTCGGGCTGAACTGGGACCCGTCGCACTTCGTCTGGCAGGAGCTCGACCCGGTCAACTTCATCTTCGACTTCGCCGACCGGATCTACCACGTCGACTGCAAGGACGCCAAGGTGCGTACCGGTGACGGCCGGCGCGGCCGGTTGGCCTCGCACCTGCCCTGGGCGGACCTGCGCCGCGGCTGGGACTTCGTCTCCACCGGCCACGGCGACGTGCCCTGGGAGGACTGCTTCCGGGCGCTGAACGCCATCGGTTACTCCGGCCCGATCTCCGTCGAGTGGGAGGACGCCGGGATGGACCGGCTGGTCGGCGCACCCGAGGCGCTCCAGTTCGTCCGCCGGCTCGCGTTCGACGCACCGTCGGCCGCCTTCGACGCGGCCTTCAGCAGCAAGGACTGAACCGTCCGGGGGCCGGCCCGCCGCCGGCCCCCGTGGTCAACCGGCGCTGAAGACGTGCTCGCTGGCCAGGTACGCCGCGCCCACCACGGCGGCCCGGCCCGCCAGGTCGGGCAGGACGATCGGCATGGTGCCGGTGGCCAGCGGCGCCGACCGCCGGTAGACCACGCCCCGGATCTCGGAGAGCAGCAGGTGCCCGAGCCCGTCGGGTGCGCCGCCGATCACGACCATGCCGGGGTTGAAGAAGCTGACCAGGCCCACCAGCACCCGACCGAGCCGGCGGGCGGCGTCGCGGACGATCAGCTGGGTGGTCGGGTCCCCGGCGGTGGCGGCCGCGACCACGTCCGCGACGGTGAGTGTGCCCGCCTCGGCCAGCCGCGCGGCCAGCACCGGCGAGCGGTCCGACCGGGCGACCGCCAGCGCCGCCCGGACCAACCCGACATCCCCGCAGTACGCCTCGAGGCAGCCGGCCTCCCCGCAGGCGCAGGGCGGCCCCTCCTCGCCGAGCGGCAGGTGCGCGATGTCGCCCGCGCTGCTGGTCGCGCCCCGGTAGAGCGATCCGCCGAGCACCAGCCCGCAGCCGAGCGCCGTGCCGAGCTTCAGGTAGAGGAAGTCCTCGACGGTACGGCCGATGCCGGCGTGCCGCTCGCCGAGGGCGAGCACGTTCGCGTCGTTGTCGACGAGCACCGGGCAGCCCAGTTCGGCGGCGAAGGCGTCCCGGACCGGAAAGCGCTGCCACCGAGGCAGGACGGCCGGTGCGGTGGAGGTGCCGCCGTCGACCGGGCCGGGGAGGGCGACACCGACCCCGGTGAGTTCGGTGACGCCCAGCTCGGCGCGGAGCTTGTCGACCAGCTCGATGGCCCGGCCGATCACCGCCTCCGGTCCGTCGCGTACGTCCGCGACCTCGCTGGCCTCGGTCAGCACGTTCAGCTCGCCGTCGGTGACGGCGACGGTGACCTGGTCGGTGGCGACCACCACGCTGGCGAAGCGCACGCCGCGGCAGAGCCGGAGCAACGACGAACGGCGCCCGCCCCGGGACGCCGCCGGCCCGGCGGTTTCGACGAGGCCGCGGGCGACGAGCCGGTCCAGTTCGGTGGTCAGGGCCGTCCGCGACAGGCGCAGCAGGTCGCCCAGCTCCACCCGGGATCGGGGCCCCTCGTCCCGCAGCAACCGAACCAACCGCGCCTGCTGCGGATTCTCCGGCCGGACCAGGGCCATCGCGACCACCTCCGGGCGAAGTGTTCCACGGCGGTGTTTCGGACCAGTGGCCAGCCGAAGCCGACAGTGTCAACGCCTGGCCGCCTCGGCCTGCTGCCGGACGCGCGTACGGACGGGCCCGGTCACCGAGGTCGGTGGCCGGGCCCGTCCGAGGTGCTCAGAGCGTGCTGCCGTTGGCTCCGGTTCCGGACGGCTTGGTGCGGGGGGTGGTGGACGTCGAAGCGGTGCTCGACGTGCCGGAACCCGACTTGCTGCCGGCCGTGGCCGGCGTACCGGCGAACGTGTCGTCGGCCGGGGTGAGCCTTTCCTTGCCATTGGAGTTCAGCTTCTCGCCCAGCTTGGAGTTGCCGAGCTTGTCCCTGCCCTCGTGGTAGAGGCGGTTCGCCTGGGCCTGCGCGACCCCGGCCGCCTCCTGAACGGTCGGGTGGTCGAGCACCTTGCGGCCCCGGACCACCAGCTCCTCGTACTTCTCCCGGCCGGCACGGGCGCCCAGGACGAACCCTGCAGCCAGCCCGCCAAGGAACATGATCTTTCCGCGCATGGCGGCTCCTTTCGTACCTGACGCGCCGTCGTCCCGCTCCGGGAGGCCCGGGTGGCGGGACTGATCGATTCGCGCCTGCGTCCTGTCGTCGGCAGCTAACTACCCATCCTGCTCTCCGCTCATACCTCCTTGTGCCGGGATGACGATTTGTCTGGTAAACGGCCCCCGGCCCACTCGGTGATGGCCGATGAACCCCCTGGACCAACACCCCCTGACGTCCTGTACTCTTGTGCCCGGCGCGCGGTGCGGAGCAGTCCGTTCCGGGCGTTGTTGCGGTCCCCCGTAGCTCAATTGGCAGAGCAGCCGGCTGTTAACCGGCAGGTTTTTGGTTCGAGTCCAAACGGGGGAGCTTCACTTCCCACCATGACGCCCACCGGCCCGATCCGGTGGGCGTCAGTCGTTCCGCCCGCCAGGCCAAGCCGACCGGGGTCACGCCGGTTCTTCGCGAGGCGGCGCGAGGTCAACCGGTCTACGCTGGTACCCGATGTCCACTGACACCGACGTGGTGATCGTGGGCGGCGGCCTCGCCGGCCTTGCCGCGGCTCGCCGCCTGCACCGCGCCGGGCTGTCCTGGCGGCTGGTGGAGGCCGCCGACCGGCTCGGTGGTCGGGTCGCCACCGACACCGTCGACGGATTCCGGCTCGATCGTGGATTCCAGGTCCTCAACACCGCGTACCCCCGGTTGGGCGCGCTGCTCGACGTGGACGGTCTCGACCTCGGCTATTTCGTCCCGGGAGTGCTGGTACGCAAGGGCGGCCAGCTGCTGCGGCTGGTGAACCCGTTGCGCGAGCCCGCCGGTGGTCCGGGCACCGCCCTGGCCCCCGTCGGGTCGCTGCCCGACCGGCTGCGCTTCGCCGCCCTCGCCGCGAGCTACGCCACGCTGCCCCCCGAACGTCTGCTCGCCGGGCCCGAGACCACCGCCGAGGCGGCGCTGCGCCGCGCGGGCCTCTCCCACGCGATCATCGAGGACCTGCTCCGGCCGTTCCTGTCCGGCGTGCTGATCGACCGGGAGCTGGCCACCTCCAGCCACGTCCTGGCGATGGTGCTGCGCTCGTTCGCCCGCGGCCGGGTCGGGCTGCCCGCCGACGGCATGGCGGCGCTGCCCCGGGCCGTTGCCGCGCCGCTGCCGCCGGGGTTGCTGGAGCTGAACACCGCCGTCGCCGAGGTGGCACCGGGTCACGTCCGGACCACCGTCGGCGAACTGCGCTGCCGGGCCGTCATCGTCGCCGTCGACCCAGCCGCCGCCACCCGGCTGCTGGACCTGCCACCGGTGCGTATGCACGCCTACACCACCTTCTACCACGCGGCCACCGAGCCACCGTTGGACGAGCCGATCCTGCTCCTCGACGGCGACCGCCGCGAGATGGTCGCCAACACGGTGGTGGTCAGCCACGCCGCGCCCGGCTACGCACCCGCCGGCCGGCACCTGATCGCCACCTCCGTGGTCGGGCCGTCGGTACCGACCGAGCCGGCCGTGCGGCTGGAACTGACCCGGCTGTACGGACGGCCCACCGCCGACTGGGAGCACCTGACCACGGTCACGATCCCCGCCGCGCTGCCCGCCGCGCCGCCGCCGCAGGGCCGGCTACGTAAGCCGGTGGCGCTGGGAAACGGGCTGTTCGTCGCCGGTGACCACCGCGACAGCCCGTCCATCCAGGGGGCCCTGGCCAGCGGCTGGCGCACCGCCGGGGCCACCCTGCGGCAGCTGCGCCAGCACTGAGAAATTCGGGGTCACCGGCCCGAAGATGATCACCTATGATCCTCGCCATGCCCGCACCCCTTCCGCCGCCGGTCTTCGATGCCGCGGCGGCGTACCCCCAGGTGGCGGCCGCCCGGGCCGCGCTGGCCGCTGGCGACTGGCCGGCGCTGCGCGCCCTCGTCGACGCCCAGGATGCGCACGGTAGGACGGTCCTCGTCGGCGAGGTCGGTGACGCGGCGGAGGCCGAACCGCTCCTGCGGAAGGCCCTCGCCGAGCAGCCGGACGACCCGGTCGCCGCGGCCATGCTGGGGGCACACCTGATCCACGCGGGATGGCGGATCCGGACGGCCAGCCGGGCACAGCACGTCAGCCCGGCACAGTTCGCCCAGTTCTTCGACCACCTGCGTCGGGCCGAGCAGGTCCTCATCGAGGCCACCGCCCGCCACCCGCAGGACGCGGCAGCCTGGACCCAGCGGGTGACCAGCGCCCGCGGCCTGCAACTCGGCCAGGCCGAGGCCCGCCGCCGCTACGACCGCCTCGCCGCCGGGCACCCGCACCACCTGCCGGCACAGCGTTCTCTGTTGCAACAGTACTGTCCGAAGTGGAGCGGCACCTGGGAGAAGACGCACGCCTTCGCCCGGGAGTGCGCCGCCGCCGCACCGGCCGGCGCCCCCAACGCCGTCCTCGTCGTCGAGGCGCACCTGGAACAGGCCCTCGACCACGGCAACCTCTCCGCCGCCGGTGAGTTCCTACGCGGACAGCGGGTACGCGCCGAGATCCACGACGCGGCCCAGCGCTCCGTCTGGCACCGCGAGTTCCGCCACGGCTGGGACTGGGTTGCGGTCCGCAGCACCTTCGCCCTCGCCTTCTGCCTGATGCAGGAGTGGACACCGGCGGCGCAGCAGTTCACCGCCCTCGGACACCTCGGTGACGAGTCGATGTTCGGCTACTTCGGCGACGCGGTGACGCAGTTCCAACGGCTCCGCGACAAGGCGTACGCGAAGGGCGGGCGACCGTGATCCAACACCTGGAAACCGACGGGGTGCCGACCCTGCTCGCCCCCACCGGCGGGCCGATGCGCGCCGGGCTGACCTTCCGGGTCGGCACCGCCGACGAGACGCTGGCCCGGCACGGCATCACCCACCTGCTCGAACACCTCGTGCTCGCGCCGTTGGGCATCGCCGACTACCACTTCAACGGCGCCACCGGACCGGTCTTCACCACCTTCCACATGCAGGGCTCGGCGCCGGACATCGCCACCTTCCTCACCTCCGTCTGCGCCAACCTGACCGACCTGCCCACCGGCCGGTTGGCGGTGGAGAAGGACATCCTGCGCACCGAGTGGAGCAGCCGGGGCAGCGCGGCCATCGACGACATCCCGCTGTGGCGTCACGGTGCCCGCGACCACGGGCTCAGCAGCTACCCGGAATGGGGGCTGGGTGGGCTCACCGCCGAGGAACTGCGCCAGTGGGCCGCACGCTGGTTCACCCGGGAGAACGCGGTGCTCTGGATCGCCGGTGACCGGGTGCCCGAAGGACTGCGGCTGGACCTGCCCACCGGCACCCGGCAGCCGGTACCGGCCGCCTCGTCGGCGCTGCCGACCACCCCGGCGTACTTCGTGCACGGCTCGCGGGCGGTGGTGCTCGACGCGGTCGTGCGACGCCGGACCGCCGCGAACGTCTTCGCCGAAGTGCTGGAACGCGAGCTGTTCCGGGCGCTGCGCCAGGACGCCGGGCTCTCCTACACCATCGGCAGCGGCTACGAACCACGCGGCGACGGACAGGCCCACCTGCGGGCCGTCGCCGACGCGCTGGCCGAGAAGCAGGACGCCGTGCTCGGTGGGTTCATCGACGTGCTGGCCAAGCTGCGGGTGGGCCGGATCGAGCAGAGCGACCTCGACGCCGTCGTGGCCAAGCGGATCGACACGTACGGCACCGCCGAGGCCGACGCCACCCGGCTGCCCGCGTACGCCTTCAACCTGCTCACCGGCGAGCCGAACCACACCGTCGACGAGCAACTCGCCCGACTGAAGGCGGTCACCCTCGCCGACCTGCACGAGGTCGCCCAGGAGACGTACGCCTCGGCGCTGCTGATGGTGCCGGACGGAACTCGCGCCGACTGGGCGGGCTTCACCGCCGCACCCACCTCGTCGGAGTCGGCTGTGTCGGGCACCACCTACCACGCCCGCGACGACGACGGTCGACTGCTCGTCGGCACCGAGGGGGTCAGCCACGTCGGTGCCGGCGGCACCCTCACCGTCCGGTACGCCGACTGCGCCGCGATGCTCGCCTGGCCCGACGGCGCCCGGCAACTCATCGGCCACGACGCGATCGTGCTGCACATCGAGCCGACCCTGTTCGACACGCATCCGGCGGCGATGAACGTCATCGACAGCGGGGTACCGATCGACCGGCGGATCATCATGCCGCCCCGCGACCCGGAGAACATCCCGCAGCCGCGGGCCCTCCGCGAGGCCCGTGCGTACCTGGCCCGGCCGAAGCGGGCCGGGTGGGAGATCCTGCTGATGGTGCTCAGCGGTCTCGCCACGCTTGTGGTTGGTGGGTTCACCCTGCTGCTCACCATCGGCATGTTCATCAGCCCCACCGCCGAGGAGGACGTGGCCGTACTGTGGGGTGCGGTCGTGATCGGCTGGCTGCTCACTGTTATTCTCGCGATGCCGATCGTGCTGCTGGCTCGAAGGCGACGCCGGTGAGGAGAGGCCGTCGACGGTGAGTCCTGCCCGACATGCACCGCACGGCGCCGGCACGCAGCGTCCCGACGTCGCGGTCCGTCGGACCGCGAGACCATGTCGGGACGGTGCGTTGGCCGATGATCGGCTGGGCGGGATAAGATCCGGCCCGGTGCCGGGGCGGTAGCTCAGCCGGTTAGAGCAGGGGACTCATAATCCCTCGGTCGCGGGTTCGAGTCCCGCCCGCCCCACCAGAGCCATGAGCTGCAATTCCTCCATGGCTGATCGACCATTGTGCGAACCGGACCGGTGTCGTACCGCGTCAGCGTCAGGATCGACACGCGGGATTCGTTGCTCGTGCGAATGATGACGAGGGCTCGCTCCGCCGAGGGACACGGCCGTGCGGCGGTCCGTGTGCCGTCGTCATGCAACTCGCCGTAGGACAACAGCCCGGCCCGTCTGGCACCGCGCCGCCTACCCTCACGGCCACCCGACCGCCACTCGGTCGATCGGTGCCGGGTCCCGCAATGAGGGCGTGGCCCGGTACCTCATTCGTAGTGGTAGCGGCACTGCGCGATCTGCACTGTGTCGTCCATGATCCGGTATACGAGGCGGTGTTCCTGGTCGATGCGTCTCGACCAAAATCCCGCCCAGTTGCCGCGGAGCTGCTCCGGTTTGCCGATGCCTTGGTGGCCGTTGCGTCGGATGTCCTCGATCAAGGTGTTCACTCGTTTGAGCATCTGGCGATCTCGTTGCCAGGTCAGGTAGTCTTCCCAGCCTCGGCCGGCGAACTGGACCTTCACGCTGCCGATGCCTCGCCTGAACCGGTGTCGGGGTCGATCAGGTCGTGCATCTCCCCACCCCCGTTGCGCAGCTCTTCGACGGCTTCATTCAGGCGGCGCGCGTTGGCGGGGCTGGCCATCAGGTAGGCCGTCTCCTTCAGCGACTCGTACTCGCGCAGCGAGATGATGACTGCGGCCTCCCGGCCGGAGCGGGTGACCACCACTTCCTCGGCGTCGTCCACGACATGGTCGAGCATCTTGGCCAGGTTCTGCCGAACTTCTGAGTAGGGAACGGTGCGCATGCTGCTGCCTCCCAAACGCTACGTACAATAAATTGTACAAGCTGTCGGGACTGCTCGTCAGCTGGTCCAACGTCTGGCCTTGAACTGCCGATCAGGCTCAGGAGCGGCGTGGGCGTAGCGGGAGCAGGTCACCGGCGATCGTGGCGGCGTGGTTCGCATGGTGGTACCTCCGGCCCACGCATTTGGCTGACCTGCTGGTTCGTGGCGGGATGTGGTCACCATGCGAACCGCCGGAGTGGCGTCTGGAGGAATGGTTAAGGCTCACACGCTTTTCGAGCGGTTCACCGGCTGTCGGCTCGGTCTGCAACTGGCCCGGGCCGCCTGCGCCTTCCGTGTCGGGCCTAGTGAATGAGCACGACCTTGCCCGAGAGGCGGGCGGCGGCGTGGCGGCGGTGCACCTCGACGATCTCGGTCATCGGGAGGCGCTCGCTGACGCCCGGCGAGATCTGGTTCGCATCCACCCCGCGAGCGATCGCGTCGAGTTGGGCGGGATCCCAGCGGACGGTCATGACCATCGCGCGTACCGCGTGGTGGCGGTCCGTTGACGCGGACGAGGTGATGGAGACCAGTTGACCCTCTGGCTCGATGAGGGTGACGAGCCGGTTCAGGCCGGACCCGTCTATGGGTGCTGTGTTGAACACCGCGTCAACCGGCTCGGTCAGCCGGTCGACGGTGTAGTCCAGGATCTGGTCGGCGCCAGCCGACTGGGCTGCCGTGATGCTGGCCGGGCCTGCGACGCCCACGACGGTGGCGCCCGCCAGCTTGGCGAACTGCACGGCCAACCGGCCTACGCCACCGCCCGCGCCGTTGACGAGGATGCGCCGGCCGGGCCGTACCCGAAGATGGTCGTGGATGCCTTGCCAGGCGGTGAGCCCGGCGACCGGGAGGGCGGCGGCGTCGGCGAGCGGGATGCTCGTTGGCGCGGGAACCACCGTCGCCGCCGGAGCGAGGGTGAACTCCCCGGTAGCGCCGTCCGCCGGCCGCGGCAGAGCCGCGATGACCTGGTCGCCGATCGCGCGGCCGGTGACATCCGCGCCGAGTTCGACGATCGTGCCAGCGACGTCTGTGCCAGGGATGTGTGGCATCCGGACGGGATGAGAGTGGTGCAGGACTCCGGCCCGGATGATGGCGTCCGCCGGGTTGAACGACGTGCCGGCAACCCTGATCAGGACCTCGCCGGGCCCGGGGACGGGGATTGGGGCCTCCTCGTAACGGAGCACCTCCGGTCCGCCGTACTCGTGCATTCGGATGGCGTGCATGTCTTCTCCAGGGGGTTTGCGGCGGAGAGAGGTGCCCGTGGCCACGACCCGAAACGGCCACGGTCACGGGGGCGGGTCAGCCGCTGACGAGCTTGCTGGCGTACTGCGGGTTGGTGTAGTCACGCCAGGCGGCGGTCTTGCCGTCGCGGATCTCGTAGATCGCCATGGTCATGACCGGCGCCACCGGCCGGCCCGGCAGCCCAGGGCGTCGGGGTGCAGGTAGGGCGCGAGGCGGTCCGCGTCCTTGGTGTTGAACGCCTCGACGAACTCACGAACCAGGGTGTCGTTGCTCGGTGTCATGTCAGGTTCCTTCACTTGGTGGGTTGGGCGGCGCCGTTGAACACCGGCGGGGCGTAGCCGGCCGGCTTGTCGCCGACGCCGAGGCCGGGGCTCACCACCCAGGACTGGTACTGCGGGGTGAACATGCCGTACGGCATTCCGAGGATCGGGGCGCTGGCCTCGTCGAGGCGGCGACGGGCGTCGGCGGGGATCTCGAAGTCGAGCGCCTCGAAGTTGCTGCCGACCTGCTCGGCGCTGCTCGCCCCGATGATCACCGAGGCGACGGCGGGCTGGGTGGCGACCCAGTTGATCGCGACCTGGGCCATGCTGCGACCCAGGTCGGCGGCCACGCTCTCCAGGGCCTCGATGACCTGCCATTCGCTGGGGCTGACCGCGCGACCTCCGGCGTCGGGATTGGTCAACCGGCCGGTCCCGCTCAGGCCGTCGCCGGTGCGCCGGTACTTGCCGCTGAGCAGGCCGCTGGCGATCGGGCTCCACGCGGTCAGCCCCATGCCGACGGTCTGGGCCATCGCCACGTACTCCGCTTCGATGCCCCGGCTGACCAGGGAGTAGGGGAGCTGTAGGTTGATCATCGGGGCCAGGCCGTGCGCCTCGGCGTAGCTCTGTGCCCGGGCCGCGTACCAGGCTGGCACGTCGGAGAGGCCGGCGTACCGGATCTTGCCGGCGCGCACCAGGTCGTCGAGGGTGTGCACGACCTCCTCGACCGGGGTGATCCGGTCCCAGGTGTGCAGCAGGTACAGATCGATGTAGTCGGTGCCGAGCCGACTCAGCGACGCCTCCACGGCCCGCATGATGTGCTTGCGGCCGTTGCCGCTGGCGTTCGGGTCGGTCGGGTCGACGGTGTTGGTGAACTTGCTGGTGAGCACGAGCCGTTCGCGGACGCCGGCCTGGTCGATCAGGCGGCCGAGGATCTTCTCGCTCTGCCCGGCGGTGTAGAAGTCCGCCGTGTCGATGAAGTTCCCGCCCGCCTCCAGGTATCGGCGGAAGATCGGCTCGGCCTCCTCCTCGGGCTTGCCGTACGCGGCATGGAAACCGTCGACGCCGAAGTTCATGGTGCCCAGCGCCAGCCGACTGACTCGCAGACCGGACCGCCCGAGCAGGTAGTAGTGGTTCATCGGTGCGTCCTCCCGATCATGGTGTCGGCCCGGTGCGGGCCGCGTGTCCCCGACCTTTGCTCGCTAAAAATGGACCTGCAAGTCCAAAACCTGGGCTAGGGTTGGACCCGCAGATGCAGACCAGGAGGTCCCATGACACGGGCGTTGACCCGCAAGGGCCAGGCGACCCGGGCCCGGATCGTCGCCGGCGCGGCCGCCGAGATCCGCGAGCGCGGCGTCGACGAGGTACGCCTTGAGGACGTGATGGCCCACACCGGCACCAGCAAGGGGCAGCTCTTCCACTACTTCCCTGACGGCAAGGAAGAGTTGCTGCTCGCGGTGGCACAGCACGAGGCCGACCAGGTGCTCATCGACCAGGAGCCGATGCTGAGCAACCTGACGTCGTGGCCGGCCTGGCTGGCGTGGCGCGACCGGCTCATCGAGCGCTACCTCGCGCAGGGCGTGAAGTGCCCGCTCAACGGTCTGCTCGGTCAGACCGGCCGGCGCGCGCCGGGCGCCCAGGCAATCGTGACCGGGCTCATGTGGCGCTGGCAGAAGGCGATCACCGAGGGCATCCGGCACATGCAGTCGACCGGGGACATCGCCCCCGAGGTGGACGCCGACCGCGCCGCGGCGGCGCTGCTGGCCGGCATCCAGGGCGGCGTACTGCTGCTGCTCGCCACCGGCAGGATCGACCACCTCGAGGCCGTACTCGACCTCACCATCGAACGCCTGCGGGCTGGCGCCCGCACGGCCTGACGGTCGGTCGGCGGCGGCCTGGAGCGAAAATGCTCCAGGCCGCCGTCCTCAGGCGTGAGCCGCACCTGCGCGTCTCAGTGATCCCGGCCGGTCGGCGACCCGGGCAGTACGACCACCTGGCGCCGGGTGATCATCCGACATACCTGAGGTCCGACGCTGGAATCCCGCCTCATCGGGCTGACCTGCCCAAAGGCAGCGGCAACGGTTGCCGGCGGCGGTCGCCGGCTGGTTCGCATGGTGGGACCTCCGGCCCACCTGAAACGGATGCCCAACCGGAGGGGCCAGCGCGGCGAAGCCGCAGGCCAAGGCCAGTATCTCGCCGTGCTCGTATCACCGATCAACTCCGCATCCCGGACAGCTCAGCGAATGCGTTCCGTTCCGTAGCGCCGCTGACCAGGACTGCTTCACCAGGGCGAAGGAAGTGGTCATAATTCTGACCGGTTGCTAGAGTGGTCGCCATGGAGACCATTCCGATCACGGAAGCCAAGGCTCGGATCGCCGAGCTTGCCGACCGGGTCGCTCGGGAGCACGATCGCTTCACGATCACCCGCAACGGCCGTGCTGACGTGATGCTGATTTCGGTCGCGGAGTACGAGTCGATGCGGGAGACGCTCGACCTGCTTTCCGACGACGAGGCCCTCGCGGATCTGCGCCAGTCGCGGGAGGATTTCGCCGCCGGCGATACGTTCGCGATGGACGAGGTTCGCGCCGAGCTGGAACGGCGTCGCGGTAGGGCGGCCTGATGCCTCCGCAAGGCGGGCGGCGGGACGACGCGCGGGAGACAGCCAGCCCGTACACGGTGATGTTCTCCCGGCAGGCCCGCCGCAACCTGCACGAGGACCTGCCGCTGGAGGTCGCGGTCGCGGCAACGGAGACCATCCAGCACGCGATCGCAGTCAACCCCTATCGGGCTGGCAAACCACTCGACGAGCCCTTCGACGGCTTCCACTCCGCCCGCCGCGGCACGTACCGGATCATCTACCGGATCAACGAGGCCAAACGCGTCGTGGAGATCCACTCAATCCGCCACCGGCGCGACGCCTACCGCTTCTAGTGCGGTGTCACCAACGGCCCACCCGAAACGGATACCCAGACGGAGGGGTGCGCCGGCCGGGGACGTGAACACCGGCGCGGCCGGCCATCTGTGCGGCCCTTGGCTCCACCAGGAACCGGGGGGAGCGGAGACCGCGCGACAATCGGGGCTCCGGTAGGCCGGTCGTGATCTGGAGGGTGACCGTTGCGACGTTCGGAAAGAGGTGCTTGGCTCAGCCGGTGAGATCTGATTTCGAGGACTGGGCGCGCCGGACGTTTTCAGGGTGGAACGCGGTCACCGTTGCATCCACCGTCCTCGGTCTCCTCCTGTTCGGCTTGGGGCTCATGCTCGGGACCAGGTAGGACTGCATGCCGGACCGGCGTCGCCCGAGTCCGGTCAGCGCAGTGAGGGGCCCGCCCACGGGCTTCTCTGAACTGCGGTTCTCGGCCGCGTCGCAGTCGTCATGCGAACCGGTTGAACGAAGCCTCGAGTCTTTCCCGGCGAGCGAGTAACGCTGCATGCCTAATGGAGTTGTTGGCCTGCCCACTCCTGACCGGTGACAGCCGGCTCGCCGAGGCCAGCGGCGTCCGCTGCGAGTTCCGACTGCTCGCGGTGTCCTGACGCGGTCGGGCCGGCCAACCTGAGTGGAAGCGGATCACCGGCGATCGTCGCGGGTGGTTCCGGACCGACGCCCTCGGTCCGCACCGAGTCCGCAGCAAGCCGTGCCGCCCAAGTCGGACGTCTACCGGATTGGATCACTGTCTGTGGCGGGGTTCAATTCGGCACCGAGGCCATCCAGACGAGGCGACGGGCGGCGCGGTTCACGGTCGCCAGCCAGGTTGTCCGGTACCTGCTCAACGACGACCGCCATCGAGCCGTAGCGGCGCATCGTGGTCCCAGCTGGCGGCTGTTGGTCTGTGATGAGCCAGACGCCCGTCGAGGTCAACTGACTCAGGGGCGGCCCGTCGGGATCACCGCTGGTCATCTTCAGGTGGTGATCCGTAGTGACCTGCCATGCGGCCTCAACGCTCAGGCCGACAAGGTCAGGCACCGTCGTTTCCTTCTCACTCGCCGGGCCGATCCAGACCACGCCAACCTCCATCAGAGTCCATATCGCACCAGACGCCGCGCGAGGAGTCCCTGTTCCCGTCCGACCAACGTTAGTGGACTCCTCAGCAGCGGTCCGCATCCGCAAGAGGCCGGCAGGTGGCGGGGAAGCCGTGACGAACGCAGCAGCACAGCGGACCAGCCGACCAGGCCGGCGGCCGCGGTGGTGAGCAGCACGCGTACCGAGCGCCGAGCGCGGAGAGGCGCGGCGTGATCGTGGTGGAGGGCTGATGACGGGATGGGTAATCCCCTCACGTGCCGTGGTGCCGTGGCGCCAACCGCTTGTCGTAGGCGTCCTGCGATGCAGACACGTCGCTGAGGTGGTCGATCGACCATTGCTGGAGTGCACGCAGCGGCCCCAACAGTGTCCGGCCGGCCTCGGTGAGCGCGTACTCGACGCGGACCGGCACCTCCGGGTGGACCGTACGGCGTACGAGGCCGTCGCGTTCCAGCCCGCGAAGGGTCTGGGTGAGCATCTTCTGCGAGACGCCCTCGATGCGCCGCCGAAGCTCGGAGAAGCGGGCGTCGCCGTCGCCCAGGATGCTGACGATCAGGACGGTCCACCGGTCGCCGATGCGGTCGAGGATGCGTCGAGTCGGACAGTCGGCCTGATATGGGTCGCCGCCGAGGGCCGCGGCCTGCTTGGTTACCAAAAAGTGCCTTCTTTCCGATAGAGATCTGGTCTCCTATGGTAACCAAAGATGCCCGATCACGGGGTCCCGCAAATCGGAAAGAAGGGCAACTTCCATGTCTCGCATTACCGTCCTCGGCGGTACCGGCTACGCCGGGTCGGCGATCGTCGCCGAAGCCGCCGCTCGCGGTCATGAGGTCACCGCGTTCAATCGGTCGGTTCCGGCCGAACCCGTCCCGGGCGTGACGTACGTCTCGGGCGACGTCACCGACGAGGCGGCGCTTACTTCGGTCATCTCCGGTGCCGACGTTGTGGTTGGGGCGCTCGCGCCGCGTGGTCCGCTGGCCGGTTCCTTCCGCGACGTGTACGCCACGATCGCGCGCATCGCCGACGCCGAGCGGATCCCGCTGTACGTCGTCGGGGGCTTCTCGTCGCTACGCCCGGCCGCCGACGCGCCGCGCTTCGTGGCTGACCTGAGCCACGCCCCCGCCGAGTACCACAACGAGCTCATCACCGTGTCGGCGCTGGTCACCGACGACCTTCCGGCCACGCCGAGCACGCTCGACTGGGTGTTCGTGAGCCCGGCGGGCAGGTTCGGGGCGCACGTGCCCGGCGAGCGGCTGGGCACGTACCGGGTCGGTGACGACGTCGCCGTCGAGCCCGGGGACGGTGGAGCGATCTCCGGCCCGGACTACGCGCTCGGGTTCGTCGACCTGATCGAGAAGCGCGAGCACCACCGGGCTCACCTCAACCTGGCGTACTGACCCGCGACGGTGTGGGCGGAGCCCGGTCAGCGCGCGTCTAGCTGGCCGGTCTCCGCCGTGGCCCACCGGCGGTCAGTCAACGCCGCTGGCGCTCGGGCTGGTCCCGTTCACGGCAGCCGTGGTCTCGGCGGCGGGGCTGGTCGGCATCTGCCGCCTGGCGAGCACGATCAGTCCGGTCAGCAGAAGCACAAGCCACAGCGGCACCAGCAGGGGAGCGAGTGACCGCCAGACAAGTCCGCACCGGCTCGGCGAGCCGGTGCGTGAACAGGTCCGCCCAGGTGAGGGCGGCCCCCTCGATCCGGCCGGCCGATGGGTGTTCTGCGACAAGGTGTGGTGCGGCGCTGCGGCTCTCGCCAATGCCGTGGCGGCATGGTCCACATCGTGGTTTCTGGCATCCGCCGCTGCTGATCTAGCTGCCATAATCATCGATGAAGCGACGCGACGGTGTGTCGCTGGTTTGATCGATGGCGCTCTGGGCTCGTACCAGGAGGTCCGGCTTGATCGCAGTGTCGTCTCCGTCGTGGCGCGGCCGACGGTCACGCGGCAAGCCCGGACTCGTGGCGGCCTGGATGTCGCTGTCGAGGAGACAACCCGTGCTGGTGAGGGGCCACGCCATGGCGCACGACCCAGGCCCTCGGCCCGCGCCCGAAGCGCTCGGGATCGTTCCGGCGCTGCGGGTCACCTCCTTGTCCCGATCGTCGTAGGGCCACCGGGCCAGCGTCATGTGGACTCCGGCGTCGAATGGTCCCGTGCCGAAACCCTCGGTATTCAGCGTTGCTATCTACTGGTACCTAGTGTTACTGTCTACCAGTAGTCAGCGACGCTTGGTAGCGAGGAGGCGATGGTGTGGGCAACCAGATGACAGAGATGCTGAAGGGCACCCTCGAAGGCATCGTCCTGGCGATCCTGGCGCGCGAGTCCGCGTACGGCTACGAGATCACCGCGTGGCTGCGCGAGCGCGGGTTCTCGGACATCGCGGAAGGCACCATCTACGCGCTGCTCGTCCGCATCGAGCAGCGCGGGTTCGTGGACGTGGCGAAGGTTCCCTCCGAGAAGGGTCCCCCACGGAAGGTCTACTCGCTCAACGCGAAGGGGCGCGAGCAACTCGCCGAGTTCTGGAGGACGTGGCGCGTCCTCGCGGACCGCATCGAGCAGCTCCACCACAACGGCAACCAACACGACCAGGGAGCATGAGCATGGCCGCGAAGTGGATCGAGACACTCCTCGGGTCGCTCGAGCAGAAGAAGCAGTACCGGCACCTCATGGCCCGGATCGAGGCCCTGCCGGAGCCCCATCGCGGCGCGGCAAAGGCGCTGCACCGGTACTTCATGTACCACGGCGGGATCCTCGACGGCGACACGCTCACCACCATGCTCGGCGACTTCGCCGACCTCTGGGAGCGCGCGGTCGCCGACGGGACGCCGGTCCGCACGATCGTCGGGGACGACCCGGTCGAGTTCGCCGAGACGTTCCTGCAGGCGTACGCCGGCAGGCAGTGGATTGACAGGGAGCGCGAGCGCCTGCGCAAGGCGATCGACGCTGCTGACGACAACAACGGTGAGGAGAAGAGCGAATGACCACCACGGCTCGCGAACCTGCGATCAGGGTGCAGGCCATCACCAAGTCATTCAAGGACCTGCACGTGCTGCAGGGCGTCGACTTCGACGTGGCGGCGGGAAGCATCTTCGCGCTGCTCGGCTCGAACGGTGCCGGCAAGACCACGCTGGTGCGGATCCTGTCGACGTTGCTCAAGGCGGACAGCGGCACCGCCACCGTCCAGGGGTTCGACGTCTCCTCGGCTCCGGCCGACGTACGCAAGTCGATCAGCCTGACCGGCCAGTTCGCCGCGGTCGACGAGGTGCTCACCGGCCGGGAGAATCTGATCCTGATCGCGAAGCTCCGCCACCTGAAGGACCCGGGCACGATCGCCGACGATCTGCTCGCCCGCTTCTCGCTCACCGATGCCGGCAACCGCAAGGCGGGGACGTACTCGGGCGGCATGCGCCGCCGGCTCGACATCGCGATGAGCCTGGTCGGCAACCCGCCGGTGGTCTTCCTCGACGAGCCGACCACCGGCCTCGACCCGCAGGCCCGCATCGAGGTCTGGCAGACGGTGAAGCAGCTCGCCGAAGGTGGCACCACCATCCTGCTGACCACTCAGTACCTCGACGAGGCCGAGCAACTCGCCGACCGGATCGCGATCCTGCACAAGGGCACGATCATCCAGAACGGCACCCTCGCCGAGCTGAAGCAACTCCTCCCGGCCGCCAAGGTCGAGTACATCGAGAAGCAGCCGAGCCTCGAAGACGTCTTCCTCGCCCTCGTCGGCGAGACCAGTGACACCGCCGACCAGCCGGCCACGCCCGCAGGAGAGGAATCCCGATGACCGCCCACGCTCTCAGCGACACCGGAACCCTCACCGGCCGCTCCCTGCGTCACATCCTGCGCAGCCCGGACACCATCATCACCACCGCGATCACCCCGATCGCGCTGCTGCTGCTCTTCGTGTACGTGCTGGGTGGAGCCATCAACACCGGCACCGGTGAGTCGTACATCAACTACATGCTGCCGGGGATCCTGCTCATCACCATCGCGTCCGGCATCGCCTACACCGCGTACCGCCTGTTCCTGGACATGCAGGGCGGCATCTTCGAGCGCTTCCAGTCGATGCCGATCTCGCGGCCCTCCGTACTCTGGGCGCATGTCCTGACCTCACTCATCGCCAACCTGGCCTCGCTCGTGATCGTCATCGGCGTCGCCCTGATCATGGGGTTCCGCACCGGCGCATCCGTGGTCGACTGGCTGGCCGCCGCCGGCATCCTGATCCTGTTCACCCTCGCCCTCAGCTGGATCGCCGTGATGCCGGGCCTGACCGCCAAGACCATCGACGGTGCGAGCGGCTTCAGCTACCCGCTGATCTTCCTGCCCTTCATCAGCTCGGCGTTCGTCCCCACCGACTCGATGCCCGGTCCGGTCGCGTGGTTCGCCGAGAACCAGCCGGTGACGTCCATCGTGAACACTCTCCGCGCGCTGTTCGCCCAGGAACCCGTCGGCAACGACCTGTGGATCGCCCTCGGTTGGTGCGTCGGGCTGCTCGTGGTCGCGTACCTCGGCGCGACAGCGATCTACCGCAAGAAGATCAGCTAGCCGGTCGTGGCAAGGCGGCCCCGCGTCCCCTGTGGATGCGGGGCCGCCTTGCTGCGCGGTCCGGCCACCCGAGGGGTGAGTTCGGCCGGGCGGTCAGTGGTGACCCGGCTGCCGATCCTCGCTACGGCGGCGGCCCTCGCCACGCAGGTCGCCCGATCGGCCGCGACCCAGGGCATGTTCGAAGACCAGGCGTTGCGCGCGTACGTACCTCGCGTCGTTGAGGTACTGGATGTGGTGTCCATCCGCGAGGTGACCGGCGAAGGCGGCGTTGCCGGCGGCTGCCTGGGCGTGCATGAAGTCGACGAGTGCGTGCAGCCGGGCCACGGCGGCGTCGACCAGACCGGCTCGCCCGCTGTCGTTCAGCCCGTAGCGGTCGCAGAACGTGCGGAGCCGGGCGGCCTGTTCCTCGGCGGTGCCGAAGCCGTCCGTGTTCTCCGGTGCGGTCATCGGCACCCATCGGTAGGCCGCGTAGGCGACATCCCAGATCCGGGGGCCGGGCTGGGCGTGGTCGAAGTCGATGATGCCGACGACGCGGTTGCCGTCGAGCACACAGTTGTGTGGCGCGTAGTCACCGTGACAGATGACCTCCACCGGTTCGGTCGCCGCCACCTGCCAGCCGTCGCGTGGCGCTCGCCGCGCGTACTCGGCTGTCGCGTCGTGGTACGCCCTCAGCAGCGCGGCCGCACTCTCCAACGCCTCGACCGAGGCCGCCGCGGGGGTGGGTGGATAGTTCGACACCTCGCCCGGCAGGAAGTCGAGGATCTCGAAGCCGGGCTCGCTGGTGTCGCGTACCCGAGGTGCCGCCGCGAAGCCCCGGGCAGCGAGATGCCGCAGCAGGTCGTGAACCCGGGCCGACCAGGGCCCGGTGGGGCGACGCACGGTGTCGCCGATCCGAACGACCTCGTTCACGCCGCCGCCCGTCAGGATCTCCCGTTCGACCATCCGCCCCACTCCGCCTCGTCGAGGTCCGTCCGCCCGATCACCCGCCGGCCAACCGGCCACGCGCCGGCCGACCGAGCCTGACGGCATCATCCGCCGTCGCGTGCGGCGGGCAGCCGGGCGGTGCCCTGCGCCAGCAGCCACGGCAGGCGGGCGGTCCGGTCACGGGCGTCACCGAGCACCCTCACCAGCACGATGCTGTCCCGCACCCGCAGGACGGCCCGCTCGCCGGATGCGTACGCCTCGTCGCCGATGCCGGGCAGCTCCTGCCCACGGGAGTTGAGCCGCCAGACCCACTGGGCCGCCACTCCGCTCAGCGTCGCGACCGCCAGGACGGGCCGACCGTCGCCGGCCGCACGGAACTGGACAGCGGTCAGCGGGCCGGGTAGGTCGAGTCGTTCGGCGGGTCGCACCGGCAGCCCGAGCGCCTGTCCGACCTCGTCCACTGTGAACAGCCCCGCCGCCCTGCGCCCCGCCTGCGGCGAACCGGCTCGCCCACCGCGTTCGACCACCGGGTTAGACGTCTGGTCGGTCCCGATCGGCTCGACCAACCGTCGGGAGCGGCCGTGGCCGACGACCGAGAAGGCGACCACCCGCCGGGTCCACGGGCGGACCCGGATCGTCACGAGGTCCCCGTCCTGGCAGTCGCCGGCCCACCGGCTGGGCAGGCCCCAGGCGGTGGTCCGGTCGCCGGTGCCGTCGTCCACCGCCAGGTAGTGCAGCCACGGTCGGGCCGGCCGGTCTTCGCCCTGGCCCGTCGTGCGCCACACCTCCAGCCACAGCACCTCGCCGGTGACGGTTCGCTCCGTGACGAGGTCCGTGACGCCGCGTACCAGGGTGTGGCCGCCGGACACCAGCAGCACGAGGCCCACCACGACGATGCCGTCGGCCACGAACGCGAAGGCCCGCTCCGCCTGGTCGGCCGAGGTGGGCACGAGGTCGAAGGCGGCGCCGAAGACCTTCAGCAGGAACCCGCCAACCGCGATGCTGATCGCCGCGCGCAGCAGCAGCTTCGGCAGCGTCTGGCCGTAGCGGGCGGAGAAGCGCGGATAACGTACCCGGACCCGATGCCACGTGCCGCCGTACGACGACCAGAGCAGCCGTCTGTCGCCCATGCCGAGGTCGAGGACCGTGCTGGTCAGTCGGGTGGCGCCGACGGCCGCGCCGTAGCTCAGGTAGCGGTCCCAGATGGCCACCGACGCCGGGGGCAGTTCGTCGAACTGCTCGTGTCCGCGCAGCCAGTCCCGGACCCCGAGCCAGCGTGCGGCCACCTGACGGCCGAGAGGCGTGTCGCGTTCGCCGGGTGACAGTCCGGCGATGGCGGTCAGCGCGGCGAAGGTTGCGGTTCCGGCCTCGATGGCCAGGTTCTCCTCCGCCTGGTGCCAGATGCTGTAGTGCCAGACGACGATGCCGATGGCCACTGCGACGACCACCGCGGCGGCGGTCAACAGGCTGGTCACGGTGGGGCCGAAGCGCCGCCGGGACAGCCCGGCAGCCCGGGCGTCCGCGACGACCTGCGCTCGCAGCCGCCGGTTCCACGTCTTCGCCTGTGCGCGGTCGCGGAAGGTCAGCGCGGTCAGGGGTACCATGCCGTCGACCGCGAGCCCGCGCACCCGGTCGAGCACCCGGCGTTCGTACGGCCGCAGCCCACTGTCGTCGGGCGGTGTCGGCGGCAGGTGCAGCGTGGTCCGCATCGGATCGTCGTCCGGCTGACGCAACTCGACGAAGCCACGGGCGGCAAGGTCGAGCAGTGTCGACTCGGCCGCGTCTTCGGTCACCGACCACCGGCTGACCAGCAGGCTGACCACGGCGGGTGGTTCGGTCCCGAGTTCCATGGTGGCCGGCGCGGGCGTCGGACTGGCCGGCCGGGTGAGCACGCGGACCAGTCCGTACGCGGCGAACCAGGCGGCGAGGGCGACCGCGCTCACCGCCAGGTCGAGAAGCAGTCGGGGGTCCACCGGGCGCCTCGTCAGGAGCGCACCTGGACGGTGGCACGCTCCCCGTCGAGGGCCTCGAAGTAGTCCATCGGCCGGAAGCCGCCCAGCCCGGCGATGAGGTTGCTCGGGACGGACTGCGTGGTGGTGTTGTACGTCTGGACGGCGCTGTTGTAGAACTGTCGCGCGTAGGCGATCTTGTCTTCGGTTCGTGCCAGCTCACCCTGAAGGACCGCGAAGTTCTGGTTCGCCTTGAGGTCCGGGTACGCCTCCGCCAGCGCCAACAGTCGACCGAGCGTCTGGGTCAGGGCATGTTCGGCGCCCGCGCGGGCGGGCACGCCGGGCGCTGCGGTGGCGGCGATCGCGCCGCTGCGGGCGGCCAGCACCGCCTCCAGCGTGCCGCGCTCATGTGCCGCGTAACCCTTGACCGTCTCGACCAGGTTGGGGACCAGGTCGTACCGGCGCTTGAGCTGGACATCGATCTGAGCCCACGAGGCCTGCACCTGGTTGCGTCGGCGGACCAGGCGGTTGTAGGCGGCAAGTGCCCAGCCGATCATCACCGTCACCAGCAGGCAGAACAGCCCTCCGGCGCCCAGGATGAAACCAGTCTCCACCCGAACTCCCCGAATCCCGTCCCGTGGAAGACGGCCGTGGCTGATCGCCGATGGCGTCCCCGACTGGCACGAGCATGGGGACACCGGCGGCCGGCCGCAATCAGGCGAACGGTTGGCGGCGTTCACCGGCGCAGCAGCGCGTTGAGTCGGGCGGCCTGTCGCGTGAGATGGTCGATTTCGGGAAGGCTGGGCGCCGATCGGGCGGCCTTGGCGTAGAGCCGCGCCGCCGTTGCCAGGTCACCGTCACGCTCGTGCAGGTAGGCGGCGACCGCGTCGTACCGGGGCAGGCCGGGGTCGAGGCCCGCCAGGGCGGCCAGGCCGGCTCGTGCTCCGTCGGCCTCGCCGACCGCGACGGCCCGGTTGAGGCGGGCCACCGGACTGTCGGTGAGGCGGACCAGTTCGTCGTACCACTCGACGATCTGCACCCAGTCGGTCTCCGTGGCCGTGCGGGCGTCGGCGTGCAGCGCGGCGATGGCGGCCTGCGCCTGGAATTCGCCCAGGCGGTCGCGGGCCAGGGCGTTCTGGAGCACCTGCACGCCCTCGGCGATCAGGCGGGTGTCCCAGCGGCTGCGGTCCTGCTCGGCCAGCGGCACCAGGCGGCCGTCGGCGGTGGTTCGAGCCGCCCGGCGGGCGTGGTGCAGCAGCATGAGCGCGAGCAGCCCCGCCACCTCCTCGTGCCGGATGCTGGCCGCCAGCTGGCGGGTGAGCCGGATCGCCTCCGCGGCGAGGTCGACATCGCCGGAGTAGCCCTCGTTGAAGACCAGGTAGAGCACGCGCAGCACGGTGGTGACGTCGCCGGGCTGGTTGAACCGGACTCCGCTGACGGTCCGCTTGGCCCGGCTGATCCGCTGCGCCATTGTCGTCTCCGGCACCAGGTAGGCCCGGGCGATCTGCCGGGTGGTCAGGCCACCCACCGCCCGCAGCGTCAGCGCCACCGCCGAGGCCGGGGTCAACGACGGATGCGCGCACAGGAAATACAGCGCGAGCGTGTCGTCCACCGGCTCGCCCGGTCCGGGCGCGGGCTCGATCTCCACCAGGGCCTCGCGCCGTCGCCGCGAGGTGTCCGCGCGGGCCGCGTCGAGGAATTTCCGCCAGGACGCGGCGACCAGCCAGCCCTTGGGGTCGCGCGGTGGGTCGGTCGGCCACGTCCGGACGGCCTCGACAAGCGCGTCCTGCACGGCATCCTCGGCCGTCGCGAAGTCGACTCCGCGACGGACGAGGATGCCGATGACGGCGGGAGTAACGGTCCGCAGGACGGCTTCATCCACGGTGCGTCACTCGGAGATGGTCGGCGGCTCGGTCAGGAATGGCCGCACCTCGAGCCACTCGTGCAGCGGCTTCCCGCCAGCACCCGGTGCCGCCGACAGCTCGCCGGCCAGCTCCAGCGCCCGGTCGTAGGTCTCGACGTCGATCACCATCCAGCCGGCGATCAGATCCTTGGTCTCCGCGAACGGGCCGTCGGTGACCGGCGGTCGCCCCGCACCGTCGTAACGGACGAACGTTCCCTCCGGGGAGAGCGCCTGCCCCTCGACGAACTCGCCGGTGCCTTCGAGCCGAGCGGCGAAGTCGCTCATGTACTGCACGTGGGCCGAGATCTCCTCGGGCGTCCACTGGTCCATCGGTACGTCGTACAGCGGGGTCGGGCCGCCACGGTAGTGCTTGAGCAGCAGGTACTTGGCCATCGGATGCTCCTTGTCGGCTACGGGCCATTGTGGCCGTGTTCGCAGCTGGGACGGAGCCCGACCCGGCTTCTCGACATGCCGCCGAGAACTTCTCCGGCGGAGTTTCAGGTCCGCACCGCCGGCACCGCGGCCAGGCAGGACAACGCCCGGGTGGTGGCGGTCGACGTGGCGGGCAGCAGCGGCGGGCGGACGAGTGGCGTCGGGATGCGGCCCTGGGCGTGCAGCACCGCCTTGACCACCGCGGGGTTGGGCTCGGCGAACAGCGCGGCCGAGAGGGTGGCGAGCCGGTGACCGAGCGGCCGGGCCCGGGTGACGTCGCCGGCGCGCCAGGCCGCGACCAGGTCGGCGTAGTCGGCGGTGGCGAGATGCGCGGAGGCGAGGATCCCACCGGATGCGCCGAGGGCGAGCAGCGGCGAGACGTACGCGTCCTCGCCGCAGAGCACCGCGAAGTCGGACGGCGGGTCGGCGAGCAGGGCGATCGTGTCGGCGTCGATGCCGCCGACCGCGTGCTTGACGCCCACCAGGCCGGGCAGCCCGGCGATCCGGCGCAACGTGCCGACGCCCAGCTGCTGCCCGGTGCGGTACGGAATGTGGTACGCGACAAGCGGCACCGGTGATTCCTCGGCCAACCGGGTGTAGTGCGCGAGTACCGCCTCCTCGCCGGGGCGCAGGAACGGCGGGACCAGGCAGAGCGCCGCGGTGACCTCGGGTCGTCCGGCGAGTGCCCGCAGCTCCGGCGCGGTGTGCGCGCCGACCAGGAGACCGGCCCGGTGCTCCCGACAGACCGCGGCGATCGCGTCGACCACCATCTGCTGCTCGGCGGCACCGAGGGCGTGCGGCTCGGCGGTGGTGCCGAGGGCGACCAGACCGGCCGCGCCGCCGGTCAGCACCTCCTGGGCGAGTGCGCGCAGCGCGTCGGGTGCGACCGCGCCACTCTCGTCGAACGGCGTGATCATGGGTACGTAGAGACCGGCTGGTGTCATGCCTCCAGCCTCCGACCGAAGAAGATGAAGCACCAGTTCCGATTACTCACCGAATACGTAAGCTGAACTGATGCTTGACGTCCGCCGCCTGCGCCTGCTGCGGGACCTGTCCCACCTCGGCACCATCGCCGCCGTGGCCGAGGCGCACACCTACACGCCGTCCGCCGTCTCCCAGCAACTCGCGGCGCTGCAACGGGAGGCCGGCGTCACGCTGCTGGAGCGGGCCGGTCGGCGGGTCACCCTGACTCCCACCGGGGTGGCGCTGGTCCGGCACGCCGAGGTCGTCCTCGCCGCGCTGGAGGCGGCCGACGCGACCCTCGCCGCCGCGCGGGGCGGGCTCTGCGGCACGGTACGCATCGGCGCGTACCCAAGTGCGGTGCGTACCCTGCTGCTGCCCGCCCTGGTCGCGCTCGGCCGGGACCATCCCGCGCTCGACCTGATGGTCACCGAGCTGGACCCGGTCGCGGTGCCCGACGCGCTGCGCGACCGCCGCCTCGACGTGGCGCTCGTGCACGACTACGACATCGTGCCCGTCGAGCCGGGCCCGGCCCTGGACTCGGTGCCGCTGCTGGACGAGACGGTCTACCTGGCCGTCGGCGCGGACCGGGTCCTCACCGGCGACCCGATGCGCTCGGTACGCGACGCGGACTGGATCGTGGGCAGCCCGGGTACGCTCTGCCACTCGGTGACCCTGCACGCGGGTGAACTGGCCGGTTTCCGCCCGACCGTGCGGCACCACGCGGACGACTTCACCGCCGTGCTCGCCCTGGTTGCCGCCGGCCAGGGCGTCGGTCTGGTGCCGCAACTGGCTGTCGGGCGGCCGCCGGCCGGGGTGGTCCTGGTCCCGCTCGCCCTCCGGCGGCGTACCCGGATCGCCTACCGGCAGGGTGCGGGTGGCCATCCCGCGGTGGCCGCGAGCGTCGCCGCGCTGCGGGCCGCCGCCTCGGACCTGCCCGGCGAGCACCCGGCCGGGTGCTGAGCCGCCGTCGCGTCGCAGCCGTCGCCGGTCCCCGCCCAGCGCGCGCCCTGGGCGGGGACCGCCGGGCTCAGACGCTCGACGAGAAGGTCGAGCTGAACTCGGCGTCCTGCGGCCGGCCGGCGTTGCTGAAGCAGGCGACCGGCAGCATCGCGTCGCTGCCGAACTGCGCCCAGCGGGACTGGATGGTGCAGTACGAGGGGTCGTCACCGATCGCGGTCACCTGCGCCGTGGTGCTCTTCTCGTGCAGGGCCGGGAACTTCACCGTGTAGGTGCCGAGGCCGGTGGGACCGAAGCCGTTCGCGCCCACGCCGAGCGGGTAGGAGTAGTTCGTCGGACCGACGAAGGGCGTCGCGAGGTATCCGAAGTACTTCGGTGGGCCGAACGACGCGTAGACCGAGCGCTCCCGATGGAACGAGGCGGTGAAGTCGCTGTTGATCAACGCGCCGGTGACCGGATCGTGGCAGGCGACGTAGACCAGTACGTCCGAGCCGGTCGCGCCCCAGCGAAGGATCTTGCATCGGCGCGGTTGCGCGTTCGGCTGCTGGGCGGTCACCTGCACGTTCCCGGAGAGCGCGCCGGCCGTGCCGACGGCCAGGAAGCGCAGCGCGTAGATGCCCACCCCGACGTTTGCGACGGTGACCGGCGCGCCGGCCGAGTTGTACGACTGCGCGAGGACGTTCGACAACACCTGTGCCGAGGCGTACGCCCCGACGCCGGCCGGCAGGATGCCGGAGCTGACCGTCCACAGCACGGTGAACGGGGTGTCGGCCGGGACGCCGCCGGGTCGGAAGCACTGCACGTCGACGATCTCGTCGGCACCCGAGCTGCCCCACCGCACGAGCTGGCAGAACCGGCCGTCCCGCGCCACGGCGGTGACGTGTGCGTTGCCCCGGGAACCCAGGGCGATGTTCGGGAACCGCACCAGGAACCGGCCGGGGGCGACCTTGCCGCCGGTGGCCACCGGGCCCGCAGCCCAACTGCCGAACTGGTACGCCGCGGGCAGCGGCGTCCAGACCGGCACGGTGGGATCGGCGACGTACGCGAACCCGAAGCGGTCGGCGGTGGCGGCCGTGGCCGGCGCACCCGGGATCAGCAGTGCCGCCGCCAGCATGGCGGCCAGGGCGGCGCAGAGGGGACGGAGTCGGAGAGACATGGGCCACTCCAATCGGTGGTAGTCGATGCTTGGTTGCCACTGTTCCGGGTGCCGGTCAAGGTCACAGTCGGCTTGCCTACAACCGACGGGACGGGTGTCCGGCACCGGCTCGACCGGGTGGCCCGCGCCCCGGTGCCTGGAGAATTGGGTGGCCCACCCGAGCGCCCGGCGGGAGGATCTCGGCGTGAGACTGCACCAGGGTGAGATTCCGGTCGACGAGGATGTCGTCAGCTCGTTGGTGACGCAGCAGTGTCCGCAGTGGTCACACCTGCCGTTGTCCCGGGCAGGCGCGGGCACCGACAACACCATGTACCGGCTCGGCGCCGACCTGCTGGTGCGGCTGCCGCGCACCCCCGACAAGGCGCCGTCGCTGCGCAAGGAGCAGCGCTGGCTGCCCCGGCTGGCGCCCCGGCTCGCCTGCCGGATCCCGGAACCGGTGCACACCGGCGTACCCACCAGCGCCTTCCCGCTGCCCTGGTCGGTCTACCGATGGATCGACGGCGAGGAGGCCGGACCGCAAACCGTCTCGGACTGGGCGGCCTTCGGCACCGACCTGGCGACCCTGGTGCGGGAGTTGCACAGCGTCGACCTCATGGGGGCGACCCGCACGGGCGAGCTGAGCTGGTACCGCGGGGGAGACCTGCGGCCCTGTGCCGAGTGGGTCGGCCGCGCCCTCTCCGACTGCCGCGCGATCGTCGGGGCGGAGATCGACGTCGACACCCTGGGGCGGCTGTGGCAGGCGGCGCTCGCCCGGCCCGAGCCGTCCGGGCCGCAGGTGTGGCTGCACGGCGATCTGAGGCCCACCAACCTCCTGGTACGGCACGGCAGGCTGCACGCGGTCATCGACTTCGGTGGCCTGTCGGTCGGCCTGCCCGACGCCGAGCACGCCCCGGTGTGGGACCTGCCGCCCGAGGCCCGCCTCGCCTACCGGGACGCCATCGACGTGGACGACTCCACCTGGATACGCGCCCGCGCCTGGGCGATCGCCGTGGCCGCCAGCGGAATTCCGTACTACCAGCACAGTTACCCGGAGTTCGTGGCCGAGTGCCGGGCCCGCCTCCAGGCGATCCTCGCCGAATAGCACCCGTCGCGGAGGTGGACAACCGGCAATACGGTGTGGTCGATGCCGCGTTGGTCGAGAACGTCCAGGATCCTGCCCGCCGTCCTGGTGGGGCTGCTCGTCGCGGCCATGCTCGGCGGCGACCGGGGCAGTGGCGGAGCAGCGCGCCTGCGGCTGGACGTGACGCCGGCCGTGGCGCTCGCCGACCAGCCGCTGCGGGTAGGGGTGACCGGCCTGGCCGCGAGGGAACGGGCGGTGATCGCCGCCGAGGCCGAGGACCACGCGGGGCGCCGGTGGCGTGCGGAGGCGACGTTCGTCGCCGACGCCAACGGTGTGGTGGACGTGTCCCAGGACGCCCCGGTCGACGGCTCCTACTCGGGTGTCGACCCGATGGGTCTGTTCTGGTCGATGGATCCGCTGGACGGCGACGCCTCCTACTTCGCGCCGGTCTGGCCGCACGTCCGGCGTGACTTCACGGTGTGGCTGTCGGCCGTGGGTGGCGGGCGCGAGCCGGCCGCCGTCACCGTCCGGCGGGACTGGACGGCGGGCCAGGTCTCGTTCACCGAGCTGACCCGGGCAACCGACGGGGTTCGCGGGCTGCTCGTCCTGCCGCCGCCGGACGTGCCGCGACGGCGCGGGGTGCTGTGGTTCGGTGGCTCGGAGGGCGGCGTCGGCGGGCTGTACGACGCGCCGTTGCTCGCCTCCCGGGGGCACCCGGTGCTGTGCCTGGGCTACTTCGGAGCGCCTGAACTGCCGGACGGCCTGCACAACATCCCGCTTGAGTATTTCGCCGCCGCCGCCGAACTGCTCGCCCCGCACTCCGGTGGCGAGGTGGCGGTGCTGAGCTACTCACGCGGCACCGAGGCCGCGCTGCTGCTTGCGCAACAGCGCCCCGACCTGGTGCGCGCCGTCGTCGCCTACGCCCCGAGCAGCGTCGTCCATCCCGGGTACCCGGACTCGGGAGCGCCCGCCTGGACCTACCGCGGCCGACCCGTGCCGACCGGCCGGATCCCGGTCGACCGGATCGACGGACCGGTGCTGGCCATCGCCGGGGAGGACGACCTGCTCTGGCGCGCGCCGACCTTCGCCGCCGAACTGGTGCTGGCCCTCGGCGGTCCACCCCACCGGGTGCTGCTCTACCCGGACGCCGGTCACGGCGTGGGTACCTTCCCGTACCTGCCGTCGAAGACGGTGCACCAGGGGCGCACCGGCGAGCAGAACCACGGCGGCTCCCGGGCCGGCGACGCCGCCGCCCGCCGGGACGGGTGGTCCGAGGTGCTCAACTTCCTCGCCACCCTCTGACGGCGCCACCGGCTGACGGCGCGGCCTACGGGGTGCCGGTGCCCCGGCCGCGATCGTCGAGGACCAGCGGGGCGCGCCCGCGCACCGCGTACCGGACGTGGGTGACGTGCGGGCTGGCGACCACCCGTTCGGGAGTCAGCTCGATCGCCTCGAAGGCGTCGAGACCCAGGTCGTCGAAGATTCGTAGCCCGGCACCGAGGACGACCGGCACCACGTGCAGCTCCAACTCGTCGAGCAGCCCCGCCCGCAGTACCTGCCGGACCAGGCTGCCGCCGCCGGCCACCGCGACGTTCCGGTCACCGGCGGCGGCCCGGGCCTGGGCGACCGCGCTGGCCAGCCCGTCGGTGACGTAGGTGAAGCTGGTGCCGCCCTGACGGTGCAGCGTCGGGCGGGGCCGGTGGGTCACCACGAAGACCGGAGCGCGGAACGGCGGTTCGTCGCCCCACGGCACCTCGCCACCGTCGGCCATCCGGCGACCCATCACGTACGCGCCGGCCGCGGCGAACGACTCGGCGATGATCTCGGAGTCGGCGTCGTGTCGGCCGCCGGCGAAACCCTGCCGCTCGCGCCACGCCATCGCCTCGGTGGCCCACCGGGTCACCCGGAAGAACCCGTGGCTCTCCGCCGACCGCAGCCAGTCGCCCTCGCCGTCGTGCTGTGGGCCGGCGTAGCAGCCGTCCAGCGACACCGACAGTTGGGCGGTCACCTTCGTCATGTGTTTCTTCCTCCCGTATGCGACGGCACCCACCGTGGGCGCCGATCCACCTCTGGATCGGAGCCGGAGGGCACAGTTCTACCGGCGCCAGAGGTGACCTGGCTCACATCAGGGACGGCTCGGGTCACTCGCTCCGGCGGCGCGGCGCAGCAGGTACCGCCGTTCGGGATCGCTGCCGGCGTGCTGCGCCGCGGCCCGCCACCGCGCGGCGGCGGCGGGCCGGTCGTCGGCGAGTTCCAGCAGGTGGGCGCGGACGGCGTGCAACCGGTGGTGCCCGGCCAACGGCCCCGACTCCAGCTCGGCGAGCAGGGCCAGCCCGGCGGCGGGCCCGTGGACCATGCCCACCGCCACCGCCCGGTTCAGCGTGACCACCGGGTTGGGCGCGATCTGCTCCAGGACCCCGTACAGGGCGAGCACCTGGGGCCAGTCGGTGGCCTCGGCGCTGGGTGCCTCGGCGTGCACCGCCGCGATGGCGGCCTGCACCCGGTACGGCCCCGCTGGCCTGGCGGCCAGACTTCGTTCGACAAGTGCGCAGCCCTCGGCGATCGCCGCCCGGTCCCAGCGCTGGCGGTCCTGCTCCGCCAGCGGCACCAGTTCGCCGTTCCGGTCCACCCTGGCCGCCGCCCGGGCCTCGGTGAGCAGCATCAACGCGAGCAGGCCGGTCGTCTCGCCGTCGTCGGGCAGCTGCTCGTGCAGCCGGCGCGTCAACCGCAGCGCCTGCCCGCTCAGGTCGGCGCGGCGCAGCTGGGGGCCGCTGCTGGCGCTGTACCCCTCGTTGAACATCAGGTACAGCACCTGGCGCACGACGGCCAGCCGGGCCGCACGTTCCCCCTCCGGCGGCGGTGCGAACCGGGCACCCGCCTCCCGCAGGCGTAGTTTCGCCCGGGATATCCGTTGCCCCATCGTCCGCTCCGACACCAGGAAGGCGGCGGCGAGTTCGGCGGTGGTGAGCCCACCCACGGCACGCAGGGTCAGGGCCAGCTGCGCGGGCGCGGACAGCGCCGGGTGACAGCAGAGCAGGAACAACTCCAGCAGGTCGTCGCGGGGCGGCTCGGCGTCGGGCGGCGGGGCGACAAGCGCGTCGCGGGGAGTGAGGTCCAGCGCCGTACGTTCGCGGCGGGTGCGGGCGGCCTCGGCGCGTACCCGGTCGACGTAGCGGCGGGCGGCGACGGTGTGCAGCCAGCCCGACGGTTGCTCGGGTACGCCGTCGAGCGGCCACCGCTCGACGGCGGCGACAAGCGCCTCCTGCACGGCGTCCTCGGCCCGGCCGAAGTCGCCGTACCGGCGCACCAGCGTGGCCAGCACCTGCGGCGCGAGCCGGCGCAGCAGGTCGACGGTGGCCTCGTCGAGGCTCAGTGGTTCGGCCCGGTCATCAGCGGCCAGATCTCCAGGCCGCCGCTGGCGGTGCCGAACCGCAGACCCGGATAGCCACGGGCGATCTCCACGGCCCGCTGCTCGTCCTCGACGTCCACCACGAGGTACGACCCGACGTACTCCTTGGCTTCCAGGTACGGACCGTCGGTGACCACCGGAGTGTCGGCGACGATCCGCACCGACCGGGGACGTGTCTCCAACCCCTGCACGTCGACCAGCTCGCCGGAGGCGCGCAGTGCCCCGGTGAAGGCGTCCACCTCACCGATCAGGGTGGTCAGGTCGCGCTCCGGGAGGCTGCCCCAGATCTCCTCGTTGCCGTAGATCAACATCAGGTACTTCATGTCTCGCCTCCATAAGAGTCGATATGTCCGTAAACGGACAGGACGGCGTGGCCTGCCCCGACGCATTGTTGTAGCAGGTAGCGAGGCTGCGGATGGCGGGCCACATCCGATCCTCCGGCCGGGTGGGCGGCGCGACGTCCCGCCGGCCGCCAGCACGGATCCCGCCGGGGCGCGCCGCCGCGCCACCCGGCTCCGGCCCGCCGTCGCCGACCAGCCGCACCGACGGTGCTGCATCGCTGGTCGCGACGACCAAGCCAGGAAGGAGCTGCCATGGCCGCTCCCACCGCCAACGCCTCGATGAACCCCACCACCTACTCACCCGGCGAGCAGATGCTGCTGACCGTCGACTACGGCGACGCGGACCACCAGCGGCTCACCGTGACGGTCACGGTGGCCGACGCGCAGGGCAACCGCAGCGCCCCCGTCTCGGTGACCGCCGTGATCGACCCGCTCACCGTCACCGTCGCCGACGACTCGGGGCGTACCTGGTCCCGGGTTTCCGACAACGGCGCGGTGGCCGTCTTCCGGGCGGTGGCGTGATGCCGCGGGTGACCGTCACCGTGCGGGACTCCGCCAGCCGGACCGCCACCGCCAGCGTCGCCTACACCGTGCTGCCACCGGTGCTGGGCGGCTACTACCTCTCCGGCGGTGCGGATCCGACGGCCGACATGGCCGGCGGCAACTTCCGGTCGCTGACCCAGTACCGCAGCTTCGCCGACGCCTACATCTTCCCCGGCTACCAGCGGCCCTGGCTGATCACGCTGGGTCGGGCCGGGGTGCAGCTCAACATGGTGCTCGAACTGAAGCACTACGGCGCGCCCGACACCGGGCCGCAGACCTTCACCGTGGACGGGGTGCGGTACACCGTGCCGGCTCCGGCGATGACCATCCAGCAGCGGCCCGGCGCGATCTGGCCGAAGGCGTACGGCTACGGCCAGGTCCTCGCCGGGCAGTGCGACGGGCTGTTCGCCCGGGCGCTTTCGCAGTACCGGACCATGGGCTTCGGGGTGAACATCCAGCTCGCCTCCGAACTGGACACCGATCACGAGTTCGGCACCACGGAGGCCGGCAAGGCGTACACCTGGGCCGAGTCGGACGCCCGTGCGGTGCAGGCAGTGACGTACATCGTCAACTGGTTCCGGGCCAAGGGGCTGGTGCAGGGCAGCACCTTCTCGGTCGGGGTCGGCGGCTTCAACCGGGACTGCTTCCGGCGCACCCACCCGGAGGCGCTGATGTCCCGGCTGGACCACCTCCAGTGGAACGTCTACGCGACAAGTGCCAGCCACACCGCGCTGGAGCGGTTCCGGCGCACCAAGGACTGGGCGGTGGCCGATCTCGGCCCGGTCGCGTTGTCCCGTCCGGTGCTGATCGCCGAGTGGGGCGTACGGGCCATCGAGATCCCCGACCAGGCGGCCTGGATCGCCACCGTGCCGCCGGCCATCGCCAGGCTCAACGCCGAGCGCGGCCCCCTGATCGCCCGGACGAACTACTTCAACTCCGGCTGGGGCACCCTCAGCCCGAAGTCGACCGGACTGGCCGCGCTGCGGGCCGCGTACGCCCGCCCTCCGTACGGCTGATCCCAGGCATGGCGGGCGGCCCGGTCCGGTACGGCCCGGACGGGGCCGCCGTCTGTTTGTCCCTTGACAGCGGCACCATTCTGGTTGCATGGTTAGTTGCATGAGTAATGAACCAGCCAACCAGTGTGGTGACTGGGGATGGTGGACGTGATGGAGGACGGTCGGCCGATCTTCCTCCAGATCGCGGAGCTGCTGGAGAACTCGATCCTGGACGGGACCCTCGCCGAGGAGGACCAGGTGCCCTCGACGAACGAGCTGGCCGCCTACCACCGGATCAACCCCGCGACCGCCGCCAAGGGGGTCAACAAGCTGGTCGACGACGGAACTCTCTACAAGAAGCGAGGAATCGGCATGTTCGTCTCCTCCGGCGCCCGAGCGAAGCTCCGCGGCCGGCGCCGCGACGAGTTCGCCCGGCAGTACGTCCGGCCGCTGCTGACCGAGGCGCGCAAGCTCGGCATCGAACCGGCCGAACTCAAGAGCATGATCGACACCTGGGAGGAGAGCCGATGAGCGCGGTCGTCAGCGTCACCGACCTGACCAAGCGGTATCAGGGGGTCACCGCCCTGGACCGGGTCAGCTTCTCGCTCGCCGAGCATCGGATCCACGGCCTGCTGGGGCGCAACGGGGCCGGCAAGACCACCCTGATGCAGATCCTCACCGCGCAGAACTTCGCCACCAGCGGCGAGGTGAGCGTCTTCGGGCAGCATCCGTACGAGAACGAGCAGGTGCTCTCCCGGATCTCCTTCATCAAGGAGAGCCAGACCTATCCGTCGAACCTGCGGGTCACGCACGTCCTGCGGGCGGCCCGCCTGGTGTATTCCGACTGGGACGAGGAGTTCGCGCAGCGACTCGTCGACGTGTTCCAGTTGCCGCTCGGGCGCAACGTCCGCAAGCTCTCCCGTGGCATGCTCTCCACGCTCGGCATCGTCGTCGGGCTCGCCTCGCGGGCCCCACTCACCTTCTTCGACGAGCCCTACCTGGGCCTGGACGCCGTGGCCCGGCAGCTCTTCTACGACCACCTGCTGGCCGACTACACCGAACATCCCCGCACCATCGTGCTGTCGACCCACCTCATCGACGAGGTCAGCGACCTGATCGAGCACGTCCTGCTGATCGATCAGGGCCGGCTGCTGCTCGACGTCGAGGCGGAGGCGCTGCGCGGCCAGGTGGTCACCGTCTCCGGCCCGGTCGCGGCGGTGGACGAGTTCGCCCGTACCGGCAGCGAACTGCACCGGGCCTCGCTCGGTGGCACGGCCCGGGCCACCGTACGCGGCGACTTCGGCCCGGCCGCGCACGACCGCGCCCGGTCCCTGGGCCTCGACCTCGAAGCGTCCTCGTTGCAGGACATCGTCGTACGCCTGACCACCTCGCACAACGGACGCGCGGCCGGTAGCGCCGCCGCGGCAGACAAGGAGGCTGTCCGATGAACCGCGCCCTGACCGTGGCCCGGCTCCAGTTCGTCGCCTGGCGCAGCGTGGTCGGCTGGCCGTGGGGGATCCTCGCGCTCAGCTTCCTCATCAACCTGGCCCTGTTCAGCGCGATGAACGAGGCCGACGACTTCGAGCCGACCACCGGTGGGCTGATGAGCATCTACGTGGTGATGTTCGTCGCCAGCGTCAACGCGATCACCCAGGACTTCCCGTTCGCGCTCGGGCTGGGTGTCTCACGCCGCAGCTTCTACCTCGGCAACGTGCTCAACTACCTCGGGCAGGCGATCAGCTACGCGGCAGTGCTCTACCTGCTGGCCGTGATCGAGGAGGCCACCGACGGGTGGGGCGTCAACCTGACCTTCTTCGGCATCCCCTTCCTGCTGGTGGACAATCCGGTGCTGCGGTTCCTCGGCTTCGCGATCCCGTTCCTGCTGCTCGGCTTCATCGGCATCGCCATCGCGCTGGTCTTCAAGCGCTGGGGCGTCAACGGCCTGCTGATGCTGAGCACCGTCGCGTTGGCCGGCATCGGTGGGCTCGTCGTGCTCGCCACCTGGCGGGGCTGGTGGTCGGCGATCGGCGGCTGGTTCGTCGACCAGCCCGGGTGGGCGCTACTGGTCGGCTGGCCGGCGCTGCTCACCCTGCTGCTCGCCGGCCTCAGCTACCTGACCATCCGACGCGCGACGCCCTGACCGTCGAGGTGTCGGCGTCCGAGACGGGTGGACGCCGGCACCTCGGCGCACCGTGGACGGGGGCGGCCCCTCCCGATCGGGGATCGGGAGGGGCCGCACGGTGCCGCCGGTGCCAGGTGAGGCCAGCGCCAGGTGTCGGTGACCCAGTGTCGGAAGCGACCGGTGAGCGTCCCTGAGCGCTACAGTCGGTGGCTTTCTATGCTCGACCCATGGAACTGCGGATCTTCACCGAACCTCAGCAGGGTGCCAGCTACGACGACCTGCTCGCCGTGGCCCGACGAGCCGAGGAGACCGGCTTCGGCGCCTTCTTCCGCTCGGACCACTACCTGAAGATGGGATCGGTAAGCGGCGAACCCGGCCCCACCGACGCTTGGACCACCCTGGCCGGACTGGCCCGGGACACCCGGTCCATCCGGCTCGGCACGCTGATGAGCGCCGCGACGTTCCGGCTGCCCGGCCCGCTCGCCATCACCGTCGCGCAGGTCGACCAGATGAGCGGCGGACGGGTCGAGCTGGGCATCGGCACCGGCTGGTACGACGCCGAGCACCAGGCGTACGGGATTCCGTTCCCGCCGCTGGGGGAGCGGTTCGACCGGCTGGACGAGCAGCTCGCAATCATCACCGGCCTGTGGCGCACCCCGTCGGGCGGGACGTTCGACTTCACCGGCCGCCACTACCAGGTGGTCGACTCGCCCGCGCTGCCCAAGCCGGTGCAGCGCCCACACCCGCCGATCCTGCTCGGTGGCAAGGGCGCGAAGCGTACGCCGCAACTCGCCGCCCGCTACGCCGACGAGTTCAACCTGCCGTTCGTCTCGATCGACGAGACGGTGGCCCAGTTCGAGCGGGTCCGCGCCGCCTGCGTCGACATCGGTCGCGATCCGGCCGAGCTGACCTGGTCCAACGCGCTGGTGCTCTGCTGCGGCAGGGACGACGCCGAGGTGGCGCGGCGGGCCGCGGCGATCGGTCGCGAACCGGACGAGCTGCGCGTCAACGGCCTCGCCGGCACACCCGCCGAGGTCGTCGACACCATCGGCCGGTACGCGGAGACCGGCAGCCAGCGCCTCTACCTCCAGGTCCTCGACCTGACCGACCTGGACCATCTGGACCTGGTCGCCACCGAGGTGATGCGGCAGCTCTGACCGGCCCGACGCGGGGCGGCCCTGGCACGGCGCAGGCGGCCCCGGCGCGGCGCGGCGCGGCGCGGTGCGGCTCCGGCGCGGCTCCGATTGCGGCAAGCCGGGGTATCAGCGGTGTCCGGAGACACCGGCATGCCGCAATCGGAGTCGATCTCGCCCAGCGGTCGCCCGCCTGACCGGGCAAGCCGGGGCGGCCTTGCGGGCCGGGCCAGCCGGGCCAGCCGGGGCGGCCCTGCGGGCGGGCCAGCCGGGTGCCGGGCAGGCGGCGCGTCAGACCCGGTGCTCCTCGCGCAGCACGGTGTCGAGCTGGCCGTCGCGGTCGCGGTCGAGGTAGGTGACGTCCGGCAGCCCGTCGCCGTCGAGGTCGAACTGCACCTGGTCGGCCACGCCGTCGCCGTCGAAGTCGGTGACCACCTGGACCGAACCGTCCATGTGCCGGGTCACGATCGACCGGGCGCCGGCCTCGACCCGAGGCGGCGGGCCGGGGGCGGGCGGCGGCTCCGGCACCGGCTCCGGGGTGGGGCTGGGCTGCGGATCGGGCTGGCTCGCCCACGGCCCGGCAGCGGACCAGGTGACCGGGGAGCCGTCGACGATGCCGGCGGGACCGGTGCCGGGCTCCACGCCGTTGCCGGCCGGGTCGATCTCCTCCTCGGAGGGGTACACGTCGCCACGAGGGGCGGGATCACGGTAGCTGCTCATCGGCGTAGGGTTCCCCGACGAGACCGGCGGTAACCGCCGGCGGGCAGAGGGGGTCGGAAGTGTCGACGCAGCGCAACTGGGCCGGCAACGTCGAGTACGCGGCCCGCGCGTACCACCGGCCGTCGTCGATCGACGAGCTGCGGGAGCTGGTCGCCGGCAGCGACCGGCTCCGGGCGGTGGGCAGCGGGCACTCCTTCAACCGGCTCGGCGACACCACCGGGGACCTGGTCACGCTGGCCGGGTTGCCGGGCACTCCACAGCTGGACGAGCGGCGTCGGGTGGTGCACGTGCCGGCCGCGCTGCGCTACGGCGACCTGGCCACCTGGCTGCACGAGCGGGGGTACGCGCTGGCCAACCTCGCCTCGCTGCCGCACATCTCGGTGGCCGGCGCGGTCGCCACCGGCACCCACGGCTCCGGCGAGACCGTCGGCAACCTGGCCACCGCCGTTGCCGGTCTGGAACTGGTCACCGCCGCCGGTGAGCTGCGCACCGTGGACCGCACCGACCCCGATTTCGCCGGCATGGTGGTCTCCCTCGGCGCGCTGGGCATCGTCACCCGGCTCACCCTCGACGTGGTGCCGACCTTCGAGATACGCCAGTACGTCCGCCTCGACCTGCCCCGCGAGGCGCTGGACGCGGCGCTCGCCTCGGCGTACAGCGTCAGTGTCTTCACCGACTGGCGCTCCACCCGCGGCACCCAGGTCTGGTGCAAGCAGCTCGCGGACCAGCCCGCGCCCCCGGCGGACTGGCTCGGCACCACGGCGGCCGACCGGCCCTGGCATCCGGTGCCCGGCATGCCGGTGGTCAACTGCACCGAGCAGCTCGGCGTGCCCGGTCCCTGGCACGAGCGGCTGCCGCACTTCCGGCTCGGCTTCACGCCGAGCAACGGCGACGAGTTGCAGTCCGAGTACCACCTGCCCCGCGCGGTGGCCGCCGACGCGCTCGCCGCGCTGGACCAGGTGGCGCACCTGATCGCCCCGGTCGCGCAGACCAGCGAGCTGCGTACCATCGCCGCCGACGAGCTGTGGCTCAGCCCGCAGTACGGCCGCGACAGCCTCGCGGTGCACTTCACCTGGATCGCCGACGCGGCGGCGGTGCGGCCGGTCCTCGCCGAGGTCGAGCGGGCGCTTGCCCCGTTCGCGCCCCGGCCGCACTGGGGCAAGGTCTTCACCATGCCGACCTCGACGATCGCCGCCACCTATCCCCGCTGGGCCGACTTCGCCGACCTGGTGGCCCGCCTCGACCCGGAGGGCACATTCCGCACCGAGGAACTCGACCACCTGCTGCCCCGCTGACGAGGATCGGCGTGGCGTGGCCTGGTGAACGTGCCCGAACACCGAACTAGGATGAGCCCATGAGCGCTGAGGCAGTCGGCATGCACATGCCCGCCGTCGTGACGCTCGACGACGTGGCGGCGATGAACGCCGCCGACGCGAACGGTCATCGTTACGAGACCAGCCCCGAGGGGGTCCTGTCGGTCATGCCGCCGCCCGACTCGGAGCACGCGACGATCGCGAGCCGACTGTTCGCCTGGCTGATCATGGCGGGCTGGCCGGCGGAACAGGTGCTCCAGGCGGTCGGCGTACGCATCCCTGGTCCGGACGGAAACGGTGGCCGGATCCCGGACCTCAGCGTCTGGCGCAAACCACCCCGGCGTGGCGTGTGGTCGGCGGTGGCGGACGTCGCACTCGTGATCGAGATCGTGTCGCCCGGCTCCGAGGCGATGGACTCGGTGACAAAGGTGCGCGAGTACGCCCTAGCCGGCATCCCCCGGTACTGGGTGGTGGACCGGGACGGCGCGCAGACGGTCACGTTGCACGAACTCGGCGGCGAAGGGCGGTACGTGGAGCAGGCCCGCATGCCGTTGGCCTGGCTGTTGCAGACCGCCCCGGCCGACCACCTCGACTGAGTCAGCGCAGTCGGCGGTCAGCGGCCGGTGGTGAGCTGGTCGCGCATGCTGCTGCGCTGCACGGCGCGGCTGATGTCGCTGGGGGAGACGATGCCGACCAGGCGGCCGTCGGTGACCACCAGCGCCCGGCCGTCGGCACAGTCGCTGAGCCGGGGCAGCAGGTCGGTAAGCGGCTCGTCGGGGGAGGCGAGCACCAGGTCGTCGGCGCGGCAGGCCACCGCCGCCAGGGTGGTGCTGCCCCGTTCGCCGGACGGCACGCCGCGTACCCGGTCGAGGGTGACCAGCCCGACGGGCCGGCCGTCCTCGATCAGCGGCAGCGCCGTGTGCCGGTACGCGAAGAGGTAGTTGTCCACGAAGTCGGCTACCGTCAGCTCGCCGGAGGCGGTCTGCGGCTGCGGGGTCATCACGTCGGCGACCCGGATGCCGCGCAGCGCGTCGCCCACCCGGGCCTGCCGCTCCTCCATGGTGGCCGCGCCGATCAGGAACCAGCCGATGAGGGCCAGCCACAGCCCGCCGACACCGGTGCCGGAGAGGAACCGCCACAACCCGAACCCGATGAGCGCCAGCCCGAGGACCCAGCCGGCCCGGGCCGCCACCACGGTGGCGCGGGTCCGGTCACCGGTGGCCTTCCACACCGCCGCCCGCAGCAGCCGACCGCCGTCCAGCGGTGCGGCGGGCAGGATGTTGAACACGGCCAGCAGCAGGTTGATGCCGCCGAGCCAGGCCATCACCCCCAGCAGCAACCCCTGCACCCCGGCCAGCGCGAGCAGCATCGCGATGGCACCGAAGAAGACGCCGATGATCAGGCTGACCAGCGGGCCGATCCCGGAGATGCGCAGCTCGGCGCCGGGGGAGCGGGCCTCGCCGCGCAGCTCGGCGACCCCGCCGAAGAGCCACAGGGTGATCCCCTGCACGCCCAGGCCGTTGCGCTTGGCCACCACCGCGTGGGACACCTCGTGGGCGAGCAGGCCGAGGAAGAAGACCACCGCGGCGGTCAGCCCGGCCAGCAGGTACGCGATCACGGACCGATCCGGGTACGACTCGGGGAACAGGTTTGCCGACAGCCCCCACCAGATCAGCGCGAAGATGACCAGGACACTCCAGTTGACCCCGACCGGTACGCCCACGATCCGGCCGAGCCGGAAACTCGCCCTCATGTCTCGGTCATACCCCCGTAGCCCGTTCCCATGCCAGGGCCGAGGGTCATCGGTTGATGCTGACGTCGGAGCAGGTCGGTCCCCAGCCGGGTCGGCTGCCCAGCTCGCGGCGGGCCAAAGCGGTGGCGCGCCAATTCGGAATCCTTCGGAATCACGATTCGTACGCCGACCTGCTGGCGATCCGGAGGTCGATCGTGTTTATCTCGCATTGCCCAATTCCATCCGGTGGGAGTGGGCGATCCGGTGTGCCGAGGCCGGAAAGGCGTAGTTCTGCTGGCTCCGTGACCTGGTAAGTGACGAAGTGGTGGGTGAGGTGCGATCCAACCCGGCCTCCGTGGCGACGGCGAGCGATCTCGTCCGGCAGACCTTCGAGGCGCGCTCCACCGCTCGGGTCGGCGGTTGCGTGGGGAGCGCTGGCGAATGAGCCCGCTCGTCTCGGTGGTGATTCCCACCTACAACCGCGCCGCCGAGTTGGCGCGCACCCTGTCCTCGCTCGCCGGGCAACGTACGCCGATCGACGATTTCGAGGTCGTCGTCGCCGACGACGGATCGTCGGACCAGACCGCCGAGGTGATCCGCGCCTTCGCGACCCGGCTCAACCTGCGCTACCACTATCAGGAGGATCAGGGCGCCCGCGCGGCTGAGGCACGCAACGCGGGGGCCCGCCTGGCGACCGCGCCCATCCTCGTGTTCCTGGACGCCGGCACGGTGGCAGGCCCCGACTTCGTCCGGGGACACCACGGGTTGCACACTGGCGCCGCCGGGGACGGCTCCGCGTCATCTGCCGTGATCGGCTACACCTACGGCTACCGGCCATTCGACCCGACACCCGGCCTGGCGGATGCGGTGGCGGCCCTGACGCCGGAGAAGGTGCGGGCGCGCTACGGCGACGATCCGAGCTTCCTGGACACCCGGCATCGTCAGTTCGCCATGGTCGACTTCGATGCCAATGCGCTGGCGCTGCCGTGGATCATGTTCTGGAGCATGAACATGTCAGTACACGCCGACGACTTCTGGCAGGTCGGGGCCTTCGACGAGGGCTATCGGGGCTGGGGAGTCGAGGATCTCGACCTCGGGCTGCGGTTGTACAAGCGCGGGACGCGCTTCGTGGTCGGCCGCGAGGCGTGGGCCATCGAGTACCCCCATCCTCGCAATCCGGCCGCCAACTCGGCCAGCGTCACCCGGAACGCGCTGCGGATGCTCGGCAAGTTCCCGGAGCCGGCCCTGGAGCTGAACTGGGCCTGGTTCGCCACGGGGGACTGGCTGGTCGAGGAGGACTCGCTGGACCTGCATCGGCGCTACCAGAGCCTGGTCGACTGGCAGCAGCAGTCCCGCGACCTGCGTGTTGACGGTGTCATCGACGCGGCCGTCCGCGGGATGCCGACCGGGTCGAGCGTCGCCGTGTTCGGATGCGGAGCCGCGGTGCCGGCGTCGCTGGCAACCGGGACCCTGGTCGACTTCGACGCGGAGGTGCTGGCAGAGGCGGCCCGTGACCGGCCGCACCAGACTCATCACGCGCTGGGCCTGCGTACCCCGATCCGGGACCAGTCGGTCGACCTGGTGGTCATCACGCCGAGGCTGCGCGGCATGTGGCACCGGTACGGCTCGCAGATCCTCGCCGAAGCGCACCGTGTCGGTAGGTCGGTGCGCGACTGTTCTCAGGATCGTCCCTCCGCAACCTCGTGATCGCTTCGCGCCGGCGTTGAAGACGGCGCACCAGGCCGCAGAGTCGGGCACGGCGTCCGGCATCAGCCGCACGCGCCGCCGTAGCCGCTGAACTGCGGCTGGTACGGGAAGACCGTGACAGCGGCATCGGCGATCACCTGGTTCAGTCGCTCGCGCGGAATCCCGCTCCACCCGGTGCCGCGGGTGACGAGCGCATATCCGCGCCCGCGTACTGCTGTCCCACCGCCCCGTCGAGGCCATTCGGACGCCAGTCGCCATCTCGACAGCGGCCGGATGAGGCTTCGCGGCGGTCGTCAGCCATAGTTCGAGGGTGGCGACCTCGACCGATGACAGCCAAGACCCGTACCTCTGGCTCGAAGACCTCGACGGCCCGCAGGCGGCGACGTGGGTCCGCGAGCGCAACACCGAGACTGTTGCGGCGCTGACCGGCGGCCCGGCGTTCGCCGCCCGGCAGGCCGAGATCCGGCAGGTGCTCGACGCGGACGACCGCATCCCGTACCCGGCCTGGCGCGGCGACGGCTTCTACTACGACCTGTGGCGCGACGCGACCCACCCGCGCGGGCTGTGGCGGCGTACCACGCTCGACCAGTACCGCCGACCGGAACCGGAGTGGGACGTCCTGCTCGACCTGGACGCGCTGGCCGAGCGGGAGGGCGAGAACTGGGTCTGGGGTGGTGCCGCGACCCTGCCGCCGCAGCATCGACGCTGCCTGGTCAGCCTGTCCCGGGGCGGCGCGGACGCGGTGGTGGTGCGCGAGTACGACCTGGCCGACCGGGCCTTCGTCGACGGCGGGTTCAGCGTCGCCGAGGCCAAGACCGGTGTCTGCTGGATCGACGCCGACCACGTCTGGATCGGCACCGACCTCGGCCCGGGTTCGCTCACCGACTCCGGGTATCCCCGCGTGGTGCGGCGTTGGCGGCGGGGCACGCCGCTCACCGACGCCGAGGTCGTCTACGAGGCGTCGAGTGTGGACGTCGGGGCGTACGGCTGGCGCGACCTGACGCCCGGCTTCGAACGCGACTTCGTCAGCCGCAGTCTCGACTTCTACCGTTCCGAGAGCTTCCTGCTGACCGGGGCAGGACAGCGGGTCCGGATCCCGGTGCCCGAGGACGCGGAATGGGGGGTGCACCGGGACTGGTTGCTGGTCCAGCCGCGTACGCCCTGGCGGGTGGGGGAGCTGACGCATCCGGCGGGGGCCCTGCTGGCGATCCGGTTCGCCGACCTCCTCACCGGCTCCCGGGATTTCGAGGTGCTGTTCCGGCCCGACGAGCACACGTCGCTCGGCGGCTCCGCCTGGACCCGCAACCACCTGATCCTGACCACCCTCACCGACGTCCGCAGCCGGCTGGAGGTGCTCACCCCCGGCGCGCACGGTTGGCGGCGCGAACCGCTGCCCGGGGTGCCGGTGGACGAGGAGGGCTGCCTCGTCGAGACCGACCCGGACCGCGACGACGCCTACCTGGTCGCCTCGGAGAGCTTCCTCCAACCGGCCACGCTGCGACTCGGGCAGGTCGGTGGCGGCGTCGAGACGCTGAAGCGGGCACCGGCGTTCTTCGCCACCGACAACCTGGCGGTACGCCAGTTCTTCGCCACCTCCGTCGACGGCACCCGGGTGCCGTACTTCGTGGTCGGAGACCCGGCCGCGCCCGCCGGGCCGACGCTGCTGCACGGGTACGGCGGCTTCGAGGTGTCTCTCACCCCCGGCTACGACGGCGTCGTCGGCCGGGGATGGCTCGCCCGCGGCGGCAGCTACGTGGTCGCGAACATCCGGGGCGGTGGCGAGTACGGCCCGCGATGGCACCGGGCCGCGCTGCGTGCGCACCGACCGAAGGCGTACGCGGACTTCGCGGCCGTGGCGACCGACCTGGTGACCCGGGGCATCACCACGCCGGCCATGCTGGGCATCGAGGGCGGCAGCAACGGCGGCCTGCTGATGGGGGCGATGCTGACCCGCTACCCGTCGCTGGTCGGCGCCGTGGTCGCGAACGTCCCGCTGCTGGACATGCGCCGCTACCACCGGCTGCTGGCCGGTGCTTCATGGCTGGCGGAGTACGGCGACCCGGACGTTCCGGAGGACTGGGCCTACCTGCGGGACTACTCGCCGTACCACAACGTGCGCGGCGGAGTACGGTACCCGCCGGTCCTGTTCGTCACCTCGACCCGCGACGACCGGGTGCATCCCGGGCACGCCCGCAAGATGACCGCCCGGCTGCGCGAGCACGGTCACGACGTGTCGTACTACGAGAACGTCGAGGGCGGGCACGGCGCGGCGGCCAACAACGAACAGCGCGCCTTCATCGAGGCGTTGTCGCTGGAGTTCCTCTGGCGACGGTTGGCCCCCGCACCCGACGTCGTGCCCGCCCGCGTCGCGTCCCCGGGTGTGACCCGGTGACCGGATCGCACTGTCATCGATCGAACACGAGGTCGATCAGGTCGGTGCTGCCGTGCCGCAGGGCACTCGGTCCGGTGCCGGTTTCGATCAGGGCTCGCCGACAACCATCGGCCTCGACGTAGATGTTCCCGGTCGGCGGGTGCAGTACCGCGAAGCGGCTGGCCGGCGAGTCGCAGGTGGCAGCCGGGGCAGTGGCTGTCAGTTCCCGCCTGATCGCGGCCCACGTCCGGCCCGGCAGAGTGCCGCCCGACTCGAACTCTCCGGCCGGCTTGCCGCCGCCCCGCTCGCTCACCGGCACCTGATAGACGCAGACGCGAACCTCGGCGTCGGCGGGGGGCAACGCGACCGGCGCGCTGCCCTGGCCGCCGCCGAACTCGCCCGTCACCCACACCATGTCGGCCCACTGCTGGGCACACCCGCTGGCCACGGCCTCGTCCGACTCCAGTTCGCGCAGCACCCGGGTGGCGACCCGCTCGGTCCGCAGCTGGTCGTAGGCGGCGCGAAACTCCTGACGCGGCTTTCCGCAGGCGTCGGTCGGCACACCAGGGTTGATCCACCGGCCCCGCGCGTCCAGTAGCGCCAGCCACGGCACGAACGGCAGGTCTGCGGTGCACGGGCCGTCCGTCCGCTCGGCGTCCGGCAGCCGTAGTGCCGCCACCAGCGTGGTCACATCGTCGGCCCGCTCCTCGACGGCAACCAGCTCCGATCCGCCAGCGGGTCGCGGCTGCGGCCCACTGCGGCAGATGACTGCCGCCACCGGCACGAAATCGTCACCGAGCAGCGGAGCCGCGAGCGTACCCTGGCTGCCGACCGGGTCGCCACCGTCGGCTCCGGCGGCGGCACACGACTCCCAGGCGAGATGCACGTCGACCGGCCCGGAGGATCGTTGTGGACCGGCCGGCGCGTCACCGACCGGCACCGCCTCGGCGCAGCCGGCGACCAGCACCGCCAGGCATGCGAGTGACGCTGCTGCCCGCCCGATCATCACGACCCCCCGTGCTCGCCGACACCGTCACCTACTCAGACGACCATCCACCGCTCTGGGTTGCACGACCCGCCAGCTCGCTGTCGCCCCATCCCACCTCCAACGCCGCCACGCGGGCCGTCAGGACGGCTGGTCCTGCCTGACGGCGTCGTGCTGTTGAGCCGCGAGCGGACGGTCCGGTAGCAGCAGCAGAACGGCCAGCGCTAGGTTGCCGCCGAGCGCGATCACGTTGCCGACCTGGTCCGCTGGTGGGTAGACCTGCAAGTGCAGGGAGTGCCAGAGAAAGTGCACCGCAGTGAAGATCAGCCAGGCGCCGCCGGCCATCCGCAGCGCGGACGGCGTCGGTCGCCGCCAAGCCATCACGCTGAGCACGAGCAACGCCAGGTACAGGGCACCGACGTCGCGGGTCAAATGCTCGTTGTACGGCCCGAGCGCGGAGACCCAGTTTCGCCCCGGCCAGGGAAAATCGGTGTAGAACGACTGGGGGTAGGCGGCCGCCCACACGCCGACGACCGCAGCCGTCACAGCGAGCAGCCCGACGATCGCACGCTTGCTCTTGATGCTCATACCTGCACGACGACTCGGACCGCCACTTCGTGACGAGCGCCGAGGTGCAACGAGTCACGCTCCGGCCGTGAGCGTCAAAGTCTGTCGCGGTAGTTACCGACGATCTTGGCGGAGCCGGTGAGCATCCCGGACGAGTCGTGCACGAGGCCGCGGGCGGTGGACAGCGCGGTGTCCACAGCCCCGACGACCTCTGGTCGCCCGCCGGCCAGGACCGCATTGAGGGCGCTCTGGCTGGCCCACATGGTCCGGTGAATCTTGGCGAGCTGCCGCGACGCCCGGTCGAGTTGCCCCACCACGTTGTCAAGCCCGCCGATCACCTGCCCGGCGATGCTGGCTGAGCCTCCTCGCGGCCGTGGTGTGTTAAGGCTTCCGGCTACGCCATTGCTGCCTCTTCTTCGGAGTCGTCCTCGGTGAGGTGCACTCGCTGCTGTGGCAGCCTCTCTCTGGTCGCGCCGCTCACGAAGGTGGTCAAGGCCGGCCACCACGATCGCCTTGCCCTGCGAGCCGACCATGCCACCGATGATCGCTCCGCCGGTCGAGGCGACGGCAGGGGATACAGGCACCCCATACTTGGCGCCCGCGAGACCGACCAGCATGCCGACGCCGGCCCCGCCCCACTCGACCATCTTGCCGAGCGCTTCCTTGGCGCTCTCGTACTTCAACCGCCGCGCGAACGGCCGCTCCTTTTTCTGCTCCCTGCGTCGCTTACGTCCGTATTTCATGTCGTGATGACAGGGTCCAGGAATGCGCAACCTGTGGTGACCATCAGCGGAAGGTTCAGGGCAGTGTCCCGAGCGACCTCGTGCGGGGTTAGGCCGAGCACGTCCTCACCCTCCTCCCGTTCCTCCGACTCGTCTGCGTAGTAGATGCATGCCTCCCAGACGTTCGGATGTAGGAAGGCATACGACCACTGCGAGTAGACCTGCACTGGCACGGCGACCTTGGGTTGGCCGGCGTGGCCGATGCGGTGGAGGTGGGGCTCCTCGGGGGTGGAGCCGAGCCCTTCTCCGAGGGGGAGGAGTTTGTGGCGGCGGAAGACTGGTTCGAGGTCGCCGTCGGTGTCGAACTCCACGAGCAGGCCACGGGCGATCAGGCTGTCGACCAGGCGGGTAGCCTGGGGCTCCGGATTTGGGGCGGTTTCCAGCAGCCGGATCAGCGACTCGCGGTTGACTTCGAGCTTGGCGTGGCGCTCCGCGTCAACGTACGCCGCCGCCCAGACCGCCGCCTCGGTCTCGGTCAACTCGATGAGGTCGTCGCCGAGGTGAATCTCGTAGCACTCGGGGATCGGGTCCGGTGGGCGGACATAGCGGTATCGAGGGCCCATGGACAGGCCAACGGGGATGATGACGCGTGGCATGGGTACCTCTCGGGTGTCAGAAGCCGGCGGCGTATCGCTGGGTCGTCTCGACCGCGCCGTTCGCGAGCTGCGAAGCCTCGTTGAGCTTGGCCTTGACCTGTTCGATCTGGCTGATCGCCTGGCCGACCGCAGGGTGACTCGTCCCGGCGGTGACGGCCTGCAACAGCGCGAGGCTCTGCTCCAGCGAGTCGTGCACCGCGCGAAGCTGGACGACGCTCTGCTGCGTCTGCTGGCCGAACCGGTTGATGCCGGCCTTGATCTCCTCAATCGACGCCACCGCGACGGCTCCTCCCCGTGAGCATCGAGCATGTTCGCAGCGACCGTACCGGATCATGCACGTTCCGTCAGCACTCGGTCGCTGATCGGTCATACGGACCTAGATACTTCCGTCTGCCATCAAGTTCTCGGGCTTTTGGACCGGTGCCGGAGGTTCGGCCGTGATCCGGCTACTGGCCGGGTCGGGTGCCGGGCGTCTCCTGCTTCACACCGGAGACGAAGGCGGCCCATGCCGCCGGATGGAACGCGAGGACCGGGCCAGAGGGATCCTTGCTGTCCCGTAGCCCGACGACGCCGATCAGGTTGTCGGCGACCTCCACGCACTCGCCGCCGTTGTTGCTGCGGGTGGACTTTCGCCAGGTGGCGCCGGTCAGGTCAAGCACGGGAGTACTCCTCTGCGATCTGGCGGATCAGGCTCTTTGACCGGGCCTCGTCGAGGGCGTGCCCCGTCATGTCGGCCCAGATCGTGTTGTAGGCGGCGGTCTCATGCGGCTTGTCGAGGTAGATCGCTCCGGTCGCTGATTCCAGGTAGGTCACTGGCGGCTCCACGTCCTTACCGGAGTTGTCCGTGGGGAAGTTGATGATCGAGAAAGCTCCGGACATAGCACCAGCGTGCAGCCCTGCCGAAAATGGCAGCACGCGAACGGTTACGTTGGGTAGTTCCATTGCCTTCAAGATCTGGTCAAGTTGTTCGATCATGACAGCGCCACCGCCGACCGGGCGACGTAGTACGGCTTCGTTCAGTATCACGCTCAGTTGCGGAGGTGCGAAACGGGTGAGAAGCGCCTGGCGGTCAATCCGTAGTTGGATGGCACGCTCTCGCTCCTCATCGGCTCGCGGGTCGATCGCGCCGCCAGGCATCTCGAACACCTGTGTGGCATAGGCGCGGGTCTGGAGGAGTCCCGGAACCAGTTCGGGCCGGTAGTGACGGATGCTCGTCGCTGCTTCTTCGAGTCCGATGTAGAGCTGGAACCAGCGGGGCAGGCCGGAGCCGATGTAGTCGTGCCACCAGTTCTTGTTCTCGCGGGTGGCGGCGGTCATCGCCAGCAGCAGCTCGGCATCCTCGGTGGACGCACCGTAGAGGTTCAGCATCTCCTTGACGTCGGCGGCCCGAAAGCGGACGTTCTCCGCGCCGTTCTCGATCCGGTGCAGGGTCGCGCGTGCCCGGTCCAGATCCTCGGCGGCCTGCTCCATGGTGAGCCCGGCCGCCCTGCGGAGGGCTTCCAGTTTCCGGCCGATCTGGCGTCGCAGCATCGTCGTTCCGCTTACTGCCTGTGACACTCGTGCCTCCGCTGTCGTGGCCATTGTCGACGTGCCTCTGTGTGATTAAACAGCCACGATGTATCAAAAACAATAGACATTTCACAGGGAGTGTTCCTTGGCAAGACAAAGCCGATCAGAAGTCGTTCGTTAGACGTTGCATTTCAATCAAGCCGGTGCTTCACTCTCTCCACGGCCACTGTGGAACCGCTGCTCAGGGTCATGTCTGCCCTGTTGCCGTACTGCCGATGGGGGCTGCGGTGGCAGGTGCCGGCGGGTCCGTCGGCGCGCGGCGGGCCGATGGACCCGCCATCCACACCGCCAACGCGAACGAGAGCGAGGTCTGCCATGCGCATTTCACTCCGGCGGCGAGCCGGCCGGCACAGCAATCAGCGCGGCGAGCGGTACGACAGCGGCACCTGTTACCGGGCGGCGACCTACCGGCCGTTGCGCCCGTGGCAGGTGCGGGAACGGCGGTTCCGGTTGGGTCGGCGCGGCTACGACCCGGTGGAGGTGACCGAGTTCCTCGACCGGGTGGCCGGTGACCTGGAGGCGGCGTACCGGCAGGTGGCGGTGGCCGACCGGGAGGCGGCCCAGGTGAGGGAGGCGTTGCGGCGGTGGCAGTCCGAGCAGGCCCAGGCGCGGCAGGCACGCCTCAACCAGCCAAGCCTCAACCAGCCAAGCCTCAACCAGCCAAGCCTCAACCAGGCAAGCGTGAACCAGGCTGAGCCTCACCAGCGGCCGGCGAATCAGGGACGGCATCGGTGAACGGGCGGTGGGTGGTACACCTGCCGGTGACCGCGTCCGACCTGCTCGCGGCGCAGCGGCTGGCCCGGGTGGTGGCCCGGTGGGCGTCGGTGCTGCCGCAGGCCGACCCGGGGGAGACCACCGTGTCGGTCGAGGACGAGCAGGGCGTACGCCATCGGGTCTTCTGTGACCTGCGGCTGCCGGCCGGCGGGCGGTGCCTGCTGCGGGCCGACCACGACGGTGCGTGCGCCCGGCGGCTGGGTGGCAGGCGATGAGCATGACCATCGACTGTGACGAGTGCTCGGGGCTGGGCTTCCAGGTGCGGCGGTGCCAGTGCGCCTCCGGCGGTGACCGGATTCTCGTCGAGGGGGACCGGTATCGCGACGAGACGTACTCCGGATGTCAGGTCTGCGGCGGTGACGGCAGCGTGGCGCAGCCGTGCCATCGGTGTGGGCAAGGTGGGCGGCGGCGGGCGCAGCTCGTGGTGACCGTGGTCAACCTGGACACCGGTGCGGCGGCGTCGCGGCGGCTGGTGCCGGGCGGGTCGCTGCCGCCGGTCGACGCCGAACGGGTGTGGCGGGCCGGTCCGGTGGTCGCCGAGTTGGCCGACACGGTCGGGGTGCGCGGGCTGCGTCCGCGTTGGGGTGGGCGAGATCCGGACGACCTGCTGGGCTGGTTCCCGAAGGCGTGGCGGCCCGACCTGCCGGAGCGGCAGCGGTGGGCGATGGAGGCGGCGGCCCTCGTCGGGCAGGACTTCGACCCGTGGCGGGTCTACGTGGGACGCGGTGGCGAGCTGCCGCCGCCGCCCGATCCGGGGCGCGAGTTGGCCCGGCTCTGTGGTCTGGCGGATCTGCTGCGCCTCGACCTGGTGGTGGACGCCCGTCGTCGGCACGACTGGCTGACCTGGCAGATCCGCTACGAGCTGCCCGGCTCGGCGGTGCCGGACGAGAATCGGGCCAGCGGTCCGGCCGACCTGGCCTCGGCGGTCGCCGGCACCACGGTCGTCGGCGCTCTGGACGGGCTGGACGAGCGGGGGCGGCACGCGCCCGCGTACACGGTGCGGCCGGTGCCGGCGGTCGGCGTACCTCAAGCGGTCGACCTTGACCGGCTCACCCGGAAGATGCTCGCGGACCTGGCCGGCGACGCGCCCGGGGCACAGGCGATCTGGCGCGACGGCGATTGGTGGCACACCCCGCTGCGCCCGGCCGGCAGCGTCGAGGAACTACACGAGCGGGACACCGGCCAGATCGTCCGGTATGTGCGGGAGGCCGTGCGGCGTGACCGGGAGCCGCCCGACCCGGCCTGGTGGGGCGAGCCGATCGGGCACCGGCCCTGCCCGGACTGTCGGCCCGGCACCCGGCTGCGCCGGTGCCACTGCCGCATCGGTACGTCCGGTGCCGACGCGAACTGCGGGCGCTGCTCCGGGGCCGGCTTCGCCCCGTCGGGTCTGGCCTGCTTCACCTGCCGCGACGGCGGTCGGATCCCGGCGGCGCTGACGGTGACCGTCGCCGACCTGCGGCGGGTGCGGCACGAGACGTGGCGGCCGGTGCCGGGGGAGCCGGCTCCGGTGGTCGGCCATCAACCCAACGGCACGCCGGTGTGCCAGTTGGGCGCGCACTGGCGGCTGGCCCGGCACGCCGGCACCTTTGGGGTACGTCCGGTCGACCTGACCCTGCTCGGCCAGGAGAGCACCGTCGACCAGGACCTGCTCGACGGTACGGTGACCGTCTTCGACCCCGCCGTCGAGCCGGCCCGCCGGCATGTCGAGCGGATCGGCGCGGGGCTGCCCGGGGCGCGGCTGTTCGTGCTGGCCGCCGTGCCGGACGCGCCGCCGCTGACCGACCTGCTGCGGCTCGCCCACGCCCTCGACCTGGCCGCCGTGCTCACCTACTGCGATCACCGGCTCGACGTGGGCGATCCGACGAAGATCCAGGGTGAGCGGTGGGACGTGCGACTGCTGGCCCGGGACGCCGAGGTGGGGGCGGAGTTCCCGTTCTGTGCCAGCGTCGAACTGGCCGTGGCCCGCTGCGTGGCACACCTCGACAGTCACCTGCTCGCCGCCGTGCCCCGGGAGCCGGATCGACCGGTGCCCGCGCCGCAGGCGACACCGTCACCTCCGGTGCCGGACCCGGCTCCGCTGCTGCGCCAGGTCGGCCGGCACTACGTCGGGCAGGCGGTGGTGGCGTCGTTCGACCGAGCGGGTTGTCGGCTCTGGCTGGCCGAGGGCGCTTGCGTCCAGCCGCTCGCCCGGGCCGCCACGCTCGGCGACGCGGTGTCCGCCCTGCGGTTGTGAGTCAGCGGATGGTCCACCGGCGGTTTCCCGACCACGGGCTCAGGCGGTGGCGGGTGGGGCCGGCAGTTCGTCGATGACCACCACCGGCGTGCCCGGACGTAGTTTCTCCAGCAGCAGGCGCTGCCCGCTGGCGGTCAGCCGGATGCAGCCGTTCGTGGTCTGCTGGCCCAGCTCGCCGTCGTGGTACCAGGTGTGGATGCCGATGTGGGCACCGCGCAGCCCGGCCGGTACCGAGTCCAGATCGTCGGGGATCGAGCCGAGGGCGTAGATGTCCACCCCGCCGTAGACCGACTCCGGCGGTGGGGTGCGGCCCAGCACGAAGGTCCGGCCGAGCGGGGTCTCCTGGCCGCGTTGACCGAGGCTGATCCGCCAGGATCGTTGCGCGGTGCCGTCGCGGTACCAGGTCAGTCGGAACGGGGTCCGTTCCACCACGATCTGGTCGCGCAGTGCCACCGTGCGGAAGCCGCCGGGTGGTAGCCAGGCCAGTTTGCGGTTGGCCGAGGGGAGCAGCACCGCCGTCCAGCCGGACTCCCGGCGGGCGATCGGCACGGTCAGCTCCACCTCGCTGATCGTCGGCATCAGGAACGCCAGCGGCTGGCCACCGGGCGCGTCGTACGCCGCGATCCTGCGGGTCGGATGCAGGCCGCGGGTCAGCGGTGCGGCGTCCAGGGCGTCCGGGTCGTCGGGAAAACCGGCCGGAGCCGGGTCATAGTCGATCTCCGGCAGCCCGTTCGGTGCCGGTGCGGCGGGCAGCACCCGCTCGGCGTCGGCGGACGGCGGAACCTCCGCCGTCGGCAGCACCGTGTCACCGGTGGGCCCGGCGACCGGCACCGCCCCGGGCGTCGGCGTCAGCGCCCACCCCGTGTACGCGGCCCCACCCATCAGCACCGCCACGCCCACCCCGACGGCGACCCCCCGCCGCCCCCGCGACCCCAGAACCCCCAAAAACCCCATGAACCCATCCTATCCCCCAAACCACCCAAACTCCCCCCGAACACCTGAGCGTGATCATGAGGTTATTGCCCTTTTTGATCTCTAATCCGGGCAATAACCTCATGATCAACGGCGCGAGAGGCGAGGGCGCGAGAGGTGGGGGGTGGTTAGGGGAGGCGGGCGTTTTGGTGGAGGGCTAGGGCGTCGTGGGCGGGGATGTTGGCGGCGAACCAGCCGTTGGCGTCGACGGTGATGACCGGGCCGGAGCAGGTGCCGTTGGTGAAGGTGCCGTGGATGACGTCGCAGTAGCGGCCGGCGGGCAGCCCTGTGTAGTAGGAGCGGCCGTTGATCGCGGAGCCCTCGTCGTTGATGGTGAGGTAGCCCCGGCCGGTGCGGCTGAAGGCGATGTGGTTGTTGCCGTTGTCGTACCAGTTGCTGACCCCGGCACCCTCGGTGGCGTTGCGGAAGCCGACCATGTTCGCGATGACCGGCCAGCGGTGCTCGCACTCCCAGCCGGAGTAGCAGACCGTGTTGAGCGTCTTGTTGCTGCCGTCCGAGGGCGGGCCGGCGTCGCGGCTGCTGAAGGTGTAGCTCGACATCACCGTCGGGGAGCCGTACGGCCAGGCCAGCATGAACGCGTTCGCCAGCGCGTAGATCCCTCGGTCGCGGTAGGTGAGCACCCCGCCGTCGTCGCGCTGGGTGTCGTGGTTGTCCACGAAGACCGAGGACACCCCGCTGGGCAGGTGGCCCCAGCCCTCGCCGAAGTTGCGCAGGTACGCCAGCCGCTCGGAGCGGAAGACCCGGGCCAGATCCTTGCCGTAGCGGAACTCGTGCACGTCACCGTTGCCGGTGTACTCGTTCGGCGTGATCGGCTCGCCCGCGCCGTAGATGACCTCCTGCACGATGTAGGCCGAGCGGTTGAGTCGGCTGCGGATGTTGGCGATGTCGGCCGCCGGCATGTGCTTGCTGGCGTCCAGCCGGAATCCGTCGACCCCGAGCGACAGCAGGTCGTTGAGGTACGCGGCCAGCCGGGAGCGGACGTAGTCGGACTCGGTCTTCAGGTCGGAGAGGTTGACCAGCTCGCAGTTCTGCACCTCGTAGCGGTCGTTGTAGTTGACGATGTCGTTGTTGCCGTTGCGTCCGCAGTAGTGGAAGTCCTGCGCCTGGTAGATGCCGGGGTAGACGTGGTGCTGGTAGGACGAGCCGGCCCAGCCGGTGCCGCCGCCCGTCTGGCCGGACATGTGGTTGACGACCGCGTCGACGATCACCTTCACGCCGGCCGCGTGGCAGGTGTCGACCATGGACTTGAACTGTGCGCGGGTGCCCTTGCGGGACTCGATCCGGTAGCTGACCGGCTGGTAGGCCACCCACCACTGATTGCCGCGTACGTGCTCCTGCGGTGGTGACACCTGGACGTAGCCGTAGCCCTTCGGTCCCAGGGTGCTGCCGCACTCGCTGGCGACCGATGGCCAGTTCCATTCGAAGAGGTTGGCGATGACCTTCTTGCCGCCGCTCGGGGCGGCGACGGCCTGGGGCGTGGTCACCACGCCAGGGGCGAGGAGGCCGGCGATCACGGCGAGGGCGACGATCGCCGGGCGGAGTCGACGTCGATGCATCGGGTGCTCCAGAGGTGCCGGGGGACGGGGGAGGCGGTGCGGGTTGCCCGGATCTTGCAATCAGGGCTGAAAATTTCGGAAAGATTACAAGCTGATTTCAATGTCTGTCAATGGACTGCCCGGGACGACCGGCGGCGGGCCAATACAACGCGCCGGGCGGCGGGGCGGTTCGACAACTCGCCGAGATTTTTTCTTACGACACTGATCCGACCGGAGCCGCGCTGCGTACTGGAGTGGGGAACAGGGTCGGCCGGCGGTGCGCCGCCGCGAGACGATCGAGGAGCAGATGGTCCGGGCTACGCAGAACGAGAAGGCAGCTGCCGTACGTACCAGCAGCAGCAGTCGAGGGATCCGCGTCCGGTCCCGCGGCCAGATCATGGCGCTCTCCGCGTCCGGGCTCGCCGCGCTGTGGGCGTTGACGATGCTCACCGGCGCGGGCCAGCAGATGTACGCGATGGGCTTCTTCTTCACCGAGTTCTTCGCCGGCGTGATCGCGCTTGTCGCGCTGAGCCTCACGGTGATGATGGGGCTGCTCGCCACCGACCGGCTGGTGCTGCTCATCCGGCACCGGGTGCTGATGCAGTCCGCGCACCGGGCCACCGGCATCCTCGGCGTGGCCGGGCTGGCCTTCCACGTCATCACGAAGATCGCCAGCGGTCGGGCGGGAGTGACCGACGCCGCCGTGCCGTTCGTCGGTGGCCGGGGCCTCTACATCGGGCTGGGCACCATCGCCGCGCTGCTCATGGTGGGTGTGCTCTGGACCGGCATCATCCGGGCCCGGTTCGCCGACGTCGGCCCGAAGTGGGTGTGGCGTGCCCTGCACTCCATGGCGTACGTCTCCTGGCCGTTCGCCATCTTCCACGGTCTGCTCGCCGGCCGTCCGCCCGCCACCTGGGTGGGCCTGAGCTACTTCGCCTGCGTACTGCTGGTGGTGATCGCCCTGATGGTCCGCCTTTCGGTCACCCTGCAACGGCGAAGCCGCGAGCAGCAGCAGGCCGCGGTGCTGAACGAGGTCATGAGCGGCGCCAAGTCCACCGAGGAGACCCGGGGCAAGTCCCTGCTCGGCACCCTCACCGGCCGGCGGGAAGAGGCCGACGACGGTCGGGAGAAGCGGATCCGCCGCGACACCAGCTGGGCCGACAGCACCTCCGGGACCTGGGCCAGCCCCACCATCCGGCGCAACGACCCGGAACGGTTCACCGTGCCGGTGGTCCCCGAGCCCGGCACGCTGCGCGAACCGGTCCGATCCGGCCGGGACCGCCGCGAGGAGGAGTTCGAGCCGGTCGTCCGGCGTGCCTCGCGCCGCGAGGAGGAGGAACTGGAGCGGGTCGTGCGCCGCGAGACCGAGGCGCTGGAGCCGGTGGCGCGTCGGCGCCGCGATGCCGAGCCCCGGCGTTCCGCCCGCCGTGACGAGGAACTGGAGACCACCGCGCGGCGCGCCGCCCGGGTGGAGGAGGACCTGGAGCCGGTGACCCGCCGGTCGCGGCGCGACGAGGAACCGAGCGGCCGCCGGTCACGGCGCGAGGTGGAGCGGGAGCCGGTAGGCCGTCGTGCGGCCCGTCGCGACGAGGACCTGGTGGAGTACGAGGAGCCGGTGCGACGCCGCCGCCGCGACTCCGACGACGAGGAGGAGTACGGCCGTTCCCGCCGGTCCCGGACCGACAGCCGGTACTCGGCCCCGCCGCAGCGCGTGGTGGACGAGCCGGAGGAGCCGTGGGACAGCCCCCGGCGGTGGGAGTCGAACGCCCCCGTTTCGGTCGACCCGATCTCCGGTGCGCCGATCTCCGCCGCGCCGCGCAGCGGCGGTGGACGGCACAGCGCCGAGAGCGACCTGCCGGCGGCGGAGACCGACTACTGGCGCCCGCCGGCCCGGTACGCCCCGGAGGACGAGGTGGCCGACGACGACACCCCCACCCTGGTCGACCTCGCCTCCCGGCGGGCCCGCCGAGCCTCCTCGGCGGAGAGTCGGCGCCGTCGTCGGGCGGATCCGGATTCGGTGGACGGCGCGTACTGGGCCGGGCTGCGGGGTGAGGCCAAGTGACGACGCGGACCACCGTTCCTCCGGTGGCCGCCGTGGGGGAGCCCCGGCTCACCGCGGGGTTCGCCGAGTTCGGCCGGCTCGACCTGCGTGCCCACGAGATGGTGCACGGCCCGATCAGCCCGATGGAGCCGTCCAACCTGCTGCGGCTGGCCGAGGGCATCCAGCTCAAGGGCAAGGGCGGGGCCGGTTTCCCGTTCGCGCGCAAGCTGCGGGCGGTGTTGGAGTCCTGTGAACGCCAGGATCTGCCGCCCGTGGTGGTGGTAAACGCCACCGAGGGCGAGCCGGCGAGTTGGAAGGACAAGGTGCTGCTCACCCGGGCACCGCACCTGATCCTCGACGGTGCCGCGCTCGCCGCGTTCGCGCTTGACGCCGAGGAGATCGTGCTCTGTGTGGCCGACGACATGGTGGGCCGGGACTCCCTGATGGAGGCCCTGGACGAGCGTCGGATGCCGGTACCGACGAGCGTCGTGACGGTGCCGCACCGGTTCATCAGCGGTGAGGGCGGCGCGCTGGTGAACGGGATCAACGGGCTGCCGCACATTCCACCCGGCACCAAGAAGCGTTCCAGTGACTCCGGCGTCGGCGGGCTGCCGACCCTGCTGTCGAACGCCGAGACGTACGCCCAGGTGGCGGTCGCCGCCCGACTCGGCCCGTACGAGTACGCGGCGCTCGGCACCGACGACGAACCCGGCACGGTGCTGCTCAGCGTCACCGGCGCGGCCAAACGCCACGCGGTGGTCGAGTGTGCGGCCGGCACCCCGTTGGCCGAGATCCTCGAACTGTGCGAGGTGCCGGACGGCCCCGGCATCCTGATGGGCGGCTACCACGGGAAATGGATCACCCGGGAGGCGGCCGAGCAGGCCGAGGTCTCCCGCAAGGGCCTCGCCGCGGTCGGTGGCACCCTCGGCGCCGGCATCATCGTCCCGCTCGCCGACGACACCTGCCCGCTCGGCGAGGCGGCGCAGGTGGTGCGCTACCTGGCCGGAGAGTCCGCCGGGCAGTGCGGACCGTGCAAGCGTGGGCTGCCGGACCTGGCCCGCGCCGTCGACCTGGCGGTTTCCGGCAGCGCCCCGGTGGAGGTCGTCCGGGCCGCCGCCGGCGACGTCAAGGGCCGTGGCGCGTGCAGCCACCCCGACGGTACGTCCCGGTTCGCGCTCTCGGCGATGGAGGTCTTCGCCGACGACCTGAAGAAGCACACCACCGGCGAGGGCTGCGGTCGGCGGGTCAAGGGCCTGATGGGCCTGCCCGGCGCTCCGGACCCCGACCCGCAGAAGCTGGTCCTGGACTGGTCCCGGTGTGACGGGCACGGCCTCTGCGCCCACGTGGTGCCGGACTTCATCCGGCTCGACCAGAACGGATACCCCGCCTTCCCGCCCACTCCCGTACCGACCTGGCTGCGGGAGGGCGCGGTGAAGGCGGTGAAGGTCTGCCCGGCACTGGCGTTGCGGCTGACCCAGGCCTGAGCCCGCCGACCGTGGCGGCTCCGCTGCCCGGACGACGGGTGTGTGAACCGAAGGAGACGCGGATGGAGTCGCTTTCACCGAGGAGACGGTCCGCCGGGGCGGCCATCGCCGCTGCGCTCGCCGCCGTGCTGGCCACCGCCGGTTGCGGTGCCGGTCCGGACGCCGAGGCGGCCCCGCCGGCTGGTCCGACGTCCAGCCCGGTCGACACCGTGTCCCCGTCGACCGGGCCGACCGGCCCGGTGCCGGACACCCTGCGGTTCACCGGCACCACCCTGGACGGTGCGGCCTTCGACGCCGCCACCCTGGCCGGCCGACCGGTGGTGCTCTGGTTCTGGGCGCCCTGGTGTGCCACCTGCGCCAGCCAGGCATGGACCATCGCCGAGATCGAGCCCGGCTTCCGGGAGACCGTGCCGATCATCGGTGTCGCGGGGCTCGGTGAACGCAAGGCGATGACCGACTTCGTGACCGAGTTCGAACTGGGCCCGATGCCGCAGATCGAGGACCGGGCGGGGGCGATCTGGCGCCGTTTCGAGGTCGTCGAGCAGAGCACCTTCGTCATCATCGACCGCACCGGCCGGATCATCCATCAGGGCTGGCTCGACGGCGAAGACCTGACCCGCCGAGTAACCGCCCTGGCTGGCTGACCCTGCCGCCGCCCCACCTTGTTGACCATGAGGTTGGCGGCACTGTCGATCTCCAAAAGTGCCGCCTACCTCATGATCAACGCGAGGGGGACTGTCAGGGGGTGAGGCGGTCGGTGTTGAGGCGGGGGCGGAGGACTTCGGGGACCAGGACCGAGCCGTCGGGCTGCTGGAACTGTTCCAGGATGGCCGGGAGGAGGCGGCTGGTGGCCAGGGCCGAGCCGTTGAGGGTGTGCACGAAGCGGGTCTGCTTGCCACCCGGCTCGCGGTAGCGGATCGCCGCCCGACGGGCCTGGTAGTCACCACCCCAGGAGACCGACGAGACCTCCTTGTACTTCCCGGTGCTGGGCATCCACACCTCGATGTCCAGCGTCTTGCGCATCGAGGCGCTGGAGTCGCCGGCCGCCAGCAGGCTGCGCTGGTAGTGCAGGCCCAACCCCTCGACCAGGCTCTCCGCGTGGCCGACCATCTGCTCCAGCGCCGCGTCGGCCTGCTCGGGCAGGGTGAACTGGAAGATCTCCACCTTGTTGAACTGGTGGCCCCGGACGGTGCCGCGCTCGTCGGAGTGCGAGCCGGCCGCCTCGCGCCGGTAGCACGGGGTGTACGCGAACACCTTCAGCGGCAGCTTCGCGGTCTCCAGGATCTCGTCCTGGTACGCACCGAGGATCGCCGTCTCCGCCGTCGGCAGCAGGAACTGCCCGCGCGGCGCGGACTGCTTGTCCAGGTGGTAGACGTCGTCGTAGAACTTGGGGAACTGGCCGGCGGCGAAGCCGGCGCTGTCCAGCAGCAGGTGCGGTGGCAGGAGGAACTCGTACCCGGCCTCGATGTTGCGCTCGATCAGCCAGTTGATCAGTGCCCACTCCAGCCGGGCACCCAGGCCGGTGTACATCCAGAAGCCGGAGCCGCCGAGCTTCACGCCGCGTTCGTGGTCGACCAGGCCCAGCATCCGGCTCAGCTCGACGTGGTCGCGGACCTTCTCGATGGCCGGTGGTGCACCGAAGGTCTTCACCACCCGGTTGGCCTCCTTGCCACCGGGCACCACGTCCTCGGCGGGGAGGTTCGGTAGCTCGCTCATGGTGGTACGCAGCCGCGCCTGCACCTCGTCGAGTTCCGCCTCCAGCTCGGCTACCTGCTTCCGACCGTCGTCGGAGGTGACCTGCGGCTCGACACCGGCCCGCTTCGCCTGCGCGTACGCCCGGGCCTCGGCCTTGCGGCGCTGGCGTTCCCCGTCGATCTCACTGATCAGCCGGCGGCGCTCCCGGTCGAGCTGCTGGATCTGCTCCAGCACCCGGTCGACCTCGGCGGCGTCCATTCGCTTCGCCAGCGCGGCCGCCACCGCGTCGCGATCCTTCCGGATCAACTCCATGTCGAGCATGCTGCTCCGTACGCCTCCGTCCGGGCTCGGGTGGACCTCCAGATGCTACCGTCGCGCCCGAATCGCCCTGCCTCCCGCACCCGCCACCCCGAAACGGCGGTCAGAGCCGGATCGGCATCAGGATGGAGAAGGCGGCCGAATCGTCGGGGCGGCGAATGGCCAGCGGGGTGACCGGGCCGTCCAGCTCCAGCACCAGGCGCGGGCCACCCGCCGCGTGCAGCGCGTCGAGCAGGTATCCCCCGTTGACGCCGACCCGCAGCTCGACCTCGGCCCGACCGGCTCCGTCGTCGGCCAGTTCGTCCGGTCCGAGCAGGCGTACCGCGTCCCGGCCGCCCAGTCCCAACACGGTCACCGGCAGCGGGCCGCCCGCGTGTTCGCGGGTCACCGTAGGGGCTCCGGAGCGCAGCGCGGCGACCAACCACGGCGCGTCGACCGGTACCCGGCGGATCGGCGCGCCGGTCGTTGCCGGCAGCAGGGCGCGGTAGTCGGGAAAGTCGTACGGCAGGGTCGTCACCCGCAACCGGCGCCCGGCGACGTCGGCGACGACCTGCCGGCCGACCAGGGTCAGCCGCACCTCGTCGGTGGGTGCCGCGTCGGACAGCCGACGCAACCGGTCGACCGCGGCCACGGGCAGCAGGGCACGCACCGCCGGACCGCGCACCACCGCGTCGGCCGTCGCCACCGCCATCCGGTGCCGGTCGGTCGCCACCAGCCGGACGCCCTCGTCGGTCACGTCGAGCAGTACACCGGCCAGCACCGGCAGCGCCGGATCGGCGCCGACCGCGAACCGGACGGCGTCCACGGCGGCGGACAGTTCCTGCCCGGCCAGGACGAGCCGGGTGACCGGCGGGGGATGGTCGGCGGCAAGCAGGCGACGGATTCGGCTGGCCTCGTGACGTGCCTCGGCCAGCCCGTCCGCCAGTCGGCCGAGGTGCGCCTCGATCAGCCGGTGCACCACCGGGGGTTCCGCGCGTACCGCCCGGGCGATCTCGGCGACCGGCAGGCCGATCCGCCGCAGCCCGGCCACCAGCCGGGCCGGTGCCACCTGGTCGTCGGCGTACCACCGGTACCCGGTGACCGGATCGACCCGGGCCGGGACCAGCACCCCCGCGGCGTCGTAGAACCGCAGTGCGCTCACCGTCAGCCCACTTGCCCGGGCCAGCTCACCGATGCTGCGCAGGTCACTGTCCACGACCCGATCCTGCCCCCTCGACCTGGTCGAGGGTCAAGCCCGCCCGGCGCCGGGGTCAGGAAGGCACCGTTTCTTCCGCCAACGTCCGGAAGGTGATGCCGGCGGCGGTGAGTCGGTCCAGCAGCGCGTCGCCCATCGCGGTGACCGGGGTGACCTGACCGGCGGTGGCCGGCAGGTCGTCGCAGGCCAGGCAGAGCGCCGACTCGGCGAGCATCTTCGCGGTCTCGTCGTAGCCGGGGTCGCCGCCGGCCACCTCCGTCACCACGCGGCGACCGCCGCCGACGCCGACGAACCGCACCCGGAACCACGACTTCGCCCGCTGCTCGGCGCTCGGCCCCTGCCCCGAGGCGAGCCGACCGAGCAGCCAGCGTCGGGTCGGCGGCAGCTTCACCAGCCCGACCACGGCACCGAGCGCCGCACCGGCGGCCAGCACCGTCGGCAGCCGCCGTACCGCCGCGAAGTGTCGGTAGCGGAAGTCCGGACCGTACTCGGGGCGGGCCGCCGCCGAACGGCGGACCACCTGCGGATCGATGGTCGGCAGCGGCACCGCCCAGACCGGCAGGTCCCGCGAGCGGGCCAACCGGCCCGGCACGGCCCGGACCCGACGGTCGGCCGGGCGAGGCTCGGCGGCGCGGCGCTCGCGGGCCGCCCGCGACGCCTCAGCGGTACGCGAGAAGGCGGTCAGCGCCGAGTGGTACGTGCCGGCGGAGAACCGCCCGCCCGCCCGCACATACCCGTCCACCGTGATCGGGGTGTCGGCGGGCAACTGCTTGATCGTGAACCAGACACCGAGGTCGTGCGGTATCGAGTCGAAGCCGCAGGCGTGCACCAGCCGGGCACCGGTGCGCACCGCCTCGGCGTGGTGGCGCAGGTACGTCCGGTCGACGAACTCCGGCTCACCGGTGATGTCGAGGTAGTCGGTGCCGGCGGCGGCACAGGCGGCCACCAGCGGCTCGCCGTGCTGCACGTACGGGCCGACGGTGCTGGCCACCACCCGGGCGTCGGCGGCCACCGCGCGCAGCGAAGCCGGGTCGGTGACGTCGGCGGTGAGCAGCGGCAACCCGGCCAGCGCCGGGTCGATCGCGGCCAGTTGGTCCCGGACCGCGGCCAGCTTGTCGGGGTTGCGCCCAGCGATCGCCCAGCGCAGCCCCGGCGGCGCGTGCCGGGCCAGGTAATGTGCGGTGAGCCCGCCGGTGAACCCGGTCGCCCCGAACAGCACCACGTCGTACGACCGTTGGGCAGCCATCCCGCGATCATGCCACCGTCGCCGCCGATCCGCCCGGTGCCGGTCACTGCGGGGTGAACACCGCGCGCACGCACTCCTCGGGCCGGTCCCGGAACAGGGCGTACCCCTCGGCGGCCCGGTCCAGCGGGAAATGGTGTGTGGCCAGGTGCTCGGTACGCAGCTCGTCGCGGGCCATCCGGTCCAGCAACATCGGGATGTGGCGCTGGCCGTGCTGGCGTCCGCCACGCACGGTCAGTCCCTTGTGCACCACGGGGCCGGCCGGGAACCCGTCGACATGACGGACACCACCGTTGAGCACGAAGACGCGGCCACCCTTGCGGCAGGCGTACACCGCCTCCCGGACCGCCTCCGGCACCCGGGCGCGGCCGGTGAACCGGTCGGCGAGCGACCGGTGTTCCCCGGCGGGCCCGCCGACCGCCTCGACACACACGTCCGGTCCCCGGCCACCGCTGAACTCCCGCAGCTGTGCCGCGACATCGGTGTCCCGCCGGTCGATGGTCTCGACACCGAGATGCTGCCGCGCCATCAGCAGCCGCGCGGGGTGCCGGTCGACGACGACGACCACCCGCTCGGCGCCCAGCAGCCAGGCCGCCCGGGCGGCGAGCTGACCGACCGCGCCCGCTCCCCACACCGCCACCACGTCGCCGGGGCGTACCTCGCCCGACTCGGCGCCCAGCCAGCCGGCCGGCGCGGCGTCCGAGGCGAACAGCGCCCGGTCGTCGCCGACGGACTCCGGCACCGGGAACGCCCCGACGTCGGCGTACGGCACCCGTACGTAGTCGGCGTGGCCGCCGGCGAAGCCACCTGCGGCCCGGGGCTGGCCGAAACAGCCGGCCACCGGGTGACCCCACTCCGCCTCGCTCGCGGTCGGGTCGGTGCTGCCGTTGTCGCAGCACGACGGCAGCCCCTGCCGGCAGTACCAGCAGGCACCGCAGGCCACCGACGCGCAGACCACCACCCGGTCGCCGATCCGGTGCCGGCGTACCGCGGCGCCCACCTCGACCACGTCGCCGAGGAACTCGTGGCCGAGCACGTCACCGGCGGCCAGGCCCGGCGGCTGGCCGGTGAGCAGCGGCAGGTCGGCGCCGCAGGTGGCGCTGCGCCGCACCCGGACGATCACGTCGTGGTCGTTGCGCAGCTCCGGATCGGGGACCTGACGTACGGCCAACTCGCCGCCGTCGGTCCAGCTCAGCGCTCTCACCGTGGCGGCCCCTCCGTTGGCGTTCGGGGGTGCCGGCCGGCAGCACCGGCCCGCGCTCGCCGGGCGGACGGTCGGCACGTAGCACCTCACCGGTCTCGGCGAGCTGCTTGACCTGCCACAACGTCTGTCGTACCAGCAGGCCGGGGTCGTCGCCGAGCAGGTGCGCGGCGAGCCCGGGCCAGGCCGCGTCCGGTCGTGCCCGGGCCGCCAGTTCGGTACCCCGGCCGCCCGGTGCGCGCGCTACCGCGACCTCGACGGCACCGCCGAGTCGGCGCAGCGGCTCCGGCCAGACCGCGGCGGGCAGCACCTGCTCCGGTGGCCGGTCGACCGTCACCACCTGCCAGCCTGCCGAGCGCCGCGCGGGCCGGGCCCGCCGCCGCAGGACGGCGGTACGCGCGGCCCGGACCGCCGCCACGCCGAGGGCGCCGGCCACCGCGACAACTGTCCCGACCCGTCCCACCCGTACCTCCAGCCCCCGCTCCCGGCCGTGTCGTCCCGTCACACCGACCGGCGTCGGCGGTTGATCCGGTTGGCTCCGCGACCCGTCCGCCCAGCTCATGGCAAGCGTCGCCGCCGGCCGGGTGAACCCGGTTCCCCCGGAAGGGGTGAACGGTCGCGGGTCGGGTAACCGCCCGCCGCAGGACCGGGGGAGGAAACACGCGTCCGTGGGGGTGGGGCCGGATGCCGGATGACCGCAGCACCGTCCAGGCCGACACGGCGGTCCGCGCACCGGGCGGCCCACCCCTGCTGGCCTCCCGGCTGGCACCCGCCGTGCCGGGAGAACCGATGGTCCTGCGGCCCCGGCTGGCCCGGTTGCTCGACGACGCGGTGCGCCGCCCGGTCACCCTGCTCCGGGCGCCCGCCGGCTGGGGCAAGACCACGCTGCTCGCCACCTGGCGGCGGACGCGGCAGGAGGCCGACCCGGGCGCGCCGATGCCGGCCTGGGTGTCGGTCGAGGCCGGTGACGACCCGGACCGCCTCTGGTCGTACCTCGGTGCCGCGCTGCGTTCCGTGGTGGATCCGGCGGAAACGCCGCTGCCAGGCCGGGCACCGAGCCCGGACGAGTTGGAGATCCTCGCCGCCGCCCTGGCCGCCCGGGACCAGCCGGTGCTGCTGATCGTGGACGACCTGCACCGGATCACCGAACCGGCGGCGCTGGCGGGTCTGGAGTTCCTGCTGCGCCACAGCGAGCAGCGGCTGCGGCTGGTGGCGGCCGGACGGACCGGTCCGCCGCTGGCGCTGCACCGGCTGCGGCTGGCCGGGGAGCTGACCGAGATCGGCCCGGACGACCTGGCTTTCACCGGCGACGAGATCGCCGACCTGCTCACCGCGCACGGGGTGGCGGTACCGGTCGCCGCCGTGGCCCGGCTGCGGCAACTGACCGGGGGATGGGCGGCGGTGCTGCGGATCGCCGCACTCGCCCTGGGTGAGCGACCGGATCCGGAGCGCTGGATCAGCGAACTCGGCGCCGACCAGCCGGAGATCGCCGGCTATCTACGGGCGGAGCCGTTGGCCGGGCTGGCGCCGGCGGACCGCGAGTTGCTGCGCCGCGCGGCCATCGTCGACGCCGTCTGCGCCGATCTCGCCGCCGCGCTCAGCGGTGCCGCGGACGCCGAGGAACGCCTGAGCACGCTCGCCGACGACAGCGGCCTGCTGCACCATGACGGCGGCCGGCCGGTCTGGTACCGGTGCCATCCGCTCCTGGCCGACCTGCTGCACCGCGAACTGGCCCGGTTGCCCGGGGACGAACTGCGCGACCTGCACCTGCGGGCGGCCGGCTGGTATGCCGGCAACGGCCGGCCCGCCGCCGCGTTGCGCCACGCGCTCGCCGCCGGTGACTGGACGGCAGCCACTGATCTGTTCGTGATCCAGTGGCCGGAACTGGTGCCCTACGAGCGGCCGCCCGGCGTCGGGCCGGCGCCCGCGCCACCCCCACCGGAAGCGGTGGAGCGCGACCCCGAACTCGCGCTGGCCTGCGCCGCCGAACGCGCCCTCGACGGCGATGCCGGCGCGGCCGTGGCATACCTGCGGCAGGCCGGCAGGCACAGCCGGCGGCTGCCGCAACCACGTCGAAACCGGTTCGGTCGGCTGGTCGCCGCGGTCGAACTCACCCTGGCCCGGCTGGCCGGCGACCCGCAGGCGATCCGGTCCGCCGCCGCCCGTCTGCTCGCCACCGACGAGGGCCACCCGACCGGCGACCCGCCGACCGTACGCGCCGTCGCGTCCGCCGCCACCCGGGCGGTCAAGCGTGGCCACGCCCCAGCGGCACCGGCCGGCGTGGGGATGCCCTCGGCCGAGACCGCCGACCCGGCGACGCCGACGGGCGGCGCGGAGCCGCCGCCGGCCGAGGTTGCTGGACCGGCGGCGGTGGTGGCGGGCAGTGGTGTCGCGGGGATGCGGGGACACGCCGGTGAGGACGCCGACGTGCGGGCGGTGGCCGGCACCGCGCTTGCCCTGCTCGCCCTGGACGAGGGCGATCTGGCCGGGGCGGCCACCGGCTTCGCGGGAGCGCTGGCGGCCGCCCGGGCAGCGGCGCGTCCGCGTACCGAGCTGGTCTGCGCCAGCCGGTGGTCGCTGGTGACGGCGTTGCGTGGGGAGTTGCGCGCCGCCGAGCAGGTGGCCCGGTCGGCGCTGGCCCTGCCACCGTGCCAGGGTTGGTCGGCGCTGCTCGACTGCGGGTACGCGCATCTGGCGCTGGCGGTCGTGGCGCTGCACCGGGACCAGCCGGCGGAGGCCGAGGCCCACCTGGGGCTGGCCGCACCGGCCGGCGGTGAACCGGTGCCCGGCGCGGTCGCCGGTTGGTGCCGCGCGTGCCTGCGCCACGACGAGGGTGAGGTGAGCGTCGGTCATCGGCTGCTGGTGGAGGCTCGCGCCGGGTGGGGTGCACGCGGCGGTGAGCTGGGCTCGTGGTTGCGCGCGGCGGAGCTGGATCTGCACAGCGCGCGGGGCGACGTGCAGACGGCCCGGGAACTGGTCGGCGACCGGCCGGCCGAACCGGCGACCGGTGCGGCGGCGGCGCTGGCCGTCGCGGCGGCCCGGACCGAGCTGCGGGCCGGTGACCCACGGGCCGCCGACCGGCTGCTGCCCGACTGGACCGCCGAGCCGGCGGCCGACTGGCCGCTGCCGGTGCGCCTCGACGCCGCGCTGCTGGCCACGGTGCTGGCCGTCCGGGCCGGTGACGACCGTCGGGCGGGCCGGATGTTGGAGCAGGCGCTCGACCTGGCCGCACCGGAGGATTACCGTCGCCCGTTCCTGCTGGCCGAACCGGGAGTGCGGGAACTGCTCGCCGCCCACCTCGACTCCGGCACCGCCCACTGGCCACTGGTGAGCGACCTGGTGCGCGCCGTCGACACGCCGGCCGGCCAGGCGGGCGGCACGGGAACCGCCGACGCGGCGGTGGCACCGCTGGACGAGCCGCTCACCGAGCGGGAGCTGACGATCCTGCGCTACCTGCAGAGCATCCTGTCCAACGTGGAGATCGCGGCGGAGCTGTCGGTCTCGGTCAACACGGTCAAGACCCACGTCCGCAACATCTACCGCAAACTCGACGCCACCCGCCGCCGCGACGCCGTCCGCCGCGCCCGCCAACTCCATCTCATCTGACCTGTCCCACCCGCGACCCCTCCCGTCGATCATGGAGTTGTTGTGCCGCCGCCCGGCGTGGCGGGACAACAACTCCATGATCGACGAAGCTCAGGGGGTGGCGGCGTCGATGGTGGCGAGAAGGGTGGCTGGGGCGAAGTCGCCGTCGTGGCGGATGTCGTCGACGAAGAGGGTGGGTGTGGCGTCCACGCCGCTGCGGATGGCGCCGACGAAGTCGTGCCGGATCCGGTCGCTGTGGGCGTGGCGTCCGATCTCCGCCTCCACCTCGTCGACGGGCAGGCCGAGCTGCTCGACGCCGAGCGTCAGGTGCACCGGATCCAACTGGTCCTGGTGTTCGTAGAGCCAGTCGTGCATCTCCCAGAACCGGCCCCGCCGGCCGGCGGCCTCGGCGGCCTCGGCGGCCCGCTCGGCGTACGGGTGCACGTTGGTGATGGGGAAGTGGCGGTAGACGTGCCGGACCGTGTCGGCGCGCTGTCGCAGCACGTCCGTCAGGGCGGCGTGGACCAGGCCGCAGAAGGGGCACTGGAAGTCGCCGTACTCGACGATCGTCACCGGTGCGCTGCGCGGACCACGGATGTGGTCGTGCTCCGTGACGGGTGTGCGCAGTCGCGCAGTGACCTGCAGGGGCGTGGTCAGCTGATCGGTCATATCCCCCAGCCTCGGACCGGGTCGGGTGAGCGCGGCTCACCCGACCCGGGTGGTTCCGGGCGGCTCAGCGCAGCACCGGGGCGACCGCGATGTGGTTCTGCACCTCCCGGATGCCGGGAGCGGACCAGACGACCCGTTCCACCTCGGCGCGTTCCGGCATCGAGTGCACCAGCCCGCCGAGCAGTACCGTGTCGCCGTGCACCCGCACCGTCACCTGTTCGGCTTCGGTGGCGCGGTTGCGAGCCAGCGCGTCGACGATCCGCCGGGCCAGCAGGGTGCCGTCGGGGCGTACCTGCGGCCGGACGGTCATGCCGTTGCTGACCCCGCGTACGCCGTTCAGTTGGCCGACGGCCTGCTCGGCGGCGCGACGCTGGTACTCCCACTCGACCTCGCCGTGCAGGGTCACCCACCCCTGCGAGACCGTCACGTCGAGCGTCTCGACCGGCACGAACGCCTGCCACTGCAGGGCGTGCTGGACCGCGGCGGCGATCTCCGGGTCGGTGCGTTCGGCACCGGTCACCAGTCGCACCGCTAGGTCGTTGGCCACCGCCCGCACCTGCGTGACCCGGTGCGCGGCACGCTCGGCCGCCCACTTCTTGGCGTAGCTGTCCACCCGTCCGGTCAGCGTCACCACGCCCTCGGTGACCGCCACGCCGATCTCGTGCGGCCGTACCCGGGGCTCCCAGCCGAGTTCGTCGAGCACCGAGGACTGGATGTCCTGATCGGTGCGGTTGATCGTCGAGATGCTGGCCATCGGTCGCTCCCTTCTCACCAGGGGTGGTGCGGACCGCTCAGCAGGGCCGCCGCGAACCGCTCGCAGTCCGGCCCGGTGCGGTGCGCGCCGCCACCCCGCGCGGCTGACCCGCCGGTGTCCGGCGCGAGCCGGCCCGGCCGCTGTACCCACGCCTGGTCCGGCGCGAGCCGGCAGGGCCGCTGCACCGGTACCGGGTCCGGCGGTGCCGGCGAGTCAGGTCCCGCCATGACCGAGCCTGATGGGTGTCCGGGTGAGTCGCCCTCACCCGTATCGGGCGAGGGCGGCGCCGGTGGCCATGGTCGGCGGCCGGAACACGTCCGGCGGCGAACGGTTCATCCTGCCGACGCCCGCGCTCGCCAGGTCCGGTGCGGGCACCGGCCGGCGGTGGGCCGGCAGCACGACGGGCCCCGCCCGGCCTCGTCGCTCGGTGGGGCCCGTCGTCCGGGATGCGTCAGTTGACGGGATCGGTGGGGTCGGCGGGGGAGTCTGGCCGGTCCACGTCGACGAACTCGATGTCCTCCATGGCGCGGTCACGACTTCCGGCGGCGCGTGCGGCGGTGCCGGCCGCCCAGCCGACCGCCGCACCGACCAGGACGGCGCCGATCAGCAACGTCCACGGCAACGCCGGCCGGCGTCCGGCGAGCGCGTCGAAGGCGAGGCTGGCGCGGTGCCGGGCCTCCTCGGCGGCCGACTCGACCAGGTCCCCGGCGTCGCCGGCGAGGCCGGCGGAGTTGTGCCGGGCGGTGCGGGCGGTGTCGCGGATGCTGTCGCCCGCGTTGTTCACCGCCGAGACGAGGTGCTGCCACGCCTGGTCCGCGATCCGCTCCGGCTTGCTGCGGCGGTCCAGCAGATGTGTTCCGAACATGATGATTCCCTCCTCGACAGAGCCGGAGCCGGTGCACGCATCAGCTGTCGGCGGCGTTGTCCGGCCGGTGGCGGTTCGCATCGGAGGCTGTGCCCCCACCGGCCCGGCCGCAAACCCTCAACCGCTCTCGCCCGGCCCCGAGGGATCGGCGCGTGCCCTGGCTGCCGTCCGGACCGGACCGGGTTCGCGGGTTACCGGGTTCGCCGGTTCGGGCCAGGGTCAGCGGGTGACCACCGCCACCACCGCTGCCCGGGCGAAGTCGTCGTCGTCGTCATCGTCGTCGTCACCGTCACCACCGCCGCCGAACCCGCAGGCCAGCACGAGGGCGAGCAGGGCACTGACACCGGCGAGCGCAGCGAGTCTGCGAAGCATGATGTCGTCCTCCCGTCATAGGGGTCACCCGTGATGCTAGGCACACCGCGCCACCCTCGCTTGTCCAGCGCAGGTCAGGTCGGTTCTCGCGGGGCACGCCGGCAGGGCTGGCAAGACGACGTGGGGGGCCTCGGCCCGCTACCCTGGTTCGGCGGCGTCGGCGTGGCCGCGCGCCAAGTGATAAAGCCAATAAAGTTCGGATATGGGTGATTTGGCATGCCCCTGTCCGTGAATTGCTCATCCCGAGGGGTGGCGACCGAGGTGGTTGAAGGAATACTGTCGGTCGCGGCCCGCGTACTGATGAGGCGCCCGTCGTACGGGCGAGTGGAGGTGCTCGCGTGAGCCTGTCGATCCTGCAGACGGTTCGGCCTGGTGGTGTCATCGAGATCGCCCCTCGAGGCGAGATCGACGTCGACACCGCGTACGAGGTGAAAGAGGCCATCGCCGAGGTGCTGGCCAAGGGGCGGCCAGCCCGGATCGAGCTCAACATGCGGCTGGTCACCTTCATCGACTCGGTGGGCATCAGCGCCATGGTGGCCGGCTTCCAGACCGCGGAGGTCAGCGGAGTGAAGCTGATCGTCACCGAGCCGAGCCGGTTCGTCCACCGGCAGCTCTGGGTGACCGGCCTGCTCGGTCTCTTCGGCGCGCCGGAGCCCTACTACGCCGGGGCCGCCACGGCCTCCGAGGTGGTCCCCGGGGCGTGACCCGCCCCGATCGGCCGACCGCCGGGTCACTCCCCGTCGAGGCCGGACAGATCCACGTCAGCCACCTCGGTGACCGCCCGCACCGCGGTCACCGAGGCGTAGCCGTCGGCGAGCAGGGCCAGGTCCGTGCCGGGCTGTACCGCCTGGCCCGGCTCCTCCAACGACGTGCGCACGAAGCCGTGCCCGGATTCGGCGACGGTCATCTGCACCTGCCCGAAGGTCGCGAGGGTGGCCTGGCGTACCCCGCGCAGCCGCCCCAGCGGTAGGTCCGGCGAGTTGACGTTCAGGACACTCTCCGTCGGCGCCGCGGTCAACCGAGGCAGCAGATCCAGGGCGACCCGGGCGGCGGTGGCCCAGTTGCGTTCGGCGTCGCGTACCCGGGCGGCCGCCGCCACCGCGGCACCGCCGCTGGCCGCGGTCGCCTCACCGGCCGAGAGCACGTCCAGCGAGACCGCCATCGCCCGGCAGCCGTTCGCCGCGGCGGTGAAGGCGGCTCCCACCGTGCCGGAGTGCAGCACCGCGCGTCCCGCGTTGGCGCCCCGGTTGATTCCCGACAGCAGCACCGACGGCGGCGGTCCGAAGGCACCGTGCGCGGCGATGAGCGCGATGAACCCGGGTGACCCACCGACGCCGAACGCCGGCACGCCGTCGAGGTCCGGCAGCGGATGCTCGCGGACCACCACCTGCCCGTCCTGCTCCATCGCGCTCATCGCGGCGCTGGTGCCGCTGGCCTCCTCCAACGGGGCGGCCACCACCACGTCGAGGCCCCGGTCGACGGCCGCCCGGGCCAGCGCCTGGATGCCCGGCGCGGCGATCCCGTCGTCGTTGATGATGAGCACCCGTAGCCTCACCGGCCACCCGCCCGTTGGGCCAGCTCGTCGGGGGTGGTCCGCTCCTGCGGACGGCTGCCCGCGGGTTCGAGTCGGACCCGGTCGACGAGGCCGTTTATCGAGTCGAGTCGGCCGGTGCCGAGGCCGTGCCGGGTGACGTTGAGCGCGCCGGCCGCCGCGCCGGTGCGGATCGCGGTGCGGACATCGCCACCCCGGGCCACCACGGCGGCCACCCCGGCGGTCATCGAGTCGCCCGCCCCGCGCGGGTCGGCCGCCTCCAGGCGCGGCATCTGCACCGCGAACACCTCGCCGTCGACGAGCGCCAGGGCAGGCTTGTCGGCGCGGCTGACCACCACGTTCTCGGCGCCGGAGGCGTGCAGGTCGTACATCGCGCGGGTGAGCTGCTCCTCGTCGTCGCCGTCGGCCCGGCCGTCGGCGATCAGCTCCTCGTGACTGACCTTGAGGAAGAAGACACCGCTTTCCAGGACGGCGGCGAGGTGCTCGCCGCAGAGGTCCACCACCACCCGGCCACCGTTGGCGCCGAGATCGGCGGCGAAGCGCCGGTAGAGGTCGGCGGGGACCAGTGACGGATGGTTCGGCCCGCTCAACACGCTCACGGGCGCGCGCAGGCCCTCGCCGAGCGCGAGGTTGTACAACTCGTCCAGCTCGTGCCGGCTCAACGGCTGGCCGATCACGTCGACAACCTCCCGACGGGTACCCTCGCGGCGGTCGTGCACGTACCCGCCGGTGCCGCCGGAGTCGCGGGTCACCACCTTGAGGTCGACGCCCTCGCTTACCAGCAACGGCTCCAGCACCTGCCCGACCTCGCCGCCGAGCGCCGCGCAGAGCACCACGTCGACGCCGAGGGACAGCACCATCCTGGCCTGCCACACCCCCTGCCCGCCCGGGTGCAGGTGCAGCTCCGGTGCGTCGCTCGGCTGGTCGACGGTGACGGTCAGCAGCGGGGTCGGCGCGAAGATCATGACGCGGCCGGTCATCACCGCACCCCGTCCGTACCGTCGAGCCTGGCGATTCGCTCGTTCATCAGCGTTCCTCCCCGCTAGCGGACAAAAACCGCTTCCTGGTACGACGGTAACCAAGGGGACGCGCCGACGCGCGCCGAAGAGACGGTGCCCGGCGGCACACGGAGAAAGCGCAACGCCGGGTGAACCGCTCGTGAAGAGCGGTTCACCCGGCGCGACGAGGAGTCAGTACACCGACAGGTGAACGTGATTGGTGTGGTCGCTGGACGGGTCACCCCGGGCACCGCTGTACGACTTCCAGCCGCTGCTGGGCAGCCAGATCTGCCTGTACCAGATCACGTAGAGCACCGCGAGCCGGTCGGCGTTGTCGACGAAGTACGCCGCCAGGTTGTTGCCGTAGGAGCGGTCGCCACCGGTCGCGTCCCCGCCGAAGCCCTTCTTCTGGGCCGCGAAGTCGCAGGCCCGACCCTTCGGGTGCTCGCCCGAGCCGCCGGACCGGTAGCAGGACACGTACCGGGTGAAACCGGCCGACTTGGCCTGCTTCAGCGCGTGCAGGGTGCGTGGGGTGATGCAGCCGTTGGCCGGGGTGGGGTCGTTGACGCTGCACGACTCCGAGGGCCACGACCCGTCGGAGTTGCGCGGGGCGGGCTTGGCGGTGGGGCTCGACCCACCGCTGCGCGACGGTGACCGGGCGGCCCGTTCGGCGGCCCGGGCCCGCTCGGCCGCCTCGTCCCGCTCGATGGCCACGGTCAACGCCCGTTCGGCCTGGTCCTTGCGCTTGGCCATCACGGCCACCTGCTTGCGCTGTTCCTGGATCTCCGCGTCCAGGGCCTGCTTGGTGGTGCTGACCTCGTCCCGGGCGGTCTGGAGTTCACGCAGCGCCCGGTCCTCGTTGGCGGCCACCGCGTCCAGCGCCGCCGCCCGGTCCATGAAACCGGCCGGTGACCCGCTGTGGAGCAGCGCGGACGCGGCGCCCAGCCGCCCGGTGCGGTACGCCTGCGCGGCGATCTCGGCGACCTTGGTGCCGCGCTCGGCGACCTGGCTCTCGGTCGTCTTGAGCTGCTCGGCGAGCTTCTTCTGCCGTTTCACCGAGCGGTCGAGCGCCGTCTTGGCGTCGAGGTAGCCCTTGCTGGCCGCCTCCAGTTGGGCGCGCAGTGCCGGGGTGCCACCCTCGTCGTCCACATCGCCCGGGGCTGCCGCCCGCAGTGGCTGCGGAGCCGCGCCGGCCGGGGCGAAGGGGGCCAGCGCGACGCCGAGGGTGAGGGCGAGCGCGGCGGCGATCAGGGCCGTCGTACGGGCGGCCGGTCTTACCGTTGCCACTGCTGGCATGCAAATGTCCTTCCGTCAGCCGCCGACCGGGTTAGCTGACGGGTTCGGGACGGAAGATCCCTACCGCTCGCGCGGATGCACCCCAGGAACGTGGTTCCCCGGTTCGCCCTGGCGGGCGATTAGGCGGCGGCCGCCGCCGGCACCGGTGGGTGCCGCCGGGCGATGGCCGGGTCAGAGCCTACCGGTGCGCACGTGACCGGTGCAGCTGCTGTTACTGCTGGTGTTCGGTTCTTGACTAGTAGACCAGAACAAATCGGATAATAGCCCCATTTTCTCGATTGGCCTGGTCACCACTGCACCGCTCCGCAGCCCCCGGGGTCGGGACGCGGTTCGACCTGGAGGGTCGCGTGCTCGATCTGGAAGTCCTCGTGCAGCGCCGAGCGGGCCGCCGCCAGGACGGTGCCGACATCGGCGTCCGGACTGACCGTCAGGTGCGCGGAGGCGACCTCCATGCCGGAGGTCAACGTCCAGACGTGCAGGTCGTGGACGCCGGCCACGCCCGGCACCGCGGCCAGCCGGTCGTGCACCGCGGTGACCTGCAGGTGTTCCGGTGCGGCCTGGACCAGGATGCGTACCGCCGCCCGGCCCAGGCGCCACGTCCGGGGCAGGATGAACACGGCGATCGCGACCGCCACCAGCGGATCGGCCCACCACCAGTCGGTCACCGCGATCAGCAGAGCGGCGGCGATCACGCCCAGCGAGCCGAGCAGGTCCGCCAGCACCTCCAGGTAGGCCCCCCGCAGGTTGATGCTCTTTCGCGCCCCCGGGCGCAACAGGGCGAACGCGGCGACGTTGGCGAGCAGGCCGAGCGCCGCCACCACGAGAACCGGGCCGGCGAGCACCTCGGGCGGATCGCCGAACCGACGTACCGCCTCGACCAGCACGTACACCGCCACGCCGGAGAGCAGTACGGCGTTGGCCAGGGCCGCGAGCACCTCAAGCCGGTAGAGCCCGAAGGTGCGTTGTGGGTCGGTGTCGGCTCGCCGGGTGGCCGCCACGGCCGCGAGGGCCATGCCGATGCCCAGCACATCGGTGAACATGTGCCCGGCGTCGGAGAGCAGGGCCAGCGAACCGGTCCGCAGGGCGGTCACTGCCTCGATCACCATCAGCGCACTGAGCAGGGCGAACGCCGCCCACAGCCGGCCGGAGTGGCGGTGTGCGGCGTTCGACACCGCAGCGTGGTGATGGTCATGGCCGGCGCCCACCCAGACACCTTGCGTCGTCCGCCGGGCCGGGGACGAAGCTATGCCAACATCGCTATGTGTGCAATCGTCGGGTGGGTCGCGGTGCTCGGGCTCAACCGGTCGGGTCGACGGTGGTCAACCGTTGGGTGGCCCGGGACAGGGCGACGTAGAGGGTACGGACGCCGGAGCCAGGCTCCGCCCGGATCTCCGTCGGGGCGACCAGCACCACCCCGTCGTACTCCATGCCCTTGGCCTCCAGGCTGGTCACCACCTGCAACCGCTCCCCGCCAAGTGCCCCCAACCAGGCCGCGACCTGGTCCCGCCGGGGCACCGGGGTGATCACGCCGACGGTGCCCGCCACCTCGCCGAGCAGGGCGCTGGCGGCCGTCACGACGGTGGTCTCCAACTCGGGTACCGGCACCACGAGCTGGACCGGATCGACCCCGGTGGACCGGACCGCGGTGGGCAACGCGAGATCCGGGTACGCCCGCCGGATCTCGGCCGCCGCCACCGCGAAGATCTCCGCCGAGTTGCGGTAGTTCGTGGTGAGGGTGAAGCGGTGCCGACGACGGCGACCGAGCGCCTGGTCACGGGCGCGGGCCAGCTCCTGCGGATCGCCCGTCCACGCGGTCTGCGCCGGGTCACCCACCACCGTCCAAGACGCCAGCCGACCGCGCCGGCCCACCATCCGCCACTGCATCGGCGAGACGTCCTGGGACTCGTCGACCACCAGGTGGGCGTAGTCGCGGTAGTCCTCGGGGCGTTCCCGGGCGGCCTGCCGGGCGGCCCGCTGCCGGTCGGCGAACGTGCTCAGCTCGCGTACCCCACCGGCCAGCTGGAACGGGTCCCGCTTCGGGCGGGCGGGCCGCATCGGCTTGCCGAGCAGCGCGTCCAACTCGTCCAGCAACGCGACGTCGGCGACGGAAGGCCCATCCGTGGCCAACCCCCGGTACGCCGCGCCGAGCAGCCGGATCTCGGCACCGGAGAGCAACCCCGAGCCGTAGCGGCGCAGCCGCTGTGGATCGGTCAGCCAGGCGAGCACGTGCCGTGGATGCAGCCGGGGCCACCACGCCTTCAGGAAGTCCCGGAAATCCGTCCGGTCGATCAGCTCGTCCTCGAAGGCGCGCTGCTCGGGCAGCCCGGTGATGCCCAGCCGGCGGGCCTGCGCCCAGAGCGCGGCGAGCACGCCGTCGAAGCCGGCCCGCCGCACCTCGTTGCGGCGGGCGCCGCGAGGCAGCGCGCGGTCCCGGATGGCGTCCAACTCGGCCCGCTCCAGCCGCAGCAGCGTGCCCCGGTACAGCAGGCGCAGCTCGGTCGGGGCGTCGGGGACCGCGTCCCGGGCCGCCCGTTCCAGCACCCGGCGCATCCGCAGCGAACCCTTCACCGCCGCCACCTCGGGCGGGTCGGTGCGGGTGGCCACCACCCCGGGGAACAGGGTGCCCAGCGAGTGCAGGGTGGCGGTGTCCTCGCCGAGCGACGGCAGCACCGAGGCGATGTACTCGACGAAGACCGAGGAGGGGCCGATCACCAGGATGCCGCCTCCGGCGTACCGGCTGCGGTCGGCGTAGAGCAGGTACGCCGCGCGATGCAGCGCCACCGCCGTCTTGCCGGTGCCCGGGCCGCCGGAGACGAGGGTCACCCCCGAGCCGGGGGAGCGGATCGCCTCGTCCTGCTCGCGCTGGATGGTGGCCACGATGTCCCGCATGCCGCGACCGGTCGTCCGGGACAGGGTGGCCAGCAGCGCACCGTCGCCGACCACCGGCATGTCCGGTGGGGCGGCGTCCGGATCCAGCAGGTCGTCCTCGATCCGGGTGACCCGCTCGCGGCTGGACTGGATCGTGCGGCGCCGGACGACGCCGAGCGGCTCGGCCGGCGTCGCCTGGTAGAAGGCGGCGGCGGCCGGGGCCCGCCAGTCCACCACCAGGGTGGTGGCGTCCTCGTCGCGGATGCCGAGTCGCCCGACGTACAGGGTCTGCCCGTCACGCAGGTCGAGACGGCCGAAGACCAGGCCCTCGTACTCGGCGTCGAGCAGGTGGCGTCGCTGCGCGGCGTGGAAGACCATCGCGTCCCGCTCGACAAGCGCACCGAAGTTGCCGACCCGGGCGAGCCGGTAGCCCTCCCGTTCCGCGTGGACGGCGGATCGGCGCAGCTCGGCCAGTCGCGCGTACACCCGGTCGAGATGCCGTTGCTCGGCGGCGATCTCCTGATCCAGGGTGCTCTGGTCCACCGCTCGCTCTCCTCGTGACGCCGCCCGGCCAACCGCACGAGATTACGCCCCGCGTTCGACCTGGCCGGAGGGGCACCTTGGCCGGGGGTGCTCGACGGTCAGCCGGGGATGCGCCGTCCGGCCGGGAGGTCATCCAGAACCCGGCGCAACACGCCGGCCAGGGCGGCGTTGACCTCCTCGGGCCGCTCCATCATCAGCATGTGTCCGGCACCGGGGCAGACGGTCAGGTCGGTGGCCGGCAGCGCGGCGGCGATCGACTCCGCGCACGGCGGTGGGGTGAGCCGGTCCCGGTCGCCGACCAGCGCCGCCGCCGGCAGGTGAGCCAGTGCGGTGAGCGTGTCCAGCCGGTGCTGGGTGCCGATGGAGGCCCGGAACCCGCCGATCGACCGAAGCGAGGCGCGGGCCACGGCCGAGGTGACCAGCCGGATGTCGGTGGGGTCGCAACGGTCCCCGAAGAGCATCCACCGGATGCTCGGGCGGAGCGCACGCAGCAGGGCCCGGGGCGGTCGCCAGGCGCCGCAGCGGGCGAGGACTCCCGCTCCGGTGGTCTCGGCCAGCCGGATGATCCGGGCGATCCGGGGAGAAAGACCGTAGACGGTGTGGGTGTGCCCCTCGGCGGTGGTGGAGACGAAGACCAGACCGGCGGTGCGTCGGGAGAAGTGGTCCGGGTGGCGGTGCGCGTACTCCATGATGGTCATGCCGCCCATCGAGTGGCCGACTAGCACCACCGGGCCGGTGGGCGCCACCGCGTCCAGCACCGCGGCCAGGTCGTCACCGAGTTGGGCCAGCGTGGCCGTGGGCAGGGTCATGCAGCTGGACCGGCCGTGCCCGCGCGCGTCGTAGGTGACCACCCGGACCGAGCCGAACGTCTCGCGGAGGGCGGCCACCTGCCGGTGCCAACTGCGTCCGTCCAGGGTCCAGCCGTGCAGCAGCACGGCGGTCACCTCGGCGTCGGTCGGGCCGGTGGTCTCCACGTGCAGGCGCACGTCGTCGCCCAGCCGTACCTCGGTCGGCTCCGGCATCGCCACCTCCCAACGGCGCACGGTCGTGTAACACCGGGGATACCCGGTGGTAACACCGGCTACCCGTCATGACAACACGCCAACCGGGTTGTTGAGAAGATCTCGTCGATCGGCTCCGCCGAGGGCGACGGCCCGGCCAGGCTGAGAGGCATGGCAACCACGGGGGGAGTACCCGCCGGCTCCGCGCTCGCCGGTCAGGCCCGCGGGGGCACGCCGCGCGCGGCCCTGGCCGAACTGCTCGCCGGCAACCGGCGCTTCGTCAGCGGCCAGCCGGTGCACGGCCATGACGTGACCGCCGCTGCCGCGACCGCCTCGGGCGACCAGCAGCCGTACGCCGTGGTGCTCGGCTGCATCGACTCGCGGGTGCCGCTGGAGGCGATCTTCGACCAGACCTTCGGCTCGATCTGTGTCATCCGCACCGGGGCACACGTGCTGGACCGGGCGGTGCTCGGCTCGATCGAGTACGTGGTCGAGGTGTTGGGCGTACCGCTGGTGATGGTGCTGGGCCACGAGCGGTGCGGCGCGGTGCAGGCGACCATCGACGCGCTGCGCAGCGGTCGGCGTCCGGCCGGCGCGCTGGCCCATCTGGTGGACCGGATCGCGCCGGCGGTCACCGAGGTGGGACTGGACGAGCCGGACCTGCTGCCGCTGGCCGTCCGCCGGCACGTGGCCCGCACCGTCGCCGCGCTGCGCGCCGACCCGAGGCTGGCGCCGCCGGTCGCCGCCGGCCGGCTCGCCGTCACCGGCGCCCGCTACGACCTCGCCACCGGCGAGGTCGCCCTGCTGGACCCGCCGGAACGGGCCTGAGCGGCCGGCGGCGGACCTCGTCGGCCGGGATCGCCGCAGCCGGCGCGGTCACCGGCGGTCGCTGCGCACGGCGAAACGCCCGCCGGGGGCGACCCGACGGGCGTTCACAGGCGGTGCGGAGAGGGCGTGCCCTCGGCCGATCAGGCCTCGAAGACGCCGGCCTCGACCAGGCGCTTCTCGGTGGCGTCCCAGCCGTCACCCGGGTGGGCGGCGTTGAGCCCGTTGAGCTCGGCCCGGATCTTGGCGGCGTGGCCGGCGGCGGCCAACACCCGGATCTCCTCGACGAAAGCCTCGGAGTCGGTGCGCAGGTGCGCCGTCCTGCCGTTGGTCAGGTTCCGCACGTAGGCGTGCTTGCCGCCGTTGAGCGGGATGACGTACTTGAACTCGCCCAGCACGCTGAGGGCGCCACCCTGGCCAGCCTGGCCGGCCCGGACTGACGCGCGCGCGGTCTTAGAGGTGTTGCTCGCCACGGAGGTACTCCTTGCAAGACGTACGGAGGACGGAACGTCCGGGGGCTGATGCGGGCGCCGTCAAGGCGAGACCCGCGGAGGCTTACGCGGCACAGGCCGCCGATGGAACTGTACACGACCCACGATGCCGGCTGGTCATCGCGGCGTCACGAGGTGGAACCCCGGTCACCTGTCCGGGTATTCCGGGCGGCGGATTTTCCGATTCCCTGGCGTACCATCCGTCACAGCAGTCATCATGTGTTCCACAAGCCCGGATCGGGCGAGGTCGTAGGGGAAGACGCACCTCGCACTCCGGGAGGTCACCGTGCCAACGCGTGGCGTCGTATACGTCCACTCGACCCCGCTCGCCGTGTGCTCGCACGTCGAGTGGGCGATCGCGCGCGTCCTCGCCGCGCCGGTCAACCTGCAGTGGACGGCCCAGCCCGTCGATCCCGGTGCCCGCCGGGCCGAGTGCGGGTGGTCCGGTCGCCCGGGAACGGGCGCCGAACTGGCCGCTGCCCTCCGGCAGTGGCCCATGATTCGTTTCGAGGTCACCGAGGAGCCCAGTCCGGGCGTCGACGGTGAGCGCTTCATGCACGTACCGGGCCGGGGCCTGTTCCGGGCGACCGTGGGCGCCGCCGGGGACATCCAGCTCGGCGAGGACCGGCTGCGCAGCATCATGGCGGGCGCGCGGGCGCCGGAGGCCCTGGCCCACGCCCTCGACAAGGCCCTCGGCACCGCGTGGGACGCCGAGTTGGAGCCGTACCGTCACGCCGGGGACGGCGCGCCGGTGACCCTGCTCACCCGGGTGGGCTGACCGGGGCGCGGGCCGAGGTCGAGTTGCCCGGTACGCGGTGAACTGGTGGGATGGTCCGCGTGTCGACTACCCCTCGGCGCGTCGCCGCCGCGCTCGGCCTGGTGACCGCGCTGCTCGTCGCCGGCTGTTCCGGGGCCGGTCAATCTCCCTCGGCGGGCCCTGCCTCCACCCCGGTTCCGCAACCCGCGCCGCCGTCGAGCGCCCCGCCCGAGGATCCGGCCACCCTGGCCGCGACCCTGGTCGCCGAACTCGCCGACGAGGACCTGGTCGGCCAGGTGCTGATGCCGTACGCCTACGGCGACCACGCGACGAAGGTGTCGTCCGGTTCGGCGGCCGGTAACCGGGCGCTGGCCGGGGTGGACACGCCCGCCGAGATGATCGAGAAGTACCGTCTCGGTGGGCTGATCCTGGTGGGCTTCAGCGCGGACGACCCCACCCAGGGCAACCAGGAGACCACGAACGTCGACAACCCGAAGCAGGTCCGCCGACTGACTACCGGGCTGCGTGAGGCCGCCGGGCGGCTGACCGCCGGCGGAGCGCCCTTCCTGATCGGCACCGACCAGGAGTACGGCGTGGTCACCCGGATCACCGACGGGGTCACCATGCTGCCCAGCGCGCTCGGTGCCGGCGCCGCCGGTGACCCGGACCTGACCGAGGCCGCCTGGCGTGCCGCCGGCACCGAACTGACCGCCATGGGCGTCAACGTCGACTTCGCGCCGGTCGCCGACGTGCTGGTGACCCGCAGCGCCGTGATCGGGTCCCGGTCCTTCGGCTCGGATCCCCAGCGGGCGGCCGACCAGGTCGGCGGCGCGGTACGCGGGCTGCAGTCCGCCGGGGTGGCCGCCACCCTCAAGCACTTCCCGGGGCACGGGCACAGCGCCGTCGACTCCCACACGGACCTGCCCCGGCTGCCGCAGTCCCGGGGCAAGCTGGCGGCCGAGGCGTGGCCGCCGTTCACCGCCGGCATCGAGGCCGGCGCGCTGGCCGTGATGTCCGCCCACCTCGACGTGCGCTCGATCGACCCGGGCGTGCCCGCCACCTTCTCGTACAAGCTGCTCACCGAGGTGCTGCGCGGGGAACTCGGCTTTCAGGGTGTGGTGATCACCGACGGGATGAACATGGCGCCGGCCCGTCGCTTCCCGCCGGGCGAGGCGGCGGTGCGGGCGCTGAAGGCCGGCAACGACCTGATCCTCATGCCGCCGCACGTCGGCCAGGCGTACGAGGGGCTGCTGACCGCGCTGCGCGACGGCACGCTGCCCCGCAGCCGACTGGTCGAGGCGGCCACCCGCGTGCTGACCATGAAGTTCACCCTTGGCGACGCACCCGCACCGGAGTTGTCCACGCTTGGCGCAATGGCACATCGCGAGGCGGCCACCGCGCTGGCCGCCGGCGCGGTGACCGTGCTGCGCGGCCGGTGCGACACCGGCGTCCGTGGGCCGGTGACCGTCACCTCGTCGGGCGGGCGGGCGCACACCCGGGCGGCGTTGACCGAGGCCCTGACCGCCGCCGGCGTGAAGGTGGTGCCCAAGGGTGGCACCGTGGTGCATCTGGTCGGCTACGGCGACGGCGCGCAGGATCTGCGCACCGGCGCGGCCGTCACCGTCGCCATGGACACCCCGTACGTGCTGGCCAAGGCGAAATCGGCCACCCTGCTGGCCACCTACTCGTCCAGCCGGGCCTCGATGACCGCGCTCGCCGACGTGCTCGCCGGCAAGGCTCGCCCCGCGGGCCGCTCCCCGGTCAAGGTGCCGGGGCTGCCCCCCACCACCTGCGCGGACTGACCCCCCGCCCGGGATCAGGGCGCCGCGACGAGGGTGTCGCGGGCCAGCCGGTACGCGGGCAGCACGTCGAGCGGCTCACCGAGGCTGGTGCTGCTCGCCTCGATGAGCACCGTCCGGTCGGCCACCGTCACGGCCAGCGCCCACTCCCGCACGTCGGAGTCGGTGAGCGCCCGCCGGCTGAGCCAGGTCGCCTCCACCACGTCGAGGTCGCCAACGCGGGCCTGGCGGTACTGCGGCCCGCTCGACTCCGGCTCGGCGGTGACGAACGCCTCCAGCGCCTGTCGGGCCGGGGTGCTCGCGTCGTCGGCCGTCCAGACGCGCAGGAAACCCGGCACCGCCGCACGTCCGTCCAGTTCGCAGCGCACTGTCGAACCGCCGCGGCGGGTCAGCGCCTCCGCCACGAGGTCACCCAACTCGTCGGTGGCCTCCGGAGTCTCGATCGGCTCCGCCTCCCAGCCGTCGGCCAGCCCGAAGGTGACCGGCAGCGGGCAGGGCGCACCGCCGCCGACCGTGCCGAGGGCCTCCGCCGCGGCCACCTCGTCGTGCCACGGCTCTCCGGTCGTACCGCCGGCAACCTCCCCGGTGTCGCCGCACCCACCGAGCAGTCCGATGGTCAACGTCGCCGCCGCGATCGTCAGTCGTCTCACGTGCCTCAACCCCCGTCATTGATCGACAAGGGAGCCAGCAAAGCGGTGTGGCGGGCGGGCGTCAAGTCGTGGTGCCGGGCGGCTGCCCCGTCGGTCCCGGAGTGTCGGGAAACACCGCAGGTCATGGCGTTTCCCGACACCCGAGTCGGCTCAGGGCCGGGTGAAGACCAGCGCCACGTTGTGACCGCCGAAGCCGAACGAGTTGTTCAGCGCGGCGGGTACGTCCATGTGCCGGGCCTTGTTGGCCGCCACGTCCAGGGTGAGACCGTCGTCCGGGTCGTCCAGGTTGATCGTCGGCGGCACCACGCCGTCGCGGATCGTCAGGATGGTGGCGATCGACTCCAGCGCGCCGGCCGCGCCGAGCAGATGACCGGACATGGACTTGGTGGCGGTGAGCACCGGGTGGTCGCCCAGTGCGGCCCGCAACGCGGTGATCTCGGCGATGTCGCCCACCGGGGTCGAGGTGGCGTGCGCGTTGACGTGGACGATGTCGGACTTCGCCACGTCGGCGTCGGAGATCGCCTTCGCGATCGCCCGGATCGCGCCCGCGCCCTCCGGGTGCGGCTGGACGATGTCGAAGCCGTCGGAGGTGATGCCCGCGCCGGCGAGCCGCGCGTACACCCGGGCGCCCCGGGCGGCGGCGTGGTCGGCGCGCTCCAGCACGATGACGCCGGCGCCCTCGCCGAGCACGAAGCCGTCGCGGCCCTTGTCCCACGGGCGGGAGGCCCGCTCCGGCTCGTCGTTGCGGGTGGACATCGCCCGCATCGAGGAGAAGCCGGCGATCGGCAGCGGGTGGATGACCGCCTCGGTGCCGCCGGCCACCACCACGTCGGCGCGGCCGGCACGGATCATGTCCAGGCCGAGCGCGATCGCCTCCGCGCCGGTCGCGCAGGCACTGGCCACGGAATGCACCCCGGCGCGGGCTCCCAGCTCCAGGCCGACCCAGGCGGCCGGTCCGTTCGGCATCAGCATCGGGATGGTGTGCGGGGAGACCCGCCGTGGACCGGACGCCTCCAGCACGTCGTCCTGGGCGAGCAGGGTCAGCGCCCCGCCGATGCCCGAGCCGACGCTCACACCGAGCCGCTCCGGGTCGAGGCCGGAGTCGGCCAGGCCGGCGTCCGACCAGGCCTGATGGGCGGCGATCAGGGCGATCGCCTCGGAGCGGTCCAACCGGCGCAGCTTCACCCGGTCGAGCAGACCGGCCGGATCGACCGCGAGTTGGGCGGCGATCCGGACCGGCAGTTGCGCGGACCACTCCTGGGCGAGTGAACTCACCCCGGAGCGGCCGGCGAGCATGGCGTCCCAGGTCGACGCGACGTCCCCGCCCAGCGGGGTGGTCGCGCCGAGCCCGGTGACGACGACGTCGATGCGACTCATGATCAGGACTGCGCCTCGATGTAGCTGACAGCGTCCCCGACGGTCTTGAGGTTCTGTACCTCGTTGTCAGGGATCTTGACGCCGAACTTCTCCTCGGCGGCGACCACGACCTCCACCATGGAGAGCGAGTCGACGTCCAGGTCGTCGGTGAAGGACTTCCCCTCGGCCACGTCGTCCGGGTTCACCCCGGCAACCTCTTCGAGGATCTCGGCGAGGCCGGCGGTGATCTCGTCACGGGTCATTGCGGTGGGTTCCTCTCATCGGGTTCTCTCGACGGGGTGGCGACGCCACCCGTCGTTCCTCGGCGCCGAGCGCCGTGGGGGTATCAGGGGCAGCGGACGACCTGACCGGCGTAGGTCAGGCCGCCGCCGAAGCCGAACAGCAGCACCGGGGCACCGGAGGGCACCTCGCGGCGCTCCACCAGCTTGGACAGGGCCAGCGGGATGCTGGCCGCGGAGGTGTTGCCGGACTCGACGATGTCCTTGGCGATGATCGCCTGTGGGATGTTCAGCCGCTTCGCGATGCCGTCGATGATCCGTGCGTTGGCCTGGTGCGGGACGAAGGCGGCCAGCTCCGACGGGTCGACACCGGCGCGTTCGCACGCCTGCAGGGCGAGCGGTGCCAGCGCCGTGGTGGCCCAGCGGAACACCGTCTGACCCTCCTGGGCGACGTACGGCCGCCAACCTTCGATGCGTACCGCGTCGCCGCGCTCCGGCACCGATCCCCAGACCACCGGGCCGACCCCCGCCGGCTCGTCCTCGGCGGCGGCGGTGACCACGGCCGCGCCCGCGCCGTCGCCGAAGATGATGCAGGTGGATCGGTCGGTCCAGTCGGTGAAGTCGGACAGCTTCTCCGCACCGATCACCAGGGCGTTGCGGGACGCGCCGGCGCGGATCGCGTGGTCGACCGTGCCCAGCGCGTACGCGAAGCCGGAGCAGGCGGTGTTCACGTCGAACGCCCCCGGGACGTTGATCCCCAGCTTGGCGGCGACCCGGCAGGCCACGTTCGGGCTGCGGTCGATCGAGGTGCAGGTGGCCACCACCACCAGGTCGATGTCGGTGGCGGTCAGGCCGGAGTTCGCCAGCGCCTTGTCGGCGGCGGCCGCGGCCATGTCGGCGACCGTCTCGTCACCGGCGATCCGGCGGGTCGCGATGCCGACCCGGTCGCGGATCCACTCGTCGCTGGTCTCCACCAGTTGGGCGATCTCGTCGTTGGTCACCACCCGGGACGGCTGGTAGTGCCCGAGGGACAGAATTCGGCTGCCCGTCATGACGAGGCCTCCCCAGCGTGGTCGCGAGACGTGAGCGGACTGTTTTCGTTGACCGGACCGTCCACGGCCGTGCCGTGCCGGGCGATGAGCTCCCGGGCGGCGGGCAGGTCGTCCGGGGTCTTCACGGTGACGATCTCCGGCGCACCGGCGCCGGCAAGCTCGCGCTTGACCAGGCCGGCGAGGGTGCCGGCGGGCGGCAGCTCCAGCACGGCGGTCACGCCGAGGGCGGCGAGAGTGGCCATGCAGAGATCCCAGCGGACCGGGGCGGTGACCTGGCGGACCAGCCGGTCGAGCAGCTCCCGGCCGGTGTCGACCGCCGTCCCGTCGAGGTTGGACAGCAGGATGCGGTCCGGATCGCTCGGGGTGATCCCGGCGGCGACGGTGGCCAGCGCCGCCTCCGCCGGAGCCATGTACGGGGTGTGGAACGCGCCGGCCACCTGCAACCGGACGACCCGGACCCGCTGCGGGGGCTCGGCGGCCAGCTTCTCCAGCCCGTCGAGCGCGCCCGCGGCGACGACCTGACCCTTGCCGTTGCGGTTGGCGGCGTGCAGCCCGTGCGCGCTGATCGCGGCGGTCACGTCGTCCGGGTCACCACCGAGCACCGCGGCCATGCCGGTCGGCTCCAGCGCGCAGGCGGCGGCCATCTCCCGGCCGCGTACCCCGGCGAGAGTGATCGCCGCCTCCGCCGGCAGCGCTCCGGCCAGCGCCGCCGCACCGAGTTCACCGACGCTGTGTCCCGCGGTCACCGCGACCTGGCGCATCGGCAGGTGCTCGGCGGCGAGCAGCGCGGCGGCGACCAGCAGCGGCTGGGTACGGGCGGTGTCCCGGATCTCGTCGGCGTCGGCGGTGGTGCCCAGGTGCACCAGGTCGACGCCGGCCAGCTCGGACCACGAGCGCAGTCGGGCCTCGGCGTCGGGCAGGTCGAGCCAGGGCGTCAGAAAGCCGGGTTTCTGAGAACCCTGGCCGGGGCAGAGTACGGCGAGCACGTCTATGACTCTCCTGGATACCCATGGGTTGCGCTGTGCCGGCTGGCACCAAACCGCACTAGGACAGTTGGAGGGATCCTACAAAGACTGACGCTGGTCATCACCATGCTGTGATCTTTTACTGACTGGTGGGGCCAATGTCTGGGTCGGCACCACCGGGTCGAGCCGGCCGACCGTCAACGCGACCCGCAGCGCGAACGCGTCCCGGGGCGCCAGCGGGCTGAACCCGGTCACCTCGGAGATCCGCCGCAGCCGGTAGCGCACGGTGTTCGGGTGCACGTACAGGGCCCGGGCGGCGCTCTCCAGCGTGCCGCCGGCGGCGAAGAAGGCGTCCAACGTCTCCAGCAGCTCGCCGCCGGCGCGGACCAGCACCGCGTACACGTCATGGCGTAGCCGCCGGCGGGCCTCGGCGTCGCCCGCCAGGGCCCGCTCGGGCAGCAGGTCACCGGCGTGCACCGGGCGTGGTGCCGCCGGCCACGCCGGCGCGGCCCGGTATCCGGCCAACGCCGCCCGGGCCGACTCGGTCGCCTCGTCCAGGCTCGGCACCGCCGGGCCGACCACCACCGGTCCGTCGCCGAAGGCGGTGAGCAGCTTGCCGGTGGCCGCGACCGGGTCCGCCGCACCGCCGAGCACGATGACCAGGCGGTCGCCGTGCACCCCGCCGATCACCTCCACCCCGATCCGGCGGGCCTGCCGGTAGACGGTGTGCAGGACAGCGGCGACCTCGCCGCCGGGGGAGTGACCGACCGCCACCGCCACCGGCGGCGCGTCCGTCCAGCCCAGCGCGGCGGCCCGACTGGCCAGCACGTCCGGCGAGTCGCCGCGCAGCAGCGCGTCCACCAGCAGGGCCTGCAACCGGGCGTCCCAGGAACCGCGCGATTCGGCGGCCCGGGCGTAGACCCGGGCGGCGGCGAAGGCGATCTCCCGGGAGTACCGCAGCACCGCCTCGCGCAGCTGCGGCTCCTCGCCGGGGGCGGCGAGGTCGCCGACCTGCTCCTCGACGACGTCGATGGTGACCTTGATCAGGGCGACGGTCTGCTGGAGGGTGATCGAGCGGGCCAGCGCCTGCGGTGCGGTGGCGAACACCTCGTCGGAAACCTCCTGGGTGCCCTCGGCGGCCCCGCCGCCGGAGCGCAACCACTGGACCAGGGAGCGGGCGCCGGCCTGGGCCACCAGCATCACCCAGGAGCGCTGGTCGGCCGGCAGTTCCCGGAACCAGGGCAGGGTCTCGTCCATCCGGACCACGCTCGCGGTGGCCAGTGCGCCGGCCGCCCGCTCGATCCGGCGCAGCGTGGCTGACAGGTCCGTGCCGCCCGACTCGCTCACCCGCCTAGCCTGACATGCGCTGAGCTGGACCTCGACGGCAGGCGTCGACGCCGGGACGCTGGCCGGTCGACAGGTACGCGCTGCGCGGCCGGTCAGAACCGGCCAGTACGGTGACAGGGCACGTCGGGTGGGCACCGGCGGGTGAGGGCGAGTGTGAGGAGACGCCGATGGCGTACGGGGAGGCCGACCACGGCTGTGCCCAGGGGGAGCCCTGCCGACCGGGCCCGCACGAGCAGCCGGCCCTCGCCAAGCACCACCGCCGGCCGCCCGGCCTGGCGCATCCGGCCGAGCCGGTCGCCGGTCGCGTGCCGGAACGTCCGGAGGACGACCCCGCGCCCGCCCGGCAGCTCGGCGGCGAGCCGCCGGTGCCTCGCCAACGCACCACCGAGCCGGCCACCGCCGGGCCGACCGACCCGACGGCCGGTGGGTGCCGCAGTGACCTGCCCGGCTGGGCCGGGGCGCACCGGCACGGTCCGGTCCGTCCGGCGCACCGCAACCTACGGCGGGAACGCCCGCCGGGTCGTTGGTGCTGAGCGGCGGGACAGGTCAGTCCGGGCACCGCGGTGCGCGCTCGCGGCTCGGACGGGCCGCGAGCGCGACGTGGCTCAGCGGGTACGGCGGCGGATCAGTAGCGCGATCCCGGCGAGTCCGACGGTGATCACCAGCACCACCGCGACGTTCAGCAGGAGCAGGCGGCGCAGGTCGCTGAACGCCTCGTTGATGTCCTGCGCGGGGTTGAGCGCCTCCTCGGGGATGATGCGCTCACCTCCGCCGACACCCCCGCTGACCGCCTCGTAGGTCCGTTCCAACGGCACACCGGCGGTCCGCAGCGTCTCGGACATGCTCACCCGGCCGAGATACCAGGCTGCGCTGACCTTGCGGTCGGGCTGCTTGGCGGGGCGGTAGACGCGCGGCCCGCCGACCGCCTTCGGGTACAGGTCGTAGGTCTGCTTCGGAGCGTCGCCGGCCAGCACCACGACCGTGTACTTCGGACCGAGGTCGGCCTTCTTCGGGCCGCCGGACTGCCGGACCAGGCCCTTGTGGTTGACCTGCTCGATGACGGCGACGACATGCGCGGGGTGGGTGTCGGCACGCAACCGCAACGGCTCGGCGAGCCCGTGCCCGGTGATGTCCACGCCGGCCGGCGGCGTCTTCGGTGCCGCCCCGGCCGTCTCGGCGGAGGTGAGCGACAGCAGCAGCGCCGCCACCGCACCCGCCGTCGCTCCGGTCAGTCGCCTCATCCGTCGGACCATGCCGCCTCCTCGCCCCGTTCGATGGGTGGCCGTGCTGCAGGGGTCACACGTTGGAAGGCTGACGGTGGTGACCCTGCCCGCAGGACAGGTACCCACTCAAAGACTCCGCGGAACGCCGATCGGTTGCAGCTGATGGAAAACTAATTGGAACTATCTGCCGTTGCGACTCGCTCAACGGCCAGCCGCGAAGCAGCGGGCCGGATCTTACCTTCGCGGAGGCCATGATGATGGGCAGAATAACGCGCGTGTCGTGGTCCTGGGCAGTGGTGTTCGGCGTGTCGTTACTGATCCCGACGGTACCGCCGCCGGCACAACCAGTTGTCACGCCGCGGCCCGGGTCCGCCGTGTTGTCAGACCAGACGGACCCGGGCCGCGCGCATCCGGGTCAGGGCGCGCTCGCGCCCGAGCACCTCCAGCGACTCGAACAGCGGCAGACCGACGGTACGGCCGGTGACCGCGACGCGTACCGGCGCCTGGGCCTTGCCGAGCTTGAGCCCGCGCTCCGCGCCGACCGCCTCCAGCGTGGCCTTGAGCGTTTCCGCGTCCCATGAGTCGACCGCCTCGAAGGCGGCGATGGCGGCGTCGAGCAGCTCCGCCGACCCCTCCTTCATCGCCTTCGTCCAGGCCGCCTCGTCGATAAGTGGTGAGTCGACGAAGAGGAAGTCGACGTTCGGCACGATCTCGCTGAGCACCGCGATCCGGGTCTGCGCCAGCGGGGCCACCGCGGCGAACGCGGCGGCGTCGAACTCGCCCGGCTGCCAGGGCGGCGGCGCGATGGTGCCGGTGCCGGTCAGCCAGGGCTGGCACGCCTCGACGAACTCCGCCACGGGCAGCGCCCGGATGTACTCGCCGTTGAACGCGCGCAGCTTCTTCTCGTCGAAGAACGCCGGTGAGGGGTTCACCTCCGTCAGGCGGAACTCCTCCTCGATGACCGACCAGGGAACGATCTCCCGGTCACCGGAGGGCGCCCAGCCGAGCAGCATCAGGTAGTTGCACATCGCGTCGGCGAGGTACCCCTCGTCCCGGTACGCCTCCAGGGCGACCTTGTCGCGACGCTTGGAGAGCTTCTGCCGCTTCTCGTTGACCACCACCGGCACGTGCGCCCAGACCGGCGGCTTCACGCCGAGCGCGTCCCAGAGCAGTTGCTGTTTCGGGGTGTTCGGCAGGTGCTCCTCGGCCCGGATCACATGGGTGATCCCCATCGTCATGTCGTCGACGACGTTTGCCAGCAGGAAGACCGGCGAGCCGTCACCCCGGGCGATGACGAAGTCCTCGATCAGCTTGTTCTCGAAGGTCGGCTCGTCCCGGATCAGGTCCGTCACCACCGTGGCGCCCTCGTCGGGAGTGCGGAAGCGCAGCGCCCGGCCCTCTCCCGGGGGCAACGCCCGATCGCGGCAGTAGCCGTCGTAGCCGGTGTACTGGTTGCCGGTGCGGGCCTGCACCGCCTCCCGGGTGCAGTCGCAGTAGTACGCCCGACCCGCCTCGTACAGCCGCCGCGCGGCGTCCCGGTGCTCACCGGCGTACGACGACTGGAAGTACGGCCCCTCGTAGCTGCCCCGTTCGATGCCGATCCAGTCCAGCGCGGACAGGATGCCCTCGGTCCACTCCGGCTTGTTGCGCGCCGCGTCGGTGTCCTCGATGCGCAGCACGAACACCCCGCCCTGCTGCCTGGCGTAGATCCAGTTCTGGAGTGCCGAGCGGGCACCGCCGACGTGGAACATACCGGTCGGGGAGGGGGCGAAGCGCACACGTACCGTCACGACCTCCAGCCTACGGCGACGCGCTACCGCATTCGGCCAAGGGGTACGCCTCAGGGCACCGAGCGGATCTTCAGGACCAGGACGCTACCGAGCAGGGTCACCGCCGCGGTGGTCGCGTACAGCGCCGGGTACCCGCCCAGGTGGACCACGATCGGCGCGGAGACGGCCGGACCGAGCACCTGCGGCGCGGAGTTGGCGATGTTGATCACGCCGAGATCCTTGGCCCGGTCGGTGGCTCTCGGCAGCACCTGGGTGATCAGCGCGGCGTCGACCGACAGGTACACCCCGTAGCCGGCCCCGAGGACCAGCGCGGCGACCACCGCCACCGGCCAGGTGGGTGCGGCGGCCAGCAGCAGCGCGGCAGCGGCCATCACCACGCCGGCAGCGATCACGAACACCTTCCGCTTGCCGGAGCGGTCCGAGAGCCGGCCGGCGATGACCGTGGTGGCCATCAGACCGGCGGTGTAGAGCAGGATCAGCACCAGCAGCCCGCCCTCGGGGTCGGCGATGCGGACCTCGTCGGTGAGGAAGTAGAGCAGGTAGAGCGTGCCGAAGGCGTTGCCCAGCTGGACCAGGAACCGGGTGATCCACGCCCAGCCGAAGTCCGGGTACCGGCGCGGTGAGACCCACATCCCGGCGAGCAGGCCGCGCAGCGTCGGACGGTGGGTGCGGGGCAGCGGATCGTCCGTCGTACGCAGGGCGAACGGCAGGGCGAGCAGCAGTACCGCTGCGGCCACGGCCAGGTAACCGGCGGTGTTGCCGGTGACCAGGACGGTGACCAGCACGACGCCGAGGACCAGCCCCAGTGCCTGCGGGATGCCGACCCAGCCGGAGACGCCGCCGCGCTGCGCGACCGGAACGCGGTCCGGCACGGCGGCGGTCAGGCTGGCCAGCATCGCGTTGAAGCAGACCTGCGCGGCCACCCAGCCGACGGTCACCGCGAGGACGGTACGCGCCTGGGCGAGCAGCACCAGGGCCAGCGCGCCGAGCACCGCGCCGCCGAGGGTCCAGACGTGCCGGCGACCGAACTCCCACCGGCCCAGACGCAGGCAGGTGCGATCCGACAGGGCACCGGCGAGCGGGTTGGCGAGCACCGCCGCGAGGGCGCCGAACCCGGTGACCACGGCCAGCATGGTCTCCTTGTCCGTCGGTGCGATCTGCCCGATCTGCTGCGGCAGCAGCACCTGGATCGGGGTGAAGAAGGCCATCCAGACGCCGAGGTTGGCGGCGAACAGCAGCGCGATCCAGCCGCGCCGGACCGGCACGGTCGGCTCGGCGAGCGCGGCCGGCAGCGAGGCCGGGGTGGGGTCGACGGTGGTCACCGAGATTCCCGCCGATCGGTCGCGATCACCTCGCGCAGCCAGGCGTACGACGACTTGGGCGTGCGTTGCCCGGTCTCGAAGTCCACGTGCACCAGGCCGAACCGCTTGGTGAACCCCTCGGCCCACTCCCAGTTGTCCAGCAGCGACCAGACGAAGTAGCCGGTCACGTCGACCCCGTCGTCGATGGCGGCCCGGACGGCCCGCAGGTGACCGTCCAGGTAGGCGATCCGGTCCGGGTCGGGCACCTGCCCGTCGGCATCCGGCGCGTCGTCGTAGGCGCAGCCACTCTCGGTGACCTGGATCGGCGGCAGCGCCGGGCCGTACCGGTCGCGCAGCCGGCCGAGCAGCTCACGTAGTCCGTCCGGCACCACCGGCCAGTCGAATGCGGTACGCGGGTAGCCGGTGAGCGGCACCAGCTCGAAGGGCAGTGGCGAGCCCTCCTCGGGGGCGCGGACCGCGGTGGGGTTGTAGTAGTTGACGCCGAGCACGTCGATCGGCGCGGCGATCACGTCCAGGTCGCCGTCGCGGACCATCGAGGTGTCGAAGCCCAGCTCCGCCGGGTACCCGCGCCCGAGCAGCGGATCGGTGAAGAGTCGGTTGTGCAGGGCGTCGTAGGTCGCCGCCGCGGCGGCGTCGGCCGGGCCGGCGTCGGCGACCCGTACCGGGGAGTAGTTGTTGGCGATGGCCACCGGGCTGGTGCTGCGGGCGCGCAGCGCGGCGACCGCGAGGCCGTGGCCGAGCAGCTGGTGGTGGGCGACCGGGAAGGCGTCGAAGAGCAGCATCCGGCCGGGGGCGTGCACACCGGTGGCGTGCCCGAGGCTCAGGTGGATGAACGGTTCGTTGAGGGTGATCCAGAGCCGGACCCGGTCGCCGAGGCGGGCGGCCACCAGGTCGGCGTACTCGGCGAAGCGGTGCGCGGTGTCCCGGTTCAGCCAGCCTCCGGCGTCCTCCAGCGGCTGGGGCAGGTCCCAGTGGAAGAGGGTGGCGACCGGATCGATGCCGTGCGCGAGCAGTTCGTCGACCAGCCGCTCGTAGAAGTCCAGCCCCGCGGGGTTGACCGCACCGGTGCCGCCGGGCAGCACCCGGGGCCAGGCGATCGAGAAGCGGTACGCGGTGACGCCGAGCCCGGCCATCAGGGCGACGTCCTCGGCGTACCGGTGGTAGTGGTCGCAGGTCACGTCGCCGCTGCTGCCGTCGACGATCCGGCCGGGCGTGTGCGCGAAGGTGTCCCAGATGGACGGTCCCCGTCCGTCGGTGCCGGCGGCGCCCTCGATCTGGTACGCGGACGTGGAGACGCCCCAGCGGAAGCCGGTGGGGAACTCGGGCATCGGTGCGGTCGACATACGCCCTCCCGGTGAACGCGAAACGTGCTCGGAACTTTAGGGGGCCGCGAGACCGTGCGCCATAGGCTCCCGAGCGGCCAGAAGCAATACCTTTCGGCGTGTCTTTTACGAACCCGTCCATATACATCCGTTTTTGCGCATAGAGTGCCGAATATCGTGGGATGTCCTCACTGGAGGAAGACGGAAATGATCCTCGTGGAACGCAGCGCGCACGTGGCGGCGCCGGTGGAAGCGGTCTGGGACGTGGTGCAGCGGGCCGAGCAGTTGCCGGCCTGGCTGGCCGGGGTCCGCGCGGCCGAGGTCCTCTCGGGGGAGGGCTTCGGCCGGCGGCAGCTGGTCCAGGCCGGACGCGGAGCCGCGCATGAGGCTGAGGTGATCGCCTATCAGGAGCCGACCCTGATCGGCTGGCGCGAACGCGCCAAGGGCGCCGGTGCCCGAGCGGAGGCGCGCACCGAGATATACGTCCAGCTCACACCCGACGAACAGGAGGGCGGCACGGTCGTACGGCTCATCGTCGTGCGCTGGCCGGCCGGCCCGGTCAAGGCCGCCCTGCTCCGGCTCGGCCTGCGTCGGGTCGGCGCCGACCTGGAGGACTCGCTGGCCCGGCTGACCGACCTGGCCGCCGTCGGCTGACGGGCCGCGTCCCGGCGTCACCCGCGAAGGTGGCGGCCCCGGTGCCCCCTCCAGAGGCACCCGGGCCGCCACCGCTCGTCGCCGCCCGGTTACCTCACACGACCACGGTGAACGCGGCGACGCGGACCTCGTCGAGGTGCCGGAACTCGAAGAACAGCCGGTAGGTGCCGACCGACGGCACGGTGACGCCGAACGCCACCACCGAACTGGGCTGGCTGGCCGCCGCCGGATGCACGTGCAGGTACGCCAGGTCGCCCTGACGCAACGCCACCAGGTGCCCGTACGCGCCCAGGTGCCGTTGCAGGTCGTCGACCGGCCGCCCGTCGTGGCCGAGCCAGACGAGCACCTGGTTGGACTCGCCCGCCCGCATCCCACCGTCCAGGGTGACCGTGTAGCCGTCCACCAGGATCGTCTCCTCCGGTGATGCCAGCGGACCGGCGGCGTACCGGCCGGGCACCGGCACGTCGACACCCAGGGTGACGCCCGCGGGCGCACCCTGCGGCCAGAAGTCCGCGATGGCCCGGAGCGGGCCGGGCCGGGCCGGCGTGACCGTGACCCGCCAGGTGCCGTCGGCCGACATCTCCGGATGTACGTGCTGGTAGCCGGAGAGGTCCCGACCGACCAGGATCAGGTGCATCCGGCGCTCGTGGTTCTCCTGGAACGTGGTGAGCGCCGCGCCGGCCGGGTCGGTGATCCGGAAGGCCAGTTCGCCCGGCCGGCCGGCGGTCAGGCGCGGGGTGTCCAGGGCCAGGGTCCACCCGTCGCGGGACACCTCAAGCCCGCCCGGGCCGTGGTAGGCATGCGCGCCGGAGGCCGTCGGCCGGGCCGGAGCGGACGCCGGGGCGCCGGCCCGCCCGGCGAAGAACCCGACGGTCAGGGTCAGGCCGAGCACCAGCGCGGCGGCGGCGTACCGCCAGAGCGTGCCGCCGGTCGGCAGCGCCGGGTCCGGGCGGGGGCGCCCCGGCTGGGACGCCCCCTCGATCTGGCTGACGGACGTCTCCACCCGATGGTCGGTGGTGGTCATGACAAGCGGGGCTGGAGGACGAACAGCCCCTGCTCGATGCCGCTGACCACCACGATGCCGCTCGGGTAGTACGGGTAGGTGCTCCAGGCTCCGTTCATCGAGGCGCTGTTGCTGGATGGGTAGATGTCGAAGTACCCGGCCTCGGTGGCCTGCCCGCCGGCCACGTTGCGCAGGTCCAGGATGCGCAGCCCGGCCCGGTAGTTGGCCTGGTAGCTGTAGCTGCCCTTGACGTACTGGTTGTGGTCGGTGGCCTGCACCCCGGACGGGGCGCTGTAGGTGCCGATGTGCCGGGGCGCGTCCAGGTCGGCCAGGTCCCAGATGTAGGTCTGCGTCCGCACGCCGCGCCGGGTCTCGTCCAACTCGTCGTCGAGCAGGAAGTACCGCTGGTTGTCGGTGAACCAGCCCTGGTGGGTGTACGCCCGCCCGCTGTAGCCGATGCGGGACAGCTGCCGGGGAGCCGACTTGGTGGTCACGTCCACCACGGTCACCGTGTCCTCGTTGGAGCTGACGCAGATCTCCCGCCCGGTGTACGTGGTGTCCGGACCCCGGTAGACCACGCACTGGGTGTCGTGGGTGTAACCGTCGTTGCTGACACAGCCGGCGTACACCGGGGACTTCGGGGTGCGGATGTCGACCATGTGCAGGCCGCCGCTACAGGTGTTCGTGCCGACCGCGTACGCGTACCCGGTCTGCTCGTTGATGGCGATGTTGTGCGAGTTGCCGAACCGGCTGTAGTGCGTGTTCGCCGTCCAGGTCTGCGGCGCGGTGACGCCACGCAGCCGGGTCAGGTCGAACACCTGCATGCCGTGCCCGGAGACGTCCGCCACCACGTACGCGTGGTCCCGGTAGACCTTGATGTCCCGCCAGATCGCGGTGCGGTTCTGGTACGCGGGCAGGTTGCCCAGGTAGACCGGGGCGGTCGGGTTGGACACGTCCACGAACGAGGTGCCGTTGCGCCGGCCGACGAGCGCGTACTCCTTGCCGGTCTGCGGGTCCGTCCAGCCCCAGATGTCGTTGGCCTGGCTGCCGCCGATGCTGGACAGCGGCAGGAACGACAGCAGGTCGACGTTGCGACAGGGGTAGCCCGACGCCTGGCCGTTGGTGCAGGTCGCGGCGGCGGCCGCGACGAGTTGCTGGGTGGGTTCGCGCTGGGCCATGAACTCCTGGGCCGAGGCGCGCCCGGCCGGGGTGGCCGGGTCGTGTGCCACCGAGGGCGAGCCCGCCGGGAGCATCGACACCACCAGGGCGCCGACGGCCAGGGTGAGGCCGATCCGGACGATTCGCATGAACGCTCCCTCCCGTCGCGCGCCGAGGCGGCGGTGACGTCCCCGGCCGGCGGTGGACGGGCGCGACGGGGGTGGGTCCACGGGCCGACCTGGTGTCCCGGGGTACAGCTGAAACACCTATCGGCAATTGTGGATGCGCTGTGTTACACGAAAAAGATGCTCATCGATACCGGAAGGGTCATAGCGCGCGAACGGGCCCGGCGGGTGTCACACCACGCCGGGCCCGTCCGACCGGGACTACCGCCCCAGGTTCAGCTGTCGCCGCCGGTCTCACCGACCGGGGCGGCGTTGACGTCGTCGATGGCGTACTTCTTGGCCGCCTCGGCCGGCATGTGGGCCGGCACCGCCCCACGCAGCGCGAGCTGCCGCAGCGTCGCGACCGCTACCGACTCGGCGTCGACGTGGAAGTGCCGGCGCAGCGCGTGCCGGGTGTCCGACAACCCGAACCCGTCGGTGCCCAGCGAGGTCCAGTCACCCGGCACCCACCGGGAGATCAGGTCCGGTACCGCGCGCATCCAGTCGCTGACCGCGACCTTCGGGCCGTCGACGTCGGCCAGCTTGCGCTGGATGTACGGCACCCGCTGCTCGGCACCCGGGTGCAGGAGGTTGTACTCCTCGCACTCCACCGCGTCCCGGCGCAGCTCCGTCCACGAGGTCACCGACCAGACGTCGGCGGCCACCCCCCAGTCCTGCGCGAGCAGTTGCTGCGCCTTGAGCGCCCACTGCATGCCGGTGCCGGAGGCCAGCAGGTTCGCCCGGGGGGCGTCCCCCTCCAGCGTCGGGGCGGGGGAGTAGCGGTAGATCCCCTTGACGATGCCCTCGACGTCCACGCCGTCGGGTTCCGCCGGCTGGTGGATCGGCTCGTTGTAGACGGTCAGGTAGTAGAAGACGTTCTCCGGCTCCGCGCCGTACATCCGGTGCAGGCCGCTCTCCATGATGTGCGCGATCTCGAACGCGAACGCCGGATCGTACGCGACGACCGCCGGATTGGTGGCGGCCAGCAGCAGGGAATGCCCGTCCTCGTGCTGGAGCCCCTCACCGTTGAGCGTGGTGCGTCCGGCGGTGGCGCCGAGCACGAAGCCCCGGGCCATCTGGTCGGCGGCGGCCCAGAAGCCGTCGCCGGTGCGCTGGAACCCGAACATCGAGTAGAAGATGTACATCGGGATCATCGGCTCGTCGTGGGTGGCGTACGACGAGCCGGCCGCGGTGAACGAGGCGACGGAGCCGGCCTCGTTGATCCCCTCGTGCAGGATCTGCCCGGCGGTCGACTCCTTGTACGACAGGAACAGCTCCCGGTCGACAGACGTGTACCGCTGGCCGTGCGGCGAGTAGATCTTGGCGGTCGGGAAGATGGAGTCCAGGCCGAAGGTGCGCGCCTCGTCGGGAATGATCGGCACCCAGCGCCGGCCGAACTCCTTGTCCTTCATCAGGTCCTTGAGCAGGCGTACGAAGGCCATCGTGGTGGCCACCTTCTGCTTGCCCGAACCGCGCTTGACGTCGGCGAACCGCTCCGCGCCGGGAATGGCGAGCGGCTTGGCGCTGGTCCGCCGGGTCGGCAGGTAGCCACCGAGCTGCTTGCGCCGCTCGTGCAGGTACTGCATCTCGTCGGACTTCTCGTCCGGCCGCAGGTACGGCGGCAGGTACGGGTTCTCCTCCAGCGCCGAGTCCGGGATGTCGAGGTAGAGCCGGTCGCGGAAGGTCTTCAGATCCTCAAGCGTCAGCTTCTTCATCTGGTGCGTGGCGTTGCGGCCCTCGAAGTGCGAGCCGAGCGTCCAGCCCTTGATCGTCTTGGCCAGGATCACGGTCGGCTGGCCGGTGTGCTCGGTCGCCGCCTTGTAGGCCGCGTACAGCTTGCGGTAGTCGTGCCCGCCCCGCTTGAGGTTCCAGATCTCGTCGTCGGTGAGCCCCTCGACCATCTTGCGGGTACGCGGGTCCCGGCCGAAGAAGTGCTCCCGCACGTACGCCCCGGACTCCGCCTTGTAGGTCTGGTAGTCGCCGTCGGGCGTGGTGTTCATCAGGTTGACCAGTGCGCCGTCGGTGTCGGCGGCGAGCAGCGGGTCCCACTCCCGCCCCCAGACCACCTTGATCACGTTCCAGCCGGCGCCCCGGAAGAACGCCTCCAGCTCCTGCATGACCTTGCCGTTGCCGCGTACCGGCCCGTCCAGCCGCTGCAGGTTGCAGTTGATCACGAAGGTGAGGTTGTCCAGCTCCTCGCGGGCGGCCACCCCGATCGCGCCCAGGGTCTCCGGCTCGTCCATCTCGCCGTCGCCGAGGAAGGCCCAGACGTGCTGGTCGGAGGTGTCCTTGATGCCCCGGTGCTGGAGGTACCGGTTGAACCGGGCCTGGTAGATGGCGTTCAGACCGCCCAGACCCATGGAGACCGTGGGGAACTCCCAGAAGCCCGGCATCAGCCGGGGGTGCGGGTACGAGGGGAGGCCGCCGCCGGGGTGGGACAGCTCCTGCCGGAAGCCGTCGAGCTGGTTCTCGCTGAGCCGGCCCTCCAGGTACGCCCGCGCGTACATGCCGGGGGAGGCGTGCCCCTGGTAGAAGATGTGGTCGCCGCCGCCGGGGTGGTCCTTGCCCCGGAAGAAGTGGTTGAAGCCGACCTCGTAGAGCGAGGCCGAGCTGGCGTAGGTCGAGATGTGCCCACCCACGCCGATCTCCGGCCGCTGCGCGCGGTGCACGAGCATCGCCGCGTTCCACCGCACGTACGCCCGGATCCGGCGCTCGACGTGCTCGTCGCCGGGGAACCACGGTTCGCGCTCCGGCGGAATGGTGTTGATGTAGTCGGTGGTGGTCAGCGACGGCACGCCGACCTGACGCTCCCGGGCGCGCTCCAGCAGCCGCAGCATGACGTAGCGGGCTCGCTTGGTGCCACGGTCGCCAATGACACCGTCGAGCGACTCGACCCACTCGCTGGTTTCTTCGGGGTCGATGTCCGGAAGCTGGCTCGGCAGGCCGGCCGTGATCACCGGGCGCTTGCGTTCCGTAGCCACAGGCGTTCCCTCGGTTGTGTGTGGGATAGGTCTCTAGCGCCATCCTGCCCCGTCGTGGCACTCGGCGTCACGTCCACCCGGCCTAAGGGCGACGCTCGACACACGTACCAACCAGTAACTTTGTCGTTGCACGGCGGTCTCGGCGGCCCGCTGCCCGGTGCGGAAGAATGCGGGGGTGCGCAGTGAGCTGATCACCGTCCGGACCGGTTCCCGGCCGACCGTCCGGGACATCACCGCCGAGGCCGAAAAGTTCGTCGCCGGCGCCGGCGCCGGCGCCGGCGACGGCCTGCTGCACGTCTTCGTGCCGCACGCCACCGCCGGCGTGGCCATCATCGAGACCGGGGCAGGCTCGGACGACGACCTGCTCACCGCGCTGGACGCCGTGCTGCCGACCGACGAGCGGTGGCGGCACCGGCACGGCTCGCCGGGCCACGGCCGCGATCACGTGCTGCCCGCCTTCGTCGCCCCGTACGCGACGCTGCCGGTGCTCGGTGGCCGGCTGGCCCTGGGCACCTGGCAGTCGATCTGCCTGGTCGACACCAACGGTGACAACCCCACCCGGCAGGTCCGCTTCTCGTTCCTGTCCGGCTGACGTCCCGCGTGGGTCAGGGGCGACTGGTCTCGCTCTCCACGGTGCGTTGCCCGGCGTCGACGTCCGCACCTGCGGACCGCGCGGCGGCGGGCGGGTCGTCCCGGGTCAGGTGCAGCCCCGGGACACGGTCCTCGACGACGAACCGGGCGCGGGTACGGGCCGGGGCACCCGGGCTGCTCACGAACGGCAGCACGTCGAAGTCGGCGGTGAGCTGCTCCCTGGTGAGCGTGGTGCGGACGTAACCCCGCAGGTTGTTGTGGAAGCGCAGGTGCGGGTTCCAGGCCAGCCACGGGTGCGTGCCGGTCGCCGAGTCCGCCCCGTCGCCGCCCGAGGTGATCGAGGAGCAGACCAGCTCGCTGCCGACGGTGCGTGAGGTCGGGTCGGCGTAGTCGAGCTTCAGGTCGCTGGCCCAGTGCGCGTGCACGTCGCCGGTGAGCACGACCGGGTTGCGTACCCCGGCCGCCAGCCAGCCCCGGGTGATCCGGTCCCGCGAGGCGAGGTAGCCGTCCCAGGCGTCCATGCTGGTCACCGTGAGCGGCCCGGAGTCGCGGTCCCGCTGGGCGAAGAAGACCTGCTGGGCGAGGAGGTCCCAGCGGGCCGAGGAGCGCCGGAAGCCGTCCAGCAGCCACGCCTCCTGCCGCTGGCCGAGGATGGAGCGGCTCGGCTCGGCCGCCTCCGGGCACGACTGGTAGCCGTCACCGCAGGCCTGGTCGTCGCGGTACTGCCGGGTGTCGAGCAGGTGGAAGGTGGCCAGCCGGCCCCACCGCAGCCGCCGGTAGAGCTGCATGTCGACACCACGCGGCAGCGAGGTGCGGCGCAGCGGCATGTTCTCGTAGTACGCGCGGAAGGCGGCCGCCCGCCGGGCCGGAAAGTCCGGATCGGGCGCCTCGGGCACGTCGTCGGCCCAGTTGTTCTCCACCTCGTGGTCGTCGAAGACCACCGCCCACGGCGCGACGGCGTGGGCCGCCTGAAGATCCGGGTCGGTCTTGTACTGGGCGTGCCGCTGCCGGTAGTTGGCAAGCGTCCGGGTCTCCGGACCCTCGTGGTCGCGCGGGTTCCCACCGGGTGCGTTGTAGGTGTCCCGGGCGTACTCGTACTGGTAGTCGCCCAGGTGCAGGACGAGTTCCGGTTCGGTCTCGGCCAGCCGCCGGTACGCGGTGAAGTACCCGTGCTCGTACTGCGAGCAGGAGGCGAAGGCCATCGCCAGCGTCGCGGGCAGGCTCCAGGGTGCGGGAGCGGTGCGGGTCCGGCCGACCGGCGACAGGTGCCGCTGGACCCGGAACCGGTAGAAGTACTCCCGGCCGGGCAGCAGGCCGGTGAGTTCGACGTGCACGCTGTGCGCGCTCGCCGCGTGCGCGTCGACGACTCCGCGCCGCACGACGTGCCGGAACCGCTCGTCGGCGGCGAGTTCCCAGAAGACCGGCACCATCCGGTCGGGCATGCCGCCGAGACCGTCCTCGGCCAGCGGCTGCGGCGCCAGCCGGGTCCAGAGCACGAAGCCCTCGTGGTCCGGATCACCGGAGGCGACACCGAGGGTGAACGGGTAGGCCAGGACTCTCGCGGGCGGCCGGGACGGAACCGGCGCGGCGCTCGCGGGCAGCGCGCCACCGGCGACTCCGGCGGCACCGGCCGCACTCGCCGCCAGGCCGGAGAGCAGGATGGTACGTCGGGACAACGACACGATTGCCTCCCCAGGTCGGTACGTGGTCCACGGGGAGACTCGCTGCCGTCGATGAATCGGGGGTGAAAGAAAGAACCCTTTCCCGCCGCTATTGCCCGAACAAAGGCCGAGCGCAGCAGACCCGACGAACCGCTCGGCCGCCCGACACCGATCGGACGAGGTCGGCGGGCATCCGGCGACCTAGGATGTGACCATGTCACGGCCGATCATCGCCCCGGTCGGTCCGGAACCGGTCGACCGCACCGGGCTGGCCGGTGACGCGGTACGCCGGATCATGCACATCGCCGACGCCCTGCGGCACCACCAGGATCTCGACATCGCCGCGCTGGGCCTGACCCCGGCCGTGGCCCGCGCCCTGTACCAGCTCGATCCGGACCGTCCGCTGCCCGCCCGCGACCTGGCCGAGCAACTGCGCTGTGACCGGTCCAACGTCACCGCCCTGGTCGACAAGCTGGAACAGGCCGGGCTGGTCGAGCGCCGGGTCGATCCGACCGACCGGCGGCAGAAGACGCTCGTGGTGACCGACGCCGGCCGGCGGATGCGCGAGCGGGTCCACTTCGTGCTCTCCGACTCCCGGCTGCTGACCCCGCTCGACAACGAGGAACTCGCCGCACTTCGTGAGCTGGTGTGGAAGGTCTCCGACGGCGGCTGCCCCGAGGACTGCGGCCCGACCGGGCGGGCATGAGACGCCCTCGACTGTGCGAGGCGTGCGCCGGTCGGTAATGCTGTCGGACGTGACCACCCCGCAGGATCTCGACGACCGGTTCCGGGAGTCCCTGGCCGCCCTCGCCGCACCGCCACACCGTGGCGACCCGGCGCGTCCGGTGGCCGAGGGCAGCGCGCTCACCGGTAACCAACTGCTGGACCTCTTCGACGCCCAGGTCACCAGCCGGCAACTCGATCTGGCCGGCCGCTGGCTGCGCAGCTTCGGTGAGGGCTACTACACCATCGGCTCCGCCGGTCACGAGGGCAACGCTGCGGTGGCGGCGGCCCTGCGGCCCACGGATCCGGCCCTGCTGCACTACCGCTCCGGCGCCTTCTACTGCGTCCGCGCCGCCCAGGCCGACCCGTCCGCGCCGCCCACACCGGCTGTGTCTTCCGCGCCGGCTGTGCCCGCCGCGCCGGTCGCGCCGCCCGCCCGGTCGCCGGCGCAGCCCGTGGAGATCGCCGGGGATGATCCGGCCACCGACGCGGCGGAGGCCAGCCAGCCCGCCGAGGTCGACTCCTCCGGCCGGCAGCCCGCCGTCCCGGACCTGGCGGAACCCGGCGAACGACAGGTCCCCGGTGCGCCGGACGAACCGGCGAGCGGTCCGGTCACGGCGGAAACCGACTCGCCGGGCGGTACGAGCGCGCCCGGTGACCGGCCCGACGCGGCGGGAACCGACTCGCCGGGCGGTGCGGGCGCGCCCGACGGTGGGCCCGACGCGGCGGCGATCGACCCGACGGACGCTGCCGCCGACGACCCCGCTGGCGACCCGGCGGGCGAGGCAGCTGCGGCCGCAGACCGACCGGCAACACTGCCACTTGCCGACTCCAGATCCGCCGCCGTGACCGTGCCGGTCACCGGGCCGGGTGACGGCGTCGGACCCGGCGGCGTCCGGATGACGGTGGTCAAGCGGCCGGTGCCCCGGGCGTACGCCGAGGCGGCCCGGGACGTCCTGCGCGGCATGGTGGCCTCCAGCCAGGAACCGATCGCCGGCGGCCGGCACAAGGTGTTCGGCCGCGCCGACCTCGGGGTGGTCCCGACGACCTCCACCATCGCCTCGCACCTGCCCCGTGCGGTCGGCATGGGTCTCGCGGTCGAGCGACTGCGCCGGCTCGACGCCCGAGGGGAGGCGAACCGGACCGGTGCGGAGCCCGAGCCGACGCCCTGGGCGGCCGACGCCATCGTGGTCTGTTCGTTCGGCGACGCCTCGATCAACCACGCCAGCGCCACGGCCGCGTTCAACACGGCCGGCTGGTACGACCACACCGGCCTGCGCATCCCGGTGCTCTTCGTCTGCGAGGACAACGGGCTGGGCATCAGTGTCCGGTCGCCGCAGGGGTGGGTGGCGACGGCCCTGCGGTCCAAGCCCGGCATCCGGTACTTCGCCGCCGACGGCGCCGACCTGGCCGAGACCTACGAGGTGGCGGTCGAGGCGGCGGCCTGGGTACGCCGGCACCGACGCCCGGCCGTGCTGCACCTGACCACGGTCCGACTGATGGGTCACGCCGGCGCGGACGCCGAGAGCGCGTACCGCACCGCCTCGGAGATCACCGCCGACGTGGCCCGTGATCCGGTGGTCGCCACCGCGCGACGGCTGGTCGACGCCGGCCTGGCCAGCGGCGCGGAACTGCTGGACCGCTACGACGAGATCGGTTGGCAGGTGCGCCGGATCGCCGAGGAGGTGCTCGACGAGCCGAAGCTTGCCGACGCTGCCGAGGTGATCGCCCCGCTGGCACCGCGCCGACCGGTCCGGGTCGCCCTGGCGGTCGCCGACGCGGGTACCCGCGCCGCCGGTCCGGACGCCGGGGCGCGGGCCGAGGCGTTCGGCGGCAAGCCGCCGGAACTCGCCGGGCCGCTCACCCTGGCGCAGAGCATCAACGCGGCGCTCACCGACGGGCTGCTCAGTCATCGGCAGATGGCGGTCTTCGGGGAGGACGTCGCCGCCAAGGGCGGGGTCTACGGAGTGACCAAGGGGCTGCGCGACCGGTTCGGTGCCGCCCGGGTGTTCGACACGCTGCTCGACGAGACCTCGATCCTCGGCCTCGGCCTCGGCGCGGGCCTGGCCGGGATGCTTCCGGTGCCGGAGATCCAGTACCTGGCCTACCTGCACAACGCCGAGGACCAGTTGCGCGGCGAGGCGGCGACCATGCGGTTCTTCTCACAGGGGGCCTGGCGCAACCCGATGGTGGTGCGGGTGGCCGGGCTGGCGTACCAGGAGGGCTTCGGCGGGCACTTCCACAACGACAACTCGGTGGCCGTACTGCGGGACGTGCCGGGCCTGGTGATCGCCGTGCCGGCCCGGCCGGACGACGCGGCGGCGATGCTGCGGACCTGCCTGGCCAGTGCGGCGGTGGACGGCAGCGTCTGCGTGTTCCTGGAGCCGATCGCGCTCTACCACACCCGCGATCTCTACACCGACGGTGACGGTGAGTGGCTCTCTGCCTACCCGGAGCCGGGTGCCTGGGCCGGTGGGCACGTGCCGGTGGGGCGGGCCCGGGTGTACGGCGTCGGTTCGGCCGAGGACGTCACCATCATCACCTTCGGTAACGGCGTACGGATGTCACTGCGGGCCGCCTCGGTGCTGGCCGACGAGGGCATCGGTACCCGGGTCGTGGATCTGCGCTGGCTCGCGCCGCTGCCGGTGGCCGACCTCATTCGGGAGGCCGCCGCGACCGGCCGGGTGCTTGTGGTGGACGAGACGCGCCGGTCCGGTGGGGTGGGCGAGGGGGTGATCGCCGCGCTGGTGGATGCCGGGTATGTCGGCGCGGCACGACGGGTGGCCGCGGTTGACTCTTTTGTGCCCCTGGGTCCGGCCGCCCGACAGGTGCTGGTGTCCGAGGAGGCCATCACCCAGGGTGCCCGTACGCTGCTGGCACGGTAAATTTCGTTCCACCCGGTGCGCCACTTGCGCAGGACGGCGCAACTGTGTGGACTTTGCCTGACGGCGTCGAGCAGACGCCGGCTCGGACGAGATGAGGAGGCACGCGACAGTGAGCGCGACCGCTGGTCAGGCTGCTGACGGGGTACGCAGCCTGGCGGACCGGTTCGGCATCGAGCCGGGGATGGTCGTCATGGAGATGGGCTACGACGACGACGTCGATTCCGATCTCCGGGACGCCCTGACCGACCGTTGTGGAGATCTGGTCGACGAGGACACCGACGAGGTGGTCGACGCGGTGCTGGTCTGGTACCGGGACGGCGACGGTGATCTCTTCGAGCTACTCGTGGACGCCCTCGGCCCGCTGGCCGACAACGGGGTCGTGTGGCTGCTGACGCCCAAGGCCGGCCGCGAGGGCCACGTCGAGCCGAGCGAGATCGCCGAGTCCGCACCCACCGCCGGCCTCCAGCAGACCTCCACGGTCAACGCCGGCAAGGACTGGAGCGGTGCCCGACTCGTGCTACGTCGCGGCGCCAAGGGCAAGAAGTAACCCGACCCACGGCGGGCGACCGAGGCCGTCCCGAACCCATCCGAGGAGTTCGCATGCCCATCGAGGTTGGCGCCGAGGCGCCCGACTTCGTGTTGAAGGACCAGAACAACCAGCAGGTCCGACTCTCCGACTTCCGTGGCCGGCGCACCGTCCTGCTGGTCTTCTATCCGCTTGCCTTCACCGGGGTGTGCCAGGGCGAGCTGACCGAGGTGCGGGACAACCTCGACGAGTACGTCAACGACGAGGTCCAGGTGCTGACCGTGAGCGTCGACTCGGTCTACGCCCACAAGATCTGGGCGGAGCGGGAGGGCTACCAGTTCCCGCTACTGTCGGACTTCTGGCCGCACGGCGCGGTCGCCCAGGCGTACGGCGTCTTCAACGACGTCGCCGGCATCGCCAACCGTGGCACTTTCGTCATCGACCGGGCCGGCGTGGTCCGCTTCGCCGAGATGAAGCTGCCCGGCGAGGCCCGCGACCAGCAAGGTTGGCGCAAGGCCCTGGCGGAGGCCGTGGCCTGACCCGATGCATCGGGTGCGAGGCGTCCGCCCGGGCCGGCGGGTGGCAGGGTAAGCTTGCCAACCGCCGGCCCGCCGTACGGCGTTCCGGGCGCGTAGCTCAGTGGGAGAGCACTCGCCTTACAAGCGAGGGGTCGCAGGTTCGAAACCTGCCGCGCCCACCACACCATCTACTCGGTCCGTCCGCCCGGGTTGAGGATCGCGGGCAGCAGGGTCAGCCCGAACAGGATCAGCATCACGCCCGACCCGAGGTCGAGCACGCCGATCAGGCTGCCCACCGAATTGTGCGTGGTGAAGGGTGACTCGCCCAGGAAGGACATGCTCGACGCGGTGTGCAGGCAGGCCGCGGCAACGGCGCTGGGACCGTAGCCGACCGCGCTGCCGTCGAGGTACCGGTAGGAGCCGAAGGAGACCGCCGCCGTCAGGCAGAGCATGGAGTTGGCCAGCACCATCGACGCGGCGAGGTAGATGTAGACCCGCAACTCCGCGAGGTTCTCCCCGGTCGAGTCGACCCGGGTCCGGTGGAAGCCCGTGGTGAGGAACCGACGGGCGTAGCCGCGTACGGTCAGATACCAGGTCAGGGCCTCGAAGAACATCGCGATGACGATGGCGGCGGCGACGAGTGCGGCACCGAGAGTGAGCCAGCGGGTGCCTGGCGGCCGGGGCAGGAGGAAGGCGGGCCCGGCTGTGCTGAAGACAGTCAACGCGACCAGCCCGGGCGCGGTGAAGCAGACCGTGGCCCAGCACCGCAGCGCGACGGCCGCCGCCCGCCACCGCCGGGATTGTCGCTGCCACCGTAGGTACCGTCGCCGGATCCGGTGATCTTTGGCGCCGAACGGGAAGAACGTGCCGCCGCACTCGTCCAGCAGGCGAAGCTTGGCCGCGTCGTCGGCGGGCGGCATCCGGTCGTACGCGAGCCGGTAGTCCCCTCCCCGCTCGCTGATCCAGCGGATCGCGTTCGTGATGGCGGTCACCTTGAGCAGTCCGTGCAGGATGATCGTGATGTTGAGCAGGTCGACGACGACGGCCACCGCAGCTCACCTCGTCCGGGTGGGCACCTACCGAGAGTATCGAGATTCACCGATCGTATCGGCGTCGACTCACTCGGCACTGGTCCGCTCGGACGATTCGGTGCGGCGTGGTCGGTCCCGCCCCGGACGCGGAAGGAATCAGATGGGCTACGCGCGACTCGACGGCGTCCGATTCTGGTACGAGACGCACGGTGCCGGTCGACCGCTGGTGCTGCTGCACGGCGGGTTCGGCACGGTGGAGACCTTCGCCGCGATCCGGCCGGCGCTGGCGCGGCGTCGCCTGGTGGTCAGCGTCGACCTGCCGGGCCACGGCCGCACCCCCGACACCGGCCGCCCGCTGCGGTACGAGTCGATGGCCGACGACGTGGCGGCGCTGATCGCTCACCTTGGTCTGGGCGAGGTCGAGATGCTCGGCTTCTCCCTCGGCGGTGGGGTCGCGCTGCGGTTGGCGGTGCAGCACCGGCAGCTGCTCCGACGGCTGGTGGTGGTCTCCGCGCCGTGTCGGCGGCAGGGCTGGTTTCCCGAGGTGCTCGCCGGCATGCCCGAGCCCGACGAGGCGGCCGCCGAGCGGATGCGCGGCACCCCACCCGAGCAGCTCTACCGGCGTGTGGCGCCCCGACCGCAGGACTGGCCGCTGCTGTGGACCCGGACCGGTGAGCTGCTGCGCCTCGACTACGACTGGTCCCCGGAGGTCGCCGCGATCACCACCCCGACGATGCTCGTCTTCGCCGACGCCGACTCGGTTCGCCCGGCACACATGGTGGAGTTCTTCGGCCTGCTCGGCGGCGGCCATCGGGACGCCGGGTGGGACGGCACCGACCGCCCTGCTGCCCGGCTGGCCGTCCTGCCCGGACTCACCCACTACGACATCGTCGACTCACCCACCCTCCCCGCGGCGGTCCTGCCCTTCCTCACCCACCCGTCCACCCCGCCCACCTGACACCCCGCCCACCCCTCCGGCCCCAGCAACTTCGGGATTGTTGCCGGGTCACCGCTGCTCCGGGGCAGCAGTTTCGGGGATGTTGCTGGGTCGCTGCGGCTGGAGGCAGCAGTTTCGGGGATATTGCGGACTCGACGCTCGGCGCGGCGCGGGGCGGGGCGGGGCGGGGCGGCGTGGGGCGCGGGCGGGGTCAGGTGGTGGCGCGCTCGGCCAGCCAGGTGAGCAGGACTTCGGCCTGGGCCTGCTGGAACGCCCGGAGGGTGGGGATGCCCGGCGGTGCGGGCAGGCGCGCCCGGTCGGTGAAGAAGCCGGCCAGGCCGGCGTAGAGACCGGTCACCGCGTCAGGGTCGGCTGCGGCGGTGAGCGGAAGCCGACGGATCAGTGCCTCGGTGTCGTGCCCGCCCTGCAGGCGTACGTCGAGCAGCAGCATCGCGGTGTCCAGCCAGTTAGGGCCGCGAGCGGCCCAGGGCCAGTCGACCACTGTGACGCGGCCGGCCCGGTCGACGAGCAGGTTGTCCGCGCGGATATCCACGTGGCACAGGGTGTCGCCGGTCAGCGACGCGAGGCCGTGGTCCGCCCAGGAGCAGAGGTCGTCGAGATGCGTCCGGGCCCAGGCGTTCAACTCCGGGGGCGGGTCGTCGACGATTCGCCGCCAGCCGGCGAATTCATCGGCCAGCCGCTCGGCGATGGCCGGCACCTCGGCCACCGGGCTGGGCGTGAGCGCCGTCGCCATCCGGTTCAGGGCGTCCAGCACCGCGTCGAGTTCCTCGGCGCGCCACGGAGTGACCGGGTGGCGCCCGTCGACGTCGGTGAGCACCAGCGCCACCCAGTGGCCGTCGTCGTGACAGCCGAGCAACCGGGGCGTCGGGGCGTACCCGGGCAGTGCGGCGGTGATCCGCGCCTCGGCCCGGTGCATGTCCGGGGTGTCCGGGTTCTGGGTCGGGCTGGCCGCCTTGACGAAGGCGCGACGGCCGCTGGCGGTGCGTACCCGGTCGGCGGTGCCGGGGGAGTATCCGCCGGGCTGTGACACCGCTTCGATCACCCGGTCACCGAGGATCTGCTCCACGCCGGATCGGACATCGATGGGCAACTGGCCCCACCGCAGCCGATCCCTCGTTTGCGTCCGCATGGCGTCCACGCTGCCCGGCGGCCACCTGTTGGGGCAAGGCGTTTCCGTCGTCGTCGGCACCCCGACGGTCGGCGAGGACTGTCGGGGTGCGAGGCGTCCGTGCGGGCCGGCGGCTGGCAGGGTTGCCGAACCGCCGGCCCGGCCTACGTCGGTCAGTGCGTGAGCACGACCTCGACCTGCTGGCGGGTGCCCCAACCGGTCCGCCAGCACGTCAGCGCCCCGTACCAGCGGATCACTCTCAACACCACTGCCGCGAACACCACCGCCAGCGGCGCCAACAGCCACGTCCACACCCGGTGGCCAGCCGGTTCGTCAGACCGGCGAACCGTCAGGTAGCGCAACGTCTGCGCCCACCCCACGATGAACGTCACCGAGAACAGCCACGGCAGTGCCGTGAGCGTCGGTTCGACCACCGGGGACACGAACACGACGGTCACGAACACCACGGTGGCGACCACCATCGACGCCCAGCGCAGCAGATGTGCCCACCAGGCGTACGACCGCAGCGGCAGGTACCGCACCCGCCACCAGGAGCGGATGAAACTGCCCCGCATCCACCGCAGATACATGCGGCACAGGTGGCCGAACCGGTCCGGCATCAACGCGAACGCGAACGCGGTCGGCTGCTGCACGGTGCGTCCCCGGACCATCGCGAACAACGTCAACAGTGAATCATCGGAGAAGGCCACGGTCCGGCCGAAGAACCTCTCCGTCAGGTAGCCGTCAAGGTTGTCCCGGACGACAGCAGCCCGATAAGCGGCGATCGGCCCGGAGTTGACCCACACCGCCCCGAACACCGACAACGACGACCGGTCGGTGAGCTGGCCCGTGACGAACCACAAGTCGGTGATCCGGGCCAGAAACGACGACCGCACGTTCGCGGCCATCACCACCCCCGCCACCGACTGCACCCGAGGATCAGCGAACGGCAGCAGCAGCTCGTCGAGCGCCCGCGGATCGGAAACCGTGTCCGAGTCGACCGTCCAGTAGATGTCCGCGTCGCCGGTGGTGCGTACCGCAACGGCCTGTGCGTGCCGCTTGCCGGCGTTGGCCTGCACATGCCATGACACCGCGATCCCACACGTGGGGGCGGTGGCGAGAAACCATCGCTTCACGGTCTCGTACCCGCCGACGTCGGTCGAACCGTCGTCCACGACGCAGATGACATCAGGGGTGCGGGTCTGCCTGACCATGGATTCGAGGCAGGCACGCAGCGCCGCCGGGTCCTCGTTGTAGACGGGGACGATCGCCACCACCCGCAATCCGTCCAGGTACTCACGAGCCCGGCCGGTCGCCGTCGCCGGCCGCTCCAGGTAGGCGCCGCCGACCTGCCACAACAGCAACAGGAACATGCCCGCGTACACGTAGGTGAAGCGGTGCCCGGCGCCGTCGAGAGCGCGCGAAACCGCGAACACATGGTGGGCCGCCCATACCGCCGCGGCGGCCAGCACGACCGCCGCCGCGAGCAGCACCCGTCGGGGTCCGATGCGCGCGCTCATCCGTTGATCGTCCGTCCGCGTCGGAATGTCAACCGGATCATGCAGGCACCGGCGACCACCATCAGCACGCCGACAGCGGCGATGGCGAGCGGCAACGACAGTTGAACGACGCCGACACCAGCGGTGCCACCGATGGCGATCACGTCGAATCCGGTGCGGGGCAGGGTGCTACCTGACGACATCGAGCTCTCCGCTCGGGGCTGCGGGGGATGTGACGGCGGGCAGGGTGCAGCCCCAGTCGTGCCCCGGCCGCCGCATGGATCAGCCGCTCGGGGTGCGGGATCCGGTCGACACCCTCGCAAAGCCGTCAACCAGGGTCAACCACGCTCTGTCACCCCATCGAGCTAATGTGTGACCGCCTGAGGCGTGCCGGAGTTGGCCACTGCCGGGGCAAGTCGGCTTGTCGACAGCGGCCCCGCGTGGAATGCCGCAGTCTGTGCGGTCGGCCGCAGACACCGGCCGGACCAGGTCCGCCGGTCGCACCGTCTCATCGGGGGCGAGGAGACCCGCGAGGACTGTTCCCCAGCACAGCGGGGAAACGTCGGAGCGGACGCACCTGGGGAGGAGCGACGGATGACGCGTGCCGGACTGACCATCGGCGTGCTCGGCTCGTACGGTGGGCGCAATCTGGGCGACGAGGCGATCCTCACCGGTCTGCTGACCGATCTGCGCCAACAGGAGCCGCACGCTCGGATCATCGTGTTCTCACGGAATCCTGCGCACACCGCGCTCGCCCACCCGGATGTGGAGGCGGTGCCGTGGGAGGGGGTCAGCCGGACCGACTCGGCCCTCGTGCTGTCCCAGCTCGACCTGCTCATCCTGGGCGGCGGCGGCATCCTCTACGACAAGGAGGCGCGCCGCTACCTGCGGGTGGTTCGGGTGGCGCAGGAGCGGGGCCTGCCGCTGCTGACGTACGCCGTCGGCGTCGGGCCGCTCAACGAGATGGTGGACACCGGCATGGTCCGCGAGACGCTGGCCGGCGCGGTCCAGGTGACCGTACGCGACCAGGAGTCGCGGATGGTGCTGGAGGAGGCGGGCCTGCTCAACCCGATCACCGTCACCGGCGATCCGGCGTTCCTGCTGGAACCGGAGGACTTTCCCGCGCAGTTCCTCCGCGAGGAGGGCGTGCCGGACGGCAAACGGCTGGTCGGGATGAGCGTGCGGGAGCCGGGCCGGGCGGCGGAACGGCTGGACGTGGACGGATACCACCGGTTGCTGGCCCAGATCGGTGACTTCCTGGTGCACCGGATCGACGCGCACGTGCTGTTCGTGCCGATGGAGCGCGACGACATCCGGCACTCGCACGGCGTGCTGTCCCACATGATCGCCGCCGAGCGGGGGCGGATCCTGCACGGCACCTACTCACCGCAGCAGATCCTCGGGTTGATGCGGCACTTCGACCTGGCGGTCGGGATGCGCCTGCACTTCCTGATCTTCTCCGCGATGATGGGCACACCGTTCCTGCCCCTGCCGTACGCCGGCAAGGTCTTCGACCTCGCGCAGCGACTCGGGGTGCCGGCGTTGCGTGGCGTGGAACGTGAGGTGGAGGGCCCGCTGCTGGCCGAGGTGGATCAGTTGTGGGACGAACGCGAGCAGCGGGCCGAGGTCACCGCCCAGCGAGTGGCGCGGGTGTGTGACGAGGCCAGGGGCACCGCTCAGGTCACCCGGGCGGTGTTGGAGAGCCTGCGCAACCGGTCGCTGGTCGAGGTCGGCGCCTGACCGGCGCGGGGGTCGGCTTCAGACCGCCGGCCCCCGCCAGCAGTAGCGCCACTGCTGCCGATCGGTGTCGACGGACTCCAACTCGTAGATCTCCGCTGCCGCCAGCCCCTGTGGCCCCAGGTGATGGTGGGTCAGTGGGGGCCGGCCGTTCGGGTCCAGCTCGACGGTGACGTGCTCACCGTCGGCCGTGCCGCCCACCATCGGGATCTCAACCGTGGATGCCATGCGCCCATCCTGCCCCGGCCGTCGCCGAACCGCAGGGCGAAGCGCGATGATCCTGCCGTCAACCGGGCGCGTTGCACAGGGCGGCGTAGCGGTCCAGGTAGAGCGGCCATCCTCCGTCGTTGGCAACGCCGTCGCGGACGGACTCCCAGCCGGGGCCGTGCCGGTCGAGGTGGCGGTGCTCCAGTTCCACCCGGGTGCGGTGCGGGGTTTCGGCGACGAACCGCACCTCGACCTCGCTGGTGTTGTCAGGCTCGGTCTCGACCTGCCACCGGGGGCTGATGTCCCAGCTGAACACGACCCGGTCCGGCGGGTCGTAGGCGAGCACCCGGGCCCAGCGGCACTCGGTGCCGTCGACGCCACGGTCGTAGATGTGGCCACCGACCCTCGGCTCGAACACGGTCTCGGCGATCGCGACGCCGAGCAGGTTGTGTTCCGGTGGCTTGAAGTCGCCGAAGCGTCCGGTGAACGTGGTGAACGCCCGTTCGATGGGCGCGTTCACGATGATCTGGCGGCGCACCACCACATCCGCTGCCTGGGTCATGAGTCCTCCTCGCTGGTTTGGTCGACGACCTCCTGGTAGCCGTCCAGCGCGCGGTGCCAGAACGTGTCCAGTTGGTCGCGTAGGGCGGCCACGCCGGCCGGGTTGAGCCGGTAGACCCGCCGGGTGCCGGCCTGCCGGTCGACGACCAGCCCGGCGTCCTTGAGCACCTTCAGATGCTGGGACACCGCGGGTCGGCTGATCGGTAGTTCCCGGGCGAGTTCGCCGACGGCACGTGGCTGTTCCGCCAGGCACGCGACGATGGCGCGACGGGTGGGGTCGCCCAGGGCGTCCCAGCCTTCGCCGAATTGGTAAGTAGCCACGAACGGTAAGTTATGACTTACCTAATGGGTTGTCAAGCACGACCCGCAGCGGTGCACTCCGATTGGTCAGTCGCGGGGAAGCAGTCCCGGTGGGTACTCCATGCCGTCGTGGGTGCAGGCGGCAGCGGCGACCCGGGACGCGTACCCGGCCGCCTCAGCCCAGGTGGCGCCGCGCGACCGGGCCGCGATGATCCCCGCCGCGAAGGCGTCCCCGGCGCCGTTGGTGTCGATCACCGGGCCGGGCGGGACGGCCGCCGGAACGCGATGGACGTCCCGGCCCAGGTGCAGATCGGCACCGTCCGCGCCCCGGGTCACCAGCACCGGGCGCGGTGCCAGCGTGCCGGCCACGGCCGCCGCCCGGTCGCCGAGCGCCGCACCGCTGACCAGCACCAGCTCGGCGACGTCGGCGAAGGGGCGGTGGTAGGGGTTGTACCCGTCCCAGTCGTGCAGGTCGGTCGAGGTGCCCACCCCCTCGCCGAGCACGTCACCGAGGTCGGGCAGCAACCCCCGCACCCATCCCATGATCGACAGATGTACGTGCGTGGCGTCCTGGATCAGCTCCACCACCCGGGGTGCCGCGACGGGCGGTGGACCGTCCGAGTCCCGGGGGTCGTACAGCGACATCCGCCGCCCGCCGGGGTCGACCAGGTTCACCGACCGTCGGGTACCCGCCGGATCGTCGGTCAGCACCGCGCGCACGCCGGTACGGGCCAGCGCGGCCCGCACGACGGCGCCGGCCGGGTCCGTACCGACCGTGTCGACCACCGTCACCCGCAGCCCGAGCGCGTGTGCGGCGAGGACCACCCCGGCGCCGGTGTTGCCGACCCGCAGCTCGATCGGGTCGACGGTGACCGAGTCGACCACCGGCAGCGGCAGCCGGGGCACCCGCACCCGCACGTCGACGCCGAGGCCGCCGATCACCAGGAGGTCGCACACGGCGGCGACGCTAGCCGGTCGGCGCCGCCTATCCTTGCCCCGGGTCGCCGTCGGTGTAGCGCGGGCCCGTTTGGTCCGAGGGGGAGTGCGTGCTGGTCGTCCATGGGATGTGGCTGCCTGGCCGGGGTCTCGCGGTCTGGGCCGAGGACAGCACCCTGCCACCGGCGGCCCCGCGCCGCCCCGGCCGGGCACCACGGGCCCGCCCACACCCCTTCGCCGCCGGGCCCGCCTCGCTCGTCGCGCTGCTGGCCGACGCCGCCGAACCGGACGACCTCGGCATGGCGCTGCTGCGCCTGCCCACCCGCGCCGGCTCGCCGCTGGACTCGCCGGAGCTGGTCCGCACCGCCGCCGTGGCACCGGTCCGTGGTCCGGTCACCCTCGCCGGGTGGCAGGTCCCGGTGCTGGCGTACGCCCCGGACGCCGCGCTGTCGTTGCTGCGTACCGTCGAGAAGCTGGCCGCCGCACCCGGCGCGAGCCTGCGTCACCTGGCCGAGCTGGCCGACTTCGCCACCGACCTGGCCGCCCGCGGTCGGGTCCTGCCCAGCCTCGCCGACCCGTCCGTGCCCGCCGACCCGTCCGTGCCCGCCGACCCGTCCTTGCCGGCCGACGCGCCCTCGGCCGCCGACCCGTCCTTGCCGGCCGACGCGCCCTCGGCCGCCGAGGTCTCCGCCCGGGCGGTGTGGCGGCCGTTGCTTACCGGCACGGACGCCGCCTGGGCCCGGTCGCTGGCGCTGGCCCTGCCCCCCGCCGCCCGAGCCGTGGTCGAGGCGGACCTGCCCGCGTTGACGCCCGGCGGCCGGTCCGGGCCCAGCCGAGCGACCCGACCGGGTGCCGACCATCGGCGAACGACGTCGACCGGCGGCCCCGCCGGCGACCTGGGCCGGCCGTCCGCGACGCGGAGGCCCGGCCTGTCCGCGACCTGGGTGTCCGGTGCGCCCGGCGGCCCGGTCGAGGTGCCCGGGCTGCTGGTCGCCGACGCGCTCGACGCGCTCACCGACGCGGCGGTGCGCGCCGCGCTGCCGCCGGTGACGCTGGCCCGGGGGGTGCGACCGAACGGTGCCGTGACCGCCTGGCTGGGCGCGTTGACCGGGCCGCGTCGCGGGTTCACCGCCGAGGCGGCGGCGCTGCGCACGCTCCGCTCCGAGCTGGACCAGTGGCAGCGGGACGCCGCCGGTGGCACGGTGCGGGCCAGCTTCCGGCTGGTCGAGCCGTCGGCCGACGAGCTGACCGAAGCGGTGACGGTGGTGCCCGCCGACCCCGGCGCCGTCGTCGCCACCACCGGCCGGTGGCGGATCGAGTTCGGACTGCGCGCCACCGACGAGCCGGGCCTGCACGTCGACGCCGGACAGGTGTGGCGCGGCGACGGCGTGACCGTGGCCGGTGACCAGCCACCGGAGATCCTGCTGGCCGAACTCGGCCGGGCCAGCCGACTGTGGCCGGAACTGGACGCGGCCCTGCGTACCGCCCGGCCGGAGGCGCTGGAGCTGGACACCGAGGGCGCGCACCGATTCCTGCGCGAGGGCGCGCCGACGCTGCACGCCGCGGGCTTCACGGTGCTGCTGCCGTCCTGGTGGCGGCGGCCCGCCTCGCGGCTCGGCGCCCGGCTGCGGGCCCGCTCCCGCAGCGCACCCGGTGCGGTGACCGGCCCGGACGACCGGGTGGGACTGGACGCCCTGGTCGACTACCGCTGGGAGCTGGCTCTGGGCGACGAGCCGCTGACCTCCGACGAGTTGACCCGGCTGGCGGAGCTGAAGACCCCGCTGGTGAGGCTGCGGGGGCGCTGGGTCGAACTGGACCCGAAGCGGCTTGCCGCCGGCCTGCGACTGCTGCGGTCCGCCGGCGAGCTGACCGTGGCCGACCTGCTGCGGCTCGGCCTGTCCGACGCCGAGCAACCGGACGCGTTGCCGGTGCTCGAAGTCAGCGCCGACGGGGCGCTCGGCGACCTGCTCGCCGGGGCCGTGGACCGCCGGCTCGCCCCGCTGGACGAGCCGCCGTCCTTTCAGGGCACGCTGCGGCCGTACCAACGGCGGGGGTTGGCCTGGCTGGCGTTCCTCCAGTCGCTGGGGCTCGGTGGAGTGCTCGCCGACGACATGGGACTGGGCAAGACGGTGCAGCTGCTGGCGTTGTTGGCCGCCGATCCGCCGCAGGCCGGTCCGACCCTGCTGGTCTGTCCGATGTCGCTGGTCGGCAACTGGCAGCGGGAGGCCGCCCGGTTCACCCCGGACCTGCGCGTACACGTGCACCATGGCGCTCAGCGGGCTCGTGGCGCGGAGTTCACCGCCGCCGTGCATGCCGCGGACCTGGTGCTCACCACGTACTCGGTGGCTGCCCGGGACGCCGCGGAGCTGGCCGGCGTCGACTGGCACCGGGTGGTGGTGGACGAGGCCCAGGCCATCAAGAACGCCGCCACCCGGCAGGCCGAGGCGGTACGCGCGCTGCCCGCCCGGCACCGCATCGCGGTCACCGGTACGCCGGTGGAGAACCGGCTGGCGGACCTGTGGTCCATCATGCAGTTCGCCAACCCGGGCCTGCTCGGCCCGGCGGCGACGTTCCGTAAACGGTTCGCCGAGCCGATCGAGCGGCACGGGGACGCCGAGACCGCCGAACGGCTCCGCCGGATCACCGGCCCGTTCGTGCTGCGTCGGCTCAAGACCGACTCGTCGATCATCTCAGACCTGCCGGAGAAGCTGGAGATGGAGGTCTTCTGCAACCTCACCGCCGAGCAGGCGGCGCTCTACCGGGCGGTCGTCGACGACATGCTGGCCCGGATCGAGTCGAGTGACGGCATCGAGCGGCGCGGGCTGGTGCTGGCCACCATGACCCGCCTCAAGCAGGTCTGCAACCATCCCGCACAGATGCTTCGCGACGGCTCGCCCCTGCCCGGCCGGTCGGGCAAACTGGCCCGGCTGGAGGAGATCCTCGACGAGGTCCTGGCGGCGGGGGAGAAGGCCCTGCTGTTCACCCAGTACGCGGAGTTCGGCGGGATGCTTCGCGGGCATCTGTCGGCGCGGTTCGGGCGGGAGGTGCTGTTCCTGCACGGCGGGGTCGGCAAGGCCGACCGGGACGCCATGGTGGCCCGCTTCCAGTCCGACGGCGGGCCGGCGCTGTTCGTCCTGTCGCTCAAGGCCGGCGGGACGGGGCTGACGCTGACCGCCGCGAACCACGTGGTGCACGTCGACCGGTGGTGGAATCCGGCGGTGGAGGACCAGGCCACCGACCGGGCGTTCCGGATCGGACAGCGGCGCCGGGTGCAGGTCCGCAAGTTCGTCTGCGCCGGCACCGTGGAGGAGAAGGTCGCCGCGCTGATCGCCGACAAGCGTGGCCTGGCCGCCTCGGTGGTCGGTACCGGTGAGCAGTGGGTCACCGAGCTGTCCACCGCCCAACTGCGTGAGTTGTTCGCCCTGGAGGCGGGGGCGGTGGCCGAGTGAGCGCCGACAGGTTCGCCGACTACGGCCCGCCGCGCCGGGTCGACGGTGGCCTGCGGGCGCGCAGCACCCGGGGCGCGATCGGGGTCTCCTGGTGGTCCCGCCGGTTCCTGGAGGTGCTGGAGTCGTTCGCGCTCGGCACCCGGCTCACCCGGGGCCGGTCGTACGCCCGGGCCGGCCAGGTGCTGCGCCTCGACGTCGCGCCGGGCGTGGTGACCGCAATGGTGCAGGGCTCGCGAGCCAAGCCGTACCGGGTGAGCGTCGCACTGCCGCCCTTTCCGGCTCGGCTGTGGGCCCGGATCGAGCAGGAACTCGCGGCCCAGGCGTTCTTCAGCGCCCGGCTGCTCGCCGGCGACCTGCCGGCCGAACTGGAGGAGCTGTTCGACGCGGCCGAGGCACCGCTGTTCCCGGCGGCGGTCGACGAGCTGGACCAGCGGTGCTCGTGCCCCGACGTCGCGGTGCCCTGCAAACACCTCGCCGCCACCTTCTACCTGCTCGCCGAGGCGTTCGACGCGGACCCGTTCACCCTGCTGCACTGGCGCGGTCGCAGCCGGACGGACCTGCTCACCCGGCTACGTCAACTGCGCTCCGGCACGTCGGGCGCCGACGCCTCGGCGGGCCGGCGGACCGGTGGCGGCGAGCCGGCGGTCCGAGCCGGCGCACCGGCAGCCGGTGTCGAGGCTCCGGCGCGGGACGTCGCGGCGCCGCCGGAGCCGACTCGTCGACGTGGCCGCTCCCGCACCCGGGACACCGCGCCGACCGGCACCGACCAGGATGCCGACGGCGGGTGGCCCGGTCAGCCCGGGGCGGACGTACCCGCCGCCGGTGCCCTCCGGGCGCTGGCCGACCTGCCCGGCACGCCGCTCGCCGAGGCGGTGGACCGGTTCTGGCTGCCGCCCGTGCCACTGCCGGACCGTCCGCCCAGCCTGACCGCCCGTCCGGATCTGCTGTTGCGACAACTGGGCGCGCCCGCCCCGGCCATCGGTGGACCGGGACTCGTCGAACGCCTGCGCCACGCCTACCGCCAGCTCGGCGACCAGGCCGATGTTCCGCCGTCCGGGTCACGCTCGGTCCCGGACCGAACGGCTTCCTCGCCATGAGGTCACCCCGATCCTGGACGGCACGCGGCCCTGACACTCACAGCCAACGTTGGCGGAACCGCCACATCAGCGCCGCGTTCGTCAACAGCACCACCGCGAAGATCGCCCCGGCAAGCCGGCCGGCGAGTACGGTGGTCGCCGGCAGCGCCGCCCAGAGCACGACGGTCAACAACAGCAGCCAGCGGCCGTGCCGACCCCGGGCCCGATTGTCGAGCCGGGCGAAGAACGCCGGATCGCTCTCCCGCAGGTGGCGGGTGATCTGCTCGAATCTGCGTTGGTCCTCTTTGCTGAGCATGTGCCTTCCCCTCACGCGTTCAGCAACGGTGCGGCGGAATACCCGCTGCGGAGCGGGCTCACGCGCTGTTGCTGTTGCTACTTTGGTGACCGACGACCCACCCGCGTGGCCGGTCGACAGCTGAGCGGCCCCTTATCCGCGTCTTAAATTTCACCGGTGTGACGGCCCGGCACGGCGACGGCACCGGGGACGGAAATGTCGCCCGCGCGGCGGCGGCGGCCGGCAAAGGGCCTGCTTGTGACGTGCGTACCCGATCGGCCGGTAACCGCCCGACGTCGGCCTCCGATGGGCGCCGCGTTGACTGCCCCCGATCTGCCGGCCTTGTCGCCGGTGCCGACCGGTGACTACCTTCCCGGGGCAAACCCTCAGGCATCAGTCGTCGCATCTCGGGAGACCGGTCACGTCCCGGGTCGACGCTCCCGGCAGGAATCGGAAACGGTGCATGGCCGATCAGCTCGACGAGTGCGGCGGCGGCGCGTGACGACCTACCCCCGCCCGTACGCCGATCCCCGGTCGACCGGGCCGGGGCCGACTGCGTCGGCGTCACCGCCGGCCGTGCCACGGCGTGGCGCCGGTGGCCGGCGGCTGCTGATCGTGCTGTTCCTGGGTGGTCTGGTAGCCAGCGTGCTGCCGTGGTGGCGGGACACCCCGGCCGGTTCGTTGACCGGTGCCACCGCGATGACCACCGCCGCCGGGCAGATCACCGGACTGGTCGCCGGCTACCTGCTGCTGGTCCAGATGCTGATGATGAGCCGCCTGCCGGTGCTGGAACGGTGGGCCGGCGGGGAGCGGATCGCCCGCTGGCATCGCGACGTCGCCGCCACGCTGCTGGTCGCGGTGCTCGCCCACACGGCCCTGATCCTGGTCGGCTACGCCGGGCTGGAGGGTCGCTCGCTGCTCGGCCAGGCCGGCGTGATGTTCCGCGAGTACCAGGACATGGCCGCCGCGTTCGCCGCCGCCGGCCTGCTGGTGCTGGTCGGGTTGGCCAGCGTGCGGGCGGTACGCCGGGTGCTGCCGTACGAGCTGTGGCACGCCACCCACCTGGCCGCGTACGCCGTGCTGCTGCTCGGCTTCGCCCACCAGTTCAGCAACGGCAGCCAGCTGTTCCGGCCCGGCCCGGCGCGTACCGGATGGATCGCCCTGTACGTGCTGGTGGTCGCCGCGTGGCTGTGGGGTCGGGTGATCGTCCCGCTGCGGTTCAACCTGCGGCACCGGCTACGGGTCGGTGACGTGGTCCCGGAAAGCCCCGACGCCGTCTCGCTCTATCTGACCGGGGTTGGTCTCGACCGGCTGGAGCTGCTGGGCGGGCAGTTCTTCCGCTGGCGTTTCCTGACCCGGGGCTGCTGGTGGCAGTCGCACCCGTTCTCGGTCTCCGCCGCCGCCAACGACCGCTGGCTGCGCCTGACCGTGCGGGTGGTCGGTCGGCACACCCAGGACCTGCGCAACCTCGACCCGGGCGTGCGTGTCTGGGCGGTCGGCCCGTCGGGCACCTGCACGGCGGCCCACCGAACCCGCGAGCGGGCCCTGCTGATCGCCGCCGGCAGCGGCATCACCCCGCTGCGGGCGATGCTTGAGGAACTGCCGCCGGGCGCCGCACTGATCTACCGGGCCCGTACCCCTGCCGACCTGCTGTTGCGGGAGGAACTGGACTGGCTGACCCGCAACCGCGGCCTGCGGGTCTGGTACGTCGTCGGCTCCCGCGACGACCCGGGCCCACGGCAGGTGACGACCCCGGACGGACTGCGCCGGCTGGTGCCGGACGTGGCCCGTCGCGACGTCTACCTGTGCGGACCACCCGGCCTGGTCGAGCAGTATCGCCGGGTGCTCCGGCAGGCCGGCGTCCGCCGCCGCCAGATCCATCTCGCCACCTTCGAACTCTGAGAGGGTCCATCGCATGCGTCGCGCGTTACTCGCGATCACCGGCCTGGCCGCCAGCACCACCGCGCTCGTGGTGTTCAAGGCCGCCCCGGGCACCGGTCACCTCGCCCAGGCGGTGCCTGCCCCGGCACCCACCGCCACCGAAAAGGCGGAACCGACACCCGGCAAGGGCGCGACGAAACCGAAGGCCAGCAGCTCGCCGAAGCCGACGCGCAGCGCCTCCGGGGCGAGCCGGTCCGGTTCCAGTGCTGCCCCGAAGACACCCGCCGCGCAACCCAGCCCCAGCACCGTCGTCGGGCCGGTGGTGCGCAACGAGTTCGGTGACGTGCAGGTCCGCATCACGGTGGTCGGCGACGAGATCGTCAACGCGGCGGCGCTGCGACTGCCGCGCGGGACGGCCCAGTCCGACCAGCGCAGCGACCAGGTCGACAGCCGGTACAGCGGGACGGTGGGCATGGTGGTGGAACGGCAGAGCGCCGACCTGGACACCGTCTCGGGCGCGACCGCGACAAGCGACGCCTACCGGCGGTCGGTGCAGGCCGCGATCGATCAGGCCCGGTGAGCATGGCCACCGCTACCCGACCCGGGCTGCGACGGGTCGAACCCGTGATGGGTACTCCGGTAAGCCTCGACATCGCCGACGACCGGCCCATGACCGAGCTGGCCGCGCTGGCCGACGAGGTGTTCGCCTGGCTGCGGGAGGTGGACGCGAGGTTCAGCACGTACCGGCCGGACAGCGAGGTGTGTCGCTTCGACCGGGGCGAGCTGCTGCTCTCCGAGGCGTCGGCCGACCTGCGCCGGGTGCTGGAACGCTGCGCAGACCTGTGGGGTGCCACCGACGGCTTCTTCGACGCGTACGCCACCGGCGGGCTGGACCCGTCCGGATACGTCAAGGGCTGGGCGGTCCAGGTGGCCTCGGATCGGCTGCGCGCCGCCGGTGCCGACAACCATTGCCTGAACGCCGGTGGTGACGTCCGGGTACGGGGGCATTCGTCGACCGGGTTGCCGTGGCGGATCGGCGTCCGGCATCCCTGGAACCCGTCGGCGGTCTGTCTGGTGCTCAGCGGGACGGACCTCGCGGTCGCCACGTCGGGGGTCTACGAACGCGGCCACCACGTGCGGGATCCACGTCGTGGCGCCCCGGCCCGGGGTCTGCGGTCGGTGACGGTGGTCGGGCCCGACCTCGGGCTGGCCGATGCGTACGCCACCGCGGCCGTGGCCATGGGCGTGGCCGGGATCGGCTGGCTGGATCGGCTGCCCGGGTACCGGCACGCGGTGGTCACCGACGACGCGCGGTGTCTGCACTCCACCGACCTGCCACTGAGCACCACCGACCCCGTCAACTGACCACCCGCCCGTACGCGGGAAACTGGTGCCGGGTCAGGGCCAGCGGGCCGGGCGGTGGGTGCTGGCCGGGCGGGATCCGGTCGGTCGCGGACGGCCGGGTCGGGCGCCCGGGGGACGGGTGGCCGCCCAGCGGTGGCCGGGCCGGTGTCGCCGGGGCGGCTCTGCGCCGCCCGGATGGTTTCTGGTGTCGCCGGTGGACATCGCATCCCCGCTCCCGGCGCAGGCGCGCCGTCGAAGGGTTCAACGAGCGCTGGTCCGTCGGGGTCTCGCTGCCGGCGCGTCGCAGCGCGGGCCACCCGCTTCAGCGGCCCCGGCGGGGCAGTGGCAACTGGCCGGGGACCAGCGCCGAGGTGAGCGTCACGCCGGTCGCCCGTAGCGCCTCGACAAGCGTGTTCTGCACCAGGTAGGAGTCCGGTAGCTGCCACCGGGCCTGCTCCGGTGCGACCGCCCAGCGGACCTGTCCCTCGGGCAGCCGGGTCGGTGGCGCCGCGACCCAGGAGCCGCGGCCGTGCAGGACCACGTCGAAGCAGTGCTCCAGTTCCGGTCGCAGCGGGTCGCCCGGGCGGACCAGGAACATCCACCGTCCGGTCGGGCTGACCAGCACCGGCCCGCGTACCCCCGGGCCGACCGGGTGGACGCGCACCGCGTCCAGGACCAGCCGGCCCAGGTGGGCGGGGATCTCCAGCACGTCGAAGGAACGGCCGGTGGGCAGCAGTACGCCGTGCGGCCGGGACCGCCACCAGGTGGCCACCCGCGCCGGATCGGTGCTGGCGGCGCGCTCCCAGTCCTCAAGCGCGGGATGGCAGCCGACCGTCGGGCAGCCGGCCCGGCCGCAGACGAAGCGGCTGCGCGCCAGGCAGGCGCCCGGGGTCACCGCCCACCCGTGCAGGGCGTAGCGCACGGCGACCCGGCGCAGTCGTACCCGTTCCAACGGCGACAGACGCGCCACGTGTGGCCCGACATTCCCCCACATTGGTGCCATCTCCCCTCGCCGCGCCCGGCCGGCGCCAGCTCGTACGTCGAGACCCGTCACTGCCGCAGCCCGTCCTCGTTCTGTTTGACAAAGTGGCCGATGCAACTTGCACGAAAAGTACGAGGTTCGGCCGGACGGCTGACGCACCTCCTGTGCGACCAGCGGAAACCTGGTCTACGGACGGATCGCCGCGCCCACGGAACGGCCCCCGGCCCCCGGCCAGGGCTCCAGCAAGGGGAGGACTGGGCAGATGGACGAGTTACCCATCGGGCGGCGGGTGGCCTACTGGCGCGGCCGGCGCAAGATGTCACAGCAGGTTTTCGCCGACCGGTTGGGCAAGTCGAAGAGCTGGGTCGACAAGATCGAGCGGGGCGTACGGCGGCTGGACAAGTTCTCCGTGCTCTACGAGATCGCCGACATCCTTCAGATGGACGTGCAACTGCTGCTCGGCAAGGACCCGGAGCGGCGCACCGACGCACTCAACTGCATCGACCAGTTCGAGGTCGAGGAGATCCGGGCCGCCCTGGAGCGGTACGACTCGATAAGCGCCTACTTCGACGCCGTACCGAGCCCGCCGCCGCTCGCCGACATGAGCAAGGCGGTCACCCACGCCTGGCTGACCTACCAGTACGGTCGCTACGGGATGCTCACCCGGGCCCTGCCGAAGCTGCTCCGCGACGCCCAGGCGGCCGACGCCGCCTACGGCGGTGACCAGTCCCAGCGCGCCGCCCACCTGCTCGGGCAGGTCTACCAGCTCGCCTCCTCGGTGCTCCGCAAGCTGGGCGAGTGCGATCTCGCCTGGCTCGCCGCCGACCGTTCCATCGCGGTCGCGCAGCGCGCCGACGATCCACTGCTCGCCGGGGTCGCCACCACCCGGGTCTGCAACGCGCTGGTGGCGATGGGTCGGCCCCGGCCCGCCCTGGAGCTGAACGTGCGGATCGCCAACCAGCTCGCTCCGGGCGGCGGCAACGACAGCCGTCCAGAGCGCCTGTCCGTCTACGGGATGCTGCTGCTCCAGGGCGCGATGGCCGCCTCACGCATCGGTGACACCGCCACCGTGGAGGATCTGCTCGACGGAGCCCACGCGGCGGCGACCGAACTCGGCGGCGACCAGAACCACTACTGGACCTCGTTCGGGCCGACGAACGTGGAGCTGCACCGGGCGGCGGCCGCTGTCGAGCTCGGCGACGGTGGGCGGGCCGTCGAGGTGCACCTCCAGCGGATCCAGCCGGCGCCGTTCGACGCGATGCTGCCCGAACGCCGGGCGCACCACCTGCTGGACCTGGCCCGGGGCTACGCGCTGATCGGCGACGTCGCCAACGCCGGGGAGATGCTGCTGCGCGGCGACCGCCTGGCACCGTCCGAGATCCGCTGCCGCCCGATCGCGCACGAGGTGATGTCGGACGTGCTTCGTCGCACACGTGGTGCGCCGCCTTCGCCGATCGCAGAGTTGGCTGAGCACATGGGAGTAGGAGTATGACCTCGGAGCCGGCATGACCGGTTCGCACCGCCACGACGGGCACCGCCAGGTGCTCTACATCATCGCCTGTGGCTCGCCACTGGCCCGAGACGTGGGCCGGCTCGTCGACCTGGCCCAGCAGGACGGGTGGGACGTCTGCGTGATCACCACGCCCGACGGCGCCAAGTTCGTCGACCGCACCGCACTGGCGCGGCAGACCGGCCACCCGGTACGCACGCACTACAAGAACCCGGGCGACCCCGACGTGCTGCCCACCGCCGACGCCATGATCGTCTGCCCGGCCACGGTCAACACCGTGAACAAGTGGGTGGCCGGCATCGCCGACACCCTCGCCCTGGGGCTGCTGGTGGAGGCGCAGGGTCGGGGGATACCGCTGGTGGCCGTGCCGTACACGAACGCGGCGATGGCCGCCCACCCCGCCTTCCGGGCGGGCCTCGCCCGGCTCTCCGAATGGGGGGTGGGCGTGCTCTTCGGTGACGACGTCTACCCGCTGCATCCGCCCGGAACGGGTGAGCGGCACCAGCACACCTTTCCGTGGGCGCTGCCGCTGACCGCCGTGCGGGACCGCCTCTGCCGGACCGGTTGAGGTGACGCCTCCGGTTCGGCCCGGGCGACAGCTCGGTACCGCCGCCGGAGAATTCACGGCCCGGCCACGGCGAAGGTCCGTGGCCGGGTGACGTCCGGTAGGAGGGCTGACGCCGGTAAGCTCACCGGCCGTGAGCACAACCGCAGCCGTGCCGACCGTCGCCGACGTGGTGGCCGAGGTGGCGCGGCACTACCCGCCGGCCTGGGCCGAGGAGTGGGACCGGGTCGGCCTGGTGCTCGGTGAGCCGTCCACCCCGGTACGCCGGATCCTCTGCGTCGTGGACGTGGTTCCCGAGACGGTCGCGGAAGCGCTCGACGCCGACGTCGACATGATCATCGCCCATCATCCGCTGCTGCTGCGCGGGGTGTCGTCGGTGGCGCCGACGACCTACAAGGGGCGCATCGTCCACCAGCTGATCAAGGCCGATGTGGCGCTGTACGTCGCACACACCAACGCCGACGTGGCCGTGCCGGGTGTGTCCGACGCCCTCGCCGCCCGCTTCGGCCTGCTCGACCTGCGCCCGCTGCAACCCGCCCGCCCGGGCACACCGGCCGAGGGGGAGGGTCGCGGCGCCGGCCGGATCGGCCGGCTGCCGCAGCCGCTGACCCTGGCTGAGCTGGCCCATCGGGCCGCCGTCGTGCTGCCGGCCACCGCCGCCGGGGTGCGCGCCGCGGGCGATCCGGACCGCGCGGTGCGTACCCTGGCGGTCTGCGGTGGCGCCGGGGACAGCTTCCTGGCCGACGCCACCGCGGCCGGGGTGGACGCCTACCTCACCTCGGACCTGCGCCACCACCCGGCCGGCGAGCACCTCGCCACCGGAGGGCCGGCGTTGCTCGACGCCACCCACTGGGCCACCGAACGGCCGTGGCTGGACGACCTCGCGGCGCTGCTGCGGGCCGCGCCCGGCGTCGAGACCCTGGTGTCCGACCTGGACACCGACCCGTGGACCGTGCACGCCGCCGCACCGCACCCCGACGAACGCGCGCCGGACGAACCCGCAGCGGACGACAAAGGAGCCCGACCGTGAAGGCTGACCCCCAGGTCCAGCGCCGCCTGCTCGATCTCCAGGCGATCGACACCGCCCTCGCCCAGCTCGCCCACCGGCGTCGGTCATTGCCCGAGCGGGCCGAGCTGGAGACCCTCGCCCGGGAGTTGTCCGCCCTGGAGGACGAGCGGGTCCGCGCCCAGGTGGCCGTCGACGACCTGGACCGCGACATCGCCCGGCTGGAGAAGGACGTCGACCAGGTCCGGGCGCGCAAGACCAAGGACGAGGACCGGCTGGCCGCCGGCACCGGCCCGGCCCGTGAACTGGAGGCGCTCCAGCACGAGCTGGCATCCCTCAACCGCCGGCAGAGCGACCTGGAGGACGCCGAGCTGGAGCTGATGGAGCAGCGGGAGACCGCCCAGTCGGTGCTGGACGGGGTGGAACAACGGCTGACCGAGGTGCGGGAACGGCGGGCCGCCACCGAGCAGCGGCGCGACGACAGCCTCGCCGAGATCGGCCGCGAGGAGGAGTTCAAACGCTCCGCCCGGCAGCCCCTCGCCAACGACCTGCCCACCGACCTGGTGCAGCTCTACGACCGGATCCGTACCGACACCGGACTCGGTGCGGCGCTGCTGACCGCCGGCCGTTGCGGCGGATGCCGGCTGGAGCTTTCCGGCGCCGACCTGGCCCGGATCCGCAAGGCCGACCCCGACGACGTGGTCCGCTGCGAGGAATGTCGCCGGATCATGGTCCGCACCAACGAGTCCGGGCTGTAGCCGGTGGCCGTTCGGACGGTGCTCGTCGAGGCCGACGGTGGATCCCGGGGCAACCCCGGACCGGCCGGCTACGGCGCGGTGCTGCGCGACGCGGCCACCGGCGAGGTGCTGGCCGAGCGGAGCGAGGCGATCGGCACCGCCACCAACAACGTCGCCGAGTACCGGGGACTTATCGCCGGCCTGGCCGCCGCCGTCGAACTGGGTGCCGACGAGGTCGAGGTCCGGATGGACTCCAAGCTGGTGGTCGAGCAGATGTGTGGCCGCTGGCAGATCAAGCACCCGGGGCTGCGCCCGCTGGCCGCCGAGGCCGCCCAACTGGTCGGCCGCTTCTCCGCCGTACGGTTCGGCTGGATCCCCCGGGACCGCAACACTCACGCCGACGCCCTCGCCAACGCCGCGATGGACGCCGCGGCCGCGGCCGGCGTCGCCACGCCGACCGTCGAGCCGCCCCGCGTGGTCGAGCCGCCGCGTCGCCTCGGCGGTCCGGAGCCCGCCGGTGGCGGCGCCGCCGAGGTCGCCGCCCGCGCCGAGTCACCGGGTGCCGACCTGACCAGCGCACCGGTGTCCTGGGAGCCCCGGCCCAGCTTCACCGCCACCCGGCTCATCCTGGTGCGGCACGGCGAGACCGAGTACACCGAACAGGGCCGCTACTCCGGTCGTGGCGACATCCCCCTCAGCAGCACGGGCCAGGCCCAGGTGCGGGCCACGGCCGCGCGGCTGGCCGCGCTCGCGCCGGACGCCGTGGCGGTGGTCAGCTCACCGCTGTCCCGCTGCGTGGCGACCGCCGAGGCGATCGCCGCCGCCCTCGGTGACCTGCCGGTACGCCGTGACGACGAGCTGATCGAATGCGACTTCGGCGCCTGGGAAGGACGCACCTTCGCCGAGGTACGCGAGGGCTGGGCCGGTGAACTGGACGCCTGGCTCGCCTCCACCCGGGTCGCCCCGCCGGACGGTGAATCGTTCGCCGCGGTCGCCGAACGGTGCGCCCGGGTGGTGCGGCGGCTGCTCGACGGGTACCCCGGTCAGACCGTCGTGGTGGTCTCGCACGTCTCGCCGATCAAGCTGATGCTGCGCGACGCACTCGCCGCCACCGACTCCTTCCTGCACCGCCTCTACCTCGACGCGGCCGGTGTCTCGGTGTTGGACCGCTGGCCCGACGGCGGCGTCGCCGTCCGCTCGGTAAACGAAACCGCCCACCTCGCTTCCCTCTGACCCCGTTCCTCGCCCCGCTCCTCGCCTCGCCGATCTTGCACTTCTGGTCGCCGAAAAGTAACTGATGTCCCGATTCGCGGGGTCAGGAAGTGCAAGATCGCGGGTTCAGGCGAGGGCGCGCCAGAGGAGGTAGGTGCCGATGAGGGTGCCGAAGACGACGATGATGGTCTTCAGGACCACCGAGGGGAGCCGGCGGACCAGGCGGGCGCCGGCGTACCCGCCGACGAGCGTGGCGGGGGCGACCACCGCCACGCCGGCCCAGTTCACCGGGCCGGCGACGGCGAAGACGACCACCGTGGTCAGACCGATCACGGCGGAGAGCAGATTCTTGATCGCGCTCACCCGGGCCAGCGTCGCGTCCAGCACCAGCGCCAGCCCGGCGACAAGCATCACCCCGACTGCGGCACCGAAGTAGCCGCCGTACACCGCCGCCACCGCCACCACCACCTGGACGGTCACCGCGCGGCGGCGCGGCGCCAGGTCACGCGGGTGGCCGACCAGCCGGCGCAGCGGATCCTGGAACGCCAGCAGCGCGGTCGCCCCCAGCACCAGGAAGGGTACGACCACCTCGAACGCCCGCGCGGGGGTGACCAGCAACAGCCCGGCACCGGCCAGCGCGCCGACCACGGTGGTGGGCAGCAGCGCGGCGAGCAACCGCGACCGGGGCAGATCCACCCGACTGCCCGCAACGGCGGCGAGGTACCCGGGGGAGACCGACAGCGAGTTCGTGACGTTCGCCGGCACCGGCGGCAACCCGATCGCGAGCAACGCCGGAAACGTGATCAGCGAACCACCGCCGGCCACCGCGTTGACCGTGCCGGCGGCGAGACCGGCGGCGACCAGCAATGCGGCGTCGGCGAGTTCCATGATCCACAGGCTAGCGGTCCGGAACGCACGCCGGTCGCCCTCCCCGGCTACTCGCCGACCGGGCCACCGGCCAACTCGGCCACGATGTCGAGGTGCCCGAGGTGACGGGCGTACTCCTGCACCAGGTGGAACATCACCCGCTCCAGCGATGCCGGATCCGCGCCCTCCCACCGCGGCCCCGGCGCACCGCGCGCGGCCAGGTCGGCACCCTCGACCACCGCCCGGGTGTGCGCGCCCTGAGCCCGCAATACGGCCGTCAGCTCCGCGAAACTCTCCTCCGGCGCCACGTACCACCGGTCGTCCCGATGGTCGCCCCACGGGTCCGCGACGTCGCGCCCCTGAAACCCCCACTCGATCCAGCGAAGCTCCACGTGGCGCAGGTGCTTGAGCAACTCCAGCGGAGTCCAGCCGGACGGCAGCCGGCTACCCCGCCGCTCCGCCTCGGCCAGCCCGGCCACCTTCGCCAGCACGCTCTCCCGGAAATAGTCGAGGTAGCGCAGGAACACCTCGGCCCGCCCGTCGGCCGGCACGGTCGGTTCGGGAAACGGTGGCATCGTCACCGCGCCATTATGCGTACCCCGTCGAGCCACCCGGCGGCCCACGGGGAGGCAGCAACTTCAGGGTTGTTGCGGTGTCGCGGTCCGGCGGAGGCGGCAACTTCAGGGATCTTGCTGCCTCCGCAGGCCGTCGAGCCGCCCCTGCCCTGTGCCGCCGGTCTCGACGCGGGCGCGGCATAGCCGGCGACCCGGTGTCGTTAGGATGGGTACGCGACGGACGAGTCGACCGGGCGGTCGCGTCGGCGGGTTCCGGCCCGCCGCCGAGGAACGTCCGGACTCCACAGGGCAGGGTGGTTGCTAACGGCAACCCGGGGCGACCCGCGGGACAGTGCCACAGAAAACAGACCGCCGGCCCGATCGGGGACGGTAAGGGTGAAACGGTGGGGTAAGAGCCCACCAGCACCCCGGGTGACCGGGGTGGCTCGGTAAACCCCACCCGGAGCAAGGCCAAGAAAGGGCCGTCATCGCAGGATGACGCCCGCGCAGACGCTTGAGGGCGGCCCGCCCGATGTCTGCGGGTAGGCCGCACGAGCCTGCCGGCAACGGCAGGCCGAGATGGATGGCCGCCGCCGGCACGCACCCCAGGTGCGCGCCGCGCACAGAATCCGGCGTACAGGTCGACTCGTCCGTCGCCCTCCAGCTCAGAGCCGTGACCAAGGCTCTGCTGGTTGTATGGCCGGTCGCCTCGCGATGGCGTTCAAGCTCATCGAGGCCGCAGGATCGGAGGCGGGCGGTCAACGCACCCCACCTCGTCGCTCTCGTCCGCGCTGGCGCGCGGTTTACCCATGGACGCCTGGTCGAACGTGAGGAGATCGTCGCCTGATGGACAACCCAGAACCGATGACCGACCAGGAGCTCGCCGAGATCGAGGATCTTGCCAACGCCGCTACTCCCGGCCCCTGGTACGTGCGTCAACTCGACGATGACTTCGCCATGAGCCTGGTCGCCATCAGCACGAGCCCCGACACCGGGTTCGGTGAACGCTGGCCGGACTTTGACCATCACGAGATTGTGGCCGCCACCCTCGTCCAGCAGCCCCGCTATGTTGATGTCGCGGACGAACGCTGGGATGAAAACGCCCAGTTGATCGCCAGTGCCCGCCAGAACATCCCTCGCCTGATCACCGAGATCCGCAGGCTCCGCCGCCTACTTGCGGGCAACGGATAGAAGGCTGCTGCCGGACTGACCTGCCTCACCCGTCCACAGGAAGCGACCTGTTGCCAATGCGATTCTCGGCCCAGACCGGCGATCGACAGGTAAAGTCGATGCGATCACTGGCGTGTCCTTGGACAAATCGGATGAGTTGATTAACGATTACTGACATGTGAGTATTGATGCGTGGCTTGGGAATGGGTGGCTCCGGCGGCAACCGGTGCAGTGGGAGTGGCGACGGTTTCGGTGACTGCCTGGATGGCACACAAGACGCTTCGGGTGCAAGGGGACCGTGCGGCCAAGTCGGAGAGACGCACACTCTACGGGCGATTCCTGCAGGCGACCCATGAGATGAGGGACTGTGCTACCCGCTTGGTCGGAGATGGTGCGTCGAGCGACGGAGATATCGAGGCTGTCGCAACTTTCCGACACGCGCGGGCGAGTGCTAACGCCGCGCTGGCCGAAATCTCGATCCTTGCGCCGGCCACGGTCGAGCGCGTTGCCGAGGAGTATTTGGACGCGATTCTGCGGTACGGTCTTGAGTCGGACCGCTCGGAAGTTGCCCGCAGGCACCACAAATTGACGTCCGAGATGAAGCGAGACGTGTCGTAGCGTCAGGCTCTGGCGTCGACAAACTCGCGCATCGATCCTCGGTGGCGTCGAGGCGTTGCGGTTGGCATGATCTCCACCTCTGCCCGCTCGATCTTCTGCCGGATCTCTCGGGCGTGCCCAGTGCCCTGGCGCTCTGGGCGCCTCGCGGGCTGTCGGTCGACGTCGCCCCTAGTCTGCTTGCGTGAGTCACCTTGCGACGGCACTACTGTCGCTCGTGACGAGTTACCTTTGTCTGTAGCGCGAAAAACACTCTGGACTCGGCTGAAGATCCAGACGAGAGACTTTGTGATGTACAGGACGAGGGATAGCAGCCAGCCGAGAGTCGAGCCCCACATCAGATGTTTTGCCGTCGCAACTCTGTAGTCGCGAAGGTAGCTGACTAGGATCTGCTGGTCCTCGGGTGTCTCGCCGGCGCCGAGTATGTCCTCGAAAACAGAGGTGTCCCCGTCGACCTTGAATATGGCGATCGCTAGTAGGGAATCAGCGATAGTGTGTCGCCCGGCGACCTGAATCTGTTCCTCGATCATGTTCTGCACTGATTGGGCGGCATGGCTCCTAGCTATTTTTCCCCTACGTAGGTCGTCAGTTATCTTGTCGCGGAGTATCCATAGCCTGTTTCGGTATGAGCTGTGTGCAAGACTGGTGAGTTGATATATAACGAAGAATGGGGTCAGCGCGATGCCGAGAAGCATGATCAGAAGGAGTGCCGAGGTTACGTGCATGTCAGCTTCCACCCTTCTGCAGCTCGTTTAGCTCGCGCTCCAGTTCTGAGAGACGCTTGCGCTGTACTTTAATTTTTGTCTTTCGAAGTCGGCAAATGTTGGCCGTGACGAGCCAACCCGAGGTTACCACGAGACAAAAGGCGATTGCGACCCACATCCCTGCGTCCGGTTGGGTGCGCTGCTCGGCGACAAGGCGGGCGAGCGGCTCGACGGCAGTGAGGGGAAAATAGCTCGCGGCGATTATTGCGGCCCACCATCCACCATCAATGCCCCTACGCCACAGCTTGAAGCGCTCGTGGGACAGCTGGTCTTTGCCCCGAAATTGCCGGATCTGCCCTTCGAGCGTTGCTACCTGCAAGCGGAGTTGGTCGGCTCGTAGTTCAGCTTGCTCGGCGCGCAGGACGGCCTGCTCGACTCGGAGGGTCCGCTCCGCCTCTCTTGACATGGCGGGGAGCATAGCGGTTCGCAAACGATCACTGGGCGTGACCCGGTGCCTCGGCGGGAGCTGGTCCAGCAAGGCGATTCTGTCCATGCTGATCAATGTTGAAGATGCCATGATCTCCCGATTCGCTGGCCCGGGCATCCAACTACTACCGCAGGCAGAAGCAGTACGACGGGAGGTGTCGCCGATTGTCCAGAGTCGGGAATATGACAACACTGGTGGATGCACCTCCATGCTTCTTTGACTGCTCAAAGGCTCGTCGCCCATACGGCAAAGCCGCAGTCGGCGTACTGATCAACGCTGACGTATCGAGGTGTACTGGGGACGGCTCGCGGGACAGCGGGGGTGGGTCGCCGCCGATAGGGTCCGAGGATGGTGGAGAGCCGTCCCGACCCCGTGGCCGTAGCGATGATGTCGACCACGGCAGACGAACGCGCCGTGCTCGACTCGTTTCTCGACTTTCATCGCGCGATGTTGCTGCGCAAGCTGCGGGGGGTCTCCGACGCCGAGGCTGCCCGCCGGCTGGTGCCGTCGGCGACCACCCTCGCCGGCCTGGTCAAGCACCTGACATTGGTGGAGCGCAACTGGTTCCGGTGCCTGCTCGCGCCCGGCCCAGGCGACGTCTATCTCACCTCCGAGGAGGACGCGACGGCCAGCTTCACGTTGGCCACGGGTGACACCGTCGAGCGGTTGTCGGCGGCGTACGAGGCGGAGTGCGCCCGGTCGCGGGAGGTGGCGGCCCGGTTCGACCTCGACCACGTGGTGCCCCACCCGCAGCTGGGGGAGGTTTCGGTGCGCTGGATCCTGGTGCACCTGATCGAGGAGACGGCCCGGCACGTCGGGCACGCAGATATTCTCCGTGAACTGACCGACGGCTCGACCGGCGCCATCTGACCGGTGGCGCACCTCCGACCCGCCGATCAGGCGGGGGCGAGCAGTTTCGCGAGGCGTTCGGCGACCGGTGGGGCGTGCAGGTGCAGTCGGGCGACGTTTATCGCGTCGGCGCCGACCACCGACAGCAGCGCGTGCGGGCCGACGGCGTACACGGAGAAGTGGCCGGCCTCGTTGCGGACGGTGGACTGACGGAACTGGCCCTGGCCGAGGCGGAGGCTGACCTGCCGGCCGAGGCCGAAGGTCGCCGCCGCCATCGCGGCCAGGTCGTCAGGGTCCAGGGTGTCGGGCACGTCGTGGGCGATGAGCAGGCCGTCGACCCCACCGAGGACACTTCCCTGCACCCCGGGGATCTGTAGGCGCAACTCGTGCAGTTCGGTGCCGATCGCCGGGTACGGCAGCGACGGGTCACCGGCCAGCGACGGGGGAAGCTTGACCGGCGGTGGGAGCTTCGGCTGCTGCGCGGTCCGGCGGGGGAGGAAGGTGTCGCCGGTGCTCACAGTTCCAGCTGCTCCTCGATGGTGCGCAGCTGGTGCCGGGCCAGCGCCAGGTTGGACCTTGTCTTGCTGAGCATCAGGTAGAGGAACAGCCCCTTGCCGTTGGAGCCGGTCAGCGGGCGGATGATGTGGTACTGGCCGCCGAGGGTGATGAGCATGTCCTCGATCTCGTCGTTCAGCTTGAGCATCTCGATGGTGCGCATCTTGGCGCGTACCACGTCGGTGTTGCCGGCGGCGGCGACCGTGAGGTCGATCTCCGGGGTGCCACCGACGACGCCGAGGGTCATCCCGCTCGTGTAGTCGACGAGCGCGGCGCCGATGGCGCCGTCGATCGTCATGGCGTCCTTCAGTGCGGTGTCGAGGTTTGCCACGTGCCTCTCCAGGTTCTGCTGACGAGCTGTCGGTGCGCCCCGGTACGCGGTCGTGCCGGGTGAAGAAAACTCGGATGAGACTCGCACACGCAACCTGCCATCCGCATCTTGTGCAGCGCGAACAGGCTGAGCGGACCACGGTGGGTGACCACCGGGGCGGCCCACAACCGCCGCAGCGGCTGATGCCAGGGGACCGAGTCCGTCTGCTAACTGCGGGGCCTGCGTCCCCGATCCCACCCGGACGACCGGGCAGCACGCTCGACGAGATCAGGCCGACGCGGCAGCGAGGTCGGCGAGCACCCGTCGCTGGAAGGCGCGGGCAGCCGCCCCGGTCGGTGGCACACCGCCGTCGCGGGCGGCCATCGACCGCTCGACCAGGTCGGTGGTGTCGGCGTCGACAAGCGGTCCGGCCTCGTCCAACAGCCGCCGGGCGGCGGCCACCTTGGGCAGCCACACCCCGAGGCGCAGGCGTACCCAGGAACGGCAGGCACCGAGCACGGCGTCCTCGGTTCCGGGCGCCGGCACCTCTCCGGCCGGCAACGGTCGCGCCAACCAAAAGCGCAGCGCGTCCAGCACCAGTCGGCGCAGGTCGTCGGGGGCCAGGTCGGCGAAGGCGTCGGCGGCGGGCGGACCGAGCAGGGCCCGCCCGCTCTGGTGCAGGATGCTGCGGTCCAGGCCGTACCAGAACAGACCGTCCGCGCTGGGGCGCTGCGCCGGGCCGTACGACACCCGGAAGTCCATCCGTGGGCCGGTGTTCAGCTCCACCTCGAAACCCGGCTCGGGACTGCCGGATCGGGCCACCGCCTGTCGATACACGACAAGTTCCAGGCCGCGCGCCGGGCAGGGCAGGGCCTCGTGCCGCAGCCGGGCCACCAGACCCTCGGCGACGTCGTGGTCCAGCGGGCTGGAGCAGACCAGTGCCACATCCACGTCGCTGCGTCCAGGTTGGTACGCGGCCAGCCCCACCGAGCCCGCCGCGTAGGCACCGCACAGCTCGGCACCGAGCACCTCGTCGGCGACCGTGACCAGGTCGCTCAGGTACCGCCGGAGCGGTTCAGGCGTACTCCAGCTCACCGGGCTCGCCCCACAGGGTGCCGGCCGGCAGGAAGAACGCCGAGGTCTCGCCGCCGAGAGCGTGCCGGATGACCAGCCGGGCGTGCTCGTCGAGGTCCGGCAGCCGTCCCGGCGGGAACCACCGGACGTCCAACGACTCGTCGTCGTTGACGCGCGCCTCGCCGCCCAGCAACCGGCAGTGGAAACCGAGATTGAGGTACTCGCAGTGGTCACCGTTCGGGTACGTGTGCGGGTGCGACACGGCGCTGCTGAGCCGCAGCGGTTCGACCGCCAGGCCGGTCTCCTCCAGCACCTCACGCACGACGGCGGTGGCCGGCTGTTCACCCGGCTCCACGAAGCCGCTGACCACCGACCAGCGACCGTCGTCGGCCCGTTGGGCGAGCAACAGCTCACCCGCGTCGTTGCGGACGATCGCGCTTACGCTGGGTAGCCAGAGTAGGTCGTGGCCGACGTGCTTGCGCATCCGCAGGATGTAGTCCGGTACGCCCATCCGGTGACCTTAGCCCGCCGAGGTGCCCGCGCCCTCCGCCGGGTCAGGACAGACTGATCTGGCGGCGGATCCGCTCGTATTCCTTGGCCAACTCGGCGTCGATGCGCTCGGCACGGGCCTCCGTGAGCACCACCTTCGGCTCGTGCCAACGGCGGCTGGCCACCATCTGCCGGCGAAGTCCAACCGGTGGATGGGTGGCGAACAGCGACGCCTCCTCGCGTACGGAGAGTTGCCGAAGGTGCGGCAGGCGGTGTGCGGCGGCGGCGAGCGACTCGGCCGCCGCGGTCCGCCAGGCAACCGGACCGTGCCCGGCCCGCGACTCCCGGCGTACGGCCAGCGCCATCGACTCCGACCGCAGCGTCTGGTCGAGCAGTTCGGTCGCCGCCTCGGAACCCGCGGCCGTCGCGGACATCTCGTCGGCGAGATACTCCGCGCGATGGCCGTCCCGCAGGGCTATGCAGAGCAGCACCACATGGGCCACGGCGAGCAGCCGGGACAGGGTGCCCAGGAACACCTTTGCCAGCGCGGCACCGAGCAGTTCCAGCAGGCCGCCGCGGTGCCCGTTGTCCATCGGCCGCAACAGGTCGGCGGCTTCGCCCAGCGTACGGAACGCCGGTTGGGTGAGCAGCATCCGGCGTGGGTCACCGTTGACGAAGTGACCCAGTTCGTGCGCGAGCAGCGCTACCCGCTGCTGCGGACCGAGCGCGCCCCAGAACGGCAGGCCGAGACAGAGCACCCGCCGCTGTCGCAGCCCGACCTGGCCGGCGTACGCGTTGAGGTCGCCGTCCACCCCGATCACCTGGGGCGTCGGTGTGTCGAGTGCCGCCGCGACCTCGTCCACAAGTGCGAACAGGTCCGGGGCCTGCTGCCGGGACAGCACCGTGAGGTCCGGGTCCAGCCGGCCGAACCGTGGCCGTAGCACGAAGGCGAAGGCGAGCAGGGTGACCCCGGGCAGCAGGGTCAGGCTCGGAAACGACCGTAGCGTCAGCCAGAGGCCGATGGCCGCGATCGCGACGACCCCGGCGAGCAGCAGGACCGAGGCCGTGATGATCAACACCTTCGTCGCCCCGGCGCCGGTCGCGCCGATCGGTCGCGCCGACAGCCGGTCGAACTGCTGGCGGGTCATCCGGTACGCCAGCCGGTGCGCCCGCCGGTCGACCCAGACCCAGCCGAACACGGGCCGGCTGCGGCTCGCGTCGTACGCCTCCAGGTTCCACTCGCACGCCGGGCACCATGGTGCGGCGTCGAGTTCGGCGACCGTCCCGGTGTGGCAATGCGGACAGTCGGTCGCCGGCACGGCTGTGGTGGTCATGGAGGCAGATTGTGGTGCACTCGGCATCGCCCGGACAGTGGCCCTTCGGATGATCGACATTCCTCGGCGCACGCCTGCCGACGGGCTCCGGCGATCGGGCGTGGAGGTGGTCGGAACGAGCATTTTCGCAGTTCAGGCCCGCAGGGCAGGGAGCACGTCTACTGTGGAAGGGCCTGGTGACTTGCCGTGTTCCGGTGGCGGTCGGTCGTTTCCCGGTGCACAGTGATGCCATGAGCGACAGCGGACGTGGACGTTACTACTGGTGTACGCGACACCACCGGGTCGAGTCCGGTGCCGACGTGTGCCCGGCGCGACACGTTCTCGGCCCGTACGACTCGGCGGCCGACGCGGAGAACGCCCTGCAACAGGTGCGGGAACGCAACGAGGCGTGGGAGGCCGAGGACGCCCGCTGGACCGGGGAGGACAGGTAGACGGCGCGGGACGCCTCCCGTGCCGAGGCACTGCGTGCGTCGCGAGGGCGGCGGCACGTCCCCATGAAGGGAACCGAGATGGCCGAAGCGCAACAGGCCACCCGCCCGGCCGCGAAGCGTACGCCCGCGAGGAAGACCGCCGCGACGGAACGCACCGCCGGTCTCGCCCGTACCCCGTCCACCCGCCGCGCGTCCGGCACCGCACCGGCCGCCCGTAAGGCGACCGGCGGCGGGTCGACGGCGAAGAGCTCGACCAGAGCGGCCACCCTGGCGCGGAAGACCGCCGAGGCCAGGAAGGTGGCGCCCGCGAAGAAGACGGTGTCGGCGAAGACCGCACCGACGAAGGCACCCGCCGCGCGGACCACCTCGGCGTCGACCCGGACCGGCCCGCGCAAGACCACGACCACGGCGCAGCGGGCCACCGCGAAGAAGGCGACGTCCGCTAAGAAGGCGACGCCCGCCCGGAGCGCGGCGGCGAAGGCCCCTGCGAAGAAGACGGCCCCGGCCCGCAAGACGGCGCCCGCGAAGAAGGCCACGGCCGCTCGGGGTACGGCGGCGAAGGCCCCCGCGAGGAAGACCACGTCGGCGAGGAAGGCGGCGCCGGCCCGCAAGACCGCCCCCGCGAGGAAGACCACGTCCGCGAGGAAGGCGGCTCCGGCCCGCAAGACCGCCCCCGCGAAGAAGGCGACGGGTACGCGGAGCACATCGGCCGCGCGTAAGGCGCCCGCGAAGACCGCGACGTCGGCGGTGAAGAAGGCGGCGGCGCGCACGAGTACGTCGACCGCGGCGCGGAAGACGGCGGCGAAGAAGGCTCCGGCGCGGAAGGCACCCGCGAAGACGGTGGCGGCCAAGAAGGCGCCCGCCCGGAAGAGCACGACGGCGGCGACCCGGGCGACGGCGGCGAAGAAGACGGCCACGTCGCGGGCTCCCGCGAAGAAGGCTCCCGCGTCGAAGACGACGGCGAAGAAGGCCCCCGCGAAGAAGGCGCCCGCGAAGAAGGCCCCGGCGGCGAAGAAGGCACCTGCGAAGAAGGCACCCGCGTCGCGGGCGGCGGCGAGACGAGCGCCTGCGAAGACGGCCGCCGGGCGGGCGACGTCCGGCACCGGGCGCCGGACGGCCGGCTGACCCGGCGTACGCCGACGACCCGTCGCTCGGTGGAGGGCGAGGTGTGTTCGGGGCTGTCAGGATGGGCGCATGGTCATCCGACGGGTGCTGGCACCTCGCATCGACTTCGGGGCGCTGCGCCGAGAACTGGGTCTGCCTGAGACCTATCCGGAGGCGGCGCAGCGGGAGGCCGACGAGGCAGCCGCGGCAGCGCCCGGGCCGGCCGTCGACCGCACGGACATCCCGCTGGTCACGGTCGACCCGCCCGGCTCGCGCGACCTGGACCAGGCGATGCACCTCAGCCGGCGCCCCGGCGGCTACCGGGTGCGGTACGCGATAGCCGACGTCGCCGCCCACGTGCGCCCGGGCGGGGTGCTGGAGGACGAGACCTGGCGCCGAGGGCAGACGGTCTACCTGCCCGACGGCAACGTGCCGCTGCATCCACGCTCCCTCGGCGAGGGCGCGGCGAGCCTGCTGCCCGACGTCGACCGGTCGGCCGTGCTGTGGACCATCGACCTGGACGCCGACGGTGGCACCACCGCGGTGGTGGTCGAGCGTGCCCTGGTCCGCAGCCGGGCCCAACTGGCGTACCCGCAGGTGCAGGCCGACGCCGACGCGGGCCGGCTACCCGAGCCGATCGCCCTGCTGCCTGAGGTCGGTGCGCTGCTCACCGCCCGAGGGCTGCGTCGGGGAGCAGTGAACCTGCCGATACCCGAGCAGGACGTGGCGGCCGACGGTGACGGTTGGCGGCTGGTGCTGCGGGCACCGGTGCCGATGGAGGAGCACAACGCGCAGATCTCCCTGCTCACCGGGATGGCCGCCGCCGACCTGATGCTGGCCGGTGGGATCGGCCTGCTGCGGACGATGCCCGCGCCGAAACCCGAGGCGGTGCAGCGGCTGCGGGCCGCCGCCGGCCCGCTGGGCGTGCACTGGCCGGATGACGTGGGCGTGGGTGACCTGCTGCTCCGGTTGGATCCGGCCCAGCCCCGGGCCGCCGCGTTCATCGACCAGGCGGCGGAGCTGATGCGCTCGGCCGCGTACACCTCCTTCGACGGCGAGCCGCCCGACCAGCCGGCGCACGGCGGGGTCGCGGCCGCGTACGCCCATGTCACGGCGCCGCTGCGACGACTCGCCGACCGGTACGCCACGGAGGTCTGCCTGGCGTTGCACGACGGCCGTGCGGTGCCCGACTGGGCCCGCGCGGCGCTTCCCCGACTGCCGGCGGTGATGGCGGCCACGGACCGCGCCGCGTCCGCGGCGAGCCGGGGCGCGATCGACCTGGCCGAGGCGGTGCTGCTGGAGCACCGGGTAGGGGAGACCTTCGACGCCGCCGTGCTCGACGTCGACGCGCCGTCGAACGGCAAGGCCCGCCCGGGCCGTCCGCCCGGCGGCACGGTTGCCCTGGACGACCCGCCGGTACGTGCCCGCTGCCTCGGTGAACTGCCACTCGGCACCCGGGTCCGGGTCCGACTGGTCGCCGCCGATCCGGCCACCCGCTCGGTCGCCTTCGAACTGGCCTGACACTCCGAACTCACGCCGCGACCCGGGTCGCCGGTTCGATCGGGCGCCGCGAAGCTGCGTCGGCTGTCGTGCCGCGAGCTGTGTTGTCGGTTGAGCCGGCGCGGCGACCGCCGCAGCGGGCATTGTCACAGCGTCGGGCGCTGCTGCCGGGCCAGCGGATTTGCGAGGATGACGACCATGGCATACGACCCGAGCACCCTGCCCGACGTTTCCGGGCTCACCATCGGCATCATCGGTGGCACCGGCGACCAGGGCCGTGGACTCGCCTATCGGTTCGCCCGGGCGGGTCTGACGGTGCTCATCGGTTCCCGTTCCGCGCAGCGGGCAGCGGAGTCGGCCGCCGAGATCGCCGCGTTGCCCGGCGTGCCGGCCGGTGGCAGCGTCACCGGCGCCGACAACGACGAGGTGGCCCGGCGCAGCGACGTGGTGATCATCGCGGTGCCGTGGGACGGGCACGCCGCCACCGTCGGCGCGCTCGCCGAACCGCTCACCGGGAAGATCGTCGTGGACTGCGTCAACCCGCTCGGCTTCGACAAGCAGGGCCCGTACGCGCTGCCCGTGCCGGAGGGCAGCGCCGTCCAGCAGGCCGCCGCGCTGCTGCCCGACTCCCGGGTCTGCGCCGCGTTCAACCACGTGAGCGCTCCGCTGCTGGCCGACCCCGAGATCGACCGCATCGAGCTGGACGTGCTTATCTGCACCGAGGAGCGGGAGCTGGTCGGCATCGTCGGCGCGCTCGCCGCACACATCCCCGGCATGCGTGGCATCTACGCCGGCCGGCTGCGCAACGCGCACCAGATCGAGGCGTTCACCGCCAACCTGATCGCCATCAACAAGCGCTACAAGGCGCACGCGGGCGTCCGCGTCACCGACCTCTGAACCCGCGCGCCCCGCTCGTCGCCGCCGACGCAACGCCGCCGGGCCTGCCGGCCATAGTGTGATGTGACGATCCAGATGGAGCCGACCGACCAGGAGTTGTGGTCGGCGGCAGTGGCCGGCGACGAGGTGCGGTTCGCGCTGCTGTTCGACCGGTATGCGCGGACCGTCTACAACCACGCGTTCCGGCTCACCGGGTCCTGGTCGCTGGCCGAGGATGTCACGCAGTCGGCCTTCCTGGTCGCCTGGCGCCGTCGCGACGACGCCCGGCTGGTCGACGGCTCGATACTGCCCTGGCTGCTCGTCATCACCACAAACACCGCCCGCGGCGAGACCCGCTCGGCGCGGCGTTGGCGCGCGCTGCTGCGGCGGATACCGCTTGAGCGCGCTACGGAACGCGACGTCGCTGAGGACGCGGCCGGGCGGGTGGACGATGAGCGACGGATGCGGCTGATCCTGGCTGCGGTGCGCCGGTTGCCTCGTGCCGAGCGGGAAGCCGTCGCGCTGTGCCTGTGGTCCGGCGTGTCCTACGCCGACGCGGCGGTCGTGCTGGACATCAGCGAGAGCTCGGTTCGCTCCCGGGTCAGCCGGGCTCGTGCCCGGCTGGCCAGTCAACTTCTCGATGCGGAGGACGAATGAACGAGTTGCTCCGCCCGCCCGCCGAGCGTGACCTGCCGGCCGGGCGGGCGGCTCGGATACGGGCCCGAGTCGTGACGGAGGTGCGGGCGGTGTCGGGCCCTGCGCCGGTCCGTCGCCGGGTCGCCGTCGCGCTCGTCGCCGCCGCGATGATCGCCACGATCGGAGTGGTCACCTGGCCTGATCCGGATCGGGGGGCTCACTTTCTAGCCTTCGGGCCGGACGAGCTGTCACCGACGCTGCGGCAGTCCGCCGAGCGGTGCCTGGCCCTCGGTGACGAGCCGGCCCGGGCGTCGGCGACCATCGCCGATCTGGCGGTAGCCGTGGAACAGGGCGACCACGCGGCGTTGATGTTCCTCACCGATCAGCACTACGTCGCCTGTGACCTCTGGGATCCACCCCACCAGTCGTGGTCGGGTGGCACGGCGACCTCCGTTGACGATCCGACCTGGCGGAGAGCCTGGCTGCCCGGCCCGGTGCAGCGGCTCCTGCTCACCCTGACCGACCCCGACGATGGCGAGGTGGTGGCGATCGGGCGGGTCAGCGCGCGGGTGCACCGGCTGGTGTTGCAGCAGGCCGATGGCACGATCACGCCGGCCCGGGTCGCAGGAGGCGCGTTTGGTCTCGTGGGTGAGGGCGTCAGCGAAAACGACGGGGCGGACCTGGTCGCCTACGACGGGGCCGGGGTCGAGATCGACAGGCGACCGCTGTTCACCCCGTTCGATCTACTCGGTCGCTGCTACGTCGACCCGGCCGGCGCGGTCGTCTACGGCGCCCCCGGTCCCGCGTGCCAGCCCGCCGAGCCGTGGCAACGTCAGTGACAGCAACGCCCTGGTGCCCCTGCCGAACAGGGTTCGGCGGGGGCACCATCCGGTAATGGAACGCCTCCCGGCTCAGACGGCGGTGCCGGCGGTCAGAAGGTGGCGGTGACTCCGGCCGACTTGCAGGCCTTGCTGAGGGAGGCGCCGGCCTTCTCGAAGGCCGGGTTGTCCGCGGCCGTCGCCGGGTCCGTGGCGTTGGCGGCCTTGCCGGCCTCCGCGCCGAACTCCTCCAACGCGGCAACCACCTTGCTGTCGCTGGCACCGGTGTCGGCCACCCGGGTCATCTCGTTCTGCAACCCGGACAGGATCTTCTGGAACAGTGCCGGCGACGGCTCGCTACCGGAACTGACGGCGGCGACGAGATCCTCCCGCATCTTGTCGCTGGCCTGCTTCGCCGACTCGCAGAGCTGCTTGTCGCTCACCACGTCCGCCGCGTCGGCGGTGGGCGGTGCCGGGGTGGGCGAGGTGGCGGTGGCCGACGGCACGGTGGCCGACGGCGACGTTCCGGCCGTCGGGGCAGCGTCGTCGCCACCGCAGGCGGCCAACGCCAGCAGCGAGGCGCAGGCCAGGACAGCGAAAGAAGCACGAATCCTATTCACGGGCGAGAACCGTAGCGGCTTTCGGGAAATCCCGCTCGCCCTATCCGGCGTCCAGGCGCGGCACCCACCAGTCGCCGAGCAGTTGGCCGAGCACCAGCACCAGCATGCTGCTCAGGAGCGCGGCGACGAGGCCGAGGACGAAACCGAGGGCGCCGTGGCTGCGCTGGCGCGGGCCGGCGGGCGGGGAGTCGGCGTACGTCCAGGGACGCTCCCGGGCCAACCACCACAGGAGCCCGAGCCCGAAGGGTACGAGGCAGACCAGCCAGAACCAGAACCATCGCGTACCCTGCACCGGCGCGGGACCGGCCAGCAGGACACCGATGATGGCCACGGCGGCGGCGAGGCCCGTTCCAGCGACGAGGTTCCCGAGTGGCTGGAGAGCGGCGCTGCGGCTGTCCAGGCCCGCTGCCTGCAACCGCTCTGCGATGGCGACCGCGCCAGGGCCGTCGTAGGACCTCTCGTGCACGGTGCCGATGATCGTGACCTGATCGAAGTAGGTGGTGTCGGTCCACCAGACCCGGCCGTCGGTCGTACGCCAGGCGAACAGGGGGCCGAGCGGGCCGGAGGACTCCAGGTCAGCCGTGCCGAACCACGGGGTTCGCCGCTCGGCGTCCCAGCGTTCGCCCCACTGGTGGGCCACCACCCGGCCGGCAGCCACGTCCGCTTCCGCCTGGTCGTAGCTCTGCTGCCGGGGAGCCGTCCACCAGGCGGTTCCGGCCGCGACCAGCCACAACATGACGATGATGAGCCGGAGCGCCGCCCACCAGCGCCACCTGCGCCCAGCGCCCTCGGTCCGGGTGTCGTCGATCATGGCCACATCGTCGCAGCGCGCGTCGAGTCGCGACCGGCGCAGAGGCCCGCCGTAGGGATCGGCAGTTGCCGGAGCAGGCCGGAGTTTGTCGTACGTGTGTTCTATCGTCGGTGGCGTGTTGGGGGAGTTGGAGCGGGCGGAGATGGCGACGCGGCCCTGCGTCGACGCCGCTGTGTGGGCCATGCCGGAGCGCGAGCTGATCGATGCTCTGGATGCCACGCACCGGCTGGAGCAGCGGCTCGCCGCGATGAAGCTGGCGCTGGTGCGTGAGCTGGACGGCCGTGGGGTGGCGGTGGCGCAGGGCGCGTCGTCCACCACCGTCTGGCTCCGTGACCGGCTCCGGCTCGGCGTGCCGGCGGCCCGCCGGTTGGTCGACCTCGCTGAGACGCTCGACCGCGAGTCCGACGAGATAACCGCCGCACTCGCCGCCGGCCGGATCGATCTTGAGCAGGTCCGGGTCATCGCCGATGTCGCGGCCACGGTTCGAGGTGAGGCGGGCACCGAGGCGGCTGGGTCGGCCGTCGAACTTCTCCTCGGTTGGGCCCGGCAGTTCGATCCGTCCGCCCTGCGCCGACTCGGGCGCCGGATCCTCGAACACGTGGCACCCGAGGTCGCCGAGGCGGCCACCGGCAGAGCGTTGGAAGTGGAGGCGGCCCGCGCCACACGTGACCGGCAGGTGACCCTCTCCGACCTGCGGGATGGACGCACCCGGTTGACGGGCAGCCTCGACGCGGAGACCACGGCACTGTTGCGGGCCGCCATCGAGCCCCTCACCGCACCCGCCGGCCCGGACGATCCCCGGTCGCCCGGGCAGCGACGCCACGACGCCCTCGGAGACATCTGTCGGCTCGTCCTGGGCAGCGGCGCGTTGCCCGAGCACGGCGGCGACACCGCCCAGATCGTCGTCACCACCGGGTATGACGCCCTCACCGGGAGCCTCGGGCCGGGCACGTTGGACAGCGGTCTCACCCTCACGCCCGCAACGGTGCGTCGGTTGGCCTGTGACGCGGCCGTCCTGCCCGCAGTGCTCGGTGGCGCGGGTCAGGTCCTCGACATGGGTCGGCAACGCCGGCTCATCACCGGGCCGCTGCGGCGGGCGCTGGTGCTACGAGATCGGGGCTGCGCCTTCCCGGGCTGCGACCGGCCACCCCGCTGGTGTGAGGGCCATCATCTGCGGCACTGGGCCGACGGCGGCGCCACCAGCCTCGCCAACGCGGTGCTGCTCTGTCGCTACCATCACCGGCACGTGCACCAGCACGGCTGGCAGGTCCACCTCGCGGCCGACGGTCGTCCGGAGTTCATCCCGCCCGCCTGGCTCGACCCCGGTCAGCGTCCCCGTCGCAACCACCTACACCACTCGCCTGCGCCCGGGACGCCGTGGCCAGCAGACCCAGCGTCCGGCCGGTCGAAGCCGTCACCCTCGATGCCCGACCGGCCCGGCTCGGCCACGCCGGTGCCCACCGCCCCGGCACAGGTGTCCTGCGTGTCCGCCGGGCCGCGATCGCTTACGCAGGTGCCTGCCGGGCTGCGAGCCCGCCCGGTCGTGACCCGTTCGCCGGCCAGCCGGGACGTGCGACTGCCGGGCGTGGCGGCACGACAGACCACAACGCACCCGTGCGGTCGACCCGCTCGCCAGAAACGCCCGCCCTGACCGTCCAAACCGTTGCTGACCTCCAGCCGTTGCTGCGCCCGAACCGTTGCTGCGCCCGAGCCGTTGCTGACGTCCCAGCCGTTACTGACGTCGAGCCGTAGCGGTGTGCCTGCCCTACGGGTGCTCGTTGCTGCCGCTGCGGCGTCGGCGATGACCGGCTGCCGGCGGTCGGGCCGGGCGTGGCGTGGCGATGGCAGCCCGGCCGTCATCGAGGGGCGGCGGCCGGGCTGCCATCCGTAGGCGGGACGGTCAGAAGGTGTGGTCGGCGGCGGGGAACTGGCCGGAGCGGACCTCGTCGGCGAAGCGGCGGGTGGCCTCGTCGAGCGTGTCGGCCAGGGCTGCGTAGCGCTTCACGAAGCGTGGTGCCTTGCCCGTGCGCAGGCCGGCCATGTCCTGCCAGACCAGCACCTGGGCGTCGGTGTCCGGGCCGGCGCCGATACCCACCGTGGGGATCGGCAGCTCGGCGGTGACCCGCTTGGCGACGTCGCCGGGCACCATTTCGAGCACCACCGCGAAGGCGCCCGCCGCGGTGACCGCCCGCGCGTCGGCCAGTACCTCGTCGGCGGTCTCGCCACGGCCCTGCACCCGGTAGCCGCCGATGGTGTGCTCACGCTGCGGGGTGAAGCCGATGTGCGCCATCACCGGTATGCCGGCACCGACGATCGCCTCGATCTGCGCCGCGCAGCGCCGGCCGCCCTCCAGCTTCACGGCGTGACAGCCGCCCTCCTTCATGAACCGGACGGCGGTACGCAGCGCCTGGGTCGGGCCCTCCTCGTACGAGCCGAAGGGCAGGTCACCGACGACCAGGGTCTGCCGGGTGGCCCGGACGACCGCCCGTACCAGCGGCAGCAGTTCCTCGGCGGTCACCGGCAGGGTCGTCTCGTAGCCGAACACGTTGTTCGCCGCCGAGTCGCCCACCAGCAGCACCGGTATCCCGGCGGCGTCGAAGATCGAGGCCGTGTACTGGTCGTACGAGGTGAGCATCGACCATTTCTCGCCGCGCTCCTTGGCGGCGAGCAGGTCGCGGGTGCGCACCCGACGGGTGGCCGGGCCGCCGTAGAGGGCGGTCACCTCGGCCGGAGTGGATTCCACGATGTTCTCCTTCCTCGAGGCCGCGTACGCGGTCCCCGGGTTCTGCCGCGATCGTCCCACCGTGCGGGCGGTCGACGGCAGGGCGCAGTGGAGGATGTCACTCCGGCCCGGCGTCACGAGCCAGCCGCTCGTGACGCCCGGTCAGCCGTTCTCGCGCCACCGGTTGGTGATCGGTAGCCGCCGGTCCCGGCCGAACGCCTTCATGGAGATCTTCGTACCCGGCGCGGACTGGCGGCGTTTGTACTCGGCGGTATCCACCATCCGCAGCACCTTGTCCACCACAGCCGGGTCGTGACCGTCGGCGATCAGCCCGTCCCGGCCCAGGTCACCGTCGATGTAGCCGATCAGGATCGGGTCGAGCACGTCGTAGTCGGGCAACGAGTCGCTATCGAGCTGCCCCGGGCTCAGCTCGGCGCTCGGTGGCTTGCCGATCGAGTTCTCCGGGATCGGTGGCGTCAGGCCCACCCGGGTGGCCTCCGTGTTGCGCCACTTGGCCAGCCGCCAGACCAGGGTCTTCCACACGTCCTTGATCGGGTTGAAGCCGCCGACCGAGTCGCCGTACAGGGTCGAGTAGCCGACCGCCAGCTCGCTCTTGTTGCCGGTGGTCAGCACCAGGTGCCCCTCCTGGTTCGACAGCGCCATCAGGATGACGCCGCGTACCCGGGCCTGGAGGTTCTCCACCGCGACCCCGGACAGCGACATGTTCGCCAGGAAGGTGTCCACCATCGGCTGGATCGGTTCCACCCGGTAGTCCAGGCCGGTCCGCTTGGCCAGGTCGGCCGCGTCGGAGCGGCTGTGCTCCGAGGAGTGCTGGCTGGGCAGGGAGACCCCGACCACCCGGTCGCCGCCGAGGGCGTCCACCGCGATGGCTGCCACCACCGCCGAGTCGATGCCACCGGAGAGCCCGAGCACCACCGAGGGGAAGCGGTTCTTCTCGACGTAGTCCCGCAGGCCGAGCACCAGTGCCTGCCACACCTCGGCCTCGTCGGCCACCGGCTCGATGAGACCGCCGGTCGCCGCCGGGCCCGTCGGCGAGGGCGGGATCTCCCCGACGGTACGCCGCACCACCCGCAGCCCGTCGGCCAGCTGCTCGCCGTCGTTGCCCGCATCGGTGCCGTCGGTGGCGGCGGGCAGGTCGACGTCGTGCACGAGCAGGTGGGTGACGAACTGCGGTGCCCGGGTCAGCACCGTCCCGTCCGGTGCGACGATCATCGAGTCGCCCTCGAAGACCAGCTCGTCCTGACCACCGATCATGTTGACGTACGCGATGGTGGCACCGGCCTCGGCGGCCCGCCGGCGGACCAGCGGCATCCGCTGGTCGTCCTTGTTCAGCTCGTAGGGCGAGCCGTTGATGTTGACCACCAGCCCCACCCCGGCCCGCCGGGCGGCGGCGAACGGCCCGCCGGCCTGCCACAGGTCCTCGCAGATGGTCAGCGCCACGTCCACCCCGCCGAGCCGGACCACGGTGAGCATGTCGCCGGGCACGAAGTAGCGGTCCTCGTCGAAGACGCCGTAGTTGGGCAGGTGGTGCTTGAAGTAGGTGGCGACCACCTCGCCGCGGTGCAGCAGCGCGGCGGCGTTGCGTGCCCCCCGGCCCGGCTCGGCGTCCGCGCTGACCTGCGGCGGCCCGTCGGCGTCCAGGTAGCCCACCACGACCGGCAGGTCACCGAGGCCGTCGGCGGCCAGGTCGGCGGCGAGCCGGGTGAGCGCCGCCTGGGAGGCGGCCACGAAGGACCGCCGGAAGACCAGATCCTCCACCGGGTACCCGGTCAGCATCAGCTCGGGGAACAGGACGAGCTGGGCGCCGGCGGCGGCGGCCCGGCGGGTCCAGGCACGGACGAGACCGGCGTTGCCGGTGAGGTCACCGACACTGGGGTTGACCTGGCACAGGGCGAGACGCAGGGTGGGCATGTCCTCATCTTGCCCCAGCGGTACGGGCTCGACACGCCGGCGTGGAGCAGTCCGGCCGGGTCGGACCGCCGGTCGGGACGGGACGGGACGCAACGGCCGCAGTTCGGTTAACGTCTGCGTAATCGGGTCGGTGGAGACTGGTCGGTCAGGTCGGGCAGAGTCAGACCGAAGGCGGACATAGCGTGTCGCGGAAGGTTGGGGAAGTGGACCGTCAGCAGGAGTTCGTCCTCCGTACGCTGGAAGAGCGGGACATCCGTTTCGTCCGGCTGTGGTTCACCGATGTGCTCGGCACGCTCAAGAGCGTGTCGGTCGCCCCCGCCGAACTGGAGGCCGCCTTCGAGGAGGGCATCGGCTTCGACGGCTCGGCGATCGAGGGGTTCGCCCGGGTCTTCGAGTCGGACATGGTCGCCATGCCGGATCCGACCACCTTCCAGGTGTTCCCGTTCGAGGGTGGGGTCAGCGGCGAGAGCGCCCGGATGTTCTGCGACATCCTGCTGCCCGACGGCGGCCCGTCCTGGGCCGACCCCCGCCACGTGCTGCGTCGGGCGCTGTCCCGGGCGGCGGAGAAGGGCTTCACCTTCTACACCCACCCGGAGATCGAGTTCTTCCTGCTGGAGAACGGGCCGATGGACGGCTCGGTGCCGATCCCGGTGGACACCGGCGGCTACTTCGAGCACACCACCCACGCCGTGGCGCGGGACTTCCGCCGCCAGGCGGTGCTGTCGCTGGAACGGATCGGCATCTCGGTGGAGTTCAGCCACCACGAGGTCGCTCCGGGCCAGCAGGAGATCGACCTGCGCTACGCCGACGCGCTCACCACCGCCGACAACATCATGACGTTCCGGCACGTGGTCAAGGAGGTGGCGCTCTCCACCGGCGTGCAGGCCACCTTCATGCCCAAGCCCTTCACCGACCAGCCGGGCAGCGGGATGCACACGCACCTGTCGCTGTTCGAGGGCGAGCGCAACGCGTTCCACGACGCCAGCGACCCGATGAAGCTGTCCAAGGTGGCCCGGGCGTTCATCGCCGGGCTGCTGGCCCACGCCCGGGAATACACCGCGGTCACCAACCAGTGGGTCAACTCGTACAAGCGGCTGTTCCCGCAGGCGTTGCCGGACCGGGTCACCGAGAGTCCCGCGTACGTCTGCTGGGGGCACCTGAACCGTTCCGCGCTGGTCCGGGTCCCGGCGTACGGCAAGCCGAACTCGGCCCGGGTGGAGATCCGTTCGCCCGACTCGGCCGCCAACCCGTACCTCGCCTTCGCGGTGCTGCTCGGCGCCGGGATGAAGGGCATCGAGGAGGGGTACGAGCTGCCGCCGGGCGCCGAGGACGACGTGTGGGCGCTGACCAGCGCCGAGCGACGGGCGATGGGGTACGAACCGTTGCCGGAGAACCTGTCCGAGGCGATCGACGTGATGGCCGGTTCGGAACTGGTCGCCGAGGTGCTCGGCGAGCACGTCTTCGACTTCTTCCTCCGCAACAAGCGGGCCGAGTGGGAGCAGTACCGCCGCGAGGTCACTCCCTACGAGCGCCAGCACTACCTCTCGCTGTAGCCGCTGCTCCCGGGCTGGCCTATCTGTCGCCGCGGCCGCAGCTGTGGGTGGGTCCGTGGGAACGGGCCCACCGGCGGGCTGCCGGGCGTTGCCCGGTGCCGCTATCGTCTCGATCACCGTGCCGGCACCCGCCGGCCGGAGACCCGTCGGGAGGCAGTCGGTGCTGGAGGATCTGCTCAGCGGAGCCTGGCAGAGCGTGGTGTTCGGGGTCGTCGGAGTTGGCCTGATGGCCGCCGGCTTCGTCCTGGTCGACCTGCTCACCCCGGGCAAACTGCGGGACCTGATCTGGGTACGCCGCAACGCCAACGCCGGCCTGCTGCTCGCCGCGAACCAACTCGGCGTCGCCGGCATCGTCTTCACCGCGATCCTGACCAGCTACAGCGACTTCGCCAAGGGACTGGCCTCGACGGTGATCTTCGGGCTGATCGGCCTCGGCATCATGGCGCTTGCCTTCTTCGTGCTGGACCTGATCACGCCGGGCAAGCTCGGCGAGGTCATCTGCGCCGACGAGCCGCACCCGGTGGCCCGGGTCAGCGCCGCCAGCCACTTCGGCGCCGCGCTCATCGTCTGCGCCTGCATCGCCTGACCACTCCCCGGTCCGGCCCTCCGGGTCCGGCGCCCCGGTCTGGCCCGGTTCCCGGGCCTGCGCCGTCAGCGGTCGCCGGATGCGGCAAGTCGGGCCTTCCCCGGCTCTGGAGACCGCGACTTGCCGCATGTCGTGAGTCGGGCGGCCCCGGGCGTGCCCGGTGGGCGGCCCCGCAGGAGTGGAGCGGGGCCGCCCACGCGGCGCGGTACGTCGGCCCGGGCGTGCCCGTCGATCAGCCTGGGCCGCGTCGGGCGGTTACCTGTGCACGTGGCGACGGGTGGACGCCGGCCGAGGCGTTACTTGCCGCCGCGAAAGCCCGGGCCGCCCCAGCCACCGAACACGCCGGCCTCGACGGCGGCGGTGATCGCGTCGGCCTGCTCCTGGGTCAGCTTGCCGTCCTCGACCGCCTGCGCGAGCCGCTCGGCCAGCGCCTCCTTACGCTCCTCGGCCGACGGCGGGGTCCGCCGCTCGCCCTCGCCGCCCATGCGGCCCTCACCGCGCCCCGGGAAGCCCCGGTGGCCCTCGCGGTCCGTCCGACCCTGCTGGTGCTGCTCGCGGAGCTTCTCCAGCGCCTCGGTCACCTGCTCGGCCGGCACGCCCAGCTCCTCGGCCAGCGCCTCGGCGAACTGCGCGTGCCGTGCGGCCCGCTGGTCCTGCCGGTCGCCCTGCGGCGCGCTGCTCGCGCTGGCGCTCGGCGTGGCCTTGTCGTCGGCGAGCGCCACGGTGGGAGCGGCGATTCCCACGCCGAGCACGCCCGCCGTGGCCAGCCCGGCCAGCAGGTGCTTCTTCGAGATCGTGCGGAACATCGTTCCTCCAAGTCGTCGGTGATTGCTGACGTCACCGACAGTGACGAGCTGGGCTGGGCGCGAACCATGGCGAAGCTGTCAACGAGCTGGCAATCCCGATCCAGAAGACAGACGATCCTGACAAGGGTTCAGCAAACGGCGGCGACCACGCTGAGGGTGCCGGCGTCGGCGTCGAGACTCGCCCGGGTACCGACCGGGACGGTGAGCTGACCGGGGCCGTGACCGACCGGCAGGCCACCGAGCACCGGTACGCCCAGGTCGCCGAGGCGCTCGCCGAGCACGTCGGCCACCGTGGTGTCCCAGCCGTCGGCGCAGTCGGTGAACTGCCCCACCGCCACCCCGGCCAACCCGTCCAGCGCGCCGGCCCGGCGGAGCTGGGTCAACATCCGGTCGACCTTGTACGGCGGCTCCTGCACGTCCTCCAGCAGCAGCACCGCGCCGGTCAGGTCGGGCATGTCCGGGGTGCCGAGGGAGGCCACGACCAGGCAGAGGTTGCCGCCCAGCAGCCGGCCGGTGGCCCGGCCCGCGACGCGTACGCCGAAGGTCTCCTCGCCCTCGACGGCGCTTACGGTGACCGGTTCGGTGCTGGTCATCGCCGCGTGCAGGGACTCGGCCGAGGCCAGCGGGGTGCGCTCGTCGCGCCAGGCCGCCCCCGGACCGTGCACGCCGGCCAGCCGGGCACCCCGCCAGAGCGCCAGTTGCAGCGCGGTGATGTCGGAGAATCCGGCCACCACCTTCGGGTCACGGCGGACCGCCGTCATGTCGATCGCGTCCACCACCCGCTGCGCCCCGTAACCACCCCGGGTGCAGATCACGCCGCGCACCTGCGGATCGGCGAACGCGGTGTTGAGGTCGGCCGCCCGCAGCGCATCGGCCCCCGCCAGGTAGCCCTGCCGGGCGTAGGCGTTGGGCGCGAGCACCGGCCGCAGCCCCCAGCCGGTGAGCAGTTCCACGCCCCGGGCCACCCGTTCCGGGCGGGTCGGTCCGGACGGCGACACCAGCATCACCGTGTCGCCGGGACGCAGGGCGGGCGGGCGTACGACGTCGTCGGGCGTGGTGTGGTCGGACACAGCGGCAGCTTAGTTGCGGTGGCCAGGAACGTTCCCGCGCTCGGCGGTCCCGCTGGTCGGCCGGATCGGCCGGACCGGATAGCCTCGACGATGTGGCAACTGCGTTGGTGATCGAGAACGACCCGACCGACGACCCGCGCCGGCTGGGGGAGTGGCTGACCGAGGCCGGGCTGGAGCTGGCGGTGGTCCGCCCGCACGCGGGCGAGACCCTCCCCGCCGACCTGGACGGGTACGCCGCCCTGGTGGTGCTCGGCGGTGACCAGCAGGCCTACCCGCTCGTCGACGGGGTGCCGGCGGCGCCCTGGTTCCCGGCGGTGGAGAAGCTGCTCCGCAAGGCGGTGCGGCACCGGCTGCCGACCCTGGGCGTCTGCCTCGGTGCGCAGCTGCTCGCCACCGCCCACGCCGGCACGGTCGTGCGCAGCCCGTCCGGGCCGGAGGTGGGGCCCGCCGTGGTCGGCCGGCGGGACGCGGCCGAGTCCGATCCGCTCTTCCGGTACGTGCCGCTGATCCCCGACGTGTTGCAGTGGCACGCCGACGAGATCACCGAGCTGCCCGCCGGTGCCACCCTGCTGGCCGCCTCCACCCGCTATCCGCACCAGGCGTTCCGGCTCGGCGACCGGGCCTGGGGGTTGCAGTTCCACATCGAGTGCGACACCGCGATGATCGCCGACTGGGCCACCGACTCGGTGCTGCTGGCCGAGCTGGGCTACGACCCGCAGCTGGTGATCTCCGCCTGCGACGCGGTGATGGCCGACGTCGAGGAGGTCTGGCAGCCGTTCGCGGCGCGGTTCGCCGCCGTCGCCCTCGGCGAGCTGGACGAGGGGTCGCGGCGCAGCCTGCCGCTGCTCGGGCACTGATGGGCCGGCCGACCAGCGCCACGGGCCGCCTCGCCCGGTACGGCTTCGGCGTCACCGACGACGAGGCGGGCGCTCGCGCCGCCGACCTGCTCGGGCCGGACGGGCTCGACCTGTGGCGCCCGCAGACCCAGGAACCCACCGGTGAGCAGGCTCAGGAGCTGCTCACCGCGCTGTCCCGGGCCGCCGACCCGGATCTGGCGCTGCGTCAGCTGCACCGGTTGGTCGAGGCGGAGCGCCGTGCGGCGGTCGGCCCGAACGGCACCGGAGGCCCGGGCGCGGCGCTGCGGCAACGGGGTGCGGGGCCCGGGCGCGTCACGGCGACCGCCACCGGCCAGAGCGGCGCCACCGGGAGCGGGGATGCCGGTGCCGCCGCGAGCGAGGGTGCGGCCGGCAACGGCGGCAGCCCCGGACGTGACGGTGTCGCCGGGGGCACCACTGCGGCCGGCGGCGGCATCGGAGCGGGCTCGGTGCTGCTCGCCGCGCTGCACGACGACCCGGGTCTGCGTCGCCGGCTGCTCGCCGTGCTGGGTGCCTCCTCCGCGCTGGGCGACCATCTGGTGGCCAACCCCGACCAGTGGCCGGTGCTGCGTACCGAGCCGGACGGTCTCGCCCCGACCGCGGACGGCCGGCTCGACAGGTCGGGCGAGGGCAACCCCGTCGCGGTGCTGCGGCGGGCGTACCGGCTGGCGTTGCTGCGGGTCGCGGCGGCCGACCTGACCGGCGGGCGCGGCCTGGAACAGACAATGGCCGCGCTGTCGGCACTTGCCGACGCCACGCTGTCGGCCGCGTACCAGATCGCCGTGGCGGAGTTGCCCGAGGGCACCCGGGAGCCACGACTGAGCGTGGTCGCCATGGGCAAGTGCGGCGGCGGCGAGCTGAACTACGTCTCCGACGTCGACGTGATCTTCGTGGCGGCCGAGGACGACGACCTGACCACCGCCACCACCGTGGCCACCCGGCTGATCCACATCTGCGGGCTGGTCGCCTGGCCGGTCGACGCGGCCCTGCGCCCGGAGGGCAACCGGGGGCCGCTGGTGCGGACCCTCGCGAGCCACCTGGCCTACTACCGGCGCTGGGCCCGGACCTGGGAGTTCCAGGCGCTGCTCAAGGCCCGCCCGGCCGCCGGTGACCTGGTGCTCGGCCAGGAGTGGATCGACGCGCTGGCGCCGCTGCTCTGGCAGGCGGCCGAGCGCCCCGAGGCGGTCGAGGACGTTCGGGCGATGCGGCGCAAGATCATTGATCACATCCCGCCGAAGGAGCTGGAACGCGAGATCAAACGCGGCCCCGGCGGGTTGCGCGACATCGAGTTCGCGGTGCAGTTGCTGCAGCTGGTGCACGGCCGGGGTGACGAGACGTTGCGGGCGCCCGGCACCATCCCCGCCCTGCGGGCGCTGGTCACCGGCGGCTACGTCGGCCGGGCCGACGGCGAGGCGCTGCTGCGCGGCTACCGGTTCCTGCGCAGCGTCGAGCACCGGCTGCAACTTCAGGGCCTGCGACGCACGCACACCGTACCGACCGAGCCGGGCGCGTTGCGCTGGCTCGCCACCGCGCTCGGCTACACCGCCGGGCCCGGCCGCAGCGCCGTCGAGGAGTTCCGCGCCGAGTGGGTCACCCACGCCACCGAGGTACGCCGACTGCACGCCAAACTGCTCTACCGGCCGCTGCTGGAGTCGGTGGCCCGGGTACCGGCCGACGGGCTGCGGCTGACCCCGCAGGCGGCCCGCAACCGCCTGGAGATCCTCGGCTTCGCCGACCCGGCCGGGGCGCTGCGTCACCTGCAGGCCCTCACCGGCGGGGTGAGCCGGACCGCCGCCATCCAACGCACCCTGCTGCCGGTGCTGCTCAGCGAGTTCGCCGACGCGCCCGAGCCGGACCGGGGGCTGCTCAACTACCGCCAGGTCTCCGACTCCCTCGGCAGCACCCCCTGGTACCTGCGCCTGCTGCGCGACTCCGGTCCGGTGGCCCGCCGGCTGGCCCGGGTGCTCTCCGCCTCCCGGTACGTCGCGGACCTGCTGAAGCGGGAGCCGGAGGCGCTGCGCCTGCTGGCCGAGGAGAGTGAGCTGAGCCCGCGGCCACGCGAGGTGCTCTTCGACGGGCTCACCGCCGCCGCGGCCCGGCACACCGACCCGGTCGAGGCGACCCGGGCGGTACGCGCACTGCGTCGCCGGGAACTGCTCCGCCTTGCCTGCGCCGACGTGCTCAGCCGGGCCGGTTCGCTGGCCCCGGCCCGCCCCGACGGTGCCCGGAGCACGCCCGCCCTGTCCGACATCACGGCGGTCGGCACCGCGCTCTCCGACGTCACCGACGCGACCCTCGCCGCCGCGCTGCGGACGGCCCGCGCCGCCCAGCCGGCCATGCCGGGACTGACGTTCGCGGTGATCGGGATGGGCCGGCTCGGCGGGTACGAGTCGAACTACCTCTCCGACGCCGACGTGCTCTTCGTCTACGAGCCGCCGGAAGGGGTCAGCGAGAGCGCGGCCAGTGCCGCCGCGCACGCCATCGCCGAGGAGCTGCGGCGGCTGCTCGGCATGCCCGCACCCGACCCGCCGCTCGGCGTCGACGCCGACCTGCGTCCCGAGGGCCGGCAGGGGCCGCTGGTCCGCAGTCTCGCCGCCTACCAGCAGTACTACGCCCGCTGGTCGAGGGTGTGGGAGGCGCAGGCGCTGCTGCGCGCCCGCTGCGTCTGCGGCGACGCCGACCTGGGCACCCGGTTCGAGCAGATGGTCGACCCGATCCGGTACCCGGCCGACGGGCTGACCCGGGAGCAGGTCATCGAGATCCGCCGGATCAAGGTGCGGGTGGAGACCGAGCGGCTGCCCCGTGGCGCCGACCCGGCCACCCACACCAAGCTGGGCCGGGGCGGCCTGGCCGACGTGGAGTGGGCGGTGCAGCTGCTCCAACTGCGGCACGCCGGCGCGTACCCGCAGCTGCGCGGCACGCGTACCCTCGACGCGCTCGCCGCGGCCCGGGAAGCGGGCCTGGTCGACCCGGCGGACGCCGAGGCGATGGCGGCCGGCTGGACGCTCGCCGCGCAGGTCCGCAACGCGCTGATGCTGGTCCGGGGCCGTGCCGGCGACCAGCTGCCCCGGCACGGCGTGGAACTGGCCGGCGTGGTCCGGCTGCTCGGTCGCGACGACCCGGGCGAGTTTCTCGACGAGTACCTGCGCACCGGCCGCCGCTCCCGCGCCGCCACCGAGCGCGTCCTGGAGATGTGACGCCGGTGTCCGGGTGACCCGCTACCAGGGCCGGTCACTGATCGTGGTAGGACTGCTCGGTGCCGACATCGACCCACGCTGCCGTTCCCGACGGGAAGGCCGCCGAGGACGCTGGCGCACCGTGGCCGGGCTACCCGATCCTCGGCGCGCTGGTGCTGTCGCTGCTACTGGCCGCCGCGTTCCTGCTGGCCCCGCCCATGGGCACCGACCTCTCCGCGCAGGTGGCCCGCGCGGGCTTCGCGGCGTGCAACGGGCTCGCCCCGCTGGACTTCTCCTGGTACGGCGGGGTCAACCAGTTCGGCTACAGCCTCTACACCCAGACGCTCGGTGCGCTGGTGGGGGTGCGTGCGCTCGGCGCGGTCGCGGCGGTCGTCTCCGCTGTGGCGCTGGCCTGGCTGCTGGTGCTGACCGGTGCCCGCCGTCCGCTGCTCGGCGGCCTGCTGGGTGCGATCGTCCTGGTGGGAAACCTGGCCAGTGGCCGGATAACCTTCGCCGTCGGCCTGATGTGGGCGCTGCTCGCGCTCTGCCTGGCGGCGCTGCCCCGGGGTGCGCGTTGGTGGCGGCTGTCGGCGGCCGGTGCGGCGGCGGTGCTCGCGACAGCCGCCAGCCCGGTGGCCGGCCTCTTCCTCGGCCTCGCCGGCGGCACCCTGCTGATCCTCGACGTCTGGCGGCACCGGCGACCCGGACCCGCAGCCCTGGTCCTCTGCCTCGCGCCGCTGGTGACGGTGGCGCCGATGGCGGTGCTCTTCGGCAACGGTGGCCGGCAGCCGTTCAGCGCCGAATCGCTGCGGATCAACCTTGCGCTGGCCGTGGTGGTGTTCGCGCTGGTACCGGTACGGGCCCTGCGGGTCGGTGCCGCGCTCACCGCGCTGCTCCTGGTCGCGGCCTACCACCTGCCCAGCCCGATCGGCTCGAACGCGCTGCGCCTGCCGATGCTTTTCGCCCTGCCGCTCGTCGCGGCATACGTCGGACTGGGCCGGCGGTGGCTGGCCGCGCTGCTCGTCGCGCTGTTCTGGTGGCAGTCCCCGGTGATGACAAACGACATTGCCCGCCGTGGGCCGGCACCGGCGTACGCCGCCTTCCACCAACCGCTGCTCGACGAGCTGCACCGGCAGGCCCCGGTGGGCCGGATCGAGGTGGTGCCGCTGCGGGACCACTGGGAGAGCGCCTTCGTGGCCGCCGAGGTACCGCTGGCCCGGGGCTGGGAGCGGCAGGTCGACGTGGGACGTAATCCGCTCTTCTACGACGGCAGTCTCGACGCCGGCCGGTACGGCGAGTGGCTGCGCCACAACGCCGTCAGCTACGTCGCCGTCGCGCCCGACGCGGCACTGGATCGGTACGGCCGGGACGAAGCGACTCTGGTGCTGGCCGGCCAGCCGTACCTGCGGGAGGTCGGCCGCCCCGGGCAGTGGCGTCTGTACCAGGTGCTCGACCCGGCCCCCCTGGTCTCCCCTCCGGCTCGGCTCGTCACCTCCGACGAGGCGGGGCTGCGATTCACCGTCGACGCCCCCGCCGAGGTGCTCGTCCGGGTCCGTTGGTCCCGTTGGTTGTCGCTGGCGGCCGGGTCGGGTTGCCTGTCACCCGGCGCGGACGGCTGGGTCACGGTCCAGGCCCGCGAGCCGGGCACCTTCCGGGTCACCAGCAGCCTGCGGCCCTCCGGCCACTGCTCGCCCGGCTGACGGCGGGCGCTCGACGGCGGGCGGTGAGCGGGCGCCGGTGCGTGGTCGCCGGTGGGCGCGGGCGGAGGCCGGGCAGGGGCGGCGCGTGTCCGCCGGACGATGCCCACCTCCGTTTCGCGATCACGGTACTGGCAGCATGGCGGGCGTGCCCCATCACCTCGTGCGCTGGACCGGACTGGCCGGATCGATCATGCTCGCCGTGGCGGCGTTCCTCGGCGGTGCGCTGCCCGACGGTGATCTGCGACCCAACCCCATCAAGATCTGGCTGGGCCCGAACGGGCCGCTGATCATCGGGCTGTGGTTGTTCGGCACCGCAGCCATGGCGGTGGCCTGGTGGACCCTGCGGGACCGGGTGCCGTCGGCGCGATGGGCCCTGGTCACCGCCGGGCTGTGGGTGCTGCCGTTCCTGGTCACCCCGCCGCTGGGCAGCCGGGACGCCTACGCGTACGCGTGCCAGGGGGCAAGCTACGCGGGCGGCATCAGCCCGTACGAGTACGGCGTGTCCACGCTGCCCTGCCCGTGGCTGGACACCATGTCGTACATCTGGCGGGACACCCCGGCGCCGTACGGGCCGCTGTTCGTGGTGCTCTCCGGCGCGGTGGTCGCGGCGACCGGTTCCCTGATCGGCAGCATCCCGTTGTTCCGGGTGCTCGCGGTGGCCGGCGTCGTGCTGACGGCGGCCTGCCTGCCGGTGCTGGCCCGTCGCAGCGGCGTGCCGGTCGGCCGGGCCCTCTGGCTCGCCCTGGCCAGCCCGCTGGTCGGGGTGCACCTGATCTCCGGCGTACACAACGACGCGCTGATGGTCGGGCTGCTGGTGGCCGGGCTGGCCGTGGTGGTCAGTCGCCCCGGGCGACCCTGGCCGCTGCTGGCCGGCGGCGTCGTCCTCGGCCTGGCCGCCGGCATCAAGGTGACCGCGCTGGTGGTGGTGCCGTTCGCGGCGCTCGCCGCGATCACCGGCGGCTTCTCGCTGCGCGCGCTGCTGCGCCACGGTACGCCGGTGGTCGGCGGTGCCGTGGCCACGCTGTTCGGGGTGACCCTGGCCGCCGGGCTGGACCTCGGCTGGATCACCGGGCTGTCCCACGGCAACGAGGTGGTCGCCTGGACCTCGCCGCCGACCGCCGTCGGGCAGACCGTCGGTTACCTGGTGCTGCCGTTCGGCCTGCACATCGACGCGCTGCCGGTGACCCGGGGCATCGCCGTGCTGGTGTTGGCGGCGTTGCTGGTGTGGCTGTGGTTCCGGGCCCGCCACCGGGAACCGCTCTGGCACGCCGCGCTGGCGTTGACCGCGACGGTGGCGCTCGCCCCGCTGTTCCACCCCTGGTACTGGTTCTGGCCGCTGACCCTGCTCGCCGCCACCGCTCGGCGCACCTGGTGGTTCAGCGCGGTGACGGTGTACGCCGCGTTCCTGGTGCTGGCCGACGGCACCGGCCTGCCCCGCTACACCAAGACGGTCGGTGCGCCACTGATGACGCTGTTCGTGATCGTGGTGGCGGCCCGCTTGGTACGGTCGGCGAAGGAGGCCCGGGCGGCACCCCGTCAGCCGGTGCCGGTCGAGTAGGCGTCCCGGCGGACGGTTCTGGCCGCCGCACTGGAGGAGAGGTACCGCCGGTGAGCGATCCCGGCGTCCGTTCCCACCTCGGTCCCCACTTCGCGTCCGACGCCGGTGGCGATCCGGGTTCCGGACGCGGTCCCGATGCCCGGGCCGTGGGCTCTCGGGACCGGGTCGCCCGCTACGTCGGACTGGTGGGGGCGCTGCTGCTGGCGGTCGTCGGGTACCTCGGGGGAGCGCTGCCCGATGCCACCACCGCACCCGACGGTGGCCCGCTGACCGTCACGCCGTGGTTGCTCGGCACCGCCGCCATGGTGGGCGCCTGGTGGGCGTTGCGCGCCGGTGCGCCATCGACGAGGTGGGCGTACGTCACCGCCGGGTGGTGGACGCTGCCGCTGCTGGTCACCGCCCCGCTGGGCAGCCGGGACGTCTACTCGTACGCCTGTCAGGGCTGGATCTACGCCGACGGTGGTGACCCGTACGCCACCGGGGTGGCCGCGGCCGGCTGCCCCTGGGTCGAGGCGGTCGCGCCGGTCTGGCGCGACACCCCGGCCCCGTACGGGCCGTTCTTCGTGCTGCTCGCGGCGCTGGCCGTGACGCTCGGCGGTGGGCTGGTCGGCACGGTGCTGCTGCTGCGGATGCTGGCGCTCGCGGGCGTGCTGGCGGCGGCGGCCTGCCTGCCCGGCCTGGCCCGGGCGGCCGGCGTGCCGCCTCGCCGGGCGACCTGGCTGGTGTTGGCCTGCCCACTGGTCGGCGTGCACCTGGTGGCCGGGGCGCACAACGACGCGGTGATGCTCGGCCTGCTCCTGCCCGCCCTGCTGGTGCTGGTCCGCCGTCCGGGCCGCTCGGGCGCGACCTCCGCTGGGTCCTCCGCTGGGTCCTCCGCGCCTGGCGGGTCGGTGCCGCGCCCACCTGAGTCGAGTCGGCTCGGATCGCTGCGCTCGGTGGGTGTGTTGCTGGTCGCCGGGGTGCTGCTCGGGCTGGCGGTGTCGGTGAAGGCGACCGCCGTGGTGGTGCTGCCGTTCGCTGCGCTGGCCGCCGTGCCGGGCCGGCCCGTCGTGCGGACGCTGTTGCGCGACGGCGGCGTGCTGGCCGTCGGGGCGGTCGGCGGGCTGCTGGTCCTCTCCTGGTTGACCGGTCTGGGGTTCGGCTGGCTCGGCGGGTTGGGTCACAGCGGCGACACCGTGCAGTGGACCTCGCCGCCGACCGCCGTCGGCATGCTCGTCGACTACGTCGGCGAACTGCTCGCTCGCCACCCCGACGCGGTCCCGGTAACGCGCACAGCCGCCCTGCTCCTCCTGGCCACCCTGCTCCCCCTCCTCTGGTTCCGCACCCTCTCCGCCCTCCACCCCCCACCCGAGTCCCGCCCACCACACGCGGGCATCGAGCGGTTGATCATGAAGTTATTGCCCTGGGTAAGCGTTTACCGAGGCGACAACTTCATGATCAACCCGGCTGGGGTTGGGGTGGTGTTGGGGGGTGCGGGGGTGGGGTTGGTGGCCACCGTGGTGCTCGCGCCGGTGTTTCATCCCTGGTACGCGACGTGGCCGCTGGCGGTGCTCGCGGTGGCCGCGACGCGGACGGCCTGGTTCGTGGTGCCGTGTGCACTGGCCTCGTTTCTCGCTCTGCCGGACGGCACCAGTGTGGCCCGGCTGACCAAGGCCCCGGGCGCGATCGCGATGACCGCTCTGATCCTCGCCGCGGTCATCTGGACCCTGTCCCGCGTCCTACGCTGGCGGTCGGCCGCACCCTCCTGATCCCAGCCACACCGGCCGCCGCTGACCCGTGGCAGCCGCGCCAACCCGCGCCGGTCCGGCGATGGACTGTGGCAGTCCAGCTGTCTGACACGCCGATGCGGAGGCCCCTGCACTGCCACAGTCAGGAGCCTGCCGTTCGCGTGCGTCGTGCAGAATCCGCCGTCCCGATGCGCGGTGGCGGAGTGCCCACTCAGTGGCGGCGCTACGTGCCGTCGGTGTGCCCGACGGCGGCGACCACCCCGTGCTGGGGTGGGTGCCCGGTCAGCGGTGGGCGGGGGGCCGGGTCAGCGGCGGATGCCGCAGGTGGGGCAGGGTTCGCCGGGGCTGCTGCCGCCGAAGCGTCGGCGCAGGGCGACGGCGGCCGGCAGCACGGCCGGCCCGAGCAGGCCGACGGTGAGCGCGGCAACTACCAGGGTCGGATAGGTCGGACGCGGTGCGCCACCGAGGCCGTCCACCGCCCCGGCCAGGATGTGCACGCTGAGCAGGCCGATCGGGGTGAGCAGCGCGACCACCGCCCAGCCGCCCCGCCTGTCCCGCAGGACGGCCAGCCCGACGGCGAGCAGCAGCGCAACCCCCAGCAACACCACCCCGGTCGCCGGCAGCAGCAGTTCGGACGTCCACCGGTAGGAGCCCCAGTAGAGCTGGTTGCCCGCGCCACCGGCGAATGCGGCGCCACCCGCTGCCGCCACGATCGGCAAGGCCCGAGCGGGCATCGGCAGGCGGCTGTCCACCGCGAGCGCCAGCACACCGAGGGCGACCTGGGGCACCAGGACCAGCAGTGGCGGTCTGGGCAGGCCCACGACCGGGCTCACCAGGAGCACCGCCACGGTGGCCAGCACCGCCACCGCGATGGCCACCCGGGTGGGCCGACCCGGCGCGACGAGCACCAGCAGCGCGGAGATCACCCAGGCGAGCCACGCGACGATGCCGATCGACTCGAACGGGCCGAATGTCGGCACGCCCGCCTCGGTGGGTGGGGGGCTCTGCTCTACCAGTGTCCAGAAGCCGGCCAGGAAGGCGGCGGTGGTCAGCGCGAGCAGCGCCGCGAGGCGTACCCCGGGAATCAGGTCGGTGGCGCCGGCGGCCCGCAGCCGCTGGCGGAGGCCACCCCGCACGAGGTCGGCGGCGTCCGCGACGGAGGGCCAGCGCCGTCGTGGGTCAGCCAGGTCGAGGTACGTGCCGACGATCTCGTCACCCCGGTCGTGGCGGTAGTCCGTCGGGTACGCCCGCATCAGTTGCCGGTAGCGACGCTCCAGGATGCTCATGCCGGTCCTCCGCTTCGCTGCGTGCCGGCCCGAGGCACCAGCGCACTGCGTTGATGAGTCGCTCGCTGACGCTCGCTCATGCCAGACCTCCGGCGGTACGCGGGGCGAGTGGGCGTACCGATCGGGCGCGCAGCCGCGCGGTGGCGGCCTCGACGTTGCGGCGCAGCCGTTCGGTCTCGGCGGCGAGGGTGGCGTCACCGGTGGGGGAGAGGCGGTAGTAGCGGCGCAGCCGCCCGTCGACGGTCTCCTCCCGGTCGAGTTCGACCAGGCCGGCGTCGGTGAGCCGGTCCAGCGCGCCGTAGAGGGTGCCGGGGCGCAGCGACAGCCGGCCGTCGGAGAGGGCCGCGACCTCGCCGATGATCGCGTAACCGTGCATCGGCTCGCGGGCGAGCGCGGTCAGGATGAGGAAAGTGGGTTCGCGCAGCGGGGTGTCCACGCCCCCAATGTATCGGACGCGAAGGTATTAGGTGGGCCGACATGAGGGCCGACATGCCGCGGGCCGGCTCCGCGAGGTGCGGAGCCGGCCCGGGCGGGTGCTGAGCCGAATCAGCAGTCGAAGTACATCGCGAACTCGTGCGGGGTCGGGCGCAGACGCACCGGGTCGACCTCGTTGGCCCGCTTCCAGTCGATCCAGGTGGAGATCAGGTCGGGGGTGAAGACGCCGCCGTCGAGCAGGTAGTCGTGGTCGGCCTCCAGCGAGTCCAGCACCGCCGGCAGCGAGCCCGGCACCTGCTTGACGTCGCCCCACTCCTCCGGCGGGAGGTCGTAGAGGTCCTTGTCGATCGGCGCCGGCGGCTCGATCTTGCTCTTGATGCCGTCGAGGCCGGCCATCAGCATCGCCGAGAAGGCGAGGTAGACGTTCGCCGACGGGTCCGGCACCCGGAACTCGACCCGCTTGGCCTTCGGGTTGCTGCCGGTGACCGGGATACGGGTGCAGGCGGAGCGGTTGCGCTGCGAGTAGACCAGGTTGACCGGCGCCTCGAAGCCCGGCACCAGGCGACGGTACGAGTTGACCGTCGGGTTGGTGAAGGCCAGCAACGACGGCGCGTGGTGCAGCAGACCGCCGATGTACCAGCGGGCGGTGTCGGACAGGCCGGCGTAGCCGGTCTCGTCGTAGAACAGCGGCTCGCCGCCCAGCCAGAGGCTCTGGTGGGTGTGCATGCCGGAGCCGTTGTCGCCGAAGAGCGGCTTCGGCATGAAGGTGGCGGTCTTGCCGGCGGCCCAGGCGGTGTTCTTCACGATGTACTTGAAGAGCTGGAGCTGGTCACCGGCGTGCAGCAGGGTGGAGAACTTGTAGTTGATCTCCGCCTGGCCGGCGGTGCCGACCTCGTGGTGCGAGCGCTCCACGGTGAAGCCGGTGTCGATCAGCCGGCGGACGATCTGGTCACGCAGGTCGGCGTAGTGGTCGACCGGCGGCACCGGGAAGTAGCCGCCCTTGTACGCGGTCTTGTAGCCGCGGTTGCCGCCCTCCTCCTCGCGACCGGTGTTCCAGGCGCCCTCGATCGAGTCGATGTAGTAGTACGCCTGGTGCGCGGAGGTCTCGTGACGGATGGAGTCGAAGATGTAGAACTCCGCCTCCGGACCGAAGTAGGCGGTGTCGGCGATGCCGCTGGCGGCGAGGTATGCCTCGGCCTTCTTCGCCACGTTGCGCGGGTCACGCGAGTATGCCTCGCGGGTGAACGGGTCGTGGATGAAGAAGTTCAGCGCGAGGGTCTTCTGCGCGCGGAACGGGTCGATGAAGGCGGTGGCGACGTCCGGGAGCAGGAGCATGTCCGACTCGTGGATCGCCTGGAAGCCGCGGATCGACGACCCGTCGAAAGCGAGACCGTTGGTGAAGAAGTCGTCGTCGACGGACTCCACCGGCAGGTTGAAGTGCTGCATGACGCCGGGCAGGTCACAGAAACGAACGTCGACGAACTTCACGTCCTCGTTCTTGAGGTAACGCAGGAGTTCCTCGGGATTGGCGAACACTCGTCCTCCTGGCACGTCCACGGATAGCTAGGCTCCTGGCGACGCTATGGCCGTGCGGTTGCCCGGCCATGTCTCCAGTGTTTCTGCCGTGTTACGTCCCTCGCGTTGGGTCACCTCGGTGCCTGACTCGGACACCTCAACCCGAGGGACGGGTCCGGCTGTGCCAGTGTAGTGAAACTTGATGAGATTGGTCCTTTTTGGCGCCACCCGTCGGCCGGGTCCGCTGCCCGGTGCGGTCCGCCCGGCGCCCGGGCCCGGCCGCTCCGGTGCCCGGGCTCGAACCGGGTCCTGCCCGCGCCGGGCCTGCACCCGGGGCGGTTCCGGCGCTGACTAGGCTCGTGCGGGTGACCACCCAGCCGAGCCCAGCGCCGCCTCCCGCCAAGGATCCCGACTTCGTCCCGACCGACCTGGGGCGCCGCTTCGGGGCGCTGGTCATCGACTGGATCCTCTGCCTGCTCGCGTCGGGCCTGTTCGCCAGCCCCACCCGGGACGCCTGGGCGCCCGTGCTGGTGCTGATCCTGCTCTACGGCGTCTTCCTGGGCATGTTCGCCCAGACACCCGGCATGTACCTGACCAGGATCCGGTGCGTCGACTGGACCGACGGTGGCCGGATCGGGCTGCTCCGGGCGCTGCTGCGGGGCGTACTGCTGGCCCTGGTCGTCCCCGCCCTGCTGATGGACCAGCACCGGCGTGGTCTGCACGACCGCCTCACCGGCTCGGTCGTCACCCCCGCCCCACGCTGACCGGCCCTCCCCGGCGTGCGGGCTCAGCGTCCGCGCATCTGGCGGGACGCGCCGCGCGGCGGGCGGAGGTTCTTCGGGATCGCACCCTTGGGCATCTGCGGGCGGGAGGTGAGCGCCTTGAGCCGCTTGTCCAGGGAGTTGACGTCCTTGCCGCTGAGGTTGCGGGGCAGCCGCATCAGCGTCATCCGCAGCTTGCGGATCGGCAGCTCGCCCTCGTCCTGCCCGATGACGTAGTCGTAGAGCGGCGCATTGCCGATCACCTTGGCCAGCCGTCGCTTCTCCTGGCCGAGCAGGCCGCGAACCCGCTGCGGATTGCCCTCCGCCAACAGGATCACGCCGGGCCGGCCGATGACCAGGTGCACCATGTCCATCTGGGTGGTCGAGCTGACCGCCGGGGAGACCCGCCAGTCACCGCGCATGTTCTCCATGATCTGCGCGGCCGCACCGGGCTGCCCCTCGGCCGCGTTCATCATCGCCCGGTTCGACCGGAGGTTGAGCACGATCAACAGGCAGAGCAGGGCGAACAGGATGCCCAGTGGCAACCAGAGCCAGCCCCAGAGCGCGACCGCGACCACGGTCAACGCGAGCGGGATCAGCACCGCACCGGTGGCCAAGGGGGCGAACCACTTGTCCTGCTTGGCGGTGAACCGGAACACCAACCCGATCTGCTTCAGCCGCTGGCCGAACGAGACCTTCTCCTGGGGCTTTGCCATGGCGTCGAGTCTAGTGGTCGCCCGCCGCCCGGTTGATCCGCGGCCGGCTGAGTACCTTACGACCCCGACACGGCGCCAGCGACCCGGCGTAAACAGGGCGAGCGGGCACAGATCAGGCGCGGTGCCTCAGACGCAAGATCGACAGTGCGCGGTCTGGATTCAGGGGGTGGTCAGGGGAACGGTTCGGCGGGCGGCGAGAGCCTGTTGGTAGAGGCGGCCGGCGCGGTAGGAGGAGCGGACCAGGGGGCCGCTCATCACCCCGGCGAAGCCGATCTCCTCGGCCTCCTCGCGCAGCTCGACGAACTCCTCCGGCTTGACCCAGCGTTCCACCGGGTGGTGCCGGGGGGAGGGGCGCAGGTACTGGGTGATGGTGATCAGCTCGCAGCCGGCGGCGTGCAGGTCGCGCAGGGCCTGGGAGATCTCGGCCCGCTCCTCGCCCATGCCGAGGATCAGGTTGCTCTTGGTGACCAGGCCGTCGGCACGGGCCTGCCGGATGACGTCCAGCGACCGCTCGTAGCGGAAGGCCGGCCGGATCCGCTTGAAGATCCGGGGAACCGTCTCCACGTTGTGCGCGAGCACCTCCGGCCGGGCGCCGAAGACCTCGGCGAGCTGCTCGGGTACCGCGTTGAAATCGGGGATCAGCAGCTCGACGCCACAACCGGGCTGCAGGGCGTGGATCTGCCGGACCGTTTCGGCGTAGAGCCAGGCACCGCCGTCGGGCAGGTCGTCGCGGGCGACGCCGGTGATGGTGGCGTACCGCAGACCCATCGACACCACCGACTCGGCGACCCGACGCGGCTCGTCGGCGTCGAACTCGGCCGGCTTGCCGGTGTCGATCTGGCAGAAGTCGCAGCGGCGGGTGCACTGGTCACCGCCGATGAGGAAGGTGGCCTCGCGGTCCTCCCAGCATTCGTAGATGTTGGGGCAGCCGGCCTCCTGGCACACCGTGTGCAGCCCTTCGCGCGAGACCAGGCCCCGCAGCTGGGTGTACTCCGGGCCCATCTTGGCCTTGACCTTGATCCACGGCGGTTTGCGCTCGATCGGCGTCTCGGCGTTGCGTGCCTCGATCCGCAGCAGTCGCCGCCCCTCAGGGGCGGGCGTCGCGGTACTCGCGGCCTGGCCGGTCGTCGGCGCGGAGTGCTCGATCGTCACAAAACGAGCCTACGCCGGACGGCGGCCGTCGATGAACGGCGGGCGACGGCCGTCACCCCGGAAATCCTGTGACACCGGACACCGGGGACGGAAAAAACGGGTCACACGGCGACGGTGGGTGGTGTTAGCGTGCCCGACACGAAGCGACGACGGAGCCGAGTAGCGTCCCGCCCCGCCAGTTGAAGAGAGCCGCCGGTTGCTGCGAGGCGGTCTGGCACCGGGGCCGCGAAGACCCTCCCGAGCTGCGGGAAGAACAGCGTGCGGTGACGGCCCTGGTTGAGCGGGGCCGCGCCGGCATCCGCGCCCAGTAGACCCCGCCCGGCTGGCCCCGGTGAAAAGGCGACGAACGAGGCTCCCGTCCCGACGGGAGCGAAGGTGTGGTGGCACCGCGAGGTTTCCCGCTCGCCCACACCTCCCGGGGCTGAGGCGATGCCTGGCCACCCGAGGTGGCCGGGGCGTTGCGATCGACCGAGGAGAGCCACTGTGCAACGCATCCTGTCCGACCAACTCACCCGGCACACCGGCCGTACCGTCCGGATCTCCGGCTGGGTGCACCGCCGCCGACTGCTCAAGTCGGTGGCCTTCCTGATCGTCCGGGACGCCGCCGGCCTGGCGCAGGTGGTGGTCACCGACCCCGTGGTGCGCGCCGAGGTCGCGGCGCTGCCGGAGGAGACCGTCGTCGAGGTGGTGGCCACCGTGGTCGCCAACGCGGCGGCACCCGGCGGGTTGGAGCTGACCGACCCGACGGTACGTCCGCTCTCCCCACCCGCCGCGCCGCCCCCGTTCGACCTGTACCGGCCCGAGCTGGCGGCCACCCTGCCGACCCAGCTGGACCACGCCCCGGTCGCCCTGCGCCATCCGACCCGGTCGGCCGCGTTGCGGATCTCGGCGGCGGCGGTGGCCGGCTTCCGGGCCACGCTCGACGCCCGCCGCTTCGTGGAGATCCACACACCGAAGGTGGTCGCTTCGTCCACCGAGAGCGGCGCGAACGTCTTCGCCCTGGACTGGTTCGGTCGGCCCGCGTACCTGGCCCAGTCGCCACAGTTCTACAAGCAGCTGATGGTCGGGGTCTTCGAACGGGTCTACGAGGTCGGGCCGGTGTTCCGCGCCGAACCGCACGACACCGTGCGGCACCTGGCGCAGTACACCTCGCTCGACGTCGAGTTGGGTTTCGTCACCGACCACCGGGACGTGATGGCGGTACTGCGGGACGCCCTCGCCGGGATGCTCGACGCGGTCGGTGACCGGGCCGCCGGTGCGCTGGCCACCCTCGGCGTCACACCCCCACCGGTGCCGGCGCAGATCCCGGCGGTGCACTTCACCGACGCGCTGCGGATCGCCGGCGCGTCGGCCGACGAACCGGACCTGGCCCCGGCGCACGAACGGGCGCTGGGGGAGTGGGCCCGGCGCGAGCACGGGTCGGAGTTTCTTTTCGTCACCGGGTACCCGATGGCGAAGCGGCCCTTCTACACCCATCCGGACCCGGCGCGGCCGGGCCACTCAAACGGTTTCGACCTGCTGTTCCGGGGCCTCGAACTGGTGACCGGCGGACAGCGGCTGCACCGGCACGCCGACTATCTTGCCGCGCTGGCCGCCCGAGGTGAGCCGGTGGAGCCGTACGCCGGCTACGTCGACGCCTTCCGCCACGGCATGCCCCCACACGGCGGCTTCGCCATCGGCCTGGAACGCCTCGTCGCCCGCCTGACCGGCGCCCCCAACATCCGCGAGGTAACCCCTTTCCCCCGCGACCTCCACCGCCTGACCCCCTGACAGTGCGCCCACCCCACCCCACCCACCCCACCCGATCGACCTCGCCGCTGATCATGAAGTTGTTGTCACCGATGCCGGCGTGGCGTGACAACAACTTCATGATCAACCGAGTGGGTGGGGGGGAGTCAGGGGGTGGGGGG
>NZ_JAGPXT010000068.1 GCF_018070465.1 Micromonospora sp. C95
CGATCGAGAAGGCGGTCACCGAGATCTTCGACCTGCGTCCGGCCGCGATCATCCGGGATCTGCACCTGCTGCGGCCGATCTACGCCCAGACCGCCGCCTACGGCCACTTCGGCCGCGAACTACCCGAGCTGACCTGGGAGTCCACCGACCGCGCCGCCGACCTCAAATCGGCGGTGTGACGATGAACGAGGGCGACTTCAAGGTGGCGGATCTGTCGCTCGCGGAGTTCGGGCGTAAGGAGATCCGTCTGGCCGAGCATGAGATGCCGGGTCTGATGGCGATCCGGCGTGAGTTCGCCGACGCGCGGCCCCTG